>CAVPUZ010000021.1:0-829330 GCA_963709055.1 uncultured Acidobacteriaceae bacterium
GCTGGCTCGCTCGGCGTGACTGCGGCATTCAGCTTCTATCCCACAAAAAATCTGAGCGCCTACGGAGACGCCGGCATTGTTACTACTACGCGTCCTGAGATGGCCGCGCATATGCGCCGCCTGCGCAATCATGGCAGTCCGCGGCGCTACTATCACGATGAATTCGGCTGGAATGGCCGGATGGATGCCATTCAGGCCGCTGTGCTCCGCGTGAAACTGGGGCATATCGCAGGCTGGAACCGCAGCCGCCAGAAGCACGCCGCCACTTATGAACGGCTCTTCGCCGCTGCGGGCTTGACGTTAACTTCTCGTTCGGCTGGGAGTTCCAGCCCGGTTCGCCCGCTGGCCCGAAGTTCTGGGGCGGCGCATGTCTTCCATCAGTACGTAATCCGCGCTGCGCGACGCGACGAGCTGCGGCAGTTTCTGGCTGATCGCAAAATTGGATCGGAAATTTATTACCCGCTGCCGCTGCACCTGCAGCCAGTGTTTTCGCGACACCTTGGATTGAAGGAGGGAGACCTGCCAATCGCCGAGCAGGCAGCACGCGAGGTGCTCGCGCTGCCAATGTTTCCCGAGTTGACGGAGGACGAGATTCGCCGTGTGGTGGAAGCGATTGCAGAGTTCTATAGCTAGTGTCGTGGGCGCGGGCCTAGTTGGTATGGACTCGAAATTTCACGAGGCCGACGAATTCGACCGGCTTCCCATCCATCAGCATGGGCTTGAACTTCCAATATTGTAGCGCCTCATTGGCTGCTCGAACGAATAGCGAGTTGCCGGCGCCATCCCAAATGCAACCGATCTCGCCTTTGCGATCCACAAGAACCTTAAAAGTGACAAACCCATCGTAATGCAAATCGGGCGCGCCTCGCGGCATTACGGGTTGAACTTTCTTGGTCGCGAGTTTCTCCAACTGTGCGGAAGTGAACCATACGATTCCGGCATGATTGCGAAAGATGTCGTGGTGCTCCCCGCAATTGACGCCTAGTTGCGCGCAAGCCGCGGCTGAGTAAAACAGGATCGTACAGAGCAACGCAAATTTTACTTTCATTGCCGGCGCTCCTTTGGACGCGCGGACTTCATTCTTGTGTCCGCTGGAATTTTCGCAAAACTATTGACCGCAAAAGCGCGCATCTTAGCGCTTCCGCCGCCTGCTTTCGTTTTCCGTCGTCTTCGGGTAGCGTGGCGTTGGTTCTTCCCCCGGCGCATACACACGCCGGACGATCGGCGTATTCAGCTTGTATTTCCGTTCGCTCACTTTGCCGTCTTCATCGAGCACTCGCACCACGAACACGGGCAACACCCTTCTTTTCCGAAATCTTCCCGCGCGACTGTGACCGGCAACATGCCCTCGATGCGTTCGCGATACGCAGTCTCATAGCGATGCCGCCTCACATTCCAGGTGAAGACTCGAAATTGATTGAAGTCGAATGGCAGGCCGTCCTTCGGTTCGGTGAGCACCGTCAGATATTGCGGAACCTTCTTATCTCCATCCTGCACCTCGTTCAACACGAAGAATGCCACGATGCGCTGGCCTTCGGCATATTGCGCCACGTCGAGCGGGACGTCGAGATCGACCATGCGCCCGAGCACCCATCCGACGCGCCCATGGCTGTCCCGCACCAGCCACCAGTCTTCGATTGCGGGATGAGGGATCGCAGGATGCGGGATCGCAGGATGCAGTCCTTCGGTGGTGGCCGCTTTCCTCTCGCTTGCCTTGTCACCCGGCTTCTCGCTTGCCTTCTCGCCCGCTGTTTTCTCTGGGGACGCGGTGCGCACGGGCATCGCCACCGATCCCGGTTTTTCGGCCGTGCCTCGCTTCAGCAGCGACAGCTTTTCGCCGGCCAGAATCTGATAAAGATGTTCCGTCTCCCGCCCCGGTTCGACGTGCAGATTGGTATCGTTGCGCGTTACTGCCTGGGCCTGCACGGGATCGTTCTGGTTGTCGGCCGTGAGCTTTTGAAGTTGATCGAACACCTGCTGGCTGACGAGATAGCGCTGCTCCATCCATCCCATCTGACCGGTCGAAGTCCGCACCTTCACGAAGCGGCGGTCGTGATCGAGCACCTCCACGCGGTCGCCGTTTTTCACGATTCCCGCTCGCTCGTAGACGGCGGCAACGCGGTCGCGCAGGTTGACCTGCACTCCCGAAACGTAGTCAATTTCAAGCACGCGTCCTCCGCTATGCTTGCAGCCAACGAACGAGGTGACGCTGGCCGCACAGACGACGGTCAGAGCCGCACGGGCAGGGATTTGGGGAGGAACTTCACAGGATAGCGCGTAACACTTCACTATAACGCCAGAGGCAGCGAAGCAGGATTGACGGCGAGGGAACGTCAGCTCTTAGCTCTCAGTTCTCAGTTCTCGGTTCTCAGTTCTCAGTTCTCAGTTCTCAGTTCTCAGTTAGTGCGACGTCGGACCCGCACAACTGGGTTGCCTTCTGCATGCTGATCTGTCGATGGGGGAAAGAAGGCGCTTTGCTGGGTACTGGGTACCAGATACTGGGTGCTGTTTTTCAGTCTCCAAACCCGATCCCAATCGCCCGCGCTGCGCGGACGATTTCTCCGTTGGGATCGACCGTCTTCATTTTGCCGGCGGCGTCCAGAATGCTGACCGCGCGAATGCATTCCTGTTGCAGGCAGACCATCTTGCCGAATCCGCCTTCGGCGATCAGGTCGACCGCCGCCACTCCGAAGCGTGTTGCCAGAATACGATCATAGGGAGAGGGCGATCCTCCCCGTTGAATGTAGCCGAGCACGCTGACCCGAACTTCTTTTCGCGCCATCAGCGAAATTGCGTCTCCCACAATATTTCCGACCGGCATATTGCGCGCCATCTGTCGCATCTCGGGCGGCAGCTTCACGCCTTCGGCTACGACCAGGATCGTGAAACGCTTGCCGTACGTTTCGCGCATTTCGAGATGCTGGCACAACTTCTGAATGCTGAAGGGAATCTCCGGAATCAGGATGATGTGGGCTCCGCCTGCAATGCCGGCCTCAAGCGCGATCCAGCCCGCATCGCGTCCCATCACCTCCACCACCATCACCCGGTGATGCGACTCGGCCGTGGTGTGAATTTTGTCGACCGCGTCGGTTGCCGTGTGCAGCGCGGTGTCGAAGCCGAACGTCACCTCGGTCGCCGAAAGATCGTTGTCGATCGTCTTCGGCACGCCCACCACCTGCATTCCCTTGAGGAAAAGTTCGTGCGCGATCTTCATGGAGCCATCGCCGCCAATCGACATGATCGCGTCGATGCCTAGCTTGCGAGCGTTCGCAATTACTTCGCCGGAGATGTCACGCGTCACCTCGTGCCCGTCTTCGATTGTCTTGTAATGAAACGGATTGCCGCGGTTGGTGGTGCCGAGGATCGTGCCGCCACGCGGCAGGATTCCGCTGACGTGTTTCAGCGTGAGGTCGAAGGCGCGCTCCGGCCAGATCAGCCCATCGAAGCCGTCGGGGATGCCGATGACCTTCCATTTGTATTTGAGGATGGCGGCCTTCACAGCCGCGCGGATGACGGCGTTCAATCCGGGAGCGTCTCCCCCGCCGGTGCAGATTCCTATGCAGTGAATGTCGGGCATGGCAACCGATCATCATAGCGCGGCGGGCGCGCGTGAGATGGAACGGAAGATCGTGGCCTTACGGGGCGATTAATTTAGCTGTATGCCCGCTGTCGCTGTGATGTTACCAGGATACGTCACCGTAATCGTGTAGGAACCCGTCGGGAGCGTGCCAGGCGTCACGGTGCAGACCGCTGGAGTTGAAGTAGCTGCGCACGAAATCCCTCCTGCCGTCGTAGTCTGACCCGTAATGGTCCAAGTTGCCACCGTTGTGATGTCCACTGGCTTGCCGTTGGAATCAGCCCTCGCGTAATAATTTTGGCTTCCACCAACTGTCGCAGTTAGGCTCCAAGTGGCGGCGGGACAGGTTCCAGTGTTGAATGTACCAGTACATACCTGAGGAGTGGTTACGTTGCCGAGATAGGAAGTCGCGGTCGCGGTCGCGCTGAGGCCCTGCGCAGCGGCGGTTATAGTGGCGGTGCCTCCGGAAGAAGTTGAAGGCGCCGAGATCTCCCCGGTGTTTGGATCAACTGCGATTGTGGTGGGATCGCTGCTTGTCCAGGCTACGCCGCTGGTAATCTGGCTTCTGGTGTTGTCCTGATACGTTCCCCAAGCCTGCAAGGACGTCGATTGACCAACTTCAACCTCCGGAGTGGGAGGCTGGATCGCGACCGACTCCAGAGCGTTCGGTTGAAAGAATCCTTTGCAACCAGCGCCAAATGCGGCAACGAGCAGCACCGCGAATGCAACCGTCAGCGGCAGTCTTTTCCCGGCAAACTTGCGCCCATTCAACATAAGTGATCGCCTCGGATAGCTTGATTTTATCAGAACGCCCAGCCTTCAACCTTCGCCGCTAGTGCATTCCTGGAGTCGTACCTTTGGGCCGACGGACCTTTGGGTCAACGAATCAGTGGGCCGACGAACCCGCGCGCTCAGGGAAGGAACGCGGTGCGACGGAGAAACTTGCAGTATTCCAATGTAAATGTTTGTAGAGGCTTCAAGGAGTCGCAATTTGGTCAAGCCTGGGTTCCAAGCTTACTGGCCGCGCCGCTTTTCCCGCCTTCACGATGCGCTCGTCAATCGGCTTGCGTCCCGCAAAGCCTTCCATGGTCCCGTGCCAGTGCGTGATCTCGGACTCGCCCATCTTCCAGCAGAGCAGCACGGTTTCGCCCTCGACCTTACAGGGGAAGTCGAGCAGGCCGATATCGAGATCCTTGACCTGGACGCCGGTCGCATCGATTTCCGCGAGCGCATCCTTGACGCGCCGGATCGCCTTTTCGCGCTCGGCCTTGCGCCGCGCCAGGTGCACCACATCGAGCCTCGTTCCGCCGTTCAGGAAGACGCGGTGCGCGGTCTCCTGCAATTCGGCGTCGACGCTTTCGATCAGCTGCTTGCCCTGAATTCCCTGCTTCAGCAGCGACTCCAGGATGGGCAGCAGAGTCTGCGCTTCTTCGAGTGTAAAAGTTCGGTCGGCCATTTTTTCTATTTTAGCGGAAATGGGGACTTGGCGCTGGGTTGTTGGCTTAGCCTTAGACGTCTCTCGGGCTCTTGGACGCAGCTCTTAGCGGCTCTGGGCTCTTAGCTCTGGGCTAGCCTGGAGTGGCAACCGAGGGCTTGCCCCACTCCCATGCACTGATGATTTTCTTGCCTGTGCTTTCCTCGTTTTCTTGCAGTACACTGGGACAACATTTCGGTACACTTCCTCGGGGTTTCTCCGGGCCGCGCCACAAAACAAGAAATGCATTATCGAATCTAAGGAGATTTCAATGCTCAATAAGATGACCCTCGTGGCCTTGTTCGTGGCCGCTGCCAGCCTGGTTTCCGCGCAAGTTCGGCGGGGCGTTGGCATCCTTCCGCCATCAAGCATCGAACGCCCGGAAGATGTGGGCGTGCGGATGCACACCAACTACCTCATTTATGCTCCCGAAGGCGTGGTAAGGCCGCAGGCCAATCCGGGAGGCGAAACGCCGGGCTCTCTGGGCTGCGTCTATGACCTGGTTTCGGCTCCCATCACCGGCTGTCCCATCGCGACTGCAACGGAAGTGCCAACCGGCGGCAGCGGCGTCATCGTGATCGTGGACGCCTACGACTATCCTGGTGCGGCGGCTGATCTGGCGGCCTTCTCGAGCGAGTTCGGCCTGCCCGCGCCCACCTTCACCACTATCTACGCCAACGGCAAAAAGCCCGCCAACGGCTGCAAACCGGGATGGGAGTTGGAAGAGTCGCTCGATATCGAATGGGCACATGCATGGCTCCGAACGCTCAGATCGTTTTGATGGAGGCGGCCACCAATTCAAACGCCAACCTTTATGCGGCGGTAACGGCGGCCAATTCCTACATCGCCTCGCACGGCGGTAAAGGCGAAGTATCGATGAGCTGGGGCGGCAGTGAGGTCAAGGGAGAAAAAAATTCCGACCACTACTTTACCGGGCCCGGTGTGGTGTATTTTGCGTCCTCTGGTGATTCTCCGGGAGTCATCTACCCCAGTTCGTCGGTAAACGTAGTGTCCGCTGGAGGCACGCAGGTCAATCGCAGCGGCGTCAACTACACCAAGCAAACTGCGTGGAGCAGTGGCGGAGGAGGCGACAGCAAGTATGAAGCGCGGCCGTCGTTCCAGAGCAGCATCTCCCTTGTGGGCACGCACCGCGGCACGCCGGATCTTTCCTTCGACTCGAGCGGCAACTCTCCCGTAGCCGTCTATAACTCGAGTTGCTACGGCGGGTGGATCGAGGTCTACGGCACCAGCGTGGCGGCGCCGTCGCTGGCCGGCCTGATCAATAATGCCGGAACTTTCCATGCCAGCAGCAACGCGGAAAATACTGAGATTTACGGAAATTACACAAACGCTTCCGACTTTACCGACATCACTTCCGGCAGTTGCGGCACGCACAGCGCGGGCAGCGGATGGGATTTCTGCACTGGCGTGGGCGTAGTGAAAGGCTTCTCCGGCAAGTAACCTCCCCCGGAGCAGGCGCGGCTTGCCGCGTCAGGCGGCGGATTCGCTTCGGCGGATCCGCCGCAATCTTTTGCCGCCAATTATAAAAACGAACCTGCTGCGGCGCATCGCATCTGCACGAGAGTGGGACGCTGAAATGCGTTAAGCTAACCTCGTTAAGCGAACCTGAAACCTTGCCTCCCGACCAGCCCACTCCCCGCAACGTATACGCCTTCGGCCTCACATCCTTTCTGAACGATACGGCGAGCGAGATGGCGTACTGGGTTCTGCCTGCCTTCATCGCATCGCTCGGAGCGGGACCCGCGCAGCTCGGCATCATCGAAGGCATCGCCGAGAGCGTCGCGTCGTTTGCCAAGCTTTTTTCGGGATACCTTGCCGACAACGTCTCCCGCCGCAAGCCGATTGTGGTCGGTGGATACGTCGTTGCGAATGCCGTCAAGCCGCTGCTGGCGCTGGTTTCGTCGTGGGTGCAGATTCTCGGCATTCGCTTCGCCGACCGCTTCGCCAAAGGCGTGCGCGGAACTGCCCGGGACGTCATGGTCGCCGAGTCGGTCGATCAATCCGCCATCGGCTCGGCCTACGGGCTGATTCAGGCCCTGGATTCGGCGGGCGCCATCGCCGGCCCGCTGCTGGCGCTGGCACTCATCGGCCATTTCGGGATGCGCGGTGTTTTCGCGGCGGCGGCTATCCCGGGCGCGTTGTGCATTCTGGTGGCGTGGGTGGGAATTCGGGAAGTCAGTCGCCAGTTGCCGGTGGCCAGTTCCCAGTCTCGCTCTCAGCTGTCAGCTGTCAGCTCTCAGTCACCCGCTCCAAGCTCGCAGCTCCACGGGCTAAGTTCGACGGACGGCAGTCACGGGTCACCGGTCACCGGGCTGCGCGCGCGGCTGCCGTTTGGCTATTACTACGTGCTCGCGGTGGTCACGTTGTTTTCGCTGGGCAACTCGAGCGATATGTTCCTCGTGTTACGGGCGGGCAATGTTGGGATTCCGGCGTCGCATGCACCGCTGTTGGGACTGGTGTTCAACATAACATTTACGCTTTTTTCCTGGCCGGCGGGAAAATTCAGCGACCGTTTTTCGCGCTCGACGATTGCGGCAACCGGATATGGCGTCTTCGCCATCGTGTATTTCGTATTTGCGCTGGCCCCGTCGCGGCGCGCGATCTGGATGACAATGGCGTTTTACGGGCTGTTTTATGCGCTTACCAATCCCGTGCTCAAGGCATTGGTGGTGGAAACCGTGGGCAAAGACGTACGCGGGCGCGCGCTGGGAATTTATTTTTTTGTGTCGAGCATCACGACGCTGCTGGCCAGCGTGATTACGGGAGCGCTTTGGAAGTGGTATGGCGCCGCGGTGCCGTTTTATTTTTCAGCGGCGATTGCCGCCTTGTCGGCATTGGCGCTGCTGGCGCACCGTTCGCCGGCGCGAAACTGAGTGGTCGAGACGGGGATTACCCCGTCTCGCAAAGTGTCCCACCCTAAGTGTGTGAAAGTTCGTCTGCCCCGGGAGACGCGGCAAGCCACGTCTCTACGCAACAGCGGTGCGTTGCTGAGTCGGTCGTTGCTGATTCCGGTCGTTGCCGATTCGGTCGTTGCTGATTCGGTCCCTCGATCTACTGGATGCATTTCGGGGACTTGGTCGCATATTCATCGTTCTGATAGTTGTTGTAAACGCAGTTGGCGTTGCCGTCGATGAAGTCTTTGGTGGCACTATCCTCAGCCACGTTGCCTTCGAAGTTGTTGTAAAAACTTTGCCGCTCGTTGGCAATCCCGTACTTACCATTCTGGAATGAGTCGTTCCCGATAATACTGTTTCCTGTCGTCGTGACAATGGTGCACGGAATCAGCGGTTTCACATTCGCGGTGGAAGAGCAGCCAAGGTAGATCCCGGCCAAGCCATTGAACCCGGTGCCGTTACCGGAGATCATGTTGTGCTGGCTGCCATCGATCCAATAACCGTATTGGCTGTTGTAGGCCGCCCCGCCCCCGCTGACTGAATTACCCGAGCCTCCAGAGATCTGCAGGCCGGTGCCATTTTCATCGACCCCGCAAGCGAGACAACTGTTGTCAGTGGCGTTGTTGAAGAACACTCCTACATTGTTTTCCGTGGCGAGGATATTAACGACGTTTATGTTGTTGGTCTCACTCTCCACTCCATAATTCCATCCGCAAATGGATGACTCGATGCCGCTAATGGAAACGTTGCCGGCGGTGGGCAGCACATGGATACCGATTCCAGTTAACTTTGAGTGAGAGTGGGGTTGCGGCGCCTGCCGGGTGGGTGATTCTTGGGCGCAGCCTTCAAGGTCTCCCGTTCCGAAAATGTTGTGATTCACGGTGAGGTTGATGTGTAACCCCTCGATGTCGATGCAGCCATACTTTAAAGTCAGCCCTTGAGAGGCATAGAGGTCATTGGCCAGCTGGTAGTTGCCGGGCGCTCCAATGGTGCAGCCACATGAGGTAATCGTATTGGCACATTGAGGTGGAATTCCCCCTCTGGCGTGGGCGATCCCGGTAGCCAGCAAGGTGAAAACGGCGAACGTCATTGCGGTAACGGCAAAACGGCTCAGGGTGATCTTCATATTGTTCCTCTCCCTCTTGTTTGTCGTGATTCTGTTTTCTTCTCCGGCAATCTCTACCGAGGCATGGTTCAGAATTTTTTCACTGGCTTCACTGGATGCAGTTCGGGGACTTGGTCACAAACTGGTCGTTCTGGTAGTTGTTGTAAACGCAGTTGGCGTTGCCGTCGATGATGTCTTTGGTGGTATTGCCGACTGAGTAGTTTCCTCGAAGTTGTTGTAAAAACTTTTCCTCTCGACGGCGAATCCCGTATTTATCGTTGTCGATTGCCTGGCTGCCAAGCACGTTGTTTCCGGTGGTGGTGATGATCGTGCACGGAATTTGGGACTTTACATTCGCTGTGGATGAGCAACCAAGGTAGAAGCCGGCTAAGCCATTGTAGGCTCCCGTGTTGCTCGTAAGCATGGTTGTGTTGCGCTACCGTCGACCCAAAATCCGTATTGACTGTTGAAATCGGCATCCGGAACTGTTGATCGAGTTGCCCGATCCGCCGGAGATTTGGACGCCAGTGAGATTGTAATCAAAGCCGCAAAAGAGGCATAGTGTTGTCGGTGGCGTTGTTGAGGAACGTTCCTACATTGTTGTCACAGGTGGTCGATTCCATACAAGTTTACGTTGTTGGTTTCACTTTCAACCCCGTAATTCCAGCCGCAAATAGGTTCCCTTCGGCCACGGGCCGTTGATGGCGACATTCGCCGCGGTGGGCAGGACATGGATACCGTTCCCGAAATTTGAGGGTGACAAAGGCTGCGAGCTTCTGCCCGCTGAGCTGATTGCCCTCCCAAGAAACAGCTATCGCGGTTTCCCGGCCCGTAAATGTTGTAATTCACCGTGAGGTTGATGTGTAACCCTTCGATGTCGATGCAACCGTTCGTTTACGGTCAGCCCCTGCGAGGCATAAAGGTCATTTCCGAGTTCGTAGTTGCCCGGCGCTCCAATGGTGCAGCCGCACGAGGTGATCACGCTGGAGCATTGCGGTGGAATTCCTCCTCTGGCATGGGCAAGTCCGGTGGCCAGCAGGGTGAACATAGCGAACATCATCGCGGTAACGGCAAAACGACTCAGGTTGATTTCATATTTGTTTCACTCCTCTTAACTTTCTTTATTTTCGTTGCGGCCTAAAATGGCAGGCCATGGTTCACGGATGCGGCTTCCAAAACCCCGGGACGACCGTCATTGATTCGAGGATCATCGATCGTCATGTTTTCTAAACCCCGAAAGAGGTACGAAGGAGAGAGCAGCGAACGACTCTCCGAAACTTACACTTAAGCAAAGAGAAAATAACCCCAGCGTGGATTAGTCCGAAAGTTGGTATGCGGCCGCCAAATGCCGCGCCCACAGCGGGAAATCATCGACTACGCAAATGGAGTTGTCAATAAGAAATGGGGGTTTATTTCGCATTGGCCCGGCGGCGAAGCCACGCGTAGGCGATCAGCAGAAACAGAAGCCCGGCCGCGCTGTCGAGCACCACATCATGCCAGGTGCCGGTTCGCGATGGAATGTAGCTCTGATGCCACTCGTCCATCGCGGCCACGAAGACGCGTGCCCAGCCAGGAGAGCAGGGTGACGCGGCCCAGCCATGCCTGCGCGGGATCGAGCGTAGCCCGCCAACCACGCAGCAGAAGCAGGCTCAGGATCCCGTAGCCGGTCACGTGTCCGGTCTTGCGCAGATAAAAATGAAAGATCAGGAAATCGTGGAGATTGATTCCGGCGTAAAAGCGCGTCAGCAGGTAATACAACATGGCGCCGGTGTGCTGGGAGGAAAACATGTCGGTGGATTCGATGGAGATGAGGCCGACCCAGACCATCGCCGGCCACCACGCGCGCAGAAGATTCGGACGAGCAGGAGACAAGTCTGGATTCTCCATCACTCGACCGCATAGTTCGGAGCTTCGCGCGTGATCATCACGTCATGCACATGGCTCTCGCGCAGTCCGGCGGCGCTGATGCGCACGAAGCGCGCCTTCTGCTGCATCTCGGCCACCGTGTGGCAGCCGCAATATCCCATGCCCGACTTGAGGCCGCCCACCATCTGGTGCACGATCATCGCCACCGATCCGCGATAGGGCACGCGCCCTTCAATTCCTTCGGGGACCAGTTTGCCCAGCCGGTTCGAGTCTTCTCCCAGCACTGGCATGGCGGTGGATGCGTCGTCCGTATTCTGAAAATAGCGCTCGCTCGATCCCTGCGCCATCGCGCCCAGCGACCCCATCCCGCGATACGATTTGAAGGTTCGTCCCTGATACAGAATCAATTCTCCCGGGCTCTCATCGGTGCCGGCGAACATCGATCCAATCATCACCGCCGAAGCGCCCGCAGCGAGTCCCTTCACGATGTCGCCCGAATATTTGATACCGCCATCGGCAATCACCGGCACGCCCGCGTCGCGAGTTGCACGCGAAGCCTCGGCGATCGCCGTAATCTGCGGGACGCCTACACCAGTCACGATGCGCGTGGTGCAGATGGAGCCCGGCCCGATCCCGACTTTGATCCCGTCCACACCGGCCTTGATCAGATCGCATGCGCCATCAAAAGTCGCCACGTTGCCCGCGATTAATTCGACCTCGGGCAGGGCGGCTTTCACTCTCTTCACCGCCTCGAGAACGAGCGCCGAATGACCATGAGCACTGTCGATCGCCAGCACATCGACCTTGGCTTTCGCCAGTTCCTGTGCGCGTTCGAGAAAATCGCCGGTCGCTCCGATTGCCGCACCTACGCGCAGCCGCCCGTGATCGTCTTTGGCTGCGCCCGGATACTTCAGTTTCTTCTGGATGTCCTTAACGGTGATCAGGCCCTTGAGGTTGTACTTGTCATCGACCACCAGCAGCTTTTCGACGCGGTGTTCATGGAGAATCTCTTCCGCCTGCTCAAGCGTCGTTCCTACAGCGACGGTGATGAGCTTGTCCTTGGTCATCACCTTGCTGATCGGAACATCGAAGCGCGTCTCAAACCGCAGATCGCGATTGGTCAGGATGCCGACCAGCTTGCCATCTTTCAGCGTAATGGGCACGCCTGAAATCTTGTACTTCTTCATCACCTCAAGCGCGTCGGAAACCTTGGCGTCCGGCGACATTGTGACCGGATCGACGATCATGCCGCTTTCCGACCGCTTCACCTTGTCGACTTCATTGGCCTGCTGCTCGACGGTCAGATTGCGATGGATGATGCCGAGCCCGCCCTGCTGCGCGAGCGCAATCGCCATATGCGATTCCGTGACCGTATCCATGGCGGCGCTAACGATGGGAATGTTCAGGCGGATGTTGCGTGAGAGCTGGGTCTGCGTGTTGGTGTTGGTGGGAACAACCTCGGAATGAGCAGGAACGAGGAGAACATCGTCAAAAGTAAGCGCTTCGGGAACGGGAAAATGGATCATAGGATTTGGATGAAACTTCTATTGTAGGGAGGGCGGAGACGTCACGCAAATGCAACCGAGTTTCGAGCAATGGCATTTTGAAAGCTAGTCGGAGCGCGTGTGTTGCAGGTACTCGGGCTCTAGCCAAATTGTCTGAAGATATGAGCTTTGCCCGAGGACATGCCCGACCTCAAGACGCACAAGTTGATATGCCAATCCCTCAACGGCTTCCAATCCAGCAACCGTGAAAGTCTTTCCCAGACACGTTTCGAACAACGCGCGAGTTCGCAATTCGTCATCGTCATTTACGTCGGGCGGGATGGCGATGAGTTTTACCTTGTCCCCAACTTTCAACAAAGCTTCAGTCATTTTTGGTGATCCACGTCCTGAAACTGCGAAATCTCGACTGCGCCGTTTGGGAATACAGCGGTAATTCTTAACTCTCCTCCCATGGCGCGAATGTAGTTGCGCAGCGTGGAAACATACATGTCTGCGCGGCGTTCGAGGCGGGAAACACCTCCCTGGGGAATCCCGAGCAGTTCCGCCAAACTGGTTTGCGTCAGGTTACGGGCTTCACGAAGCTGATTTAGCGAGAGGCGGTCAATCTCCTCGCGCACGCGGGCCTGGATGCGGGCCTCGCGCTCCGGCCCAAGATTCTTGCGGATTTCCTTCCAGTTCTTCGCCATAGTTCACCCCTTAATCTCGCGCAAGTGCTTGTCGTAGATTTCGTCGGCCTTCCTGATATTCACCTTGTACCAATCCTCGTCTCCCGTCTTATCGCCGCCCAGAATCAGATAGGCGGAGCGACGTGGGTCGAAAGCAATAAGGATCCGATGGGGACTGCCTCGATGCTGAATGCGCAGTTCCTTCAGGTTCGCGTGACGGGATTCCCGTACCGTATCCACGTGCGGACGGCCGAGGGCGGGAGCGAGTTCTTCCAGAAGATCCACGGAGAAGTTGACGCTCTCGTACTCGTCCTCCGTAGGGGCTCGATACCAGGCTGCGAATTCATCGCTGACTTCGACCGTCCACGCCACTAGCTCATTATATCTCAGGGGGTATATACCATACAAGACATAGCAATTCATCTGCAGCAAACGAGTGGATCATGGGAAAAAGCGACGCAGCGGACGTGCTCACGTTGCCAAAGATGGTTAAACGAGGTACAGTCCCGTTGAACCGTGTTCGGTTCTTCTCTGGAGGATTTATGTCGATGTGTTCGCGTGTCCGAACATTTTTTCCGCTGGCGCTGATGGTTCCTCTCGCGGCGGGTCCCGCATTATTGAGGGCGCAACAGTCGCCCGCCGAGATGCCCGGGGTTACGATTCGAGCCAACACGCGGTTGGTGGTAGTCGATGTGGTTGTAACCGACAAGAAAGGGCAGCCGGTGACCGGCCTCAAAGCGGACGATTTTACGCTCGAGGAAAATGGGAAGAAGCAGAAAATATCGGTATTCGCAGCGCCGGGCGCCGTGACTGCAAACCCGCAAGCCCCCTCTGCCCCTCCGGGGATACTTTCGAACCATCCGGAGGATATTGGTCCGAAAGCAGGACCTGTCACGGTTTTGCTTCTCGATGCCGCGAACTCGCCCTTCAAGGACCAATCCTATGCTCGCTCGCAGATGCTGAAATATGTGGTCGAGCAGGGACAAAGCGGACATACGATGGCTGTGTTTACGCTGACCGATCAGTTGGGCGTTCTTCAGCAATTCACCAGCGACCCACAGGTCCTTATGGCCGCCATCAAGAAGTTCACACCGGAGGAGCAGATTTTGCGGGCGGGCGCGCCGATACCGGAATCGCACGGCATCTCATCGCCCGGACTGGGTCCCGGCAGCGGAGGCGGCAACGCCCTCAGCGCAGCAATCGCGTCAGCCCAAGCGGCCGCGCAGGGTTTTGCCGATCTGTCGATCGGCTTCGACCTCGAGCGCCGGACCGAAATCACAATCGAGGCAATGAAATCGCTGGCGAGGATTCTGGGCGGACTACCGGGCCGGAAGAATGTGGTCTGGCTGACATCGACGTTGCCATTCGATCTGATCCCCGAGGACCGGAACATGACCGATGCGGAGTTGCTGGCCGACCTGCCTGGGCAGGGGCGGCAGCGCTCTGTGTCCGTGAATGCAGCAGGAGTCTATGCTTCCGAAGCACGGCAATTGCATGGGAACGCGATTAAAGAAGCGGAAGCAGAACTTGCCAGTGCCAGCATCGCGATTTATCCGGTCGATCTTACTGGCTTGATGAGCGGAATGGAGAGTTCGGCGAATCGCGGCGGATCCGTTTATGACGACCGGGCCATGAGTCACCGGGCCGGATCGATGATGGCGGCGCAGGAGGCAAATCAGGCCACCATGGAGGAAGTAGCCGCGGAAACGGGCGGCCAGGCGTATAAGAACCAAAACGAAATCAAGGATGGAATTTCGCTCGCGGTAGACGACGAAAAGGCGTCTTACACGCTCGGTTACTATCCGGAAAACAAGAAATGGGATGGCAAGTTTCGCAGCCTGAAGGTAAAGCTCGACCAGCATGACACCCAGGTTCGGTATCGAAAGGGATTCTTTGCGGTCGACCCGGGGCTGGACAAGAAAGCCAACTTCGAGCCGGACGTGGTCGCCGCACTACAATTTGGCGCTCCGGCGACGCAAATTTCCTTCTGGGCACAAACCAAGAATACCGACCCGGGCAAGGTGCGCGTCGTTTTTCTGGTGGACGCGCATACCTTGAGTGCCGAAGAAACGAGCGGGAAAAAGCGAATTAACGCCAGTTTTTATGCCGCGATGTATGACGCAAATGGCAAGAGCCTCGGGATTCGAAGTATCAAGGTTGATCACACCTTTGACACCGCGACCTATGACCAGATACTGGCGAAGGGTGTAATGGCGCCCCTTGATCTGGACGTTCCCGCCGGTACGAAAGAAGTGCGCCTGGCCGTTTTGGATAACCGAACCGGCTACATTGGGACCGTCAGCGGACCGGTCGGGCAATAAGCAACGAACGCAGATAAAAAAGGTGTCCGCTTGCGGACACCTTCCTTGCTGATTAAAATTCAGTTCGGTGAGACTGCGGCCTCTACTCTTTCGCGTCGCTGCCCTCGGTCTTGCCCTCCGCTTCATTCGCCGCCATATTTTTCTCAGCTTGCGCCTGGGCGTCGGCATTTTCCATGGCCTTGCGCGTTTCTTCCGCTTTCTTGGCGCGGAGTTCGGCGCGCTTCTGGCGCTTCTCGTCGAGCACCTGCTCGCTGCCCAGCAGTTCGATGAAGGCCTTCTCGGCGCCATCGCCCTTGCGCCACGCGGTGCGGACGATGCGCAGGTAGCCGCCGTTGCGGTCGCCGAAACGGGGAGCCACGGTGTCGAACAGCTTGTGCACGGCCTCGTCGGTCATCAGATACGCCGCTGCCTGCCGCCGCGCCGCCAGGTTGCCCTTCTTTCCCAGGGTGATCATTTTTTCGACCAGCGGACGTATGGCCTTGGCTTTGATGGCCGTCGTCTCAATGCGCTCTTCCATGATGATCGAGGTCACCATGTTGCGAAACATGGAGCGGCGGTGGCTGGTGGTTCGTCCTAGTTTGTATCCTGCTACTTTGTGGCGCATATCTTAACCCCAGTTGTCAGTTGCCAGTGGCCAGTTGCCAGTGGTTGCTCATCCGCGGCCTGGCCCTCAGGGGCTAAAGCCCGCTTTTTCTGGCTTGGGACGGCACGGCTAAAGCCGTGCCCTTCCCAAAGCCTTGTTTCAATCTCTCAATTGTCGCGCGCCAGCCATCCGGTTCTTACTGAGAACTGACAGCTGACGACTGACAACTGTTTTTACAGATCGTTGTCGCCGTACATCGAGGCGGGCAGGATCTGGTTGGAGGTCGGTCCGGGAACGGCGTTGCCGTGCTCGTCGATCTTCATGCCCAGGCTCAACCCCATCGAAGACAGTATTTCTTTAATTTCGTTGAGCGACTTGCGGCCGAAGTTTTTCGTCTTCAGCATTTCGGCTTCGGTCTTCTGCACCAGTTCGCCGATGGTCTGAATGTTCGCGTTCTTCAGGCAGTTGTAGCTGCGGACGGAGAGTTCGAGCTCCTCGACCGATCGGTTGAGGTTCTCGTTCTTGATCTCCGGCCGGCGCTCTTCGCTCGAGGCTGCAGTTTCGATTTCTTCTTCGAAGTTGATGAAGATATTCATGTGATCCTTCACCAGCTTCGCGGCCAGTCCGAGCGCGTCGCCCGGAGTGATCGAGCCGTTCGTCCAGACTTCGAGGGTCAGCTTGTCGTAGTCGGTGATCTGGCCGAGACGCGCCGCTTCGACGGTGTAATTGCATTTGCGCACCGGCGAGTGGACGGAATCGATGGGAATGAATCCGATGCCGAGATCGTCGTCGAAGTTCTTGTCGGCCGAGACATAGCCGCGTCCGCGCTTCAGGCGCATCTCCATGTCGAGGCGTCCGCCTTCGCTCACCGTGGCGATGTAGATTTCCTTGTCCAGAATTTCCACATCACCGTCGGCTTCGATCATGCCGCTCGTGACAACTCCGGGCTGATCGGCGCGCAGGTAGATCGCCTTCGGACCGTCGCCCGCGAGTTTGAACGGGACCTGCTTCATGTTGAGGATGATGTCGGTCGCGTCTTCGACTACCCCGGGGATGGACTGGAACTCGTGCAGGACGCCTTCGATTTTTACGGCGGTGACAGCTGCTCCTTCGATCGAGCTGAGCATCACCCGGCGCAGAGCGTTGCCGATGGTGGTGCCAAATCCGCGCTCAAAAGGCTGCGCCCAGAACATTCCGTACTTGTCGGTGAGCGAACTTTGATCGCTCGCCAGTCGTTTCGGTTTTTGAAAACCTCTCCAAAGCATATTGTGTTTCTCCTCTCGGCCATGTGGCTCCGCCGCGGCTCTCCGAACCGGCCCTTGTTCACTTAAGAACGTTCGGATCAAGTGCCACTGCGGGCTGATCTGGCACGAAAATAGGCCTAAAACCCGTCGTTCGCTATTCGCCGTTCGTCGTTCGCTAAAATCCGCAACCGCAAATGCTTTGCGAACAGCGAAGGACGAACCGCGAACGACGCATTCCTACTTCGAATACAGTTCCACAATCAGCTGCTCGTTTACCGGCAACTGGATATCTTCGCGCTTCGGCAGCGCAGTTACGCGCCCATTGTAGTTATCGCGATCGATCTCCAACCACATCGGAGCGGGCTGATGGCTGGCGAAATCCTTGGCGATTTCGAGAATCGGAATCTTCTTGCTGTTCTCGCGGATCGCGATCTCCTCGCCGACAGCGACTTCGTACGAGGGAATATTGACCTTGCGTCCATTCACCTGCACGTGTCCGTGACGAACCAGCTGGCGCGCCTGGCGCCGCGAGATACCGAAGCCCAGCCGGAATACCACGTTGTCGAGACGGCGTTCGAGCTGCTCGAGCAGCTTCTCACCCGTGACTCCCTTGGAGCGGGCCGCGTTCTCGAAGTAGTTGCGGAACTGGCCTTCCTGGGTGAAATAGATGCGCTTCGCTTTCTGTTTTTCGCGCAACTGGAGACCGTAGCCTACCACCTTGGTCTTCTTATCTTTCCCGTGTTGTCCGGGGGCGAAGTTGCGCTTTTCAATGGGACATTTGTCGCTGAAGCACTTGGTGCCCTTCAGGAAGAGCTTGATGCCTTCCCGGCGACAGAGACGACACACTGCATCGGTATAACGTGCCAAGTTGTTCTCCTTTTAGATGACCGGTTTACAGGTTTCGATTCCGGCGGCTTGCGCTCGCGGAATACCTTGGCTAACCCTTCGTCCCGGACGAATTTCTATTGTCAAATTCTCTGTAGAGACGAGGCTTGCCTCGTCTCAGGTATCGGCAAAGACGCGGCAAGCCGCGTCTCTACGGTGCTTCTTCTTACACTCTGCGCCGCTTTGGCGGCCGGCAGCCGTTGTGCGGAATCGGCGTTGTGTCCTTGATCGAACGCACTTCGATGCCGGCTGCGGCCAGGGCGCGCACCGCCGATTCGCGGCCCGATCCCGGACCGCTCACCCGGACATCCACGCTGCGCACTCCATGATCGCGCGCCATGTTGGCGGCATTCATCGCGGCCTGCTGGGCCGCAAATGGAGTCCCCTTGCGCGATCCGCGGAAGCCGAGCGAGCCCGAACTCTTCCATGACAGGACGTTGCCCGACATGTCGGTGATGGTCACGATCGTGTTGTTGAAAGATGCCTGCACGTGCACCAGTCCATGCGGGACGTGCTTGCGCTCTTTCTTCTTGAACTTCTTCGTCTTGCCTTTTTTATCCGGGGCGGCTGCGCCGCCCGCTGCTGCTGGTTTTGCCATGAAATCGTCCTTCGTCGTTAGTCGTTGGTCGTTCGCAGGCAACTGCTGCGTTAAACATTTGGTTCTTGGCTAACGACCAAGGACCAACGACCAACGACGATTTTAAGTCTTTGCTGTCGCCTTCTTCTTCTGGGCGACCGTGCCTTTGCGCGGACCCTTGCGGGTACGGGCATTGGTGTGGGTACGCTGTCCGCGAACGGGCAGGTTGCGGCGATGGCGGAATCCGCGATACGAACCGATTTCGATGAGCCGCTTGATGTTCATCGAAACGTCCTTGCGCAGATCGCCCTCGACGCCGCCTTCGCCTTCAATGACCTGGCGAATGCGGTTGACTTCGTCTTCCGCAAGATCCTGCACCTTTTTCGCGGGGTCGACGTTCGCCGCCGTCAGAATGCGCGCGGCCCGCGAATGCCCAATGCCGTAGATGTAAGTGAGCGCGATATTCGTGTGCTTGTTACGCGGAAGATCGACGCCTGCAATACGTGCCATAGTTTCTCTGGTCCTTCCTAGCTCCTCGATGCTGCCAAGCTTCGAGTTCAGCCGCGAGTTACGAGCAACCTCTTTTTGCTCGCGGCTCGAAACTCATGGCTCGCGGCTTCTTTTATCCCTGCCGCTGCTTGTGTTTTGAGTTCTCGCAGATCACCCGCACCACACCCTTGCGGTGGATGACCTTGCACTTGTCGCAAATTTTCTTTACCGATGCTCTTACTTTCATAACTCAGTTCTCAGTTCTCAGTTGTCAGTTCTCAGTCACTGCAACTGCAATGTAGCGCCGGCGTCCTCGCCGGCTGTCCGGTGGGCGTCTCGCCCGCCGCTTCGAGCGCAAGCCCGTCTCTACGCAGATTTATTTATATCTGTACACAATCCGACCGCGATTCAGGTCGTACGGAGAAAGCTCGACCGCGACTTTATCTCCCGGCAGAATGCGGATGAAGTTCTTCCTCATCTTGCCGGAAACATGCGCCAGCACCTGGTGTTTGTTTTCCAGTTCCACCTTGAACATGGCATTCGGCAACGGCTCGATCACCGTCGCCATCACTTCAATCGCGTCTTCTTTACTCATTACCCTCCAAAATCAGCTGTCAGCTCTCAGCCTTCAGCTCTCAGTTCAAAACCGTCTCGCCTTTACTGATGGCTGATAGCTGATGCTAATTCGTCAAAATCATCGGCCCCTGCTTCGTGACCGCCACGCAATGCTCGAAGTGCGCGCTATAGCTGCCGTCGAGCGTTACGGCCGTCCACTTGTCGCTCAAAACTCTGGATCCGGGACCGCCCGAGTTCACCATCGGCTCGATCGCGATCACCATGCCCTCGGACAACTCTGCGCCCTGGCCCTTCTTGCCGAAGTTCGGAATCTGCGGCGCTTCGTGCAGCTTGGTTCCGATACCGTGCCCTACAAAATCGCGCACGATGCTGAAGCCCGCGACTTCCACATGCTTCTGGATCGCCGATCCAACATGCCCAACCGTATTGCCAATCTTTGCCTGCTCGATGCCCTTGTAGAGCGAAGCTTCCGTCACCTCGAGCAACTTCTTCAGTTCGGCAGTCAGCGTCTCGCCCACTGGCACGGTGATCGCCGCGTCTCCGTAATAGCCGTCGAAGACCACTCCGCAATCGATCGAGACAATGTCGCCGGCCTTTAGCATCCGTTTTTCCGACGGGATGCCGTGCACAATCTCTTCATTGATCGAAGTGCAGAGCACACAGGGATAACCGTAATATCCCTTGAACGCCGGCGTCGCTCCGAGATCCGCAATCAGCTTCTCCGCGGCTTTTTCCAGGTCCATGGTGGTGGCGCCCGGCGCGACCACACTCTTTACGTGGTTCAGAACCTGGCGAACGATCTGCCCGCTGCGCCGCATCTTCTCGATCTCAGGCGGCGACTTGCGAACGATCTTGTCTTCTCCAAAGCTCATTCTTCTTGCTTTTGCCCTAAAGTCTGCTTTGTTTCCGCGACGATTCCGCAGCCGGCTTGCAGTCGATGACATGGCCGTCGATCACGCCGAAAATCTGGGCCGCGACTTCCGCCATGGTCTGGTCGGCATTCACGGGCACCAGCCTGCCCTTCAGCCGGTAGTAATCCACGAGGGGCTTGGTCTGATCCTCGTAAGCGGCCAGACGTTCCGAGATCACCTCTTCGCGATCGTCATCGCGCATCGTCAGCCGGGAACCATCCAGATCGCACAACTCGTCTACGCGAGGTGGCTGAAAGTGGATGTTGTAGAGCGTTCCACAGGTGGGGCACGAACGCCGTCCGGTAAGACGCAGCAATAATTGAGTATAGTCCACCTGCAACTGGATCACAACCGGCGGACACATCCCTGAATTTTCAAAGAACTCTTTTTGCAGGAAGGCATCGAGCCATCCTGCCTGGGCAGCCGTCCTGGGAAAGCCATCCAGTATGAACCCGCGCTGGCAATCTTTTTCCCGCAACCGCGGTCGGCGACGATGCCGTATAACAGCTCGTCCGAAACCAACTCACCCCGGGCCATGACTGCCTTGGCCTGGAGACCGAGCGGAGTTCCAAGCGTTACGTGGGCCCGTAAAAGATCGCCCGTCGATATCTGCGGGATACCGTAGCGGTCGACGATTTGTTTGGCCTGCGTGCCCTTGCCGGCCCCAGGGGGTCCGAGAAGAATCACCGGGCCGATGTTTTGCGCGGTTTCTTTGGCCATCGAAATGGCCCCTTTTACTCGTATTTCCCGTCGCGGAAATACAGCCTGGCTCCGCGTCTAAAACTCAGCTCAGCTACTAGTCTAGCTTCTCGCACTCAAGCAGACTTACTAGGGCTAACTAGAGACTCACCCTTTTTACCACCGGCGTCCGCGAATGCGCCCGCTCTTCGGGGTAAATCCATCGTAGTGGCGCATGATCAACTGCGCCTCGATCTGCGTCACCGTATCCATGGCCACGCCGACGACGATCAGCAGCGAGGTTCCGCCAAAGTAGAAATTCACGCCCAAACCGTTCGTCACCCAAGTGGGCAGGTTCTCAAACACTCGCCCCACCAGCCGGAGGTGATTCAGCTTGATGCCGGCAATCATCCACTCCGGGATCAGCGAAATCAGGATCAGGTAAAGCGCGCCGACCAGAGTGATGCGCGTGAGCACATCGTTGATGAAGTCGGAGGTGCGCTTGCCCGGCCGTATGCCCGGAATAAATCCGCCCCACTTCCGCATGTTGTCGGCGACCTCGTTCGGATTGAACACGATCGAGATATAGAAGTAGGCAAAGAAGACGATGCCGAGGCAGTAGAGCAGCGTGTAGAGCGGTTCGCCCCATCTCAGCGCATTCAAGAATCGGGCCGATTACGCGGTTATTGTGCAACGGCGCGGCCATCATCTGCGGCAAAGCGAGAATCGACGACGCGAAGATGACCGGCATCACGCCGCCGGCGTTGACGCGCAGCGGCAGGTGCGTCGATTGCCCGCCCATCACTTTTCGTCCGACCACGCGCTTGGCGTACTGCACGGGAATGCGGCGCTCGCTGCGTTCGACGTACACGATGAACGCCACGACGGCGATCATCAGGACCAGCAGCATCAAAATGGCCGGGGCCGTAAACGCTCCCCAGGCATCGCGTGCTCGCCTTCTGATAGAGGTCGGCGATGCCGCGCGGCAGGCCAACGACGATGCCGGCAAAAATCAAGCAGCGACATGCCGTTGCCGATGCCGCGCTCGGTAATCTGTTCGCCCAGCCACATGATGAACGCCGAACCGGTGGTCAGGGTCAGCATGGTCATCAGCACGAATGCCGGTCCCGGGATTGTTGACGAAATCGCCCGCCTTTTCCAGGCTGATGGCGATGCCGAACGACTGCATCGCGCTCAAAGCGACGGTGAGATAGCGCGTCCACTGGGTGATTTTCTTCCGCCCCATCTCGCCTTCCTTCTGCAGCTTCGCCAGCGGCTCATACACCACGGTGAGCAATTGCAGAATGATGGAGGCCGTGATGTACGGCATGATGCCCAGCGCAAAAATCGTCAGCCGGCGCAGGTTGCCGCCGCTGAACAGGTCGACAAAGCCGAGCACGGTGCCGCGGTTCTGTTCGAAGAACTGCGCCAGCCGGTCGCCATTGATACCCGGCGTCGGAATGTGCCCGCCGATGCGATACACCGCCAGCAGGCCAAGCGTAAACAGCACGCGCTTGCGAAGATCGGGAACCCGGAATATGTTCGCCAGCTTTTCGAGCATTACTGTAAGACCTCGAACTTGCCGCCCGCCTTGGTAATTTTTTCCTGCGCCGCCTTGGAAAATTTGTGAGCGTGCACCGTGATCGCCGATTTCAGTTCGCCATTGCCGAGAATCTTGACCGGGCTGCTTGCCATTGACGATTCCGGCTTTTTTGAGCACGTCGGGCGTAATTTCAGTCTCGCCCAGCGTCGCCAAGCGGTCGAGGTTCACAACGTCGTATTCCTCGCGGAAGATGTTGGTGAAGCCGCGCTTCGGCACACGGCGGTGCAGCGGCATCTGGCCGCCTTCAAATCCGCGGATCAGCCGCGCACCCGAGCGGGACCACTGTCCCTTGTGACCGCGCGTGGAAGTCTTGCCCATGCCCGAACCCATGCCGCGTCCGACGCGCTTCTTGTTCGTGTTTGCCTTGCGCGGTGCTTTGATTGTCGAAAGATTCATAAGTACATTCCAGGTCTCAGAAGTTTCAGGTTTCAAGGTTTCAAGGAAAAACCAGCGTGCTCGATCCCAATTTCACTTTGAGACCTTGACAACCTGAGACTTGACACCTTTCTACTTACAATCTCCACCAGATGCGGCACCTTCTTCACCATGCCGCGAATCGCGTTCGTGTCCGGACGCTCGATTACCTGGTTCAGCCGGGTAAATCCCAGCCCTTTGATCACTACCTTGTGTTTCACCGGCGAACAGATCGCCGACCGGATCCATTTCAACTGAATCTTGCCGCTCGCCGATTTCGATGTCTTGGTTGTCATTTCACTTCCTTAGATCAGGTTCAGTCGTTGGTCAAGTTGGTCTGTTTCAAGCGCACGACTCGCAACTCAAAACTCGAAACCTTAAACTTTTCCTACAGTTCCTCAACCGTCTTGCCCCGCAATGCCGCGACCGCTTCCCTGCTCTTAAGTTTCTTGAGCGCGTCAAAGGTCGCTTTGATCACGTTATGCGGATTGGTCGTGCCGATCGATTTGGTCAGCACATTCTGCACGCCCGCCGATGTCATCACGGCGCGCACCGCGCCGCCGGCAATCACGCCCGTGCCTTCCGGCGCCGGCTTCAGCAGTACCATCCCTGAACCAAAGCGTCCGAGAACGGTGTGCGGCACGGTAGTTTGCGTCAGGTTGATCCGCATCAGGTTCTTCTTGGCCGATTCGATTCCCTTGCGGATCGCCTGGGGAACTTCCTTGGCCTTGCCGGAACCGTATCCCACCACCGCCGCCGAAGGATCGCCGACCACAACCAGCGCCGCGAAAGAAAGGTTCTTGCCGCCCTTGACCACTTTCGTCACGCGGTTGATCGAAACCACCTGATCCTTCAACTGGAACGAACCTGCATCGAGTTTCTTCGTAACTCTTGGCATTCTGAAATCTCATTTCCTGAATCGGCTGTCGCCTCGTTGGCCATTCGCCGCTGGCAAACCTTTTACGGTCGCTCGTGGCTCGCGGCTCGAAGCTCGCAGCTTTAAAATTGCAATCCCGCTTCGCGCGCCGCATCCGCAACCGCCTTGATGCGTCCGTGATAAATGTAGCCGCCGCGATCGAACACCACCTTGGTGATGCCCTTCTGCTTGGCCAGTTCGGCAATCTTCTTGCCGACCGTCTTCGCCGAGCCGACGTTGCCGCCCGTGACGCGTTCGCCCTTCTTGCCCTCGGCCGTCGAAGCGGCCGCCAGCGTCACGCCCTTCAGGTCATCAATCACCTGAACATAAATATGGTTCAGCGAGCGATACACATTGAGCCGGGGACGTTCCGGCGTGCCAATCACTTTCTTCCGGATACGATCGTGCACCCGCTGCCGCGTCTGATTTTTTGAAGCAATTCTTAACATCTTAAACCCTCGCCGTTCGTACGTCAGCTATCGTCGATCAGCCAAATCCAAGGTCTTTCCAGCCTGCGGCCACTTCGTCCCTTTAGAAGTAACGCGAACGACTGAAGAGCGAGGCGACGGGTTATTTTGCTCCCGTCTTGCCAACCTTCTTCTTCAGCCGTTCGCCGGCATAGCGCACACCCTTATTCTTGTACGGATCGGGCGGACGCAACGATCGCATCTCCGCCGCCACCTGGCCAACCTTCTGCCGGTCGATGCCGGTAAGGCTGAGCTTGGTCTGCTTGGGATCGACGGCGCAATCGACGCCGGTGGGCAACGGATATTCAATCGGGTGCGAATAGCCCAGGCTGAACACCACCGTCCCTTTGCCCTTCAACTCCGCGCGGTAGCCGATGCCGACGATTTCGAGGTCCCTCGTCCAGCCTTTGGTGACTCCCTCAACGGCATTGTTGACGAGCGCTCGAGCCAGTCCGTGCACGGCCGCCTGCGAATCGTTCTCGCGCACCGCGACCAGGGTGCCGTCCTTCTGCTCCATCGTGATGCCGTGGGGAAGCGGCGTGTCCAGCTTGCCCTTGGGCCCCTGCACCAGCACCGTGTTGCCTTCGAATTTGACCGTGACGCCCTTGGGAATCGCGATCGGCTTTTTTCCAATTCGTGACATAGCTTTTAGCTCTCAGCTCTCAGTTATCAGTTGTCAGTTATCAGTCATTGCGATTCGTTACTGATGACTGACGGCTGACAACTGACGGCTGCTCTACCAAACTTCGCACAGCAACTCGCCGCCCAGGCCCTGCTTGCGCGCCTGCCGCCCTGTCATCACGCCTTTCGGCGTGGTCAGGATGTTGATGCCCATTCCGCCCAGCACGCGCGGAATCTCGGTGCGGCGCACATACACGCGGCAGCCCGGGCGCGACACCCGCGCCAGGTTTGAGATCACGGCCTCGTTGTTGTTGCCGTACTTCAAGTAGACGCGCAGCACCTTGTGTCCTTCTTCTTCGGCCGGCTTGAAGTTCGCGATATAGCCCTCTTCCTTCAGGATGCGGGCAATTTCCGTCTTCAGCTTGGAAGCTGGAATATCGACTTTCTGGTGACGGGCGCGAATCGCATTGCGAATGCGCGCCAGCATGTCTGCGACCGGATCGGTCAACCTCATCGTTTGCTTCTCCTCGAGCCGCCCGTTCGCTCCGTATCGCTAATTAACGATCAGCGGAGAACCTGTCAGCAGCTTGCTTACTACTTCGTCGTTCGCTGTTCGTCGTTCGCTCGTTCGCTTTTGGAAGCTTGCGAACAGCGACCGAACGAACAGCGAACCGTTTCTTTCTACCAGGACGACTTCGAAACGCCCGGGATCTCGCCCCGCAACGCCAATCCCCGGAAACACAGACGGCAGATGCCGAACTTCCGGAGAAAAGCCCGCGGCCGTCCGCAAATCTTGCAGCGGTTGTGCTTGCGTGTCGAAAACTTCGGCTTCCTTGCGTCCTTGACTCGTTTTGCTGTAGTGGCCACTTAGCTCTATTCAGCTCCTTAGCTGTAGCAGACTCGCCCAGGCTTGCCTCGATCTTCAGATCGCGGCAAGCCGCGTCTCGATCCGATCAAGCCCTAAACGGCATGCCCAGATGCTTCAGCAGACTGCGCGCCTGATCATCCGAGCGCGCCGTCGTCACAATCGTTACGTTCATGCCCTTCAACTTGTCGACCTTCGCGTAGTCGATCTCCGGAAAAATCAGCTGATCGTGCAGGCCCAGCGTATAGTTGCCGCGGCCATCGAAGGACTTGGTCGACACTCCGCGGAAGTCGCGCACACGCGGAAGCACGATCGTCACCAGCCGGTCGAAAAATTCATACATGCGGTCGCCGCGCAGCGTAACCATGGCGCCAATCGGCATGCCTTCGCGAACCTTGAAGGCCGCGATCGACTTCTTCGCCTTCGTCACAATCGGCTTCTGGCCGGTAATCTGGCCCAGTTCGTTCACCGCCGGGTCCATGATCTTCGCGTTCTGCGTCGCCTCGCCCACGCCCATGTTGACGACAATCTTGTTCAGCCGCGGAACCGCCATCGGATTCTTCAGGTCCAGTTCCTTGGCCAGCGCCACCGCTACCTCTTTTTCGAAGCGCGTACGCAGCCGCGGCCGCTCTTTCGCCGAGTGCCGAGGCGCTTCCGGCCCTGCCTTCATTTCTTCACGCCGGCTTCTCGCCCTTGCCCGGCTTCCCGGCCTTGGGTTTTTTCTGCTCGTCTTTTTTCTTCTCGTCTGCCATTTTTGCGATTACCTTCTCTCACGGTTTCGGGTTCGAGCCGCGGGTTTCGAGCCGCGAGCTCCGAGCCATCAAAATCAACCCCGGTTCGTGAGCAGTTTCGAAAAATCCAATTCAGCCAGCCGCCGCGTGCTCATCTGTGCCGTTTGCCCGAAGCTCGCGGCTCGAAGCTCGCAGCTATTTATCCAGCGTCGCTCCGCACTTCTTGCACACCCGCACCTTGCGGTCTCCCTGCACCTCGCGCCCGACGCGCACCGGCCCGCAGGTTCCGCAGACCAGCGCCACATTCGAGAGCGGAATCGCCCGCTCCTGCTCGGCGATGCCGCCCTTGATGTTGTGCTGCGGATTGGGCCGCACGTGCTTCTTCACCGTCATCACGTGCTCGACCAGCACCTTGCCCTCGTCGGGAAACACGCGCAGCACGCGCCCTTCTTTTCCCTGATCGCGTCCGGTCATCACCTTCACGGTGTCGTTCCGCCGGATATCGACTCGCTTATGTTTTGCCGATGTTGCTGTTCCCATTCCAAATCCTCATTCCAAACTTCATTTCGTAGCAGACGCGGGGCTTCGCGTCCCGTCGTTCAAGGCACCTGAAACCTGACTCTACCTGAGACTGCTACAACACTTCCGGCGCCAGCGACACAATTTTCAAAAACTTCTTCTCGCGCAGTTCGCGCGCCACCGGACCGAAGACGCGCGTCCCGACCGGCTCGCCCGTCTCGTTGATCAGCACGGCCGCATTCTGATCGAAGCGGATATAGGTGCCGTCGCGCCGCCGATGCTCCTTGCGCGTGCGCACGATCACCGCCTTCACCACTTTGCCCTTCTGTACCTGCCCGTCGGGCGCGGCTTCCTTCACGCTCGCCGTGATCACATCGCCCAGTCCCGCGCGCAGGCCGGTCCCGCCGCCCAGCGGCAGAATCATCTGCAGCTTGCGCGCGCCGGAGTTATCGGCGACCTCGAGCATGGATCTCATCATTACGGCCATGTTCGTCTCTCCCTCTTGCCGCTAGCGGCCCGCCACCACGTCGGTGTCGGCGGCAATCTCCGGCACCAGCGCCGTCTTGCGCACAATTTCCTTCAGCGTCCAGCGCTTCAGCCGCGACAACGGACGCGATTCCTCGATCGAAACCACGTCTCCCACATGCGCTTCGTTCTTCTCGTCGTGCGCATAAAACTTTTTGCGGATCGAGATCACGCGCCTATACAGCGGATGCGCCTTCTTGCGCGTCACCTCGACCACGATCGTCTTCTGCATCTTGTTCGACGTGACCGTGCCGATCAGAATCTTGTGGCTCGGCTTGTCTTTCCTGGCCTCGGGTTTCCGGGATGTTGCTGTCCGCCATTATTTTTTCTCCGTCTCGCTTCGCCTTCGTCTTCGTTCCAGCGGCCGCCAGTTCCTGCTCGCGCATCACGGTCTTCACGCGCGCGATGTCCCGGCGCAGCCCGCGAATCTTTTTCAGGCTCTCGGTCTGTCCCATATTCATCTGGAACTTCAGCTTGAAGAGCTGGTCCGCCAGATCGCGCTCCTGGTGCTGGAGCTCGACATCGGTCAAGTTGCGAATTTTGTCTGCATTCATAAATCGGTTCTCGGTTCTCAGTTGTCAGCTCTCAGGAAAAACCTCGCGTTTCCCGCCTCGCCAACAGCTCCTGAATTGTTTGCTCGCGGCCCGAAGCTCGAAGCTCGCTGCCGACTTTCTTACAACACGTCGCGCTTTACAAAAGTCGTGCGCAGCGGAAGCTTGTGCGACGCCAGCCGCATCGCTTCTTTCGCTTCCGTTACCGTCACGCCTTCCATCTCAAACAGAATCTTGCCCGGCTTCACCACCGCCACCCAGTGGTCGGGAGCGCCCTTGCCCTTGCCCATACGGGTTTCGGCGGGCTTCTTCGTCACCGGCTTATCCGGAAACAAGCCGGATCCAGATCTTGCCGCCGCGCTTCACAAATCGAGTCATGGCCACGCGGCTGGCTTCAATCTGGCGGTCGGTGATCCAGCCCGGCTCGAGCACCTTCAGCCCATACTGGCCGAACGCGAGTTCGCCGCCGCGCCACGCCTTTCCGCACATGCGTCCGCGCTGTTGCTTGCGGTACTTAACTTTCTTCGGCATCAACATAAGTCAGTTCTCAGCTCTCGGTCAGCTCTCAGGAAATTCTTCCCGTCAGTTGCTTCCAACCTCGCAATCTGACCTCTGACCGCTGCAATCTCGACTTCTGCAATCTGACCTCTGACCTCTAATTCCTCCTAGAACGCACCCGTGGTCGTAATCTCGCGCGCCGGCGTCGCTTCCCGCTTCTTCGTCGGAAGAATTTCGCCCTTGTAGACCCAGCACTTCACTCCGATCACGCCGTAGGTGGTACGCGCCTCGGTGAATCCGTAGTCGATATCGGCGCGCAGCGTGTGCAGCGGCAGCCGGCCCTGCAGGTACCATTCCGAGCGCGCGATTTCGTTGCCATTCAGCCGCCCGCTGACGCGGACCTTGATGCCCTTGCATCCGAAGCGCAGCGCCGAATCGACCGACTTGCGCATCGCCCGCCGGAATCCCACCCGCTTTTCCAGTTGCAGCGCGATCGATTCCGACACCAGCTGCGCGTCCAGCTCCGGCTTGTGCACTTCCTGGATATCGACATGCACCTCGCGCGCCGTGCGCTTCTGCAGGTCCTGCTTCAGCTTGTCGATTTCCGCGCCCTTGCGTCCGATGATGATTCCCGGCCGCGCCGTCTTAATGATGATGCGCAGCTTGTTGCCGGGACGCTCGATCTCGACCGAGCTCACGCCCGCCGACTTGAGCTTGTCTTTCAGCTCCGCCTTCAGCTTGACGTCTTCGAGCAGCAGCTTGTCGTAATCCCGCTCGACAAACCAGCGCGACTTCCACGGCTTGGTATAGCCGAGCCGGAAACCGTAAGGATGGACCTTCTGTCCCATAGTTGCTCCTGAACTAGGTTTCAAAGTTTCAGGGTTCGCAAGGTTTCAATCGTGAAACCCTCAGCCCTTCGCCTTCTGCTGAACACGCTGAAACTTTGAACCTTGAAGCCTTCTATTTCTTTGCAGTCGCTTTCTTCCCGACCGCTTTTTTCTTGGCCGGCGCTTTCGCTTTCGCTTTCACCTTGGCCCGCGGTTTTGCCGGAGCCGCGGCTTTGGTCTCTTCGCCCACCGTGTGCGCGACCGGCGCGCCGTTCTTATTGCGCTCCGCCAGCACGATCTCGATGTGCGCGATCCGCCGGACGTAGTGATAGGCGCGTCCCATCGGGGCCGGACGAATCCGCTTCATGCGCGGCCCGTCGTTGGCCGCCACATGCTTCACATATAAGTTGTCGACATCGACATCCAGGCCCTTTTCGGTGCTCAGGAAATTCGCGTTGTCGACCGCCGACTGCAACAGCTTGCCGACCGTTAACGCGACCCGCTTCTTGGTAAAAGCCAGGGTGTTGCGCGCTTCTTCCACGCGCCGCCCGCGAATCAGGTTCAGCACCAGCCGCGCCTTCTGCGGCGAAACCCGCATGTATTTTGCTTCCGCTCGAAATTCCATAGTGCTCTTTGCCTTTAGCTCTGCTTTAGCTTCAGCCGCATGCAGAGCTCGAAGCGGTTCTTACGCCTTCGGCGCCGCCGGCGCGGAGGGAGTGATCGCCCCGGTCCGCCCGGTACACCCGCCGGCCGCGCAGCCGTCTCCGTAGCCGCCTTCATCGAGTGCCCCTTGAACTGGCGGGTAAAGCTGAACTCGCCCAGCTTGTGTCCCACCATGTTCTCGGTGACATAAACCGGAATGAACTTCCTTCCGTTATGCACGGCAATCGTGTGTCCGACCATCTCCGGAATAATCGTCGAGCGCCGCGACCATGTCCGCAGCACCTTCTTCTCGTTGCGCGCATTCATGCCTGCGACTTTTGTCGCCAGGTGCGCATCCACGAACGGTCCCTTTTTTGTTGAACGTGCCATAAATTCAGTTTTCTCAGTTCTCAGTTGTCGGTTCTCAGCGAACCAAAACTGTTTTGCTCGCGGCTCGCAACTCGCGGCTCGCGACTTCCTAACCCTTTTTCCTGCGGTTCACAATGAACGCATCGGTGCGCTTGTTGTTCCGCGTCTTGTATCCGCGCGTCGGCTGGCCCCACGGGGTCACCGGATGCCGGCCGCCCGAAGTCTTGCCTTCGCCGCCGCCATGCGGATGGTCGACCGGGTTCATCGAAACGCCGCGGTTATGCGGACGCTTTCCCACCCAGCGCGTGCGTCCCGCCTTGCCCCAGGTCACGTTTTCGTGATCCGTGTTGCCGACCTGCCCGATCGTCGCCAGACAGTCGAGCAGAACTTTGCGCGTTTCGCCCGAAGGCAGCTTCACCAACCCGTAGTCGCCTTCTTTCGCGACCAGTTGCGCCGAACCGCCCGCCGAGCGCACCATCTGCGCGCCCTTGCCGGGCTTCAGTTCGATGTTGTGAATCGTCGTGCCCGGCGGAATATTCCGCAGCGGCAGCGCGTTGCCGACCAGAATGTCGGCCTCGGGCCCGCTCACAATTTTCTGTCCGACTTTCAGCCCGTCGGGCTGCACAATGTAGCGCTTCTCGCCGTCGGCATAGCTCAGCAGCGCAATGCGCGCCGACCGTCCCGGATCGTACTCAATGGTCACGACCGTCGCCGGAATCCCGTGCTTGTCGCGCTTGAAGTCAATCGCGCGCAGCTTGCGTTTGTTGCCGCCGCCCCGGAAGCGCATGGTCGTGTCGCCCGAGTTGCGGCGCCCGCCCGACCGTATCTTGCCCTCAACCAGCGGCTTGTGCGGCTTCGACGAAGTAATGTCGTCGGTCGTCAGGTGCGTCCGGTAGCGCAACGTCTGTGTTGTCGGTCTGTAGGTCTTGATCGGCATATCTAGCTCTCAGCTCTCAGCCCTCAGCTCTCAAAACTTTTGCCCGTCGGCCCGGTTTTACTGAGGGCTGACGGCTGATGGCGACGGCTGTACTACAGATTCTGTGCGTACTCCGGCATCTTCTCGCCGGACCTTAGCCGCACATATGCTTTCTTCCAATCCGGACGGTAGCCGGCAAACTTGCCCCGCCGCCGCTCTTTGCCCGGATAATTCGCGGTGCGCACCGAAGCGACTTTTACTTTGAAGATCGCCTGCACCGCTTCCTTGATCTCGGTCTTCGTCGCCTTGGGCGCAACCTGAAACACCAGCGTGTTCTGCGTCTCTTTAATCCCCAGCCCTTTTTCGGTGATCACCGGCTTGCGAATAATCTGATAGGCGGATTTCATCAAGCCACCTCCGCTTTACGGGCACGCCGCGCCGCCGGCATTTTCCTGGCGGCCTTCTTGTCGGCGGCTTTCTTCTTGGCCGTCTTCTCGGTCACCGTCTCCGTATCATGGTCGCGCCGCGACGCCGTTTTCTTCAGCGAATCCTGCAGTCTTTCGAGCGCCGGCTGCGCGAAGATGGTGTGCGTGTAGCGCATCAGGTGATAGGGATGCACTTCATTCCCGCGCACCAGTTCCAGCCCATCGATATTGCGCGAACTCAGCTCCAGGTTCCTGTTCTCGGCGCCCGAAACCTCCACCAGCAGGACCGTGCCTTCGCCCTTGAGCTTCGCGATGGCTTCGGCAAAGGCCTTCGTCTTCGGCTCTTTCACCTCAAACGAATCGACGACGATCAGCGCGCCATCGGCAAACTTGGCGGCCAGCGCCGAACGCAGCGCGCCCAGCAGTTTTTTCTTCGGGAACTGATAGTCGTAGGAGCGCGGTTGCGGTCCATGCACCGTGCCACCGTGGCGCCACAGCGGCGACCGGATCGAGCCAATTCGCGCCCGCCCCGTGCCCTTCTGCTTCCACAGCTTCTTGCCCGATCCGGAAACGCGCCAGCGGTTCTTGGTCGCATGCGTGCCCGCCCGCCGGGATGCGCGATAGTGCGTCACCGCTTCCGAGAGCAGGTCCTCGTTGACCGCGCCGAAAACCTCGTCGGCCAGGTCGAGCGTTCCAACCTTCGCTCCACTCAGATTGTGTACGTCAATCGTTGCCATATTCTGTCTCGCATGTACTGGGTACTGGTTACTGGGTACTGGCAACTGCCCTTACCCCTTCTTCGCAGCTCTCTTCGCCGCCTTCAACGGATCGACCGTCGCCGAACCCGCAAATCCGCGGCGCTCTCTGGGCGGCTTCTTCGCCTTGTTAATGACGATGTAGCCGCCATTCGGACCCGGCACACTGCCTTCGACCACCAACAGGTTCTCGTCTTTATCGACGCCCAGAATCCGCAGGTTGCGCGTCGTGATGCGGGTGTTCCCCATGTGTCCCGACATGCGCATGCCTTTGAAGACGCGCGACGGGAACGCCGAGGAGCCGATCGACCCGGTGATCTGGAACATCGAACCGTGCGACTTCGGGCCGCCCGCAAAGTGATGGCGCTTCACTACACCCTGAAAGCCGTGCCCCTTGCTCGTTCCAATGATATCGACAAACCGCTCGCCTTCGAAGATATCGACCAGCACGCGGTCGCCAACTTTGACTACGGCATTCGTCGGATCCTCGTTCGGCCCTTCGACCTCGATCATCACTTCGCGCATGAATTTCACGGGCGGAAGGTTGTGCTTGGCAAAGTGTCCCTGCATCGCCTTGGTGAGTTTCTTTTCTTTTACGAACTCGACCAGGCCGATCTGCGCGGCGATGTAGCCGTCTTTGGCGGCGTTCTTGTGCTGCGTGACCACGCATGGCCCCGCCTTCAGACACCGTCGCCGGCCGCACCTCGCCCTTCGAATCGAAGAGTTGCGTCATGCCGACTTTTTTGCCCAGAATTCCCGCAACCTTTGCCATTTCCTTCTCCATTCCCAGCTTGGCCCGCCGTCATAAGCGGCGTCTATTGGCTGGGGCCGATCAACTATCAAGCATCGCGCCCTTACTGAAGGCTGATAACTGAAAGCTGACAGCTATTTATGTTCCTTGCCGAATGCTTTGATCTCCACATCCACGCCCGCCGGCAGATCGAGCTTCATCAGCGCATCCACCGTCTGCTGCGTCGGCTCGAGAATGTCGAGCAAACGCTTATGGGTGCGGATCTCAAACTGCTCCCGCGATTTCTTGTCCACGTGCGGCGAACGCAGCACGCAATATTTATTTTTCATCGTGGGTAGCGGAATCGGGCCCGCGATCTGCGCGCCCGTGCGTTTCGCGGTTTCCACGATCTCGCCTGTCGACTGGTCGAGGATGCGGTAGTCGTAGGCTTTCAGCCTGATGCGAATTCTCTCTTGTGCGCTCACTGTGTCTCTCTCTAACCCCTCCCGGCCGGTCTTCGCTTTCGAAGCCCCGGAAGGAAAGAACTGGCGGCAGGATGCAAGCCGCTTTTGTTGGTTTTTACTTCTGCAATCTGACTTCTTACTTCTGACTTGCCTTACTGCACAATCTCAGCGATCGTTCCTGCTCCTACCGTGTGGCCGCCTTCGCGAATCGCGAAGCGGAAGCCCTTTTCCATCGCCACCGGCGTGATCAGCTCGATCACCAGGCTCACGTTGTCTCCCGGCATCACCATCTCCGTGCCCGCCGGCAACTCCGCTACGCCCGTCACGTCCGTCGTCCGCAAGTAAAACTGCGGACGGTATCCCTTGAAGAATGGCGTATGCCGTCCACCTTCTTCTTTGGTCAGGATATACACCTCGGCTTTGAATTTGGTGTGAGGAGTAATGGATCCACCCTTCGCCAGCACCATGCCGCGCTCGACATCTTCTTTCGCAATGCCGCGCAGCAGCAACCCGGCGTTGTCGCCCGCCATGCCTTCGTCCAATTGCTTCTTGAACATTTCGACGCCCGTCACCACCGTCTTGCGCGTCTCGCGGAAGCCGACAATTTCCACTTCCTCGCCGACCTTCACCTTGCCGCGCTCGATACGGCCGGTCACCACCGTGCCGCGTCCCTGAATCGAAAAAATGTCTTCGATCGGCATCAGGAACGGCTTGTCCAGTTCACGCGCCGGTTGCGGCACGCTCTTGTCGACCGCTTCCATCAAAGCGTCAATCTGCTTCTCCCACTTTTCTTCGCCATTCAGCGCGCCCAGAGCCGACAGCCGGATCACCGGCACATCGTCGCCCGGGAACTTGTAGCTCTTCAGCAGTTCGCGCACTTCGAGTTCGACCAGGTCGAGCAGTTCGGGATCGTCAACCGCATCGCACTTGTTGAGCGCGACAACGATGTACGGCACACCGACCTGGCGGGCCAAAAGCACGTGCTCGCGCGTCTGCGGCATCGGACCGTCGGTCGCCGCGACCACCAGAATCGCGCCATCCATCTGCGCCGCGCCCGTGATCATGTTCTTGATGTAGTCGGCGTGGCCCGGGCAATCGACGTGCGCGTAGTGCCGGTTCGCCGTCTCATACTCGACGTGCGCCGTGGCAATGGTAATGCCGCGCGCCTTTTCTTCAGGAGCGTTGTCGATCGAATCGAACGACCGAAACACAATCTTCGGGTTGTGCTTCTGCAGAACCTTCGTGATCGCCGCCGTCAACGTGGTCTTGCCGTGATCGATGTGACCAATCGTCCCTACGTTGCAGTGCGGCTTATTGCGATCAAATTTTTCCTTCGCCATTTTTCCCTCAGCTTGTTAGCTGCCAGCTCTCAGCCGTCAGCTTTCAGTAAAACCAAAACCTCTCGCCCTCAACGGGGCCAGCGCTATTTCGTTGTCGTCTTCCCCTGCGTCTTGGCGATGATCTCCTCCGCCACTGACCTCGGGGCTTCTTCATAACGCGCAAAATGCATCGAGTACTCGGCGCGGCCTTGCGTCGACGAACGCATGTGCGTCGCGTAGCCAAACATCTCCGCCAGCGGAACGATGGCCTTGATCACCTGCGAACCAGCGCGGTGCTCCATGCCTTCGATCCGCCCTCGCCGCGAACTCAGGTCGCCCATGATCGCGCCCGCAAAATCTTCGGGTGTGACCACTTCGACCGCCATCACCGGCTCCAGAATCACCGGGCTCGCCTTGCGCGCTGCTTCCTTGAACGCCATCGAACCGGCAATCTTGAATGCCATTTCGTTCGAATCGACGTCGTGGTAGCTGCCGTCGTAAAGCGTCGCCTTGATGTCGACCATCGGATAGCCGGCCAGAACGCCGCCTTCCATGGCCTCCTGCATGCCCTGGTCGATCGGCTTGATGTATTCCTTCGGCACCGTGCCGCCGACAATCTCGTTGACGAACTCGTAGCCCTTGCCGGGCTCGTTCGGATCGAGATAAATCTTGGCGTGCCCGTACTGCCCGCGGCCGCCCGTCTGCCGGATGTACTTGCCTTCGGCTTCCGCGTGTTTGCGAATGGTCTCGCGATACGCCACCTGCGGCTTGCCGACGTTCGCTTCGACTTTATATTCGCGCATCATGCGGTCGACGATGATTTCGAGGTGCAACTCGCCCATGCCGCTGATGATGGTCTGCCCGCTATCGGGATCGGTGTGAACCTTGAAGGTGGGATCTTCCTGCGCCAGTTTGGCCAGCGCCATGCCCATTTTTTCCTGGTCGGCTTTGGTCTTGGGCTCGACCGCAACCGCAATCACCGGCACCGCAAACGTAATCGATTCCAGAGTGATCGGATGCTTCTCTTCGCAGATGGTGTCGCCGGTCGAGACGTTCTTGAGGCCGACCACCGCGCAAATGTCGCCCGCCAGAATTTCCTGAATGTCTTCGCGCTTGTTGGCATGCATCTTCAGCAGGCGCCCAATGCGCTCATGCCTCTGCGTGCGCGAGTTCATCACCGACTCGCCAGATTTCAATGTGCCCGAGTAAACGCGAATAAAGGTTAACTGGCCGACAAACGGGTCGGCCATGATCTTGAACGCCAGCGCCGAAAAAGGCTCTTTGTCGTCGGCTTTGCGCGTGATCGGCTGGCCGTTTTCCGGATTCAGTCCGTGCGTTTCTTTGGTATCGAGAGGCGAGGGCAGGTAATCGACCACCGCATCCAGCAGCGGCTGCACACCTTTGTTCTTGAATGCCGTTCCTACGACTACCGGAAACAACTTGAGCGCGATCGTCGACTTGCGCAGCGATCGCTTTCAACTCGTCGGCCGAAATCGCTTCGCCTTCCAGAAATTTGTGCAGAATCTCGTCGTCGTTTTCGGCAACGGTCTCGACCAGTTGCGTATGGAACGCTTCGGCCTTTTTCTGCAGTTCGGCCGGAATCTCTTCCGTCTCATATTCCGCGCCCATCGCCTCGTCATTCCACACGATGGCCTTCATGGCGACCAGGTCGATCACGCCCCGGAACTTGTCTTCTTGTCCGATGGGAATCTGAATCGCGACCGGCTTGGCATTGAGGCGCTTGCGGAGGGTATCGACGGCGTGCTCGAAATCGGCACCCATCTTGTCGATCTTGTTAATAAAGCAAATTCGCGGGACGCCGTATTTATCGGCCTGGCGCCAAACTTTTTCGGACTGCGGCTGCACGCCATGCACGGCGTCAAACACCGCGACCGCGCCATCGAGCACGCGCAGCGAGCGCTCCACCTCGGCCGTGAAATCCACGTGGCCGGGCGTATCAATAATGTTGATGCGGATGTCGCGCCAGGTGCAGGTCGTCGCGGCGGAGGTGATGGTAATGCCGCGCTCCTGCTCCTGCTCCATCCAGTCCATGATGGCCGTGCCTTCGTGCACCTCGCCGATGCGATGCGTCCTTCCCGTATAGAACAGGATGCGCTCGGTCGTAGTGGTCTTGCCGGCATCGATGTGGGCCATGATGCCGATGTTCCTGCAACGCTCTAATGGGACTGTTCTGGGCACGACTTCCTTATCTACTCCTTTCCGGGGCTCTCGAAATCCGTCGTTAGCTCTTTAGTCGCTCGCGTAGCTCGTAGCTCGAAGCTCGTGGCTGTCTCTACCACCGGTAATGCGCAAACGCCTTGTTCGCTTCCGCCATGCGATGCACATCTTCTTTCTTCTTGATGGCAGCGCCTTTGCCGTTGGCGGCATCGAGCAACTCGTTGGTCAACTTGTCGATCATTCCTTTTTCGCCACGGCCGCGCGCGTAGCTGACAATCCAGCGGATAGCCAGCGACGTCCGGCGGTCGGGCGCAACTTCGATCGGAACCTGATAGTTCGCGCCGCCCACCCGGCGGGTCTTCACTTCGAGCAGCGGCTTGGCGTTCTCGACGGCCTTGGTGAACAGCTTCAGAGCTTCGTCGCCGCCGCCTTTTTCCTGCAGCTTCACGAGCGACTTATAGAAGATGTTCTCGGCCGTCGACTTCTTGCCCTGCCACATCATCGAGTTGATGAACTTCGTCACCAAGTCCGACCCGTAGACCGGATCGGCCTCGACCGTGCGTTTTGCGATATGTCCTTTACGAGGCATGCTTCTCAGCTTCTCAGTTCAAGGTTTCGAGTTTCAGACTACGCCTGCAACGTCTTTGAAACCGAAACCCTGAAACTTTGAAACTGGTCCTTAAGCCTTCTTGGCGCGCTTGGTCCCGTATTTCGAGCGCCCTTGATTCCGTCCCGCCACGCCGGTCGCGTCCAGCGTTCCGCGCACCACGTGATAGCGCACGCCCGGCAGATCCTTCACACGGCCCCCGCGGATCAGCACAATCGAGTGCTCCTGCAGGTTGTGACCGACACCGGGAATGTACGTCGTCACTTCAATTCCATTCGTCAGGCGGACACGCGCAACTTTGCGCAACGCGGAGTTCGGCTTCTTTGGCGTCTGCGTATACACGCGCGTGCAAACTCCACGCTTCTGCGGACACGATTGCAGTGCCGGACTCGCCGTTTTGTACTTCGGCTTCGTCCGTCCAAATTTCACCAACTGATTAAAAGTAGGCACTCTTGCCACTCCCAGACGCGGCACGCCGCGTCGCAACACATTTCCCGTAGAGACGAGGCTTGCCTCATCTCCGGCGCTGGCACAGGTTGCGCACCCAGCCATACTCTCCCGCACAAAACGGCGGTGAGAAATTTTGGATTCCCGTTTACTAATCGCCGACGACGGTGACGCCACGCCTCACCCCACATCCGGTTCGGAGGCGTTCCGTTTCGTCTGCTTCTCCCGCATAGCCTCGCGTGACTCCCAAGCCTCTACATCACAAGGGCGCAAAGGTTTTCGCAGGACGTTTCAGCGAGGGCGCCCCGGTCTCACTGCCACCGGGTACGTATTTCTTCAAAGCTCAGCCAAGGTTTTCCCGGAGCCCGTCTTCCACGCAGGTTGCGCATCTGACGGGACAGCCGTCCACAGGCATAGCCAGACTTAACTCGCGGAACCGTTTGATAATAACAACTCCTTTGCACATCGTCAACCACTGTCCGGAGCATCGAAGAAAAGCAGGTTCAAGTTCCAGGTTTCAGAGTTTCAAGGTTGCTGAAAGCTCGAAGGCGGCTTGAGACTTCGGCCTGCGACCTTGAAACTCTGAAACCTTGAAACCTTGCACTTAACGCACTTTACCTTCTACACTGGCAGTTTTCCAGTCAACTTAATGCTCGCGCCCGGGTGCCGGACGCGAGGAGGATTCATGCATCGTTGTTGTTCCGTCTTTTTATCGATCATCATCATCACATTCGCCATCGCCCTCAGCGGGTGTTTGGGCAAGAGCAGTTCCAACACCAACAATGCCGGCGTGAAAACCGTTTCGCTGAATCCCAGCAGCAACTTCTCAATGGACGTCGGTGGCACACAAATCTTCTCGACCAGCGCCACCGATGCATTTGGGCACATGATTCCCGGTGCGGCTCAATATCTGGTCTCCAGCGGTACCCCCGGTGCGCCTGCCCCCCTTTCTGTCGCCAGCAATGGAAACGCCTGTGCTGGGTCCTGGGACCCGAGCGTTTCGATCTGCAGTCCCGGCAACCCCGGCGTCGCGATCGTCACCGCCATCGTAAATGGCGTCAGCAGCCCCCCGACCAAGGTTTACGTGCACTTCCACATCGACAGCGTCAAGGTGATCCCTGCCCAGCAAACGCCCCCTCCGTATGACTGCTTCTCCCAGGGACAGACTTGGCTCTATCAGGGCATCGCATACAGCAAAGGCATCGATATCACCAGCACGGTTGGTCAGATGAGCTGGTCTTCCACGAATTCGGGCGTTATTACTCCAATCCCGCTAATACCCCCAAACCAACCCAACGTCCTCAATCAGGTTCAAATCACCGCTAAGACTCCGGGCATAACGCAGCTCTTCGCCACAATCTCGGGAACCACCAGCGCTCCCATGCCAATTACCACGTGCCTGGTGCGATACGTGCGAGTTAGACCGGTAGGCCTGAGCGGGAACTCGGTCACGGTCAACGCGGGCAATTCCGTGACGCTCCAGGCGATCGCGGTCGACAGCCTGGGATTCACCCTGACTGAACCACCTCTGACCTGGAGCACCAATAACCCCGAGGTTGTGTCTTTTTCGACTCTTACGACCACCACAGGGACCAACACCGCCGCCGCACATGCCAATCTCGGAGGCGCTGACATCACAGCTTCTTGCACGCCTCCAAGCTGCAACATTAGCATTGCCGGATATCAAGACCCGAAGCTTGGCGTGCTGCCCGGAATGCCCGTCTACGCCAGCGCCGGACAGCTTCCCAACGGACTGCAGGGATACGGTGCGGTCTCCGTTAACGTGACCACGACTACCCAGCCGCCCACTTATAGCGCGTGGGCCGCGACTACCATGTGCGGGAACGCCCCCGGCTGCAGCAGCGTCATGTTCGAGCTCAAGCCCACGCAGGGAGGGGCGAACCCGATCGGTGTCACTCTAAGTGTTCCCCGCACTCCGAACTCCCTGATGTTCAATTTCCAGTCACGCATCTACATGGGCAGCGAGCAAGGCCTGATGTTTCTGGACGTAGGCGCTTCATCGCCAAAATTGAGTGTGGTTTCCAGCCAGAGCACGCCCTGCAACGTCACGTTGTGCGGCACCGTCCTTGCCATCTCCAATGACGGTAAGCTGGTGGTCGTCTCCGACAATGTTTCCGCGACGCCCCAGGTCTACATCTACAATGGCTCCACTGTGACCGGTACCGTTCCCGTCACCGATCTCATCCTTCCCAACGTTGCCTCCGCCGCCGCCTTTTCGCCCGATCAGTCCAAGATCTTCATTCTTACCAATGTCGGCACGATGTACGTTTACTCCACCGTGGATGCGCTAGCTCCGGTATCAATCCCGGCTTCTGGCACGGCCGCGGCCTTTTCCGCGGATGGCAGCCTTGCCTACGTCGCAGGAGCCATCGGCGGTGCGGGATCGGTTTCGGCGTTCTCAACTTGTGCCACTCCCGGCGCGCCGAGTACGCAGCTTGGAAGTTCTGCTTCAATCCAAGGCGCGCCCTGGCAGATTTTTCCCTCCCCGAGTTTGCAGACGGTAAGCCTGGGAGGAGAGGATTTTCTCAGCCAGAACATCTTCGTCCTCGAATCTCCTCCCAACACGGCTCCGACGGTTCCCCCAGTCGTATCGAGCATTCAGGTTCTGAATGCGCAGTTCACACAGCACCCGATAGCAATAACACAACCGCTGCCTGCCCGCAGCCAGTTGACCTGCAATCCTCCGGACCTGAACAGCCTGGTGACGAGTTCGACGGTATATAATCTCGGCGCGGGCAACTTCACCCCGGTGTACGCGCGCCTGGTGGGCGATGGCAGCCAGATGATCATCGTAGCCCGCCATGTTCCCGCTGTCCTCATCTTCAATGTGGCCAGCGGCACAACCACGGCCGTCCATCTCGTCAACAACCCCAACTCCCCCGACCCGCTGTCTGCTTCGGCATCGAGCGATGGAAGCCAGGTTTATGTAGCCGCTTGCGATCAATACAACACCGCTACTCCCCCCCTTGCATCGCCGGATCGGTGCACATCGTGAACACGATCAGCCTGGGCGACTTCCAGCAGGTTCCCTACATCAACAACTCAACCAACAACATGTGCAGCAACCTGGGCGCCGATGCACCGCTCTGCGTAGCCGACCTGGTCGCCATCAAACCGCAGTAAGGGGAGCGCACGTAGAGTGGGTAGCGCCGGCGTCTCGCCGGCACACAGAGCGAACCGAATTAAAGGATGGCTTTTCCCAGTTTGGTGGCTCAGTGGCCGGCCTTAGTTGCCTGTGGGGAGATGGGTTCTGCCCGTCCCACGCAAAAATCGCCAGAGGAAAGGCGAGCTTTCAAAAATTCCAAGCCAGGCGATGTTCGGGTTGTACTTTGGAACTCTGAAACCTAAACTCTGAAACCTGGTCTCAAGTCCCAATCTCTTTCCCCACGCTGTCCAGCACGCCGTTGATAAACGTCACCGACTCCGGGGTAGAAAACCGTCGCGCAATCTCGATTGCCTCATTAATCACGACCGCCCGGGGCGTCTTCGGATACCCCAGGAATTCCGCCACAGCGCCGCGCAACACATTGCGATCGACAGCGGCCATGCGTCCATCGTCCAGTGCTGCGCGTGCTTGCCAATTAAACCGTCAATCTCCTCCAACCGGTCGTTCGCCACTCGAAACAGATCCTCGGCAAACCCGCGTACGTCCTCGTCGATATCCTGACGCTGCGCCCAGAATGACTTCTGCGCCACTTCCGGAGACTGCTTCCCCATGTCAGCCTGAAACAGCATCTGCAGAACCAGTTCGCGGGATTTGCGGCGAGTGCCCAATGAAAGTTTCAGCTTCAGCCGTCAGCCGTCAGGTAAACCGATGACTCAGAGCCGACAACAGTCTACAGGACACTTACAGTGATCGGAGCGAGGAAAGAACTGATTCCGAGGCGAGGTTATCTTTTCCGCGTCGGACTGCGGGGCCTGTGCTCGTTCTTGCTGATAGCTGATAGCTGATGGCTGATGGCTCCCTTCAGATTCGCCATCTCGATCGCCGCCAGCGCCGCCTCGAATCCTTTGTTCCCCATCTTCAGCCCGGCGCGATCGATTGCCTGCTCCAGCGTTTCGCAGGTAAGCACGCCAAAAGCATGAGGAACGCCCGTCTCTTGCGCGGACTGCCCGATGCCCCGCGTGACTTCGTTGACGATGACGTCATAGTGCGCCGTATCCCCGCGCAGCAGACAACCGATGCAGATGATCGCGTCGTACTTTCTAGTTTCGGCCAGAGTCCGCGCCGCCAGACGGAATCTCAAACGCGCCCGGCACACGAACAACCGCAATATCGTTCTTCTTCGCTCCCGATCGCAGCAGGCCATCGCAAGCACTCAAAAGCAGCCGCTCCGTAACGAACGCATTAAATCGCGAGACGACAATTGCGAAGCGTTTTCCCCTGGCATCCAGCACCCCCTCAACAGCCGCAACCACCGGCTCAGGCGGAGGTTCGATTTTCAACCTTTCTTTCGTAGCTTTTCTCCGTGGCTCGGTGTCTCTGTGGTGAGTTGGCCTTTTAAGTTTGACTCTGATCCGCGTGCATCCGCGGAAGAGAAGATCTTCACTTCTGCAATCTGACTTCTGACTTCTTACTTGCCCTTGAACGCCGCCGCCCGTTTCTCCAGAAACGCCGCCGTCCCTTCCTTCTTATCTTCGGTCGCGCAGCAGACGCCAAACAGCGAAGCCTCCAGAAACAGCCCTTCGGCCAGCGTCATCTCCATGCCCTTGTTGACAGCCTCCATCGCATACTGCACGGCCAGCGGAGCGTTCGCAATGATCTTCGCCGCAATTGCCTCCGCACGGGGAATCAATTCGGCCGCCGCCGTCACTTCATTCACCAGACCAATGCGATGCGCTTCCTGCGCCGTAATCATCTCGCCGGTCAGCACGTGTTGCATTGCCAGTCCCTTGCCCACCAGCCGCGCCAACCGCTGCGAACCGCCATATCCCGGAATGATTCCCAGCTTCACCTCCGGCTGCCCAAGCTTCGCGTTCTCGCTCGCCAGCCGCATCGTGCAAGCCAGAGCCAGTTCGCACCCGCCGCCAAGAGCAAACCCATTGATACAGGCAATCACCGGCTTGCCCAGGTTCTCGATCAAATTAAGCACGCTCTGCCCGCGATGAGCGTATTTCTTCCCGTCACCGCGTCTTGGACGGCGAGCTCGCTGATGTCGGCGCCGGCAACAAACGCTTTTTCGCCAGAGCCAGTCAGAATCACAACGCGGATGCCGTCGTCATTCTTAATGTCATGGAAAGCCGCCCGCAACTCCTCCATGGTGGCCATGTTGAGAGCGTTGAGCACCTTCGGCCGGTTGACGGTGACGTAAGCGATCGAGTTTTTCTTTTCGAGAAGAATATTTTCGTAGGTCATAGATTCAAATCTCTGTGGCATTCAATTAGCGCTAGATTCTTTGTCATTCTGAGCGAAGCGAAGAACCTGTTTCTTGCCGGCGCATAAGACATCAGGTCCTTCGCTTCGCTCAGGACGACAAAGCAAAGAACTTCTGCAATTTGGTTCTCACATCTGCAATCTGACCTCTAACCTCTGACCTAGAACGTCCCCGCCACCGGCTTCTCCGGGTTCGCGTAATCATAAAAGCCGCGCCCCATCTTGCGTCCATACCATCCCGCCATCACCATCCTCTTCAGCAGCGGAGGCGAGGCGAACCGCCGCTCCTTGAACTCGTCATACATCACATGCGTAATGTAGTAAGTCGTATCAAGCCCCACAAAATCAAGCAGCGTAAACGGACCCATCGGATACCCGCACCCCAGCTTCATCGCATTGTCGATGTCCTCGATCGAGCCCACGCCCTCTTCATATGCCCGGATGGCGTCGAGCATATACGGCACCAGCAGCCGGTTCACGATGAACCCGGTCTTATCCGAAGTCCGCACCGGGACCTTGCCCAGCTTCTTCGCAAACTCGTAAGCCGAGTCGTACACATCGGGCGCAGTCGCGATCGTCTTCACCACCTCGACCAGCTTCATCAGCGGCACGGGATTAAAAAAGTGCAGCCCGATAAATCGCTCCGCCGCTTGGTCGCCGCCATCAACTCGGTCACCGAAATGGACGAAGTGTTGGTGGCAAAAATTGCCTCCCGCTTCATGATCCCGTCGAGCGAGTCATACATATCGCGCTTCTGCTGCACGTTCTCGATGATGGCCTCAATCACAATGTCGCAGTCCGCCATCTCCTGCCGGTTAGTCGTTCCCTTAAGCCGCGCCCGGATCGCATCTTTCTGCGCCGCTGTAATCCCGCCCTTCTCCACCGGCCGCTCGGCAAACTTGGCCAGCGACTTCTCAATCCCGGCAAACCCTTTGTCGAGATACTTCTGATCGAGTTCAAGCACGGTAACGTCGAAGCCCGCAGTCGCGCAGACCTGCGCTATGCCGGAACCCATCAGGCCACAACCGAGAACACCGACTTTCTTGATTTCCATTTACCTCACTGTTCGGGAAGCTTGTGACTCGCCGAACCCATTGATCCGCTCATCTCAACCAACTCTGTTATTCCGGGCCCTCCTTAAAGATCTAATCTTCCAGCCTTTTCCGACACCCCCTCAGGGAAATTTTGAGAGCCATTTCTTCCTTATAAACGGGCACCACCGGCGAGGAACCTAATCTTGCTGCCGCCCTTCATAGCCAGGTGTTTGAACTCATCAGGGACGAGTTTTGGCTCTAACAGCACCCACCCGCACAAGTCAGTATCCGCTGCGAAGGGAACCGCAGGATCGCCATTCGGCATCGAATGCCCCCACCATAGCCACGTGCTGTATTCATGGGGAAAACGAGCAAGTTTCCTCAGCCAGATCACCGGCCAGTCCTTCCCACATCGTGCCCTCGCTCATCACATCGTAGACGTTTGTCTTCTGGGAACTTGGCGAGCGGAGCATTAACTCGGCAAACTGGAGAAACCTTCTGCCCTTTACCTTCCGAGGAACAGCCATCGGCTTGTTGCTCATTCCGCATGTAACTAGCGTATAGAAGTCACGGTCAGGTCTTGGAGGAACGATGTGGACGTCCACATGAACGTATGCAGATGCAATCTCATGGAATACTGTCTCGGGCTCCCCAATATCAGTACGTAATGTGCTCGACGATAATCTCCAATCGAAGGAGAATCGCCGCCAACAAAAACAGGTGGATTTGGCTCGTCCGTACCTAACAATCCGCTTTGGCGAATGGGCCATTTCACTGAGGACTCCGCGTCTTTGCATCGCTCAGTTGTGAAACTTTCGTGGAAGCTCTCCACCGCCGTCGCAACCCCCTGCCCGCCGCCGATACACGCGGTCGCCAGCCCGTACTTCTTCTTCCGCCGCCGCAACTCGTACAGCACCGTAATCACCAGCCGAAGGCCCCGTCGCGCAAGTCGATGTTTGCCAGCACAATGGCTGAGGTGTCAGGAACTCATCCTCTTCTGTAATACCATTTTGCCTTGCCGCAAGCCACGTTTTCCCGTACCCTGAAACTCATGGAAATTCACTTCGGCCCCGAGACCGAAAAGAAGCTCCAGGACCTCGCCGCGCAGACCGGACGCAAGACCGCCGACGAACTTGTGCAGGACGTGATCGAAGGCTACTTCGATGAACTTTGCCCAGACGCGCGCCACGCTTAACAGCCGCTATGACGACCTGAAAAGCGGCACGGTGAAGCCCTCTCCGCGGACGAAGTCGAAGCCTATTTCCGCAACAAGAGCGCCGCCGCTCGCCGTTCGCAGCCGGGTTCATCATCCGGTATGCCTTCCACCCGGAGGCCCGTGTTGACCTCGACGAGATTTCAGGAAATTGACTGGCGCGGATAACCTGGATGCAGCCGACCGCGTGATCGCGGAAATTGTATGGCCATTTACAGTGCAACGTCTTTTCCAAGTCGAAGCAAACGACCTGACCTCACCCAACGACCTCTGCGGTTTCTTTTGGTTCGTGAGTACCTGATTGCCTACGCGCCGGACGAAGAGCCCTTGTGGGTTGTCGCGGTTCTGCATGGACGGCGCAGCCCCCGGCTGATGGCCTCGATTTTGAGAGGCCGACAATGAACCCTCCGCTCAGTGAAAGCTCTCCACCACCATGGCAATCCCCTGCCCGCCGCCAATGCAAGCAGTAGCCAGCCCGTACTTCTTCTTCCGCCGCGGACTGGACAGACGGCGTAATCACCAGCCGTGTCCCGGTAGCCGCCAGCGGATGCCCAGCGCGATCGCTCCTCCGTTTACGTTCACTTTCTCGCGATCCAGCCCGACTCTTTCTCCACCGCCAGATACTCGCCGCAAACGCCTCGTTCACTTCGATCAGGTCGATTGAATCCAGATTCATCCCAGCCCGCTGCAACGCCGTCTTCGTCGCTAAGAACGACCGCTGCCCATGATCTTCGATAGACGCCCGCAATTCCCCAATTCACAATCCGTCCCAGCGGCTTGAGATTGCGCTTCTGCGCCTCTTCCAGCGCCATCACCACCACCGCCGCCCCGCCGTCTACAATCCCGCTGGCATTCCCGGCGGTTACGGTTCCGTTTTTCCCAAACGAAGCTCGCAGCTTCGCCAGTCCCTCCATCGTGGTCTGCGGACGCCGATGGTCATCGTCGGTCAGCATCTCTCCCGTCGCCTCGCCCGCTTTGACCAGCAGCGGAACCAGCATCAGACTCTTCCTGAATGCGTCCCGCTTTATCGCCTCATCGGCCTTCTGCTGCGAGCGCAGCGCCAGCTCATCCTGCGCCTGCCGCGTGATCCCCTGCTGCTCGGCGTACAGCTCGGCCGTGCTCGCCATCTGCATCCCGCAATACGAATCGAGCAGCGCGACCATCAGCGAATCTTCCAGCTTCCCGCCCGGCGCAAGCGTAAACCCGTCGCGCCCGCGAATCACAAACGGAGCCTGTGACATCGCTTCCATGCCGCCCGCCAGCACTATCTTCGCCTCGTCGGTCTGGATCATCTGTGCCGCACTCACAATCGATTGCATCCCCGACCCGCACAGACTGATTCACCGTCAGCGCCGGAGTCTCAATCGGCAGCCCCGCCACTCGCAGCCCAACATACCGCGCCCATACAGCGCGTCGCCCGTAGTCTGCTGCGCGTTGCCGAACACGACATGATCGAATTCCTTGGGATCGATCCCCGGCCCTGATCGCTCGATCGCCTTGGCTCCGCCGCGCCCAGTTCCTGCGCCGTATAGTCTTCGATTTTTCCGCAATACCGCCCAAAGGGCGTGCGCGCGCCACTGACAATCGCAATATCTCCAGGTTTCAACATGAGTCCTGCTTCTATATAAGGATGGCTGGCCACAAGCCAACCCGTCTGTCTAGCAGGGATAGGATGTGACACGATTGGAGGAAAGTCAAAAGTAAAAAATCAGATTGAAGAGTAAACCCCGTGGCCACAGGTAAGGGTTTCACTTCTTCAATCTGACTTCTGACTTTTGACTTTTTTTCTACGCGACCGCCGCTGCCGCGAACTGCGGCGCCTGGCAAACAATTTTTCCCGGGCCCTTGCGCGATCGCCAGTTCCAGCGCGTGGTCGGCGCGATTCACGACTTCGGTGACGATGTCCACTGGATCGTAGTGCTCCCGTATCACCGCTTGTGCCAGGCCGCCGAGAACTCGACAGCATGCTCCTGACCCGGCCAGCGCACTTCCCGCAACAAGCGACGCAGTTTTTCGACCGCCAGCAGGGCTTCTTTTTCGCCGGTATCGCCCAGTATCAGCGCCACCGTCGTCGCCTCGTAACGGAAAGCCAGATCATTTGCACGGATGTTCGCGGAAAACAGCTGCCCGATCTGGTCCATCAACTTCGTGACCGCGTTTTCGCCATACTCCTTGACGACCGACTGCTCGCCAAACTGCATCAGCAGCACGGTCACCGACGTTCCCTGCTGTAATCCGCGCCGCGTCTCGGCCTGCAGCAGATCGAGATAGGAAGCCCGCTTCAGCAGCCCCGATTTCTCGTCGGTAACAGAAAGATTCTTGACCAACCGGCGTAGGCCTGCATTGTTGAGCGCGATCACCACCTGGTCGCCCAACGTGCGGATCACCAGCACCTCCGAGGCCTGCCATGCCCGGCTCGCATTCTGTGTCAGGATCAGCACCCCGATATGGTCGTCGCCTCGGCGAGCGGCATCGCCAGCAGCGATTCAATCTGTAGCTCCTCGATCGCCGCGCGTATCCCTATCAACTCGGGCGCAGGCCCACATCCGAAATTGTGACCGTGCCGCGCGCTTCGCGAGATCCTGCAAAGCTTCCACCACGCTCGCCAACGCAACCGCGCTGACCGGGAGCAGACCCTCGCGGTGATGCTCCTGCACGCTCGAGGCCGGCAGCCCAGGTTTGCGCAACGCCGCAATGCAGCGCGCCGTGTGCCAGATCCCGCCAATCTCGCTGGCGGCGGTTTTCAGCACTCCTTCAGCAGTTGCCTGGTGGTAGAGCTTGCGCGTAATCTCCGCGACTTTTGCCGGGCTGCTGACGTCGCTTGACTCCGTCGTCGGCGCGAATTGTAGAAAGAGGCGCCGGAGCAGAAGATTGCGAGGAGGAACTTTGCGAAGAAGCCGCTAAGAGGAAATTCAGTCAAGTTGTGAAGCGGGATCTTAAAGATGTGTCGTGCCAACCCGTGCGCGAGGAAGCCGTGCCTGCAGGAATGACGCCTTGAGGAGCGACGTTTGGAGGAGCGAAAGTTGAGGAAGCGCCGGTGAATTGCCGCTGGCGGGCGCAGGTGCAGCCGGCGCCTCCACATACTTCGCTTCAAACCCCGACGCCAGGTAAAGCCGTTGCAGATCGGGGTTCGTTCTTCTTCGCGCGGAAACAACTCCCGGATGCGCTGCAACCGGTCCATCGCCTTCGCGCGCATTCCGTACTGCACGAGAATTTCCGCCTGCAGCATCAGGTCCTGCAGCGCCGCCTCACCCAGCGTCGACTCGGCGATCTTCACCGGAGCGCTGCTCTTCCTTTTTCACCGTCGACACGCGCGACGCAATCATCTTGAAGCGCTGCTCCTCAATCTTCCCCCGCAGCGCCTCCAGCCGCGTCTGATGTCCCGGTTCATACGGATCGACCTCCGCCGCGCGATCCAGACATTCTGCCGCTTTCTGGTAATCCTGCTTCGTGCAGTAGAGGTCGAACAGCTCCAGCAGGGTCTGCGCATAATCGCTTTCGCGGTTCGAGGCGTTGAACAGCTCCGCCAGAAATCCAGCATCTCCGCGGTAGGCCGGTGCGCCGCCATCGGCTCCTGCATGGTCACGATGAACGACCGCCGTTCCCGCGCCGCCGCTGGAACGCTTCCAGTTTCCGCGCCAGCGCCACCGCTTCGGCATCCAACTCGAAATCAATCATCTTTCCGACCAGGTTCAACACCTGGTGGATGCGCGCCGGGTTCCGCTCGAACATCTGCCAGACCAGAGGCTCGGCCTCCGCGCACCGCTCCGCCACCAGCAGGGCCTGCGCGTACAAATCTCGCATCTCCACCGACGCACCATCGGCCTGCACCAGCGGTTCAAAAATGAAAATTGCGGCGCCCGCATCGCCCCGCGCCAGCAGATTCTTGCCATACGCGAACGCGATCTTTGTATCCGCCGGATTCTCCGCGTAAGCGCTCTCAAAATACCGGCTGGCGTTTTCACCGGAAACCTCGTCAGTTCCGCCAATTGCAGAAATGCCTCCCCGGCCATCGCATGCTCGCCCAGTGCCGAAGATAGTTCAGCAAGCCGCAGATAGTTCGCGGGAGATGGCTCCAGACTCACGATCCGCCGTAAGACCAGCAACGCCTCTTCCCGGCGGCCCTCCCGCCGCAAGTCTTCCAGCGCGTTCTCATAAGTCCCCACCGCCAGCTTCCGGTTCGGACGCTCGAGCAGTTGTCCAAACCGCACCTTCTGCTCCCAGGTGGGATTGGTATAGCGCGCCAGCTTTTTGTAGGTCAGGCTCGCCCGGGTCGAGTCGCTTGCCTCGATCTGCCTCTCAAATAGCTCTCCCAGCAACAGCACCGCCGGAGCCAATCGATCGCGGAGACACAAATCGGCCGCGATCTGCCGCACATTGTCGTTATGCGGATCCTCTTCCAGGATTTGCAGGTATTCCGCCAGCGCCTCGGGCGTCTTGCCCTTCTGCAATAGCTTTTCCGCTTTTTCGACACCGGCGGGGAATCTCGGCACGATTGGGGTTGTCGGGCATGAAGGAAAAGTCGGCCCGATCTGGGCGGTGTTGCGCGGTGCTGCACATAGATCGACACGCGTTGATTCTAGGTTTCGCCCATAGCAGCAGCAACGCGCATCGCCAGAGCAGCAATTACGAAAGTCATGGGCCAGAACAAATCTGGGACGGTCGCGTGCTTGCTCGCTCGAACCTGTTCACGTCGAATCAAGCACCGAACTACGCAGTGTCATCCCGCGGCAGTGTCATCCTGAGCGTGGCGGGGAAAGCGAAGCGCAGCCCCGCGAAGTCGAAGGACCCCTACTTCCCCACAACCCAGGAACATTCCCGCTCCGCCTCCACATCTGGTATACGAATACGATCCATGTCCGACGCCTCTATCTCGTCCCCGATAAATGAGTCCGGCCTCCGCCACCAGCTCACCGCCGGACAAATGACCATGGTCGCCGTCGGAGGCTCCATCGGCACTGGCCTGCTTCTCGGCACCGCGTCCGCCATCTCGCTGGCCGGACCCGCCGTAATCCTGAGCTTCGTGCTCGCCGCCTTCATCAGCTGGACCGTCGCCCTCGCCCTGGGCGAACTGGCCAGCACGCATCCCGCCGCCGGATCCTTCGGCGTCTACGCGCGACCTCTACCTCAATCACTGGGCCGGCTTCATCTCCCGCGCCGGCTACTGGCTGGCCATCGCCGTCTCCATCGGAGCCGAGATGGTGGCCTCCGCCACCTACATGCAGCTCTGGTTCCCGAGCGTTCCCGCGCATGGTCTGGGTCGCAGTCTTCTCCGCCTTCCTGCTCTCCACCAACCTGCTAAGCGTCCACAGCTATGGCCGCTTCGAATTCTGGTTCGCCATGATCAAGGTCGCCGTAATCGCCGCCTTCATCGCGCTCGGCGCCGCACTTCTGCTCACCGGACGCGCCGCTCCCCAATACACCACCCACGGAGGATTCTTCCCGCTCGGCGCCGCCGCCCCGCTGCTCGCCATCACCTTCGCCATCTACACCTTCGGCGGCGTCGAATTCGTAGCCGTAGCCTCCGGCGAATCCACTTCCGCCAAAGACGATCGCCCGCGCCGTCCGCATGACCTTCCTCACCCTCACCTTCCTTTATCTGGGCGCCATCGCCATCCTCGTCGGCAGTCATGCCCTGGAACCGCGCCGGCGTCACCGAAAGCCCCTTCGTCACCGTCTTCCGCTCCGTCAGCCTCCCCGGCGCCGCACATTTCATGAATTTCGTAGTCCTGACCGCCGCGCTCTCCGGAGCCAACGCCGCCCTCTACATCTCTTCGCGCATGCTGTTTTCCCTGGCTCGCACCGGATGGGCTCCGCGCCGCGCTCGGCCGCCTCAGCCAGCAACGGCACTCCCACCCTAGCCCTGCTGGCTTCTTCCTACGGAATCATCGTCGCCCTGGTTCTCGAACGCTGGGCCCCCGCCAGCGCCTTCGAATACATTCTCCGCGGCGCATTCTTCGGCATGATGCTCTCCTGGATCGTCTCCCTCGCCGCCCACATCCCAGTTCCGCCGCCGCTTGCACAAGCTTGAGGGTTACCCGAAACCACGCGAGTTTGGGGAAGCAAACAAGCTTGTGGAAAGTGACGAGTTTGGGGAAGGGCACGAGTTTGGGGAAGGCCACGAGCTTGGGGAAGGCCACGAGCTTGGGGAAGGCCACGAGCTTTGGGAAGGGCACGACTTCAGTGGTGCCGTACAGCACAGCAGCTAACAGTGGGCTTCAGCCCCAGAGGCGGGCCGAAATTCCCGCCCGCTCGCCGTTAGGCAAATGGGGATCCATCATTGGCCTGATCGTGGTCCTGGCCTCAGTCGGAAAAACCTGGTTCGATTCCCGGGTAAACCTGATCGCAGGCCTGACCATGCTGCTCGGCCTGAGCATCGCCTATGTAGTCATCAAGCGGTCGCGGCAACGATCCTCATCGAGTTCGCCTTCACAAAAAAACTAGAGAGGTCCCGCAGCGGGTGTATACATCACGCGCGCTGTAGGCCGCACAAGCCACGTAGGGACAGCCGCCCCCGGCTGTCCGGCGGAGCTCCGCAATGGCAGCGGATACGGCTTCCCGGAAGTATGTTCGGTCAAAGCACTAACTCACCAAAAAGCTTGACTTAACTTTTGTAATGAACTCCAATCGCTATGAGATGTTTTCTGGCTACTGGGTACTGGGTACTAGGTCCCACGCCCTCAGGACTTTACCTATAAGCCATTGCGGCTCAGGACTTTGAAAGGAATTGTCGCTAAAGTCCTGATTCTAATGGACCGGGGTAGGGGGGGGTAGGGGGGGCCATAACAACTAAATGGTAAATATCCGCGAACCGAGAGCCAAAAACTGAAAACTGAAGCCTGAGAACTCCCGACCATGCCTGACTCTCTCCTCAGCTACCGCCCCGAGTTCCCCATTCTCGAACGCACGAACTACATGATCTCCAATTCCCTCGGAGCCATGCCTCGAGGCGTGTACGACGCTCTTCATGCCTACGCCGACGTTTGGGCGACGCGCGGCGTCCGCGCCTGGGAAGAACGCTGGTGGATGCTGGCCGTCGAAGTCGCCAACGAACTGGGCGCCCTGATGAATGCACCCAAAGATTCCGTCTCCCTTCACCAAAACGTAACCATTTGCCAGGCCGTCGTCGCGTCGTGTTTTGATTTCTCCGGCAAGCGCAACAAGATCGTCTATAGCGATCTGAACTTTCCCTCCGTCATGTATTTCTGGGAAGGTCAGCGCGCAGTACGGCGCTCAGGTACACATGGTCAAGACTGATGATGGCGTCAGCGTCCCGACCGATCGCATGCTCGACGCCATCGACGAACAGACATTGATTGTTCCCATTTCTCACGTGATCTTTCGAGCGCCTACATCAACGATGCGAAAGCCATCATCGAAAAAGCTCACAAGGTCGGGGCCCACGTCGTCCTCGATACATTCCAGTCTCTCGGCACCGTTCCCGTCGACATCACGCTCTGGATGCCGACTTCGCTTGCGGAGGCGTGCTCAAGTGGCTCTGTGGCGGTCCCGGAGTCGCGTATCTGTACGTGCGTCCCGATCTGGGCAAGAAGTTGGAGCCGAAGTTCACCGGATGGTTCGCCCACGAAAACTCCTTTGAATTCGCCACCGGCCCCATCCGCTACGCCGATCCCCCGTTCCGATTCATGAATGGAACCACGCACATTCCTGCGATCGAGGCGGCACGTCCCGGCCTGCACAATCATTCAGCGAAGTCGGCGTCGAGAAAATTCGCGAGAAGTCGAAACGCCAGACGGCCCGCCTGATCGAGTTCGCCGACCGGCAGGGATCGCACATCCGTACTCCGCGCGATCCCGAACGACGCGGCGGCACCGTCTCCATCGACATGCCCGATTCGCAAGACGAAGCCGAGAGCCTCTCGCTCGCGAAGTCCTCGTGGACTAGCGCCCCAAGGCCGGAGTCCGCTTCTCCCCCCACTTCTACAACACCGATGCGGAAGTCGACGCCGCCATTGGAAGCCGTAGTCGACATCCTGAAGGCTCGCGCAGTCCCTGCATAAAACAGTAAAGAAGAGAGTTAGTCTCGGGCGAAAGTCGCGTTTACGAAGTTGTATCGGGTGCGAAGTTCGAGGTTCACATCGTCCTCCTCAGCTTCCAAATGCAGCGCGCAAGCCTGTCGTCCCCGACGAAGTGTGGAATCTCCCGCTGGAAGTCCTGAGCCCCGCGAATCTGCCCCAAGTAACAGTTACTTACTTCCGTAAGCCAATCCTGAGCGTCTTTCCTCGTGTGCAATAACTCGACGGGGGTTCTTCTCTCGATAGAGAACCCAACCAGGAAGAGTGTCTGTGACCATCTGTCTCCTTTTTATTTTCCTCGCTGCACTCAAGATCACTTTATTCTTTCCACGATCGCCCTAGCCGGAGGCCTCTACTTTTTTCTTTCTCGGATTTCGTCCTACTCGCCCGCAAGCGTCTGTTGCTCGCGACGGCCCCACTTCTAAGATCCGCAGCGCCGCCATCGAACTCGTGGAAGTCAATGGCTTGGCCGTCGGTCCCTACACTCTGCCTGCTCCGATCACCGGGCAAGCCCTACTTCCTCTTATCACACCACCGCGTGGCAGCGAGCAAGCGAGAGAGAAAGACAGAATAAAAAGAAGAGAAGCCGAAGAAACGTTGCACGTTCCCTTCTTCATCGACGACGCCACCGGCAAGTTGCTCATCGAACCTCTTCGGCGCTGATCTCGACCTGCGTCGCGAAACTTCAAGGAGGAGAATGGTCTTCCGCCTCACTGCTTTCAGGGGAGTTGGATCAGATTCCTCCTCGCGTCAGCAGCTTTCTTTTACGTCACGGCTTGACCCCGACGCGTCACCTGCGCATCGAAGAGCACACCATTAAGCCCGATGATTCGCTCTTTGTCGCTGGCACTTTGACCGAAAAAACCCGGGCATCCAGGGTCCGCGCAACTCAGACAAACCCGGCAAATTCTCTCAACAAGACGCCCAGTCCCCTGAATCAAACCCTCGGCTCGGAAGTCATTCGGCCTATCGAGTGGTCCCGCACCGCTCTCCACGAGAGAGATGAGGCCAGCAAGCGAAAATAGCCGCCGCCCTGACTCGCGCTGGCATCACTCGGCCCGAGGCCTGGTCGGGCTGCCGAGAGAGGATCCCTTATCCGTCTGCCTCGACCAGCGAAGAAAAAAAACATACCTCCATCTCTAATTTCAGAGAAAAATTCGCCTGAAAGCCGCGGAACAGGCAGCCCGACCCGCGCTTCGACCTCACCCCGCCCGTGGTGCTGATGAAAGGATCGAACGATCCGACATTCGTGATCTCTTTTCGCAGCCAGAAAGAATTCGTGGAGCGTGCTGGCCTGGAAGTCTGCTGCCATGATCGGGGGAGGCTCTGCCCTGATCTTGCTCGCCGTGTACATGCTTCTTTTGCTAATGCGGTGGCTCTAAGAATTGTGCAGCGAGAGGCATGAACGGTCCCGGTAAAGCTGGGCCAACGAAGGGCAAAAGAGAACGTCACCAGTTACGCAATGACCCATCAGTTTGCTGGCCTAATTTAGAATGTCCTTTGTGAGCGAACCCGTACGGATCGGAATCATCGGCGATTTCAATCCCGAATTCCGCTCTCATCACGCAACCAACGACGCGCTCCAGCACGCGGCGAAGAAGCTCCAGCTGAGAGATTGAATCGGATTGGATTCCAACCTCTTCGCTGCTCGGGGCCCGGCGCTTTGGGCCATTCTCGATTCTTTCGACGGATTGTGGGCATCGGCGGGCAGTCCTTACAAAAGCTTCGACGGAATGCTGAAAGGCATCGAGTTTGCCCGTGTTTGCCACAATCACCCTTTGTTGGCCACCTCCGGAGGATTTCAGTACACGCTGATTGAGTGCGCCCGCAACGTTCTCGGCATTCGCCGACGCCACTACCGCTGAAGAAGATCCAAACGCGAAGAACATTGTTATTTACCCGGTCGGCCTGCGCCATCCCCAACCGCGATCCCAAAGCGCCGAAGCTCTCCGGCAAGTGGTCAGCGAAATCCGTCTCCGGCCCGGTTCCTATCTCGCCGCTTTCTATGGAAAGGAACCCTCACGGAAGAGATATTCTGCAATTACGAAATGAATCCTGAGTTTGAGTGGATTGGCCATGGAAGCCGGGTTTCCGGTCGTAGCGCGCGGCGCGAAGGAAGAATGCCGCGCCATCGAATCCCCCGCCCACCTCTTTTTCATCGCCGAACCCTATTCCAGCCGCAACTTTCATCTCGCGAGAATCACCCCCATCCTCTCATCGTGGCTTTCGCGCAGCACGTCGCCAAATTCCGCCGCCAGCGGATGGACGATTCGATTCTCGCCTGACCAGTTGCGAGTGCCATCCCGCCGGGGACTCGATCCTTCCTCTTCGAGGTAATGGTTGAAACGCCCCGCTCGCATTGACTTCGTAGCACATCCCGCCTACCATTTTCCAACATCCTTGAGGGGCCAAAGAATTGACAGATATGATCGGCCAAACCTTCTCCCATTACCGCATCATGGGGAAAAACTTGGTGGCGAAGGCATGGGTGTCGTCTATAAGGCGGAGGACACGCGCCTTCACCCGTTTTGTGGCGTTGAAGTTCCTCCCGCAGGATGTCGCTCTGCGATCCGGCAAGCGCTCGCACGGTTTCAACGCGAAGCCCAGGCCGCATCGGCCCTCGATCATCCCAACATCTGCACGATCTACGATATCGGAGATACCAGCAAGGTGGACAGGCGTTCATTGCGATGGAGTTTCTTGATGGCATGACGCTGAAACACCGTATCAATGGAAAGCCGGTTGAGCCCGGGCGATCTGCATTCGCTCGCCATTGAAATTGCCGACGCGCTCGACGCCGCGCACAGCGAAGGAATCATTCATCGCGACATCAAGCCGGCCAATCTCTTTGTCACCAAGCGCGGCCCACGCCAAAATCCTCGATTTCGGTCTCGCCAAGGTGGGGGACGTTCACCGGCGCCGGCTCCGCTCAGGCGCCACCGTTAGCCGCCAAATGACCGAAGGCGGCGAGCGCGGAACATTTGACGAGCCCGGGAAGCACTCTGGGAACTGTCGCCTACATGTCTCCCGAACAAGTTTCGCGGCAAAGAACTCGATGCGCGCTCCGATTTGTTCTCGTTCGGCGCGGTCCTCTACGAAATCACAGTACCGGCACGCTCCCATTCGGGGCAGAGCACTTCCGGCGTGATTTTCAAATCCATTTTCGATGCGGCGCCCACGCCCGCCGTAAGGTTGAACCCCGAACTGCCGGCCGACCTCGAGCGGCATCCTCAATAAGACTCTCGATAAAGACCGCACGCTGCGCTACCAGCATGCTTCCGAGATGCGCGCCGAATTGCAGCGCTTGAAGCGCGACACCGATTCCAGCCGCCGCGTCGTGGCTGCTCCCGATGACGCCGTGCCAATCTCTGGCAGCGGCACGATGGCTGCTCGGCCCTCGAGCGGTTCGGCTACACCCGCTCCATCCTCTGGCTCTGCCGCTACCGCAGCCGCGATTCCTGTGCCCATTGCCGCGCACCGTCAGTTCGCAGGCGGTGACTGCTCCCGCCACGGCCGCACCGGCTCGAAAACGCTGGCTGGTTCCGGCTGCAGCCGTAGTCGTTGTCGCTCTGCTCGCCGGCGGGATTCTACTTCATGCGCCAGCGCCAGGCCCATGCACTCACCGGCAAAGACTCAGTCGTGCTGGCGGATTTTGTGAACACCACCGGCGATGCGGTCTTCGACGGCACACTGAAACAGGCTCTGGCCGTGCAACTGGAGCAGTCTCCGTACTTGAACCTGTTACCCGAATCCCGCATCCGCGAAGCTCTGCGCTTCATGGGGCGCCAGCCCGACGAACGAATCACCAACGAAGTGGCTCGCGAAATCTGCCTGCGTGAAGGCGCCAAGGCCATGCTTACCGGATCGATCCTCAGCCTCGGCACTCACTACGTAATCACGCTTTCCGCGCTGAATGCCCGAACCTGCGACGTGCTCGCCCGCGAAGATGCGGAAGCTGGAAGCAAGGAACAGGTTCTCACGTCCCTCGACAAGGCGGCGTCCCAGCTGCGCAGCAAGCTGGGCGAGTCGATTGGCTCAATACAAAAGTTCGCCACGCCGCTCGAACAAGCCACAACCTCGTCGCTTGAGGCCCTGCAGGCCTTCAGTCTTGGCCAGGCCGAGCACGAGAAACTCGCTGATGACAAGGCCATTCCCTATCTCAAGCGCGCCGTCGAACTCGATCCTAACTTCGCCATGGCGAGCGCCACCTTGGGCGTTGCCTACAGCAATCTCACCCAAATCGAGCTGTCGGCGACTTAATATCACCAAGGCCTTCGATCTGAAAGACAGAGCGAGCGAACGCGAACGGCTCTATATTTCGTCGCATTACTATGACCTGGTTACGCGCGATATCGAGAAAGTGACGGGTTTGATGAGCAACTGGGTGCAAACCTACCCGCGTGACACCGCGCCCCGCGATAACCTCGCCCTGCGCTATGCCGCAATCGGGCAGCAAGAAAAAGCCTTAGCCAGCTCTAGCGAGGCCATGCGCATCGACCCCAAGAGGACGCTTACGCATACCAGAATGTCGCCGATTCCTATGAACGCCTCAACCGCTTCGATGAAGCGCGCGCAGTCGCGGAACAAGCGATCGCGCAGAAAATGGGCCGCTCCATCCATTCCACCATTTTCGAGCTCGCCGCGCATTCGCGGCGACGAGGCGGCACAGCGCCATGAACTGGAATTGGCCACCGGAACGCCGGACGAGCCCTTCCTGGATATGGTTCCATGCTCGCAGTGAGAACTCTCTTGGCAAACTGCGCCAGGCCCATGCCGATTACGCACTCAGCGAAATCGCCACCCAGCGTCTTGGGTACAAGGAACTCTCCGGCATCCTTCTGACCAGCCAGGGTTCCGACGAAGCAACGTTAGGCAATCTCACCGAGGCTCGCCAGCACGCTTCCCAGGCGCTCGCCGCTTCACAGGACCGTGACACGCGAGAGGGCGTCATGGTTCTGCTGGCCCAGACCGGAGATAGCGCGCGCAGCCAGAAGATGGCGGAGGAGTTGGTCCGCCAATATCCCGCGGACACAATACTGAATAAAGTCTGGGTTCCGATTACGCAGGCCTTCAACGATCTGCAACACAACCAGCCCGCGCAAGCCGTAACGCACCTCGAAATAGCCGCTCCCTACGAAATGGCCACTGGTCCCGGCTCTCCGGGTTTCGAGATCAACTTTGTTCGTGCCCAGGCCAACCCGCGATTAAAGGATGGCGCCAAGGCTGCCGCCCAATATCAGAAGATTCTTGCCCACCGCGGCATTCACCCGCTGGATCCTGCCCTATAACCTATCCCATCTCGGCCTGGGGCGCGCCTATGCCCTCCAGGGCAATAAGGAGCAGGCTAAGACCGCCTACCAGGATTTCTTTGCCGCATGGAAGGACGCCGACCCCAACATCCCTGTCCTCAAGGAAGCCCGGGCGGAGTATGCGAAGTTGCAGTAGGGACAAGTCCTAGGAAGCTCTGATTGAGACCCCGAAATCTCCGTGCACATCGGTATCCTCTGTGGTTCCCGCTTTTCGACGACACTTAGAAGAGTTTGCCTAGAACTTCATCCCCGATCCCAGCAGGCTGTACAGAAGGATGACCAGCACGATCAGCGTGAAAACCACATACATGCGGTCGCGCTCCAGCGTGAATCCCACGATAAATAAGGCCACTCGGGCAATGGGAGTGGCGATGAGCAGGAGCAGTCCAAGTTGGATCAGGCCTCGCCCATGGCCGCCCATCACGCTGCGAATTACTCCAGGGATGGTGCGGAAGTCCGAGGGCTCGCCGCGAAAAATGCGGAAATTGGCCGGCGGGTGCGCGTGCCGCAACAGATAAACACAAGCGCCCGCGAGAACAGCCGCCGCTGAGAGCAGCACCCCCGAGCGAAGCAGGTTGCCGAGAATGGCTTCCAGACGGCGATCTCTCCATGGGTCGGGCTGAAACCCATGCGATGGACGCGGTTGGTGCGCTGGCGATAGGGATCAGATCTGCCCCCAGAATCCGTTGTAGAGCATTTGCAGACCGAGAACGAGAATCACCAGACTGAAAATCAACCGGAGCGATTTTGTTTCGGCCTTGACCAGAACGCGGGTGCCAAACAGCGAGCCCGCAAGGACGCCTAACATCACCGGCATCGCGAGGCCAGGATCGATGTATCCACGGCTAAGGTAGACGCCCGCGCTTGCGGCAGCAGTCACACCGATCATGAAGTTGCTGGTGGTGGTGGAAACCTTGAAAGGGATCCTCATGGCCTGATCCATGGCCAGTACTTTGACCGCTCCCGAACCGATGCCAAGCAATCCGGAAAGAGTTCCCGCGCCGAACATCAGGCTGAAGCCTGTGGGCACGCTCTGGATGTTGTAACTGCGCTGACCCTCCTTGTCGGGAAAACTGCCGTTCAGCCCGCAAGCGCGTAGCCAGCGGATCGGGCGGCAGGTTGCGCTGCGCCGGCGGGCGCGGCTTGCGGGCAAGATATGCGGAGTAGAGCAAAACCAGGTCCGAAGATAACCGCCAGCGCGCTGGTCGGAATGTGAGTAGCCAGAAAAGCGCCGAGCAATGCTCCCGCAGTGGTAGCGATCTCCAGGAACATGCCAATCCGGATATTGGAGATTCCTTCTTTCACGTATGCGGCCGCCGCGCCCGAGGAGGTCGCGATTACGCTAACCAGCGAGGCTCCGATGGCGTAGCGGATATCGACGTGGAAGAAGATAGTAAGAAGCGGAACCAGCACCACTCCACCGCCCAGCCCGGTGAGCGATCCAAGAAAGCCCGCGGCGAACGGAACGATCGCCACCACACCGGTGAATACGAGAATGGTCATTCGATTTCTAGGTTAACATTTTCGGCAATAAGCGCAGGTTGCCGAGCGCAGGTTGGATGCGAGCGCTGGTATGGAAGCTGTACGGCTGGATTGCTGGGCCAAGAGGGCTGACAAGAAAAAGGGGCGCGAGATGTTTCGTCTCGCGCCCCTTCGATTTGCAGAACAACTCAACAGGGACTGCTAAATTCTAATTCTCGAAAAAAGGGAGTTGTGTATATTCGTATCGCGCCTCGACATCTCACAAAAGTGCCGCGAAAATCGCGCGCGGGAAATACACGCGTCCGCGACCAGTTTTCCCAAATTACGCGGGCTTTCTTAACCTTGGCATGTTGCTTCCGGAGTTCACGCGCCGCATCGCCGAGCGGCAACTCGGCCATCTGCGGGAAATCCGAAGTTTGGCCTGTTGCCCCGGGCAAAAGCTGGTAGTTCCGCCACCAATAATGGATCGTTCCCCTGCCCATCTGCCCCCAGGACGCATGGGCCGTGTGCTCGGGAATCTGGAGAACCTGCGGCGTGTTGTCGAGGTGGTTGGCGTAATACTGGCCAAAAGCGGCGCTGCTCGATAACAGCAAAACAACAAAGAGAATCTTTTTCATCGCGATACCTCCTTAGAGAAGCCCCGTACCAGCGGACGTGCCGCCGATGCCAACTTCCCACCCGGATAGAAGCAACCCCTATACCAAACTTGGGTAGGCTTAAATAGCGGATTGCCGCGGCCTGTGCCGGTTACAAGGCAATTCTTTGCACAATAGTGGACCGCGTTTGGACGCGGTGCGACCTGTCGCAAACCCATGCCGATGTATCCCAGGCCGATGTACAATCCGATTCTCGGCGGTTTTCATGGGGTGTTCGGCCGAAATCGTTACGTTCCGGCAGGTCGTAGCAGCGATTTTTGCATGCCTCATCGCAATAACAATCAAAAGGAAGAATATGAAAAAAGCCCTATGTATCTCTTTGGTGTTCGCGGCAACGGGGTCTCGGATGTGGTGGGGCTGGCGCAGACTACAAGGTCGTCCAGACCTGGAAGCTGGGCGGCGACGGCGGATGGGACTACCTCAAAGCCGATAGCGACAGTCATCGCTTGTTCATCGCGCGCGCCACACGCGTCATGGTCATCGACACGACGTCAGGCAAACAGGTAGGCGAAATTCCCGACACGCAAGGCGTGCATGGCATCGCGCTCGACCACAGCACCGGGCGCGGTTACACCAGCAACGGCCGCGAAGATACGGTAAGCGTGTTCGATCTCAAGTCGCTCGCCGTAGAAAAGAAGATCAAAGTCGGCAATGGACCCGATGCCATCTCTACGATCCGTTCTCGAAGCGCGTCTTCACCTTCAACGGAAAAGGTCATGACGCAACGGCCATCGATGCCTCGAAAGGCGAAGTCATAGGCAAGCTTGAGCTGGGCGGGAAGCCGGAGTTTGCTGCCAGCGACCAAAAGGGCACCGTGTTCGTCAATATCGAGGACACTTCGGAAATTGTCGCCTTCGATCCGCGGAAGCTCACCGTGAAATCGCGGTGGAAGCTCTCGGATATTGCGAAGAGCCCACCGGCCTCTCCCAATCGATCGCAAGCACCGGCGTTTATTTGCCGGATGCGGCGGCAATAAGAAGATGGCCATCGTGAACGCCGAGAACGGGAAAGTGATCGCATCGCCCACCATCGGCGAAGGCTGCGATGCCACCGCATTCGATGCCGACCGCGACCTCGCTTTTGCCTCGGCTGGCGATGGCACGATCACCGTGATCAAGGAAGAGAGCGCTGACAAGTTCAGCGTGGTCCAGACCGTCACCACCCAGAAGGGAGCCCGCACCATGGCTCTGGACAACAAGACTCATCAACTCTTCACCGTCACGGCGAACGTATCAGGCACACGTGAGAATAGAAAAGTGGAACCGGGCTCGTTTGTGGTGTTGCTGGTCGAGCCCGGCCAGTAGTTTTGTCCCTTGCCCTTAAAACACACTGCACTAAACAACCCGCGCTAAACCACGACAATCTGCCTGCGCAGGTCGCTGGAAAAAAGGCTCTTCGGGATCATGGCGTGCACCCCGCGGCACAATGTCGACCACCTGCGTTACCCGGAAACTGATCCCGATGCTGCACAACGCATAGGCGTCGTGCTTGGTCAGATCGGCGTGAGTAGCGAGGAAGTTGATGGCATTGCGGGCCGCTGAGGTCATGGCCACGTTGAGATCTTTATCCAGACCCAGCAGGATCCAGTGAGTTTCGGTCTCCGCGATCGGCCAGGCAAAATTCTTTTGTTTGTGCAGCACCACCTGGATGCGCAATTCCTTCATGCGCGTTTCGAGCGCCGAAAGATTGATTTCGCCATCGCCCTGCACCGCATGGGAATCGCCGGTGAAGATCAGCGCTCCCGGCTTCCACACCGGAATGAACATGGTCGAAGCCTTCGCCCATTTCGCTCAGGTCGACATTGCCGGCATGCGGGCCCGGAGGAACTCAGTTGGTCACTCCCGGACTGAGCGGAGGAAAGAAACCGTCCGGAGGAGCCACGCCCAGGGTCCCCTGAAAGGGCTTGAGCGGCACGTGAATGTTCTTGTTGAACTCCGCCGTCATGTTCGGAAAATCGACCTTCAGGTATTTGACTTGCCCCTCGGGGAAATCCTGTGCCAGCAGCCCGGTTCCAATCTTCCCCGGATTGTTGAACACGGCTCCCCATTCAAACGGACGAATCCGCTTGTAACGCACCTCCAGCACATCGCCGGGCTCAGCGCCATTCACATAGACGGGTCCAATGATCGAATGCGGCCCATGTCCCGGATTGCTAAGCCGAAGGTTCGCCAGTGTTTCCACCGGAACGCCCGGCTGCAACTGATTAAGGAAGTGCGACCAGGTGTCGACGTAACTGATGGTATCGCCAGAGTCGATTTTGAGAATCGGTTCGAGGTTCGTGTCGTAAATTCCGAGCCGCACGGTCTTGTCATTGCACTCGACCACGTGGACATGGCCTTCGTCGTCTTTATTTTTCTTGTCTTTCTTGGGCGCTCCTCCCAGAACGACCGCCGAATCCGTCGGCCATATCGGCGCTTTTGGCATACGCCAGTTTATTGAACCAGGGCCCGATTCCCGCCAGCGCCGCCATAAAGCCGCTGGCGCGCAGCAGCCGGCGACGGGATACGCCGCGTGCGTTCAGATAGCCGTCGAGCTGCTCCTGATTCATCTCGTCCATGTGCAGGAAGCCTGGCCCGCGGCCCGGTTTGGTGAATGCGGCATCCTTGATGTCTTCGCGGAACACACCCGTGCCCTGCTCTTCGCCGCATCCGAAGAGGCTTCCGCAATTATGTCGATGAGGTTGAGGCTGGTCTTGCTGGAAATTTAAATCGTCGTGGGGCATCGTTTCCTCCCAATCAAATTAGTTAAAGAAAGAAAACTTTATGCGAAGAGCTGATTTACGAATGCACAGAGCATCGCAAGAGTAGACACGCGGATTATACTGCGCGCTGCCTTTGCAGGATGTGATCATTGACACATATAGACGCTGACGTTTCCAAATCGGCACACGACCTTCACTGCCGCGAACTTGGCTTTATAGAACGAATCTGTTAGCGTCAGCGTCGGTGTGTAGCTGAAAGTATTCTTGAAGGAGTGAACGTGGAATCTCGGAAGTTGTGGTTGGGCCTGTTTTTCCTTGTGCTGTTTTCCATTTCATTATCTGCCAGTTCAAGTTTTGGCGGTGCAACTACATCACAGACCAGTTCTGGCGACACCGCGACACGTCAGCTCGCGCATGACATCTTCAAACAGCTGATCGAGATCAACACCACCGATTCGGTGGGCAGCGTCACCGCAGCCGCCGAAGCCATGGCGCAGCGGTTCCGCGATGCCGGATTTCCCGGACAGCGACATTCACGTGCTCGGCCGCCAATGACCGCAAGAAGAATGTCGTCGTGCGGCTGCACGGCTCGGGCAAGCACAAGCCGGTGCTATTCATCGGGCATCTTGACGTGGTCGAGGCCCGGCGCGAGGACTGGACTACCGATCCGTTCCAGTTCGTCGAAAAGGACGGCTACTTCTACGGCCGCGGCTCCAGGACATGAAGGACGGCGACGCCATCATGTCGGCGACACTCATCCGCATGAAGAAAGAAGGATACGTACCCAGACCGCGACATTATTCTAGCCTTAACCGCGGACGAGGAAGGCGGCACGTCGAATGGAGTGGACTGGCTCATCAAAAATCATCGCGAGCTGATCGATGCCGAGTTCGTACTCAACCACGATGGCGGAGGCGTCTGGCGGACCACGGCAAGCCGATCGTGATGGAGGTGGACGCCACCGAAAAGCTCTATGGCGACTTCGTGCTGACGGCGACCAATCCGGGCGGACACAGTTCATTGCCACGCCCCGACAATGCGATCTACCAGCTGGCTGCCGCGCTCACCCGAATTGCGAATTACCAGTTTCCTTTCGAGCTGAACAGCATCACCCGCGCCTATTATGAACGCGAACTCAAGACGGCAACGGGCGAGCGCGCGGCGGATCTGCAGCCATGCTGAAAACCCGCCAGATCTGGAAGCGGTGGCGCGGCTATCGAAGGATCCCATCGATAACTCGACCATGCACACGACCTGCGTCGCAACGCGGTTAAGCGGAGGCCATGCCAACAACGCTCTCCCGCAGATGGCGCAGGCGAACGTCAACTGCCGCATCGAGCCCGGACATTCGCTGAAGAGATACGCTTGCAGCTCGAAAAAGTGGGGAACGATCCCAAAATCAAAGTGCAATTTCGCGAGAACACGAACGTGCTCATGGACCACGGCTCAGACCGGCATAGCTACGTGCCGTCGGCTCCGCGCAAAGACGTCTTCGATGCACTCGACAAAATCGTCGCCGAAATGTGGCCCGGAATTCCCGTGCTTCCCGATATGAGCACGGGCGCATCCGATGGCGTCTACACCAATGCTGCCGGCATGCCGACATATTGCGTTTCGGGCGAGCAGTACGATCGCGACGACATTCGCGCCCACGGAAAAGACGAACGCATCGGCGTCGAATCGTTCTATCGCGGCGTCGATTTTTATTACGCTTTTCTGAAGACGTTGACCGCGCAGTAAATAGCTACATGGGGCATGTGTGGTGGCGGGGCTTTGCCCCCGCCAGACGGGGGCGGGCCCGTCTCACACAACCATTCCTTGCTTCTAGCGCGGCCAGAGCCAGCCGAAAGCGCCACCCGTCTGCGCGCTAAGTAAAAATTTTTCCTGCAAGCTTACCACCGAATCTTCCCATCGGGATCGTCCACCAGTACCACCTCGTATTTCTCGATCATCGGCATAAGGAGGTTTTCGAGTTCGCGCTTCCACAGTTCTCCCTCGTAAAACTTGGCCTTCATGGGTTCGCGCGAGGCGAGATCGGGGAATCCGCGCATGAAGAAAAACGTGTCCGGATCTTCGATGGAGAGAAACGGCCCGAGGATCTTCATGCCGATCTCGTCATGGGCGGGAGGTGGAACGCGTGCGGAAGATCTCGAGGAATTCCGGACGCTTGCCGGGCTTGAGTTTGTAGGTGCGCATTTCGATGATCATCGTCGATCGTCCTCTTCGTGGAGACTGTCCCCGGTCGAGCGCAGCTAGGATGGGGCGTCATCTATGGTAATTTGGACCGTAATCGGACCGCCAGACTGGGCTATCGGCGCGACAAGTTTTCGACGCCCGTTAGTTCCTTTCGTTACCCTTCGACTCGGCTCAAGGTGAGAAGTTTGGGTAAAATGCCGCTCTGAACTGAGAATTGGAGATATCAGTCGGTAACGGGCAACCTCTTGACATTCGCCTCTTCTTCGCCTATGCTGCGCGCATGGCGATCACTCGGCGTCAGCATGAGCTTTACGATTTCCTCTCGCGCTTCCAGCAGGAAAAGGGATACTCCCCTTCGTTTGAAGAGATCAAGGATGCGATGGGGCTGAGTTCTCTGGCTACCGTGCACAAGCACGTCACCAACCTTGAAAAAAAGGGGCTGCTGACGCGTGACTACAATCGCAGCCGGTCGATTGATCTGCTGCCTCCGCGGGGAAAGCTGAAGCAGTCGATGGCGGTGAAACCGCCGTCGTGCTGCCGCTGGTGGGGCGGATTGCGGCGGGGCGTCCGATTGAGGCGGTCGAGAATCCGGAGACGATTTCGCTGGCCGATTTCGTGCGCTCGAAAGAAGTATTCGTCCTCGAGGTGCGCGGCGAGTCGATGCAGGACGAGGCCATTCTCGACGGCGATTATGTGCTCGTCGAGAAGTCGAAGACCGCGCATAACGGAGACATTGTCGTGGCTTTAATCGACGGCTCGGACGCGACTTTGAAGCGATTTTTCCGCGAGGGCGACAACATCCGTCTGCAGCCTTCGAATGCGGCGATGAAGCCGATTATTGTGCCGGCCGCGGCGTGCGAGATTCAGGGGCGGGTGATTGGGGTGCTGCGGAAATACTAAGTCGAGGTCAGAGGTCAGATTGCAGAGGTAAAACCCTATGCAGTTGACGATGCCATGTGCCCGATTGGTTTAACCTCTGCAATCTGACCTCTAACCTCTGACCTCGAACTTACAATTTCAGCTCCCAGGTTTCAGCCACCAATCCTTTTCTTCCCCAACTGTCGTGCTTCTCTTCCGCTACCAGTTGAAAGCCCGCCTTTTGATAGATGGCGCGGGCCGCTTTTAATTCGCTCTGGGTCCACAACATCATCTTCTTGTAGCCTGTCTGGCGCGCGAAGCGAATGCACTCTTCGACCAGGCGGCGTCCGATGCCGAGTCCCCGGGCGGAGGGCTCGACGAGCAGCAGCCGAAGTTTCGAAACCGTGGCGGACTTGCGCACCAGGTAGACGGAGCCGACGCGCTCTCCGTTGCGCTCGGCGATCCAGCATCGCTCATGTTTGGGATCGAACTTCTCGATAAACTCCGCGACGATCGACGCCACCAGCGCCTCGAAACGCTCGTCGTAGCGGTACTCCTCGGAATAGAGAACGCCATGGCGAAAGACAACCCAGCCCATATCGCCCGGCTGATGCGAGCGGAGGAGATAGGGTTCGGCCGAGGTGTGGCCCGGAGCAAGAATCTGCTCGATACGGCGCATGGCGCCGACCAGTTGCCCCCGATCGGCGTGAGAGATCGGTGCGATCATCTCCCGGACCTGCTGGTTGGAACGCTCTTCGAGCGGACGAAACGTGGCGGAGCCTTTGGCGGTCAGGGTCAGGTGAGACTGGCGGCGATCGGTAGCAGAGGGCTGGCGATCAATCCAGCCGCGTTTTTCGAAGCGGGCAAGAATGCGGCTGAGATAACCGGGATCGACGCCGAATTGGGCGGAGAGCCCGGCGGCGGTAATGCCTCCATGAGGAGGATGCGCGATCTCGTAGAGCAGACGTACTTCGGTCAGCGAGAACGGGGTGGAGAGCAACCCTTGCTGGAGGAGGCCGATCTGGCCGGTATAGAAACGGTTGAAGTGGCGAATGGCGGAGACGGGATCTTGGATGGTCTCCGCGACCTGGGATTGGGGGACGATGGGGGATACGGCACGCGTCGCCATGAGGACAGGGTGCGCCGGTTAGTTGCTTTTGTCAACTACTTTATTGACTGAGGCAATATGATCAGTGCGGCCATTATCCTGGATCGACGTGCTGGGCAGGCGGGAACGCCTGTCGCCGCTTCTAGCCACCAAGATCTTCGGACGGAGCGGGACGTCCGCCCTCCGTAGCTTCAAATAGCGCTTCAAACCAGATGGCGGTCGAGGGCCTTCTGAATGTCATCCTTGGAGCGGTAGCCAACCAGTTGCTCGACCACCTGTCCGTTCTTGAAGACAAGGAGGGTAGGAATGCCGGTGACTTTGTAGCGCATGGGCGTGGCTCCGTTGCGGTCCACATCCATTTTGCCGACCGTCACTTTGCCCTTATACTCGCCGGCGAGTTCTTCGACGATAGGAGCGATGGCGCGGCAGGGGCCACACCACGCGGCCCAGAAATCTACGAGTACGGGTTTTTCAGACTTCAAGACGTCCGAATCAAAATTAGCGTCAGTTACTTCGACGATGGCGTTGCTTGCCATTCATCCTCCAGAGTTCTAAAAAAGTTGGGAGTTCCCTGCGTAAGCCTTCGATCCACCGCAGAATGAACTCTCTATCCTAGCACTGATGATTGGATGCTCGGCAAGGGCAGAAGTCGCATGGCGCGGACAGAGGCGCGAAGGCTGGTTCGCCCGCGTAGAATGACGGATTGAACCACGAACAGGACCTTCGTCGCGGGTTTTCGATGGACCTCGGCTTAAGCCCGATTCGAGGCATCGAAGGAAGAATTCCGAAACGAATCGCATGCCTGGCAAACTCGACAATCTGCGCGTGGTGCTGGTCGCGACCCGGAATCCGCTGAACATTGGAGCGGCTGCGCGCGCCATGAGTAATTTCGGATGCCGGCATTTGCGGGTCGTAAATCCGTACGAGGTGGCATTTCGCGAGGCGCGGTCGGCGGTGGGCGCAGCGGAGTTGCTGGCGAATGCGGAAGAGTTCGCAACGGTCGCGGAAGCAGTTGCGGATTGCAGGCTGGTGGTCGGAACCACGGCCGCAGGCCGGCGGGAGTTGCACCACGAACTCCGGAGGCTGGAAGCAGGCGGATCGGAGATTGCGCGGAAACTGAAAACAGGGCCGGTGGCATTATTGTTCGGTTCAGAGAAAGTTGGGCTCTCCAATCAGGATATGAGTCATTGCCACTGGCTCATGCGGATTCCAACGCGGGAAGAGCACGGGTCGATGAATCTGGGCCAGGCGGTGGCGATCTGCCTGTACGAACTGGCGCGGACCGAAGAGGTAATAACGGGAAAGAGCCCGTCTGAAAATATCTCGCTTGAAACGATCTCGCGTAAAAAGCTCTCGCCTGCCAACGAAGAAGATCCGGCCGAAGGCCGCGACATCGAGCGCCTGACGCAGGTGTTATTTGAGGTTCTGCGAGCGAGCGGATACGTGAAGCCTCGAGGAACTGCGGCAACCGAGGAGAAGTTGCGGCGCATGGTGCGGCGCATGAATCTGAATTCGACCGATGCGGAGCTCTGGCTGGGAATGCTGCGACAGGTGGCGTGGAAGCTGGAAGGGGCGAAGTTGGGAGGAAGCGAACTACAAGAAAGCAATCCCGGCTCGGGCAAGCCTCACATCAAGCCCTAAGCTATTCAGATCTGCAAAAAGAGCTGCGCAAAAAACCTGCACAAAAAGCTCTGCAAGAAAGCCCGGCTCAATGTACCGGCGTACCGCCCTTGCGCGTCGCATTGGCGATCACCGTGCCGAACACCAGCAACGTCATCAGAGAAATAATCCCCAGCGAAATGACGCAGTAGATACACCAAACCCCCAGCACGTAATTTTCGATGTCGGCGAGATGAACTGCAAAGAGTAGGCCGATCGTCACCACCGGCGCCATCCACGCGTAGGCTCTGCGGAAGGCGAGCAGGCCCAGCAGCAGGTATCCACCCATGCCAAGCACAGCCACGGGAATTCCATGCAGCATGGCGAAGGGACTGTGATTGACGATGCCGCAGTCCCAGCGCTCGTTGATGCTGCAGGGCGAAGGATCGGTACGGTAATGCTCACGCAGCGCCAGCGCGGAAACGACGATACCCATGACCGCCAGCGCAACCAGCAACCATCTCATGCAAATCTCCTAACTTTAGAAAAAATGAAAGCGGATCTGATCAAGTAGCTGCCCCGGATGAAAATTAATCCCCGAACAGATATTATGCGCGATCCTCACCTTAAATGGGAGAGTGGATGCAAGAGTCGATGCACGAGTGGACTTCCGTATCATCCGCGGGAACGCCTGGGCAGGCGGGGCGCGATCGCATAGTTCAATTGCACCAGGACAATGAACCCGATGCTCCAATAGGTGCTGAACACTGAGAGGGCAGCGCCGAAGGCATACAGCATCTGCGCGATGATGATGCGCCGTTTGATGGCCGTGGTTACCTCGGGAATCATGTCGTCTTTCACCAGGCCTAGTTCCGATCGCACATATCCAACTGAAGTAGAGTGCGGCTCCGAGAAGCAGAAGATTGAGCCAGTAAACGAGGAGCGCCGTGCGATACCGGATGAATTCGGCGAGAAGATGGGTCGAGAACGGCATGATGGAAACCGCAAACAGGAACAGGATGTGGATCCAGGAAAGGCTGCGGTCGGAGCGGGCGAGGTGGTAGAGTTGCGTCTGCTGGCCAACCCAGAAAATACCAAGCGTGATAAAGCTCATCAGGTACGCGACGAACTGGGGAGCGAGACCGCTCAGAGCGGCGCGAAGTTCCGCGCCACTGTGAACGGCTTCGCGGGCAGGAATGCGCAGATCAAGCACCAGAAGCGTCATGGCGACGGCGAAGATTCCGTCGCTCAAAGCGGCGAGACGCTCCACGCTTTGGCCGGCAATGGCGTTATATGTTCGTCTTACCGGCATCGTTTCACGGGGCATGGATTCACGGCGAAAGAGTCTAACAGGTCCAGTGAAACCGCCCAAACATTCAGTCGGACGATGAAATCCGCAAACGATAGTCATTCGTCATTCGGGCTTAGCTCCCACGCGACATCGTTGGCCTTCGGGATGGAGAAATCGCTTCAACTGCTGCGCCCTCCCGCCTGTAGGAAAAATGTTCCCGAAAATTGTCTAAGATATGGCTTAGTATTAACGCTGTGTTACAAAATTGCCTGTGAGCGAAGACGATCAAACGACGCCGGACCTACGAACCGATGCGACCCCGGCGTCGCCTCTCCCCTCTGCAGGCCACGCCGAAGCACGACATTTCCAACTTCTGTCCGAACTGCGGGACTGAACTGCGCGGCCACAGCTGCAAGCTGGTTTGTAAAATGTGCGGCTTTTATTTGAGCTGCTCGGATTTCTACTAGGCGGCGAAATGCTTGTACGCTAGCTTCCTGCGGCGATCCACTGTTCGGCTTCGTCCATTGAAAAAAAGACACGGACGTTGCCGGCTTCCGGCCGCAAGATCCTGTGCAACTGGGCGGCGTTGATCTGGGCAGGGCTGTGCGCCACAAAGGCTCGCCGGGCGCGCGGCGAAAAGGGATCGACGCGATCGGCTAAAGCGATCAGTTCCTCGGTGCTGAGGGCAACCTCTTTGACCTCGCGCAAATCGACAATCTCGGAAAATGCCGGATCGAACCGCGGATCGGCACACAGAGCGGAAACGTAGTTCTCAATGTCGCCGAAGATGAGTCTTTTTGTAAATCTGACGGAGACGAACCGGTTCGCGCTGTCGATGAAATAGACGGAAAGCGAATTTTGCGAATTGTGAACGACAGTTTTGAGGTTTGACACCTTCGATTCGATTGAAATCAGCTTGCCGTTTTTGGCGCGTTTTGCACCGGCAGCGCTCATCGAAAACACCTCAAAACCGGGCGCGGAATAGACTGCAACAGATAAAGAGCAACAGGCTGCCAACTCATCTATTCGGTTCATCGGCAGACATGGGCGCGGGCTTTAGTTGCCGTCGTCTTGCAACGACCAAACTGGCCACTTACCTTTTACAATGGGAACGACATGGTTTAGCAGGAAATTGACTTTTACAAATCTTGCAATAGGAGACTGGAATGGAACGGAAAGCAAGTGCGGTTTGGAAGGGCGGACTGAAGGATGGAAAAGGCTCGGTGTCATCCGCCAGCGGCGTTTTGTCGAACACGCCCTATTCGTTTACTACCCGCTTTGAAAATACTCCCGGGACAAATCCCGAGGAACTGATTGCGGCCGCCCACGCGGCGTGCTTCTCGATGGCGCTGTCGGCGCAACTGGGTGGCGCGAACCTGACACCGGAGAGCATCAGCACGTCCGCAACTCTTACGATGGAAAAACTAGAGGCGGGCTGGACGATTACCGCCGTGAATCTCGATGTGGTGGCCAAAGTGCCGGGCGCATCCGCCGAGGCATTTAACAAGGCGGCGCAGGACGCCAAGGCCGGGTGTCCAGTGTCGAAGGTGCTGAACGCGAAGATTACGATGAATGCGAAGTTGGGATAGGGCGGCCAGGGCTTTCGGCTTTCGCTTTCCTGGCTTTGCCTGTTCGGCTCACTCTCTTGTCGTCCACCCGAATGCGTGAAGTGACCGCCGGACCCACGTAGGGACAGCCGCCCTCGGCTGTCCGACCGGACTCCGGCGCGAGCGAAACCCTGGCGGCCCGTGCTCGACCGCTGTGCCTACGTGAATAGCACAGCCGAGGGCGGCTGTGACTACGCGGAATGCGCTCGCATCATTTCGCGGAGCTTATTGTTGATCCTCACCGCATCCTGCGAGGCTTGATCGATCAGTTGTACCCAGCGGCGTGATTCCTCGGGCGGGCCGGCCTGGGTAATCAGATAGGTCGCTTGCACGATGGTTTCGAGCGCGTTGCTCAGGTCGTGCGCGAGGGCACGAAGTTCGCGGGCGACTTCTACCGGGATCTTCTCTGTCGGGATTTTGTCGTCGGTATTTGCCATGTTCGGCCCTGGCCTTCGCCGGCCGTGGTCCTCGGGAGGTGTGTATCCGAAGAATCGTGGCCGGGCGCGCCCTCTACTTTAATTGACAGCCGGGCTGCAGGCATTAGATATTAGATGAAGTCCTCTTGGAAAAGAGGCCCCTGCCGATTTTTTCAGTTGCGGATATGGCGGAACTGGCAGACGCGCTAGGTTCAGGTCCTAGTGGCCGCAAGGTCGTGGAGGTTCGAGTCCTCTTATCCGCACCAGAAAACCAGTTCTCAGTTGTCGGTTCTCAGTTGTCAGTAAAAACAAGCCGCCCCTTCTATTTTGCGAGCATCGTCATGACGTTCTAAGCCCTAGTGGTGGATGTTGATTTCCTGGCAACTGGCGGCTGGCAACCGGAACCTCTCCGGTTTTACTGAGAACTGACAACTGAAGACTGACAACTAAGAACTGCTCTTATGCTCCCGCCGACAACCGGTGCGTGCTTCGGCTCTGCGCGATTCCGTACTGACGGATCTTATAGAGAAGCGCTTTGTAGCTGATCTGCAATCGCGCCGCGGCTTGTTTCCTGTTCCAGTTTGTTTCTTCGAGCGCGCGCGCGATGGCTTCGGCTTCCGCTTCGTCTTTTGCGCTGCGGCCCAGGGATTTCAGTCCGCCGCCCGCGCCTTCTGCTCCGGCCACTGCCGCATCAACCTGCAAGCCTCCGCCGCCATCGGAGCGAGGTTGCAGTTCGCTCGCGGCCAGCTGTTCGTCTCCCAACACCAGGTAGCGCTTGATAAAGTTGCTCAGTTCGCGGAGATTGCCCGGCCAGGTATGGCGCAAGCAAGCTTCCATCAATGCCGGCCCCAGCGGCAAAGGCGGGCGCGCGTAGGATTCCGACATCCGCGACATGAAGTGCTTGAGCAGGATCGGAATTTCTTCCTTGCGGTCGCGCAGCGGCGGCAGCGAAAGAGTAAAGGCATTGAGGCGGTAGTAGAGGTCTTCACGCAGGCGCTTGGTCGCAATCGCCTCGGGAATATTGATGTTGGTGGCTGCCAGAATCCGCACGTCCACTTTGATGACCGTGCGGCTGCCGAGTCGTGAAAATGTCTGGTCCTGAAGAACGTGCAGTAATTTCGCCTGCAGCAGCGGAGGCATTTCGCCGATTTCGTCGAGCAGAATCGTGCCCTTGTTGCAGAGCTCAAACTTACCGGGCTTGGCGTGATTGGCCCCGGTGAAGGCTCCCGCTTCGTAGCCGAACAGTTCGCTCTCGAGCAAGTCGGCGGGAACGGCCGCGCAGTTCACCTTCAGGAAGGTTCGGTGCGCGCGCGGAGAAAGTTTGTGGATAAGCCGCGCCAGAACTTCCTTGCCGGTGCCGCTCTCGCCCAACAACAAAACCGGAATGTCGACGTTGGCCACCAGCGCGGCCTGGGAACGGATCTTTTTCATGGCCGGACTGGCGGCCACGAAGAAAACATCGTCGCACAGTTCTTCCACTTCTCCGGCGTAATTGTCGCCCTTGGCGCTGCCGATGCACTGGCCAATCACAGAGTCGAGTTCGGCTTTCTGAAAGGGCTTGGTCAGGTAGTCGGTTGCGCCCAGGCGCATGGCCTGCACTACCTTGCGTGTGTCGCTGACGCAGGAAAGCATCACTACCCTGAGCCCGGGCTTGATCTGGCGAAGTTGTTCCAAAGTCTGCAGACCGTCGATGCCGGGCATCAGCAGATCGAGCAGCACCAGGTCGGGAGTAAGTCCCTTCTGAACCTGGGCGACGGCCTCTTCTCCGGTGGTCGCGGTCTGGACCTTGTGTTCATCCACTTCAAGCAGGGTGCGAATATAGCGCAGCATTCCCGGTTCGTCATCGACGAGCAGGATGTTGGCGGTGTGGCTCATTGACTGATTCCTCGATGCGGACTGCTAAGAATAGGTTTCAGGGGGATTAGAAAGGAAAATTTGCTGCCCGCGCCCAATTCGCTTTCCACCCAGATTTTGCCGCTCATGCCTTGCAGCAAACGGCGGGCGATGGCCAGTCCCAACCCCATGCCTTCAGCCGATTCGGAACCCGGCAGCCGAAAGAAATCATCGAAAATTTCGAGCTGAAACTCCGGCCGAATTCCGGGGCCGGTATCGGACACGCTGACTTTGACGGCGTTGGGAGCATTGACCGATTGCCGCCGCCGGTCTCCGTTGGCGGCCGATTTCGTCACCGCGCGGCGCTCCCACATGTGGGGTTCGGCATGCAGCCAGACCGTGCCACCGGGAGGAGTGAATTTGCACGCATTCTCCAGCAAATTGGAGATCACGCGCTGAATCTTGGGCGCATCGAAAGCAAAGGGTGGTAATTTGTCGTTGGCGAGAAAGTAAAGCGCGACTCCGCGCTCCTGGAACCGGTTTGACCAGATCCGGCAAACTTCCGACAGGCAGGCGTTCATGTCGGCCTCAGTGAACTGCATGCGCAGTTCGCCGGTTTCGAGCACGGTGTAGGTCAGGAAGTCCTGAATGAAGTGTTGCAGGCGCTGGCCGCTGGAAAACATATCCGCCATGACCTCGCGCTGGCGCTCATTCAGCGGTCCCAACTTCTGGCTTTGCAGCAGTTCAATGTAGCCGTTGAGGATCGCCAAAGGCGTCTTGAGGTCATGCGCCGCGGAGCCCAGCGCGTTCGTCGTTTTGCGAAAACGATCGCGCAATTCTTCCAGCTCGCGGGCGATTGCATCTCCCTGGCCTGGCTGGGAAACCTGCCCGCTGGGTGCCGGGGACAAGCCTTCCTTCGTCGAACTGGCGCCAGTAGGCACGGCTGGTTTTTTCTCGCGCGTCGAAGCCATCATGAATCAATTAAGACGGTATTCGGGGGAGAAAATCTTTCTACGTTGGAACCGAGGGATGGTCTCATGCTAAGGCAGGTGCAACAAACTGTCAATCGGAAAACAGGAACTCCAATGCGTCACGGAAGCGAAAAACGTTGCACTTTAGTGTTTTGACTTGTAGTCATAATTGCATCTGTTGCGGCATAAGGGATTCCAGCAAATTCCGTATTGGGAGCGCAGATTGACGTGATTGGACAGAGCACAATATGGTGACTTCGAGTTTGGCACCTCAGATGCGACTATCGTGCCAGTCGATGCCTCTTTCGGGTAGTAGAAGGGGCATGGGGTTGTAGCAAGGGTGGCAGATAAAGGACACGGGGGGACAGGTGCTCAAGACGGACGCGCGAAAGTGGTCACGCTTACAGCTTGCCATTCCTGTTTTTGTCCGCACCCGTGACGGAAGCGGCAAAGATTCACTGGAATTTGCCACCGCAGTCAACATCTCTGCCGGGGGCGCTCTGGTTGTGGTCCGTCGTTCTTTACCTAAATCGGCCCTGGTTTCCCTTGAGATTCCCAGCGCCCCCATTGGGCCGGCCCGCGGATTGCCCAGTGCCTCTCGCGTCATCCGCGCCAAAACGATATGGGTTTCGCATCTGGACGATTACCATCTGCTTGGCCTGAAGTTTATTCGCCCTCTTAGCACGGATCGAAGAAGCCTTCCTGGGAAGCATTTGAGAAAAGCCCTCGCCGCAATGTGAAATGTTTTCCCTACACGGTACCCACCTGATGTGGCACTTTCGTGCCATGCCCCACATCGGATGTGTGGGACTATGATCTGTCTAAGTCTCTAGTAGACTTCGTAGTTAACCAGTCCCCCCCTGGTCGGTTTTCTCACATCCCCGGTTTGGTGCATCAGATGCACTTTTAGTGCACGGGGGTGACATCACCCCTCACGGGGCTTAGGGTCATATGACGACACTTCCAATCACGTCTCTCCAGCAGTCGCTCGGCGAAGTTCCTCCCGACCATATTATTTTTGGCCATTCGGAAGCGGTGCAGGCTATTCGTGCGCAGCTTGCCAGAGTCGCCGCAGCGAATGTACCGGTGCTCATCACCGGCGAGAGCGGAACGGGGAAAGATATCATTGCGCGGCTCATTCACGGACTTTCTCCGTGGAAGGTTGGGCCTTTCGTGAAGGTCAACTGTCCGGCAATTCCGGGAACGCTGCTGGAAAGCGAGCTGTTCGGTTACGAGAAAGGCGCATTCACAGGCGCGTTCGGGATGAAGCCAGGCCGGGTGGAAATGGCGCACCGAGGCACACTGTTTCTGGACGAAATTTCCGAACTGGATATGTCGCTGCAATCGAAGCTGCTGCAGCTTTTGCAGGACGGCCAGTTCTGCCGTATCGGCGCACAGGAAGACAAAAAGGTCGAAGTTCGGGTGGTGTGCGCCACCAATCGCAACTTGCAAGTCGAGATCGAAAACGGAACCTTCCGCCAGGATCTTTTCTACCGCATCAACGTGGTCAATTTGCGCATGCCGTCACTACGCGAGCGGCGCGTTGACATCGAAGATTTGTGCAAGTATTTCCTCGAGTACTACAACCGGAAATTCAACTGCAAGGCGCGGCCGCTCTCGACCGAAGTGCTGGCAGTCCTTCAAAAATATCACTGGCCGGGAAATATTCGCGAACTCGAGAACCTGATCAAGCGCTACGCCATCCTGGGGAATGAGGAGGCGATTACCAGCGACCTGGTTCATCGCGAACCCGACTACCTGAATCCCGACATATCGTTCGACGGGCCGATTTCACTGAAGAAGCTGACGCGGCAAGCGGTGCACGAACTGGAGCGCAAGGTAATCCTGAAGGTGCTGCAACAGCATCACTGGAACCGGAAGCAGGCGGCGCGCACACTCGGCATCAGCTACCGCGCGCTGCTCTACAAAATCCGCGACGCCGGATTGCCCTCAAACCGTGCACTGCGTTTGCGCCAGGCCGAAGATGCGGCGGCAAAAAGCGGAGCCGCCGCAGACTAGCTCGCAGCAAGACCCAAGACCTACCGCCGAGACGCAGAGGCAGAGTTCGCCGAGAAGACTCCCAAGGCTTTCTCTGTCACTACTTCTTGGTTCTTAGCTTTGCCGAAGACCTTGCGGCCGAGGTAGTCCATTTCTTGCAGGAACACAGGGAAGAAGAGACCCGCCTTTGAAATTAGGGCGAAGTGTTCAAATAAGGTCGTAACTCGCGCGGAGCCATCATCAATTTGCGGATGGAGGTACTCTTCCAAAAAGTGATCGACAACCTCCGGGCGTTGTTCCCTGAATATTTCTGCGGTGACAAAAAGATCAATGGCTCGACCCTGCGGAGGCGAAATATAGCGTTTGGCTCGGTAAAGTAGAGCGGTCGAAACAAACAGGTAAACGGCCTTGACGAAGTTTTCGTGGTGTGGATCGTTCCGTTTTACTCTTACCACCACACGGTCAGCTTCGAGGAATGCCTGACGTTTGACGTCAGCCTCTATCCACTCAAGTTTGACTCCTTTCACTTGGAATCCGGGCATGTCCTTGGCATGCTTTTTTACGAACTCATTTACATTGCCTTGGAAGTCATGCTACGCCGAGAAAACCTTTCATGGCTTTCTCGGCTTTTGTTTCCCCGGAGCATCCGCGATCTTCACCACTGCAATCCGATCTTTTACGTCTGACCTAACTTCTGCAATCTGACCTCTCACCTCTGACCTAACTTCTGCAATCTGACTTCTGACTCTTTGACTTTCCCTCATGCCCAGTACGTCCGATCCAGCGTCCGGTATTGGATCGCCTCCGCAATATGCTTCGGTTCAAGTTGCGCAGTGCCATCAAGGTCGGCGATCGTCCGCGCAACCTTCAAAATGCGATCGTGGGCGCGGGCGCTCAGTCCCTGCTGGGTCATGGCGCGTTCGAGCAGATGTTCGCAATCGGCCGAGAGCGGGCAGAACTTGCGAATATTCTGCGACGACATTTGCGCGTTGCAGTAGAGCTTAGCTTTCGAAGTGGAAAATCGGTCGAGCTGAATCTGGCGGGCGCGCACGACGCGCTCCAGAATCTTCGCGGAGCTTTCGGGCTCGTTGGTGCTGCGCATGTCTTTGTAGTTCACGGCCGGCACGTCGATGTGGATGTCGATGCGGTCCAGCAGCGGGCCGGAAATTTTCGACATGTAGCGCTGAATCATGGGCGACGTGCAGTGGCACTCGCGAGTGCGGTCGTTATGAAATCCGCAGGGACACGGGTTCATGGCGGCCGTGAGCATGAAGCGGGCGGGAAATGTCAGCGACATGGCGGCGCGCGCGATGCAAACCGTGCCGTCTTCGAGCGGCTGGCGCATGACTTCAAGAACAGTGCGCGGGAATTCAGGCAGTTCGTCAAGAAACAGCACGCCATTATGCGAGAGCGAAACCTCGCCCGGCCTCGGGATGGCGCCTCCTCCAATCAGCCCCGCATCGGAGATGGTGTGATGCGGCGAGCGGAACGGGCGCACGCCGACCAGTCCGGCGTGGGCGTCGAGCACTCCCGCCACGCTATGAATGCGGGTTGTCTCCAGAGCCTCTTCGAACGTGAGCGGCGGAAGAATGCTCGGCATGCGCTTGGCCAGCATCGTCTTCCCCGATCCCGGCGGTCCAATCATCAGGATGTTGTGGCTGCCGGCGCAGGCCACTTCGAGCGCGCGCTTGGCGGTTTGCTGGCCGCGCACATCCTTGAAATCCACGTGGAAATTCTGCGATTCCCGCAGCAGTTGATCGCGATCCACCTGGAGCCGCGCGATGCCATTGCCGGAATTGATGTAGTGGATCACGTCCACTAACGATTTGACGGGATAGACCTCGACATCGCCGACCATGGCCGCTTCGCGGGCGTTGACTTCGGGCACGACCAGGCGCTTCACCTTGCGGCTGCGCGCTTCGAGCGCGATCGGCAGGGCTCCCCGAACGCCGCGCACGCTGCCATCCAAAGAAAGCTCGCCGACAAAAAGCGCGTCGCTGATTTCTTTCTTGTTCAGGCCTCCATAGGCGCCCAGAATCCCCAGCGCCATGGGCAGGTCAAAGCCGGAGCCTTCCTTGCGGATATCGGCGGGCGCCAGGTTGATGGTGATGTGGGTGGGAGGAATGTCATACCCGCAATTCTTCAGCGCCGCCCGGACGCGGTCACGGCTTTCGCGGACCGCGGCATCGGGCAGGCCGACGGTGTGGAAGTAGTCTTCGGTCAGCTTGATGCCGGAAACGTCCACCTCGACTTCGATGATGTTGGCGTTCACGCCATAGACAGCGGCACTCAAGGTCTTATAGAGCATAAGGAAGCCCGGTTACTGATAAAAGTCACAAAACGCCCGTTATGACAGGCGTTACCAAAAAAAGATGCTGCTAAACACACAAGGAGGACGGCGCGGATGGGAGATCGCTGCGGGCATCATAGCCCGAGGCGAACGAACTCTCTGTGACCGGGATCACCCCGTTACCGTGATGGAACATGCGGCGCATGAAGGACGCCAAAGGCCGCATTCGGTGCTACGCTAGGGCAATCTGGTTGAGATGGGTCTCCGTTTTTTTTTTTATTTTTTTATCTGGTTGGAAGGTCTGTTTTCTCGCCAGCGGTGACCGGAATGCCCGAACCAGGCTCCACGCCAAAACGCTCCGAACCCACGCCCGGCCGGCTGGATCGCGAAGAGGGCCAGCTCTGGCGATGGGCATTGGGTCTGATCGTTTTGCTGGCCGCGGCGGTGGCCGCATTATCGTGGCAGCAGTTCGAAAACCTTCCCTACCGCTTGTGGGCGATTCCGGCCGGACTTTTTGTACTCTCCTTCCTGTTTGCCACCTATGCCTTTGGGCGCAAGCGTGAAGTTTCCGATCTGAAGCAGATTCTAAAAGGCATTGAGCAGCGATCGAGCGTCGCGCCCTCGGAAGAACAACTGGACCAGCTAGGGCAACTGATTTCCCGCTCCCAACGCAATTTCAAAGAGCTGATCGATTCCCTGGATGACGTGGCGCTGGCCGTCTCACTCGATGGAACGCTGCGCACCGTAAACCGCCGGTTCTCCGAGATCCTTGGTGCGCATTATTCCCAACTGGTGGGGCACAAACTCGAGGAGTTTCTGGACGCCCCGCTGATCGCAGAGGAAGCATTCGATCTGGTGCGGTTCCTCGAGAAGCGCACCTGGACGGGAGTGGTTGCCGTCCAGCTCAAGAACCATCCCATGCGCCTCTACTACGATTGCGTGGCCAGCGCCATCGTCAAGGGCGACGATGTAGCCGGGGCCAGCGTGCTGGCCCGAAACATCACCGGGCAGCGCGAAAAGGAACAGCGCTTCACCCAACTTTTCGAGACGCTGCGAGAAGGTGTATACATCTGCTCACCCGAGGGCAGACTGCTCGAGGTAAACCCGGCGCTGGTGGCGATCCTGGGCTATAAGACCAAGGAAGAATTGCTGCAGTTGCCTCCCGACGCGTTGAAGGTGGACGCGGACCCGCAGCCTGTTTTGGGGCGAACCGGAAGCCAGAACGGCAGCACGCAGACGCGGGAGGTTCGACTGAGGAGAAAAGACGGCGGCGTCGCCGTCTGCCACGACACTTCCAACGGCGTCGTTGAGGACGGACGAATTGTGCGCTACCAGGGAACGCTGGTCGACGTCACCGAGACGCGTGCCCTGGAGCGGCAACTGCGCGGGCAGGAAGAGTTCCGGCAGCACCTGCTGGAGAGCTTTCCCGATTTAATTGTCGTGCTCGATCTGACCGGCAAATACACCTTCGTGAGCCCGCGTATCCGCGAACTGCTCGGCTACGGGCCCGATGAACTGCTGGGCAAGAGCGTCGAGGATGCGGAGACCAGTCCCCCCGAGTTGGCGAAGCTTTTTCACACGGTTGCCAGCGGCGAAAATTCCCGCCCCTCCTGCGAGTGCGATGCGCGCCATCAGAATGGCGAGTGGCGCACCATGCTGGGCATGGCGAGCCCGTTGCTGGATGCGGAGGGCAAACCAGCGGGCGTGATTATTTCGATCCGCGATGTGACCACGGAAAAGAAGATGGAGCAGCAGATTATTCAGAGCGAACGCCTGGCCGCCATGGGACAGATGATCGGCGGGTTCGCGCACGAACTCAATAACCCGCTGACCAGCATTATGGGAATGGCCGAGTTGCTGCAGGAAGGCGGCGCCACCGAGGGTATGCGGAAGCAGCTCGCGATTCTCCTCCAGCAGGCGCGGCGCGCCGCCGAAATCGTCTCGAACCTCCAGTACTTCGCCCGGCCGCCGGCGCCCGGACGCATCCAGGTCGATCTGAATGAACTGGTGCAGCGCACCGTTCACCTGCAAACGTATCCCCTGCGCAAGAGCAACATCACGGTCGATTTTCTGCCGGAGCCGGCGCTGCCTGCCATCGTTGCCGATCCCAATCAGCTGATGCAGGTGTTCCTGAATCTTCTGCTGAATGCGGAACAGGCGATTCGCGAGACCCGCGAAAAGGGGACGATCCGCGTGCGCCTCGGGCGTGGCATTGCAGGAAACCCGGACTCGGTGTGGGTCGTGTTTCAGGATGATGGTCCCGGAATCGCCGCCGACAACCTGTCCCACATCTTCGATCCGTTTTTCACAACCAAGCGGCCGGGGCGCGGAACCGGGCTCGGGCTGAGTATTTGCAAGACCGTGGTCCGCGAGCACGGTGGAAACATCGAGGCGGCGTCCGCTCCGGGCGGAGGCGCGGTGTTCACAATCACGCTGCCGGTGGGAGCGGAGGCAGCAGCGGCCGAATCAGCCCCAGCCGCAGGTTAAACAATCACATAGGGACAGCCGCCCTCGGCTGTCCAGCGAGGCAAAGCCCTCGCCGACTTCTGGTAGATCCTGTCGCGGTGAAATCGTTACCGCTACTGCATCGGGCCGCTGGCCTTCTTTGACTTCTCGGATTCGCCACGCATTCCGACCTGATTGAGCCATATTCATCATGAGCAATGTCCTTCTTGTCGCATGTCTGCTGGGAACCACTTGGGCTGCCGAACCACAGCCGAAGAACATGACAAAGATCGAGGTAATTCTCGGAAGCTCTGGGATGTCATGGCCGGAAGCTTTGCGGACTGAAACCGGAAGTTTTCTACCGCGCAGGATAACCGATACTGTCGCGATCGAGGAGGCACCCGATCCCGAACCAAGGGTCCACAATCTGACGATTGTTAGCTGAACCCCATTATTGGATGGTCAACCTATTAACTAGAACTGCTCGACACGCTATCGAGCGTCCAGCGCCCAACTTTTAATGTCACCTACCGATCTTACGCTATATGTGATTGCACACTGGTGCTCTATGGACGAGGGAACGAAGGAAATCAGGCGAATTGGAGTTCGGCCAAGAGTTCGAATTCTTCACAGGCAAAGCGAGCTGTCGCGGACGAAGGACCTGTTCTACAGAAGCAGGAAGCCATGGAATACAGGGCGAAAGTCGGCTCGGCCAGCATTGGCACTTTTTACGCTACGGTACGCCCGCGAACGGCCCGTTGCGAGTAGCGATTACAACCCGGGGATAAGAACGTCTCTTATGGTACAGCGGCATGGCCAAGTCAACTTCGATCCAAGTTTTCGCAAAACCAGACATTGAAAATCGAAGTTTCAAAACCCTAGGGATGTCGCGAGTTCTTCCGTTACTTACGTAAGCTGAAGCATACGCTGATCGCCGATCTCTACCGTTCCACCGCCATAGCCACCGCATTCCCCCCGCCCAGGCACAGCGCAGCGATCCCCCGGTGCACATCGCGCCGGATCATCTCGTAGATCAGCGTAACCAGCACCCGCGCCCCACTGGCGCCAATGGGATGGCCGAGAGCGACCGCGCCTCCGTTGACGTTGACGCGGTCCATATCGAGGCCGAGTTCGCGGCAGACGCCGAGCGCCTGCACCGAGAACGCTTCGTTCAGTTCGTAGAGGTCGACCTCGTCTTTCTTCCAGCCCGGTCTTCTGCCAGATCTTCTGCACGGCTCCAACGGGAGCCATCATGACCCACTTCGGCTCGACTCCGCTGGTAGCCTGCGCGACGATGCGCACCATCGGCTTCGCTCCCAATTCAGCGGCGCGCGCGGCGCTGGTCACGACTAAGGCGGCAGCTCCGTCGTTGACTCCGGGAGCGTTGCCCGCCGTCACCGTGCCATCTTTCTTGAACGCCGGCTTCAGGGCGCGCAGCACTTCGATCGTCGTATCCTCGCGCGGGCCCTCGTCTTTATCGAAGATCACCGGCGGCTGGCCCTTTTTCTTGGCGGGCAGTTCCACCGGAACGATCTGCGCCTTGAAGCGGCATTCCTTCTGCGCGGAGATCGCTTTGCGGTGCGAGTTCACGGCAAATTCATCCTGCTCTTCGCGCGTGATGCCGTATTTTTCGGCGACGTTCTCGCCCGTGATCCCCATGTGGTAGTCGTTGTAAATATCCCAGAGGCCGTCGTGCACCATGGAGTCGACCAGTTGCCCGTTGCCCAGGCGATAGCCCTTGCGCGCATTCGGCAGCAGGTAAGGCGCGTTGGTCATCGACTCCATTCCGCCCGCGACCACGATGGAACTGTTGCCGGTCTCAATCGCCTGCGCCGCGAGCGCGACCGATTTCAATCCCGACCCGCAGACCTTGTTGATTGTCATGGCACCCACTTCAGGTGCGAGTCCGCCAAAGATCGCCGCCTGCCGCGCCGGATTCTGTCCGAGTCCGGCGGAGACGACGTTGCCCATGATGCACTCGTCGACCAGCTTCGGATCGATATTGGCGCGCTTCACCGCCTCGCGCACTGCGATCGCGCCGAGTTGCGGAGCCGTCAGATCGCTGAGGCTTCCTTGAAACCTTCCAATCGGTGTGCGGCATCCTGAAATGATCACAACATCGTTTGAACCGGGCATAAATGCGCTCCTTCGAATGATTCGTCGTCTACAAAACCGTTCATCATTATAGATTGTGGAATGCCCGCGAAGATTCGCGGCACGCGGGTAGCGTCCGGTGCGGCGTTTTCTCCGCACGAGTGCGAGCGCAGCTGTGCGGAAAACTACGAACAAGGCGAAATTAGAACGTTGAGTCCGAGATTTTTTCGCGCGCGCAGTGAGCAGGTGACTTTGGTGTCGCGTTGTGTGCGTGCACTTCGATCATTTTTCTCTTGACTTCGTTTCGCGTTGACTCTATACATTCAATCAGTTGCAACAAAACACCGTTGCGAAATTCCATGAAGAATGGAAAGGGAGAATAGATCCATGGCAACCAAAAAGAAAGCAAAGAAGAAAAGCAGCAAAAAGCACTAAGCAACTGCAATAAGGCAACCATGGGGACGCGATGAGCGTCCCCAAAGTTTTTTGGCGAAGATTTCCGCTGCGTATCCCGCCATGTTCGTCCTGAGCGCTCCTGGTTTGTCATCCTGAGCAAGCGCTAGTTTGTCATCCTGAGAATGTGCGACTCTTTGTGCCCCAGGTTCGCGCGCGTTCTCTGCGCGCTAACCTGGGTTACTCGTCATCCTGCGCGCAGCGAAGGACCCGCTTTTTGCGCGAGCTGCACGAACGCTTCCTTCGCCTCAATTGACTTGCCGCACGGGCTTTTTCTGCGGGACGAATATGACTTTCTCGGTCGCCGGACACAAATTCCGATACGGGCAAAAACTGCACTGGAAGCCGGGTTTGGCGGGAAAGTTTCCGGCTGCGATATTTTCCGCGGTCTCGTGGACCTTGAGCTTTGCCTCTTCCAGATCGCCGCTATCGCGTGTCGTCACCACCACGCTGTTGTCTTCCAGGTTGTGAAGAATCAAACGATCGGCGCGCAATCCCCACACCTCTTTTGCCGCCAGCGCATACAGAGATAGCTGCAGGCTCTTGTCCGCGTCCTCTTGTGACTTCGGTTTGCCGGTCTTGTAGTCGACGATCGAAACGCCGCCGGATTCCACGCGATCCATCCGATCGATACGCCCCGACAACTTTGTTCCTGCAACCGGCAAATCGAATTTCTGCTCCGTCTGCAAAACTTCGGGCGGCGCACACGAGCGAGCCCACTCCAGAAACTGTGTCAGCTGTTCTCTTCCTTGCCGAAGATACAGATCATATTGATAGCGGTCGGCGATACCAGCCGTCGCCAGGTCGGCGCGAAAATTCTCCAGCAATTGCTCGTCGCCGATCTCTCTCCCATAGCGCTGCGCGTCGTAGAAAGTGTGCAGCACCCGGTGCATGGCCGCCCCGTAATGCAGCGAGGCCGGCACATCGCGCGGCAGATTCCAGTCGCGCTCCAGTTTGAAGCGCAGCGGACACTGCTCGTAGGTGTCGATGGCGCTCGCGCTCAGTCCGGCCCCCAGGTTGGCGGCCGGCTCTCCCAGCAGCCACGCGGCGACGTTCGAGCGCTGGAGGGCAACCCGTTCCTCTTCCGCCGCGCCGAATAGTTCGTCCTGCACCGCGGCCGCCTGCAGCGGACGCCAGAATCTCTGTGAGAGATTCCGCGCCCATAAACTCGCGCAGGAACTTGGTCGGCCTCGTGTCGGTCCCCGTACCCTGTTTCGCGTAAATCGCCAGCGTGTCTTCGGCGCGCGTCATGGCTACGTAATAAAGCCGCCGCTCCTCCTGCTCGTTGAGCACCTTGTCATTCTGCGCCGGCTGGGAGCGCCGCAACTCCCGCGGAAAATCAACCAGCGGCTCGTGGTAAGCGCAGGGGAATGAAGTTGACGAGCCCCGCAGAATTGCCACGTGCCCGAACTCGAGTCCCTTGGCGGCATGCACTGTCATCAGGCGCACGCCGTCTTCTTTGCTCGGAGGCAGCGGAATATTGCTGCCCCGCGCCTGCCGAAAATAGCCCAGATATTCCAGAAACTCGGCGGCGCGGCCGGTTTCCGTGGCCGCGTTTTTTCCCCAGCGCCCCACAAATTCGGCAAACGCATTCACTGCCGGAGTGCGCTGCAGCGAGAACTGCCGCATCACGATATTCAGCGCATCGGTCGCCGTGACCTCGTCTTTCTCCACGCCGGCATGTGCCTTTTCTATTGCCGCCAGCGCGGCCGCACCGTTGGCGAGTTTCGCCAGTACATTGCGCAGGTCGAGTTCGTCTCGCCGCGCCGCTCTCATCGCGGCCTTCAACTCGACCGGGTCAATAGCAAACTGCGGCAGCGCCGCCACGCGGAACACGTTGGCTGCGTCTTTGGGATTCACGGCCGCGCTCAGGCACGCCAATACGTCGCGCACCTCCGCTGTATCCAGCACGTCAAGGCCTTCAATTGAAAACGGGATGTTGCGCTCCGCCAGTTCCTTGATCAGTTCCTCGCGATGGTTGTGCTGCCGGTAGAGCGCGGCAAACTCCCTCCATTCGCAGCGGAGTTCTTTACGCTTCCTCTGAATGCGCCGCGCGACGTCGGCCGCCTCGACGTCTTTGTCGCGCCACGTCACAATCTCGACGGGCTGGCCAGCCAGCGATTCGTCCCGCGTCCGCGCATCTGCCTCGCGCCACGATTCCAGCGGCGAGCGCTGGTAAGAAATCGGGCTCGGGTTCTCGGCAGCGCTTCCCTTCTCCGCCGTAGTCGTTTTCTCCGCCCTGCTCGCTTTCTCTGCTCTGTTCGCTTTCTCCGGCGCAAACACCGGAGGATTCTCATTCACAATGCCGAACGCACAACGAAGAATGGGAGAGAGCGAACGCCGATTCTGCTCGAGCGCAACAAATTTTGCGGCCGGAAAATGGCGAACAAATAAAGAGAACGCCTCGCTCGACGCGCCCCGAAACTGGTAGATCGCCTGATCGGGATCGCCGACGATGAATAGGTTCGCGGCTTCGCCCGCCAGCAGCGACAAAATCTCGACCTGCGCAAAGTTGGCATCCTGAAATTCATCGACCAGCAGAAAACGAGTGCGCCGGCGCTCTTCCTCGAGCAGCGCGGGATCATTCTTCAGCAGATGATAAGCGCCGGTGATCATGTGGCCGAACGTGCCCAGGTTCTTCGCGCGCAACATCTCTTCCACTGTGGCAAAGACACGGGCGATCTCGCGGCAGCGGTCAAGAATCTCACCATCCTCAAGTTCGGCCTGCTTTTTTGATTTGGCAACACGCGGCAGCGGAATCTCTCCGCATTCCAGGCGAGTAACATACTCGGCGTATTGCTCAGGGCTGACCAACTCATCCTGGCAACGGCGCATGAAATCCAGCAAATCATCAAGGAACTGGCTGACGTTGGCCGCGCGCACAAAATATTTCAGGCGCAGTTCGCGAATGCGGCGCCGCAGGTAGACCCACAGATCCTTGTCATCGAGCACCTGGAACGACCGTCCCCGTCGCTGCAGAAGCGTGTTGCACCAGGCATGAAACGTACACGTTTGCAGGCCTTCAATGTTTGTGCCCTTAAGCTCCGCGCACACCCGAGTCTGCATTTCTGCAGCCGCATTGTCGGTGTAGGTAAGCGCCAGAATCTCATCGGGGCGGGCGTGGCCCTGCCGTACCAGGTTCGCGACGCGCTGAATAAGGACGGTAGTTTTGCCCGTCCCCGCGCCCGCGAGAACGACCATCGGCCCATGCACATGCTCAATGGCCTCCCGTTGACGTTCGTCGGGAACAATCTTCTTCGCGGTGGCAACGACGGTGGGACTCACTAGCCGGAGCATATCAGACGACGTTGTGGAAGGGCTGTGAGGCGAACCAGCCCTCAGCCGTCAAGTCCCTGCGGTTTGAGCTGAAGGCGAACCGAGGGTGCCCCATCCTAACGTCGCGTCCTTTGCGACGTTAGGGTGGGTAACCACGCCGCCCACGCCGCCCGCGCCGAGAGCTTTTCCTGAAGGCTGATGGCTAACGACTGACGGCTATCTCGCTCTACCGCAACGCATCGAGCGCCAGCGCCGCCGCAACTATTGCGGCAGTCTCGGCTCGCAGAATCGTTTCCCCCAACGAAGCAGCCGTCCATCCCGACTCGCGAAACCAGCGCAACTCATCGTCGGTCCAACCGCCTTCGGGACCAATGGCAAGAACGGTCTCGGATGCGCAAGGCGACAGAACATCGCGCAGCGGAGTATTCATTTCAGATTCAGCAAGAACGATGCGCGCAAACGCGCACTGTCACTTTCGGCCATCGTTGCCGCCGGAACGCCACCACTGCCCAACTCTTTAAGCTTGATCGGAGCCAAGATCTCCGGGGGCGACGCGCGCCGGGATTGTTCCGCAGCCTGGCGAGCGATGCGCATCCAGCGCTCGTGCCGCTTCCCAGCGGCTGCGGCAAGATGCGTATCCGTTCGTCGCGCAACGATCGGGATGATTCGCGCCACTCCAATCTCGGAACATTTTTCGATCGCCCATTCCATGCGGTCGAATTTGAAAATAGCGAGAACGAGCGTCAGCCTGGCGGATCGCCTCACGGCCACTTCGTCTCCAAGCACAAACTCCACGCGGTCATCCGAGATCGATGAGATTGTTCCCCGTCGAACTGCATCGCCGGTAGCGATGTCGAATTCCTGTCCAACCTGCGCTCGCAGAACGCGGCTCAGGTGGGAAGCGTGTTCGCCAGTAAGGAGAGCTGTGTTCCCGCGAACTTCATCGGCGATCCAGCGGCGGCGGGTCATGAGTTAGCCTTCAGCCGTCAGTCCTCAGCTTTCAGTAAAGCGTGTAGGGCCAACACGCCTGTCCCGCTTCGGTCGCACAGCCGTGCAATTGAACGCCCAGGTCCCAGGGTTTTACTGACAACTGAGAGCTGACAGCTGACAGCTGTCCTAAACAAACATATCCTTCACCCGCCCCAACAGCGACCGCCGTTGTGGCTTGTTCTCGACCGGCGTCAGCTCTCCAAATTCAGCCAGCAGTTCGCGCTGGCGCTTACTCAGTTTTCCGGGAGTTTGAATGCGCACTTCCACGAACAGATCGCCTTTGCCATGGCCGTTGAGCACCGGCACACCTTTGCCCCGAATGCGGAACGACGTTCCCGACTGCGTGCCTTCCGGGATCTTCAACCTGTGCTCCCCCTCGAGCGTCGGAACCGTGATCTCGGTGCCAAGCGCCGCTTGCGAGAACGAGATGGGCACCACACATTGCAGATCGTTGCCTTCACGCTCGAAGAAAGAATGCTCTTTCACATGCAGCACAACGTAAAGATCGCCGGCGGGACCACCAAACGCTCCCGCCTCACCCAAGCCGGAAAAACGAATGCGCGTGCCATCTTCCACTCCCGCGGGCACCTGCGCTTCCACCATGCGCTCGCGCAGCAAGCGGCCTTCGCCTTTGCACTTGGGACAGGGATCGGTAATCACGCTGCCCGCGCCCTGGCAGGTCGGGCAAGTGCGCGCGATGCTGAAAAATCCCTGCTGATAGCGAACTTGGCCGCGGCCATCGCAAGCCCGGCACTGGACCGCGGTTTTGCCAGGCGCGGCGCCCGATCCACGGCACCCGTCGCACGCCTCATGCCGGCGAACCTTGACCTGTTTCTCGGTGCCGAAGACGGCTTCTTCAAACTCAAGGTGCAAGTCTTCGCGAAGGTCGGCCCCGCGCTGAGCCCGGCTGCGGCGGCGGCCTCCGCCTCCTCCGAACACATCGCCGAAGCCGAAAAACTCGCCGAAGATGTCGCCGAAATCCTGAAAGATCGCGGGATCGAAGCCGGCCGCCGCGCCCGCATTGCTGCTCACACCCGCATGCCCGAAGCGGTCATAGAGAGACCTTTTCTCCCCGTCCGCCAGGATCGCGTACGCTTCCGTAATCTCCTTGAACTTCTCTTCCGAGTCGGGATTATTCGGATTGCGGTCCGGATGGTGCGTCATCGCCAGCTTGCGGTACGCACTCTTGATCTCGACCTCGGTCGCGGCGCGGCTAACACCGAGCACCTCGTAATAATCGCGTTTCGTGTTAGCGGCCAGAAATTCCCCCACTCTTTGATCGAAGATCGAACAATTAGGATTAAGCAACCCGCAGTCGTTCCAGGATATCGCTTCGTATCAGGACATCGCTTTAGCGATACCGCGAGTCGTTCGAAATCAATTGCCCCGTTTAGGGGCTGGATCCGAACTCGACTTTTCCAGCACACTATTCAGCGTGCCGCTCGGAACCAGCAACCATACGGGCTTCAGCCCCCGACCCCGCCCTATCCCCGCGCGTTCCGCGCCACCCGAACCATCGCAGGACGCAGCAAGCGATCCTTGTACTTATAGCCGCGCTGCAATTCCTCCAGCACCTGGTGATCCGGAACCTCGGACGTATCCACCATTTCGATGGCCTCGTGGAACCGTGGATCGAACGGCTGTCCCACCGCTGTGATCAGTTGCACGCCCGATTTTTGCAGCGCATCCAACAACTGGCGGTAGATGAGTTCCACTCCGCTGCGGAAGTCGCCAGCCTCGCCGCCCGCTTTCAATGCGCGCTCAAAACTGTCGAGCACCGGCAGAATATTCTTGATGACGTCCGCCGCGGCAAAGTCGCGAAATTCCTGCTGTTCCCGCACCGCGCGTTTGCGGGCATTGTCGAACTCGGCCTGCTGCCGCGCCAGGCGGTCAAGCAGCGCATCCCGCTCGGCTTTCAGCTTCTCCACTTCCGGCGCTGTCCCGCCATCGGTCGCCGGCGTGCTGGAAGCGCTGGTTTCCTCGCCACCAGCGTCGTTCTCCGCCGCCGGCAATTCGTGCTCTAAATCGAGGTTGGTAGCCTCGCTTTTTCCATTTCCTTTACGCATACAACTTGCTACTCCGATTCATTCAGAAGTTTCATTCAGAAGTTTGTCAAACAGTCGCGCGATGTACGACACCGCCGACATCGTGTGCTGATAATCGAGCCGCGTCGGCCCAATCACCGCCAGCGATCCCCGCACCTCGCCGCCCACTCGCGCCGGCGCTCCGATCAACACGAAATTCTGCAACGATGAAGACGGCAGCGCCTCGTCCAGCCCGATCACCACCCGCACCGCCTCCTGCCGCGTATCCAGATAAGCGCTCAGCAGCTTGATAACTTTTTCTTTCTCCTCCAGCGTCCGCAACATATCCTGCAGGCGTTGCTGGTCTTGCTCGCCGGTAACCAGGTTCGCGGCGCCTTCCACGAACACCACATCGTTCGCCTCCGACGACGCCAGCGCCCCTTGCTGGTAAAGCAGCTCAATCGACTTCATCAGCGCCTGATACTCGCCGCGTTCCGTTTCGATGCGCCGCGCCAGCTCCGCGCGCATGTCTTCCATCGTCCATCCACGAAAATTCTCGTTCAGATAGCGTGCCGCCAGATCCAGATCCGCCTGCGGAATATCGAGCCGCAGCACGCGATCCCGCACCACCCCCGATCGCGTCACCACCACCGCCAGCACTTTCTGATCGCCGAGGCGAGAGAAGTAAACGTGCTCCAGAGCATTCCGCGGACCCGTGCTGGCAACCGTTACTCCCACCCCATGCGAAATCAGCGAGAGCACATGCGAAGTCCGTTCCATGAACTCCTGCACGTCGCTGACGCCCGTCAGCGTGTCCTGAATAATGCTTTCATTCTCATGCGACAGATGCGCCTCGCCGCTCAGTTGCTCGACATAATAACGATAAGCCTCCGCCGTCGGAACCCGCCCCGCTGAAGTGTGCGGCTGCTCCAGGTAGCCGGCATCGGCCAGGTCCGCCATCACGTTGCGAATCGTCGCCGGACTAAGTCCTTCCCGGCTGGCGCGCGCAATCGTCCGCGAGCCGACGGGCTCTCCGCTGGCAATAAAAGTTTCGACGATCGCGGTCAGGATTTCGCGTTCCCGTCCGCCGGGTGGTCCTGGAGGCATATCAATCTCTATTTCGATCTTATTCTATTTCTATGTCAGGCTCTATTTCTATCCGAGAGCGAGCTCGATCCGGGAGCGCAGGTGGAGCGCCCCTATAAATACTTTAGATGCAGTGGCTTAGATTAAGATTCCCACTACGCCTACTGTGAATTCTAGGGAGCGTGGGCAAGGGTGTCAAGGATGGATGCCGTCACGGATGGATGAATGACGATGGATGGAATCACGCAGCGCTCCGGCGGCGTCAGCGATTCCGCGAGAGCCGTTTCCCGCGTGCCGGAGGTTCATGCCACCTTAAGCGTTGCGCCGACCAGAGTTCCACTTCCTTCAGATCGTATTTCCAAAGCGCCGCCGAGCTGCCAAGCCGCTCTCGCATGCCTGCGAATCCCACGCCACCGAGTCCTGATTCGACCAGTTCGCGCCGTTTCTCCAAAGGAATGCCCTTCCCATGATCCTGAACCTCAACCGTGAGACGGTCCCCTTTCTGAATAAGACGGATCGTCGCCGTGGGACTGCCGGAATGACGGTGAATGTTCGTCAAATACCTCCTGGACGATCCGGAAGATCGCAATTTCCAACTCGTCCGGCAGCCGGCCAAAATCCTTCGGGATTTCCAGGTCCACCTTAATATGGCTGCGTTCCGAGAATCCATCTACAATACCAGCGAAGTGCCGAGGCCAGGCCGGCAACATCAAGAAGCGGCGGATGCAGCAGATGTGAAATCGTGCGTATCTCCCGCGAGACATGGTCGACCAGGTGGGCATTCTCTAAAACGGCTCTCGATCCTAATGAGTCGAGCTTATGGGATTGAGCCTGCAATATGCTGATATTCATGCTGAGAGCTGCAAGCGTCTGCCCCACGCTGTCATGCAGCTCACGAGCCAGTCGCCGGCGTTCCTCATCCTGCATAGTCTGGAGACGCGCCGCGAATTCCATCTGCTGTTTTTGCGCTGTCAGATCGGTGATTAGAACTCCCGCTGCCGATTTGTCGCGCGCCAACACAGTAAAGGAGAAATTGGCGGGGATGAGCCTGCCATCGGCGAGATGCACACGCATTTCTGCTTCGCTCGGCTCGTTCTGATTCTCACGCAGCAACTTCTGATAGGTGAATTTGTCTTCGACAGCCAAAAAGTCCTGCAGGTAGCGTCCGATCACGCTCTCCCGCGGGAGGCCCAACAGTTGCGCCAGGCTGAGATTGCAATAGACGACATATCCGCGAGCGTCCAGCATCGCGGCGCCCTGCTGCATTCGCTCAACCAGAGCGCTATACGGAAGATCTGACCCCTCGAGCGTATAGACCCGGTGGCCCTCCGGCTCCTCGACGACGAATGCATCCACGGTCCCGTGCTGGATCGCGCGCAGCGTCTCCTCCGCCTCTTCCATCAATTGTCGACTGCGGTCAATTTCTGGCGTCTCGCTGCTCATAGCCCATCACCGAAAACTAGACTTCGCACTTCAATTTCCCGCTGCTGCCGGGCGCACTTGCAAACCGACCAAAGCACGCTCCGTATCGCGCAGATCGCCGACGATTTTGCGCAGCGGTTGTGGCAACTTCCGCACCAGCGTAGGAATGGCCAGGATCTGATCCCCCGCCGCCAGTTGCGGATGCTTCACCAGGTCCACGACTTCGATGTTGTACCGCCCCGCAAGATGGTCTTCGCATATTCTCTTGAGATTGGCGAAGGCAGCCACTGACCGGGGAGTCTGCCCCGCGACGTAAAGCCGAAGTTGCCAGACCTCGTTCTCCGCCAGCTCCTTCTTTTCGCCAATCTCTTGCAGACTGAGAGGCGGCTGCTCTTTATTCTTATCTCTCGCTGATGCTCTAACCGGCTTTTTCATCTCGCTCCTCGATGTCCCTTTGCCCCGTTTCGCCCGTTCATGCCATCCGCCTGACGGCTACGGGCCATCGCTGCACGATTCTCGGCAATGATCTTTTCTCGCGATATATCTTGCGCTCCGGAGGTCTCGGCCTCCTCTTCTTCCACCTCAAACTCCTTGCGCAGCGCCTCGATCCGCGCTTCCAGCGCTTCGCGCTTTCGCATCCGGTCACGCTCCCGGCGGCTTGCCTCCTGTTGGCGAGCCGTGGCAGCCGCCTTCTCGCGCGCTTCCTGCGACAAACGCGATGATCCCGTAAGGACACCTTCCGGTCCCACATACACGTCCAGCAAATCGACACCACGCTCCGTTAATAGAAATTCCCGCAGTTGGTTGGAATGTGCCATGCCGCGCGACTTCAGCACATAAAGTGCGCGATTTCGCTCGCCATCCAATTCAATGTCGCGCATGAGAAGCCAGGTATCCACGATCGATGAAATCTCAATGTCGGTTCTCTCCAGCGCTTCCCCGCCAGACGTCAGGTTCGTCAGAAACGCCGTCACTCCCCGTTGCTTCAGGAAATCGATCAGGCGAATCATCATGGTGTGTGCGTCGCGCTGGTTTCCCGCCTGAATCAGGCTGCCGATTGGGTCAAGAACGACCACCTTTGGCTGGAACTCCTGCACGATCTTGTGAATGATCGCCAGGTGCATCTCCAGTCCATAGAACGTGGCTCGGCTGGAATGAAACTGGAGAAGGTTCTTCTTCGACCACTGCTCCAGGTTCAAGCCGATCGATCGCATATTGCGAATCAGCTGGCCCGGCGATTCCTCGAACGAAAAATAGAGGCAGCGCTCGCCCCGCCGGCAAGCGGCATCGACAAAGTGCGCCGCCAGACTTGTCTTGCCGGTTCCCGCCGTTCCAGAAACCAGAATCGTAGTGCCGCGGAAGTACCCCTTCCCGCCCAGCATCGTATCCAACCGCGGAACGCCGCTCGAAATTCGTTCCTCACTGACTTGATGCTGCAGTCCCAGCGACGTCACGGGAAGAACGCTGAAACCATCTTCATCAATCAGAAATGGGTACTCATTGGTGCCGTGAGCCGTACCCCGATATTTGACAATGCGCAGGCGCCGGGTAGAAACCTGGTCGGTCACCCGGTGATCAAGCAGGATCACGCAATCGGAAACATATCTTCCAACCCATGCCGGGTAAGCGCGCCTTCGCCGCGCTCAGCGGTGATGACGGCAGTTACGCCCTTATCTTTGAGCCAGCGAAACAATCGCCGCAATTCCGCGCGCAGAATGCCCTGATTCTGCAATCCCGCAAACAGATTCTCGATAGTGTCAAGCACCACCCGAGTCGCGCCTATCGCGTCGATGGCGGTGCCCAGCCTGATGAAGAGTCCTTCCAGATCGTAATCGCCGGTTTCATCAATCTCGCTGCGCTCTATCCGGACGAAATCAATCGCCAGCTTCTTTTCTCTCTCCAGTTCCTCCAGATCAAACCCGAGCGAACGAACATTTTGGGCAAGCTCGGTAGCTGTCTCCTCAAACGCCATGAAGACTCCAGGCTCGTTGTATTCCGTGGCTCCGCGAACCAGGAACTCCATCGTGAGCAGAGTCTTTCCCGCGCCCGCGCTACCGCAAATAAGCGTCGGACGACCGCGCGGAAAACCACCGCCCGTGACCTCGTCGAGACCTTGAATACCGGTCAGGGCTTTGGGCAGACTGCGATTCCCTTTTCCATTCTTCTGAGCAGTCGCGGTAACGCGCATTCCGCTTAGGAAACTGGTTTTAGGCTGCACTTTTCTCCGCCAATCCATAGTCTGTGTTGGGTGGACTACAAGCCAGTGGCAATTGGCCACTTATCTTAATCAGACACGATCAGCGCGGTATATACGGTCTTTCCTGTAGAAAGGAGTTTGCGTGTGTGAATCTCGCGACGGGCGGGCTGCGATTCGTAAATTCGAGGCTCGTAATTCGTAATTCGTGGCTCGTGGCTCGTGGCTCGTGGCTCGTAAGAGGCTCGCGGCCCTCTCACATCAACTTCAACTGCTTAGGCTCCGCCGCCGTAATTCGCACACGCTCGACGCGCCGGTCGGTCGAGTCGAGCACTTCGAATCTCAGCCCGTCGTCTTCGATCACTTCGCCTTTTTTTGGAATGCGTCCGGCAAGCTCGCTCACCAGGCCGGCGATGGTCGACGATTCATGGCCCTCGGGGCGTCGCCCAAAAAGTTCGTCGAGCCGGTCTACATCCATATTTCCCGTCACCACATAGGAGTGCTCGTTCTCCTGCACCAGTTGCGCTTTTTCGTGCTCGTCGCCGATTTCGCCGACAATCTCCTCCACCAGATCCTCAATCGTGACCAGGCCAGCCACCCCGCCATATTCGTCGACCACAATCGCCATCCGGATATTGCTCTTCTGCATCTCGCGCAGCAAATCGCTCACCAGCTTGCTCTCCGGGACGAAGTGAACATCCTTGCGCATGACGCTCGCCACCGTACGCGTGCGCGCCTCGGAATCGGGCACCTGCAGCACATCCTGCGTGTGCAGAATTCCCTTGATGTTGTGAATGGAACCTTCATACACCGGAATGCGCGAGAACGGTTTCACCCGCAGCAGTTCGACCACCTGCTCGACGGTCGAATCGACAGGCACGGCCACCATCTCCGGCCGCGGCTTCATGGCCTCGCGCACCGTCTTGCCGCTGAACTCCACGACCGACTGAATCAGTTCGCGATCGCCCTCCTGAATAATGCCCTCTTCCTGTCCCGCTTCAATCAGCGCGTCCACCGCCTCGGCCGGAGTTTCCGGCTGCGCCTCGGCGTGCTCGCGCGTAAGCGCCGTCACCGACTGGCAGAATCCCAGCACCAGCGTGACCGGCAGAACCAGATAAATCAGCCCGCGCAAAAGCAGCACCCAGCGCGTCAGCCACTTTCCCTCGGTCCGCGAAAAAAACACGAACGGAAGCAGCCGATTAAAAACAATAATGATCAGCACCAGGCTCAACGTCGCCTCGAGCACTTCCGAAAGGCTCCACGCGCGGTCGCGAAACACCGTAAATCCAACGATCATCGCGATCGCGGCCGTGACCAGTTGCGGCAGAATCGCCATCGACAGCGCCGCGCGCGCCCGCGCCACTCCCAGGTGTGGCTCCACCAGTTGCTCGAACGCATCGATGTTGTCCTGAAAGTCGCGCGAGAGAAATTTCCCAATCTCCTGATAAAGACGGTCTACATAGGAGACCAGCGTGAGCAAGCCAAGCAGCACCACGATACCGATGCTGGCGCCGGTCACGCGTTCCTCCCAGCCTTCGCGCCGGCCGCGCGTCCAGTACCGGCACCTCGCGTACGCGCGCCTCCCATGCTCGTCCTTCGAGCGCCCAGGGTCTGAGTGCCTAAGCTCCTGTCAATCAATCCGGACGACAGCCCGAGGCGTGCCCGCAACTGACTTTCACGCCGCGCCATTTGCCCGTGGTCGCGCTCATGATCGTAGCCCTTCAGATGCAGCACACCGTGCAACACAAGGATCTTCACTTCCTCGGTAAAGGTGTGGCCGAGAGCGCGCGCATTGTGCGCCGCGATCTCCGCCGAAATTGCGATTTCGCCCGCAAAATCCCCGCGCGGATCGTCGGCCGAAACAGGAAACGAAAGCACATCCGTCGCCTGGTTTTTCCCGCGGAAGCGTTGGTTCAGCTTTTTCATCGCCGTCTTCGAAGTGATCACCACGTCGACCAAGCCCTTCAACCCCGCGGCGCGGCGGGCGCGAACTACAAAACGAGTCAGCGCCAGCTCCGACAGATCCGCCACGCGCTTTTGAACGATGACCAAAATTGTTTCGCTCCGACTGCCAGCCCCGAAAAGGGCATTGTAATTCTCGCAATATTTCTCAAAATGTGCCCATCGCTAACAGCGACACCCTGCTACGGCCCCTCAACGCTGCGGAAAATTCACCCCAAAGCGAAAAGGAGGGGCTGCGAAGCTCCCTCCTTCAACCGGTTCGGCGGATTTCTTCCGAACCCGGTTCGTACTGGATTAGTTCTGCACGTGCGGCTCATCCATTGCAATGGGCGGCGCAGCGGGCCTTGCAACCGTATTCTTCGGATCAATCGCCGGCGCAATCTTCGGCTCAAGCAATGGCAACTGCTGCTCCGCCAGCCGCGTCTTGTGCTCGTCGTAGGCGCGGATGATCCTCTGCACCAGATGATGCCGCACCACGTCGCTCTCGTCGAAGTGCACGAAGGCCAGCCCGTTCACGCCCTTCAGAATATCGATCGCCTCCAGCAACCCGCTGCGGCGCGCGCTCGGCAGATCGATCTGCGTGATGTCGCCCGTGATCACCGCCTTCGAATTGAACCCCAGGCGCGTCACAAACATCTTCATCTGCTCGGAGGTCGTATTCTGCGCCTCGTCGAGAATCACAAACGAATCGTTCAACGTCCGCCCGCGCATAAATGCAATCGGCGCGATCTCGATAATGTTTTTTTCCAGATAACGCTCCACCCGCTCCGGATCGAGCATGTCGAACAAAGCATCGTAAAGCGGGCGCAAGTAAGGGTCGATCTTCTCCTGCAAAGTCCCAGGCAAAAATCCGAGACGTTCGCCAGCTTCGACCGCCGGCCGAGCCAGAATAATGCGATTGACCTGCTTGTTCAGCAGCGCGGAAATCGCCATCGCAACCGCCAGATAGGTTTTGCCTGTGCCGGCCGGTCCGACCCCGAACACCATGTCGTGCTGCTCGATGGCCTCCAGATAGCGGCGCTGGTTGGGACTCTTCGGCTGCACCGTGCGTCGTCCGAACGAGCGCTGGCGCCCGGCTTCAGCCAATCCGCGCAGCGTGACATTCGGATCGCCCACCAGCACGCGCAGCATGCTGTTCAAATCGCCGTTCTGGAACTGGTAGCCGGACTTGCGCAGCTGCTCGTAGTCGGCAAAAAGCTGCTCGGCGCGCGCCACGTCGCGGGGCGCCCCTTCCAGATCGATGTGGTCGGAACGCAGGTCGATGTTGATGTTCAGGCCGTCTTCCAGCACGTGCAGATTCTCATCGCGCGTGCCAAACAGCGCCTCGATATTCGGACTGAGATCAATACTTTTCTTCATTCGTTTTCATTCGAGAGGACGACGCGCTGCCTCCCGCAGCTTTCTGGGACCCTGCTTGGATGCTAACTCTCTTGCCTGTGAATAGGCGTAGCCGGCTTGGATTCCGAGCACCTTGTTCGAACCCGAGGTTTCAAGGATCTGGCTTGCAAACACAAAAGTTGGCTCAAGGGTGGAAGCTGCCGGAACGCGCGCCCTATCGGGGCGGATGACAACCATTGCGTAAAGCGTAGCGCGGCCAGACCGGGGGAGTCAATGGCACCATCTTGCGATGGAACCGCGCGCAAGGTCAGGCCCGAGTAGTGAAGGGGTTAGCCGTGTGCGGAAGAGATTAGCCCTGTAGTCAAGGGTGAGCCGCTCGGTGGGAAAGGGATTAGCCGCATGGGCAAGGGGCTGCGCGTGTGGTGACGGGGCTCTGCCCCGTGGATTAACCGGTGTCTTCCCCATCCAAGCCACCGTAACGGGCAGTTTTGCCATGCTAACATCTGGTCGTGGCAATCACCGATACCACCCCAGAGGCAAAAGCCCTCCAGATCAGGATTCAGAGTGCCATGACGGGCGAGCAGCGCATCACGCTAGCCTATGAGATGAGCATGTTCGCCCGCGATTTGGCGAAGGAAGGCATTCGGCGCGATCATCCGGAATGGACCGAGCCGCAAATCGCGCGCGAACTCTTGCGGCTGGCATTCCTACCAGCGCCGTTGCCGCCCGGGCTGAAATGAGCGTTTCGGAAGTTTTCCAAAGAATTTCATCGGCACTAAACCATGCTGGTATTGGCTACATGCTCACTGGGTCTTTTGCCAGCGCCCACTACGGCGTGGTGCGGTCCACACAAGACATTGATCTCGTTATCGCCAACCGCGGCAAACCCAAGCTCTAGCGGGGCGATTCGGCAAGTATCAGGTACTCCCTCTTTCCGGACTGGACCAGGCGATATTTTGTGAACGTCAGCTCGATCATTCGCAGAGTCTGGCTTTCCATTTCTTGATCGGTTCTGTCGTTGTACTTCAGCAGCTGCATAACACATCCGTAGAAGAAGACTATTGCCTTTCCCAATGTGCCCGCGGGAACTGAGAGCAGTCCTCCCAGTTTTGGGGGAAAGTAGCCAACGAAAAAGATGCCGTCGCGGCGAAGCACTCGGCAGATTTCGTGCAGAACAAGCTGAGGATCGGGGAAGTGGCGCCACGCACCCATGCATGTAACCACATCGAAAGAAGCGGAGCCGAATGGCAGCGTCGCTGCATCGGCCTGGATGAGTCGAATCGTGTTCGTAGCCTCGTTTAGTTGACGGAGGGATTGAAAGGAAAAATCCAGCCCCGTGACGCAGAAGCCTTGCTCTTCCAACCGGCGGCTGAGAGCGCCTGTTCCGCAAGCGATGTCGAGGACCTTGATTCGATGCGGAAATTCCTTACCCATGACAGCTGCCATCGTCCGAATGTGTGACAAATGATCTGTGAACAGCAACTCATAGAAAGGAGAAACCCGGTCATAGAAAACACGCGTTGAGCGCGAGGTTGCCGCAACGCCAGCCAACTTCAGCAACAGGCGCAGGTTAGGCATGCCTTTTCCTAACGTAGTAGATGCGAACCGGGAACAGTGAGACGTGGCTCACCTTTGTGTACTCGATAGTCAGCGAAGGCGCGAGTTTCAGGTATCCGCCCAGGGCGATCGGCCGGCAGTGAGGTGCGTAACCGGCGAACAGAAATCTCCAGATACGGTTCCACCTGCCACGGTGGTATCCCAAACAATAGAGTTCGTTGGTAACGCGACAAAGAAATCGGACCGGCCCGCGCACGTCGTCCAGTTCCGTAGTCATGGTTATCAGAATGGCGTGGCCATCCGGAGCCAGCACGCGTTCCATTTCTGTAACAGTGGACTCGATCTCCTCGTCATTGAGGAGATCAAACAAATAACTCGAGACGTAGAGATCGAAGGTCTCGTCGGGGTACGGAAGATGACGGCAATCGCTCCTTACGAAAAAAAGGGAGGAAGAGAGAAGGTTCTTCCTCATCAAGTAGTTCTTGGCGGCAGAGATCATTTGCGGCGAGAGATCGACGGCGGTGATTGTTGTTGCATTCTTGGCCCTCTTTACCAACTGGGCTAAGAAATATCCAGTCCCAACGCCCGCCTCGACAACATTGGTTGTTCTTTCCAACACGGGGCCGCGTAGTGCTGCCCTGTTCGACCAGCGTTCGTGAAAACCCATGATCCAGTCATAAAAGGGATATGGATTGGGGATTAGCTTCAAGAATTTAAGATTTCTGCTGATCGTCTCGAACTGATGAGCGACCGCAATCGACGAACCATACCAGACGGGAACCTGGCGGTGTCCGAAGTTGCGGGAATATCGACGAATTACTTTCCACATTTGGTTCCCACCAAGTGGGGTCCCATCTCCTGAAGGCCGCGTTCTGCCGATTGCCAGCGTGAATATTGGAGTCGAAGGTCAGTATAAGATATTGGACTGGGGAACTCAGCCTGACTGCATTATTCGGATCACGTGCAGGCCTGCACTTACGCGTTTTCGCGTTTGGCTTCCCGGGCGCTCGCCCACACTGCCCGATCCTTCGCCCAATCCCGCAGCGTCGCAATCTCTTCCGCCCGTGTGACCGAAAGCGGCACCGTGGACGACAGAGCCTTAAGCAGATCTTCGGTAGTCAAGTCATGTTTCACGGAGTCAACCGAGACGCCGCAAGCCGCGTCCCGACTAAACGCCGCGTACATAGCCCCCTGCACAGCCGATTCAATCTCAGCCCCAGAAAATCCCTTGGCCGCCGCCGCAACGCGATCAAGATCGTAATCGCCAGGCTTGCGTTTGCGCCTCGCCAGCTGAATCCCAAAAATCTGCTTCCGCTCCGCCTCGTCCGGCAGATCGACAAAGAACAGCTCGTCAAACCGTCCCTTGCGGATCAGCTCCGGAGGCAGTGCGCTCACGTTGTTGCAGGTGGCGGCGACAAAAACGGGCGCCTTACGCTCCTGCATCCAGCATAAAAACGATGCCAGCAGACGCGACGATACGCCCGCGTCCGCCGAGGCCGAATCCGGTCCGCTGCCGGCAAAGACCTTCTCCAGCTCATCGATCCACAACACGCACGGCGCCAGCCCTTCGGCGACTTTGAAAACTTTCTGAATTCTCTTCTCCGTCTCGCCAATATATTTGTCGTAAATCGCGGCCGTATCGAACTTGACGAGCGGCAGCTTCCATTCTCCCGCGACCGCGCGCGCACACAGGCTCTTGCCGCACCCTTGCACGCCCATAATGATGATGCCCTTCGGCGGCTCCAGGCCAAAGTCACGGGCACGGTCGTCCCACGAGTTCCGGCGCTTCTCCAGCCAGTTCTTCAGATTTTCCAGTCCGCCAACACTCGCCATCGTCTCATTGGCATCGACAAACTCCAGCATCTCCGACCGCTTCAACAAAGCTTTCTTCGCCTCAAGCACGTCGACCACGCAATCCGGCGAAAGTGCCAGCCGTCCAACCAAAGTCTGCGAGATGGCGCGCTCCGCCTCTTCCTCCGTGAGTCCGCGCAGGTTGGCGGCCATCGCATCCACCCCATCCGAATCAAGCTCCAGCTTGAGCGTGTGTCCTTCGGCCATGCGCGTGTAAGTTTCGCGGATAATCTCGCGCAGCCGCGTCGGGTCCGGCAGCGGCAGGTCAAGAAATTCCACCAGGCTCGCCAATTCCGGCGGCATCGGGATCGAAGGCGCCGTCAGCACCAGAGTCCGCCGGTTCGCGGAAAACTTCTGCCCCACATCCCTCAGACGCCGGATGATGATCGGACTCTCCATGTGCCGATGGAAATCCTTGAGGATGAACACAGCCTCCACCGTCATCGACTCCATGTTCGCCAGCGCCTGCACCGGATCGGTCGTGTTATAGACGGCGGTCTTTGGAGCAGCCGAGGCGTCGAGGCTTCCCGTGTGGAGGCGCGTCTCCGACCCGCCCTGGACGGGGCGAAGCCCCGTCCCCACAGCGCTGCTGTTCGAGCGCACCAACCCATCCGCGATCGTCCACTCAAAGATGGCCATGTTTAACTCCGAACAGGCCGCCCGCACCAGCGAAACCGCGCGTACCTCCTCCACCGTCTCCATCACGACGATCGGCGTTGACGAGTTGATGAGGACCTTGAGACGATCCAGTGGCTGCATATCTATTTGACCCGTCCCGACTTGCTCCCGTAGAATACTTCTTCGGACCACCCGAACATCTCCCTGGAGCAATTCAGGACAAACAAAGGTAATAGAGCCTCATGGCCAATCATTTCTCGGCGCTCAAGCGCGCCCGTCAGACCACCAAGCGAACCTCCCGCAACCGGCAGAACACGTCCACCATGCGCACCTCCCTGCGGAACCTGCGCGAGAGTCTCGAAAAGGGCGATAAAGCAGCCGCCAGCCAGACCTACCGGGAGACCGTATCCGCGCTCGACAAGGCAATCCAGAAGGGCGTTTTGCACGAAAATACCGCCTCCCGTTACAAATCCCGCCTGAACGCCCGGCTCAACGCCCTTAAATAAGGATCTAGTTGGGTATCTTCTTAGGTACCATGGACATAATCGTCCATGCCCAAATTGTTCTTGACCGCCTTCTGTCGTTTGCTATACTGAACGGGTTCCCCGGACAGATGTTGATTTCCAAGCATCCGGTTGAAACTCCGCCCGCGTGTTTGCAACTCCCGTAGTTGCAAGTCCAAATATTTGAGCAACTTTCGGGTTTGGCGGGGCATCTATTTGGGTAGTTCTGGCAAATCCGTCTCATCCAGCCCGAGTTGCAGTTTGCCAAGTCTGTTGGCGGCCACCGCCCAGTGGATGAAAATGATGGGATTCGTAGCCCGACATTTTCCTAGAAGGAGACCGACCTAGAATGCGTTCTGATCGTGTATTTGACGCGCTTCATACCTTGCGGAACCGGTATATGCTCTGCCAGCTTGCCTCGAAGGCAACGCGCAAGTTCCACCGGCCGAACACCCGTATTCAAGAGACTATGAATGACGTGTTCGACAAGATTGCTATTGCCGACCGTCACGATGTATTGAGTGAACCCGAAAACTTTGCCGAAGCACAACGGCGGGCTGCCTAAGCAGCTCCGCCGTGTGCCCGCACGGCGGCAAAACATCCCCGAGAGAATCCCTCCCGAAAAATCCAACCGTAGGTGAATATGACCATCGCAGAACTGAAAGAAAAGAATATTACGGAGCTGACCAAGATCGCCCGATCTCTGGAACTCCCCGGCGCCAGCGGACTCCGCAAACAGGACCTCATCTTCAAGATCCTGCAGGCGCAAAGTGAAAAAGAAGGACACATCTTCGCGGAAGGTGTGCTGGAGATCCTCCCTGACGGCTACGGCTTCCTGCGCTCGCCCGACTACAACTACCTGCCCGGGCCCGACGACATTTACGTGTCGCCGTCGCAGATCCGCAAGTTCGACCTCAAAACCGGCGACACCATCAGCGGCCAGGTCCGCCCGCCCCACGAGGGAGAGAAATACTTCGCCCTCGTCAAGATCGAAGCCGTCAACTTCGAGTCGCCCGACGAGGCGCGCAACAAGATCCTGTTCGACAACCTGACGCCGCTCTATCCAAACGAACGCCTGAAGCTGGAGACGGCGAAGGAAAATATCAGCGCCCGCGTCATGGACCTGCTCACCCCGCTCGGCAAAGGCCAGCGCGGCCTGATCGTCTCTCCGCCCCGCGCCGGCAAAACCATGCTGCTGCAGAACGTGGCCAATTCGATTACCACCAACCATCCCGAAGTAGTATTGATGGTCCTGCTGATCGACGAGCGCCCCGAAGAAGTAACGGATATGCAGCGCTCGGTCAAAGGCGAAGTAATTTCCTCGACCTTCGACGAGCCCGCCGCCCGCCACGTACAGGTCGCCGAAATGGTGATCGAAAAAGCCAAGAGATTAGTCGAGCACAAGCGCGACGTAGTGATCCTGCTCGACTCAATCACCCGTCTGGCGCGTGCCTATAACACCATCGTTCCGCCCTCAGGCAAAGTCCTCTCCGGCGGCGTCGACTCGAACGCCCTGCAACGCCCAAAGCGCTTCTTTGGATCAGCCCGCAACATAGAAGAAGGCGGCTCGCTGACCATCATCGCGACGGCCCTCATCGACACCGGCTCCCGCATGGACGACGTCATCTTCGAAGAGTTCAAAGGCACGGGCAACAGCGAAATCATCCTCGAGCGCAAACTGGTCGATAAGCGCACCTTCCCGGCCATCGACATTCAGCGCTCCGGCACCAGAAAAGAAGAGCTGCTCATTCCGAAGGAAGACCTGCAGCGCATCTGGGTCCTGAGAAAAGTGCTGAACCCGCTGTCCCCGGTAGAAGCCATGGAATTGCTGATCGACAAGCTAAGCAAAACCGCAGCCAACAGCCAGTTCCTGTCGAACATGAGTTCGCTGTAAGTTTGCATGTGTGGTGACGGGGCTCCGCCCCGTCCATGCTCACGAAGAGGCAAAGCTGTCCGCGCACGCGCCAAGCCACCCTAGCGGTCGCGAATCTCGCCCAAAGCTGTCATCCTGAGCGGAGCCGAGGGGACCCCTACTTCTCCCGAAAGCTCGCAGGATGGTGGACGATCGCGATTACCACTGAGAGGTTTCTATGCGCATGCACAATCCGCCACATCCGGGAACAGTTCTACGGGAGTGGGGACAAGGTCGGTTACCGGCACGGCCAAGCACCTAGGGGTAACTCGGGTCGCCCTCTCGCGCGTCCTGAACGGCAGCGCAGGAATTTCGGCAGATACGGCGCTGAAGCTGGCCGATGCCCTGGGCACCAGCCCGAACTATGGACCGGCATGCAGACCCAGTATGATCTGTGGCAAGCATCAAAGCGCCGCCGCAAAAGGGTGTCGCCGTTCTTCACGGGAGTAGGTCGCGCGATGACACCGCCGTGGAATCCCACTCATCGCAAAGTGCGCGATAAGTGGGGCACCCGGCTTTATGCCCGGTGCACGTCGCGAAAAACCTCGACTGATTACAGCTGCACCACCTCCGAGAAAAAACAAGCACTGTGAAGTTCGAACGAGACAATTTCGTCGTTGCGCTGCGACGCGTTCTGGATTGTTGTCCACTGTTGCGCCGGGCCCCGCATATCGCCCCTTTCAGCCAGAAATGCAGCCAGATTATGCGAGAAGTTCGCTGATCAGTTTATTAATGGGAGTGAAACGCGTCTCGGCCTCTTCTCCCCAGATCACCCTCGCCTCAAGAGAAAGCGTAAGCTCGACCACCTTGTCGAAAGCCTCTGCTTCGCTCCTCGTAAATGCGCTGCTCTTCTTCTAGTCTGCGCCCTGCCTCTACCTCTTCCTTCCTAAGAAAGCATCGGATTTCGAACAGCCTGCATAGCATTACCACCTGATAAGTCAGCAGGATGGCTCTCTTTGAACGTCGTATGCTGAGGTTCCCCGGAGTTGGCACGCCATGTAGAGAGTCCGACAACACCAAGGACGAGAGCACCGAAAGTTCCGATGATCGTTACGACGTCCTTTGCCAAAGACCAATCGATAGTTATGAATGTTAGACAGGATATCACTTACCCTCTGACAGTGAGCGCAACTTCGAAGATAACGGAATTATCTAGCGCGCGGGCCTGCCATAGCCGCTACATTTAGAGTGTGCCGCGCAACGTACATCCTCTCTCGTCTCGTGTTCTGTTAAGAAAACTGACCCACTCCTTTTGGCTTTCCTTTGCTCCAATCAACACTAGCCATACCTTGTGAAGCATTGCGCTAGAGTCTGCAACTTGCGATTCGTGGAGTACCGGCTCTCCATTTCCGCGTAGAACTTCAGATTGATCGCAGCGTAGCCAAGACTCATTTGTTCGTTTACGAGTGCAATAGCTTCGTAAGCGGGACAAAGCAAAAACCAGCTTGCCAGAAAGTGCCTTCACGACTCGTTGCTCATTCGAACGTGTTTTAAAGGCTGTTGCTAATCTTGCCGCCTCCTTCTCTTTGACTGAACGCCTCAAACAGCGCATGCTCTGCGCGGGTGATCGCACCAGCTTTTTCAATGTGGTAAGCGCCATACACGCGCAGTCCAGAGAAACCGATAGCGATTAAACCAAGGACAAAATAAGTGTTTTGATCTTCATGGGCCTTTCCAGAAATTCCGGCCAGTCGGGCGGGGTGGCCGCACTAACAGGAAGTATAACGCTGGGTTGGCTTTTAGCCTTGTCCAAAATAACTGGGGGTCGCCAGCGCGCCACTTTCCCGCCTACAACATCCCGATGAAGCGTTAAATTCTGCCAATTATCGTCGAACGTGACGCGGAGGGCTTCTATGTCTGTTGCCCGCGCCAGATTTCCCTTGCTGTCAGTATTGTGTATTGGTACACTATACACATGCTGAAGAGCTATCGGCACAAAGGCATCAAGCAGTTTGCCGAAACCGGCTCGAAGGCTGGCATTCAGCCAGAACACGCAAACCGACTCAGAAGGCTCTTCTCCGCTCTGGATGCGGCCACCTGCCCGGCCAACATGAATGCGCCCGGGTACGCCCTGCACCCACTCAAGGGCGACCTGGAGGGGCACTGGGCCGTGCGGGTGAGCGGGAACTGGCGGCTCACGTTTGCGTTCGAGGGCGAGGACGCGATTCTCATCGATTACCAGGATTACCACTAGGAGCTAAGCATGCTTTTCAATCCATCCCATCCCGGCGAGGTCTTGAAGGATTACCTGGGCGACATGACTGTGAAGGAGGCAGCCAGGCGCCTCGGGGTGACGCGGCCGAATCTCTCCCGGATACTCAACGGCCGCGCCGGCATTTCAGCGGCGATGAGCGTGCGGCTTGCCAAGGCGATGCCGTACACGTCTCCCGAGTTTTGGCTGAAGATGCAGCTCAATTACGATCTTTCGAAGGCCCGGAAAAGCAGGCTGCCCAAAATCAAACCGTTTCGGCCGTCAAAGACCCGTAGCGCGGCGATAACGTCAAGGCACGCAGAGAACTTTTGTCAACCAAGAGCGCCATCCCCCTTGTCGCATTTCCCCGTGCGGAGAAAGAGTCCATCATGGCGTGCCGTAGCAGAATGTTGACCCTCGTCTGGTAGCCGCGACCGTAACTCTGAGCCAGCCCACGATGTCCGCGTCCAACCTCATGGTGACGGGCTTCTCAAGGGGCGGTAAAACTTCCCTATCTCCGCGCCGCTCCAGTCCAACACATCCGGCATCTCCGTCAGGTCAATGTCGGCGTCCTTTTTTGCGGCGATGACTGCGATTCTGGCGCTTGCGGTTTTTTGTGGGCTTCTTCATAGCTTCTTCCAGGTTACTCAGCATAGAAATGACGCCGGAGGTCTCCCGCAACATAGCGCGACGCCTGCCGATGCCGTATCACCGCGCAGCTTCGCTGGCTGTGTAAGTCGCGAGTTCTCCGACTACCGCCTCGCTCATATGCGCTCCGCTGCAGTAAAATATCCACCATGAAGCACCGACCGGTGACGACTTAGCTTCGGCACGCCGAGGGCCTGAGCTCTGATGCCCGCCAAGCTCCAGGGCTGACAGCCAGGGAGACACCTACGATGAGGCTTTGAGCAATCTCAAGGATGCAATCCGGCTGCACCTGCGAAGACCGGCAAGCCGACCACGAAGAACTCCGCGGAAATACCGAAATCCTTCAGCCTGTCCACCGTTGTAAGTCTCACTCTGACGCCGAGTGACTCCGCCCAAAAACAAAACGCCATCCGGCAAGCCGGATGGCGTTTCTGCATCTCGAGCGACAACTTACTCCGACCCAATCCGCATCCCGTAGAACGACCGGTAGACGAAGAAGAACGAAACCACAAAGAACGCCAGCGCCAGCCCATGCTCCAGACCCGGCCCCTGGTCGTGCGTCAGCGAAACCGCCAACTCCACCGCCAGCAATCCGAACAGCGTCGTAAACTTGATGACCGGGTTCATGGCCACCGACGACGTGTCCTTGAACGGATCGCCCACCGTGTCGCCGATCACCGTCGCATCGTGCAGCGGTGTGCCTTTCTGCTTCAGTATCGGTTTCCACGATCTTCTTGGCGTTGTCCCAGGCCGCGCCCGCATTGGCCATGAAGATGGCCTGGTAGAGACCGAACAACGCGATCGAGATCAGGTAGCCGATGAAGAAGAACGGTTCGACGAACGCAAAAGCGAGGGTTCCGAAGAAGACGGCGAGGAAGATGTTGAGCATGCCCTTCTGCGCGTACTTGGTGCAGATCTCCACCACCTTCTTGCTGTCGGCGACGCGAAGCCTTCTCCACGCCCTCCAGCTTGATGTTGGCCTTGATGAACTCGACCGCGCGGTAAGCGCCCGTGGTCACCGCCTGCGTGGATGCGCCCGTAAACCAGTAAATCATCGCACCGCCCGTGATCAGTCCGAGGAAAAACGGCGCGTGCAACAAAGACAGCTTGTCGACATTCGCCGTAAGTCCATTCGTCAGCGCCATGATGATCGAGAAAATCATGGTCGTCGCGCCCACCACAGCCGTACCGATCAGCACGGGCTTCGCCGTCGCCTTGAAGGTATTGCCCGCGCCGTCATTTTCTTCCAGCAGATCCTTGGCGCGGCTAAAATTCACGTCCATGTTGAAGTCTTTCTTGATCTCCGCCTGAATGTTCGGTACCTGCTCGATCAGCGACAACTCATACACCGACTGCGCGTTGTCCGTCACCGGCCCGTAGGAATCGACCGCAATCGTCACCGGCCCCATGCCCAGGAATCCGAACGCGACCAGCCCGAACGCGAACACCGCCGGAGCCAGCATTCCCGCCGCCCCCGCCAGCCCCATCGTGCTCATGTAGTAGGCGACTGCCATCAGACCCATCATCGACAGGCCCAGGTAGTAGCCGGAAAAATTCCCCGCCACAAACCCCGAAAGAATGCCGAGCGACGCTCCGCCCTCCTGCGCCGATTTGACGACCTCCTTCACGTGCCGCGAGTTCACCGACGTGAACACCTTCACCAACTCAGGTATGATCGCGCCCGCCAGCGTGCCGCAGGAAATAATGGTCGCCAGCTTCCACCATTGGCTGGGATCGCCGGTCGCCGGGTCGCCCAGCACCGGAACAATCACATACGAGATGACGTAGGTGAGGCCAATAGAAATCAAGGAAGTAAGCCACACCAGCGTAGTCAGCGGCGCCTCGAAGTCCATCTCGTGCGCATTGCCATACTTGGCTTTGGCCACCGCGCTATTGATAAAGTAGGCTGCTGCCGCCGCCACCAGCATCGCGACACGCATCACGAAGATCCACACCAGCAGTTGCACCTGCACGCGCGGATCTTTCACCCCCAACAGGATGAACGTAATCAGCGCAACGCCGGTCACACCGTAAGTTTCGAAACCGTCGGCCGACGGCCCAACCGAATCGCCCGCGTTGTCGCCCGTACAGTCGGCGATCACACCGGGGTTGCGCGCGTCATCTTCTTTAATCTTGAAGACGATCTTCATCAGGTCGCTGCCGATGTCGGCAATCTTGGTGAAGATGCCGCCCGCAATTCTCAGCGCCGCCGCGCCCAGCGACTCGCCAATCGCGAATCCAATAAAACAAGGTCCCGAATAATCCCCCGGAATAAACAGCAGGATGATCAGCATCATCAGCAGTTCAACCGAGATCAGCATCATCCCGATCGACATCCCCGCTTCCAGCGGAATCTGATACACCGGATACGGTTTCCCCGGCAGCGATGCGAACGCCGTGCGCGAGTTAGCGAACGTGTTTACGCGGATGCCAAACCACGCCACCCCGTAGCTGCCCGCCATCCCGATAATGCTGAACACAAGAATGATGGGCAGAGTCGTCGAAATCGGCTTGCCCGGCACCGGCGCCAGCCATCCGAAGTACAGCACAATCACCACCGCAATGAATGACCAGAGCAGCATCAGGAACTTGCCCTGCGTCACCAGGTACGTCTTGCACGTTTCGTAAATCAGCTCCGAAATGTCCAGCATGGAGCGGTGCACGGGCAGGTTCTTGAGCCGCACAAAAATCGCCATCCCGAAGCCCAGCCCAAACACGCAGAACGCAATGCCAATCAGCAGCAGATTATGGCCATTCATTCCGAGGAAGGAAACGGTGGAAAGGTCGGGAACTTTCAGCGCAGCTTCGCCGCCCACTTCTCCAGCGGGCTGCGCCAGCGCGCAGGTGGTCACCAACAGCAAAGTCGCAAAAGCCGCGGCAGCTCTCGCAATCCCGCATCTCGCGGACGCAAAACGGGCGGTCCAGTTACGCATCACAATCCTCCTAAGGATCTCAAATCAGGGGTTACATCGCGGTGCTTCCACTCCAGTGCGCCGGTTCGCAGGCATTTCCACTCGCCGCGCAAACTTCCGCCCTCGGAGTTCCGACCACGCTTCCACCGCAAGACATTAATAAACTGACATTAATAAACTAAGGAGTGCTGATTTGGCCGCGTCGGAACATTTCGTGCCCGGTCTGCGCGAATAAAAATTCATGCCCCCGGCACAAAGCAAATGTTTATAACATCATAAGCAAAGACGGTCAATGATCGCCGTCACCTTGAATTTGGCCGGTTTCGACCAGCCTCGCGCCATCACCCAGTCGATCCGGTTCGCTCCCGTTCCGCTACACTCTCATCCATGCTCTTCATGGTGATCGAGCGCTTCCGGCACGGCGACCCAAGGCCCGTTGGCGAACGTTTCAAAACCCGCGGCCGAATGTTGCCAGAGAACGTAACCTACCAAGCCAGTTGGATGGAGCCCACCGGCGGCCGCTGTTTCCAGATCATGGAGGCGCCGAGCCTCGAAGCCCTCGACGTCTGGATCGGCCGCTGGAACGATCTGGTCGATTTCGAAATCATTCCCGTCGTCCCGTCCGCCGAGTTCTGGGCCAACCCGCCAAACGCATAGCTTCACATTCGGTCCACGCAGATGCCTCCCGATCAAGCCGGCGAGTGTACGCCACAGCGACACTCCCCGCCCGCCTCAGTTACCTTCGCGTCGCGCCTGATTCGCGTTCCCTTCCGTATAATTGCAGATGCCTCATGCCAGCCACGCTCGACTCCATTCTCGCCGCCACCCGCCACCGTCTTTCCCAACGGCGGCCCAGCCTGGATGCGCGCGCCCTTGAGCAAGCCGCCGAGCGTCATGCGCCCAGGGGATTCCGCAAGTCCATTCAACGCGCCTCGCACGATGGCATCGCCGTAATCGCCGAGTTGAAAAAAGCTTCGCCCTCAAAGGGACTGATCCGCGCCGACTTTAACCCCGCCTCACTCGCCCGCGAATTGCAACAGGCCGGCGCCGCCGCCCTTTCCGTCCTGACCGACGAACAGTTCTTCCAGGGCTCGCTCGACTACCTCCGCCAGGCCTCGTCAGCGGTCGCTCTGCCCTGCCTGCGGAAAGATTTCATCGTCGATGAGCTTCAAATCCTCGAGGCCCGCGCAAATGGCGCAGACGCCGTCCTGTTAATCGTCGCCGCCCTCAATCAGAAAGAACTCCTCGCGCTGTCGCAGTGCGCCCGCGCGCATCATCTCGATGTCCTGTGCGAAGCGCATGACGAGCAGGAACTCAATCGTGCCATCGATGCCGGCTGCGACATGATCGGCATCAACAGCCGCGACCTCCGCACCTTCGAAGTCAAGCTAGAAACCGCACTGCAATTAGCCGAAAAAATCCCGGCCGGATGCCTCCCAGTAGCAGAAAGCGGAATCCATAACGGCGCCGACATAGCAACCCTGAGAGCCGCAGGCTACAAGGCGTTCCTGATCGGCGAATCGCTGATGAAAGCCAGCCAACCAGGCGAAGCGCTAACAAAACTACTGGAAGAATCAACGCAAGAAGCCGGCTCAAAGCAAGAAGGTTCAAGCTCAAGGCAAGTAGGTTCAAGCTCAAGGCAAGTAGGTTCAAGCTCAAGGCAAGTAGGTTCAAGCTCAAAGCTCGAGGCTCGAAGCTCGAAGCTCTCTCTATGACCTGGATCAAAATCTGCGGGATCACGAACCTCGACGACGCGCTCGTCGCCACCGAAGCCGGCGCCAACGCGATCGGTTTCGTTTTTTATCCCAAGAGCCCGCGTTACGTCACGGCCCAGACCGCTGAAGCGATCGCGGAGAAGCTGCCATCGCGGCTCGACAAGGTCGGCGTCTTCGTGAACAATACCGTCGAGCAGGTCCGCGACACTGTCAAATTCGCCGGCCTGACCGCCGTGCAACTCCATGGCCGCGAGGATAAGCAATTCTCTCTCGCGCTTTACGATGCCCTCGCCAACGGCGCCGCTCGCCCCACCATCTTCCGCTCCTTCGCCGCCCAGATTTTCGACAAGCCCGCCGAAGAACCCGTCGGATGGGATCCCGTTGCCGTCGGACTGGTTGAGCCCGACGAGGCCTACAAAGGCAAACGCGTGCACAAAATCCACGTTGCCAAAAATGGAGATCTTTTCCTCGAAACCCACGGCTTCCGTCCCGGCGTAGTCTCTGGCGTGCTCATCGATTCCTCCACCGCCGTGCAGGCCAGGCGGCACCGGCCGAACCTTCGATTGGGAGCGCGTTCAACCCTGGGCCGGAATCATCAACAGCATCAGCAAGCTCATCGTCGCCGGAGGCCTTCATCCCGACAACGTAGAAGACGCGATTGAAACCTTGCATCCCTGGGGAGTCGACGTTTCCACCGGCGTCGAGCGCGCGCCTGGCCTGAAAGATCCAAAGAAAATCCGCGCCTTCATCCAGAACGTGCACGCCGCAGAAGAAGCAAGCCGCGCCCCGGTCAAAGAGAGAAGCTAAAAATAGCTGGCGATAGTGCGTCACACAGAGATCGACTGGTAACGCGTGTAGGAGAGTACTCGGCAAGACTCAAGCCTGCCAAAGGGGCCGACATATCTTAGCCCAGGACGTAAGTCCTGGGGTAAAGTGACAAAAGGCATTGTTTACATCCTCGCGCTTCTGTCATGTTGAGCGGAGCTGAGGCTTCGCAAAGCGCAACCTCAGCGGAGTCGAAACACCCCTAATTCCTCTCCCGCGGTATCCTGAGAGAGGATGTCAACCGAGCCTGAGAGAAACTAAAGAGACCAGCTAAAAAATGGCCACCGCCACTCCACTCCTGAAAGCCCGCGCCCATGTTGCAAGCACGTCCTCAGCCGATGAAGGCCGCAAGAGCCAAGCAGCTCGCCACCACCCCCGGACGCTTCGGCCCCTACGGAGGCCGCTACGTCCCCGAAACCCTGATGGCCGCGCTCCACGAACTCGAGCGCGAATACCAAAAAGCCAAACGCGATCCCGAAATTCCAAAAGCGCCTCGATCTCCTCCTGAAAACCTACGCCGGACGCCCCACGCCGCTCTTCTTCGCCAGCCGTCTCACGAAGAAATTAGGCGGAGCAAAAATCTATCTCAAGCGCGAAGACCTCCTCCACACCGGAGCCCACAAAATCAATAACTGCTTAGGTCAGGGATTGCTCGTCGAGCGCATGGGCAAGAAGCGAGTCATCGCCGAAACCGGCGCCGGCCAGCACGGAGTCGCCACCGCCACAGTCTGCGCGCTGCTAGGCTTCGAGTGCGTAGTCTACATGGGCACCGAAGACATGCGCCGCCAGGAACTCAACGTCTTCCGCATGCGCCTGCTCGGAGCGGAAGTCCAGCGGCGTTAGTTCCGGATCGCGCACCCTGAAAGATGCTATCAACGAAGCCATGCGCGACTGGGTCACCAACGTCCGTACCACGCATTACCTGTTAGGCAGCGTCTTAGGAGCACACCCATATCCGACAATGGTCCGGGATTTCCATCGAGTAATAGGCCGCGAAGCTCGAGCCCAGATCCTCAAAGCCGAAGGCAAACTCCCCAAAGCGATCATAGCCTGCGTAGGCGGAGGCTCGAACTCCATAGGAATCTTCTACGACTTCATATAAAAGATAAGAAGGTAGAGTTAATCGGCGTAGAAGCCGGAGGCCGAAGCGAAGTCTTAGGCGACCACGCCGCCCGCTTTAGAGGCGGCTCACCCGGAGTGTTGCAAGGCACGTACTCCTACGTCTTACAAGACAAAGCCGGCCAGATAGCCCTGACGCATTCCGTCTCCGCCGGCTTAGACTACCCATCAATCGGCCCAGAACACGCCGAACTCCACGACACAGGCCGAGCCGAATACGTCCCAGCCAGCGACGCCGAAGCGCTGGAAGCAACAACGTTACTAGCCAGAACCGAAGGCATAATCCCCGCGTTAGAATCAGCCCACGCCGTAGCCGAAGTAATCAAGCGCGCCCCAAAGATGAAGAAGTCAGAGGTAGTAATAGTAAACATCTCCGGCCGCGGCGACAAAGACATCGGCATCATGCGCGAGAACCTGAAGCTGGATTAAGTTTCGAAACGAGCGTCGGTGCCCCAGGTTCGCGCCCCGTGGTTTGGGGCGCTAACCTGGGCCTCACAGACGCCACAGCCTTAGGAAGTATGTGAGCGTCAGAGCAAGTACACGGTTGACGAACGTCCAGATTAAATTCATTTGCGAAAGCGCTTCAAAGCGGCCAGCGAACTCATGGCGTTCCTTCTGATGATTTCGTCGGTTGCCCTGCCAACGGTGTCCGTCAGGAAACGGATCGCGGTTTCCACTGTGATCCATTGATCGGGAAGCGAATCGTCGATCCTCCACTTCGTGGCTAAGCTCTTTCCTCGCCGAAGGTTTTACCTCAACGACGTACCTAGCCACGAAGTCGCCCGCTCTTGATCAGGTCCGCTTTGATTTTTCCGAGAGGTATGCCCTTTTCTCTTCGTCGCTTCTCGGAGACGAGGCCATCCCAAAAATCCTGCAGCCTGATTCCGTGCTTTTTCAGGTCAATTAGAACCGCGACCTTGCGGCCCTTCTCATCGGTAACGAACTGGACTCCAGTCATAAAAAAGTATTCCCCATCAGGAAGAACCTTCACTACAAGACGCCCTCTACTTCTGCGCCCCGAGAGCCTGCTCCAGCGTCAACCGAATGAACCGCTGATAGGGCAGGCCGGCGCGGGCCGCTCGCTTACGCACCGCGTCGTAGAGTTCCTCGGACAACCGCAGGTTAATGGACTTGTCTTTGCGCTTGATCTCGAAGCGCACGAACTGCGCGCCCGACAGGTCATATTGCGACAAGTCGGCTTTCTCGACGAAGGCTTCCGCCGCACGGTCGCTCTTAAAGGTTGGGATTTTCTTCTTCATAGCTCTCGATCTCTCTCTTGTGCATGTACCGGGCGCTGATCGGACGGATCAGAACCTCTTCGCCCACCCGCCGGAGCGTGAATATGAGGAACACTCCGCGCCCTTTCTCTGTCCGGCCGATCGCACGAAAGCGGTTCTCGCGCTGCGAGTGGGCCGCATCCGGGAGAATGGCCAAGGAGCGCTTAAACAGGTTTTCGATAACTTCGATGGAAAGCCCATGCTTCTTGCACTTTGCCCGGTTGCCGCTGTCCCAGTCGAAACCATTCGCCTGTAAGTTCATAATATCGATCTGATATTCATTTGTCTATACAAACGTACAGGCCGATGCGGCACCGCCAATCCATTCATCACGCGTGAACCAGATCCCGCCGTTCAAGCCGAGGCAAGGCCTGAATAGATTTCCCCGCCTTCTACTGCGCCAGCCGCAGCTCGTAGAGGCTCTGCAGATTCAGCCAGAATTCCGCGCTCGTGCCAAAAAAATGAGCGAGGCGCAGCGCAGTATCTCCCGTGATCGCCCGAGTTCCGTTCAGTATCTGCGTCACGCGATTGGTCGTAACGTCGATCTTCCGCGCCAGCTCCGCCGCGCTCATATGGAGCGTTTCAAGCTCTTCGGCCAGGTGCTCGCCGGGATGGATAGCGGTCAATGCCATAGTCATAGCCAATGCTCCATATATCATATGTTGTCAAGCCCATTTCAGCCCCAAAAAACTCCGCCAACCCATTGCGCGGATTCCCCTTACAAGCATCGTACGTACATATTTGTATTCCAAAGTATCTTTTGTTCGCTATTCGTTTGCCATGCAGGACGGTCGAATACAATTACAATGATTCTTCCATGCCCTTCCACTTCGACCGCCGCCCCGCCCTCGTCGCCTACGTGACCTGCGGCGATCCCGATCTCGCGACCACCCGCGAAGTCATTCTCGCCGCTATAGATGCGGGCGCGAGCATCATCGAACTCGGCGTCCCCTTCAGCGATCCGCTCGCCGACGGCCCCGTTATCCAGCGCGCCAGCGAGCGCGCCCTCAGGCACGGAACAAGCCTCGAACACGTCCTGAAACTCGCCGCCGAAATCCGCGAGCATTCCCAATCCGCCGGCCTGGTCGTCTTTTCCTATCTCAACCCAATCCTCCGCATGGGCCTCGCCAAGTTCTGCCACGTAGCCCGAGCCGCTGGGATCGACGGCACACTCATAACCGATCTCCCCATCGAAGAATCGGCGGAATATCTGCGCGAGGCGCGCAAGAACGACCTCTCCACAATCTTTCTGGCCGCGCCGACTTCTACCGATCAACGCTTGAAGCAGATCGCGCAGGTTTCAACCGGCTTCATTTATGCCATCTCGCGCACCGGCGTCACCGGCGAGCGCCAGCAGATGTCGTCGGACGCTCGCGGCCTAGTCAAGCGCATCCGACGATTTTCGAAAGCTGCCCGATCGCCGTCGGCTTCGGAATTTCCACGCCTGAGCAGTTCGCGGCCGTTGGTAAGTTCGCCGAAGCCGCAGTCGTCGGCAGCGCCATCGTGCATGTGATCGAACAAAACACGGGACGGGAAGCGCAGTCTGTGGCAGAATTCATAGGTCGCTATAGCCGTAGCCTCAGCCTCAGCAAAAAACCAATGGATCGGCGACTTCGCTGTGACGAGAGTTCCGTACCGCGACTGAGGCTGCGGCTGATAGCTGAAGCTCTATGGACATCTCCGATTGGCGCAAGAAAATCGACGACCTGGATCGCCAGCTCGCGGCGCTGCTCAACGAACGCGCCAACGCAGCCGCCGAGATTGGGCGCCTGAAGCGCCATACGAATCTGCCCATCTACGAGCCCGAACGCGAGAAGAACGTTATCGCCAATGTGCAGCGCGCGAGCGCCGGTCCACTCACCGCTCGCGATCTCGCGCAGATCTACGAGCGCATCATGGACGTGATGCGCAGCATCCAGAAGCACGAGATCGTTCCCGATGCGGAGCCACCCTCGCAGGAGACTGAGATCGATTCGCAGTTCGAAGACTGAAAATGAGAATCCAGAGCATTGTCATCCTGAGCGGAATGAGGCGAAAGCCGAACGCAGTCGAAGGCCCCCTACATCTTCAGGCGGCAGGGCTAAGCGAGCAGACATGATCGTAGCGATGCAAGATTCGGCCAGTGAAGATCAGATCCAGCATGTGATCGATCAACTGGTCCAAATGGGCTTTGAGGTCCACCGCTCCACCGGCGCGCTTAAAACCGTGCTGGGCGGCGTGGGCGCGCGCTCCGATTTCGACACGCGCGAAGTCGAAATGCTGCCCGGCGTGCAGGAAGTCCATCGCATCACCTCGCCCTACAAGCTTGCGGGGCGCAACTTCCGGCCGGAAGGCACCGTCGTCAAACTCGCTAACGGAGTTGAAATCGGCGGCAAAAATATCATCGTCATGGCTGGACCCTGCTCGGTTGAATCGCGCGAGCAACTGTTTACCGTCTCCGAAGAAATCGCCAAGGCCGGAGCCCGCGTGCTCCGCGGCGGCGCCTTCAAGCCCCGCTCCTCTCCTTATTCTTTTCAGGGACTCGGTCTCGAAGGCCTCAAACTTCTGCGCGAGGCCGGCGACCGCTTCAACCTGCTCGTCATCAGCGAGGTCATGGAGATCTCGCAGATCCCGATCATGCTGCCCTACATCGACATCTTCCAGGTGGGCGCGCGCAACATGCAGAACTTCAACCTGCTGCGCGAACTCGGCAAGGTTCGCAAGCCCATCCTGCTCAAGCGCGGCATCGCCGCTACGCTCGAAGAATTGCTGCTCTCCGCCGAATACCTGCTCGCCGGGGGCAACTACGAGATCATTCTTTGCGAGCGCGGCATCCGCACCTTCGAAACCTATACGCGCAACACCATGGACATCTCCGCGATTCCGATCATCCACAAGCTTTCGCACCTGCCCATGACCGCGGACCCTTCGCACGGCACCGGACGCCGCGACAAGGTCGCTCCCATGGCCCGCGCCTCGGTCGCCGCCGGAGCCGATGCCCTGCTGATCGAAGTCCACCATCAGCCCGACAAAGCTTTGTCCGATGGCGCGCAGTCGCTTTATCCCGACCAATTCGCCAAGCTGATGGACGAGATTCGCATGATCGCCCCGGCAGTCGGACGCACAATCGCGTAAACTGGTCGCATCGTTCGTCGTTCGTATTCGTGTTCGCTGAATTTGTCAATTGCAAGTCACATAATTACCAAATTACGAATTGCGAACGACAAATCGCAAATCTACCAATGCCCTTCAAGCAAGTCACCATCATCGGCACGGGACTCATCGGCGGCTCGCTCGGCCTTGCCCTGCGCAAGCGCCATCTGGCCGGCCACGTCGTCGGATGCGATCGCGCACCTGTTCTCAAACGCGCCAAGGATTGCGGCGCCATCGAGTCCGGCACCTCCAGTCCCGCCGAAGCCATCCGCGGAAGCGATCTCATCATTCTCGCCACACCCGTCCTTTCGATTCTCGACCTTATCGGCCGTCTCGGCCCAACGCTGCCTCCGCGCACGCTCGTCACCGATGTTGGCAGCACCAAAGAGCAGATCGTCCTGCGCGCCGTCAAATCTTTCGGGCGCAACGCCGGCCAGCGCTTTCTCGCCGGACATCCAATGGCCGGCAAGGAACTCGCCGGCGTTGAATTCGCCGACGCCGATCTTTTCGAAGGCGCGGCCTGGCTCTTCACTCCGCTCCCACGTCAAAATCCGCACGCCGGCCTTTGCGGAGAATTTCTGCACTGCGTCGAAAAAATCGGCGCCCGCGTCGCGCTCCTCGATCCCGCCGATCACGATCGCTTCTGCGCCTGGATCAGCCATCTGCCGCAGATGATCTCCACCGCCTTGGCCGCCGCGCTGGTCGACGAGTTCGGCTCCGACGCCCCGCTGCTCGACATCGGAGGACGTGCCCTGCGCGATCTCACCCGCATCTCCGGCTCGCCCTATTCCATGTGGCGCGATGTCGCCATCACCAACAAGCAAAACCTGGGGGAGGCGCTGAACAAGCTCGAACAGCGCCTGGCGCACATCCGCGAGAATCTCGACACACGAGAACTCGCGGCCGAATTCGAGCGCGCCCACGAGCTGAGAAAAAGTCAAAAGTCAGAAGTCAAATTGAAGAAGTAAACGAGCTACGAGTCTCGAGCTTCGAGCCTCGAGCAACCCGTAGCGCTTCAAGCTCGTGGCTCGTAGCTCGCGGCCTGCCTTACTTCTTCTGTGCCTCCAAGTTGAAATTCCGTTAGAATTCTCCTGCCATGCAAAAAATCGTTGCCAGCGCCGAAGAGGCCATCCAGGACGTGTTCGACGGAGCCGTCATCATGGTCGGAGGATTCGGGCTCTGCGGCAATCCCGAGAATCTGATCCGCGCGCTCGTCGCTAAAGGTGTCAAGAACCTCACCACCATCAGCAATAATGCCGGAGTCGATGGTTTTGGGGTGGGACTGCTCCTGGCCAACGGGCAGATCAAGCGCCACATTGGAAGCTACGTCGGCGAGAACAAACTGCTCGAGCGGATGGTTCTTGACGGCACCGTGCAACTGGAACTCAATCCGCAAGGAACTCTCTCCGAGCGCATTCGCGCCGGTGGCGCAGGCATTCCCGCATTCTTCACTCCGACAGGCGTGGGAACGGTCGTCGCCGATGGCAAAGAAGCCCGCGAATTTGACGGACGTACGTACATCATGGAGCGCGCTCTGAAAGCCGACTTCGCGTTCATCAAGGCCTGGAAGGGCGACACCTGGGGCAATCTCGTCTATCGCAAAACCGCGCGCAACTTCAATCCCATGATGGCGACTGCGGCCAAGGTAACGATCGCTGAGGTCGAACATCTCGTTCAACCCGGCGAACTGGAACCCGACATGGTGCATACGCCAAGCGTGTATGTGAAACGAATTTTTCAAGGCAATCAGTTTGAGAAAAGAATCGAAAAAAGAACCGTTAGAAAGGCGGCTGCTGGTTAGCGATCTGTCGCTATACGTCGTTCGCCGGTCGTCGTTCGCAAACGTGAGTGGACTAAGCAGGCGTCAACCGGCGAAGTAAGAACGAACAAGGCGTTCTGGGCCGAGAATTACAACGGCCCGCTTAACAAAGAGCGAACGACGAAGCGCGAACGACGAACAGCGAACGAACGACGAACGACCTTTCTGACCCGGAGAAGCCTATGCCAACCGAAGCCAAACCCGCGAAAGATACTGAGAAGCGCGACCGCATCGTCAAGCGCATCGCGCGCGAATTGCGCGATGGATTCTATGTCAACCTGGGCATCGGCATGCCGACGCTGATTGCTAACCATGTGCCGCCCGGCATGGACGTGATTCTCCAGAGCGAGAACGGCATGCTCGGCATCGGCCCTTATCCGGTCGAAGGCACCGAAGACGCTGACCTGATCAACGCCGGCAAGGAAACCGTCACCGAGATGCCCGGCACCGCGTATTTTTCGAGCGCCGATTCCTTCGCCATGATTCGCGGCGCCCACGTTGACCTGAGCGTGCTGGGAGCCATGGAAGTCGACGAACAAGGCAACCTTGCCAACTGGATGATCCCCGGCAAAATGGTCAAAGGCATGGGCGGAGCGATGGACCTGGTGGCCGGAGCGCGCCGCGTGATCATCGCCATGGAACACGCCACCAAAGATGGCCAGCCAAAAATCCTGAAAAGATGCACGCTCCCGCTCACAGGCGTCAAAGTCGTCGATACGATCGCCACCGAAATGGCCTACATGCGAGTCACGCCGGAAGGCTTAGTGCTGGAGGAAATCGCGCCCGGCCTGACCGTTGAGGATGTGCAGCGCGCCACTGAAGCGAAGCTGATCGTCAGCCCTACCTTGAAAACCATGGAAGGTTAGATAGCCGGGTCACTTCCACTTTGGATTTATCGGTTTTCTTCGAAGTCGACTGCGGAGTCCACCATGTCCTGGTTCAAGCCCTTCGGCCCAGTCTTTCGTCCAGTCTCTATCGCCGGGTGGATCATCACCGTCCTCGCCCTGGCCTTCTGCGTTCACATCTTTCGATTCGTCGACGGACGATCGCATTCGGTTTCTGACACGTTCTATGGCCTCTTCCCCTACTGGGTTCCAACGTTTCTTCTCTGGCTCTGGATCGCCAGCCGTACCAGCACCGAGCGCAAGAATCGAATACCAGGCTAAGACACGTGCGGCGCGAATTGTGTCTGGCGATTCAGCGTGGCGTGGACTAGCGCTCTATAGACACCGGCCCGGCGAGGACAAACCGCAACTCGCTGTTCGTTCCGCCTTGTAAAAGCGGCAGTGTATCGGTTTGTATTTCGTATGTCTTCCCGCCCACGGTCACAGCCGTTACCGTCGCGTACTCCGTGTAATCGACATAGGAAGTGGTGAACGTACCATTGAAGAGATAGGGGACGTTGACCGCGGATTGGCTCACCTGCACCGAGACTGGCGAGAGCGCCGGTATCGGTGTCGCGAATCCCACTCGTACCGGCACGACAGTTTTGCCGGCATCGAGGTCGACTTTGAGTTCCGTGCCGGCCGGAACCACGATAACGTCTGGCGTGGAGTCTTCGGGCCGGTCAAGAATTGGGCGCACTGGCGCGTGCTCGGACTGCGTCCCTTGTTTGCGCGCCGGCTCTGCTTCGCCCGCGGCATTCTGGTTCGCCACAGATTCAGCCGCTTGACGCTCGGAGGGTTCGGCAGGAATTTCTGCATCGGTCACCGATTGGGAGGTCATCGATTGGGAGGCGGCATTATCGTTGGTATTAACTCGTTCCGATCCCTCGTTCTTCTGCTCTTGTTTTCGAGCCTCCTTCTGTTCGCGGGCGACGTCACCGAGCGGCTTGTCCTGTGAGTCGTTTTGGCTGTAAGCGAATGAGGCAAGCAAAAACACAGCCAGCAACCCGACCCCCGCAGCAACAGAAGCCTTGTACATATCTCCTCCAAAACCCATTCTGGCTGGACTCTATTGCCATGGTTTGAACCGGTCAATGTAACGAAAGGTGGCCGCTTAGTCTGTCTGCAGCAATCATGCCGAAGTCAAAATCGAGGACCGGGATGTTGAGATGGGCCGAAAAGCGCTTGACATAGCGTCAATGATGATTAGCGTGGTTGTATGCGACGACAAGCTGTAGCCAGCCCCGTCGACTATTTAGAGCGGTTCCGCAGGTGGTTTATCCATCACTCACGCTTTAGGCTGCGCAGTGCCACGTAGGGACAGCCGCCCCCCGGCTGTCCGGTGGAGCGGAACTCCGGCAGCGGATACGGCTTCTCGGAAACCGCGATAGCGCCTCACCGCCGCCGCATAGGAGAAGAAGTCATGTATTTTCAATACTTTGAATGCAACTTATTTATAATCAATACTTTGTAGAGAGTATTCGGAGGAAATGACCGTTTTATCCATGTTAAGCCCAATGCAATGAATACTTTGCATGTAAGCACTTTGTTCGTAATACTTTGCAAGCAACTTTCCTCTAAGTCGATGATTTCAATAGATCGGGCTAGAGGGGGGGAGGGTACCCCGGCTTTCAGACAAGCCGCACGCCCCTCGACTCAGCCGCTAGACCCGAAATGGAGCTCGCATCAGCCGCACGGGGAGCATAAATATCTCGCGCACCAGCGCGAGCACTCCGTGAACGGCAATTCCTACAATGCGGAACGGGAGAAGAAAGAGCCACACGATCGGGTACAGGATGAGCGCGAGCAATGCCAGCGGCCAGCATAAAACGAACAAGACGCACCAGAGCAGGAAGGCGAACATGGCAGACTCCTCAACAAATGATACGGCGGAGCGAGGAAAAAGTTCAGTGGCTTGCCAACCAGGAGCCGTGGTTTCGAAAGCATGTCTCGGTAAGCGCACCGGTCTATTGCTGAGATGGCGCCAGATGTTTTTGCAGAAAATGCAAGGTGCGCAAGCCGGCATCGCGCCAAATTTCGTCGTCGAATCCGTGACCGGTGCCGGGATAAATTTTGATTTCGTAGGGAATGTGCTTTTTCTCGAGCAGGTCGCGCAACTGGTAGGCCTCTGCGACCGGGACAGTGGAATCGGCCTCGCCGTGAAGGATCAGCGTCGGGCAGAGGCGGCGCATGAAGAGCTTCATCTCACGCGGAAGACCACCGAAGAATTCGACCACGGCCTGTACGCGGCCATCGATGGAGGCGTTGGCGAGCGAGAGATACGCTCCCAGAGAAAAGCCGAGAAGTGCGACGCGCTCGCGATCCACGGCAGGCTGGCTTTCGACGAAGCTCACGGCATCCCAAAGCGTTTTCATCCAAAGCGGGAAATTTCGAAAGATGATTGGCTTGTCCGCAAATTGCGTGTCGGTGCGGTCGAAGTAATGAAGTACGTAAACGGCGAAGCCCTGCTCGGCCAGCAGCGAAGCATATTTGTGCATTCCCTGGACGTCGCCCCCCGATCCATGGAGCGCGATTACGGCGGAAAGCGGGCCGTTGGGCGAGTCGGGCACGTACGCGTCGAGCCGGATGGGCTTGCCTCCGCTTTGAAACCTGAGTTGGAATTGGGTGGTTGAGGGCATCCGATTCTTCAATATGGAGTGATCTGTTCGGCATCACCTTCGCTTTACACCGTCGGAGACGCGGCGAGCCGCGCCTCTACGAGGAGACTTTTTCTGCAGCCAGCCCGCTCAGCGATTCGGCGTAGGGCGCGCGAGCGATGCCCTTTTCCGTGATGATCGCCGCCACATACTTCGCTGGAGTCACATCGAACGCAGGGTTTTCAATTTCAACTCCGTCAGGAACCATTTGTTTTCCCGCGATGTGCGAAACCTCTCTCACGTTGCGCTGCTCGATGGGAATCTGGCTACCGTTGGGACAAGCGAGATCGACGGTCGAAAGAGGCGCGGCAACATAGAACGGAATGCCGTGTTCTTTGGCTAACACGGCGACGGTGTAGGTCCCGATTTTGTTGGCGACGTCGCCGTTCGCGGCGATGCGGTCGGCGCCGACGACGATGGCCCCGATTTTGCCCTGCATCATCATCGCTCCGGCCATATTGTCGGAGATGACGGTGGTAGGGATGCCGTCTTTCATCAGCTCCCACGCGGTGAGACGCGAGCCTTGGAGAAAGGGACGAGTCTCGTCGGCGTAGACGTGAATTTTCTTGCCTTGCTCGACGGCCGCGCGGATCACGCCGAGAGCGGTGCCATAGCCCGCAGTGGCGAGCGCTCCGGCGTTGCAGTGAGTGAGCACGCCGCCGCTCGCGGGCATGAGCGTCGCGCCGTGGCGGCCCATGGCCTGGTTGGCGGCGATGTCTTCGGCGTGCATGCGCTGCGCTTCTTCGATCGAGCGCCTGCTTGATTTGCGGGATTTGGCGGATGCGCAGGAGTTCGAATTTTTCCTGCATGCGGCGGATCGCCCAGAACAGATTGACGGCGGTGGGACGAGTCTGGCGGATCGTCTCGCAGATCTGGTCGAATTCTTTCTTGAGTTCGGCGCCGGTTTCGGCCTTGGAATTCTTCACGCCGAGCGCAATGCCCATGGCCGCGGCAACGCCGATGGCGGGCGCTCCGCGGACAACCATGTTGCGGATGGCATCGGCAACCTGCTGGTGCGTGGTGCAGGTGAGATAGATTTCTTCCGTGGGCAGCTTCGTCTGATCGATGAAGACTACGCCGCGGTCGCTCCATTCGAGAGTGTGGATCATTGTTGGTCGTTGGTCGTTGGTCGCTGTTCGTCCGAACCGGTAGGCTTGACTCCCTGGACCGCCCTCGTCGGAAGCTTGATTGGATTGTATATACCTTCATTCTTCCGATTCTCGGGGTCGGTAATGCTCACGTAAGTAATTCCCAAATTATGCTCTATACGGTACAGCACTTTCCTCGGCATTGTGAGATTTTTGATTTCAAAATCCTTTGCCCTATATCTGTGGCCCCACCAAACGTGGAAGTGGTCGAGAAATTCAGAAGTTCCATCCTCTTCGGTGAGGATTAGGACCTGGGCGTCGTCGCAGGATAGAAGTGCGGCCCCACCCGGCGCGCACTTTCTCATCACGAGTTCGGTACCGTCGGGCATGTCAACGACTAGCCACTTACCATAATCGTCAACCATGCCGCCTGTACAATGCACGCCTGACAATTCTAATCCGCAGGTCGTAGTGTCCTTATAACCCTCCGATACCTTGCCGCCTACGTGAAGTGGCACCTTGGTGAGCGCACCCGTCCGATAATCGCCACTACTGTTTTTGGCGAATACCAAATGGATCACCGCCAAACTGAACAGAGCAACTACAAACAACCTATTCATGAAATTCTCTCGAATAACGTGTCAAGAAACTTTCCAATCACTAAGAGTTAAGGGCTAAGTGCTCTTTCCGTACATCGGTGGCAGTAAAGATTGAGATAAACGGCGTCCCGGACGAGGCTTTTTCTACATTCGGACGGCCGTGCGCATCCTCGCGTTCCACCAGGCAAATTACGCCGGCGATCTTGAATCCGAATTCGCGCGCCGCTTCTATCGCTTGCACCGTCGAGCCACCGGTCGTACAAACATCATCCACGATGACGACGCGCGCGCCTTGCTGGCGAAAGCCCTCGATGCGCTGGCCGGTTCCGTGCTGCTTTTCAGCCTTGCGCACCAGAAAGCCATGCAGCGTCCCGCTGGTTACGGCAACGGCGACGACGATGGGGTCGGCGCCCATGGTGAGTCCGCCAATGCCGTCGGCGTGCCAATTCTGGCGGCGCATTTCTTCGAGAAATACCTGGCCTACGAGTTGGGCTCCGCGAGCATCGAGCGTGGTAGTGCGACAGTCGATGTAATAGTCGCTGGTAGAACCAGACGAGAGCTTGAACTCGCCAAGGCGGAAGGATTTTCTGGCCAGCATTTCCAGAAGTTCTTGGCGAGCGGTGGACATGAATTTCTAATTTAGCAGCAGTTGCCAGTTGCCGGTAGCCGGTTGCCAGAGAGACAAGCCTGGGCATCGTGCAGATTGGTCCCGGGACTGGGTACTGGCAACTGGCTACTGGCTACTGAGTTTTTCCAGATGCCGAAAGCCGTCGGTGGCAAAGAACATCAGGGCGGAAATGGTTCCGTTGTAGGCGACGTGGATTAACAGGCCGGCGGCGACGGAATTCTTCTTGGCGCGCACCATGGTGAGAACCATGCCAACGAGAAAGATGACGAGAACGGGTCCCCATGAATTGCTGAGTTGTGAGCTGTGGAGAGCGGCGAAGGCGACGGCCGTGATGAAGACGGCGGCTGGCAATCCGATGCTGCGCTCGAGCACGGGATAAAGGAATCCGCGGAAGTAGAGCTCTTCCATAAGGGGCGCGAGCGTGATGCCGAAGATGGTGAGAGCCCAAGCCTCGGCCGGCGTGCGGAAGAAGGTGTCGATGGGAAGATTCTTCGGAATCGGGAGTCGGCTCGCCAGGAGCTGCAGCGCCACAGAAAGCATGAATCCCACGAGCACGTAGACGGCGGGATTGGACGGCCAGTTCCAGTGGATCGCCGCGAGAAAGTCGCGCCGATGACGCTCGCGCGTGACCAGAATGTACATGTACGCGAGAACGAGCAGGTAAGCGAGGGCTTGTCCAGAAACGATGACGAGCGGGAGACGCCCGAGCGCGGCCAGCGTGGAGTGAGGATAGAGCCAGAAACGGGCGGCGAAGAGTACGGCAAAAACTCCTATGAAGAGCGCAATGGTCGCGAGAACCGTGAGGCGAACGACATCAAGGCCGCTCCAGGCGGGATCGGGTGGAGGAACATCGGAAAGCACCTCGAGAGTCGTCGCAGCGGAGACGGGATCGTCGGCTCCGGCGGCCGGTCCGGCGGGCTCGGGGCTTGGCTTGTCCGGGAATGCGTTCACGCGGATTCCTGCTGGCTCGCTTCTGACAACGCTCTTTTTGCCGAGCCGTTCAGTGCCGAGCCGTTGAAATAAGAAGCGAGCTCCTGCCCAGTGTACGACTTCTTCACGCGGGCGACTTGTTCGGGCGTACCTTGCGCGACGATGCGGCCGCCTTCTTCACCGCCTTCCGGACCGAGATCGAGGATCCAGTCGGCGTTACGGATCACGTCCATGTTGTGCTCGATGATGATCACAGTGTTGCCGAGGTCCGTCAGCCGATGGAGAACGTCGAGCAGTTTGCGCACGTCGTCGAAGTGGAGCCCCGTCGTGGGCTCATCCAGCAGGTAGAGAGTCTTGCCGGTTTGGCGCTTGCTGAGTTCGCGCGCCAGCTTGATGCGCTGCGCCTCACCTCCGGAGAGCGTGACGGCAGATTGACCGAGGTGAATATATCCCAATCCGACATCGACCAGCGTTTGCAGCTTTTGCCGGACCTGCGGAATGTTTTCGAGGATCTGGAGCACGTCTGAAACCGGCATCTCGAGAAGGTCGGCAATGGACTGTCCGTTGTAGCGAACGGAAAGCGTTTCGTGGTTGTAGCGGTGGCCGCCGCAGACCTCGCATTGCACGTAAACGTCGGGCAGAAAATTCATTTCGATGCGGCGCTGGCCTTCACCCTGGCAGGCTTCGCAGCGTCCGCCGGCAACGTTGAAGGAGAATCGGCCGGGCTTGTAGCCACGCTCGCGCGATTCGGGCAGCATCGCAAAAAAGTCGCGAACCAACGCGAAGATTCCGGTGTAAGTTGCGGGATTGGAGCGCGGAGTACGGCCGATGGGCGACTGATCGATGCGAATCACTTTGTCGATCAACTCGCTGCCAGCAATGGTTTTGTGTGCGCCGGGCTCCTCGCGCGAGCGGTAAAGCTGGCGAGCGAGGGCGCGGTAGAGGATGTCATTGACGAGCGTCGATTTGCCGGAGCCGGAGACTCCGGTGACAACGGTCATAACGCCGAGCGGAAATACAACATCGATATTCTTAAGATTATTCTGGCGCGCGCCCAGGATGGTAATCGCTTTGCCATTCGGGCTGCGGCGCTCGGGCAGCATCGCAATGCGCTGGCGCCCGGCAATATACGCTCCGGTGAGCGAGTCCGGTGAATCCATGATCTGTTGGGGTGTGCCGCTGGCGACGAGGTAGCCACCGTGACGTCCGGCGCCCGGGCCAAGGTCGATGACATAGTCAGCGCGGCGAATGGTTTCCTCATCATGCTCGACGACGAGCACGGTATTTCCAAGATCACGCAAGTTTTCGAGGGCGGCGAGCAGGCGGCCGTTGTCACGGGAATGAAGTCCGATGGAAGGTTCGTCAAGCACGTAGAGCACGCCGCGGAGTTTGGATCCGATCTGGGTGGCCAACCGAATGCGCTGGCCTTCTCCACCGGAGATGGTTGCCGCGGAACGGCTGAGCGAAAGATAGCCCAGCCCGACATCGTAGAGAAATTGCAGGCGCTCGGTGATTTCGTGGACGACGCGGCCGGCGATCGCCTGTTCGCGGCCCGTGAGTTTGATCTTGCGCGCAGTTTCCAACGCGCGCGCGATGGGGAGCGCGGTGAATTCGGCAATGGACATGCCGTTCACCTTGACCGCCAGACTTTCGGCGCGCAGCCGCTGGCCGTGACAGGCAGCGCATTCCGTGGCCGACATGTAATCCAGCAGATATTCGCGGTAGTTTTCTGAACTGGACGATTCGAGATTTTGCCGGAGGTGGCCGACGATGCCGAGAAACCCTGTTTTGGCGCCACGCTGGGGCTCGCCATAGAGCAGAATGTTTTGAATCTTGTCGGGAAATTTCTCGAATGGCGTGGCGAGATCGATGCCATACGCCTGCGCGACCAGCTGCAGTCCATGGTTCAGATTCTGCGAAGCGGAACCGGGGCCAAGGCCGCCATCGAGCAGTGGCTTCGACCAATCCACGATGATCTTCGCGGGATCGAAATCGTAGCGGCTGCCCAAGCCATGGCACTCGGGACAGGCTCCATAGGCGCTGTTGAAAGAAAACGAGCGGGGCTCAAGCTGCGGAACGCTGATGCCGCAGTCCGGACAGGCAAGAACGGAGGAGTAAAGTGTTTCTTCTCCGTTGACCACCGCAACCAGAACGAGTCCGCCGCCGAGCTTCATGGCGAGCGCAACCGACAGCTCGAGGCGATGTTCGATGCCCGGCTTGACCAGCAGGCGGTCGACGACCACCTCGATAGTGTGATTCTTGCGCTTGTCGAGTTGGAGATCGTCTTCCAGGCTGACGAGTTCGCCGTCCACGCGCGCGCGGGTGAAGCCATGCTGGACGAGCTTTTCCGTCTCTTTTTTGAATTCGCCCTTACGGCCGCGCACGATGGGCGCCATGATCATGACGCGGTCTTCGGGCGTGAGAGCCATCACGCGCTGCACAATCTGTTCGGCCGACTGGCGAGCGATGGGCTTGCCGCATTTCGGACAATGAGGCAACCCGATGGAAGAATAAAGCAGTCGAAGGTAGTCGTAGATTTCTGTGATGGTGCCGACCGTGGAACGCGGGCTGCGGCTGGTGGTTTTCTGCTCGATGGAAATGGCGGGGCTCAATCCATCGATGGAGTCCACATCGGGGCGCTCCATTTGATCGAGGAACTGGCGTGCGTAGGCAGAAAGCGTCTCGACATAGCGGCGTTGGCCCTCGGCATAGATGGTATCGAAGGCGAGCGAGGACTTGCCCGAACCGCTCAGGCCGGTGATGACGGTCAAGGTATTGCGAGGGATCTCGACGTCAATGTTCTTCAGGTTGTGCTGGCGCGCCCCGCGCACCGAAATCTTGGAGATGGCCATTGGCAAGAACAGTTATGGTCTTTAACAACAACACTGATGGACTTCCGTAATATGGACGCGTCCACAGAAATGTTGGAGAGTGAAAGTACGCAGTTCGACTCCCGTATCATAGTTGTTAACAGTCACATGGGTCAAATGCGGATAAGCTAAGTAATTTGCGGCTGTGAGAGAAAAATACGGCCGCTATTAAAGGCTGGTAAACGTGGACGCACTTTTCGTGGTTTTTCTGGTCAGCAGCACGGCAATCTTATCGGTTTCCCTGGGTGTTTTGGGAGCTTATTACGCGATCAGCGGGGTGCTGGCGGCAATCAACCCTGCTCGACCTTCGCATTTCCCTCGGGCGCTTTTGCATCAGAGCCAGGCAGGCGGCGACTAAGCTAAATCAAACTAATAAGGCGCATACCCGAACCTCTCCGTCCGAACATCACCTAATCGACAAAGTAAGGAATCGTTGTCGTCACAGCGCTGCGGCATCGCCCCCGCTCACTGTTGTGGAGGCGGGTTATTTGGAAACGACGGATTGCCAGGCGGCTGGGCCCGGCGCATTAGCTGGAGAAGCTGTTCGGGGGTCTTAGGCCCGCCATTCGCTTGGTTTGGATCCACTTGCTGATCCGCTTGGGCATTGGCATCGGGCTGCACTACGACAGGCTGCGCGGGCTGAGCTTGATCGGAATCGTCCGCGCTGTCGTCCGCGGTGGTATCGGAGTCATCGGCATTGTCGTCGCTCTGGGCGTCCGCGCCCGGGGTCACTGCGCCGGGCGGCTGCTGCCGGAAGGGCCGCGGCATAGGCACACCGCCACGAAATACCGGCTGCGGCTGGCCCGGTTGGAAGGTGTTCGCGGGTACGTTGGCTGCGGTCTGGACTTCGCCGGACGAGGGCTTCACAGACAGCGCGATACTCGCCACGGCACTGGGATCCGATGCCGAACCCATCATGACGTAGTTGAATGGCGTTCCGTTCAGCAGATGAGCAAGCACGTCCCGTGGAGCTCCCGGGCCAACCTGGGCCACTACGCGCTCGCCGGCGGCGGCCTGGGGAACGTCGATCGAGGCTCCAGTCAGCTTGCGGACGTCGCGGAGAATTTCACCTAGCGTTGAATTCTGTGCCGCAATGGCCAGCATTCCATTCTGATAGGTAACATGGGGCGCCGACGCGGGAAGTTGGGTCATGGGAACTTGCGGCAACGGGCCGGCAGGCAGCGGCGGAAGAACCAGCGGCGTCGGTTTCTTGTGAGACTTGTGGTGCGCGGCTGGCGCCTGCGCAGCATTGGGTGGAGTAGGCGTCGCGCTCTGATCGACGGCGTAGGCAATCGATAACGGAGCAGTCAACAAAAGCCCTGCAAGCAATCGTGCGATCCGCCGGTTTGTGCGAGACTTCAAGCTTCCTGCTTCCTCAAGCGGCTGGCAATCTGGCAGCCACCAACGCCCCACTGGATTTTACCATTGCCAAGAGAACGGAAAACTCGATATTTCTTGCGTCTTTGTTACTACCGGATCTTGGTAGATATGGATTTGGGCAGCAATTCAAAATGGCAAATCGCCAGGGAGCGTAGAATGCCCGGTGGAGGTTTCCGTCGTGAATCACGCCTCTGATATGCGGCCTTGGAAGCGGCGGCGCGGACCGGCTTGGCTGGCATTGCTGTTTCTTGCCGGGGCGTCTTACGCGCAAAATTGCCTGAGTGCACCGGACATGGATGCGTCGGTCCGAAAGGCGCTGGAGACTACGGCCCAGCGATACTTTGGAATGTCGGCGCGGGGCGATACCTCGGCACTGCGTCAAAACTCCATTTCATTGGTCTCCGCAAATTTTGCCGGGGTTGAAGCCGCGGTCAAAGAGAATCAGGCGGCCTTTACCGGAGCGCAGGCCACGGTTCGGCCGCCGTTTCTGCTCACAGCGGACGGCTCGGAGTCGCTGGCTCGCGCCGAATTCCTGTGCGGTGTGTTCGGCAAAACGGGTCAAACGCGCGACAGCGCGGTGTTTGTGTTCAACAATCTGCCTCCGGGAAAGTATGGAGTAGTGATTCTCGACATCGGCGGCAAGGAACCGCGGACTCTGACCCTGGTGCTGCAGCAGGCAGGCACGGAGTGGAAGTTGGCGGGCTATTACGCGCGCATGTCAGAAGTGGCGGGGCACGATGGGGCATGGTTCGAACAGCGAGCACGCGAGTTCAAGGCGAAATCAGAAAACCATAACGCGTGGTTGTATTATCGCGAAGCGATTGCCCTGAGTTCTCCCGCAGATTTCATGAGCACGCTCGTCACCGAAAAATCTACGATGAGGTTCACACAATGCAGCCGAGCGATATGCCGTCGAACGGGAGCGCGGCAGATTTAAGCGCGGGGGGCAAGACCTATCGCTGGACAGAAATTTTCCCTCTCGCAGTTGGAAACGACCTCGATGTGGTCGTGAAATATGCGTCCCCGGACATTTCGAATACCCAAAAGACCTTCCAGGAAAACATGGCAGTGATTAGGGCAGCTGGTGGCAAAGTTTCCGGAGCTCCGCGATGCGTTCGCGGGAGTGGTGGCACGCGCCGTCGATCCGTCCGGGCAGGACTACGGATCGATGCTGCCGATGAAGGAGATCAAGTAGGGACCGCTGCCAAGGTGGGTGTCGGCCGGGACTCGTCGTTCCAGTCATTAGGGTGGCAAAACCTCGCCCAAATAGTCATGCGGAAAGTCTCCAGAGCGGTTCCGCAGCTGGTGTATCCATCACGCACGCTGTGCCACGTAGGGACAGCCGCCCCCGGCTGTCCGGCGGAGCGAAACTCCGCAATGGCAGCGGATACGGCTTCTCGGAAACCGTCATAGCCCATCGTTGTTCTTAAAGTGGGGGGTACCAATGGTCTCGCGAGAAGCGAACGACGAACAGCGAACGACGAACGACGGATTTTCAAGCTAAATGATTTAGAAACAATATTTTGAACATATAATAACCAATAAGTAATCAGAGCCTTACTGATTCTAAAAGAGATAGCGGATTTCCACCTAGAAAGTCGTTTGTTTTCAATGCATCGATGTAAGTCATTATTATTCAAAGACCTGGCGGGAATTTTCCGCTAAAGTATTGATTCCCAAAGACCAACGGAGAGGGGTCCAACAGAATTTGAGGCTGTTTCTTAACGAAAGGCGAACGACGAATAGCGAACGACGACGAACGACGTTGTTCGAAGCGAATGACGAACGACGTTGTTCGAAGCGAACGACCGACAACAAAAAGCCGTCACACCACCGAAGCATCCTCAAACGTACATTCCGCCGGCGACTTATCAATCCTCAATCCCATAAAGACTGGCGCCCGAAGTTTCACGCCTCCTTCGGCAGTTTCGTGAGTCCACTCGGAGAATTTGATTTCGGCGACCAGTTCCGGGCGCACGAAATGCACTTTGCGCAGGCCTCCAATTTCCCCGTAGAACGGATTCTTGTTCGTCTCCAGCGGCTTGAGCGTCGCATGCATCTCTTTTAGCGTCTTCTGATCGAAGCCCGTCCCTGCCTGTCCCACATGTTTGAGCCGCTTCTGCTTGTCGTAGAGCCCGAGGACGAGCGATCCGAAATACGCGCGGCTTCCTTCGGGATCCGTATAGCCTCCGATCACGCACTCCTGGCGCTGCGTGATCTTGATCTTGAGCCAGTCGCGGGAACGGGTCTCCGCGTAGAGGCTGTCGCGCTTCTTGGCGACGATGCCTTCCAGTCCTTTTTGCTTCGCGGCATCAAAGAGAGCGAGACCCTTCTCGGGATAGTGATCGGAGAATCGTATGACGTCGCTGTTCGTAATTCGCTCTTCGAGCAACTGCTTGCGCTGCTCGAGCGGGACGCGCCGCAGGTCAAAGTCGTCGAGATAAAGAAGATCGAAGGCATAATAGATGACAGGAACACCTTGACGTCCGGGAAGCCGCGATTTTCCGGGACGAAATCCGGTGCGCTGCTGCATCAGGCTGAATGAAGGACGGCCTTCGTCGTCAAGCGCGACAATCTCTCCATCAAGAATGGCGCGGCGAGCTTTGACGAACTGCGGAAGCGTGGCGAGTTCGCGGATATTGCGCGGTCAGATCATTCTGATTGCGGGAGACAAAGCGCACGCGGTCATTCTCGATGAAAGCGACGGCGCGATAGCCATCCCACTTGATTTCAAAAAGCCAGTCAGGATTGTTGAACGGCCTTTCGATGGCAGTCGCGAGCATGGGATGAATCGTCGCGGGCATGGGCCTTTGAACGGCGCCAGGCAAGTTCTTGACCGCGGAGGACGCGGAGGAAGGCTGATGCTTTGACTTGATGCCGACGTTCTTTTTGTGGCGGTCAGGGGTCGATGGCCTCGGCTTCCCTTTATCGGACCCGCCGTTCTCGGGCTTCCCTTTCCCGGGCTTTTGGTCCTCCGTGGCCTCTGTGTCCTCTGTGGTTAAGACTTTTTTTTTACGGCGGCTTTCTTCCGGTCCATGCGAGCGACAGCATCCGCCAGCCAAGCGGCTTTCAGTTTGCCGCGAGTTGCCGGACGGCTGCTCGTCCATTCAGCGGAATCGGCATCGCCGCCAATCTGGGCCATGGTGCGTTTGGTGAGGACCGAGGTGTCATATTTGTCGATGTCGAATTTGGGAACAACTTCATCATCCTTCTTCTTGATGAGAAGCCATTCCGTTCCCTTGCTGCCCGGTCGTCGTCCCGTGATGTGAATGAGAGCGAAGTCGCCCTTGAGCCTCTCACCATGGAGCCGAAACTTGAGGTCGCCCTTTTCGAGCATGGCGTCCGCTTCTTTATCGGTGCCGGGAAGGTATTGCCCGTCGACCGGGATCGGCGAAAGCGGCTCCCACGTGCCGACATCCCACACCATCACCGTTCCCGCTCCATAATTGCCTTCGGGGATGGTGCCTTCGAAATCGAAATAGGAGACGGGATGATCCTCGACCTGCATGGCGAGCCGCTTGTCATCGGGATCAAGTGACGGGCCTTTGGGAACAGCCCACGATTTCAACACACCGTCCATCTCCAGGCGAAAATCATAGTGCAGGCGCGTTGCACGATGGCGCTGCACGACGAAGCGATGCTGGGATTTCTTCTCGACCTTCGGAGGTGGCTCAGGCGTTGCCTCGAAGCGCCGTTTTCGTTTGTATTCGTCGAGCGACATGCGGACTATTGTATGGCCAAGCCGTATACTGATGCCGTTTCGCGGAGTGTTGGATGAATCGGATGCGAAGATGGCAGCTTCTGGCAGTCGTTCTTGTTGGTTTTTCTTCTCTGGTGTGGGCGCAGGCTGGGAAGCTTCCGGCTGGGCTGCAGGAAAAGATAGATACCGCCGCGCGAAAAACGCTGGCGGCGACCGGCGTTCCCAGCGCTTCGATCGCGATCGTGCGTGACGGTGTAATCGCTTACTTGCAGGCCTATGGTGAGGGCGCCGTCGAACCGCGTAAACAGGCATTGCCTGCGATGCGGTATAGCATTGGGTCGATCAGCAAACAATTTACGGCGGCTGCAGTTCTCCTGCTGGCGGAGCAGGGCAAGCTATCGTTAGACGATCCGGTGTCGCGCTTTGTGCCGAACCTGACGCGCGGCAACGAGGTGACGATTCGGGAATTGCTGTCGCATACGTCGGGGTATCAGGACTATTGGCCCCAGGACTATGTTCCTCCATTCATGTTGCAGCCCGTTACGGCCGAGAAGATTCTGGATCGTTGGGCGCACAAGCCGCTGGATTTCGATCCGGGAACGGAGTGGCAATACAGCAACACGAATTTCGTCATCGCGGGGTTGATCGTGGAGAAGGCGAGCGGCGAGCCGTTGCTGCACTTTCTGAGCGAGCACATTTTTGCGCCTTTGGGGATGAAGAGTGTCATAAACATCGACCAGGAGCCGCTCACCGACACCGATGCAACGGGTTACATGCGATATGCGATCGGTCCGCTGCGCGTAGCTCCCAAGGAAGGCAAAGGCTGGTTGTTCGCGGCAGGCGAATTAGCCATGCCGGTCGAAGACTTGGCGAAGTGGGACATCGGCATGATCGATCAAACGGTACTGAAACCCGCGTCCTATGCGGCGATGGAGCGCGAGACCGTGCTGAAAAAGGGTTTGGGAACGCGCTACGGCCTGGGCGTGGGCGTGCGCGAGGAATTCGGGCAACGGGCGATTGCGCATGGTGGCGAGGTCTCCGGGTTCACCGCGTACAACATGGTCTTTCCGGACTCACGCACCGCGGTAGTGGTGCTCACGAATGAGGATTCGGTGGGCGTCTCGAGCGACCTGGCGCGGAAGATTGCGGGACTCCTCTTCAAGGATGCCGGCTCGACCAAGCCCGAGGAGCAGGCGCACGCGATCTTTGCGGATTTGCAGCATGGAAAGATCGATCGAACGTTGCTGACCGACAATTGCAACAGTTATTTCTCAGAACAGGCACTCAAGGATTTCGGCGACAGCCTTGCTCCCATGGGAACGCCGACAGAGTTCACGCAGACCACGAAGACGGAGCGAGGAGGAATGACATTCCGCTTGTTTGAAGTGGACTTCCCGCAGAAGACGCTCGAAGTCTGGGAGCGCATTATGCCGGACGGGAAGATCGAGCAATATCAGGTGGGAGCAAAGTAGACGGTATGAAACGTGAATACCCGGAATCTCCGCTGGTCGGAGTGGGCGCCGTCATTGTTGCGGACGGGCGAGCCCTGCTGATCCGCCGTGGCCAGGCTCCGCTGCTGGGTGAGTGGTCGTTGCCAGGAGGCGTGTTGGAGTGTGGAGAGACGCTGCGCGGGGCGGTAATCCGCGAGGCGCGCGAGGAGACGGGACTGATAGTAGAGGTCGGCGAGATGTTGGGCGTTTATGAGAGGGTGATTCGCAGCGACGATGGGCGAGTGCGATATCACTACGTGCTGATCGACTTCCTGTGCCGGCGGGTAGGCAGGGGACTTGAAAGCTGCGAGCGACGCTGCGGAGGTCGGATGGTTCAGCCGCGAGGAATTGCCGGCGCTGAAACTGGCACACGATGCGAACGACGTCGTGCGAAAGGGCTTGGCAAAATGCGAGGTCAAAGGTCGAGAATGAGAGGTCAGAGGTTAGAGGTCAGATTGCCAGAAGTGAAAACCTAAGCGCTGATTTCGAAGCATCAGCGATGCTGGTTCTAACTTCTGCAATCTGACCTCTCACCTCTGACCTCTTACTTCGACTTTCTTTCAGTCGGCCATTTTGGCAATGTGCACCGCGAAACCTGTTTTGGGCAGCAGCGACATTAGCTCGAACACTTTGAAGCCGTCGCCGGTGATTTCGGTTTGGCGATACACTCCGGGTTCGATGTCGGACGTTTCGTGGCGGGCTTCGAGATTGTCCAGGAACTTCTGCGCCTCTTTGGTCGAGACCTGCGCGCTCTTCGCTCTGGTTATGACCGCCTCGGTCGCATAAGAACGTACAAGCTTCGGCCAGTATTTCTGTAGTAACTGCGTGCTGGCGAAAATATCGGCCCAAACGATCTCACCATTGACGGCCACTACCACACCGACGGCATTCTTATCGCGGAGCTGATGAATCACGCTTTCGTAGTTATGCTCCAAGGGCGCAGCGACGGAATCGACCTGCTTCTGGACGTCTTTGTTTTCCATGACGCGCGCGTAAGAAGAGGTTGAATTCACTTCGGGAGCGGCAGTAGGTGTCCCGTTCGCGATAAGCCTCCCCGCCATTGCCTGTTTCGACTTGTCGACGTTGTCCCATACCTGTTGCTGATTCTTCGCGGCCATTGCGCTTCCACGCACACTGGGAGCGGCTAAAAGACCACCAATTACGCCCCCGGCCCTGCCTGCGCTGAAATCGGCTTTGCCGTTCGCCGCTACCCAGCGCCCAGGCTCAACGCAGAAGACGCTGAGATCTACGGGATCGCTTTCCGGGGGCACGATGCGATCCTTTCCGATGACACGATCCTGTTTGCCGCCGGTAACAATCTCGCCGGCGAGGAGTAACAACGGGCGCTTTGAGTTATTGACCAACACTAGACGGTTGACCTCGGCGTCGCGCATCGAACGAAAGGCCGGTTCCCCGGAGCGGTGGCGGATCAAACCACGCGCCTGTCCAGCTTCGGTGACGACGACGTCTCCCGAGCGGAGCCCTTCATCCAGGGTAATAAACTCGCTCGTGTCGTATGACTTACTTGCGACCACGGGAAAGACGGTAAGGTTACCGCTGCGAATAGGCTCAAGTAGAGAATAGTGCGAACTCTGCGGCAGTTCACTCGCCTGAATCAGGCTTGGAATGACAATTGCCGCCGCAACCAGCAAGACGATCCCTGACAGAACCACGACCAGCCGCATAAAGCGCCTCCACATGTACTGAGACACCAATCCCCGTGCGTGTGTTCCTATGGCCCATTTCGTCGGTCTCCCCCAGTCGGTCTACCCCGGCGCGTCAAGTTGGAAGCGCGCCGGGGAGCACTTTTGCGAGTCATCCAGGAGTGTCTTGCTCTGCTCGCTGGGGGGAGAACGTACGATTTTCGGTCTCTTGCGTCTAAAAAATTGCTAGCATCACTCTGGGACTTTGTTGGAACATGCCACCTCGCACCGAATCCGAAGGAGCCAAGTTTGCGGCCGAGTTGTATCTGCGCAGCGGGGCCGCGGCCTATGGCTTGAGTGCGGAACAGTTCGACCTGATCCTCGAAGAAATTCAGAAAAAGTATGTTGCGAACGCCTCGGCGGAACAAAAGGATGATTTTTGCGCGGCGCTCCGGCTGGAAGAATTGGCATTGGCACGCGCGTGTGCCGCGGGAAACGAACGGGCGTGGGAAGACTTTATCAGCCGCTACCGTCAAAAGCTGCACGGCATGGCGCTGCACATTACGCGGGATGGCGCGCATGCGGCGGAACTCGCCGATTCGTTGTTTGCCGATCTCTACGGAGTGAGCGCGCGGAATGGCGTGCGCAATTCGAAACTCGTCTTCTATACCGGCCGCGGATCGCTCGAAGGCTGGTTGCGCACAGTTATGGCGCAGGAGTTCATCAACCGCTATCGCAAGCAGAAGCGCTCGGTCAGCCTGGAAGAGCAGACAGAAGACGGTGTGCAGTTTGCGGCGAAGGTTCCAGAGCCAGCCAGCACTTTGGACCAGCGGCTGGAGACGGCCACCGACCAGGCGCTGGCTGAGCTTTCGGCAGAAGACCGGTTTACGCTGGCGGCTTATTATCTGGATGGACGAACGCTGGCCGAGATTGCGCGCACTCTGGGATTGCATGAATCGAGCGTCAGCCGGCGGCTGGACCGACTGTCAGCCGCGCTGCGGAAGCGCATTCTGGCCGGATTGCGCGACCAGGGCATGAGCTATGCCCAGGCAACCGAGGCTCTGGAGGCCGACGTGCGGGATATTACCCTCGATTTGCGTTCGCGTTTGATGCAAGATTCGGGACCTACGACGTTCTCTAGTAGAAAGGTTCCTGCCCGTGAAGCTGGGGATAGAAATAACGACTGACCGGGCGAATGACTGGATAGAAGCAATTGCCGATGACTGACGTGCCAAAAATCGTGCACAGCCGTCTGCGGGCCGCAACGCCCGAGCGGGAGGCAATGGAGCGAGCGCATCCGGAAGCGGATGTGCTGACCGCGTTCGCCGAGCAGGCACTTTCCGCTGCGGAGCGCGAGAGCGTATTGCAGCATCTGACGCTCTGCGGGGATTGCCGGGACGTGATTGCCCTAGCGTCTCCCCGCCATGGACCTGACAGCAACGCCACCGGAGGGCGAGAACGAGGCGGTCGGGACTTCGTCACCGGATAAGGGACGTGCGAACTGGCTTGCCTGGGCCAGTCTTGGTTGGTCGCGTTCTCGTGGAACTCACCTGGCATGGGCGGCTCTGGCTGCCGGTATTGCGGTGGCCGTGCTAATCGGGGGACCGGGCTTGACTCATCTGGCAAAGCCCCATTCGTCGACGACTTCTACGGTCCGCCAGATGATCACGCCAGCAGCGCCCGCGGAACTCACTGCACGCGTTGCATCCGGATCCGCAGGGGCCGGATCTGCGGAGGTAAGCACAAGCGATACAAAACCAGCAGCCGTCGTCCCGCCAAAATTGTCGGCTAACGAATCGAGCGTGCAGCCATTTTGGCAGGCCGAAGGCCAACGGGCGAGCACTGGCAGGGCCAAGTCCGGCAATGCGAGGTCTGGCCACGCCAAGCCTGCCTATGCCAGCGACGGGTCGTCCACGGCAGGCACACTGGCAGCACCCGGACCGCATGGAGCGCCTGCCCCCGACGAGGCGTCGAAAATGAATGAGAAAGTCGCGGCTTCTGCAGGGTCTACATCAAGCCCGCTAACTGCAGAAACCTCCAGCAACAATCTGATGGCGCGTGAGGAGGCCCCAGCAATCATAAGAGCCAAGCCTGCCTCGAAGGAGGAAGTCAACGCAACTGCGAGCGCAGCAATGGCAGCCTCTTCGGCACAGGCGGTGCCGTTGAACGGCAGGAACACGTTGTTGGTAAATGGCGCGGCGGCACAGGGCACAACCTTAAAACAAAGTATGATTTGGACGATTGCGGCAGGAGTGCTCCAACGTTCACTCGACGGTGGGCAGAGCTGGGAGACCGGGGCGCGGGCAGAGCATCCGTTGCTATGCTATGCAAATCGCGGCCAGGAGATGTGGGCCGGCGGGCAGGCAGGTACGCTCCTGCATTCGACCGACGGCGGCACAACTTGGAGTGTCATCAGCGTGGCCTTCAAGGGACAGCCACTCAGTTCAGACATAACACACATTGATGTAATGGGTCCGGTGCAAATTGTCATAGCAACGGCCAATCACGAGACCTGGATCAGCGCTGATAGCGGCACGACCTGGGAAAAAAAGTAATCGTTAATCATCGAACCTGTTCCGAAAGAGCGTGGCAGAAGTGCAGTCTCGCGGGTGATTCAATATCACCAAGTGCCACCGTGTGCTGGACAGTTGTGACAAAAAAAACGTCCCGAGCGATTAAGCTCAGGACGCCTTCGGCAGCCCTCCCCCAGAACTGCCAAACTACGTGCTCATCCTATGTCCGGTTGGCCACGCTGTAAATGTCACTTCCGTAATGGCGAAGCGAAAAAGAAGTACCGCGAGCTGGCTTACCTAAGTCACCAATCGCAGATTACCCTCGTTGCCCTCGAGTTAGGCTGATCCCTTGGCCACCTTGGGAGGGGCAAAAACGGAATCGACCACGGCGGCGATCTGGTCCATGGATCCGTCGATATCGAGGGTGAAGCGGACGAGGTCAACGTCGGCGAGCGCTGGGTACGCCGTCACAAGATGGCTCCAGGCTGAATCCTGATCGAAGGACACCACCATAATCTCGTCATAGCCGTAGCCGAGCGAGCGCACCCGGCACAACAAATCACTCAGGTGAACAAGATAAAGAAGAGGGCTGGCGTTGGGTAGTGAATCAGTCTCGTGATGGCAACGAGCCACGTCGGATAACTCTTGAGAAAAGTGCCAATGATCGCAGAGGATGCTGCCGGAGTCGGCATGGGTGTATCCAAGAATCTGCTGTTCGGAGATATGGAGCGGGCAGCGTTGGGCCGCGGCATGCGCCCGGCATTCGCGAAACTTCGCATGATCGATCACCGAGTTGACCAGAAATCCGAGGTCGTGGAGCAATCCCGCGAGATAGGCCTTTTCGGGGTCGGGGTAGCCGATTTTGCGGGCCATGGTCTGGGTAACCAGGGCGCAGCCCAGCGAGTGTCGCCAGAAGGCATTTCGGTCGAGCACCCACTTATCGGCCGGGATGGTCTGATTTATACACAAGCCGAATAGGATCGAGCGCACCCTCTCGATGCCGAGGGTCATGACGGCGCCGCGAGCGCTTTCGACGGCACGGCATCCGAACAAAGGCGAATTTGCCAGGCGGAGGCATTGGGCGGCGATCGCTCCATCGCGGGAAACCAGTTCCACGACTTTCTCGATCCGGATGTCGTCCACCGGCAAACGCAAAAGCGAGAGCAGGGGCTGAAGGATGGCGGGGGCGGTCGAGATCGAATCGAGTCTCTCGATTTGTGCTTTCAGGAGTGTGCGCCGTTCGTCGTTCAGGGCTTGGTTCATGGCTTGCCTCCGGCAACCAGTCCGGCTGGCGCCTTCCAATATGCCGTGGTTCCTGGAAAGTGGACCAACCGGAAGGCTTCGTCGACCTGAAACAGCGACTCTGCATGCCCCAGAAAGAGATAGCCTCCCGGAAGCAGGTCGGCATAAAAGTGTTGCACGACGCGCCGCTTCGAGGCGAGGTCGAAGTAGATCAGCACATTGCAGCAAAAGATCACGTCGATTCCCTTCAGAAAAACCATCTTGCTGTCATCGCTGAGGTTAACGCGGTCAAAACGAATGTGCGATTTGAGCAGATCATTGACGACCAGCTTATTGCCGCCAGCGTCTTTGAAGTATTTTGCGCGTTGCGCTGCGGTCACATTGCGGAGCGCGTATTCACCATAGACACCGGCCTTCGACGCGAGGAGCGAGTTGCTGTTCAGGTCGGTGGCGAGGATGTCGAACGTCCAACCCGCCAGCTGCTTTTCCTCGAGGAGGAACATGGCCAGGGTGTAAGGCTCTTCTCCGGTCGAACAGCCGGCCGACCAGATTCGGAGCCGCTTCAGACCCATGGCCGTCTTGGACTGGATAATCTGGGGAAGGATGACGGTGCTAAGGGAATCCAGCTGGGCGGGATGACGAAACATGTAGGTCTCGCCAATCGTGATTTCGTTGAGCAGCAGATGCAATTCGTCGTTCCGATTGGGGCGAATGGTGAGATGTTCGAGATAGTCGGAGGGGCTGGCGGCGCCGCAGACCGCCATACGGCGCGTGCAACTGGAGACCAGCAGGTAAAGCTTCTGCTCGGCATGATAGATGCCCGAGATACGGTAAATCAGATCGCGGATCTTCAAGTAGGCGGGATCTCCCGCGTTGGTTGCGGGAGGCGCCGCGGATTTTTCTTTTGCAAGTTCGATGGCCATTCGATTGACATTTCCTGTTTTTCGCCAGCCTCACTGCGGGCGGCGCAAAACAAACGTTCTTCAACCGCGAGCGGCACTCGCGGAGGTTCTGCGAAACGACACGCGGCGCACGATCTCGTCCACGATGCCGCTCAGAGGACAAATGCGATCCGCAAGGTTGGCGGCAACGACGCTGCCGGGCATACCCCAGACCACCGCGCTCGCCTCATCCTGGACGATCACGGCGCCGCCGGCCTGCCGGATCGCGGCCGAGCCGCGGGTAGCATCGGCCCCCATTCCGGTCAGCACCACTGCCAATACTTTGTCCCCAAAAGCTTGCGCAACCGAGCGGAAAAGGACATCCGCCGCCGGCCGGCAGGAATTCTCCGGCGCGTCCTGGTTAAGACCGAGCACGCAGTCGTTTCCTTTACGGGCCACCGTCATGTGGTAGTCACCGGGTGCGATCCAAACCTGTCCTTGCTCGATCTTCTGGCCCTGCTTGCCTTCCTCGACATTGAGTTGGGTCAGGGTGTTGAGGCGAGCCGCCAGCAGCCGGGTAAACATGGCCGGCATATGCTGCACGATCACAATGGGCACGGGAAAATCCCGCGGAAATTTCGGAACCAGCTCCCCCAGGGCATTAGGACCTCCAGTGGAAGTAGCGATGGCGAGCAAATCGACGCGTGCGGGCGGATGCTGGGTACGGGCAGGGACAGGAACAGGAATAACGACGGGAGGCGCGCTCAAACGGAGTGTTCCACGCGGCGCGCACAACGCTTTGATCTTCGGGATCAGTTCCTGACGCACGCGCTCGCACGCCTCCGCCCGGCTGCCCGCGTGCGAAGGCTTGGTCGCGTAATCGCTGGCCCCGCGCGCCAGGGCCTCAACGGTTGCGGCCGCGCCCGGCCCGGTCAGAGTGCTGAACATGATGACCGGCAAACGGGGATAGAGTTTCCGGATCTCGACCAGCGTTTCAATGCCATTCATTCCGGGCATCTCCACGTCGAGCGTGACCAGATCCGGCTTGAGTTCGGGAATCTTCTGGAGCGCCAGGTGCCCGGTTCCCGCCATGCCGGCGACGATGATCTCCGGGTCGGCCGCCAGCACGTCCGTGAGCTGGCGGCGAATCACCGCCGAATCGTCAACGATCAATACCCGAATTGGCGACACGCTCAAAGCTCCTTAGTGTGATTCGGCTGGCCGGAATGCCGGAGCCGGAATGCAACCAGTTCGGTTCGTTTTCAGCGATTGCTTTTCAACGATCGCTCAGCGACCCGCAGCGGCGGCGCGGCGATGGGCCGGCGCCGCAGCCGCAGCGTGGCCTTTGCTGGCCTCGCCTACCTTGAAGCGGCCCACCAGTTCCCGTAATTCGTTGGCCATGCTCGCCAGATGCTGCGTAGCGGTCTGCGCCTCGCCCACATTGGTCGAGGTATCCTGCGCCGCCTGCGCAACCCCGCTGATGTTGCTGGAGATCGTGCTCGCGCCGCGCGCCGCTTCCGAGACGTTGCGCGCCATCTCTCCGGTGGTCGCACTCTGTTCCTCAACTGCGGTCGCAATCGTGGTCGAGATATGGCTGATCTTGTCGATCACCCCGCGAATCCCGCCAATCGCGTTCACTGCCCCGGTCGTATTCTCCTGGATGACGGTGATCTTCCCGCCGATCTCTTCGGTCGCCTTGGCCGTCTGTTTCGCCAGCTCCTTGACTTCGTTGGCGACCACCGCAAACCCTTTGCCCGCTTCTCCGGCGCGCGCCGCCTCGATGGTCGCGTTCAAGGCCAGCAGGTTGGTCTGCTGCGCAATCGAGGTGATGACCTCGACGACCTTGCCGATTTCGGCGCTCGAGGAACCGAGCTTGGCTACGGTCTGGTTGGCCGCTTCGGCCGCCGTAACGGCTTCGCCCGCTACCCGCGCCGCTTCGGTCGCGTTCTTGGCAATCTCGCCGATGGTCGCGTTCATTTCTTCCGAGCCCGAGGCGAGGGTCTGCAGACTGGAATTCACCTGGGCTACCGGCATCGGCCACCACTTTTGCCTGCGCGGTTGTCTCTTCGGAATTGGCCGTGATCTGCTGGCTGGTGGCGGAAAGTTCTTCGCCCGCCGACGCCACCTGTTCCGAGGTGCCACGAATGGATTGGATCAACTCTTGCAGCCTGTTCTTCATTTTGTTGATCGCTCCAGTCAGGTCGCCCAGTTCGTCCTGACTCCGAACTTTCAAATCGTCTCCAGTCAGGTCGCCAGCCGCGATGGCTTCCGCTTGCCCGAGCACCGCGCCTGTTGCCAGCGTGATTTGCCGGCCTAAGAAGATGGCCAGAAAGATTCCGCCCGAAAGAGCCGTGATGGTGGCAATGAACATCGTCCAAAGGAGCGCGGCGGTGGCGGAGGCGAGCGACTGGTTCGTCTGCAAGAGGAGTTCCTCTACCGAAGCAGCCATGTCTCCCAAGTCCTTCACGATGGCGTCGTTGAAGGGGGTGTTGCTGCGTCGGCATATTCGTTTCCTCCTTTGACCACGCCTTCTGCACCGCCCGCGTTCCGGCGGTGTCGATGGCGTGGCGCTGCATCTGGTGGAGGTGGGGAATTCGTTCTTTTATGCTAGCCAGCCGATCCCGGTTCTCCTGGCGTGTCCATTTCGGAGCGAGTTCTGAGAGCGTGGCGACATCCTGGTCCACCTTCGTCCAGATGTCATCGAACCGTCTGATCCCGTCCGCGCTTCTCTCCGCTCTGCCCCCCAGCCAGGATGGCCTGTCGAGACTTGCTCCCGGTCTGGAACATATCTCTCTGCAATTGCCGGACTGCATCGAGCGTCGGAACGCGCACGGTTAGTAATGTGGTTTGTATCTGCTGAACTTCGCTGACTCGCCAATAAGACAGAAGCGTGCTCAGAACCATCAAGGCCAGAACCACACCAAAGCAAAAGCCGAGTTTCTTTCCCAGTGTGAATCTCATTTTCATTGTCCTGCTTCCTTCCAGCACTTCTTCCAAAATCCATTGAGCCCGGGCAGCGCCGCGTTTCGCGCACAGGCTGCGCGCAATCCACGCCCCGCTCGTCCGTCCCTAGCTCGCTGCCCGGATCTCGCACGCCCGCTCGGTGTCGAGCACGTGCATCAACTGGCCTTCGAGCTTGTGCACGCCCAGAATCACCGAGCGCAGCCGGGGCGAGAGCGTCTCTGGTGCGGGCTCAAAGGTTTCGTCGGCGACTTCGAGGACATTGCCGACCTCATCGGCCAGCAGGCAGACCGTGCCCTGATCGGCGCGCACCATCAGACACACGGGCTTCATACTGGGAGGGCGCTCGGCGAGTTCGAGCTGGCGGCGCAGTTCTAAAGCCACCACCACCTGCCCGCGCAGGTTCATCAACCCGCTGACGACCGCCGGCGCCAGAGGCACCGGACGCAGCTCGCGGAAGGCGACGACTTCCTGAATCTTCTGCGACTCGATGCCAAAGAGCAGGCGATCGAGATAAAACGAACAGAACTGGCGTGTCTCTGGCATGAGTTCAGCTCCTGGCCGCACTGGCCGCATTCGACTCGACAGGCTCGTAGGATTCCCCGGCAGTCAGGATGGCCGGCACATCCAGCAATTCGGTCACCCGCTCCGAGATGACCGAGGAATAGAGCACGCCCTTGCGGGTGGGAGCCGATTGCGGCCCCGAGCCGCTTTCGACAATGTCGAGGATCTCGTTCACCACCAGGCCAAAGGAATGGCCCTGGTCCTCGAGCACCAAAACCTGCAGGTTGGCGCTGGTCGGCAGCGCGAGAACGTCATCGGAGCGATTCAGGTTGCGCCGCTCTTCGAGCGCATGGCTGATGCGTATGAGCGGGAGAATCTGTCCCCGGTACTGGGTGACCCACTGATTGCCGGAGCGTTCGACGTCGACCCCGGGAATGTTTTCGAGCCGCGCCAGCATGCTCAGGGGCACGGCCATGCGCGAACCGGACCGGCCGGCGAACAGAACGAGTTTCTGCAGGTCGCGTTCTTCCATTTTGGCCTGCTCCTGCTCGGCGCGCGCCCGCTCGTGCGTCTCGGCCACAATGCTGGAAGACTGGGCGAGGCCAAGCACGTCCAGAATGAGCGCCACTTTGCCGTCGCCCATGATGGTCGCTCCGGCATAGACGCTGATATGTTTCAGGTGCCGGCCGAGCGGCTTGACGACAATCTCCTCGGTGTCAGAGATTTCGTCGACCACCAGCCCGAACTTCCGGCCATCGGCCTGCAAAACGACAATGTTGACGCGCTCGAATCCGTCGCCGACGGCGTCCCCTCGAACCGGAGACACAGCGGGGGAACTGCCGTCCTCGGCGAGGCCGGTCTTGAGCACCCGCTTCAAGTGCACCAGAGGCAGCAAGCGGCCGCGCAGCCGGTATACCGGCACGCCGTGGATCATCTCGACGCCCTTGCGCGCCTGGTCGCCATCGAGGCCGACCAGTTCGAGCAGGCTGACTTGCGGGATCGCGTATCGCTCGCCGGCGCTGGTCACGATGAGGGCGGGAACAATGGCGAGCGTAAGCGGAATCTTGACCTTGACGCTGGTTCCCTTGCCGGGAGTGGAATGCAAGTCGACGGTGCCGCCGATGCGCTCGATGTTGGTTTTGACGACGTCCATGCCAACACCCCGGCCCGACACATTGGTGACCTTTTCCGCCGTCGAAAGGCCGGGCAGGAACACCAGATTGGCCGCCTCGCGCTCGCTCAGGCGCGCGGCCTGATCGGCGCTGATCAATCCCTTCAGCACCGCCTTCTGCACAACTTTTTCAAGATTCAGGCCGGCGCCGTCGTCCGAGATCTCGATGTTGACCTGCCCACCTTCATGAAAGGCGCGGAGCGTGAGCACGCCCTCGGGATCCTTGCCGGCGGCCTCGCGGACGGCGGGGTGTTCGACGCCGTGATCGACAGCGTTGCGCACCAGATGGGTCATCGGGTCCTTGATCGCCTCGATCAGCGTCTTGTCGAGTTCGGTCTCCTGCCCCTCCATCTCAATCCGCACCCGCTTGCCGCAGGCCAATGCAACATCGCGGACGGTTCTGGGGAAACGGCCCCAAATGCCGCCAATCGGCTGCATGCGCGTCTTCATGACGCTCTCCTGCAACTCGCTCGCGATCAGATTCAGCCTTTGTCCGGCCGTTACCAGGCCGGTCTCTTCCGTCCGCTTGGTGAATTGCAGGATTTGATTGCGCGCCAGCACCAGTTCGCCGACCAGGTTCATCAACTGGTCGAGCAGGCCGACGCCTACCCGAATGGTGCTTTCACTGGCGCTTTGGCCCTGTGCTTGTTGCAGGTGAGGCTCGAGTACTTCTTGGGACTTGACCGCGCCCTGCTCGACCAGAATCTCGACTCCACGGCGCGAGGCTGCTTTGCTCGGCTCGGCGTCCGGTTGGCTGAACGCGTCGGCGACTCCGCCCCCGGTAGCTTCTCCAGCGCTGCTCAAGGTATCGGCATGAGATATCTCCAGCGCAGGCAATTCGCCCGGTGCGCCGCCCGTTTTATGCGGCGCCGGATCAGAAGCAAGCTGGTTCGCCGCCGGTGGTTGCCCCAACCGAGTCAGGCTGGCGATCAATTCCCGATCGTCGCGCTCGCCTTCGCTTCCCGCCTCTTCGATGCTGGCCAGCATCTGGCGGACAGCATCGACCATGGCCAGCAATGCCGTGGTCAGTTCGGGATGGAGGCTGAGTTGCCCGTCGCGCAGCTTCGCCAGCAGATTCTCGCCCACATGAGCGACAGCTTCCAGTTTGCTGAAACCCAGAAACCCGGTCGTCCCCTTAATGGTGTGGATGGTGCGGAAGATACTGGCGAGAATTTCCCGGTCTGAAGGGTGCTTTTCCAGATCAACCAGATCACGGTCGAGCCGATCGAGATTCTCGTGGCTTTCGACCAGAAACTCCTTCACGATATCGTCGGAATCATTCATAGCGTTACTTTGTCAATCGGAGGAATCTCTCCCCGACTTGAGTCAAACGATGCATGTGGGCTTCGAGTTCGAGATTTCTCCCTTAACCGGAAACTCGTCATTAAAGAACTCACAGGATTCTGCCTTACGTCTGCGGCGAAGCACGTCTGGGACCGAATTGCAGAGGAACCGACTCCGCCCGGTCCATTCGTACGAGTAGACTGGGGCCGTTTCTTATATATCCGTGGGATAAGTCAGGAGTGAGATTCGCCGGGACTCTGTGGGCGCATCGCGGCTATAAAGCCCCTGATTTCGAAGTTTGGGGGGCTGCGGCGCGGCTGAACGCCGCGCTTTCAAAGCGGGTTCCTCTAATTACGATGGACTTGCCTTCCCTACAGCCCCGGTCCGGTTGGATAGGCTGGCAAGTCTGGCGGACGCGGCGGCAGCTTCTTGGGATTTGCCTTGATTTCTTCCATGAGCATCCCGATCGCCTTTTCCAGTTGCGGATCCTGTCCTTTGAAAACGAGATCGGGTGGATTATCTACGACCACGTCGGGCTGCACGCCGTGGTTTTCGATCACCCACTTACTGTCGAGGCCATAAAAGGAGAACTCCGGCCGCGTGATATAGCCGCCATCCATCAAAGGTATTTCGCCGCGGATGCCGCGCACTCCGCCCCAGGTTCGCTCGCCGATGAGCGGTCCCAGCTTGTACTGCTTGAACATATAGCTGAAGATGTCTCCATCCGACGCGGCATAGTGATTGGTCACGCAGGCCATAGTATCCATAGAAGACGTTGGCGAGGGCGCGGGTTGGGCTCAAAGTTGCGGGCTGCATCCATGGCGCCCAAAATGCGCCGCAGTCGCTCGAAGATGAGTTCGTCAACAAATCCGCCGCCGTTGTAGCGGACGTCGAAGATAATTCCCTCCTTGCGAATCTGGGGGAAGTATTGCCGCACGAACTCGTTGAGGCCTTCCCCGCCCATGTTAGGCAGGTAGACATAGCCGATGCGCCCGCCGCTGGCCGCGTCTACCTTCTTGCGATTGGTCTCGATCATGTTGTGCTCGCGCAGGGTGTACTCGTCGGCGATCGGCTTGACGACTACTTTGCGGGCTCCGTCGGCGGTGGGCTTGGAGTTGACCGTTAAAGTCACGACCTCGTTGGCCGCGTTGACCAGCAATTCGTCAGGAGTTTGCGGCGACCGCAGCGCGCGTCCGTTGATCGCCAGCAGGTAATCGCCTTCCTTTACATTCACGCCGGGCTCGGTCAAAGGAGAACGGGTACGCGCGTCCCAGTTCTCGCCGGGAAAGATTTTCTTGAAGCGGTATACGCCGGTCGAGGAATCGACTTCGTAGTCAGCGCCCAGCAATCCAACGTGGACCGCGTGCAGGTCGGGGTAGTCGCCGCCGCCCACATACGTATGCGAATTCGACAACTCGCCGATCACCTGTGCCAGGATGTACGTGAGCGAGTACCGGTCAGCGACATAGGGAAGCAATTGCGCATACTGGTCACGAACTTTTGGCCAGTCGACTCCGTTCATTTCGGGTTCGAAGAAGTAGTCACGTTCCTGGCGCCATACTTCGTTGTACATTTCTTTCCATTCAAGGGGAGGATCGACCTCGACGCGCAGGCCGCTTAAGTTGAGCGCGCCGTCCCCCGGCTTGTGAGGAGTGTCGGTTGGCTTGGCGTCAATGATGCCGAACTTGGGGCCTTCTCCGTCGGTACGGTACAGCAGTTTGGAGCCGTCAAAGGAAAGCACGAACCGGTCCGCGCCTTCGATAAGCACCTTATCTTTGCGATCCTTGAGATCATAGGCGTGAATCGCCGGAGTTTCTCCCGGCAGCGGTCCCGAGAGACCACGAATCGAAGCACTGGAATAGTAGATTGCATCTTTGGAAGCGTCGAAATTTCGAATCACGGCGGGCGGAGTGGCGAGCGCCACAATTCGGTCCTGGATGCCGTCGAGATCGATCTTGAAAACCCGCGGTGGCTCCTTGCTCTCGGTTTCGACAGCCTTCTCTTCAGTCTTCTGTTCTTTACCCTCGTTATTGGGCGGTTGCTTATTCTTCTTGCTTCCAGGTTTGGTCTCAGGTGTAGGCATGGTGACGGCGGGTTCCTCGGGCTTCACCTTCGTCTCGTCGCTGAGGGCAGGGAATGGCGACGGTTCGTCCGCAGTCAGCGTGACCACATACACACGGGTCGTCTTGGGATTCGCGAATTCGAAATCGATGTTGCCGAGAACTTCGTTGTAATCCCGGTCGGAAAGGAAGTACAGGTAACGTTTGCCGCGGTCAAACACGGGAGCATAGCTGTTATTCAGAGTTGATGTAACCGCCATGATTTTACGATCTGCCAAGCCGTACAGGTAGACGACCGAAAAGCCGGACTCCATCTGCTTGTCGTAGGCGAGCCATTGGCTATCCGGCGACCAGCTGTAGTTCTGAATTTCAGCATATTTGCCACGGTCGACTTCGACCGGCTTCTTCGACTTGATATCGATATACCAGAGTCGCAAATTCTGGTCGGCCCAGGCAATCTTCGCACTGTCCGGAGACCATGCGGGCTGAAACATGAAGCCCTTGTGGCCGCTTGTAATCTGCTCTTCGGGGCCCATGCCATCCTGCGGAGCGATATAGATCTCGTCTTCGCCAGTGCGGTCGGAAACATAGGCGATCCATTCTCCGTTGGGCGACCACGCCACTTTTTGTTCGCGCACGCCAGGCGAGTTAGTCAGGTTGCGAACGCTTCCTTCTTTTGCTGGAACGGTGAGGACCTCTCCGCGCGCGCCGAAGACAGCCCGCTTGCCGTCCGGGGCGAGGTCGAAGTCGGTAATATGCCGGCTCGCGTCGGCCCAATGCTTCATGGCCTGGTCGCGGTCCCCGTTCACGTAAATCGTCAGTTTTTTGGGCCGCCGCGTTTCAAGATCGAAGGAGTAGAGGTAGCCGCCATTCTCAAAGATAATTGCATCCCCGCCCATGCTTGGCCACATGACATCGAATTCGTCGAACTTGGTCAGTTGCTCAACCTGTTTGCTGCCCAGGTCGTAGCTGTAGATGTTCAGGCGATGTTCGGGTCCGCGGTCAGACGTAAAGAAGATCGTGTTGCCGTGCCACATGGGAAACGTATCGGTGTACTCGGTGTGGGGCACAACCTGGTCCACGACATTCTTCTTCAGATCGTAGATGGTGATGTCCTGCGCCATGCCGCCGGTGTAGCGCTTCCACTGGCGGAAGTTGCGGAAGATTCGGTTGTAAGCGATCTTGTCGCCATCGGGTGAATAGGAAAGCAGTCCGCCTTCATCCATGAACATAGGCTGCGGCAGCCCGCCCTGGACACTGACGGTATAAGGACGCTTGATCCATCCGTTGGATGCGTCGCGGCGCGAAAGAAAGATGACGCTCTTGCCATCGGGCGTCCAGCCAATCACCTCGTTGAGCACACCCATGCGGTCGCTCAGCGGTTGCGCCTGTCCCTGATAGAAAGTCAATTGCTTCGGCTGCCCGCCGTCGGAGGGCATGACATACACATTAAAGTCCCCGTCATATTGGCCTGTGAACGCGAGCCACTTTCCATCCGGCGAGAACTTCGGGAACAGCTCGCGCCCGGGATGCGAAGTGATGCGGCGAGCCTCGCCTCCCGAACTTGACGCCAGCCAGAGATCACCGGCATACACGAATGCAATCTTGTCTTTATGAATGTCGGGAAAAAGCAGCAGGCGGCCTTCCTGCATTTCCTGGGCTGTGAGCGAGCAGGCACACGCGACGACGATGAACACGAAAAAATTCCGAATGGAAATCATGAGGGCTCCTGTCAGGAGATCGTTGCGGAGATGATTCGCAAACGGGAAACAAGTTGGGACAACGCCGGATTGTATCAGCTTGGACGTTACCTGCCGCGACTCGTGAGCGTAATTTTTATTTTCATGGAGTCGGAGAGTTGGCGGAAGCGCGCACTGCTTCCTGGCAGGCAGCGGCCGCGGTCAACACTTTGTCAAACGCTGTATCTGTGCGGAGCTTGGCGAGGAGCGGATCGGCTAACAGGTTCGAGTAAGCGCAATAGTTCTGCCCGACCGCGCTCTCGAGCATATGAAGAGCCGCCTGCTTCTTGCCGCAATACGCGAGGATCGCCCCTTCGTAGTACCAGGTCTCAGGATCGGGGTCGGTGGGCAGATTGGTTTCGGCATCGTGGGCGATGCGGTCGAGATCGGAAGGCGGCCGCAATCCCAGACAAGCCTCTAGCAGATCTCGATGGTAGCGTGGTGTGCTGGGCATGCTCTTCACGGCCTCGCGCGCTTCCTGAATTCTCCCTTCCCGCAGAAGTATCGAAGGCATGGCATATGCCGCCCATTCCGACCCGGCGTCGAGGCGCACAAAATCGGCGGCCCTATCCGTCTTGCCCAATTCCGCAAAGGTCCATGCGCAGGAACGGAAAGTATAGTTGCCGGGATCAAGCGCGATCGCGGTATTGCATTCACTGGCCGCCTGTTCAAGCATGCCCGCATAGCGGTAGACATAGCTCATCACGAAATGAGCCTCCGCGCTATCGGGGCGCCGTTTCACGAGTTCCTGCGCGGATTCGTAAGCTTTGCCAAGCTCGCCACGCTCCACGTGGTTGGTAATCAACTGCCCGGCGGCGACCACCAGGTTGGGATCAAGGGCGACGGCGCGTTCGTAAGCCTCGTTGGAGCGCTTGAACATCGCCTCGCCGCCATCGGAATAGTCGGAGTCGTAATAGCAGCGCACGCCGAGTTGCTCCCACGCCGGCGCGTAGGTGGGATCCATCGCGACCACATGCTCGAGCACGGCGATGGCATCTTTATTCGGTCCGGCATCATGGGGCAATGCTAGGCTGTGCAGGTAAAGATCGTAAGCCTCGGGATTTTTCGGGCGCGTTCCAGTATTGAGGAAACCGCCGGCGGCGCCGAGGGCGGGCAGCAGTCCCTGCCGTATTTGGACTCCCATCTGCGCCTGCAAGGCGATCAGATCATCGGCGGGCGCCGTCAAATTCGCCTGCCACAAAAGCCGGTCGTCCGCCACCTGGATCGCCTCCAGCGTAATCAGCAGGCGATCGCCCTGCTTCAGAAAATGTCCGGTGATCACGTTAGCGACATGTATTTCACGGCCTGCTTTCGCTGGATCGACGTCGTTGCCGACGAACTTTCGCGTGATGGCCGAAGGCCGCACGTCCAGACTGCGTGTGTAAGTCAGGGTGTTGGCAATTTCGTCGGAGAGCGCGAAGCGCAAAAATTCGACACTGATGTCACCATTCAGATTCTGCAAGGGCAACACTGCGATCGTGTTCCTGGCGGCGCCAGCCGTGATCGCATCCCTTTGTTTGAACCACCACGCTCCCACGGCGATCAGTATGGTCAACAGCAACGCGCTCACCGCGAGAAGAATATACGTGGACCATTTCGTCGTGGCCTGGAAGGTGGTGGTGGCAATACGATAGGGCAAAACCGGACGACGGAAGCCGCTCTTGGTCAATCCCGACGCAGTTTCCTTCCGCAAGGACTGCAGATCGCCCTTCATCGCGATGGCATCGAGATAGCGATGCCCGCGTTCTTTCTCCATGGCCCGGCCGATGATGCCTTCCAGATCCACGGGAAGCGTCGGGTTCAGGTGCAGGGGAGAGACGGGTTTCTGGTTGAGGACGGCATCAAGGGTGGTGACCACGTTCCCGGTGGCGAAGGGCTTCTTGCCGGTGGCCATTTCATAGAGCACGACGCCCAGCGAAAACAGATCGCTGCGGGCATCCAGTTCCTCCCCGCGCGCCTGCTCGGGAGACATGTAAACCGCGGTCCCCGGGATAACGCCCATGGCGGTCAGCGAGTCTTCAAGCGCGGCCTCGCTGGAGTTCGGATCGTGAACGATCTTGGCCAATCCAAAATCGAGAATCTTCGTCTGACCATTCTGCGAAACAAAAATATTGGCGGGCTTGATATCGCGATGGATGATTCCTTTGGCATGGGAAGCGGCGAGCGCATCCGCCACCTGGATGCCGATGTCGAGAATCTCATCTACTTCCATCCGCCGGCTGCGCATCAGGTCCTTGAGGCTGGTGCCTTCGAGCTTCTCCATGACAATGAAGGGATGGCCACTGTTGTCTTCAATGTCGTGGATGGTGCAGATCCCGGGATGGTTTAACTGGGAGGCGGCACGCGCTTCACGTACAAAGCGGTCCAGCGATTTCTGGTCGCTGGCCATTTCGATCGGAATAAATTTCAGAGCCACATGCCGCGCCAGCCGCGTGTCTTCGGCCTCGTACACGATGCCCATGCCACCACCACCAAGCTTTCCGATGATGTGATAGTGGGATACTGTCTGGCCAATCATTGCACGCACTCAGTGCCGTCGGCGGTAATGTTAGGCTTCGGCGCGCAACCCGGTCAAGACAACGGGAACCTTACATGCGCGTTCGGTCCAGTTCCTCCTTAGCAGGCTGCGGAAAAATGGACGTTGCGAGTTAGAATCTTTGCCGGTTGCGTAATTTTTTGACTGGGAGAAGGACTTTGGCTGCGTTCGCTGCTGGCCCTGAAGATCGTTTCCGGCCCAGGCAGCCCAACTTGGCGTTGGGTTACGTCGCTTGCAGAGCCAGATTCCGTAGGCGGACTAAATTATAGGCAGCTGCGGCAAAGGTGAAGACCCATCCGACCTTCAAGACCCCGCGATGCCGAACCTTCCGCAACAGCGCGATCGTCTTCAGCCAGCCGAAGCATTCTTCCACGCGTTTCCTCTTCCTCTGACTGATAGCATATCCGGCGTGCTGCGTCGTACGAGCATCGATGGCGCTCCCACCGGGTCGCTCCAGGTTCTGCGCCACGTGCGGCGTGACCTTTAAGTTTCTGCACTCGGCCACGAAATCCGCCGTGTCATATCCCTTGTCGCCGCCCACGGTTACTTGTTTCGTTCCCGGAATCTGTTCCAGCATCACCAGCGCCGCATCGCGCTCCGCCGTTCCGTTGGCCTCGAACACCTCGGTGTTGACGATCAGCCCGTGGCGGTTCTCCACCAGCAGATTCCCGTTGTAACTCAGCTTGGCTTCCTTGCCCTTGCCTTTGCGTGCCATCTTCGCATCCGGGTCCGTCTTCGATGCGTGCGTCTGGTTCGACCGCTTCTCCCCGTGGAAGTCCACTGTCGCATTGCCGGGATCGTCCGGCGGAACGTCGTTCTTCGCATCTCTGCGTTGATAACTCTTCACACTCGCCCACGCTTCCAGTAACGTTCCATCCACCGTGAAGTGTTCCTCCGAGAGCAAACCCCGCTCACGCGCCTGCTGCAGCACGGCTTGGAAGAAGGCTTCGGCAATGTCCCCAGCGAGCAGCCGCTCCCGGTTCTTGGTGAACACGGTCACATCCCAGATGGCATCGTCCATGTTCAAGCCCACGAACCAGCGGAACAGAAGGTTATAGTCGAGCTGTTCCATCAACAGTCGTTCGCTGCGCACCGTGTACAACGCTTGCAGCAGAAGCGCTCGCAACAACTTCTCCGGCGCAATCGAAGGCCGCCCCGTTTTGGCGTAAAGCTTGTGGAATCGTGGTTGCAAATCCCGCAATGCCTCATCGGTCATGACACGAAGAGGACGCAGCGGGTGGTCTTGCGGTACTCGCTGCTCTGGGCTTACGTAGCTGAACACATCCAACTGCTGCTCGTCTTGTCCTCGCATACCTTCTTCTTATCAGGTTGGGCTGTGGAAACAAGACAGTTTTTAGGTACTCCCCCCGCTGCAAAACGAGTTTTTCCGCAGCCTGCTAGGGAAAGCGCTTGGTGAGATTGGCCGGATCTTTGATTCGGCATGCAGGTTTCAAGCGTGTGAATTTTGATTAGGGATTCCTTTTTCTTTTAATCGTAAATTGGACGCGTGGTTTTTGGACAACCCAGCGTTCTTGTGACGCGTACAATTAGCATCTATACAGAATTCAGACGTAAGCACTAGCGAAGTCGGAGGAAAGTAATGCCCGAAATTGTCGAGTGGCAGGGCGGCGGGCGGACGCCACGGCGACGCCGGTTGATCCTTGTTTTTATCCTGATCGGCATCATCGTTTTGGGCAGCGGGACGGCCTTATCGTATTACGTCAGCCGCCTTTGGTTCGAATCCCTCGGCTACGGAGACGTATTTCTTAAGAGCCTGAGCCTCCAGTGGACGGTATTTGCGGCATTCGCGGCGGCCACATTTTTCATTCTGTATGGATGGTTCCTGGCACTGCGGCGGGCGTATCAGCCGGATCTGCTGGGGGGCGGGGTTATTTACATTGGCGGGCAACCGCTGCGGCTGCCGGTCGAGCGGATCCTGCGGCTCATCGTGCTGGTGGTTTCGCTCATCATTGCCGCGGTGACCGGCGCCAGCATGAGCGCGGAATGGCCGACGTTTGCGCTCTACTGGTATGCGCCGCGGACCCGGGCGGCGGCGTTCTCGATCCGATCTTTGGCAAGCCACTGCACTTTTATCTGTTCACGCTTCCGGTATGGCAGTTCTTTACGGGCTGGCTGCTGACGCTCGCCGTAATTGGCTGCATCGTGGCTGTCTTCTTTATTCTGATCACCGGAAGCACCCGGGTTTTCGCGGGCCGGCGGGGAAGCTCCATCCCGCTGCCGTGGCGCGGGTTTTCGATTGCGTTTGCTTTTTTGCTGCTGATCCTTGCAATGCGCGTGTATCTGAGCCGGTTCGATGCATTGTTCGAAGAGCACACCATCTTTTCGGGCGTCAATTACACCGACGCGCATATAACGCTTGGCGGGTTGCTGGTGGTCTGTGTGGCGCTGGTGGTGGGCGCTGCCATTGCATTGATCAACATCGTATCGCCGCCGCGCGTGCGCTGGCTGGGAGCAGCAGTGGTTCCGGCGGTGATCTGTTACCTCGCCGTTCAGATTATTGGCTGGTATGTCGGTAACTTTATCGTGAAGCCGAACGAACTGGTTCGCGAACGTCCTTATATTGCCTACAACATTGAGATGACGCGGCGGGCTTATGGATTGGACCGCGTGATGCAGCGCGAATTTCCGGCGGAGACGACGGTGGGGGCGGCCGATCCGGCGAACAATCAGGCTACGCTGCAAAACATACGGCTGTGGGACTGGCGCGCACTGCAGGACACACTTCGGCAGATTCAGGAAATCCGGACGTACTACGATTTTCCCGACATCGACATCGATCGCTATGAGACTCGACGGCAATATGCGGGAGGTAATGCTGGCCACCCGCGAGTTGAGCGTCGAGAAGCTGCCGGAGAGCAGCCGCAACTGGATCAACGAAAAGCTGATTTATACCCACGGATACGGGATCACCATGAACCCGGTGAACGGCTTCACGCCGGAGGGATTGCCGACTTTGATTCTGAGTAACATGCCCGTCCAAAGCACGGTGAAGAGTATCAACGTGACCCGTCCGGAGATTTACTTTGGCGAACTTACTAACACCGATGTTTACGTGAAGACACGGCAGCAGGAGTTCAATTACCCGCAGGGCCAGACGAACAACCTGACGTCTTATGAGGGCACGGGTGGCATCGTGATGGGCGGACTGCTACGGCGCATTCTTATCGCCGCCGACCAGGGCGACCTCGCGAAAGTGCCGTTCAGCGACGATATCAACGGGCAGAGCCGGCTGCTGATGCGCCGCAACGTCCGGGATCGGGTCGCCGCGCTCGCGCCGTTGCTCACCTTCGATTTCGATCCGTACATCGTGGTGGGAGACGATGGGCGGCTGTCATGGATGATGGATGGGTTCACGACTTCGGACAACTATCCATATTCGAGCCACTATCCCCTCAACGGCAATCCAGTTAATTACATGCGGAACAGCGTGAAGGCGGTGATCGACGCCTACGATGGGACCACCACGTTTTATGTGTTTGACGCGCAGGACCCGATTATCCAGGCGTATCGGGCAATGTTTCCATCCTTATTCAAGGACGCCTCGGCGATGCCAGCGGGGCTGCGCAAACACGTGCGCTATCCCGAGCTGTTGCTCAAGCTGCAGGCGGCCGTGTATGGCCTTTATCACATGACGGATCCGGAGGTGTTCTACAACCGCGAGGATTTGTGGACGGTGGCTTCCGAAGTGGGCATGGGCGAGTCGGGCGAGCAGAAGACGCAGGTGATGGAACCGAACTTCGTGCTGATGAAATTGCCGGACGAAACCGGGGTTGAATTCGTGGAGATTCTGCCGTTCACGCCGGCGAACCGGAACAATCTGATTGGATGGATTGCCGGGCGCAGTGACGGCGCAAATTATGGGACGTCGATCGTCTATGACTTCCCGAAGACGAAGCTGGTCGATGGGCCGCTGCAGATCGAGGCTCGCATCGATCAGAACGCGCAGCTCTCGGGACAATTGACGTTGTGGAATCAGCAAGGGTCGCACGTGCGGCGCGGAACCTTGCTGGTGATTCCGTGCGGGCGAGCGCTGTTATATGCGGAACCGATTTACCTGCAGGCGGAGCGCAGCCCGATGCCGGAGTTGCGCCTGGTAGTGCTGGCGTTGCAGGACCGGCTGGCGTACGGACCGACGTTTGAATCCGCGATGAGAGCTTTGTTTGGCGGAGAGGCTTCGTCGCTGAATGGCGGGGCTGGGAATGCGGAACAGGGCCCAAGCTCGGGACAATCAAACGCTGCGCCGTCTTCCGCCACCACACCACAGCCTGCGGAGGATTTGAATTCGCTCATCACGGGGGCTGCCAAAGACCTCGCCGACTACCAGCGATTGACGGCGGAGGGCAAGCTCGGCGAAGCGGGACAGAAACTGGAGCAGCTCAAGCGCAAGTTGGAGGAGTTGAACGCGCGGAAAAAGTGATTGCTCCTGGGTGACAATAAACCGCCCTCGGGCGCTGAAGCGCCAATCTATTTTCGGCGAGTCGGTTTCAGCGAGTCGGCACGACCAAGGTCGCGCCCTTCCCTGTCAGTAAGCGCCCTGAGATTTTCCGCGACTTGCGGAATCGCAAAGGAGGCTCTGAAGTGTCCGCAAAAAGCGCAAACCACGGGGGACACAGAGGAACACGGAGGACCCCAAGGGCCTAGTCAGAGAATCGCTAAAGCGATTCCCCGATACCAAACCGAGTCTCGCCGCAGCCTGCCAGATAGCTTTTAACTGGTTGAGCCCATCTGTTGCGCAAGGTAGTTGGCGATGCCCATTTCCTTGATCGAATGGAGCTGAGCTTCCAGAAAATCGACGTGCCGCTCTTCGTCGAGGATCATGCGCTGGAATAAAGCCCTCGATCCGTCGTCACCCTCCGCGACACAGACCTTCGCAGCTTCGTTGTACTGGCGGCGTGCATCCACCTCGTCTTTGAGATTGATTTCCATTTGTTCCTGGACGTTGGTGCCCAACTGGGGCTTCAACCCTACATCGACGCTGGGAATGGCGTCGAGGAAGATGATGCGCTCGATGAGACCTTCGGCGTGCCTCATCTCTTCAATGGCCCGCGCTTTGGTGAGGCCACCGAGTCTTTTGTAACCCCAGTTCTGACACATCTCGGATTGGGTCATGTATTGCACAATGGCCGTTAATTCCGCACTGAGGGCCGCATTCAGCTGCCCGATTACCTTCTCGCTGCCGTGCATTGTCTTTCCTCCGTTGTCTTATACATATTGAGGTCAGAACGAACGACCGTGCTGTGACGGAGCGCACAGAGATCTGTTGGCTGGGCGGGCGGCGGCTGCCCTCGATCACGCGCGGGATTATAATCAGCGGCTATGAAAGTCTGTTTTCGCGCGATCGTTTCTGTGGGCTTGTTTTTTTTCGTTTCCTCGGTTTGCTTATTCGCGCAAACAGCGGCACAGCCAACTGCGCCACCTTCCGGTCCGCCACCGCAGCCGGAGTTCGTCAAGCAAGGGCAGCAGTTGATCCGCGAGGGGAAGCCGGGTGAGGCCTTGGCGCTGTATCGCGAGACTCTCAAGGGCGCGCCGGATTCGATTCCCGCAAACATTGCAGCCGGGAGCGTGCTCGACCTGATGGAAAAGGGTGAGGAAGCGCGGAAATATTTCACCAAGGCAATCGACGCAGCCGATACTCCGCAGGGCAAAACGGGAGGACAGCGGGCGATGGCGATTTCGTACGCGTTTGAGGGGAATTGCGGGAAGGCAGTTGAATACGAGCGGCAGGTTTTCGATTTCTACGGCAGTGCCAAGAACTTTTTTCAACAAGGAGAGATTGCGGACGAGGTGGCGCGAGTCTGTCTTGACGCCGGCGATTTTGATGCCGCTTACAAATGGTACAAGCTGGGGCATGACATGGGGATGAAGGAGCCGGACATCGCGCCCGCTCGACAAGATTTGTGGAATTTCCGCTGGGAACACGCGCAGGCGCGCATCGCGGCGAGGCGAGGCGAGAAGGCGGAGACGCAGAAGCATGTGGCGGCAGCCAAGGCGATTCTTGACAAGGGTGCGATTCCGCAGCAGGCGCCGTTCTTCCCCGCGCTCGAAGGCTACGTCGCTTTCTATGACAAGGATTACAAGGCGGCGCTGGAAGAGCTGACGAAGGCAAACCAGGAGGATGCGTCCATCCAGTGCATGATGGCTCAGACCTACGAGAAGCTGGGCGAAAATGAAAAAGCACAGGAATATTACCGGAAGGCTTCGATGACGGCCGCACACAATCCGGGCGCCGCGTATGCGGTTCCGATGGCCAAGAAGAAATTGCCGTAGTCGTTGCGGCTGAAGTTTTCCGCTAGACTTTTTCGCGATAGTATTTCGTTACACTTTTCCGCGATACTATTTCGCACACTGTGGGGATCGTGCGGTTCATTCACTGCACAACTTGGGGAGCCAATTGCGCCAACATCTTGTTTTTCTTTTCTTCTGTTTATTGAGTCTCGTTTCCGCGGCTGCACAGACAGTTCGTCCCGAAGTCTACGGCGGACTTAAGTGGCGTCTGATCGGGCCGTTTCGAGGCGGGCGCGCGGTGGCCGTCGCGGGAGTGCCGGGAAATCCAACGACGTTTTATTTTGGTTCAGTCAACGGCGGCATCTGGCAAACGACGGATGCCGGCATGGTGTGGCGGCCGATCTTTGACGCGCAACACATCGCCTCGATTGGCGCGCTGGCCGTGGCGCCTTCCGATCCGAAGACGATCTACGCTGGCACGGGCGAGTCGGACATCCGCTCGGATTTATCGTCCGGAGACGGCGTTTATAAGTCGGTGGACGGAGGGCAGACCTGGAAAAATGTTGGATTGCGCGAGTCACGGCAGATCAGCCGAATTGTCGTGGATCCGCATAACGCGAGCATTGCTTTCGTAGCGGTGCTTGGCCACGCTTACGCCGCCAATGCTGAACGTGGCGTGTATAAAACAAGCGACAGCGGTGAGCACTGGACACAGGTGCTGGAAGAAGGACCGGACATTGGCGCGGCGGACCTGGCGATCGCGAGCGACGATCCCAGTATTCTCTATGCCACCATGTGGCGGGCACGCCGTCCGCCGTGGAGCACGTATGCTCCGCTCGGCGGGCCGGGGAGCGGGCTGTACCGGTCGGTAGATGGCGGCGAAACGTGGTCGAGGCTGAACGGGGCGGGGCTGCCGGATGGCGAATGGGAACGCGCGGGGGTTGCGGTCTCGGCGAATGGCAAGCGAATTTATGCGCTGATTGATGCGAAGAAGGCCGGGCTCTACCGCTCCGATAATGGAGGCGATACCTGGACGCTGCAGAATTCCGATTCTCGTCTGACCAGCCGTTCGTGGTACTTCAGCGGCGTCACGATCGATACGAAGAATCCCGATGTAGTTTATGTCCCGAATGTTGCGCTCTACCGGTCGGAGGATGGGGGAAAGACGATCTCGATTGTGCGCGGCGCGCCGGGGGGCGACGACTACCATCAGATCTGGGTTGATCCCAAGGATTCGACGCGCATGATTCTTGGGACAGACCAGGGAACGACTATCAGCGTGGATTATGGGAACACCTGGAGTTCTTGGTACAACCAGCCCACTGCCCAGCTCTATCACGTCATTACCGACAACAGATTTCCATACGCGGTGTATGGCGCGCAGCAGGATAGCGGCGCTATGGCGATCTGGAGCCGCACCGATCATGGCCAGATCGATGCGCGCGACTGGTTTTCTCCGGGCGGAAGCGAAAGTGGATACATTGCCCTCGATCCGAACGATCCCGACATTATTTATCTTACCGGGACTTACGGTTCGGTGAGCCGCTTTGACCGGCGCACCTCGTTCAGTCAGGACATCACGCCATGGCCGGTTGCAACCTGGAATACGGAAATTTTCGAGCGCAAGTATCGCGATCCATGGACGCCGGTGTTGCTGTTCTCGCCCTTCGACAAGAAGTCGCTTTATCTGGGCACAGAGTTCGTCATGAAGACGATGGACGGTGGCCTGCATTGGGAGAAGATTAGTCCCGACCTCACTGGAGCGGCGAAGCCGACGGGAGGAAAGCCAGTCGGGGCGGCAACGGTGGAGAACTCCAGGGAACGAGGATATGGCGTCGTCTCTACGATTGCGGCATCACCGTTGCGCGGCGAACTGATTTGGGCGGGCAGCGATACGGGGCTCATCCATCTGACGCGCGACGCCGGGAAAACATGGCACAACGTCACGCCCAAGGGGCTGACCGACTGGAGCAGGATATCGCTCATTGAGGCTTCGCATTTCGATCCGGCGGAAGCCTATGCGGCCGTCGATCGGCATCGCTTGGATGACCAGCAACCTTATCTTTATCGCACGCGCGATTATGGCGCCAGCTGGCAACTGATCACCGATGGAATCCCTTCTCCATCATTTCTGCGCGCGGTCCGCCAGGATTCGAAAGACGGCAAGCTGCTTTTTGCGGGGACGGAGCTTGGCATCTATGTTTCATTCGACGATGGCGACCACTGGCAATCGCTGCAGTTGAATCTTCCTGCGACGTCCGTGCAAGACATGGTCATTCACGGTGACGACCTGGTGATCGCAACCCACGGGCGTTCCTTCTGGATTCTGGATGACATCACGCCGCTGCGGCAGGGGAAGCGGGCCATGGAGTCTGGGTCGGGATGGCTGTTTTCTCCCGCAACAGCGCTGCGCGTCGACAATGACCGTTTCCTGGGGACTCCGCTGCCGCCCGAGGAACCGGCGGCGAAGAACCCGCCCGATGGCGCAATTATTGATTACTACCTGGACACGGCAGCCGCGCACGTCAAGCTCGAAATCTTCGATGCGAAGGGAAATCTGCTTCGCGGCTTCGCGTCGATTGACCCGAAAAACGATACGAAAGACGATCGGAAAGAACCCAGCCATGCGTCCTCCCCCATCGCGCAAAGATGGTTCCCTAAACCCGAAGTTGTTGAAACAGGCATAGGAATGCATCGTTTCGTCTGGGATCTTGTTGTGGGCCGCGGCAATCCTGAAGAGAGCGGGAACGACGAGGAATGGGGCGCTCCCCGCGCACCACGTGTTGTTCCAGGTACGTATGAAGTGCGACTCACGATCGAAGGAAAGACCTTACGCCAACCACTTAAAGTGGTAATGGACCCGCGTTCAGCAGCCACGGCTGCGGAGTTGGAGCAGCAGTACCAACTGGGCCGGGAAATGTTCACTGAAGCGATTCATGCGCGGCAAACTCTGGCGGAGATTCACTCTGTGCAGGCTCGCCTCACTGCGATCGATCAGAAGCTGACTGCGCAGCAGTCCGAACTCAAAGCACGGGTGGAGCAAGTTCAGGATGCCATCAAGAAAATACTGGATGGCGCCGGATCGCATGAAGGCGATGAGATGGGTCTCGAGATCGCAAGCGCAGGTATAGCCGGTGCGTTGCGAGTGGTCGAGAGCAGCGATCGAGCAGTGCCGTCGCAGGCGAATGCTGCATTTGAGGAATCGAAGCGAGCCCTGAAGTTGCGGACGAGCGAGTGGGACCAGGTAACGAAGACCCTATTGCCGCAACTCAACGACGAATTGAAGCGGGCAGGCGAGGAGCCGGTATCCATCGGCGAACATGGGCGGGGCTGAGCTAAGCCGTTCGTGCTTTTGGCAGTCTTCGCTTTGCGCCGGTCAATGGCGGCGCGTCGCGATCAGTTTTGCGAACTGCCTGCCGGTGGCGTGGCCGGTGCTGCCGCCTTAGGCTTAGGCGCCGGGGACGGCATGGGCGTCGTTGGAAGGTCCTTCGGCGCCAGAACCTGGCAATGCACAGGATGTTTGAAGAGTGCCGCATCCGGCGGCGTCAGAACCACGTCCTTGTAACGAATAATTTTGTCGTGCCCGAGCGAACTGATTACCTGGACTTTTATGGGAAAGCCTTGCAAGTCTTCCGCCTCCCAGAATCGAAATTTGAGCGAGTGAGGACGAGGTCCTGTCGATGTAACGGTAACGTCTTCGATGACGCAGGGATGACCGTCGACCGTCTCTTTGCCGGAGGGGACGCGCTCAACCTTGCGCCCATGGCCACCTACGTCGAATGGGAATACGCGGTAGGCGGGATGAGTGTCATGGAGGCATCCTTTGGGTGAAATTCCATAGGTGTCGCCTTTCGTCAGGTCGGTAACCGCGTAGCTTCCGCCGACCTCGGTTCGGATCAACTGGCCCCGGCGGTAAATGTGCGTCTCCTCGTCGTCGCCGGCGATGCTGCCAATCATCACCGCCGAAAAGTTCTTGATCGCATCGAGGGGATACGGCGCGTTCGCGGATGACGACGCGCTCTTCGGCGTTGCTGATTCTTTTGAAGGCTGCGCGGCACCGCCTGCAGCGGTATCTTTTGCCTGACTTTTTTCCGCGGCCGCGGGTTGGCCTGCCGATGGCGACTGTGAAGCCTGGGCCAGCAGCAGCGTTCCGAAACATCCTAAAAAGCAAATTAACGCAATCCGAATTAACGCAATCCATCGAACCATTTGAATCCCCCGGGACAAATCTTTCAGTCTCACAATACACAAGAAAGGCCACACCGGAAAGGCGTGGCCTTTCAGGGAAATCCGACTCCGATTCTATTTCGTCGTCGGCTTGTGGAAACCGGCTGGCAGCGCGGTAATTCGCATCGTCGACGACGGTCCCTCCGCCAAGGGCCCGATCGGACCGTCGTGCTTTGTCAGATATCCGTAGTCAACGAGGTAGATGCTCGAAAGTCGGATCGTCTGCGAAGGCAAAGAGTGTCTCCCAGCCATATTTCGTGAGTGAGGCTCTGGTTTTTGTGATAATCAGTACCTCATAACCTGCGTAGCCGAATAAGGCGTCCTCTCCGGCGTCAGCCAACATGACGATCGGGCCCGAAACGGGCAACCCGACACCTCCGGGAATTGTCGTGACGACGCCAATCATAGTGCCGTCAGCAAGACCAGGAAGGGACAAAGTGATTGCACGTCAATGCCGGACGCCAGCGTCGATCCGTACGAAAATTCTTCGTAGTCGCAAAACACGTTGCCGACAAGCGTCAATGAACCCGAATTGGACTGGGCCGGAAGGCAGAGCGTGCGCAAACACGGAACTGCATCCGAGCACGAAAAGTGTCATTACCACCAAACTTGTTAAACGCTTCATCGCGAATTTCTCCTTTCCCCGAAGGGGGTTTTCTGGCCGGTTTAGGATTGATCGGGCTGAGTACCGAATTCCATCATCACTCTCATCCTCGATTGAAAACCGCAGGCGGCTTCTCTCCAGCCCGTTTACATCGCGCTGTGACCGTAGTTAAGAGGCTCGAACGACACCTTCGGCTTCTTCGACTTTGCCTCGCCCTGTGCAGTTAGAGGGTAGGGCGGAGGGTCGATCAGATAACCCCAGTTGTCGAGATAGGCGTAGAAGGCGTCCTCGGTGTTAAACAGGACCTCCCAGCCGAATTGGGGCGCGTGGATGTTATAGGGTTGCGTTCCGGTGACCCAGAGTGCCTGATCGCCGGTAAAACAGTCGCAATAGGCGTCAATAACGGTGTCACCCATCGCGTAGTAGGTGCCCGCGAGGGGAAGGAAGGACGACGGGAAGGTGGTTTTGAGGCCAACCATAGCACCGTCCGGCGCGCCGCAGTCTGCGTTTACGTGCGTACCAGACGCAATAAACCCAGACGGGGCGATCACTTCAAAGTCGCAATACACCACGGTCATATCGTTGCTCAGGAACCCGAGAGCGATCTGCCCAAACGCAGTGCTGCATCCGAGCAGAAGAAGAGTGAGTACCGCCAAACTTGCAAAACGCTTCATCGTTGGTTCTCCTTTTTCCCCGGTTAGGGGGAACATCCTGGGGTTGACTACTAGATTGAAGAGGTAGTTGGGAGCGCGACTTCTGGAGTTAAAGTTCGTTATCGCCGAGCAGCATTGGATGACTTCTCCAATCCCGCAGACTGGGAGGGAAAGTGTTTTCGGTTATTTCATCCTCGGTTACTTCAAAAGTTTATGCGGCCCGAGTCTCTGGAATGCCGCGCCCACAGCGGGAAATCATGCAACGCAAAAGTAAAGTTGTCAATAGAATAATGAATTCGTCGGTGTCGCAAACGACACAACGCCGCCCAGGCATGAGCAACAGCTTCCGAAACAGCCAGCGAAAATGTTCGATGGGCCGCGGAATTCGTTCCCTCAAGAAGAATGCCGGCCGAGGTGGCACTGCGCGATCACTTCTGGGAACTGCCACTTGGCGATTTAGACGGTGCTGCCTTGGGCGCCGGGGATGGCGCGGGCATGGTTGGAAGTTTCTTGGGTGCGAGCGACTCGCAGCGGGAAGGATGTTTAAACAGCGCGGCATCGGGAGAGGTCAACGTCACATCTTGTAGCGATGACTTTGTCATGTCCGGACTTGCTCAGAACTTCGATCTTTACGGGAAAGGCTTGCAGATCCTGCGCCTCCCAGAAACGCATTTTGAGGGAGTGTCCCTCCTCACCTGGCGAGGTGACGGTAACGTCTTCGATGATGCAGGCATGACCGTCGACCATTTCTTTTCCGGAGGGAACGCGCTCGATCTTGAATCCGGGTTCGGCGACGTCGAAGTGGAAATACGCGGATGACAGGGTGGTTCTCATGGAGGCATGTCTTGGGTGAAACTGCCCAGGTGTCGTCTTTGGTGAGGTCGGTCACCGTGTAGCCATCTCCGTCATCGATTCGAATCAGACGGCCCATGCGGTAAATGCGCGACTTCGCCTTGGTCCTTCCCAAGGCTGCCAACCATCACCGCCGTGAAGTTCTGGAAAGCATCGAGCGGGTATTGCACATTCGCGGGAGGCTTTGCATCGGCCGGTGCTGCCGATTGTAGAGTCGGTTGCGCGGGTGCGGCGCTCTGCCTTGGCCGACCTTTTTCGGCCGCAGCCGGCGTGCTGGCGGCTGGCTGCGCAGTGGTTTGCGCGAGCAGCAACGCTCCAAAACAACAAAGGAATAAAACTGTGGCCCATCGAAACATTTGACGCCCCTTAGCGTATTCATACGCTACCTACCATATACAAGAAAGGCCACACCGGGAAGGGCGTGGCCTTCACGAAAATGCAACGCCTGGCTACGGCCCAAGGTGCTTGGTCAGATAGCCCCAGTTATCGAGGTACTCGTGAAATGCGTCGTACGTGTTGTAGTACACCTCCCAGCCGATAGTTCGTACTGGAGGCTTTAGTTTTGGTGAGCCACATGAAGCTGTACTTTATCGTAACAGTTACATTCAGCATCGCGGCGCTGTCTGCGAACATGACGATCGGGCCACTAAGGTGGGCTGTCGTGCCGTTGGTCACGACGCCAATCATAGTGCCGTCAGGATGACCCGCCTGGGCACAGTTGCAGCACATCAATGCCGGACGCGAGGCTCGTTCCATACGAGAAGTTAAATAGTCGCACAACTGATCCCGTTGCGATCCTTGCAGCCGAGGGTGACTAATCCCTCTCCGAATGCGGCGCTGCATCCGAGCAGCAAAAAAGTGATTACCAGCAAACTTATTGAACGCTTCATCCTTATTTCTCCTTTCCCATTCCCGGGTAGGTTACCCGGTCGGTTGCGTCCTAGATTGGGAAAGGCCACACCCGGAATGGGGCGTGGCCTTCACGAAATGCAACTCCGGCTCTACGGCCCAATGTGCTTGGTCAGATAACCGTACTCGAGAAGGTACTCATTGAAATGCATCGTACGTGTTGTAGGTAGATTTCCCAGCCATAGCTCGTGCTGGAGGCTTTCGTTTTGGTAAGCCACATTACCTGATCCCTCGCTGTAACAGTTACACTCAGCATCAGCGAGGCTGTCAGCCAGCATAACGACTGGGCCACTCAGGTAGGCTGTCGTGCCATTGGTCATGACGCCAATCATAGTGCCGTCGGGCGTTGTCCGCACAGTTGAAACACATCAATGCCGGATGCCAGACTGGTTCCATACGAGAAGTTCAGATACTCGCAGTACTGATTCCCGTAGTGACCCTTGAGACCGAGGGTGACTAATCCCTCCCCGAATGCAGCGCTGCATCCGAGCAGCAAAAACGTGATTACCAGCAAACTTGTTGAACGCTTCATCTAATTTCTCCTTTCCCATTCCCGGGTACGGCCCCGTGCCCGGTTGGTTGCGTCATAGATTGGGAAAGGCCACACCGGGAAAAGGCGTGGCCTTCACGAAATGCGACTGTCTGGCTACGGCCCAAGGTGCTTGGTCAGATAACCCCAGTCTCGAGGTGCGCCTTGAAAGCGTCATATCCATTATAGTACAGTTCCCAGCCGATGCTCGTGCTGGAGGCTTTAGTTTTGGTAAGGGCCATATACTGAGTTTAGGTAACAGTTACAGGCGGCATCTCCGCTACTGTCGGCCAACATGACGACTGGGCCGCTAAGGTAGCTTTGTACGTGCCATAGGTCGTGACGCCAATCATAGTGCCATCGTGTTGCCGCAAAGTTGCAGCACATCAATGCCGGATGCCAGGCTTGTTCCATACGAAAAGTTGAAATAGTTGCAGTACTGAACACCCGCTGTGGCCCTTGAGTCCGAGGGTGACTAATCCCTCACCGAACGCAGCGCTGCATCCGAGCAGCAAAAACGTGATTACTATCAAACTTGTTGAACGCTTCATCTAATTTCTCCTTTTCCCCGAAGGGGATTCTGGTCGATTATGTTGCCGTGCGTCGTGGCGGCAAATTGCTCTCTGAACCTATTGCCCCATCACGTTATGTTCGTGGGAGATATTCTGGCCTATGGTTTTTGGCGACCGCTTTCTCGCCCGACTTGCTGTCGGCGCGGCGGCCGGCGGGAGCCAGCTTGTCAGATATCCCCAGTTGTGAAGATAGGCGTAGAAAGAGTCGTAGGTGTTGAGAGGACCTCCCAGCCGAAGTGCGGAGCGTGGATGTCATAGGGCACTGTTCCCGTCACCAGCAGGAACTGGTCCCCGGTGAAGCACCATCGCCTAGTATGCATCCTCATCGGCGTCGGCAAACACGAAGACCGGGCCCACCACTGGCAGTTCGCTCGGCGGGAAACTGGTTGGAACGCCAATCATGACGCCGTCGTCGTAGCCACATGCCGAGATGTTGTCATAGCCGGCGGCAAGGAAGCCGCAGGCCGCTCTTGAATTCCTCGTAGTCGCAATACTGAAAGCTCATGTCGCTGGACAAGAACCCCAGTATCGTGGGAGCCGGCACCGCAAATGCCGAAGTGCATCCGAGCAGAACGATAGTGATTGCCACTAAACCTGTGAAACGCATCATCGCTGATTCTCCTTTCCCCGGATCGGGGATTTCCTGGTGAGTTGACTGTTTCAGTTAACTGCTTAAGATGGAGTGATTGTTGCGGGGCCCACTTACCCAACTTGATCGTCGTTGTCATTGTAGGAACACGATAGGAGGTGGACTCCTCTCCTGACCGTGAACCAAATGGTTTGAGCGAAAACCTTACGTGATAACGCCAAAAGTTTGTATGCGGCCTTGAAAAGCCGCTCCCACAGCCGTGAATCATGCATCGGCCCGATTGGGTTGTCAAGAGAGAATTGGGAAATTTGTTTTGGAAACAATTCTGGCGATGACTCCGGCAGACCGGACTACGCCACCTCACGCATTTCCGGGATGGGATTAGTTCGCTCGCGGCAACTAAGAAAGAACGTCAACGCTTCTCTAATCGCACGCGGGTCTCACGCATGCGCTCAGGTAGGGCGCATGACATTGGTAACTGGATTGTCCCCGGCTTCGGTGGTGGAATTCATGGAGACGCATCATGAGCGAATTATGATTCGCTGATGCTTCCATTCAACACGGTTGCCAAAGGCGGAGGAACTAAGAACCATCGAAAGCGAGACGTTGCATGAAATTGAGTTTGGTGTGGCTACTTATCGTGCTGGTGCTGGCCTGGAACGGTCATGTGATGACCGGGGCTTTCTTTGCGTTCCCATGGTTCTTTCACCGGCAGTGGGAAAAGACGCTCTGGACGCGACAGCGAAGAAGCATCCGGCCTCGCAAATGCAATTCGTATTGAGGGAGATGTCTGGGGGAGATCGACATAGAGTAGAAGTCATCGGACAAGGAAGCGCCTTCAGGCGGGAGTGCCGTCACGCAGTTGTCGTAAGAACATCTCTTTATTGATAAAGACGCCGTTCATCGGAATCGCCGCTGCTACTCGAAACACAATGTCGTCCAAGGCTGTGCCGTGCTGCCATTCGGCAAGAAAGCCCTCTCTGACGAGCGACCGGAGCTGGGTGTAGCGCAGCCACACGGCGGGCAGATTCGCGCCGCGACCGCAGGCGCGCGCCATTAGATCGAGGCTGAGAACCCCGTCTTTGCCGCAATAGCGCTTCGTCCTCTCCACGCAAGCCTCATGAAGACACTTGAGATCGGATTCGCCGACGGATGGGATGGCAGCGCCTTCTTCCGCCGTATGGATGAAGGCTCTGAAAGACTGCAGCTGGTCAAGTTGTTCATCCACCATAACTATCACCAATAAAGGTCCGGGCGCCGCCGTCGAATGTTCGCCCCCAAAGCATGGGAGCAGCACCACTCGAATTGGGCCCATGGTTACGTACTGCTCCATGGTGATACTCGGCAGTAAGAGTAAGCAGTGACGGGCATCACCGCTGCGCGTGTAGATGGTTCGGGGCTTTCTTGTTCGCCAAGTTGCTGAAATGCGAGGCGGAACAGGGGGACACGTCGGTTACCTTGCCGCTTGACCCGCCTATCGGGCATGCTCAAAATGAATGTTGGATACCGAACAACTCGCGGGCTTGGATTCACGGGAAAGTACCCCAGCGTCCATTTGCGCCTGCGCAGCCAAGATATTCGAAGTAAGGCAGACGGAAGTCGCTCTGCTGGAGCTCCGGGGAACGCTCCTGAATTTTCTGTATCCCACGGAGTTGAAAACGGCGGGAGCCATCCCTCTTTCCAGTTCGGCGGTGGCGGCACGCACCGCCCAAACCAAGCGGGCAGAGCTTTTCAATAGCTTCCCCCGAGTAAAACACTTCAGCGTTTTTGAACTGGTCAAACTAGGTGACGCCGGATTGGACGATCAAGTGATTCAGAAGCTGATGTCTGCGCCCATTCTGAGCATGAGCGGAGAAGTTCTCGGAGTAATTCAAATCTCCCGTAAGGCACCACGCCCAGAAGTAGCCGGACCAGACTTCACTCCCGAGGATCTACGCAAACTGGAATCGGTTGCTCGCTTTCTGGGAAAGACTTACTCCAAGGGCTTCGACCATATGACAAGCTCAGACCACTTCTGACCGTTGCAGGGGTTGCTTTTCTTTGCTCAGCATTGCCTTCACGACCTGCTGATTCTCCGCCATCCTCTCCGCCAGAATCGCCAACAACTGCAGAGAAAGCTCTGGACGTTGCCGCAACAATGAATCCAGTGCCCGAGCGGAGCAGAAGCCAACTTCGGCGCTCTCGGTCACGGTCGCCGTCATACAGTAATCGCGTTTGGTCAAAGCCGCAGGCAAACCCAACAGAGCACCCGACCCGTAGGATCGGGCGAAAGCCGTATCAACTCCAAGGTCTAAACTCACCTTGCCGTTGAGAACGACAAAGAGTCCAATCGCCGCTTCTCCGCGCCGGAACAGCACGCTGCCTTTTGGTTTGCTGCGTTTCTCACAGCTTTGTTCAAGGGCAATCTGCAGGCTAACGGAAGCCATAAAGTCACCTCGGTATTTCATCGGGAATTTTGAGAACTCCGCTCTATGAGTTCTAGTAAGGTCGCCACACTGACACCGGCGTTGAGAATACGAATCATGTCTTCGACGCTCAACCCAGATTGCGCGCCCGCTTGCGCGAACTTCTCGACGGCTTTAACTAGCTGCGGGTTGTCCATACCCTCACCTGTGCAGGAGAGTGTAAGGTGCCGCAGTGGGGTTATAAGTGATGGGTGTCACCATGTTGCGTGAGACTCACTAGCGTGTCCCGTACACCTCTATGTCCGATATCGTGCAGACGTTGTCTCTCCCCAGAGAGAATACGACTTATGGCTAGAACCAACGAGCCGCCAACAGCGATCACCGAGATCGTCGATTGCATCGAACGCCTTCGCGAGGAACTCGCTGATTGCACAAGAGCGATGTTGAGCCATGGAGAAAAACAGAATTCGTCCAACATGCCGCCCTGGGGGGTACGTCCGCCTTCTCTCGTTCGGATTTCCAGTTCCCCAGTCGCTCAGGCTCAGTCCATCCCAACTCACGATGGGCCGCGGCGCTGGACGGCTGTCCAGAGCCTCCCAATGGACGGCCTCAATGCTCGCAGCCTGGCGCATCACGAAAGCTTTTCTTGCCGTCTACTCAGTTCCGAACAGCTGGCGGCGCCGGGAAATCGCCGCCGACCAATGCCGCGGACCAACGTTGCCCTAATCACCGCCCACCCGGTAGAATTGGAATCAGAACCGTTCTCTTGTAGGCCCGTAGCTCAGTCTGGTTAGAGCGCATCCTTGACACGGATGAGGTCGATGGTTCGAGTCCATTCGGGCCTACCATTCAAATATTCCCGTCAGTGCCTACGAGGCCCTGCTCCGCCAAAATTCTGCGTATTCATTGGATGGCTAGGGCAATACTTGGCCCACCCGGCTTATCTTTGCTTTTTTTATGCGGGATCGCGGGAGGGCGTCCGCATCGCTTCCATCTCGAAAGTTATTTCGTAGGCGTCGAGAATTCGACGGATAGCAGTTCGGCTGGCGGCGCCAACGGAGGAATATTCCTTCCGCTATCGGAGAAATTCTTGCATTCGGGCTACATCGCGAAACGCTTCCGTACCACCACAGCCGGTGGTAGAAAATGCTCCGCACAGGTTTCCGTAGGCCAGGCATGTCGCGAGATCGGCCCCGCGGAGAAATTGATGGAGAAATCCGGCGTCGAAGCTGTCACCCGCGCCCACCGGATCAATGACCGTAACCGGCACGGCGGGTGCGTTGACTTGGCGCCCATCACGAATCGCGACTGCTCCGCGAGCGCCTATTTTGACGACGACAGTTCCCACCATTTGCGCCAACCGCGATAAAGCAGTTTCCAGATCGTCGGCCCCGGCGATTTTCGATTGCTTCGCGCTCGTTCGGCAGCAAGATATCCACGTAAGGCAAGATCTCTCGGAGGATTTTGTCCCAGCGGTCCTCCGGATCGTCGTTGGTATCGAGCGAGGTGGTTAGCCCGGCCGACTTCATCCGCCGGAAAAGCTCTGGCACATTCGGCAACAGTTCACTCTGCAAGAACAGCGATGACATATGAAAGTGGCGAGCCGATGCCAGATAGTCAAGGTCAAGATCCTCAAGGTGCAATTGGGAAATTGTGCCCGGATATGTGAGGATATGCCGATGGGGTTCGTGGGGCAGAATCAGCGTGACACCGGAGTTCGCGCCATGAGCGACGTACGTCAGGTCTACACCGCGTTCACGCAGTCGTTCCACGGCGAGAGTTCCAAACAGGTCGTCGCCCACCTTGGTGACAAACCCCACATGGCTGCCAAGCGCCGCGAGATTATGCGCCAAAATTGCCGAAGAACTGCCCAACGTGATGACAAAGTTGGTGGCGAGCAGTTCGCGCTCTGTAGGCATGTGCTCAGGCAAGCCGTAGAGAATTAGATCGAGATTGATCTCGCCGGCGATCGATATATCGAGCTTAGACATGAGGCGGATTATTGAAGTCTCTTGCCAATTACTAACTGCTATTTCTAAAGACCGTCGGCAAGCTCCACCACGCGCGTAAGGTTTTTCGGCGAGTCGGGATTGAGTCCCTTCTTGAGCCCATAGTAAACCCCGTATAGTTGACCCCAAATTGCGAAAGCCGCGGGGCGCGCGTACTCCTGCGAATGAAAGTCGAGCTCAATGGCGAAATCTGCGGCGCGTTGAGCCCGAGAATCAACGTGATTCGCGATCACCATGGTGGCCGCGCCGAGGGCCTTCATTTCTTCGACTAACTCCAATTCTGCATCGTAGGAGCTCTCTGACATCAGGAAAGTAATAAGGATTTCCGGGCCCGCGATGGATTTGGGACCGTGACGAAACTCCAGAGAGTGAAATACTTGAGCGTAGGAACACGAGGATTCAGTTACCTTCAACATGCACTCCGAAGCAATGCCAAACAACGGACCCTGCGCCAGGAAAACAAAATCTGAAAAACTGCGAGCCTCGGCAAATAATCGCAAGCGCTGCGGATTGTCTTTCAGAAGGGGTTCAACCTGCTGCGGGAGCTCAAGCAACGCGCGACGAAGATCATCATCGCCCGACACCGTTGCCGCGAGGTATTGCAGCCCAACCAGCATGGATGTGAAGGATCGCGTCATGACTGTGCTCTGCTCGTCGGCGTCGAGAAGACTTAACGTCACGCTGCATTCGGGCTCCAGCGGTTGGCCATTGGCGCAGGTCATGGCGATGGTGCGAAGATCGTGATCTTTCTCCAGCATCCGCGCGGCGCGGACCGCCTCCGAGGTACGGCCGGAGCGCGAAATTACAACCGGAATATAGTGCCTTCCTGCGTGCACAGTCAGGCCGGGATACATCAGCAGATCTGAAGCGGGAACTGCTCGCGCCGGCAGCTTAAGATGATTGAATGTGGATGCAGCAGCCTGCGCAAGATAATAACTCGTTCCGCAGCCCACAAAGATCCACTCGGCTCCGGGCCGCGCCAGTTGCACGGCCGCGCGAAGTTCTACGCTGGCCACCAGCTTTGCCAGAGCAAGTGCTCCAGCACTGGGGCTGGGAGAAGATCTCGTCCAGCGTGTGCTGACCTGGTTCCGTTATTGCGGGCGATTTCATTGGATAAGCCTGACCTCGCTCATACCAAAGTTACCTTTACTCCAGCCTCTTTCAAAGCATATAAGTCTGATTTCGGAATCCCCCTGTCGGTGATAACTTCATGTACCTTTGTAACCGGCATGATGTTACACAAGCTGCGACGGCCAAACTTGCTGGAGTCGCAAACCGCGATTGTCCTGCGTGCAATTTCGACCATAGCGCGGTTCACTTCAGACTCCAGCAAGTTAGGGGTAAAAAGACCGGCTTTGGTGTCGAAGCCATCGACGCCGAGGAACAGGATGTCGGCGCTGAGCTGCCGCAGAGTCTGCTCGGCCAGAGGGCCGACCAGAGAAAACGAGTTCTTGCGCAGCATGCCTCCGGTGAGGATCACTTCGATGTGCGTGCCGGCGAGCTCTGCCGCGATGTTGATCGCATTCGTAATGACAGTCAATCGCGCCATATCCTTCAGGGCGCGCGCAATGGCCGTCGTTGTCGTTCCGGAATCGAGCAGCACGGATTCGCCTTCCGCGACTAACCGGGCAGCGGCGAGCGCAATCTGAGTCTTCTGCTTGCGGTGTAGTTTCTCTTTCTCGCGCAGGCTTGGATCAAGCAGCGCACCGGCTTGAACGGGCAGAGCACCGCCGTGAGTGCGCTGGATAACCCCCTGGCCATCGAGAAACTCCAGATCCTTACGGATCGTGATCTGTGAGATTCGAAAATGCCGGGCCAGGTCCTTGACCAGCACGCGTCCATCGCGATGCAGGACCCCAAGGATTTCCCGGCGGCGTTCTTCGTTAAGCAGACCATTCGAAGGCATGGTGTTTCGCTTTATTTCGAATGAAACTTTCGTTGACGCCGCCGGAACTGTCAAGGGCGGCTCTTCCGCTCGCGTCCCGGTGAAGACCTGTCACCAATGCGACTCAGTTTTCAAAAGTAAAACTTCAATGCAACCTGAATCTGTCGCGGCGCCCGCGCCGCCAGAGGATAGCCTAAACTGCTCTGGCCAAATTCCAGGGGCGTGGGCTCCGCGCTGATCGCGCCGAATTGTCCAAACAAGTAATTCACATGGTTAAGCACGTTGAAGAATTCCGCGCGGAATTCGAGATGCTTTTGTTCGCTGATGGGAAATTGTTTGATTAAAGAGGTGTCCCAGGTCTTGTACCCGGGCCCTTAATGATGTTGCGTCCGGCGTTGCCGAATGTTCCGAGGACAGTGTTGTCGGCGAACGCGCAGGTGTTAAACAGCGTGCCGGGCACGCACGGCTTAACATTAGGATCGCCCACCAGGTTTGGGCGCGAGCAATAGAAGCCAACAGTGCCGCCGCAATCGCCGCCAGATACATTGCTGATGTCGGTGGCCGTGTAGTAATTGCCGGTGGCGGCGGAGAAGACGCCGGTCATTTGCCAGTTGCCAATCACCTGGTTTACGACGCCGGTTGCGTTTTTAGCGACCATGCGGCCCCGGCCAAACGGCAGGTCATAAACATAACTGAAGACAAAGCGGTGACGCACATCGAAGTCGGCATTGCCGTAGTTCTGGTTGGGGTAGCGCTGGTCCTGAAAATCTCCATTGTTCACCGATCCCAGGCTGGCGCTCGAAGCATTGTCGAGGGCGTGCGCCCAGGTATAGGCCGCTTCGTACTGAAGCCCGTGAGAGTAGCGCTTCTCCAGGCGAACCTGCAGCGAGTTGTAATTCGACTGCGCGTTCGAGCGGAAGGTGTCGATCATGACATCGAGCGCGGGATTGCAGTTCGCTCCTCCGTCCGCCAGAGTACAGGGGCCAGTCGCGCCGGGCGCTGCATCGTTGGCAGGACGGCGCGGGGCCGTGGGAAGCGAGTCGGTCCCTAAAACCGGGACGGCCTGGTTGCCGTTGTAAAAGGCGAAGAGCTTCAATCCGCGAGAGCCAGCGTAGGAAACTTCGAGAACCGTATCGGCGGGCAATTGGTACTCGATACCCATGTGCCACTGCTGCGTGTAGGGCGTGACCAGATGTGGATCGAGCGAGTAGAGCTCGGGTGCGTTCGGGTCGGCGAGCGGGCTTTTGCCGGTGAGGGTATTGTTGGGAAAACCCGCCTGTAGCTGATTGAGCGCCAACCCGCCGTTGTTCGCGGCCGAGATCGAGCAATCCATCGCGGGACTAGCGGAGGGCGCTTGACAGGGCGCGTTGTATGCCTCGGAAGACAAGAACGGAGGATTGAACCCGGGACTTGGATTGGAGAATGGACCGTTTTCCTGCCCGCCATAGAAGATGCCGTATCCGCCGCGGAGGACGGTCTTGTCATTGATCTGATAAGAAAAACCAATGCGGGGAGCGAAATTATTCAGATCGGGCTGGATGAGTCCGCGAGACCCGTTGTTCCGAATGGTGAGTTCGGTGGCGAGCGTAGGCGTCAATTGCCGATTCTGTCCGCTGGGTGCGATCAGCGAAAGTGATGCGAAATCGAAGGTGGCCTGGTTGTTGTTGGTTTCCTTGATGGTCGTGAATAGTTCGTAACGGAGGCCCAGGTTCAGCGTCAGCCGCGGCGTGACCTTGAAGTCGTCGAGAGCATAGGCTGCGTAAATCTGGCGGCGATAGTCGACGTTGGGCGTCACACTAGTGATTGACCCGCCGTCGGGAATCCCCTGCATGAAGGTGGCGAAGGCCTCGCCGCCGGAACCGGGTGAGCCGGGATTGTCGTTAATGATGAAGTTGCCACCGAAGTCCATGTAGCCCCGAGGAGCGGCCGGCTCGAGCAATGTGAATTGTTCGAAGCGAAGTTCGCCGCCGAACTTCAGGGCGTGGCGTCCGTGAATCCAGTTCAGATTGTCGGTAAGAACGTAGCTGTGCTGCTGTTCGACAGCGGGCAGAAATTCCGAGGCGCCAATGTTGGTAGTGCCATCACCAAAGCCGAGCGATGGCAGACCGCCGATATTCTGGCCGGCGGCGAACGGAACTCCGGGAAAGGGAATGGGGAGCTGTGCCGCAGCGTCAACGTTGGAATAAAGATTGTAGCGGTGGGAGTTGAGGTGATTGAAGCCGAAGCGGAATTCGTTGATCAGGTTCGGATGGAATGAATGGATTTCACTGGCCGCCAGGCCCTGGGCTGTGTTGTTGCTGTAGCCATCTTGAAAGCTGCCGCCGTCGAGCACATTGTGGAAGGGCGAGGGCAGGAAATTACTGTCATTGCCGTAGCTATAACGTGCGAAGAAATTATCTTTTTCGCTGATGGTGTAGTCCCCGCGAATGTCAAACTTGTTTTCCGTTTCGCTGCGTTCCGGGTCGGAGAGGTAGTTGCCGGCAGCCTGCAGAGTGCTGACGTTGACATTGGGCGCGGGAAACAAATTCGCCAGTTCCTGGGCGAGCGGATCGATTGGCGTGCTGGTGCCACCCGGGTTATTAAATTTATTGGTGGGGGTCCCGGTGTAGTTGGGGCCAGTGGTGCCGATGGGGAGGCCGCACGGTCCGCCGTTGTATGGCGAACTAGTCTGCGCCTGAGTCGGATCAAAGATCTCTCCCTGGTAAGTTGGGTTACCGTTGCAGTCGACCACGCCGGTGACGACGGTGCTGGTAAGAAACGCGGAGAAGTCTCCGTTAACCTCAGCGGGCGTGGGAACCGTCGACAGTTGCGGCAGCGCCTGGCGAATGCGAAGGCCTTCGTAGTCTCCGAAGAAGAACAGTTTGCTTTTAATGATGGGCCCGCCCACCGTGAATCCAAACTGGTTCTGCTTGTAGGGCTGCTGACCGAAGATATCGAAGGCATTGCTGGCGTCAAGTTTTTCGTTGCGCAGAAACTCCCACAAATCTCCATGGATCTGGTTGGTGCCGGACTTGACGACAGCATTCATGATGGCGCCGTTGCCCCGCCCGAATTCCGCGCTGTAGGAATTGGTTTCGACCTTGAATTCGGCGATGGCGTCTACGGGCGGCTGTACTACATAAGCAGCGCCGTTGAGGACGTCGCCGAGGTTGGCGTTGTTGTCGATGCCGTCGAGCAGGAAGTTGTTTTGCAGCGAGCGAGCTCCGTTGGCGCTGAAGCCGTAGGTGGTTTCGACGCGCGACCCAGGCTCGGCGGCAGCGACGCCAACGCCGAGCAGAGCGAGTTGCGCGTAATTGCGCCCGTTTAGAGGAAGCGCGTTGATGCGGCGGCTGTCGACCAGTTGACCAAGTTCGGAGGTTTCGGTTTCAAGCTGTGGACCCAGACCGGTAACCTGGATGACTTCGGTGGCCGCGCCCGGCTGCAGTTGCACGTCGACGGCAATGCGATCCTGAACATTGACCTGTACCGGGCCAGCGACAGCCTTCTTGAATCCCTGCTTCTCGACGCTGATGGAGTAGCGGCCGATGCGGAGCGGGCTGGCAACGTATTCTCCGGCATCGTTGGTGGAGAAGGTCAACTCGGTGCCACGGTCGGCATCCGCAACGGTGACTTTCGCGCCCGTGACCACCGCACCGCTGGGATCGCGCACCAGACCGACGATAGCTCCAGTATCCTTCTGCGCCCACAAAGGCGTCTTCACCATCATCAAAGCCAGCACAAATATTAAAACGAGAGCCGCACGACTTTCGATGCGAGAGAATGAAGTGAGCACGCCGGGCTCCTGACTCCACGGCCGAACGGTACGCCTGAAAACGTCAGGTTAAATTTCGGCAGCGGAAATATCACGTTTCGGGTAATATTACGAACACTTACTTTTACTTTCGTTTTGTAGCATTTGTCAACTGGCAAATAAAGGCCGGTTCACAATAGAACTGAGAATGAGGTGGCCGTGATCGCCCAAAAACGCTGGATACTACTGGCGGCAGCGAGTCTGGTGCTGGCGGCTTGTTCGGAAACGCCCGCGCCGCGCCCGCATAACCAGCAGCCGAAACCGGAACCCACGCAACCGTCGACCATCAAGGTGGAAACGAACTCCGGGGGCCCGGTTGTGTTGACCACCACTGGGGCCGAGTTCCGCGTGAGCCCCGATGGTTCCGTGCAGGCTGCGCTGCTGAGAGACGGTCAGAAACTATCGCTCGATGATCCGCGCATCGGCACTCCCGCGGATAGCTTCTTCGTGCATGTCGGCGGCAAGGACCTGCATTTCGGCCTCGAATTCGGGTCGGCGCGCGTTCTCGATGCGATAGGCAAGATGGGGGTGGGGAAGAGATTGGAAATTTCTGGACGACCGCTGGGACCTTCAGGGTCGAATTTGGAATGCCTGCTGGCGATCGAAGTCTATGACAACTTCCCGAACATTCTGTTGAGCACGGTGGAATACAAGAACGCGGGAACGCGCGAGATGAAGATCCAGGAAAGCGTGAATCAGCGGCGCCGTCTGAATGCGCGGCTTGTCAACACGAAGGTCCAGCCTTGGGCGATGTGGTCATTTCAGGGCGCCAGCTACGATTGGGGAAAGGACGATGTAGTAAAGCTGACGCCAGCTTTCTCGCAGCCCAACATCATGGGAGAAATGGTCAAAGGCGGCTACGGCGGGGGAATTCCGGTTGTAGCCTTCTGGACGCGAGATGTAGGCGAGGCGGTCGGCCACGTCGAGACCATTCCGATCAAGGCCACAATCCCTGCGAAGGTCGCAGCCGATGGACGCGTGAATGTGGAGGTGGACTACCCTGCAGACATTACGCTGAAGCCAGGCGAGACGTATTCCACCCCGCGTAGTTTTGTGTCCGTTTATTCCGGCGATTTCTACGAACCCCTGCGGATGTGGTCGAGCGTATTACAGAAAGAAGGGTGGGAACTGCCGAAGCCGTCGAGCGAAGCCTACAACGTAAGCTGGTGCGGCTGGGGATACGAAGCCGATGTAACCCCGAAGCAAATGACCGGCACGATTCCGAAACTGAAAGAGATGGGAATCAAGTGGGCCACGCTCGACGATCGCTGGTTCGACACTTATGGCGACTGGAATCCGCGCAAAGACACATTCCCCGGCGATTCGATCCAGAAGATGGTAGACGACTTCCACAACCAAGGCATGCTGGTGCAATTGTGGTGGCTGCCGCTGGCCGTTGAGGATGGCGAGGGGAAATACGAAGAGCACAGGTACGCCATGTCGAAGGTCGTTCGGGAGCATCCGGAATGGCTGATCCTCGACAAGAACGGCAAACATGCGCGGATGACTCGCGGTCTGGCAGCGCTGTGTCCGGCGTTGCCGGAGGTGCGAGCCTACCACAAGCAGCTCACCGGGAAATTCATCCGCGACTGGGGTTTTGACGGCAGCAAACTCGACAATATTTATAGTATTCCAGCTTGCTACAACCCGGCGCACCACCACAAGTCGCCGCAGGACTCGGTGAATGCGATGAGCGGATGTGTACAAGGAAATCTTCGAGACGACGCGCGCGTTAAAGCCGCAGAGCGTGACACAGGCCTGTCCGTGTGGCACGCCGCCCTCCCTGGCATGGCTACCGTTCATCGACCAGGCGGTGACCGCTGACCCTGTGGGAGCGGGGCAGGTGCGGCGACGCATCAAGATGTATAAGGCGCTCCTCGGGCCCGAGTCGGCCGTCTACGGCGATCATGTCGAACTTTCTGCCATGACAAAAGTGGGCAACGACTGGAGAGAACATGGCGACGATTTCGCGTCCACCATCGGAACCGGCGGAGTGGTAGGAACCAAGTTTGTATGGCCCGATCCGGGGCCGAAGTTCAAAGACGTCAACCTGACCGCTGCGAAAGAGGAGCGCTGGAAGAAATGGATCGGCTTGTACAACCAGAAGATGCTATCGAAGGGAGAGTTCAGGGACCTTTACGTGACCGGCTACGACACGCCCGAAGGCTATGCAATTGCGAAAGACGGCAAAATGTATTATGCGTTCTTCACCTCGGCCGACTGGAAAGGCGAACTTGAACTGCGCGGACTGAAGCCAGGGAAGTATCGCGTGAATGACTACAGCGAAGGAAGGGATCTGGGTTCGGTACAGGCGGCGGCCAACGGCGTGGCGAAACTGGCGGCGGCGTTCAACGGTCACCTGCTACTCGAGGTTAGTTCGCAGCCGTAAGCGCTTGGGTCAAAGCTCTGTGATCAATCCCTGTTTGCAGCGCACTCGCGCTGTCCCTTGTGCACAAAACGTGATAAAAACCAAGCATGTGGGTGCCGCGAGGGTGCGGTCTTCGCCCGACCGGGGCGCCGACTTTTTGCTGAACTTGTAACGCGGATTCAAGGCGGCGGATCGGGTTGACGACGCTACCGGGCAAACATCCTAAAGGGAGGTAACCATGACGTTCCAGACAAATACTCTGCCGGTGGATACGGTCGCTACGGATAAGCCTTCTGCGGCCAGAGTTCTCGCGAATTACGTAGGCGGGCGCTGGGTACAGGCGCAGGCGGCCGGACGTCTTGACGTGACCAACCCGGCCAACGGCGAAGTGCTGGCGCGTGTGCCCTTATCCGGAGCCGCCGATGTCGAAGCCGCCGCGGCTGCCGCGAGCGCCGCGTTGCCCGACTGGCGCGGGCGTTCGGTGGGCGAGCGAACGGAATTCATCTTCGCATTGCGCGAGAAATTCCGGCAACGCATTGACGAACTGGCCGAATCGATCACTCGCGAAGGGGGCAAAGTCCTCTCCGATGCCCGCGCGGAGATCACGCGATCGATCGAAGTGCTGGAGGTGGCCTGCGCTTCTCCCATGACGATGCAGGGCCGCATTCTGGAAGGAGTGGCCCGCGGAATTAATACCGAAACCATCCGGCAGCCCGTTGGGGTCTGCGCCGCCATCACACCTTTTAATTTTCCTGCCATGGTTCCGATGTGGTTTCTGCCTTTTGCCATTGTTTGTGGCAACACATTTGTTTTGAAACCATCGGAGCAGGTTCCCCTTACCTCGGAACTGATCTGCCATATTCTGGAAGAGATTGGCCTGCCGCGTGGCGTCGTCAACGTGGTGCATGGCGCGCATGATGTGGTGAACGCAATTCTCGACAATCCCCGGATCAACGCGGTTTCCTTCGTGGGCTCGGTCGCGACGGCGAAGTACATTTACCGGCGCGCTGCAGAAAAAGGAAAACGAGTGCAGGCGCTGGGCGGCGCGAAAAATTACATGGTCGTGATGCCGGACGCGGTGGTTGATAAGACCGTTTCGAACGTGCTGGGCAGCGCATTTGGCAATGCCGGCCAGCGCTGCATGGCGGGATCGGTGCTCGTAACCGTTGGCTCGGCACAGGCGGCCATCATGAGCCGATTGAAAGAAGAGGCGGAGAAGCTGATTGCGGGGGATGGCAGAGATCCGAAGGTAAGCCTCGGTCCAGTGATTTCGCACGCGGCCTGCGAGCGCGTTCATGATGCCATTGAAGGCGGCATAAAAGAAGGAGCAGAATTGCTGGTGGATGGCCGGCGCCCTAAGGCCCCGGCGGGCGGCAACTTCGTGGGCCCGACGATTTTGAACAACGTGAAACCGGAGATGCGGGCGGCGCGCGAGGAAATCTTTGGTCCTGTGCTCTCCGTGATGCATGTGAACACGCTCGATGAGGCGATAGCGCTTGTGAATAGCGATCCACGTGGTAATGGCACCTCCATTTTCACTGAAGACGGCGCTGCCGTGCGGGAGTACAGCCGCCGCGTAGAAGTGGGTATGGTGGGCGTCAACATCGGCGTGGCGGCCTCGCCGGCATATTTTCCATTTTCCGGCTGGAAAGATTCGTTCTTTGGCGATCTGCACGTCCACGGATGGGATGCGGTTGAGTTTTTCACACGTAAGAAGACTGTGACGTCGCGATATTTTTCATCCGGGACCACGGGAAAGTTCTTTACGGAGCAGGGAGACAAGCACTAGCAGGTTGTGTGGCGATGGGCCTTTGCCCGTCCAATCGGGACAGAGCTCCCACGCTACGGCTGCGTATAGAGTGCCCGCTTTAGAAACTCTCCTGCTCCCGCCCGTCCCTCGAATTTGTCGGCCTGAACCACCACGCGGCCGCGTGAGAGCACGACGTCCGGCATCCCCGTGACTTCGATTCCTTCGAACATTGAATAGTCGACGCGCATGTGGTGGGTCTTCACGCTGATCGCATGTTTGCGATCTGGATCGAAGATCACGAGGTCGGCGTCACTCCCAACCGCGATCGTTCCTTTGCGCGGATACAGTCCAAAAAGTTTCGCCGGCGTGGTCGAAACCAGCTCCACAAAACGGTTCACGCTGAATCGCCCGGATGCCACCCCACCAGAGAAAATCAGGCTCATGCGATGCTCGACACCCGGGCCTCCATTGGGAATTTTCGTGAAATCGTCTCGTCCCAACTCTTTTTGTTCTTTGAAGCAAAAAGGACAGTGGTCGGTTGACACAACCTGAAGATGATCACGCTTCAAGCCATTCCAGAGTTTTTCCTGGTGCCACTTCTCGCGCAGCGGAGGAGTAAAAACATACTTGGCGCCCTCGAAACCGGGAGCATCCATGTTCTCCAGCGAAAGATACAAATACTGCGGACAGGTTTCCGCGTAGACGGGCAATCCACGATCGCGCGCCTCGCGAACTTTTTCGAGCGCGTCATTGCAGCTCAAATGCACGATGTAGACAGGCGCTCCAGCCATTTCGGCGAGTGCAATTGCCCGGGACGTAGCTTCGGCTTCCGCCGTCGTGGGCCGCGTCAACGCATGATACTTCGGAGCTTTCTTCCCTTCCGCCAATGCCTGCTGAACGATGACGTCAATGGCATTTCCGTTTTCGGCGTGCATGCACACGAGCCCGCCGTTTTTTGCGGTTGCGCGGAATGCCTTGAAGATACTGGCGTCATCAAGCATGAACACGCCGGGATATGCCATAAACAACTTGAAGCTCGTGACACCTTCACGCACCAGCGCGTTCATCTCGTCGAGTTGCGCATCGGCCAGTTCCGTGATGATGCAGTGGAATGCGTAATCACAGACCGCCCGTCCCGCAGCCTTTTTCATCCAAGCGTCGAAAGCGGTTCGCAGGGTCTGTCCTTTGTACTGGATCGCGAAGTCGATCAGGGTTGTCGTGCCGCCGAACGCGGCGGCGCGCGTGCCGGTCTCAAAATCGTCGGCGCTGGTCGTGCCTCCGAAGGGCATATCGAGGTGGGTATGCACGTCGATTCCGCCGGGCAACACGTACTTGCCTGCCGCATCGATGATCTTGCCGGCATTTTCGCGAGGCAGGCTTTGGCCAAGGGCTGCAATCTTTCCATCCTTAATAGCAACATCGCCTGCGTACGTGTCAGTCGCGGTCGCGATGCGGCCGTTAACGATGATGGTGTCAAAGCCCATGAGTGCTCGTTCTCCTTAGTCTTTACAGCAGGGATTCTATGCTAAACTGCCGACCTCCGCCCATCACTGCTGGCTTTTCGGATGGTATAGAAAAGGCTGAACCAGCAGGGAACACCACGTTCCACAGACAGGAGACAACATGCGCTTCGGAATCACAATCAAGCCCGACATGACGGTCGAGCGCATTCTTGCGCTCACGCGCCAGGCGGAGGCCTCCGGCTTTGAGTATGGCTGGATCTTCGACTCCCACGTGCTCTGGCTCGAGCCCTATCCCATGCTCACATTGATGGCCGCGAACACAAAGAAGATGCGCCTCGGCACGTGCGTCACAAATCCTGCCACGCGCGACATCACAGTTACCGCGAGCTTGTTCGCGACGCTTAATCTCATCTCTGGCGGGCGCATGCAGTTGGGAATCGGGCGGGGCGACAGCTCGCGCCGCGTGCTTGGGAAGAAGCCCGTTACTCCCGCCGAGTTGGAACAAGCCGTCAAAGCCTTTCGCGATCTGACGGGCGCGAAAGAGATGGACTACGAAGGCCGTCCCACGCGCCTCCCATGGGCGAACGGCGGCGTCCCGCCTGTCTGGGTCGCAGGGTACGGACCGAAGGTACTCGAAATGGCGGGCAGGGTTGCCGACGGCGTAATTCTCCAGTTTGCCGATCCAGACCTGATTGCGTGGTGCGTGAGCTTTGTGAAGAAGGGTGCGCAGGCCACTGGCCGCGATCCAAACAAGATTGAGATTATGTCTGCTGCGCCAGTCTGGGTTTCGAATGACCTCAAAGTTGGACGCGATCACGTCCGCTGGTTTCCCGCATTAGTGTCCAATCACGTTGTGGATCTGGTTTCGCGCTATAAGCCGGAAGAGCTTCCGCCCGCGCTAACCTCCTATGTGCGCGACCGGGGGCAGTACGATTACCTTCATCATTGCGAAGTTGACAGCAACAATGCCGATTTCGTTTCGGATGAAGTTACCGACCGCTTCTGCCTTGTCGGACCGGTAGAAGCGCACATTGACAAGCTACACGCGCTCGCCAATGCGGGAGTTACTCAGTTCAATATCTATCTTATGTGCGGAGATGAGGAAGACACGCTGGAGAAATATAAGGAGAAGGTGTTGCCAGCTTTTCGGCGATAAGAGTTGCTCGACCAGGAACGCTCTCATTGCTTCGGTTTTCGTTTCCTGCGCGCCAAGGATTTTCCTATTTGTCGGGAAGATTCGGGTCACGATCCGGACCAATCTCCCGAATCCAAATTCCCTTCCCCGTGCGCGCACGCAAGGAGTCTGGAACCGGAAATCCCCGCATCCATACCAGGCTGCCGTCTTCCGCTATCACCACCGGCCACAGCTTCTTCTCCGGGCCGATTGCATGCCGGTCGTTGAGCAGTTCCTTCACTTTTTTTTCTGCCGCCGTGTATGTGGGCCAATACCGGTCGCCCGGCCGCCAGTTGCGTATCACAAGCTCTGACCCTACAAGTCCTGGATCGAGCAACCCCTGCCGCTCACATTCCAGAACGCTTCCGACATCCACCAGAAGCACCTCGATCCGGACCCCCAGTTCCGGAACCGCAATTTTCCCCGGCACTGCCAATGCATATTGATAATTGCCCGGCTCAGCAACAGCTCTCCATTCGAGCATCAGTTCTTTTCGCCCGCGCCTGACGTTGATCTGGCGAGCGGTCATCCGACGAGCAGTCCCGACGCCCGCGTTCCCGAGCACAGCGCTGCCGCAAGCCGCCCCGGTCGGCAACTCCAGCTTCTTGCCCACTTCTCCCCGCGCCAGATCAAGAATCTCCTCGATCAGCCGAAATGAAATCTGCACCTCTGGAGCATTCGTCTCCACCCATGCTCGCACCAGCTCGCTGTGCCACCGCCAGCGGCAACTTCAGCAGTTGCCCGACGTCAAGGCTGGGCGCAGTCGGCGCCACACCTACATCTGCCGTATCCGCCAACTGCGCGGAACACCACTCATCCTCCGCGCGTGCAATCTCCGCCAGTTCGGCCATGTGTTCGATTGTGGCCTCACCATAGTCTTCAACAATCAAGGGCAGCAATTGTCGCCGCACGCGGTTCCGCAGGAAAGCCAGATTCTCATTCGACGAATCTTCGCGCCAGCTCTGGCCGCGCCCACGCAGATAATCCCGCAAGTCTGCCCGGCGGAAACCAAGCAGCGGCCGCACCACCTCGGTCATCCTCGTACCGCTGATCCTTTGCGCAGAGTTCTTCCCCAAGATTCCTGGCTGCCTTTCTGCTCCCGTGGTTCTCCAGTCGGAGTCGGGGATGAATTCCCGCCAGCCCGCGAATGCCAGTGCCTCGGAAGATGCGCAGCAGCACGGTCTCCGCCTGATCTTCCAGGGTGTGAGCCGTCGCAATCTTCCCGACACGACCCTGAGTCGCCAACTCGCGAAAGAATTCGTAGCGCAACTCTCGGGCCGCTGCCTCTACCCCTGAAGTGCGCCGGAGAATGACCACCCCCGCTCGCCCGCTTGCTCTCAACCGGAGCATTTACTGTGTGAAATTCCAGCGCATGTGCCGCCGCCAGTTCCATCACAAATCGTTCGTCCTCATCCGACTCTGCGCCTCGCAGCTTGTGATTCACATGCACGACCGAGAGTACGATCCCCAATTCATCCCGCAACTCTCCCAGCAGGCAAAGCAACGCCACCGAGTCCGCCCCGCCCGAAACCGCTACTGCGACGCGGTCTCCCGCACGCAAGAGTTCCTGCTTCCGAATTGTTCTCAGCAGCCTCTTCGCCAGTTCGTGCATCGTGGAAATGGTACCGTAGTTCGTCCCCATAACTCAGTTGCCAGTATCCGGTGAAAACCGGAACCTACCGCCGAGACGCAGAGAGCGCCGAGAAAGCCTTTTCTCTCCCTGCGATTTTGGCATCTGTGGTCAAAGCTTAAACCACTGGCCACTCGCCCGTAACCGCTGCTATGATTTTGGCCATCTGACCGTGGGGTTGGCCTCGCAGCTTCTTTTCGGCATCGAAGCTTTCGGAGGCTGTATCCGAGTTCCAGGATGATCATGAGGAATGCAGCCGTCACATATCGAATGACCGCCGGCGTTCTGCTGTTGGTCATGCTCGTTCCGGCCTTTGGGCCGTTCGCGATGGCTAGTCTCGCTCCGGCGGAAGGCATGCACTGCATGCGCCGGCGGCTTCAGATGCTCGCGCCGCCGCTCGCCCGACGCGCTGTCACGTTGCCTGGCACGGTCACGTGCCGCAAGATTCCGAGTCGCAGAATTCATCCGCCTCAACTGAAGCTTCTCTCCGCTCGCTCGATTGCTGCTGCAACCACTGTAACTACAACTGCTGCTGCCGACTCCCGAAGATTTCCGAATGGGCCCAGCCGGTTACGTTCCAGCTTTCCTCGGTCAGTCTTCTGATCGAGCTCGCCTTCCCGTGCCGTTCACGGATCGCGTCTCCGCCATCTTGATCGGCCCTGATTCCGCTCGCGCTCCTCCTCGCGGCTAGCCTCCAACCCACATTTCATATCGCGAACTTTGTTGGCGCGTTCGTTCGTCTGCGGATGGCACCCTTTGGCGTCTGTCCGCCACCAACAGTTGTCGCTAGTGTGCGCCGCGGCCCGAGCGCACGTACCCGTGCCTGACGATGTGGTACCGCGCCATCGAGGAGAATCCATGAGAAGCTTCCAACGCATTCTGATCGCTGCCGTTCTGCTTGTTCCGTCCGTCGCCTTCGCCGACGTTTATGGCGCGGTCCGCGGCGTCGTGCATGATCCCGAACATCGGCCGATTCAGGACGCCATGGTCATGCTTAAGGCCAAATCATCCGATTGGGCCAAAAGCGTCACAACGAATGCCGATGGCGAATTCCAGCTCAACGCCGTTCCGCTCGGCGACTACTCGGTAAGCGTCGCCAGCAAAGGTTTCGCGCAAACTGCCCAGGACGTCACCGTTATCTCCGGCTCCGTTCCCGTAATTCATTTTCAGTTGCAGATTGCTTCTGCCAGCGAAAAGCTCACCGTCTCGGCGGCAGGCTGCCGTTGCTCCCACCGACAGCCTCGACTCCCACCACGCTCATCGACCGCGCTGGATATCGAGCGCACTCCCGGAGCCGACCGGACCAACAGCCTGGCCATGATCACCGACTACGTGCCCGGAGCGTATGTTACCCACGACAAACTTCACATCCGCGGCGGCCACCAGACCACCTGGCTGCTCGACGGCATTCCCGTCATCAACACCGACATCGCCAGAACCTCGGCCCCCAATTCGATCCCAAGGACATCGACTACCTGGAGGTCGGATCGCGGCAGCTACGGCGCCGAATTCGGCGACCGCACCTATGGCGTATTCAACGTCGTGCCCCGTACCGGTTTCGAGCGCAATAACGAGGCCGAGCTCGTGCTCAGCGCCGGCAATTTCTATCAGACCAACGACTCTTTCAGTTTCGGCAGCCACACCGAGCGCTTCGCCTATTACGCCAGCGTCAACGGCAACCGCAGCAATCTCGGACTGCAGCCGCCTATTGCCGTGTCGTGCACGATGCCGACAACGGCTATGGCGGCTTCGGCTCCTTTATCTTCAATGTCGATCCCTCCAACCAGCTTCGTCTCATCACGCACTGCCGCCAGCGATTACTATCCAGGTTCCCTACGACCCTAATTCCAACGACTTCGAAAGCACGCAAGGTATCGACAGCAGCGGCCTGCGCGACGGTCAGCACGAATCCGATGCCGGCGTCCTCTTCTTCATGGGTCCACACTTTCAATTCGCACCTTCTGCTCACAATCTCGCCCGTTCTACCACTACAACAGCGGGGACTACGCGAGCGAATCCGACCGACTATCCCGTCGCCACCACCGAAAATCACAGCTCGACCTACGTCGGCGGCCAGGTGAGTTTCGCCGCAAACTACAAGCAGAACGATCTGCAGGCTGGCTTCGTTAGATTTCACCAGCACGACAGCCAGCTGTTCGGTATTCTCTTCAACGCACGGCAGCGGCGATCCCAACTTTCCCATTCGTGATCCGTTTGCGGATTCCGAAGTCCGCACCGCCGATCTCGCAGCCTTCTTCCTCGACGACAAGTTCAAGCCCTTTTCCTGGCTGATGCTCTCCGCCGGGTGCGACCCACCCGCTTCGCCGAAGGCAATTTTGCTCGAGGCACGCGGCCCCGGTGAGAATCCGCCATCAGCCCGCGTTTCGGCGCGACGGTCACCGTTCCCGCGCCTCAACTGGACCTTCCGCGCCTTCTACGGCCATTACTACCAGGCGCCGCCCATCGAACCGCATCTGGCCCGTTGCTGCGATTGTGCTACGGAAAACAGCTGCACATTTATCCCGCTGCACGGCGAGCGCGACGAAGAATTTCAGTTCGGCGTCACCATGCCTTTTCGCGGATGGACTCTCGACGCCGACACCTTCCGAAACCGCGTCGGTAATTTTCTCGACCACAACAAGATCGGAGCATCCAACATCTTCTTTCCGCTCACGATTCAACAAGCTCTCATCCGGGCATGGGAACTTACCCTCCGCTCGCCGCGCATCGCCCATCGCGCGCAAGCTTCATCTCGCCTATTCCAATCAGATCGCCTACGGCAGGGGCACCATCACCGGAGGACTGACGGACTTCATCACCAATCTGTGCGATCCGCCGCGACTCTGCCCGCTCGACCACGACCAGCGCAACACGCTGAACATCGGCGGCGACGTTTCTTTCCCCTGGCATTCCTATGCTTCCAGCAACGTCTATTACGGCTCCGGCTTCACCAACGGAGAAAACGGCGTTCCCCGGCTGGCCCTACCAGGGCGACTATTTACCCGGGCACACCACGTTCGATCTCTCGCTCGGCAAGGATTTCGGCGAACGCTTCTACCGCTTCGGTAAACGGCTTGAACGTCGCCAATGACCGGGTAACTATGACAACAGCCTACCTTCGGAGGCTATCACTGGAATAATCCGCGCGAGATCTATGTCCAAATGCGATTTCGGTTCCACTATTGAGGAGTGCAACCGAGCAATGGAGCACAACCAAGAGATGAGGACAGCATCATGAAATCCCGATTCGTTTTGCCATTCGCTTTGCTACTGCTTACCGTACTCGTCGCATGTACCCGGACCAAGCGCTATCCTCTGCAGGGCGAGGTGGTCGACAAGAATGCGTCGACCGGTGAAATTACCGTGAACCATGGAGACATTCCCGGCTTCATGGCGGCGATGGCGATGCCTTACCGTGTCAAGGATCCTGCGGTGCTCCAACAGGTCGAACCCGGCGACAAAATCACCGCCGAGGTCGTGGTTAGCGGCGATCGCAGCAACTACTGGCTGGAAAATGTTCGCATCACCGACAAATCGGGGCGCGGAAATTCAAGCCCCCAACCGGCTCGCAGATGCTTGCGCCCGGAGCGCGCGTACCCGACGTCACTCTTACCAATCAGGACGGCCGCAAGATCCAGCTTTCCGATTTCGCCGGGAAAGCGGTGCTCGTCACATTTATTTACACGCGCTGTCCCATGCCGAACTTCTGCCCACGGCTGAGCAGCCAGTTCGCCCGAATTCAGAATGCGCTCAGGAAGAATGCGAACGACTATAAAGATACACACCTGCTGACCATCAGCTTCGACCCGAAATATGACACGCCCACTGTGCTGCGCAAGTACGGGCTTGCGTATCTGGAGGGCGACGAGAGTGGCTTCGCCCACTGGGACTTTGCTTCTACAGATCCGGCCGATCTGCGCCGTCTGGCCCAGGCATTCGGCCTTGAGTATGAGGAAGAAGATGGCCAGATCACTCATACCATGAGCATCGTATTGATTGCGCCGAATGGAACTATAGCGAAATACTGGTCCACCGAATGGACCTGGAATGAACTGATGGCGAGCTTGCAGCATGCCGCCCACACTACTTCGCAGGCCGGAGGAGAGTGATGGCTCGCGGGCTTCTTCTGGTGGCAGGACTGACGGCAGCGCTGCTGGCGCTGGCGTGCGACAGCAAACCGCAGCAGCAGCCGAGCGCCGCCGCGATTGAAGGGCAATGGATTTACGACAACAACTGCGCCGAGTGTCACGAGAACGCGCAGCCGGATCTGCTCAAGCAGCCTCCCAACCTGCACGGACTGTTTCTTCGCAAAGCGCTGCCCAGCGGCGCCCCGGCCACCGACGCGCAGGTGCGGATGACGATTATCGAGGGCAAGGGAATCATGCCTGCCTTCGATCAGCGTCTGGGCAAAGAAGACGTCAAAGATCTGGTCGAGTACCTTCACCGGTTGCGCTGAGGCGATCCGAACGAATGCAAGAGCGCGAAAGGAGCCCCGACCACCCAGGTGCGCCGTTTGACGCTGTTCTCCGCCCTCCGTATAATTTGTGCGTCTACACCCAATCAAGGAACTGTGGGTGATCACCACGCTTGCGTTCGAGCGTGAAGAGCCGGGCGTGGTACGCGCCCACGTGCTCGGTGTGCGGGTCAGATCGGCTCGCTTGCGATCAGTTCGTAGAGTCCAGCGAACTGGAAATATCAAAGTTCCCGAAAAATCCCGAAGGAGTTCAAAGGATCCAATGATCAGCAAGTTCGCGCGCATCGCGGCCGTAGTGTTCGGCCTCTCCCTGTTTACTCTCGCCCAGACGGGCAAGGCCGCCACTCCCGCGGCCGCCACTCCTCCCAATGCTCCATCCGCTACGGACACCGCGCCCAAGCCGATGGGCACCAAAGTCGGTACCATCAATATCGAACAGGCGATCTTCGCCTCCAACGAAGGACAGCGTGATTTCCAGGAGCTCAGCAAAAAGTTTGAGCCGAAGCAGAACGAACTGAAGGGTAAGGCCGAGGAGATCGACAGCCTGAAGAAGCAGCTCAGTGCCCAGCAAGACAAACTGAATGACGAGGCGCGTGACAAGCTCGTCAAGCAGATCGAGGGCAAGCAGAAGAGCTTCGACCGGTCCACTCAGGACGCGCAGGAGGATTTCCAGAGCCAGCAGGGCGAGATCGGCAACAAAATCCTGACCAAAATGGCGCCGCTCATCGTGAAGTACGCTGGAGACAACGGTTACGGCATGATTCTCGACACCTCCCAGCAGTGGCCGCGTGGTCCGGTGATCTGGTACGGGCCCGCTGTCGATATAACGCAACCGATCGTCGAGGCCTACAACACGCAATCCGGCGTAGCGGCTCCGGCCGCGGGCAGCTCGCCAGTCAAACCCGCGAAACCGGCCGCGACCAAGCCTGCGGCCACGCCTCCAGGGAAACACTAGCGACGACCGCGGAGTTCCTTCTGTAAGGAGCTTCAACAGTCGCGCCGTTGCCTGAAAATCTGATTGGGGCAGTTTCGAGATGTGTCCGATCATCGAGACAAATCTCTGAACTGCCCCAACCTGTTTCAATGCCGTTTGAAAACAGTAACCAGGTGGGAATAGGTTCACAAATCCATCAAGATATACTGCCCCGAGTAATAACAGCAGCGGATGACCAGCAAGCATCACATCGCGGTAATCGGCGCGGGGGCCTTCGGTGGATGGACTGCCCTCTACCTCCTGCGCGGCGGAGCGCGGGTGACCCTGATTGACGCCTGGGGGCCGGGCAACTCGCGCGCCTCTTCCGGTGGAGAAACCCGCATTATTCGTGGCGCCTACGGGCCTGACCAGCCTTATACCAAACTCTCCGCCCGTGCGATGGCGCTTTGGAAAGAACACGAGTCGCAGTGGAAGCAAACATTTTTCTTTCCGATAGGAGTTTTGTGGATGGCCCAAGGTTCGGGCGAGTTCGAGCGCGGATCGCTGCCCTTGCTCGAAGATGCAGGTATTCCGTTCGAGCAACTTTCGACTACCGAGATGGCGCGGCGCTGGCCGCAGATCAACTTCGATCAGATCATCTGGGGTATCTACGAGCCAGACAGCGGATACCTGCTGGCGCGCGCATCGGCGCAGGCGGTGGTCGAGCATTTTATCGCCGAAGGCGGCGAGTATCGGCAAGCAGCCGTAGCACCGCACATTGTCGAGGAAGCAGACGGATCTGAACGCCCCGATTGGCTTGAAGGTCGAAACTCGAAAGGCCTTGCGCTGTCCGACGAGTCGACGCTCGCCGCCGACCGCTATGTTTTTGCTTGTGGACCATGGCTGGGAAAACTCTTCCCGCACACGGTCGCGCCACACTTTCTATCGACTAAGCAGGATGTCTTCTTCTTTGGGCCTCCGGCGGGATCACACGCAAATGACCCGCGCTACGACGAGAAAAACATTCCCGTGTGGGCCGATCATAGCGATCACTTCATGTACGGTATTCCCGGAAATCAGGGACGCGGCTTCAAACTGGCCGATGACACTCGCGGGCCAGAGTTCGATCCCACGTCAGGGGAGCGACTGGTGAACGAAGATAGGCTCGCCGAAGCGCGCCGCTACGTCGCTTACCGTTTTCCCGGAATGAAAGATGCGCCGCTGCTCGAAACGCGCGTCTGCCAATACGAAGACACGGCCGATCATAACTTCATCATCGACCGCCATCCCTCGAACCAGAATGTGTGGATCGTCGGCGGCGGATCGGGGCATGGATTCAAGCACGGTCCGGCGCTGGGGGAAATGGTGGCGCGGCTGGTGCTGAAGGACGAAAGGACGGAAGCCAGTGTACCGGCTGTCGAGATTCGAGCCGAATAAACGCAATCCTTGAACTGGTCCGCGGATTATGGACGCTCGCGCGGCAGCACGCGGAACTGGCGCTTGCCTTCGATGCGATACGTGGAAAAATCCGCGTGATCGACCGTGAGAATCTGGGAAAGGGATTCCCGCTTCGCGAGATACACGAGCGTCGCATCGGCAAAATCCATGGGTCGGTCCCAGTAGCGCGACATCAGCTGGTGGAGAGCCGGCAGTTCCGTCTCGTCAATCGTGCCAAACGTCAGAGCTCCCGAACGGATAAACTTCCACGCGGCTTCCATCTCGCGGCGAGTCTCGCCCAGCAGGTGAAACACCTCCGTCAAAACCGCTTCCGACGTGAGCAGCGGCAAGCGAAGCTGGCGGAAGGCGTCCACACAGCGATTGTGCCAACGGTCGCTGCTGTCAAGTAGTGCCAGTATCGCGCCCGTATCGATCAGAGCGTTAGCGCTCATAGCGGCGTCTCAGCTTCTGGCGCAGGACGTCGCGAGCCGTCTCAGCTCTCCGGCGCTTGCCACTCGCCAAAATGCCCAGGCAGCGGGAAGCGCTCTGGTGCAGCCGTCGTTGAGTTTCCTCTTCGGATTGATGGCCCGCGCCCTGTCTGAGAAGATCGCGAACGGCGGATTCGAGGATCGCCGAAACCGGCACCCTCCGTGTGCGCGCGACCCGCTCCAGGTCCGACTTTAGCTCTCCGGAAAGGCGCCAGCTATAAACTTCGGTCTTCATGCACTACAGTGTAGTGCATTCAGGGCATTGTTAGCAAGCGGGCCGAATCTCAGGCTGAGGTGGCTGGGACGAGGACTTCCCTCGGATATGGCGGCTGCGCCGCCATCGGAACGCAACTCTACTGGATCTGAATCACGCCTTCGGAACTGCTCGCCTTGATCTCCTCGACTCGCGCCACCACCTTGCGCGCAAACTCGAATAGCGATTTCGCATGCGGAGAATCTTCGCCTTGCAGCACGGCGGGCGATCCGCTGTCTCCGGACCTGCGGATCTCAGGGTCGAGTTGGATGCTGCCGAGAAAGGCTACGTCAAATTGCTTCGCGGTCTTTTCCGCGCCCCCGCGCGAGAAGATATCGATCTCATGCTGGCAGTGAGGACACACGAAGTAGCTCATGTTTTCGGCGATACCGACGATATCCACCTTCATCTGGCGGAACATTTCGATCGCCTTGCGCGCATCCTGCAACGCTACATCCGAGGGAGTCGAAACCACGATCGCGCCAGTAAGGGGAACGGTCTGGATCAGCGAGAGCGCAACATCGCCCGTTCCTGGCGGCAAGTCGACGATCAGGTAGTCGAGTTGTCCCCAATCGACCGACCCTATGAATTGGCGAATGATCGAGTGCAGCATCGGCCCGCGCCAGATCAGCGGCTTGTCTCCCGGATTGAGGAAGCCCACCGAGATCACTTTGAGGCCATGCGCGTTGATCGGCGAGATGTGATTTTCGCTCATCACCTTGGGCTGCTCGCTGGTGCCGAGCATAAGCGGAACGTTGGGGCCGTAAACGTCTCCATCGAGCAGGCCGACCCGATACCCCATCTTGCTGAGCGCGAGCGCCAGGTTGACAGCAAGCGTCGTCTTGCCGACTCCACCTTTGCCGGAACCAACAGCGATGATGGCATTAACGCCGGGAAGAGGTTGAGGGGTGGGCTGTTGCTGGCCGGGATGATGGGAATGAGCGCTCATGTCCTTGATTATACGGGAGGAAGGCGTTGGCGACGACGACGCGCGATTACGATCAATTGCAGAAGTCAAAAGTCAGATTGCAGAAGTTAAAAGCCCTCAGAATTCGACATCGTGCGCACGAAGCGGCGGTCGGGAGAGGTTCTTACTTCTGCAATCTGACTTTTGACTTCTGCAATCGTTAGTAGTGCCCTTCTCCCATCTGCACCTTGCCGCGGAACATCCGATAGACGAACACAAAGTAGCCCAGCGCCAGCACAGCGCCCAGCGTCCACCAGACCAGGCCAACCTGCAGGCCATAAATACCAGCACGAGTGTTTTCGATGGTCAGGTCGTATTGATGATCGCGGGCGGGAAGCACAACCGGATACAGCGCAAATGCGGCGCCGACCAGCATGCCGGCGATGTACAGACTCGAAGCGATGAATGCGGTTTTTTCTTTGCCCTTGGGAGTAGCCCAGAGCATTACAGCCAGGCTCGAAAAGACCAGAATTGGCACCAGGAGGCCAATCGGGAGTTGCCCAGAGCATTACAGCCAGGCTCGAAAAAACAACAATCGGCACCAGGAGGCCAATTTTGTACTTCGCATAGTTCGACAAGATGTCGGGCCGGATGAAGTAAGTCGCCAGCAGCGAAGTGCAGGTCAGAAAAAACTGCAAGGGCCAGGCCAGCAGCGCGAATCCGCGGGCTCGCCGGCCAAGTTCCTGATCGGTTTTCAGAGCGACATAATGGGAGCCGTGTCCGGCCAGCGTCACCAACGCAAGCACACCGATCAACACCGTATACCAGTCAAGAATCCCAGTGTGCGGACCGAGCTTAAAGTTCGTCCAGAGGGGCTCGAAGAAATAGCCGGTGGCATCGAGCGGAACTCCGCGCACCACGTTGCCGAGCGCGGCCCCAAAGAATATGCACAGCAGAATGCTGGAGACGGAGAAGACGACGTCAAAGAACTGCTGCCAGACGGGAGTTTCAATGTGGGCGCGGAACTCAATGCCGACGGCCCGCAGCATGAGGAGCCACAAAACCATCATCAGGGGAAGGTAGAAGCCGCTGAAACTGGATGCATAGAGTTGGGGGAAAGCAAAGTAAAGCGTGGCGCCGGCAGCCAGCAACCAGACTTCATTTCCATCCCAGACTGGACCGATGGTGCGCAAAATGCGCCGCCGTTCCTCGGCCGTTTCGCCCGCGATCAGATAGATCACGCCCGCTCCCAGATCGAAGCCATCGAGCACGACATACACCGTCACCATTACGCCGACAATCCAAAACCATACGCTTCCCATAGCTATCTTGCCTCCATCGCGGGATGGGAATCTGAGACGGATTCAAGTTCGACCGGACCATTTTCAATTTCCCGCCGGATGAGGAACAGGAACAAAATTCCGAGCACGGTATACATGCCCATGAATCCCAGAAGAGTAAACATGCCGTTGCCGGCGGAGACCGCCTTGGAATAGCCGTCCTCGGTGCGCATCAACCCATAAATCAACCAGGGTTGGCGGCCCAGTTCAGCGGTCAACCAGCCCGCGGTATTGGCGATGTACGGAAACGGCGCGCACAACATAAGGACCCAGAGCATCCACCGGGATTTAAATAGTTGTCCACGCCAAAGCAGCAACAAGGCCACTACCATGACCGCGATGAAGACCGTGCCGAGGCCGACCATGATGTGGTAGCTGTAATAGAGCAGCGGGATGTTGCCGGGCCAGTCTTCTTTGGGGAACGCGTCGAGCCCCCGAACCTGCGCGCCCCAGCGCCGGTAGGTCAGCATACTCAACATGCCCGGCACTTCCAGTGGGTTATCGATCTTCCCTTGTTCTGTATTGGGCTGGCCGACGATGAGCAGAGGCGCCGCGGTCCGGCCGTGAAACAGTCCTTCCATCGCGGCCAAAGTCACGGGTTGATGGTCAGTAACCATTTGACCTTGCCGGTCGCCCGTGGGAAACAGTTGCAGAACGCTGAATATGCACCCGGCAACCACGCCGACTCTTGACGAAGATGCGGCCGTACTCGGTCCACTTGCCCGAGAGCAGATAGAAAGCGCCAACCGCCGTCATAATAAAGGCGCCTGTGATAGCTGCTCCGCTCATATTGTGCGCGTATTGCCAGAGCGCCCACCGGTTGAGCACAAAATCCCAAAAGCTGGCGAGTTGCAGGCTGCCGTCTGCAGCCTTGACGTAGCCGACCGGGAACTGCATGAAGGCGTCGGTGGCGATGATGAAATAGCCTGACAGCCACGAGCCCACGAAGACAGCGACCGCCGACAACCAATGCGCTTTCGGGCTCAGCCGCTTTTCGCCATAAAGAAACAATCCCAAAAATGCGGACTCGAGAAAGAAGGCGAACATGCCTTCCATGCCCAGGGTCTGTCCGATAACGCCGCCGGAGAATCGGGAAAAGACAGACCAGTTCGTGCCAAATTGGAATTCCATCGGAATGCCGGTGACCACACCAAGCACAAAATTAATGCCGAAAATCTTGCCCCAGAAGCGGGCGGCCTGGTGATATAGGGGATCATTGTGCCGCAACCCGACGGTCTTGAGGACCACAATCAGGAGCGCCAGACCCATGGTAAGTTGCGGAAAAAGATAATGAAAAGTTGCGGTAAATGCGAAGTGGAGACGGTGAATCAGAAGGGCGCTGTCCATGGAAAAGGCCTCAATTGTTTGTCCCAGCGGGAGCCCACGTTAGTAACTCAAACAAGAAATGACATTATCAGGGCCGCATCAAAATGGCCGATGTGATGGCGATCACACCTGCATCACAATCCGAGCGGTCAAGACCGAGTCGCGGTTCGGCGTTCCGTCTCCACTCTCCGGATTTCGCGGCGCCTCGCCGCGTCTTCGTATCGCCGCTTCTCATCTTCTGTTTCAGGAATTACCGGCGGGACCGGCACGCGGTTGCCCGCCGCATCGATGGCGACAAATGTCAGGTATGCGGAGCTGACATGACGTTTCTGCTCGGCACGATAATTTTCGACCCAGACTTTGACGCCCACTTCCATCGAGGTATGAAAGGCTCGGTTCACCGAGGAGCGTAAGATGCAAAGATCGCCGACCCGCACCGGTACCAGAAAATCAAGGTGGTCAATCGATGCTGTCACCACCCACTGGCGCGAGTGCCGGTGAGCGGCCAACGCGCCCGCCAGGTCGATCCAATGCATCAGGCGTCCGCCCAGAAGAGCATTCAGCGGATTGGCATCGTTCGGCAAAACGATTTCGGCCATTTCCGAGATCGAATCGTGAACCGGCCGAGGAGTTAATTTTGTCTTTTCGTCGTTCATGAGAGGTTAGTCGAGATTGCTCCGGGCGCGATCGCCGCCGCTCCCGTCAGGCGACGAGCGCGGTAGGCGTGAAGATAGCTGGCTGCCAACCTGTGCACGCGTGGATCCTTAGGAGCGTGCCCCCAGGTTTCGCTGTGCAGATCATAGAGAAGCGTCCCAGACTCTATGGGAGCGTGGGCCAACTCGCATACATAGCAGAGCGTGATCTGCTCGGCGCTTGCACTGGCGACGGAAAAACGGACGGCATCCCAATCTCGATTGACGGGAAGATGCGGACAGCCGGTGGCGTACCCTAAATTGCAAAGGTCACGGATGTGCGGAGGCTGGACGACCATTCCGAGCTCTGCGTTCACGCCGTCGGCGCAGCATGCTCCACTCCACCCGGCGCCCAATGGCAGACGCGCAGGATGCGGCCAGGAACCATCATTCACGATCTCGCGCGGGACAAAATAGGGGCAAGCCAAGTTGTTCTCCGGAGAACAGCCATTGTAACGCGCGCCGTGATATGAATGGAGAGTAGATTCAAGCGACGAGGCGATGGTTTTGAGCTTAGCCCTCGGCTCTTAGTTGTTAGCCTGTGGGTTTGGTTGCTCGAGGCTCGCAGCTCGAAGCTCGAAGCTATGGTGAGACTGAGAGCTGTTCTATGGATCGCATCGCCATGTTGACCGAGATTCTTGCCGCGAGTCCCGAGGATACGTTTGCTCGCTATGGGCTGGCGATGGAGTACTCGAAGGCTGGGCAGATCGAGCAGGCGCTGACGGAATTCAAAACGCTGATCGAGAAGAATCCCGATTACACGCCCGCGTATTTCATGGCGGCACAGACCCTGGCAGGCGCCGAGCGCGTCGATGAGGCGAAGCGCATGCTGGTCGATGGCATCTCATCGGCGCGACGCACCGGCAACCAGCACGCGCAGTCCGAGATGACGGCTATGCTGGAAGAACTGAAATAAAGTCAGAAGTGAGAAGTCAAATTGAAGAAGTGAACCATCAAAGCGCGCCGCTTCAAATAGGTACCAGGGCTCGCACTTCTTCAATTTGACTTCTGCCTTTTGACTTCCTGCTACACTCTCCTGTTCAGCGGAGAGGCACGCCATGCGCCGTTTGGTTTTCCTGATTGCGATATTTTCCACTCTTCCTGCTATCGTTCTTCCCGCATTTTCTCAAGCCAAACATCCCTTCACATTTGAAGACATGATGAAGCTGAAGCGCGTCGGCGAGCCGGAGCCTTCGCCGGATGGCAAGTGGGTGCTGTTCAGCGTCGTGGATGTCGATCTGGCCGCAAATAAGAAGACGCCGCACATCTGGATCGTGCCGCTGAACGCAGGGGCAGCCGCCTCGGCGCCCAGGCTGAGCACATCCTCATCCCCGATCAGGACGGCGATCGCCCGCGCTGGGCTCCGGATGGAAAGCGGTTTGCGTTTATTTCTAATAAAGAAGGAGGCTCGCAAGTTTGGGTCGCGGAGTTCGATGGCGCATCAGGAACCGTGACTAAAATCGACCGGTTGACGAACATTGCGACCGAAGCGAGCGGCGAACTGTGGTCGCCTGATGGAAGCCGCATTTTGTTCACCTCGGATGTTTATCCGGAGTGCGATGGTTCGGCCGAGGCAGCAGGAGGACTGTAATGCGAAGAAGCTCAAGGAACATCAGGATTCCAAAGTCAAGGCGCTGATCTTTGATCATCTACTTTACCGCCATTGGAATGCCTACAAAGAAGGCAGACGCACTCACATTTTCGTGACTGGTGCTCCCTTGGACTCTCGCGTCCTCGCCGCAGGGAACCAACTACATACGATCATCGTGATCAACCTAGCGGTTGATCTCACGCCTGGCGACTACGATGCGCCTGAATTCTCTCTCGGCGGACAGGACGACTACGCCTTCTCGCCCGACGGGAAGGAGATTTGCTACACCTCAAACCACGACAAGGTCGAAGCCACGTCGACGAACAACGATCTCTGGATCGTCCCGGTGAAAGTGTGGGAGCGGGCGACTCGCCGCTCGGGTTCTGGCCGAAGAAGAACATCACCGCCGACAATCCCGCCAGCGACTCGACTCCGCTCTATTCTCCCGATGGCAAGTACATCGCCTACCGCGCCCAGCTGCGTCCGGGATACGAGAGCGACCGCTTCCGCCTGATGCTCTACGAGCGCAAAACGGGCGAGAAGAAGAATTTGACGGAGAGTTTTGACGGCTGGGTGGGCACTGTCGCGTGGTCTCCTTTTTCGACGCGGATCTTTATTCACAGCAGAAAATCAAGGCAAGTCTCCCGTGTTTTCAGCTTTGGTACCAACCGGTCGAACGACTCCAAGTTCCGCTTCTAATAATGGCCACAGCCGATGATCTAGTCGTCACTCCCAATGGCCAAGACATCCTTTTCTCAAACAATTCTGTTCAGGAGCCCAACGCAATGATGGTTCTCTCCACGTCCCAATGGGCGCGACAACCCGTGTCGGACACCTTACTCCACCGCCTCCAGAGCAAGCTGTACACATCTCAACGACGCCGTCCTCTCCCAAGTCGCAATGTCCCCGCTCGAATCCTTCTGGTTCACCGCCGCGCACGGCGACAAGGTCGAAGGCTTCCTGGTCAAGCCCCCCAACTTCGATCCCAGCAAGAAGTATCCCGTGAAGTTCCTGATCCACGGCGGCCCCGAGGGCGCTTGGGGAGACGACTGGTCCTATCGCTGGAATCCCGAACTCTTTGCGTCACCAACCTCTTCGACGAGCAGCGGATACGTGGTCATCATGATCAACTTCCACGGCTCGACCGGATACGGGCAGAAGTTCGTGGACGCGATCAATGGCGACTGGGGTGGCGCTCCGTTTGAAGACCTGATGAAGGGTCTCGACTACGCTGAGAAGGCGTATCCGTTCATCGACAAAGACCGCGAGTGCGCGCTGGGCGCGAGCTATGGCGGATACATGGCCAACTGGGTCCTCGGCCACACCGACCGCTTCAAGTGCATCGTCACGCACGACGGCATGTTCAATTCAGTTTCGGCGTGGGGCACGACCGAAGAACTCTGGTTCAACCAGTGGGAGTTCAAGGGCACCCCTTACTCGAACCGCGAGATGTATGAGAAGTGGTCTCCGAGCAACGCGGGGAAGAATTTCAAGACGCCTACGCTCGTCATCCACGGACAACTCGACTACCGCCTCGACGTGAGCGAAGGCTTTCAGCTTTTCACCACGCTGCAGGTGATGGGCGTGCCGTCAAAGATGCTCTACTTCCCCGACGAAGGCCACTGGGTGCTGAAGCCGCAGAACTCGCAGCTCTGGTGGAAGACCGTCAACGACTGGGTCGATCAGTGGATCGGAAAATAAACTCGGTTTTGGGCCTTGGGCTTTTGCTTGCCCTCTCGGCGTTTTGTTTTCGGCGCACTGGCAGCAAGGGAGGTTCAGCACTCGACTGGGGTACCCCCTCCCCCCTCCACCCGCCCCAACCCGCTCTATTGAAATCAATACTTTAGCGAAAAATTCCCGCCAAAGTATTGATGCGCAGGACTTTAGAGGCAAAGTATTGAAAATAGGACAATTGCGAATCAGCCATGAGCCATTCTGAGCCATTAATGGACACTTGACGCCGTCAACGACAGGCCCCTGCCCTGGAACCAATCGTCTATCCAGCATCCCAATTCCGATTTTGATTTCAAAGAGCCAAGTTCCACCGCCCCTGGGAGCGGCTGATTCGATTCAAAAACGCTACATATTTATGCTTGAACGCGAGGCTTTCTTACGTCAAGAAAAATTCACGTTTCCCTTCAAAACTTGAGCACCTCCACCTCCGCACTATAAGGCGGCACACTGCCCCATCCTAACTGTCCGTTGCCGCGATTGATCGCGGTAGTGATATTGAAAGCGAATGGATTCCCTTCGCTTCCGTTGCGGTAGCCTGCGCCCACGATGCCGAGCGGCGGCGGGAAGAATCCGTTCTGGCCGGGCGCTCCGTCCGGCTCAACGTCGAGGATTTGCAGGGGTAGATTGTCTCCCCAGAATGCCAGTTCGGCAGGCCCGCCGCCGCCCGGTACTCGCGCGATATTTCCCGCAAACAGATACATTCCGGGTGTGGTGCTGGTAAGCACATTGACGAAGTATGGCCACTTCACGTTCGTATAGTTGAGAAGATTCGTTTCCCAATCGCTGAGTGGACCAGCGCCAGCGGACGGCGTGCCGAAGTGCACGGCATCGACCCAGACGGGCTCGTTTGGGCCTCCGCCGTGGAAGGTGATTTCGGTGCCGCCGAGGACGTGGATGGGAAACGCGCCGGTAACAGCCGTTGAGCTGGTCATGGTTTGCGGCCCTATCGAGTCCGTCCAGTTCAGCGTCCACGCTCCACCTTCGCCGAGCGATATGGCAATCAGGTAGTCACCAGCGGCGGCGGGACTAAGAAGCACGCCGTCAAAGCCATTGATCAGCTGGCGGTGGATTGGCTCCGTAATTCCACCCTGGCCCTGGGCGCCGGTCGTCCAAAATCCGAACCCTGTGACGAACAGTTCATAGGTTCCCGGATACGCGCCATCGGTTTCGATCGTGGGGGCGGTGCCAGCATGGCTGCGAATGGGATTGCAGTAGTTCACGGGGCCAGTGGGCGCCGAGAACGTAAAGCTCTGCGGCTGGGCGTTCTCGTCGGTCCAACGCAGTACGGCGGACATGCTGTTCTTAGAGCCGGGCTGGTCGAGATAGACACATACCAGATAATTCGCGGTGGCCCCTGGGGCGGAGATAAATGGAGTTGCTGATAACAAGGATGTCTGATTCAGGAAATCCTTGCGGATTTCGGTGATGGCGGCGTGCGCCGTGATGGCGAATAATGTGATGGCGAATAAAACGAGCAGCGTAAGTGCCGCGAAGAATTGTTTCATGGCTTGCCTCCCGGAAGCTGAATTAAGAACTTGTGATCTTGCATCGCGCTCGAGGCAGCGCTTGAGGACGGCTCTTCCCCGGAGGGCGTCGCTTCCAGATTGCCAAGTGGCAAGGCGCCCGAATCCAGCGGCATCGCTGTTTGTAATCCGAGGCTCTCCGCGCGCCTTGGCGACCTGATCAAACTCCGCCAGACCGGCTGCCCTGGAGTTGCCGTGATCGGAACCACGCTCTGCAACTCAAACTGCGCGCTCGCGCTGCCCGCCGTTACCGTGATATAGGCATCGCACGGGCTCAGGCTACCGACTGTAGGGAGGATCGAAGCGAGGCCATTCTGGTCGGTCATTACCGGTGTTTGCGAGGTTCCGAGAATGATGGGCATTCCGCCTTGATCGGGGTTTCGTTCGAGGGTCGTTACAAAGGTGACAGTCGCTCCCATCACCGGATTGGCGGCAGCGGAACCGTCCGTTACACGCACCTTCAACGGCTGAAAAGTCTGGCCGGTGGGCAGAACCTGCGTCGTGCCGCTAAACGACTCGATCTTCCACATCGAGGCGGGCGTGGCGAACAACGTAAAAGTCTGGCACGGACTGTTCCCCGGGACAACGCACGCGCTGGCCTGCACCATCGCCGCCAAATTAGTCAGCTGCGCCGTAACGGTGGCGAGTCCTGCGCCGCTGGTGGTCGCAGTGGCGGAGGTAAGCGAAGCCGTGCCCTGGGTGATTGTGTAGCCGATCGAGACATTCGGCTGTGGCGCGCCCATGTTTAGCGCTTCCACAGTGAGGGGGACAGTGGTGGTTGCTCCCTGCGCGATCCAGCGGTTCGGCGCAACGGCGGCGAGGTCGAGTATGGATTCAGTTTCCACCAAGGTCGCCTGTTGCATCTGCGCGGGCGAATAGGAGGCGGGCGCCAGAGCGGCCGTTATAGTGCTTTGTCCGAGAGCGACGGGAGTGACCCATGTGGATGCTTCTCCCGGACTCATCCGTAAGAACGGAACACGAGGATATTCCGTTGCAAGCCAAGAGTTGGACACCGTTGGTCGCATTCCAGGCCACGGTCGCTCCGTTCACTGGGGTCACTCCGTCGGAGGCGGTCGCACGCACGCGGATTGGATAGGCCGCCTGTGCGCCCACGGGAGTCGACGTCTCGGTGCCTTGCAGCAGAAGCAGGACGTCGGTGGCCGAGGCACCATAAGTTAGCGCGCCGAGCATTTGAGAAAATGAGCCGTTTGCCGGATTCGTGACTTGAATCGTCGCTGGTCCATCCTTGGTAACGGCGGGCAGCGACACCTGCATCTGCGTGGCCGACTGCGAGAGAACAACGCCTTTGCGGCCCGCGGCGCTTACCTGGAGCCGCTCGTTGAAGCCGATGCCCTGGAGGGTTGTTACACCTCCAGCGAGACTGAGGCGCGCTGGCGTCACCGTGTCGGAATAGAGAACACTGGCCTGATACGAATAGTCGGGACGCCCGTCCCCACGATAGTCAGCTATCCCAATGCGGTAGGCTTCAGAGGAATTGAATTGTGTATCGAGACGCGTGGTGCCGAAGGTCAGCGAGTTAAATGCTGAGGGCGTCGACGATGGCGCCGGGTTCTCAGCTCTCGTCGCTCAATTCCCAGATTCCGATGATGGGCAGGAGCTTCGATTCGGTCGCCTTTCCCGCTTCGTCGAGAGCAATCACGGCGACCGACGCGGTGCGATTCGCTTGCGCCGTGAATTCGAACCAGTCGGTTGCTCCATAACCCGACAGCCACGATCTCCATCCCCCGCCCAAGGGGAGCGAAGCGGGAGTCGTGTAGCTCGAGCCGCTGCCGGGGTGCGAGTGCCCAATCCCACTCCCCAGCATCAGGATGTCGCGTTCGGTATTCGAGCCGCTTGTTACAGTGACGACGACCGGGGCAAAAGCTCCTGAGGGGACGACCTGGGTTGGCCCGTAGGGTTCAACACCCCACGACCAATTCGGGTCGATGGCCTCCACGCTCAACTGATACTCGGCGATGGTCTGGCCCGTTGGAATCGTGAGTTGACCAAGATCGAAGAAGCCTTCGACCGAAGTGTCGTTTGAGCCAAAACGATCGAAGCGCAGGCCGTTCGCGTCCACATATCCGGTGATGATGTTGCCGGCGTTGCCGGCAAACTCGAATCCGGAGACCGACGTCACCACGTATTGCCGCGACGGCTGGCCCGAGACCATCAGGCGGGCCACCACGTTGACGCCTTGCATTTGCTGCGTGGCATTGCCGGACGTGTCAGTGAAGTACACGTTGCCCCAGATCCGGCCCGCCGGTTGCGGATTGCCGCCCGCCGCCGGATAAAGACGCGCGAGCGCGGTGACGTCGTCCATGCTCGGGACCGCGGGGTTCGGATAGCAGACGGTGATGGGAACGCAACTGATGGAATCGAAGAAATGCATCACGGGGAACCCGGCGTAATCGGCGGCGGTTGCGACCGGGTTGCCGGTCTGGACGTTCACGTTCGCCTGCGACCATCCCAAGCCAAAGACTCGTCCCAGCACGCGCACCAGACGGTATTGCACGTCCGGCAACTGCGAACTGGTGGCGGCACACACGCCGTTGATGATGATCAGGGCGTGAGCGATATTCCCGCTCGCCGCGAAATTGTCGGGCCCGCCATACACAGCGTTGGCAAAGCACGCGTCCAGACTTCCTGCGCCTTCGCCGAGCACCGCATCGGTGACCGTACCGTCGTAGTCGTAGACGATTCCGAGCGGCGTGCTGGTGGCCGAAGACGTAATGTCAGCGGGCGCAGTGATCGACGCCGCTTACGGTCGCCTGGATGTTGCTGCCGTTCACATCCTCGGCAAGATGACCTGCCTGCGTGGCGGTCAAGCCGACACCCGGCGCACTCGTCCAGGAACTGATCGCGGCGGCGACGAAAGCATCGGCCTGCGCACCGGAGAGAATCGGGCTCAGGTCGCCCTGATCGGTGAAATATTCCACCGAGGCATTCGCCCAAACGAGGGCCTGGCCTTCGACTCCGGCGTTGTAGCCGGATCCCGCGACGAAGGCCGGACCGCCCGCATAACACAGGGCTGCACTCAAAAAAACGGCTGCTGCAACTGTCAGAAATCGCGATGGCATAGTCACGCTCATACTTATCCCCCGCCTTACTCCCCCGCCTTATTCCCCCGCCTTATTCTCCCCGCGCCGCGCGGATCGCCCGTTCAAGCTGGATCAGATCAATGGAGGCGCTAGCCGATTTGCGCGCAGCGGGGACGCAGCGGGCGACAAGATCGGAGACCGATCACTTCGGGCGGGGAGCGCAGCCGGCGCCGGTTCCGGTTCAGGGACGTTCTGTCCCGCTCGCATCGAGCTCGATCTGGCCGCGCCATCCGCCCACGGGGCTGGTCAGACCCAGGCGGCTGGGCGGATATAAGAAGATCAAAATGTGCTCGCCCCGCCGCATCGGACGCTGAAGGGACCACGCGCCCGTCCATTCGTGGATCGTGAGGACTTGTCCCATCTCGACGCCGGCGATGGGCCGGTCGACGCGAAAGGTCAGCTCAATCACAGGTACGGTGCGAGCCATTCCTGTGCGGTCGGTTCTCGCTGCCACCGGTGCTGATGTCCCAGGCCCCGATGTGCCAGGCCCCGCACTGAGCACAGTGCCGGCGAAAATCATCCCGGCCCGGCGTGAAAGCTGCCTCCACTGCGGTCCAAGAAAACGGCTCAGCGATGGCTTCATCGGATTCCGCGGCGGAAGGGAAGCGACACGGTGCAGAGAGCTACACAGGCAAGTGCGGCAAATAACAATCGTCGTGGCGCAGGCATGGCAAAGCTCGTTCCTGGAGGGAATGGGACCGGGAGAGTCCTGGGAGTGGAATCAGCCTAGCGCAGCGGTGTTCGCGGAGGATATGCGCCCGGTCACGCTGGAATTGTGATGAATCGGCGAAAGGTCAAAGGTGCGAGGTCAGAAGTCAGAGGTAAAGAGATCGCATTCTGGCAAAGGGTAGAACGCAGAAGACAGATTCATATCGGTCTACGCAAAGGCTATCCGGGGCGGCGCTTCTGCAATTGCTTATTATTCTTCTTGTTCGCCTTGCGTTGCGCCTTCTCGGATTTCTTCATGGCTTTGCTCTGCTTCTTGTTGGCCTTCTTCAGCATTTTCTGTTGCTTCTTGGCAGCTTTACTACCCTGACGCGCGTTCTGCTCGGGGGTCATGCGCTGAGCGTAGACCGCGGTCCCAAAGCAGGCAAAGCTTAGGATGGCGAGCAGCACAAAGGCAGCGAGTCGTTTCATAGTTCTCCAAGAATCGGGGGCGTTGCGCCGATTTTACACCGCGGGTGCTGCGGAGGTCGTAACTAATGAACGAACCCGTGGTACATGTCTTGCGGAGTTTCTTACCCTTCTTCCCTCTAGTGGCCTGTCGCAGAACAATCGTTACTGGAGCGAGTATAGGTTTACTTGCTTGGGGAAGGGCACGACTTCAGTCGTGCCGGCCCAGAGCCGTAGTGATGCGGGCTTCAGCCCCTGAGGGATTCCGCCGACCGGTAACGAACTCACCGCGACAGGCCTAGTCGCTAATGGATCGTCTTCGTCTTGCGCGACATGTAATCCATGAGCAGATATTGCCCCAGCGTGTAGGGCGTCGTGAAGTAGGCTTTGCCGCGGCACATCTGTGTCACTTTCTGCACGAACTGGACGAGGCCATAGTCGGATGCCAGCATAAAGGTGTTGATCAGAACGCCGGCGCGCTTGCACTTCGAGACTTCTTCGAGCGTCTGGCTGACTACCAGCGGGTCGAGGCCGAAGGCGTTTTTGTAGATGCGGCCATCTTCGAGCGTCAGCGCCGAGGGCTTGCCGTCGGTGATCATGACGATCTGCTTCATGTCCTTGCGCTGGCGCTGCAGGATGCGTTGCGCCATGCGCAGTCCCTCGCGCGTGTTGGTGTAATAAGGACCGACTTTCACCCGCGCCAACTGCGAGAGCGGAACCTCCTCGGCGGAATCGTGGAAGAGAACCAGCGAGAGCGAGTCTCCGGGATACTGCGTGCGAATGAGTTGCGAGAGCGCCATCGCCACTTTTTTCGCGGGCGTGAAGCGGTCTTCGCCGTAGAGGATCATCGAGTGCGAGCAATCGAGCATGAGCACGGTGGCGCACGACGACTGGTACTCGCACTGATGCACCTGCAGATCGTGATATTCGAGATTGAGCGGCAGGCCCAGCCCCTCGCGCTGAATCGCACTCGAAAGCGTGGCCGTGATGTCGAGATTGAGCGTGTCTCCGAACTCATAGGGCTTAGAGCGCCGCTGGCCTCGATGCCGGTCGCCATGTCGCGCGTGTCGTGGCGTCCGAAGCTCGATTTGCCGAGCGAGCCGAGAAGATCGCGCAGGGCCTTGAAGCCGAGAAAGTCGAGACTCTTGTCGGTGATCTCAAAGCGGGCTTGCTGCTGCGCGTCGCCGACCTGTCCGCCCACGCTCGATTGCTTTGCGGGATCATGTGGCTGGGCTTCCCAAGGACGATCGATTGAAATGTAATCTTCCTGCTGCATGCGCTCGATCAGCTTTTCGATCAGCTCTTCCATCTCTCCGTTCATTGCCATCTGCTGCAAAGCGGTCGCGCATCTCTTCGTCGAACTGATCGCTGTTCATCAGCGCCTGCTCGAGCGCACGGCGCAACTCGTCGAGCGTCTGCTCGCCTTCGTCATTCTGCATCTCGTACCAGAAGTTGTCGTTGAATCCGCTCTGCAGAAGATAGTCGGAGAGCGCGCTGAGCAGGTCTTCCATGCTCATTTCGCCGGCCGGGTCGGGGACGTATTTGCTGTAGCGGATGCGTTTCATAGAACAGCTTTCAGCCTTCAGCCTTCAGTCTCAGTTAAACTTCAACAAATCTAAACTCCTGCTCAGGAGGATCGTAACTGATCGCATGCGCCAGTACGCTTTTCCTGATGGCTGACGGCTGATGGCTGACAGCTAATTGAAGCTCCTCTTCCTTCCAAATCCCGGTTCTTCCCGTTCGAACATCGGCTTCTCCGGAACCTTGGGCTGCTTCTCGCCGGCAGTAAAGACTCGCTCCTCGTTGCGGCCAATTTTCTTGTGCGCGTGCAGGCCTTCGAGAACAAACTCGGCTGCTGACACCTGCACCTCCGGGCTGTCTTTAGGGCCGACGTTCAACTTCGTCAGCTTTTCCATCAGGCCCTGGATTTGCCGCAAGCCCGCCAGCACTTCTTGTGCGCCGGCGTTGTCGCTGAGCTGAATTTCGCCCCCCAGGTCGAACCACTGCACGATCTGGCTCATATTTACGCCATGGAGGTGCGTGTCATACGCCTTGGCAATCGCCGTGCGAATCAGTTCACGGCTCACATGATCGGCGCCCTTCATCTCCCCTTCGTATTCGAGTTCGAGCTTGCCGGTGATCGCAGGCAGCGCCGCATAAATATCGCTGATGCGAGGGACGACGACAGTTCTCCCGATGCGTTAGCGCCCGCCGTTCGGCGTTTGAGACCACGTTCTCCATCGCCGAAATCGGAAGGCGTTGGCTGACTCCAGAACGCTTGTCCACTTTTTTATCTTCGCGGGCGACGAAGGCAATGCGTTCGATAACCTCCTGCACATAGTTGGGGATATGCAGGCGCGCGTCATTCTCGCGGCCACTGTCACTCCCACCGTCGCGCTGAATCCACGCCTCCTGCGCGGTAATGGCAATCCCTTCTTCCACCGTCGCCGGATAGTGCGTGCGAATCTCGCTTCCGATGCGGTCTTTCAGCGGCGTAATGATCTTGCCGCGCGCCGTGTAATCCTCAGGATTTGCGCTGAACACAATCGCCACATCGAGCGGCAGGCGAATCGGGTAGCCCTTAATCTGCACATCGCCTTCCTGCATGATGTTGAACAGGCCCACCTGAATCTTGCCGGCCAGATCGGGCAGTTCATTGATGGCGAAGATGCAGCGGTTGGCGCGAGGTAGCAGTCCATAGTGAACGGTGAACTCGCTCGACAGTTCATGGCCGCCGCGTGCCGCTTTGATGGGATCGATGTCGCCGATAAGGTCGGCGATGGTCACGTCGGGCGTAGCCAGCTTTTCGACATAACGATGTTCAGGAGTGAGCCATGCAATCGGCGTCGCGTCTTTTTCCTTAGCGACCAAATCGCGGCAGCGGCGGCAGATGGGCGCGTAAGGATTGTCATGAATTTCGCATCCGGAAACATAGGGCAATTCGGGATCAAGCAGCGTAGTCAGGGCGCGCAGGATGCGGCTCTTCGCTTGTCCCCGCAGGCCGAGCAGGATGAAGTTATGGCGAGAGAGAATCGCGTTCACGATCTGCGGTATGACGGTATCGTCATAGCCCACGATGCCAGGGAAAATCGGCGCGGGATCTGGGTCGTCGCCTTGCGCGCGCAACCGCGCCATCAAATTGGCGCGCATCTCGTCTTTCACGCGCCGCGAAGCCAGGCGCTTCTCTGAGAATGGACTGGCGCGCAATTCGCCCAACGTCCGGGCAACGCTCATGGTGGGAACCCCCGAAAAAAGGAAAAGCCTTAGTCGGATTATACGCCGGAGGAAGCTGTCAGCTCTGTCAGCTCTCAGCCGTCAGCTATCAGTTTTTCCTCCACATATGATTGGGAATGATGATGGCGCCGATTTCTTCCGCGAAAGCAATTCCAGAAGGAATTCGAATTTAACTGAAAGCTGATAGCTGAAAGCTGAAAGCTAATTCCACCGCGCTTTCGCAGCCCGGCGCAGACCCGGAAGGATGGCTTGCAGATAACCGACCACAGCTTCCAGGCGTTTTGTTTCCGAAAGCGTCGCGAGCAGGTTCTGCTTGAAATCGAGGTCCAGAGGCAGCGATCCGGCCAGCAGGTACGAAAGATTGGAAGCGCTCTCGTCGGCCGGCGCAAGGTCAGCGCCGGCAAGTTTGGCGATCTCCGCGTGCAGACGCACAGCCCGCTCGACGAGTTCCACGTCGGGCTTGCCGGCCCCAGCTTCGTCCGCCTCTTCGTCATGCACCAGCGAAATCTCCGCTTGCAGGAAGGAACGCTCCTCGTTCACTTCGAGCACCTCGAAGCGCTCCACACCGCGCGTCAGGATATCCATGCGGCCATCGTCATATTTCTTGGTAATGGAGACGATTTCGGCCGTGCAGCCGATGTCAGCAACGCCTTCCTCGGAGGCGCGCACAACGCCGAACAGTTTCTTCTGCTCCAGGCATTCCGCGATCATCTCTTTGTAGCGCGGCTCGAAGATATGCAGCGGAAGCGGGACTCCGGGTAAAAGGACCAAATCGAGCGGAAATAAAGGTAGGAGGCTCAAAGGGTTTGATCTTTTAGGGTCGCAATGTTTCAGGGTCGTCGCGCACGCAATCGCAACATCGGACCAGCCTGCAACCGCTTCCCGATTCTATCAGCGGTGTCGTTGGCCGTCCCTCAACATTGATTTCTGCCGGAGATTTCCGATCGACGAGCGTGCCCGGCCCTCCATCAGCCAGCTGGGTGATAATAGTCGCCATGGAAATGGACGGGAACGTGGTGGTTGTGACGGGCGCTTCCATGGGCATCGGGGAAGCGATTGCCAGGGTGTTTGCCGTTCACGGGGCCAGCGTGGTGTTGCTGTCTCGTGACGTAGGCCGAGCCGACGAGGCGCGACATCGCATAGGCCACACTGACCGAACGCTGGCGCTGGCCTGCGACGTGCGCCATCGGGACCAGATTGACGAAGCGCTGGCCCTGACTCTCGCCCACTTCGGCCGGGTAGATGTGTGGGTAAACAATGCCGGGATTGGCATTCGCGATTCGGTTGCCGGTATGGAGATGTCGGCTTGCCGCGAGCTATTCGAAACCAATTTCTTCGGCGCAGTCAACTGCCTTCAGGCGGTGGTGCCGTCCATGCGCAAGACGGGCGGCGGAACGATCATCAACATCTCAAGCGTTGCCGGACATGTCCCGGTGCCGTTTCTAACTCCGTATTCGGCGACCAAGTTTGCCTTGAACGCCATCGGCAAGGGCGCGCGCGTCGAGTTGCGGCGGGACAACATCAATGTGCTAACGGTTTGCCCGGGATACGTGCGCACGGATTTTGGCGCGCACGTGGTGGCGGATAAGAGAAGTGGAATGCATCCGCCGACGCGCGGGATCACGGCCGAGCGGGTGGCTCGCGCCGCCTATAACGGCTATCGAAAGCGCAAGCGCGAGGTGATCGTGCCGTGGACGATGATTCCGGTGGTCAAGCTATATCAATTGCTGCCGGGGCTGGTGGAGTGGGGCATGGGGAAGGCGATGAAATAGGACAGGCTCAAGCTGAAGCGCTGGGCCATCCGGTGCAGATCGAGTCTCTCGGCTCTTGCTACGGCACGGGGGCTTCTTGTGCTTCCAACTCTTCCAGCAGATCACGTAAGGTTTCGAGGATTCCTTCGGCGCTGGCGATTTTTATGGAGAACTTGAGCGTGCCGTCGGGGGTGAACTGCGTCTTTTGCTGCGAGGCTACGAAACGGGCCAGTTTGCCGGGATCGATGGTAGCCTTCTGGCTGAATTTTATGTTGACCAGCTCGCGCTTGCGCTCGATGGCGGTCGCTCCGACTCGCATGGCCTGGAGTTTTAGCGCGGCATAGGCGAGCAGGTTGCGGACTGCGCGGGGAGCCTCGCCGTAGCGGTCGGTCAATTCGCTGCGCACGTCCTTCAGTTGCGATTCGGTTTCCACTCCGGCGATGCGCTTGTACATGCGCAGGCGCTGGTTCTCTTCTTTTATATATTCGGCCGGGATGCGGATGTTGAGGCCGAGGTTGAGCTGGATCTCGGTGGCCTCGACTCCGGTCTCGCCCTTCATCTCTCTTACGGCTCGCTCGAGCATTTGCGTATAGAGTTCGAAGCCGATGGCTTCGATGTGGCCGCTTTGCTCTCCACCAAGTAAATTGCCGGCGCCTCGGAGTTCGAGATCCAATGCGGCGATTTTGAATCCTGCGCCGAGATCGGAAAATTCTTTTAACGCAGCGAGACGGCGGCGGGCTATGGGGGTGAGTTCGATTTCGGGGGGCAGCAGCAAATAAGCGTAAGCGCGACGATTGGAGCGCCCTACGCGTCCCCGAAGCTGGTAGAGCTCGGAGAGGCCCATGCGGTCGGCGCGGTTGATGATGATGGTGTTGCAGAGCGGGATGTCGAGTCCGTTCTCGATGATGGTGGTGGAGACCAGGATATCGGCTTCGTGATGCATGAATTTGAGCATCACTTTTTCGAGTTCGCCTTCCCCCATCTGTCCGTGGCCTACGGTGATGCGGGCGCTCGGCACAAGCGATTGCAGCTTGGCGGCAATTTCCCAGATCGTGTCGACGCGGTTGTGCACGAAATAAATCTGGCCGCCGCGATCGAGTTCCTGCTCGATGGAGGACTGGATGAGCTTTTCATCCCAGTTGGCGACTACGGTCTGGATTGCCATGCGATCTTTGGGCGGAGTTTCAATGACGCTCATATCGCGCAGGCCGACGAGCGACATATGGAGCGTGCGCGGGATGGGCGTGGCTGACATGGTGAGCACGTCGACCTGGGTGCGCATCTGCTTGATGCGCTCTTTGTGGCGGACGCCGAAGCGCTGTTCTTCGTCGACGACGAAGAGCCCGAGGTCAGAGAACTTTACGTCTTTCGAGAGCAGGCGGTGCGTCCCGATCAAGACGTCGACTTTGCCGACGGCGACGCGCTCGAGAATTTCCTTAATTTGCTTCGGGGTGCGGAAGCGGCTGATCATTTCGATTTTCACTGGGAAAGCGGCGAAGCGCTGCTTGAAAGTCTCCCAGTGCTGGAAGGCGAGGACGGTGGTGGGCGCGAGCACGGCGACTTGTTTGTTGTCGCTGATGGCCTTGAACGCTGCGCGCATGGCGACTTCGGTTTTGCCGTAGCCAACATCGCCGCAGAGCAGACGATCCATGGGGAGTTGCGACTCCATGTCGCGCTTGACGTCGGCGATGGCCTGGCCCTGATCATCGGTCTCGTTGTATTCGAAGGCGTCTTCGAACTCTTTCATCCACTCGGTATCCGCTGGGTAGACGTGACCTTGCGCGGACTGGCGCTGCGCGTAGAGCTTGAGCAACTCGTCGGTCATGTCTTTCATCGCCTTGCGGACGCGCGCTTTGGTCTTGTCCCAGGCTTGGGTGCCGAGGTGATTGAGAACTGGCTTCGCCCCTTCGGAAGACCGATATTTCTGGACCAAATCGAGGCGCGTGAGCGGGACGTAGAGGCGGGCGGCTTCGGCGTATTCGAGCAGCATGAATTCGGCTGCGCCGTCGCCCTGGTTGATTTCTTTCAGGCCCTGATATTGGCCGATGCCGTGTTCTACGTGGACCACGTAGTCTCCGACCTGGAGGTCGCGGAAGTCGGAGAGGAACGCGGAGACTTTGGATTTCTGGCGGCCGGGACGCGAGGCGACCAGGTCGGATTCATCGAAGAGATCGCGGGCTCCGAAGACGGCTAAATGCGCGTCGGGGAGGATGAAGCCGTCGGGGATGTACGCCTTGAGGAGCGTGGTGGTGAAAATTTCTCCGGCGAAGTAGGCGGTTTCATCGGCGTAGCTTTCTCCGCCTCGGGTGCGGCTGCCGAGGCGATAGCTGGCGTTGTATTCGGTGAAGATGTCGGCCAGGCGTTCGACTTCTCCGGTGTTGGGGGCGGCGAGGATTACGCGGGTTCCGGCGGCGGTTAGCTTTTTTACCTCTTCGATCATGCTGGGGACGTTGCCGTGGAAGCGCGGGGCGGACTGGGAGAGGAACGGGGCGCCGGGAACGGGGGCGTGCCCAGGGCTGACACCTTGCCGGGAGTAGAGGTCCTTCGACTCCGCGGAAAGTTCGCTTTGCGAACTTTCCGCTCCGCTCAGGATGACCGAGGGAGAATGATCGATGGGACGTGCGATGGCCAAATATTCGAGGTCTGCGCCGGGGATTGTTTTGACTGTTTCGCGCCAAGTTTCAGGCGTCAGGTAAAGATCATCGGGACGGACGAGGTTGCCGATTTCGCTGCGCTCGTGGGCTTCTTCGATGCGGGCCCAGACTTTGTCGAGTTCCTGCGCGAGCGCTTCGGGCTCGTCGAGAATTACGCGGGCTTCGGGGAGCAGCGAGAAGATCGTGCGGTCGGCTCCGGCCACGGGCGCATAGAACTCCCAGCCGGGAAAGACTCCTGCCCCGGAGTCGCGCGCTGCCTGCTCGATTACCTCGGGCGATCCGGTGATCCGTTTGCCGGAAAGACGGGCGTTGATCGAGCCGAGGAGTTCTTCGTTGATCGGTGTTTCAGTCAAGGGCAGCAGTACAACTTCATCGACCGGATTTGACGAACGCTGGCTCGCCGGGTCGAACTTGCGCATGGATTCGATCTCGTCACCGAAAAATTCGACGCGCACGGGACGGTCGGCTTCGGGCGAGTAAACGTCGAGAATGCCGCCGCGCGCGGCGTACTGGCCGGGCATTTCGACTACGTCGGTCGAGGTATAGCCGACAGTGTTGAGGTGCTGGAGGAGCTTTTCGATGTCGAAGGTCTCTCCGCGGCGGAGAATGCGCGCGAGGTCGGCGTAGTACTCGGGAGAACGGAGCAGGATGGTAGTGGCCGTGACCGGCGAAATGACAATGGAGGCGCGGCCAGTGGCAATTTTCCAGAGGGCGGTGGCACGCTCCTCCTGAATCTCGGGATGGGGCGAGAGATTCTGGAACGGAAGCACGTCGCGGGCGGGAACGCTGACGATGGAATCGGAATCGGCGGAGCCGGTGAGTTCGGCGAAGGCGCCGAGGACGGGGAGCAAGTCTTCAGCGGCGCGGTTGTCGGCGACGACCAGGATGAAGGGGCGCTCCAGGCGGCGCTGGAGCATCACGACGATGAGGGCTTTGGCCGCGGGGGAGAGTCCAGTGACACTGATCCGTCCCGTGCTCTCGCGCAGATGGGAGGACGCACGCCGGAAGGCAGGAAGTTGTTCCACCTCCGCGAAAATCTCGCGGACAAACGGTAGGAGCATGCTGCGTTTGATTTTAGCAGGTGGGAGTGAGCGAAGGAGGTCAGTTCTCCGCAGGCGAGGCGGGCGTGGACGCCCGCCTAACCACCGTCGGCACGACGGCGCTACCTTCTTCGGCGTGGTTACTTGCTGGGAGCCTCTGTTTTGTCGGGCGCGGCCGGTGGCGCTGAGGACTGCTTAGCGAGCGATGCATCCACGCGTTTCTTGAAATCGCCCTCGTCGTTGTTTACCAATCCGCTGTATGCGGTCTGGACTTGCATCTCGCAGGCCTTGTCTCCCTTGGCGTTCAGCACCACGGAGTTGATGCGCTTGCCGGTGAGCGTTCCGCCAATTACGAACGACGCCGTCATCTCGGTATTATCGATGCCGAGAATCCCGTATTTTCCGGAGTTGCGGAGCGTATCCTTCACTGCCGGCCACAGCGTACCGCAGGACACGGAATACATTTCCTTGTGGGTCTTGGCAAACGACGGACTCGCAACGAGCAACAACATCAGCGACATCACGGCGATTCTTTTCATGGGCTGCTCCTTTCACTAACTTCCCTGAAAGCACGCGGATTTTACCACTGAAAGTGCGTGTGCTGCAGTGACGGTTGCTAACCTCCGCAGCAGAGGGCGCGTCAGGCAGGTGGGGCCGCCGGAGCCATTCAGGCAGAGTTCGGAGCCGGGAAAGGTGCGAACGTCGAAGCCGGCTGCGCGCAGGCGATTGTTGGTTTTGGAGTTTTCTTCCAGGGCGATCAGGCGCTTGCCGCCTAGCGAGAGGACGTTGCAGGCTAGTGACTCGCGTTCGGAATATTCGATTTCTATGAGGCGGAAGCCGCGCGCGCGCAGGAGTTCGACGGTTTCGACGGCCAGCCAAGGGAGATCGACGAGGATGTGTTTCTTCATCGAGCATGCTCATGAGGGACATCAGGTGGAGGCAGGCGGAGGGCCCGGGCCCGTATGGGAGCGGAGCAGAGAGTACGGTGACTCCCCTGGGAGCGAGCAGCGCGCGGAGCTGATCGATGCCTGCCCGGTTGGTGCGGTAGCCGTGGCCAACCAGCAAAGTTTGCGGATCGAGCCAGACGATGTCACCGGCTTCGGAGGTGCCGGGCGCGGTGATTTCTCCCAGAGGAAGGGCGGCGGCTCGCCGAGTGTTGCGCGCCTCGCTGTGGGCCGAGGTGAGCGCAGATGATCGGCGTGGGCGCGAGCTTCGGGAACGCGATTGGGCTTGCCGGGGTTCATCAGGACGAGACCGAGGTTGGTGGGGAGAGACGCATCGTGGGTGTAGACGGCGTCGAGCGTGAGCGCGCCGGAGGGCGGCAGATGAATGACCTCGGCTCCGGCGTCGGCAAGCAGGCGGCAGAGCGATTCATGCTGAGCCTGGGCGGCAGCGAATTCAGGAGGGTGGTGAAATCCGAGATCGCGCCAGGCGGCGGTCTTGTCGGCGCGATCCCAGACGGCGCTGCGAGGCGAACAGACCATGACGCGGAGAAGATCGCCGGTCATCGTTTGGATCTCTGTCTGCGCCTCTGACGTTTGCGTTTGCGACATTTGCGTTCGTGACTGTGTTTGTATCTGTCTTTGTGCGGTCATTGTGTCACAACTTCGTATCGGGCAACTTTGCGTGTCGAGCAACTTCCGATTAACGTCTTCCTGCCCCTGACATCGGCATCCCCGATCGGCTCCTCAAGCAATGTAGAGAAGAGGACGCCGTTCATGCAATGTTGCAAATCTAAACAGTGCCGGGTTGTATGCGTTTCGAAGCGGGCAGTTCACGTTTAGCTTGCGTGAATGGCCTCCTCTGATGTACATAATCATGCGGTAATCAAATCCTTTACAACGTGCACGCAATCCCGGGAGCTCGTCAAGAAACGCGCACTTCGATCCCCGCCTGCCTCCACAGGGCGGTCGATTCCAGGAGCCTTATGAAAGCGATACTAAGTCTGCTTTGTTCTGCCGTCATCATCTTGTTAGTCGCGCAAATCGCAATCGCTCAAGGAGCGGCAACCGGCGATCTCCACGTGGCGGTGAAAGATCCGAAGGGCGGCGCGGTGGCCAACGCTGCTGTGACGGTACGAGATGTGGCTAAAGGGTTGGAACGCACAGGCAGCGGAGATGGGCAGGGCGGCTACAGCGTGCGCCAACTGGCTCCGGGAACGTATACGGTAACCGTGGATGCGCCGGGTTTCACGGGCGTTCAAGCCACCAACGTAAACATTACGGTCGGTCAGCTCGCCGAGTTGCCGATTGGGCTAAACGTAGCCACGGGCAAGGAAGTGGTGGAGGTGACGTCGCAGGCCGAACTGGTAGAGACGTCTCGCAGTTCGACAACGGACACGATTGGAGAACGGCGGATTGACAACCTGCCGATCAATGGCAGGAACTACATCAATTTCACGCTGACCGACTCGCAGGTATTGCGTGACAACGCGCCGAATACGGGCGCGGCGCCGACCTCGGGGCTCAACATGAGCGGCCAGCGCGCCCGGTCAAACCTGGTGAACGTGGACGGTGCCGATGCGACGGACAACTCGGTGAACGGCGTGCGCTCAACGGTGTCACAGGAGGATGTGCAGGAGTTCCAGATCATCACCAACAGTTATGCGGCGGAGTATGGACGGGCAGCCGGAGGCGTGGTCAACATTATTACGCGGTCGGGATCGAACGAGTTTCACGGCGATGTGTTTGGTTATTTGCGGAACCGCAACTTCCAGGCGGTCAACCCATTCAGCACCACATCGAATCCGGCGTACACGCGGGTGCAGGCGGGCACGGCATTCGGCGGCCCGATCAAGAAAGACAAGACGTATTACTTCTTTTCGTACGAAACCACGCGGCGGCATGAGACAGGATTTTCGAGCATCGGACAGGGGAATTTTGGGCTCGTTCCGTTCAACACCGCTCAAACCGCGGGAGGAGCTGTGCCGCTGCCCTTTGGGACGATCCAGACTACACCCGCGCAGGCTGCGTTTCTGGGCAGCTTGACGCCGACGGATGTGGGAGCAATCGGTCTTGCAAATCTCGAGAACTACGAGGTGCTGGTCGGCGCGTCGTCGAGCCAGGCGATCAACGGCTCCTGGCCGACGGCATTGGTACAGGGAGCTACCGGCGGTCTCCTTTCCGGTTGGGCCGGCTTTCCGACCTCCTGCGTGCCGAGCATCAATATTGCGTTGAGTTGTCCGGCGTCACAAATTTTCCCCGGTACCAATGTGCCCGGCTCGTATCAGTCGATAGCCTCGCAGGAAGGTAACTTCCCGGTGTTCGAGGGAACGAGCTTGTACTCGTTTCGTCTCGACCACAATGTGAACACTAACAATCGATTGACGCTGAGCATCCATGCCAGTCCCAGCACGGTGACCGGGATCGAGGTCAGCGGACAGGACCAGCCGTTTGGGCAGAACGCGTACTCGCGAACCTCGCGGCAGACCTATCGTGACGTTGCCGGAGTGGCGGAGGACACCTGGACGATCGGAAATAACAGGGTAAACGAATTTCGCTTCCAGTATGCGCGACGCGGCCTCGAGTACTTTTACAATACGGCGATTCCGGGCGGATCGGACCCGGCGGTAAACATTCCGGGGAGCGCATATTTCGGGCGCGAGCCGTATTCCTATATCAAGCGGACCGAGCAGAGATATCAAGTCACCGACAACTTCGCGTGGTCGATCGGCCGCCATGACACCAAGTTCGGAGGGGATTTCAATTATCTGCCGCTCCAGGCGACCTTCACGGTGAACTATGGCGGCGTCTATGACTTCGGCAGTCTGACGGCAGCTGATCTTAATTTGCCGACGGGGTTGCCGGGCCTAAGCGCGGTGCAGGCGTACGGGGCCGGAATACCGCAAGATTTCATCCAGGGACTGGGCAGCCCCAGCGATTCATTCAGAAACATTCCCATTGGCGTGTTCTGGCAGGATAGCTGGCGCGCGCGGCACAACCTGACTGTGAACTATGGTGTCCGGTATGACGTCGAGATTCCGCCCAAGTTCACGCCGCCGCAAGGCCTGGCGGCACCGGCTTACAATTTGCTTGGATTGCAGAAAGGGATCCAGACCGACAAGAACAATTTTCAGCCGCGAATCGGACTTGCGTGGGATCCGCACGGGGATGGCAAGACGGTGGTGCGGGCTTCGTACGGGATTTTCTACGATCATCCATTGCTGGGGCTGTACTTCCTGGGAGACGCGTCGGACGGTTCCTCCAGCGGCCAACTCGCTTTTGGCGCCGGGGAGTCCGTGTGGTGGAGCCGGGAATCCGGGCAATTTGAACGCGGTTTCGATCTTTCAAGGGCTTTTACCAGCAGCCAACGGGTCGCCGGCTTCCCCCTGCTCGCCCGCAACCAGTACAACTGCACTGGGATTACTCAATTACTCCCCGAACCAGCAACGGTTTTCCTGCGGGACCGGCGATCCAAGTTGCGGCGTTGCATCTCCCGCCAGTTCGATCTTCCTCAATCAGAACTATCTGAATCCGGCATCGTTCCTGCCGCTCGCCTTCCAGCCATTCGGATATCCGCAAGGGAAGAATTTCGTTTACGCATACTCGCAGCAGATGAACCTGACCATCGAACGCGATCTGGGCAGCTGGCTATGCGTTTAGTCTGGCCTACAACTTCAACGGGGGACGTCACCTGAACCGGCCGATCAACGCCAACACGATGCGCGGCGATTTGCTGGTGCAGAACTACAATGCGGCGGCAGCGGAGGGAGAGATAGCCAGCAGTCCTTTCGCCGTAGGTACCGGAGCGGTGCCTTGCGGATCGGGACCGATGGGGCCATGGGTAAGTGCTCCGCTGATGAATTTCTTTCGTCCAGGCGGGCTTAACCCGTCGTTTGCTGCACTCTATAACGCCGTAGGCGCGGGTTCATGCGTAGCGCTTGCCCAGTCCATTGTAAGCAGCCTCGCAAGCCAAGGCTTCAATACCAACTGCGACCCCGCCACCTACGCGGGCTGCGTGCCCTTCGGCGACATGGATGCCAACTTTTCGAATGGCACTCGGACTATCACGGGTTGACGGCCAATTTGCGCAAGCGATTCGGCCACCACTACGAATTCCAGGCCTCCTACACATGGTCGCATGCGATCGACGATTCGACGGACTTGCAGTCCACCCTCACGCCGCAGGACAGCTATTACCCAAGGGCCGACCGTTCGACATCGCTGTTTGACCAGCGCCATCGCTTCGTATTCAGCGGCGTTTACCAGAGCGGAAGGCTGGCGGGCGCGGGCTTTGCGAGCAAGTTCTTCAGCAATTGGACATTTGCGCCGCTGATCGAGTTTGGCTCGGGGCGGCCATTCAACATCATTACGAGCGGCGACGACAACTTCCAGCTGTCATCGCTCACGGGACGTCCCAATGTGTTGCCGTCCGGAACCGGGACGAATGGGTGCGGATATCCGGCGTGCCTTCGAAGTTTTCGCCGACAGGTGTACTTCCAGGAGCCTTGCTTTCTTCCTGCGCCTCTTGGGAATTCGATGGGACTCTGGCGTCGCTGGACGGCAACCTGGGCCGCAATGCGGCGGTCACGCCCTGGACGGTATTCAACGACATGCGGCTTGCAAAGCGAGTGAACTTCAACGAACGGTTCAGCATGGATCTGATTGCGACATGTTCAATATCGCCAATGTGTATAACGTGGCGGCGGTGAGTCCACTGTTTACCAATGCAGGGCAGGCGACTGCGGCGTATGATCCGCGGCAGTTTCAGTTTGCGTTTAAGTTGAACTGGTAATTCGGCTTTGGGCACGGGGCTTTAGGCTTTAGGGAAATTCTGATCAAGTATCGGGAAAAAAGCACAAAACGGCAGGGTCCCGGAGGTGCACGTACGGCCCACCGTCGAAGCCGGGTTCTTAGAGACCTGCGCTCACGCGTCTGGGGCCGCGGGGATCTTGAGGTCCCTTCAGTTCGCGGGCCAGCGATCCCGCGATCTTATGAGTAATGCGTGCGCCAACGACGGCGATCAGGCGATCCTGTTCTTTGGGAAATGGACCTTGCTCCAGGCGGAAAGAATCGAGTTCCTGCCGGCAAATTTCATCGAGGCGAAGACGTAACGCGGCAACCTCCGGCCCCGGGCCTCCGGCCATCAACTGCTTCCTGAATCCCTGAACCTCGGCCATCACGATCTTTTCGGCTTCCGCGGCGCCGGCCCGGTCTTCCAGGCGCGGCTCGACTGCGCGCTCCAGGTCTTCGAGATCGTAGAGCAGCACGCCCTCAAATTCGCGCACCGCGGGGTCGATGTCGCGGGGCAGCGCCAGGTCGATCAGCACCAACTTGCGGCCCTTGCGCTCAATCGCCAGGCGCTTCATGTCGTCGGCCGTAATCACAAATCGCGGAGAAGAAGTCGCGCTGATGATGAGATCGGCTTTGGCAAAGTGCTTCTGGCGTTCTTCAAACGGGCATGCCTGGAAGGCGGACGTCTGAGCGCTGGTTCTGCGCACCAATTTCTGGGCAGCGTTTTCGGTGCGGTTGATCACGCAGACCGATTGCGCGCCTCGCGCCAGCAACGCCTGGGCAGCGGTTTCGCCCATCCGGCCAGCGCCTAAGAGGACGACGTTTTTCTGCGGCAATCGAACCAAATATCTGGTCGGCGAGTTGAACGGCCGCATAGGGAGCAGAGATGAAGTGGGAACCGATCGGCGTCTCCTTGCGGACACGCCGGCGAACAGCCAGCGCCTGGCGCAATATCGATCGAGAAACCGTCCCGTACAGCCGGCATTGCGCGCCTGTTGCCAGGCTTGGGAGACCTGGCGGCCAATGTGATCTTCGCCAATGCACATCGAATCGAGGCCGCAGCTCACGCGGAAGGCATGGGCCAGCGCCTGTTCATCGAGCAGGCGGTAAAAGCTGTTCCACTCCTGTAGTTTAAGGTCGTATTCGGCGGTTAACAGCCGGAGAATGGAATTGACGGCCAGGGTCGGATCGCCCCAAACCACGAATTCGGTGCGATTGCAGGTAGAAAAGACGATTACTTCTTCGATGCCCTCACCCTGCGACAACATCGCGAGGACTTGGGCTTGCCGGCATCCGCTCATCCAAAAGCGTTCACGAACTTCAACACCGGCCGTTCTATGATTGAGCCCGACCACCACTAATGTCGGTTCCAAGGCGCACGCTCCCCGAGAGACTCCACTATCTGTATGGCATCGCACGGGCCAAATGAGAGGTTACGAAGCATCACGACGTAAGCTTATGAAAATTAGTGCATTAGGGCTGTATGTTGCGCTTCGCCACACTGAGGAAAAGTGGAGTTGGGTGAGGGATATCACCCCGCGCGTGGGTTTTTCGCACGGAGCCTTACGAGCACTCGCGGGCTCTCGTCCTAGCGCGACAAAGACATGAGAGACCTCGGTCGGCGACGCTCTGCCGAACTACCGGCACTCTCCGGAAAAGATATCTGCTAGCCCCGGTTTTGTGATATTGTTCCTGCCGCAAACCTTTACAGCGGAAATTGCATCACGAACGGGAGACTTTACCCGTGAAGGCACTCCGTTGTGCGGGTTGCCGCGCTCACAACAACGGGCGCTAATCACTTACTCATAGGAGAACGAGACGATGAAAAAGATTCTTAGGGTGACCTTGGCGTTAGCGGCGCTGGCGCTGGTTGCTTCAACATACACTTTTGCCGATGCCGGTGCCGATTACAAGGCGAAATGTGCCATGTGCCACGGCGCGAACGGCGAAGGCAAAGCCGCGATGAAGACGGTGGATTTCGGTTCAGCCGATGTGCAGAAGATGTCGGACGCCGAGCTGACCGCTGCCATCACGAATGGCAAGGGAAAAATGCCTGCTTATGGAGCCAAGCTGAGCAAAGAGCAGATCGATGGGCTGGTGAAGTGGATCCGGACGTTAAAAAAGTAAGCTGGCGCGGCATTGTGGGTTAAGCGGCCGCTCAACGAGGGCCGCTTATTTTTTGGCCAGGAGTAACGCACTTGAGAAGCAATCTGAGACGGTGTATCGCCTTACTCACATTGGTGCTGATTTGCTCAGCCTCGGGGTGGGGGGACAGCGGGGCGGAATTCAAGGTTAGATGTGCTCCTTGCCACGGAGCAAAAGGCGCCGGCGATACGAAGCTTGGTCAAAATCTGCACGTTCGCGACCTGGGCTCGGCCGGATGTGCAGAAGCAGTCCGATCGCTTGAGCTTGAAATCATCGCCAAGGGCAAAGGCAAAATGCCGCCCGAGGAAGGCAAACTTACGAAAGAACAGATCAACGATATCGTGAAGTGGATCCGGACGCTGAAGAAGTAGTTGGCGCCGGTAGAGGTCTTGGTGAATACGGCTGGGAGCTATCCTGGCCGTTTTGTTTTTGCGTGGAGACGCGGCTTGCCGCGTCTCCGCTGTCCAACAAGACGGGGCAAGCCCCGTCTCTACTTGAAGGCCACGCTTACGATCCGGCGCGCTTCTCGATCTTTGCCCAGGTATCTTTCAGCGCGACGGTACGGTTGAAGACGGGCTTGCCAGGTTTGGAATCGGGATCGACACAGAAGTATCCCAGACGTTCGAACTGGTAGCGGGCTTCGACCGGCGCATTGGCTAGCGATGGCTCCAGCTTGGCATGCGGGATCACTTCCAGCGAATTGGGATCGAGGTTCGCGGTGAACTCCTGGCCTTCGGGGACGTCGTTAGGATCGGGCTTGGTGAAGAGCTTGTCGTAGATGCGCACTTCGGCGTCGATGGCATGCTGCGGCCGACACCCAGTGGATGGTTGACTTCACCTTGCGTCCATCGGGCGCGTTGCCGCCGCGCGTTGCCGGATCGTAGGTGCAGTGCACCTCGACGATCTCTCCCTTGTCGTTCTTCACCACGCTTTTGGCCGTAATGAAATACGCGTAACGCAGGCGGACTTCCATGCCGGGCGAGAGCCGATAGTATTTCTTGGGCGGATCCTCGCGGAAATCGTCCTGCTCAATGTAGAGCACCTTCGAGAACGGAACTTTGCGCTTGCCGGCGCTTTCGTCTTCGGGATTGTTTACCGCCTCGACTTCTTCAACCTGACCTTCGGGATAATTATCGATCACAACTTTCAGCGGGCGGAGCACGGCCATTACGCGCGGGGCGCGCTTGTTCAGGTCTTCGCGGACGAAATGCTCGAGCATCGCCAGTTCGAGCGTGCCGTTGGTCTTTGAAACTCCGATGGCCGCGCAGAAATTGCGCAGCGATTCCGGCGTGTATCCGCGGCGGCGAATGCCGGAGAGCGTGGGCATGCGCGGATCGTCCCAGCCATTGACAAGATTTTCCTGCACGAGCTTGAGCAGCCTGCGCTTGCTGAGCAGCGTATAGGTAAGGCTCAGGCGATCGAATTCGTATTGCTGCGAAGGAAAGATTCCCAGGTTCTGGATGAACCAGTTGTAGAGCGGACGATGGTCTTCGAATTCGAGCGTGCACATCGAGTGCGTCACCTGCTCGATCGAATCCGACTGGCCGTGCGCGTAGTCGTACATGGGATAGATGCACCACTTATCGCCGGTGCGGTGATGCTCAGCGTGCAGGATGCGGTACATAACCGGATCGCGCATGTTGAGGTTGGGCGACGCCATATCGACCTTGGCGCGCAGCACGCGGGATCCATCCGGGAATTCTCCTTTGCGCATGCGCTCGAACAGGTCGAGATTCTCCTCGACGGAGCGATTGCGATATGGGCTCTCTTTGCCCGGTTCGGTGAGCGTTCCGCGATGCTGGCGAATTTCGTCGGCGGTCAGGTCGTCGACGTAGGCCTTGCCATCTCTTATTAGTTTGACCGCCCATTCGTAAAGCTGGTCGAAGTAATCCGAGGCATAGCAGAGGCTTTCCCACTCGAAGCCCAGCCAGCGAACATCTTTCATGATGGAGTCGACGTACTCCTGCTCTTCTTTTTCGGGGTTCGTATCGTCGAAGCGCAGGTTGGTCTTGCCGCCAAATTCGTCGGCCAGGCCGAAGTCGAGGCAGATCGCCTTGGCATGGCCGATATGCAGGTACCCATTCGGCTCGGGAGGGAAACGGGTCTGGATTACGGCGTCGCCGTACTTCTTTGTCCTGAGGTCCTCGATCATCGCGTCGCGAATGAAATTCGAGGGGCGAGGCTCTGCGGGCGAGTCCACGGCAACCTCGCTGGATGATGGTGAGTTAGTAGCGCTCATACTCTTGTTATTCTATATGTCTTATGGCGCAGTGCGTACAATGCGGGCGGCAATTGCCGGGGTTCACCTTCGGCAAGAAGATTTGCCAGTGGTGCAGGCAGCACGAAGCGGCGCAGCGCGGCGAGGGCTCTCAATTTCAGCGCGTGGAGACTGCGCCCTGGGCGCGACGGCAGTCGTCGTCGATGATGGTCACGCAGTTTCTCTTCGGCGCGAATGTGGCGGTGTTCCTCGCCATGATGCTGGCGGGCGTTTCGATGCTCAGCAATCCCTCAGGGCAGGATCTGGTGCGCTGGGGAGCGAATTTTGGCCCTCTGACGGTCAGTGGCCAGTGGTGGCGACTGCTGACCTGCGTCTTTATCCATGGCGGCCTGTTGCATATCGCGTTCAACATGTGGTGCCTGTGGGACCTGGGCGGCTGGCGGAGTCGGTTTACGGGCACTGGACGTTTGCGGTCGTCTATCTGATTTGCGGAGTGGCGTCGAGCCTGGCGAGCGTGTGGTGGAATCCCGCCGTTCTTAGTGTGGGCGCTTCGGGAGCGATCTTTGGGATCGCGGGGGCTCTGATCTCGTCGTTTTATCTGGGCGAGTTTTCCCTGCCGCGAGCGGCAATTTCGGGAACGCTGCGCAGTGTGGTCGTATTTGTGGGCTTCAACCTGTTTTTTGGCGGGGTGGTTGGAGGCATCGATAACGCTGCCCACATCGGTGGCCTGGTGATGGGCCTGATTCTGGGCGCGCTCATTGCCAAGGTCGCGCCCATGCACGATCACATTGGGCGGCGAATTTCTGTGCTGCTGGTCGGCGTTGTGCTGGTGGCGGGAGGCGTGATGTGGCTGGCCAGTTCGCGCGCGTATCTCGTCCATGGGCAAAGAGGAGTGTCCCATCTCACGGAGGGCGATACGGACGAGGCGATCAGGGAGCTTCAGAAATCGGTGCGTGAGCGGCCTCAGTTCGTGCCTGCCCACACCGCTCTGGCGCATGCCTACATTGTGAAACACGACTACGACGATGCGGCAGCGGAGTTGATGCGGGTAATTGCGCTGGATCCAAAAAACGAAAGCGCATACAACCAGCTTGGGCTGATCTATCTGTCGCAGAAGCAGTCGGCGAAGGCGGAGGACCTATTCACGCGGCTGCTGAAAATCAATCCCAACAGCGCCCAGGGCCATGCCGGATTGGCGGACGCTTTGGCGGACGAACATCGCAATACCGAAGCGCTCGCGGAATATAAACGAGTCGCAGACATCGATTCTCTTTATCAGGGCGTGAACTACAACATAGGAGTGATCGAAGCGCGGCTCAATCAATACGACGATGCCATCGCGTCGTTGCTGAAGCAGCGGCAGGCGGCGGACGATCCCGACAACGAGAACCTGCTGGCCGCCGTCTACGACGCCAAAGGGATGAAGAAGCAAGCGGACGAAGCGCGCCAGAAGGCGGCGAAATTCCAGGGCAGCCGGTAAGGAGCCAACCCAATGCTGCCAATGGCTCTCAGGAAAAGAAAAGATTCCTGCAATAACTTAAAACCTAACCGCCTAAGCCTCTTCCGATCACATGCACATGGGCCGGCCGATGGTCGTTCGGATAAATTACGACGCGCAGCCCCCAAGAATGCATAATTCTCCCGCAATTCCATGGGGCCCGCCGGACAGTTCAAGTTGAATACCGCTTCACTGCGAAACGAAGAACCGTCGGCATCCATTATATTCTTACGGCGTGAGATCAAACAGATTCAATTCTCAATGACGGAACGGCTCTCGAAACTGTGCGCGGCGTGGGAGGGGATTCATGAAAGTGCGTGACACTTTTGCAGAGGCCAACCGGCAGGCGAGGGAGCTGCGGGCGAAGGTTCCAAAGGCAATCTCGGTGCACTATGACCGCGATAGCGGGCGCATTGTCATCCGTCTCAGTTCGAAGCTTGATGTAAGCTTTTCGCCACATGACGCCCAAGGCCTGGAACATGCCAGGCCGTCTCAACTGGAGGAAATTGAGGTCAGTCCCTCCGGCTTCGGGATTCACTTCCCCAAACTCGACGCGGACCTTTACATTCCCAGCCTTCTGGAGGGTTTTCTCGGTTCATGGCAGTGGATGGCATCCAGGCTAGGGCACATCGGAGGCGGGTCTCGAAGCGCTGCCAAGAAAGCCGCCGCGAGAGCAAACGGGAAGTTGGGCGGAAGGCCAAAGAAAGCAGTCGGACGCTGATTAGCCGAGTTTGCATGGCATGACCTTGGACATGCTCGTCCGATTGATCTAACGCAGCTTACTGTGTCTTCTTAATCGCCTCTTCAATCCGCTTCAGCGTCGTTTCTTTCCCCAGCACTTGCAGCGTTTCAAACAGCGGCGGCGCATTCTTGCGGCCGCAGACCGCTACTCGGATGGGTTGAAACATCTGTCCCGCTTTCAGGCCGAGTTCCTGGGCGGCGGCGCGCAGGGCCTGGTCCAGAGGATCGTGCTGGAATTCAGTCTGGGCCAGAACTTCGCGCGCTCGGGTTAGAGCTTTGAGCGCCATGGCGGCGTCTCCCTTTTGCGGGATCAATTCGGCGGGGTCGTAGGGCGGGAGCTGATCCACGAAAAAGAAGTCGGCGGCGGTGAGCACGTCGCGGAGAAGCTTGATGCGCTCGCGAATGAGCGGCGTGATAGCCAGCATTTTTTCGGGCGTGATGTGGAATCCGGCAGCTTGGACGATGGGAAGCAGGCGCGCGCTGAGGTCGTCAACCGGGAGCGCGCGAATGTGCTCCGCATTCAGCCAGAGCGCCTTCGGATCGAATGTCTCTTCGGGCGTGGTCGCAGGCTCCTTGAAATTGATGACCGCGTTGGCGCGATTGATGCCTTCGAGAGAGAACGAGTCAATCAATTCCTGGCGGCGTCATCAGGGTGCGATCGTCTTTCGGCGACCAACCCAGCAGACACAGAAAATTGATGAAGGCGGCGGAGAGGAATCCGGCATCGCGATAGGTGGTCACGCTGACCACGGGACCATGCTTGCGCTTGGAGAGCTTCGATCCGTCCGGCGCAACCAGCAGGGGCAAGTGCGCGAACTGCGGTAACGTCGCGCCCGCCGCCTGCGCAGCCTGGAAGATGAGTACATGTTTGTAGGTATTCGAGAGATGATCCTGGCCGCGAATGATGTGGCTGATTTTGAGATCGATGTCGTCGGCGCAGGAGGCCAGGTGATAGGTAGGCATGCCATCGCTGCGCACCAGAGGCAAAGTCCTCGATATCGTCCGCCTCTTTGATTTGCATGCCATAAACGGCGTCGGTGAAGCGGACCTGTTCGCCATTTCCGCGGGGCACCCGGAAGCGAAGAGCGAAGGTCTCCCCGGCGGCGGCGCGGCGATCGCTTTCGGCTCGCGAAAGTTCACGCATGCCCGGGTTAAAGAGCCAGGTTTGATTGGCGCCCGATTTTTCGCTGTCGCCCGTGTGCGCTGGGGTGAAGTCGCGGTATGCCAATCCTTTTTGGAAGATGGCATCGGCGATCTGGCGGTGCAGCGCCAGTCGTTCGGACTGCTTATACTCTTCGTCCCAGCCCAGATCGAGCCAGCGCAGGCCGTCGAAAATCGAATTGACGCTGGCTTCGGTGTTGCGCTCGACGTCGGTATCGTCGAGGCGGAGGATCATGGTCCCTCCATGATGGCGGGCATAGAGCCAGTTGAAGATGAAGGTGCGGGCGCTGCCAACGTGCAGAAAACCGGTAGGAGACGGAGCGAATCGGACTCGAAGCATAACTTTTGAGTATATAGGCTCTGGGCTCAGAGCCTCGGAATCTCGGCTTCGCCCACCCCGCGTAGCGACAGCCGCCCTCGGCTGTCCAAGAAAGGCGATGGAGAGTCATAAAAGATCATGCGGTCACCACACTAGGTTACTTCGGGTATTACGGAAGTAACTGTTGGACAAGAGCGTGTCTGGCAGGGGCGCATCACATTAGAAGATACTTAGAGCGTACCCAGGGCCGGATCTGCGAAAAGACAGTTGTTGTTTCGATCTGTCTGTTCTGGCACGATAAGCCAAGCTCAGGTTCGTTCTCGCACGGCTCAGGAGTGTTAAGGATTCGATGAACAGCATTGCCACAGGTCTGGAGGTCCCCGGAGCCGTAGCCCTTCTGGTGCTGCTGGTCTTCACCTACCTGTACGCGCAAAACCGTCATAGCTATTTTCGCGCCTGGCAACTGGCTTGGGCCGCATACACGTTGCACTATGTCGTCGAGGCGGTGATCTATTTTCACGGCCCTTCCCCCTTGTTGTTCTTCATTAGCTCCTTGACGCTGGTCGCGATGGCGACTTGCATCTTTATCTCCACGCGCCTGATGAAGGAACCATTTCAGGTGAAGTGGTATGACGTGGCGCTCATTCTGGCCGGCATTGTTCTGGCCTACATCAGCCTGGCCGCACACATGGCGGGCGGCACGTTCAGCCAGAAAGAGTCGCCCGTTCCGGAATACCTGCGGCTGGAAGTGGGGCTGGCGGCCATCATGCTGTATGCCTCGTTCCATTATTACCGCTATGCTTTTCGCCGGAATTCGGTAGCTTTTCGCGCGCTCGCTTTCTCGCTGGCATTATGGGCGGCGCTGATGGGCGCGGGGCAGTTCCAGCAGTCTTTTCTTGGGACGGTGGGACGGCTGGGTGGTTTTCTGGGACCAGTTCCGCAGATGCTGTTGGCCATCGCCATGGTGATGGTGCTCTTTGAAAACGAGCGCAACGCGGTGCAGGAAAATGCGCTGGCATTTTCGACGCTGGGCATCGACCCGCGCCGATTGCTCTCCGCTGCCGACCTGGTGCCGAGCCTGCAGGCATTTGTGGACCGGTTGGTGGCGCCGCTGGTTTCACGCCGCGCCGTGGTTTTGATTTCCGCGCAGTGGCGTGCCACCGTTCCGTCGGTGCAGAAGGGATTCTCGGCCGACTTTCTGGAAAAGATGCAGAAAACGCAGGCGGCGGATTACATCTGCGAGCTCGCCTACCGGCGCGGCGGGGTCGTAACGTTCCGCAATCTGGCGGAATTGGAAGAGCCGTTGCCGGCGCTCTCCGGGGCCAGATTCGAGGCCTTCAAACAGACTCTGCTCGCCGAAGGAACCACCGACCTGATGGCGGTTAGCCTGCAAACGCGGGAGCACAACTTCGGCGTCATTCTGTTCCCTCACGCCGAACGGCGCATGTTTGGCTCGTCGAACCTCCGTCTGCTGATCGGCTTGGCGCTGCAGATCGCGCTGACTCTGGAAAATTATGTAGTCATGCATGAGGCGCAGCGCCGAACCAAAGAGTATGAGCTGCTCACGGAAATCGGACAGGCGATCAGCTCTCATCTGAACCAGGACGAAGTGCTGCGCACGGTACACGTAGAACTGGGCCAGATTTTTGACACCAGCAACTTTTACATCGCCTTTCAGGAAGAGGACAAAATCTGTTTCGAACTGGAGATTGAAGACGGGCATACGCTCTCCAAACGCTCGCGCCCAGTCAACAATGGCTTGACCGAGCACATTCTCAGGACTGGACAGCCGCTGCTGATCAAGAGCGATCTGGAGCAGGTTCGCGCAAAGCTGGGGGTCGATTTTATTCCGGCGCGACCGGCACGGTCTTTCTGCGCAGTGCCGATTCTGCTGGGAGGGAGGCCCGCGGGCGTGATGGCGGCGCTCAGCACCGACCGCGAATATCGGTTCCAGGAGCGGGACCTCGAGGTCATGCAGACGGCGGCTGGACAGCTGGGAGTAGCGATCGAGAACGCGCGCCTGTTTTCCGGAGAGCAACGGCGGGCCCGCCAACTGGCATTTCTGAACACCATTTCGAAAATGGCGATCTCGAGCGAAGATGCCGAGCAGATGATGGTCGACATCGTGCGCGAGATTCAGAAGAACTTCCGCTTCGACCATATCGGCATCGGCATCATGGACTATGCCACCAAAGACATCGAGATCAAAGCCGAGGCGGGATCGACGTCGCATACGCTGGGGCGGCGGATTGCTATCGGAAGCGGAGTGCTGGGCAAAGTCGCCCGTACGGGTGTAAGCGCGCTGGTACAAAATGCCGGACCCGGACAACTGGCCGGTATATTGCCGGAATCGCGCGCGGTGCTCTGCCTGCCCATCAGCTACGGCGACAGTCTGCTCGGCGTGCTCAACGTGGAAAGCCGCAACGAGAATGCCTTCGCTCCTCAGGACGTCCTGATTCTTAACACTCTGGCCGATCTGCTGGCGACGGCGCTCCATAACTCATTCGTCTTTCAGAAGCTGCAACAGCAGTCGATCACAGATGGTTTGACTGGAATCAAAACCCGCCGATTCTTCTGGGAGGCGCTCAGTTCGGAGTGGAAGCGTGCGTCCCGGTCCGGCCGCCCGTTCTCGGTAGTGCTGATCGATCTGGACAAATTCAAGGAAGTCAACGATTCGCTCGGTCACTTGGAAGGCGATCTGGTACTGGCTCGCGTTGGGCGGCTGCTCGAACAGAAGTGCCGCCAGTCAAACGTGGTGGCGCGCTATGGCGGCGACGAGTTCATCATCCTGATGCCGGAGACCGGGATTGAGCAGGCGCAAGTGCTGGCGGAAAGATTACGGCTCTGGCTGGCGACCGATCCGATGCTGGAAGAACATAAGATCACCGGCAGCTTCGGCGTCGCCAGCTTCCCGGTGCACGGATTTGCAATCGAGGACCTGATTCGAGTGGCGGATGCGGGCATGTACGTGGCCAAGCATGCCGGGGGAAACCAGGTTTCCACATCCGAGCCGTTCCGCGAAGGTTCGGCAGCGCAGGGGCAATTGCTTTCCTCCTATATCGAAGGGTTCCTTCGGCGTGAACATAATGGGCCGGAGGATGTGGAGGAACTGGTCGGCACGCTGCGCAAGATCTGCGGCAATGCCGGCGACGGAGAGTCCGCTGCGCTTCGTGAGGCCATCGAAGCCCTGGCGCAGGCGGCCGAACTGCGGGAGGCCAACGCTTCCGGCCACGGCGAGCAATGCGGACACTATGCTGGAATCATCGCCAACGGGCTGAACCTCCCTGCGCAGGAAGTGTCGGATATCGCTTTTGCCGGACGTGTGCATGATGTGGGGAAGCTGTTTATCGGCGAGCGCATCCTGAATAAATCGGGTCCGCTGACCGAGGACGAGTTTTCCTTGATGAAAACCCACCCCCAGGCCGGCGTAGAAGTCCTGCGGGCGATTCCTCATATCGATCGGGTGGCCCAGGCGGTGTTATCGCATCACGAAGCGTTTGATGGAAGCGGCTATCCTTTTGGGCTGCGGGGAGAGGATATTCCGCTGGATGGCCGCATCCTGGCGGTCGTTGATACCTACGTGAACATGATGAGCGAGCGGTCGTTCGCTCCCTCAAAGACGCATGAGCAGGCAATTGCGGAGTTGGAAAAGCTGAGCGGAACCCGCTTCGACGGGATGATCGTCCGTTTGTTTGCCCGGCTGCTCAAGATGGAACGTTCGTCGATCATGGGCGGAGGCTAGGGAAGCTTTGATTAGAGCGGTTCCGCAGCTGGTGTATCCATCACGCACGCTTTAGGCTGCGCGTGCCACGTAGGGACAGCCGCCCCGGCTGTCCGGCGGAGTTCGGCAATGGCAGCGGATACGGCTTCTCGGAAACCGCTCTAAGTACCTTGGGACCTCTGTGCCCTCTGTGGTTTCCGCTTTTCGTCCGCACCCGATCAGAGTTTTTCTAGCGCAGTTCCCTTTTAAACCGGGGACAGCACCAGCGTGGCATTCCTGGGCAAATAGCTCTTGCGCCGAAACCAGTCTTCCATCGCATCCCGGAGTTGATCGAGCGGAACATTGGTCCCAATCTCGATATATCCATCGGCCACTGGCAGCGTGTCGTCAAACACCGAGGCGTTCGTAAAATTGCGCATGCTGAAATTGTCGAGCCATTTCAGCGGACAGAGTTGCAGCTCGCCATCCTGCTTATATTGCACGCGGACTTTGCGGGCGAACATGCTTCTGATTTAAGCACAGATGAATGCTCGCCGTTGCCCGCCTTCGGCGGGAATGCAGAGTTGAAAGGCCAGGAAGGATGCCGGGATTGGCCCCCCAAAAGAAAGTGAGAGTGCTGAATAGAGAGCTGAAAAAGCGCGCTGAAAAGAGCCTGGGGCACTCCCGGGGGGAATGCCCCATGCCCCATGCGACACGCCTCAGTGAAACAGGTTCAGTGTGTTGCTGGCATCGTCGACGTAGTAGACGTTTGGTCCAACTGTGACCAAACCGAACAGTGCCCCGGCCCCCGGAGGGTTGCCAGTGCTGTCGAGCAGATTCTTCGCGACCTGCTGCCCGTCCGGCGTGGTCTGGACCATATAACCATCGTCCCCATTCACGGTAAGAATGTCGCCATTGGCAGCCACGGTCAGGCCTAACGGATCGTTCAAGCCGCCATCCTTGGTGATGGTAAAACCAGTCTTAGCGCTCGTCTGACGCGTGAGCGGGTTGGCTAGAGCGACGATGCGGTTGTTCAGACTATCGGCCACATACAGCGAGAAGCCGTCTTTGCTGAGCCCAACTCCGGTGGGGCCGATCACCAGCGCTGCCGGGTCGGTTCGTTCCGCGAATCCCGAGCCGATGACCGTCATGGACTCCACGAAGGGAGGCGCTGACTTCGAGAGGGTGAGATCCACTCGTACTACGGTGCCCCCATTCACGACACTCCCACCCGCCGCCACCGTACCATTGAGCACATTCGTCACAAATAGACTTGCAGTGCCGCCGCCATTGACGTTTGAGCGATCAACTACGGACATATCCCAAGGCCCGTTGATCAGCGAGCCGTAGATCGTCTCGGCAACGCTCCCAGAGGAATCGAGCACGAGAAGGCATCCCGCCTGGGCGGTCGCCGCTGTTCCGTCCGAGGTGGGCAGACTCCCGACAATCACCCAGCCGCTGCGCAACACGGCCAACGCCGTCGTAAGGCCCACCCCACCAGTGCACGTGCCAGGGAGAGTGGAGGCATCAATCTGTGCGAACAGGCTGGCGGCGCCGCTCGGAGATATTTGTACGAGCGTGGTTCCGGTGCCTTGCAGATTTGAGCTGGCGTTGAAATCGCTGATCAGCAGGTTTCCCTGGACCAGGTTCCCAATCGTGGATGGAACAACGGATATCCCATAGGGATTCACGTCGCCATTAGCAGGGACAGTGGATGCGATGACTGTGATCGTGTGCGATGACTCAGCCGCAGCGAAAACAGACACCAGACACAACAGGCTAAAAACAACGCCCAGCTGGCGGGCCAAGCGCGAACTTCGAAGCTGGCTTATCCGATTCATTTTTTCCTCCTGGAATTCTGAGTAGGTAGCAGGCTGTGTTGGAGTACCCCACGCGCTCCACTGGGTGGTCACGGGAAGTGCCTCCAGTGACGAAAGGCCGAAACTCAGCACGGCTGGAAATGGAAGTTATCAGGGACGAAAACGGGAGATGTCACAGGATTGTCAAGGAATTGTTAACTTAGGTGGCGGGGAGATGGCGACAGCACTTGTGGTCGCCGGATTTTAACGGCTCGGGAGCGAACCCCCACCGCGTGAAGTGCAGAGCGTAGCGCCGGCACCTTGCCGGCGGTTCCGAGAACCTGCCCTGAGCTTGTCGAAGGGGCGCCTCGCCCTCGGCCTCCGGCGCTCGTAGAAAAAACCATGCGGTCACGACACTAGTAATTGGGGTGCCGATACCCAATCTAGCGATACTTCGTCAGCCGATACTCTCGATTTCCCCCGTGATCCTCTGTGTCCTCTGTGGTTAAGGCCTTTGATCTCCTCGCCGAACACCATGGATCACTCGGATCGAGGCCACTATTTAACGATCACTATTTCCGACGCACTACACGAGATTAGTCTTCCGATTTCTTGCCCAGCTTGCTGACCTTGGCAAACCGGCTCATCTTTCCGGTTCGCGTGATGCTGTGCCGCAGCCGCTGATCCAGTTCCTCGACCTCGTGGTTCAGGGCCTCGGGAAGACGCGTGCCAAATTTGGCAAAGTGCTCGCGGATGAGCGGGATCTCCTCCAGCCATCCGTCAATATCCACGCTCAGCAGGTTCCGGAGATCCTCTTCCCGAAGGTTCAAGCCCTCGGTATCGAGATCGGCGGGCTGGGGAAGCATCCCAATCGCCGTTTCCACGGCATGCGCAGTGCCTGCGCAGCGTTCGAACACCCATTTCAACACGCGGCTGTTCTCTCCGTAACCGGGCCAGAGAAACTTTCCATCTTCGTCGGTACGGAACCAGTTGACGTAATAAATCCGGGGGAGTTTCGCTCCTTCATGTTCGCCGATCTTGAGGTAGTGGGCGAAGTAATCGCCCATGTGGTAGCCGCAGAAAGGAAGCATGGCCATCGGGTCGCGGCGAAGCTGGCCGACCTGGCCGGTGGTCGCCGCCGTGGTCTCACTGCTGACGGTTGCACCCAGGAACGTTCCATGCTGCCAGTTGAAGGCCTCGGTCACCAGCGGCACAACGCCGGCCCGGCGGCCTCCGAACAGCATCGCGTCAATCGGCACGCCCTGTCGGATCTTCCCACTCCGGGGCGATGACGGGACACTGATGCGCGGGAGCGGTGAACCTGGCATTGGGATGGGCCGCCTTGCGCAGCGAATGCGGCGTCCACGGCCGGCGCAACCAATCGAGCAACTCGGCCGGCTTCTCATCCGTCATGCCCTCCCACCAGATATCGCGATCTGGCGTGATGGCGCAGTTGGTGAAGATGGAATTCCTGGTCACCATGAGCATGGCATTCTTGTTCGATTTCATGCTCGTTCCCGGGGCCACGCCGAAAAAGCCGTACTCCGGGTTGATCGCGTAAAGCCGGCCATCGGCGCCGAACTTCATCCACGCGATGTCGTCGCCAATGGTCTCAACTTTCCAACCAGGAATGGTCGGGATCAGCATGGCGAGGTTCGTCTTGCCGCAGGCCGACGGAAACGCGCCGGTAATGAACTTGACCTCGCCCGCGGGGCTGGTCATCTTGAGGATGAGCATGTGCTCGGCCAGCCACCCCTCGTCGCGCGCCTGCACGGAGGCGATCCGCAGCGCGTGACATTTCTTGCCGAGCAATGCGTTGCCACCGTAGCCGGAGCCGTAGGACCAGATCTCGCGCGTTTCCGGAAAATGGCAGATGTATTTTTCGTTGGCGTTGTTCGGCCACGCCGCGTCCTGCTCGTTGAGGCCGAGCGGCGCGCCCACCGAATGCAATCCGCGCACAAATTCGCCATCCGCGCCGAGGACGTCGAGCACGCGCGTGCCAATCCGCGCCATGATGTGCATGTTCGCCACCACGTACGGCGAGTCCGAGATCTCCACGCCGATTTTTGCGATCGGCGAGCCAATCGGCCCCATGCTGTACGGAATCACATACATGGTTCGCCCGGCCATGGAACCCGCGAAAAGCTGCGTCAGCTTCGCCTTCATCTTGGCCGGATCTTCCCAATTGTTGGTCGGACCCGCGTCTTCCCTGGTGCGCGAACAGATGAACGTCCGCTCTTCGACCCGAGCCACATCGGCTGGGCTGGAGCGGACCAGGATGCTGTTCGGCCGCTTCTCTTCGTTGAGGGGAATCGCCGTGCCGGCCAGGACCATCAGCCGGATCATCGCCTGGTACTCATCGTCGGAGCCGTCACACCAGAAAACTCGATCCGGTTTGCAGAGTTGCGCGACCTCTTCGACCCAGGCCACCAGGCTCTTATGCCTGGTGCCGCCGTTCCAGTCGGTCGCAATCTCCGTATCTAAAATATGGCTGGCCATAAGAATCCTTTCCTCGAACCGGGAACAACCCAAATTTTTCAAATCAGTGCCCGCCCTGAGCAGACTGCCGCAGACAGAAACGCGTGGCGAGCGAAAAGACTCTGCCCAAACCTGGAGGGCAGGAGCAATATTGTCCCTCTTTCCGGGCCTCTTTCCAAGTGCCGAGTCCTTGCCGGCCGCCAAACAGCGCAACCCTCACCGGGGCGGTTGGTTGATTATCTTCATCCCGTCAAGAGGCGAATGTGTCAAAGATCACAGCCCGTTGTGACGGAACTCCCGGCCTTGACTCTGCACATTTCGGCCGGGTGGCTGGCTAGCGGGAGGCGGCTGCCAGCGGTTCAAGCTCGGTTACGATGGCATCGAGGTGCTTGAGGGTTTCCTCTACCGTAAGCGCATACATCTCGCGGCCCAGGCCTTCCCCGGTTTCCAGCGCCGTTTTCAGGAAATGGCCGGCGATCTCCCTGGCCAGCGGGTCGGTGATCATCTTGCCCGTGCGCTTCTTGTATTCCACCCAAGCCGGATGCGGCAGGGCTACCCAGACGGGGCGGCCATCTACGAGGAACTTGATGTCCACGGCGTCGGCGTGGCGGGTCGCAATGGCCACAATCAGCGCCTGATACAGGACGTGCACCTGCTTCTTGGTCCAGCGATCGGTGGCGATGAAGTCGGTAAACATAGCTTGGATAAAGTCGGATATGAAACCTTAATCATAATATGCCCCGTGTGGAGCGAGGAGCAAACGGGGCGGCGCGCTAGTGGGTCAGTTTGAAATTGTTTTGAAAGGGCACGGCTTTAGCCGTGCCGCAAATGTCGCAAAATGAATGCGGATTCACGGTTTGCTGAAAAACTCGGTTTCGTATCAGGGTATCGCTTCAGCGATACCGCAAGGCGTCCGAAATCAATTGCCCCTTTAGGCGCTGGCGCTCGAATCCCTACTTTTTCAGCCGCTGGGGGACTGCCTCCTCCAAACTGACCCACTACCCGCGGCGCAGGTGTTGTCACCTCTCCAGTATCATTTCAATGTGGCGGCCAAGCCGATTCCGAAGTCGAAAATAGAACTCCTGCATTCTGAGAACCTAGCCCAATTCCCCTGGCTGGTGCACGCGTTCTCCACGCGGCGCGGAGGCGTTTCGCGGGTCTATGGCGGATGCGCGTTAAACCTCGGGTTCACGAAGCACGACTCGCGGGCGGCGGTGGAGCGCAACCGAGAGTTGTTTCTCGAAAAACTCGGCGTACTGAAAAAAACGGGCGTGGCAACCGGACGCCAAAGCTGGCCCCTCATCACCCTCCGTCAGATTCATTCGGACTTGATCCATTGCGTCGACCAGACGCCCGAACATTTGCTAGCGGGAGACGGGCTGCTTACCGACACTCCAGGTCTGCTTCTGGCGGTGCAGGCCGCCGATTGCCTTCCCGTTATTGTCGTGGATCGGAAACGCCGCGCCGTCGGCGTTTTTCATGCCGGCTGGCGGGGCACCGTCAAACGAATCGTGGAAAAAGGCGTCGGCGAGATGCGCAAGCACTTCGGCAGCGATCCGCGAAACCTGGTCGCGGCCATCGGGCCGGGCGTGCAGGCGTGTTGCTACGAGGTGGGCGAAGAAGTGCGCACCCGGTTCGAAGCGCAGTTCGCCTACGGGGAGAGCCTGTTCCGCGAGGTGAAGGAGTCGGATCCGGTGCGCGAGAAATATCCGTTGCTGTTCTTGACAGCGCGCGCGCCCGGACACAGCGAGTTGCCCAATAAATTATTTCTCGACCTGGTCGAGGCGAACCGGCGCCAATTGCTCGATGCCGGAGTGCCGGCGAAAAGTATCGATGCCTCGGCGCCGTGCACGGCATGCCACCCGGAGTTGCTGTTCAGCTATCGCGCCGAGAAGGGCGTAACGGGGAGGTTGATGGGCGTGGCAGGAGTAAGGCCGCTGCACTCGCGTCACAGGTTCTGAGCGCAACGCCTGTTTTCGCCAACTTGCCTCGCCTTGTTCGTATCGGAGCACAGGACAAAATCGGCAGAGCAATTCGAGTCAAGTCGATTGTCATCCAGAAAATACGAGTGCGAAATGAAAAATTGGCAAGTGGTGAAAAACTCCATCCACTGGTAGCCTCCGACATAAGCGAATAATAGCGCAAATTTTGCAATCGCTGATTACGACAGACTCCTTGCTGGCAATTCACGAGGGGCATATCATTTCGTGTTTGCACCGGGGCTGACGGCACACCGAAGTACGAGGTGCATTTCGTGAGCGCTACCGTGTTTGTCCATTTCGGCGATCGTGGCTTCTGGGCGTACGACATTGTCCGCGGGGTATTCCTCAAATACGTTATCGATGTAGCCCGAGGTAACGGGATATTCGCATGCTGCCTGCCTATAGGCCCTACACCAATCGCGCCTTAAGGCCACGGAAATTGGATTCACAATTGAGCAAAACAAAAAGTCTACAATTGCCGCCACAATGTCACGCCCCTCGTGAAAAAACAAACGCCAGATAGCCACTCAAGGACTAGATCCCAATGGAACAGATTACGCGGCCCACTTCCGTACGACATAGCACCTCTTCATCTGAGCCCACCATGCAAGGCTAAGCGCCAATGAATAGGGAACAAGAAATACATTGATAAGTTCCAGGATCGAGTTGTCGAAAGAACGAGAAGGTTACAAACAAGGAGTAACCCAAGACCGCACGTTCCACGATTAACCTGAACGCCTCTGGATGGTGATCCTATTGGAACTACGCGCTCGTGCAGATCAAACCATGTTCAAGATTGTAGTTAAGTCCGTTCTGGTAGGTGACGAAAAATCGCCATTACACTCGTCATTCTTTCATCACATTTCCCCCGTAACCCCCATCACAGACCTGCACCAAAATCGGTGCGATGATTCTTCGACACTAGAGCATCGAGAAGTGCGCCCGCCTCCAGAGGCGAACGCATCGTCTATTTCAAAACCAGCTCCCAGCTCTTTGAAAAATTGAAAGAAACTTAAGGCAAGCGGCGGAAGCATCCCCGGCGGAAAAACATCCCTAAATCCAATCTTTTGAATACTTTACCTCCAACCGCTTTAATATCATAAACTTAACTGTTTTCAGGTAGGGGGGGTACCCCCCCCACTTTTTCCCAATTCTTACCCTGCACCAGCCAATCATCTGTTGTTAATTCATAGCGTTAGGAGCAATCACAACGTCTTTTTCCTCGCCAGATATTCCGGCAAAATTGTGCCCAGCGCAAGGCCAACATCGATCCCTGCCAATCTGCCGAAAGTACCTGGGGACCTCTGGCACCTCTGACCTCTTGGTTCTCGCTAGTGCCTTAATTTTCTGCTTCTTGGGTGAGGTATCGGGCTTCGTTTTGTCTTCTTTTCTTGCTGGCTTCGCGTCTTTCGTTTCTTTCGAATCTTTTGCGTCCTTGGTCTCTTTCGCACCGCTCTCGCTTTCAGAGGCGGATGAGGACTGTCCGGATGCGCCCTTCCTGCCGTAGTCGCTCACGTACCAGCCCGATCCCTTGAATTGCACAGACGATTTCGAGATCAGTTTCTCGAGCGGGCCTCCGCATTCCGGACACTTCGTAAGCGGCTTATCGGAGAACTTCTGAATTTTTTCGAAACGGTGCTTGCATTTCTTGCACTGGTATTCGTAGAGGGGCATGGGTGAGGAGATTCTAGAGTTTGGAAACGAACGGCGTCAATTTGCAAGCGTGATCCTTGTGGTGACGGGGCTTTGCCCCGTCCCGGCGGGGCGAAGCCCCGCGGCCACACGCGGAGTTGCTACCTTTTCAGCAAATCGACCGGTTCGCGCACATCGACGACGCGGAAATACTTTGCCAGCGCCGGGTATTGTTTCGCCACCGCCTCATACATCGCATACGCGACATTGCGGTACGAGGCGTGGCCAGCGGGCGTGGTGCGCAACTCGGAGATATAAACCGCTTCGGCGAAGTCCATTTTGAAGAGCGTGCGTTTGCGGAACGCAAGCGGGATGGCATATTGCGCGTTCTCGCGAGCTTCCACGCCTCCGTCCGCGGCAAGCGTCTGCACGGCTCCCGCGGCGCGCTGCATGGCTTTGTCATAGTCGGCGCGTATTCCGGCCGCGTCAACTTCGGGCGGCGTGTCGTAGCCGTGCGCAGTCGTGAAGTCCTGCATGATCTGGATGCAGCGGCGATGGCGATGCATGTCGCGAAAGCCTCCGATATCCATGAGGATGTCGAAGCGAAACTGGTTTCCGGCGGAGAACTGCCGCGGGAGTTCATCGTGCTTGCCGCGATGGCGCAAGCCGAGATCGATGATCTCGCGGCGGCGGCTTTCGCCCGCGGCTTCTACTGCCTGGCGAATCTGGCGATAGGAATAATGGCACTGGCCGTAGACCAGAGTGGTGGCGAGTTCGATCTCGAGCGGGTCGGAATCGAGCAGATCGACCAGCGGCGCCGGTTCAATGGCAGCGCCTCGCATCAGATCGGCAGCCGCGTGCTGCAGTTCGCGGCGCGTTTCAATCTCGTAAACGTTCGGGTCGGCGTACTTGACCAGCGTTGGAGCCACCCGTACCTCGCGCAGCAGTTCGCGTTCGGTGCGCTCGGCAATCTCGGGCGATACTTCGCGGATCGTTGCCACCAGTGTGCGGAGCGATTCCTCGTTCGCGTTGTAAGCCGGAGAGACGGCCGCGCGTTTCAGCAGCGCTCCGAGATCGCGCACCTCGCGATGCGGCTGCGAGAGCAGGTGAGCGACCTGGGTTTCGAGCGTGCGCGCGTTGACGATTTCTCCCAGCGACGTGTTGGTCGCAAGCGGCAGCAGGTAGCGCGAGACGTCAAAGGCGCGTGCCCGCAAAGTGCGCTCGTATGCTTCCGGCTTCATCTCCGCAGGGCGCGGCGTGATGCTGGCGAGATATTCGAATGTCTTTTGTGAGATTTGCTCGTAGGCTGCAAACAGAGACGCGATTGTCTCGCGATACAGGACGCTGGCAGCCGCGGAGTCACCTGCACCGCCGAAGTTGGGAGTGTAGTAGCCGCTTTTCTTGAAGTCCTGGTAACGGGTAGAACGTTCCTGGCCGTCCCATCGCTGCTCATCGGCGACGACAATGGCCGCGAGTATGGAAAGCCGCTCGATGGCGAGGGCAATGTGGGCGAGATCGGCGATCGAGCGGTGCCCGTATTGGAAATAGAAGGTATTGAGAAATTTCTCGGCCTTTTGGAGGGTAATTTCCTTCAGCGACTCCTTCATGGAGAGCGACGAGCGCGAATACTTGGCCATGGCATAGGCCTGAATCTCAGGTTCGACGCCGTAGACGGCGAAGACCTCAACCGAGGGCCCAGTAGAGGAGGGAGAGATTTGCTCCGACGTTGTGGGCTCGGACGAAATCACTTCAGACATTTCCTGTGTCACCGTGAATGGGAGTGAAGAAAATCTTAACCGTAAGATCGGCGGCGCGCAAACGCACGCTGAGAATGACAAAAAGCCGGGGATCGTCCTGGTCCAAGCGGTCCAGATTCCGCATCGGATAGTCGTGAGCGGCGGCTACGGGTTGTGGGCTAGAATACTAATAATAAGCGGAGGTATTTATGCGCATTGGAAGATACGAAAGTTCTGATAGTTCAGCGGGCACCGCGATCGCTTTTCTGCTGATCGGGCTCGGCGTGGGCGCTGCCGTGGGTATGTTGCTTGCTCCGAAGGCTGGCCGGCAATTGCGAAAAGACCTGCGCCGTTCCTATGACGACGCATTGGACACGGTCTCCGATTGGACAGATGAAGCGCGCGGCCGCTTCAAGGACGCGGTCGAGAAGGGCGCTGATTTCGCGGACGAACTGCGAGCCAAAGCCGAACCGCTGAGCGATCTGCTGCGCCGGCCCTAGGTTGGCACGGGGGAAAGCACTGCTTTCTTCTTTCTTCAAGGATGCCCGAGCCGGCGGTTCACGATTGGCGTGAGTCGCAGCCACTTTAAAGGCAAGCTAATTTCCCAGGGCGCTTTCGCCCAGGAGTCTTGACAGCCTTGGGCAGCTGGCTGCGCTTCGGGGGCTTGCCGCAAGAAGGGCAAGTAACCTTGGCGTTGTGCTCCTCCATCTGATGCAGGAAAGTTGAAAACGCCTGGCCGCAATGGTTGCACAGCAGGTCGATCTTATCGTCAGCCTTGTCGCTCTTTTCCGCGCGGGGATGTGGCATGCAAGTTCTATTCTAAGCGAAAGCGTCTGCGAATCACTGTTCCCCTCCATACAATAGCTAGAACGTGCCACTCGGCCTCTACATCTCGATCCCTTTTTGCCGGACCAAGTGCAGCTACTGCAACTTCGCCTCGGACGTGTTCTCGAAGTCCGCTTACGAAGGCTATGTTGGCCGTGTGCTTGAGGACATCGCCGCCTCACAGACGCTTGCCGCCAGCCTTGGTTGCGCAGTCGAAACGGCGCGGTCGACTCGATTTATCTCGGCGGAGGGACGCCCAGCATCCTCGATGCTTCGCAGTTGTTGCGCATCTTCGACGCCTTGCGCAATCAATTTACAGTGGCTCGTGGACGCTGAGATCACCGTCGAATGCGCGCCCGGAACCTTGACCAATTCATTGATCGAGACTTTGCTGCGCGCCGGCGCGAACCGCGTAAGCCTGGGAGTGCAATCGTTCGTGGACCAGGAGGCGCAGTCGGTCGGACGGCTGCACAAGCGTGCCACGGTCCTTGAAGAAGTGGCGCGCCTGCGCGAGGCCGGTCTCCATAACATCAACATCGACCTGATTGCCGGATTGCCGTACCAGACAACGGAGAGTTGGACCATCTCGCTGGCCGAGGCAATAGCGCTCGGCGCGCCGCACGCGAGCGTCTACATGTTGGAAGTGGACGAGGATTCGCGTCTGGGCCGCGAGCTGATTGCCGGAGGCGCGCGGTACCACGCACATTTTGTGCCTGACGATGAAGCGGCTGCGGATTTTTATCTGCAGGCGTGCGAAACCTTGAACTCCGCCGGGGTCACACAATATGAAATCTCAAATTTTGCCCGGCCCCGAAGCGAATCCCTCCACAACCTGAAATATTGGACGCGACAACCATACTTCGGTTTCGGCGTCGACGCGCACTCGATGCTCCCGGCCAGTTCTGGCGGCAACGAAGCTATTCGCTTCGCGGCTTCCGACTCGCTCGATGCTTACATGAATCGAGCCCCGCACACCGTAACCGCTGTTTCCACGCGAGCCGCGATCGAGGAATCCTTCTTCCTCGGTCTGCGGTTAAACCGCGGCCTCGATCTCGATGCGTTGCGCAGAGATTTCAGCGCGGATGCGATTGCTATCTTTGAACCGGCAACCGATGAATGCCTGGAGCAGGGACTACTGGAAAAGTGCGGCGCAACCTTGCGCCTTACTCATCGCGGGCGCCTCTTGTCGAATGAAGTATTCGCGAAGTTTCTGATCGCGGAAAATACCGAGGCAGCAACATTAAATTGATCCAATATTCATTCTTTCCCTCTTAAACAAAGGTTTCCATCAGTTATCCGCAAGTAATGATATTGTCAAGTTTTGTAAACTGTAACACTAACATTATTTCAAACATTTTCAATGAGTTACAACAACGCCAATTATTCCTTGAGGTTATTTTGTCGGCAAGTCGCGGGTATGAAGAGATCGTAATAGGCCGATATCTGACCTCGGTAACTTGGGCCTGATGGCCCGACAGTGCCATAGTGGGAGCGTTGACTATCAGTCAACGAAGGGACGGAGGAGGAGGTCTCACTTGCGGAAACAGAAAGGTTTCTCACTTATTGAATTACTGATTGTCGTGGCAATCATCTTGATTATTGCCGCAATCGCCATCCCGAACCTGTTGCGCGCACGCATTGCCGCGAACGAGTCTTCCGCGGTCGCATCGGTTCGCACCGTAAACACAGCACAGGTCACGTACAATTCCGCCTATTCGTCGGTGGGATATTCACCAGACTTAAACAGCTTGGGCGGCTCCAGTTGCACGCCGGCCACTTCGAGCAGCGCCTGCCTGATTGACACGCAGTTGGCAGCGGGCAGCAAAAGCGGATACTCGTTTGGCATGCAGGGAGTGCTAGGAACCCCGGGTGCCAGCTATCAGATTGTAGCTGCGCCGCTTCAGCCTAATCAGAGTGGTATTCGCTATTTCTGCTCTTTCGAGGATGCAGTCGTGCGCGTCAATGCGACGGCAGCGATCGCGACCTGCGATAACACGCAGACGCCACTGAATTAGCGGACTGCTTCAGCAGAACGCCTCGGGGAGAGATACAAGCCATTAAAAAGCAGAGGAGAAATCCTCTGCTTTTTTGTTGGACCTTGTTATTGTTATTACTCGCTTGGACGGAGCGGCGCTCTTCGTCATCCAGGCGAGCTCACGAATCACAAAATGAATGGGCGAGACATTCTTGCTCGAGGAAATAAAAGCAGGAAAATCGAGTGTAAAAAGTGGGAACCGGCCACGTGAATCCACGTTAGTTGGCCGAAGAATGCCAGTCGGCGTATGGCCTATCCGGCTCCCACCATCTCAAACGTCTTTGGAAGCGCAACGTTCCAAATGCAGGGTTCGAAGGGCAGGGCCTCAATGCCCGCTTCCCCCGATCCAGCCCAGGCGATCCGGAACTGCGCCCGCTGTGAACCGTGCTGCACATCCAGGAGTCCGCCGGCGCAAATCTTGGCATGAACTCCCAACAGCTCGGCGCCGCTCACGCTCACGTTCTTGACCCGCACGACCTCCGCGAACGGGCGTGCCATCCGGTCAAAACCCCAGATGCGCACTGTATATTCAACCCTGAGCCGCGGCTCTCTGCGCCGGTCCATGCTTGCTGAATCCAATACGGATCATAAGACGAGATGCGGCGGCGGGAAAGATTGCGTTAGTTATTCGCGATGTATTACCAGTGGGTACTTGAAAAGCAGCCTGAAGCAGGGGAACAGGCTATGGGCACGGGATTCCGGCGTACGCGCAAGCGACGCTAAGATCAGTTTTTCCAACCGCACGAACCCGGCCCGTCGGGGTTGCCGCACGATCCGCAAGGTCCGGCTGGCATGGACGGACCCGCGCCGCTCTTGGCTGACACCGCGAACACCGAGAGCTTGGGCTCCAGCTTCTTGCCCTCACACTTCGGGCACACGGCTTTGTCTTTTCCGAAAACCAGAGCTTCAAACTCGTGCTGGCATTCCTTGCAGACGTACTCAAAAATGGGCATGAAATAACTCCGCGAAGAAAATTCGTGACTTCTATTTAAAATCAAAGTGTGGGTCTTCCGCAAACACAACCGCAGGAGCAAGAACCGGCGACCGCCTTTGTGCCGCGCCGCTGGTTGCGGGGCGGGCACCGCCAGACGGTCGCGAGCTTCTTGATCCAGCGGCGCTTCGATTTGCCCGCGTCCGAAGAGCGCCTGATTGAGGTTGCGCCCGGCGTCCAGGTGCTCTGCCACTGCCACTGGCAAGCGGACCGGGCCAACGCATTGACGATCATCGTCGTGCACGGCCTGGAAGGTTCGAGCGACTCGCAGTACATGCTCGGCATAACGGAGAAGGCTCTCGGCGCGGGCATGAACGTAATCCGTTATAACCAGCGCAACTGTGGCGGAACCGACGCGCTCGCTCCCGTGCTTTATCACTCGGGACTCTCGAACGATATTGCAGCCGTGGCGCGCGAAATAATCGAGCGCGACCGCATTTCTCGCCTGGCGCTGGCCGGCTTCTCGATGGGCGGGAATCTGGTGCTGAAGCTGGCAGGCGAGTGGGGAGAGCAGGCGCCGCCGCAGTTTCGGGCGGTCGCCGCGTGTTGTCCGGCTCTGGATCTGGGCGCTTCGGCCGACGCTCTGCACGAGCCCGCAAACCGGATCTACGAAACTTACTTCTTGTGGGCCTTGCGGCGAAGAATGCTCCACAAGGCACGCCTGTTTCCAGGACATTTCGACCGCGAACGCCTGCGCGGCATCCGCAGCCTGCGCGAGTTCGACGACAAGGTTACGGCTTACTATTGCGGGTTCAAGGGAGCTGTCGATTATTACGACCGGGCCTCTGCGGCACATGTCGTCGGACAGATTGCGGTCCCGGCGCTCATTTTGCATTCAGCCAACGATCCTTTCATCCGCATTACTCCGGAGACGCGGCAGAAGATTCTCGCAAACCCCAAGATTCATTTTGTTGAGACCGAAGACGGCGGGCACTGCGCTTTTATCGGAGAGCGCAATGGCGCCACATCCGACGGATCGAGGTCCGTAGCGCGAATAGGGATGATGGCTATTGGGCGGAGAATCAAATTGTGAAGTTCCTGAGTAAATTCTGATTGCCGAAGCCGTTCTGGTGGCAACACTCAAACTTCAATGAATTAGGCTTCACTTCTGCAATCTGACTTCGAACTTCTGACTTGCCCTTATGGATGCTGATTTCTCAGTCGAACTGGGACGTGACGATCCGGTGCTGGATTTTCCCTGGACCGATCCAGCGGGCAGGCTCGCGTATTTCGATCTGAAACGGCAGCCGGAACTGATTGAGCAGATCGAGGAGGCGGCGAAGTTTCCGGAACTGGGAGAATTTCTTCGGACGGTGAACTCGGCACGCAGCCTGCTGGAGAGCGCGAAGTGCGATGTCTGGACGACAGCGGAACTGAGCGCAGAAGAAGAGATTTACGCTGCCTCGCACAAGTTCGCCAGTTATGTCGATCTTGTTTTCTCAGACGTTGACCGCCGTCGATCCTTTCCGTTTCACGAGAATTTTGCCAGGAGGCTGACCGAATTGCTGCGCCGCGCGCCGGATATATTGTCGTCCGTTGAGGTATGCGTAAGGCGGTGCTTCTACGGCGACGCGGACGAGGGGTTCTATTTCACTGTCTGCACCAGCGGCTACGGGAGCGATGACGCTGGCGCCCGCAGGAATTGGGAAGCGGCGCTGGAACTGGCGGGGAGTGCAATGGGTCAGTTGTCGTTATCTCAAGGGTGCGAGTAGCCACTGACGCAATGTGTCGTTCTATTTGCTCGATCCTGAGCCAGCACCCATCGCACCGGTTTTGAAGGCAGCTACACCTATACAGAAATTCCCATTTGGCTTCGCCCCAGTTAGCGTCGGCTGATAGGTTCCCGGCGGTTCGTTTTGCGCGTAAGCAAAAGATGGGCTAAACTTCCACGCCGCCGATGTCAGTCCGGATGGAGGTGGAAAATAAGCGGACACAATGAAGTCCGTTGCGGTCGTCTTGAAACTGGGGCCTAGCTCTAATCCCGCGCTGGTTGCCGTTCCATCGCTGACCTGCGCGCCGCTGCCGTCTAGCACCGAGGACGAGGCCATATTGGAAACTTCAAGAAAAGAGATAACGCTGGCGCTGGCTTCGGTTTGATGGAATGTCACCACCGTTGCGCCCGGTTTGCAATTCTCGCAGTACCAGATGTCGATGAACTTGTTGGCACAAGAAGACGAGGCGCCGGCTATTTTTTTGTACACATTACTTCCACCTTGCGCATCGTCGGTAACGGTCAGGACTCTGACGCCTGGAGAGACAATCGTCGACAGGGCGATTAGAAGGCTTCCCTTGCTGGTCGGTTCCTTGAGCTCCATCAATGAGTCGTGAGCTCCCTGGCTCAGTGAGGTTAATTGCTGAACTATGGTTTGAGCGGATAACGCGACCCCTCCCCACAGTAGTAATGACAGTATCAAAATTGTTTTCTTCATAATTCTATCCCCCTTCCATCGGACTTCTCGCCGCCTCAGCACCAAGCTATATTCTGATCACGGGACTTAACATTTATACAGGCAACCGCAAATCTTTATCGGGCCATGCCATGTTTAATCGCAAATTTAATCACAAAGAGCGAGGACTTCTTTAATCTGCAGGCTTGGGTTCTGCCATCAGCCGCGCTCGAAGCGATGTGCCTAACGTTTTCCACTCAATATGGGTGCGGACGATCGACAGAATCAGCATAAACAGGAAGATCTCCAGCAGTCCGCGGGTAGCAGTTGCAATTCCCACACTGCGTTTGGGGAGCAGTGAGAAGCGGCCGTAGACGAATTCGATGTGCACCCAGTAGACGAGCAGGGATGTCTGGCCGAGTTGGATGAGCGGGCTGAACCGCGTAGCCCAAGGCCCCAGACTTGTAAGTCCCCAGCGGCACCAGGCGTAAGCGAGCAGCGCGATCATCAGCAGCATGCCAACGCGCATCATCAGGAAGTTCGGGCTGGTGTGCCAGTAATCGTAAACGGGATAAAGCTGGAATGAAGAATGGTCGAGCTGGCGTGCGACCAGAATTGCGGCTGCGCCGATGGCGGCAAATCCAGCCAGAATCGCGGCCGTACGTTCGCGTCCCCAGTCGCTGAAGAGAATAAATCCGGCGGCGAGGCCGGCAAAGGCAAAGGCGGTCCAGGGGAACATGGGAAACAGCCAGGGCTGGGGCGCGCCCAGGTTGTGGCATCCGTTGATGTAGGACTCGAGTTCCCAGGGAAGCCAGGTGGGGCGCCAATTGGTGTAAAGAGGTGGAGTGAGCAAGGCGATAAGCGCCACAACCGACATGGAGGCGACGACCGACGACAGTAGGGGCATCGCAACGACTCTGCCCGAGCGGTCGCGGGTAATCCAGAGAACCAGTCCGCAAAAGAGCGCCATCAGAATCATCGAGAGGCCGATGATGTTCAGTACGTCGACGCGGAACAGATCGGTCCATGGAGCCCACCCCCAGGCAATGAGATATTCCTGCAGGCGGAAGAGCAGGCCGAAGGCGAAGATCTCCGCGCCGCGACGGGCCATGGTGAGGGTAATCTGGCCCGGGCTGAGATTCTTGCGAACGAGCTTGCCGGTGACCAGGGCGAATGAAATGCCGGCGAGAAAGAGGAAGAGTGGCGCGGGGAGCGTGCCCAGCCGCTGGGATCCTTTGAGGAATGAAGTGTGGCGCGCGTCGCCGCCCAGCCATGCGTCATAGCAATGCGTTTGAAACATGAGCACGCAGGCGAGGCCGCGCATCCAGTCGATCCATCCCAGGCGAGCGGCCGGCCGATATGGGGCAGAGGTCACCGCGAAAGTTTAACTTGTGACGCTGGCTGGGGCCAAGGGAGAACGTTGGGGCTGCGCCGTTCCTCGCAAAAGGCGTCAACCACGGGGTACACGGAGGCACACGAGGGAAAAACGGAAGATTGATCGGAACGCCAGAATGTCAGGGTTAGGCTTGATCTTCTATTTTTGATTTGCCGCTTTGATTTGCTGGATGAGCTGATCGATGTCGCTGGCTTCGAGCTTGCCTCCGAATTTCGGCATGCGGCCTTTTCCATTGGTGATGATGGCTCGAAGATCGTCGATCGTAGCAGCAGCTGTTTTGTCCGAGATCAGGGACGGCCCGCCAAAATGCCGGCCTTCGGCAGTTTTACCGTGACACTTGGCGCAATCTTTCCGGTAGATGGGATTCGCGGTGAGAGCAGAATTCGCATCGTGCTCATCCGCAGCAGCGCCCGCGTTCAGCCCGCACATGAGAATACTGACAAAAAGAATGCCAGGAAACCAGAGTGTCTTCAATCATGACCTCGCTTCGGATTTTGCTGGTACCTATCGTTCGATGCCATCCCTGGAAAGAACGACTGTATGGTCAGACATGCTAGCATTTTCATAACCTCAGAATTCTAGCCTCAGGACTTATTGTGAATCGTTGGTGTCATGTCGGAGTCGTTGCTTCGAGTCTGCTGTTTAGGACTGGCTTGTCCGGGTTGGCGTTCGCGAAAGACGAACCCAAGTGGATCGAGGTGCACACCGCCCATTTTTCCGTGATGACGGATGGCGGCGACAAGCGCGGCCGCGAGGTGGCGCTGCGCATGGAGCAGTTGCGCGCGGTTTTCGGCGAATTGCTGGGCAAAGACAAGTTGAAAATGTCGGTTCCCGTCAAGGTGATCGCGCTCAAGAGCGACAAGCAGTACGGAGATGTGGCTCCCACCACGCAGAATATGGCAGGTGGATTCTATGTGCCGGGTTACGACCGCATCTATATCGTTCTGAATTTGTTTGAGATCGAGCCGTGGCGGGCGATTGCGCATCCTCTTGGACACTACTTCCTGAACTACAACTATCCTCCCGCGCAGGGCTGGTTCGACGAAGGCATGGCGGAGTATTTCGGCTCGGTGCAAATTGACAAAGAGGTCAATCTGGGAGCCGATCCCGAGCTGGCGCCGGAATGGCACGAAGATATTTTCGACAATATGATTCGGGATCCAAGCCTTCCGCAGTCGCTGACCCAACTGGACAGCTCTCCGGTCTGGATTTCAATGACCGATCTGTTTACCATGAAGCACGACGGTTCAGGCTTGCATGAGGGATCGCATAACACGCTGTATTACGCGCAATCCTGGATGGTGATGCACTACCTGCTGAGCAAGAAGAAAATGCCCGAGGTGGGAACGTATTTCGATCTGGTGCAAAACCAAAAAGTGCCGGTCGACAAAGCGATGGTGCAGGCTTTCGATATGACGCCGGCGCAGCTGGAAGACATCGGTCAAGACCTATTTCAATTCGCTTGGCAACCTGGGCATTGCGCTCGATCAAGCCAAGAAGCCGGTGGCGGATCCGAGCGAAATTCCGCAACCCCGAGCATTTCCCCGCGCCGCTCACCGCCGACGATGTCGGCATGGCGGTGACCGCCGTGCCCGAACCGGAAGCGAAGGCGGTGATCGGAGATGTGATGGCGCGCATTCCAGAGCGTCGCGATCAGGCGCTCCGCGACTTGCAGCAACTGGCGGCGGACCCGAAAGGTAATGAGGCGGCGCACCGTGGTTTAGCGCGCGATCATCTGGAACAAAAACTTTTTGATTTGACCAGCTGAGGAATTGGACAAAGCGGCAGAGTTGAATCCGCGCGATCCCTGGATATGGTATTACCGCTCGGTGCTGAAGTATCGTAAGGCGCAAGCCACGCGGCAAAACATGCAGGGATTGGCCAACCTGATGCAAGACCTGCGCGCCGTTACGGACTGGTATCCCGATTTGGCGGATGCCTACAATATGCTGGGTATGGCGCGTATTGAGGGAGGCGGATTCAATTCCGCGCTGGAAGCGCAAAAGCAGGCCGTCGCACTCTCACCCCGCAATCTGGAATATCAGTTCAACCTTGGGCAGATTTACGTTGCCGGCAAAAAGTGGGAGCAGGCGCGGGAGATCTTCACGCGCCTGAAGGAAGGACCGGATCGAAAGGCGTCCTCGGCGGCGAAGAAACAGCTCGAAGACCTGGCGACGCTGGAGAAGTACGGAATCCGCCCGCAGCGGCCGGGCGAAACCGAACCTCCGGCGGGAGCGGCGAGCACGCCCTCGGCCGGCGGTGATGGATCTAAGGCAGCGCCGAAGGCCCAGAGCGATGCAGGGGATGAAGATGCGGATGCTACGCCAAAACCCGCGCCCGTCAAGCCCGGGAGCACCGGGCCGGTGCTATTCATGAAAGGCAAGATTGTCACCAGCGACTGCACGAAACCTCCCGAGGCGGCCGTTACGGTTTTGCAGGGGATGACGACCTACACCATGCATGTCGCGGATTACAAATCGCTGGTGGTTATCGGCGAAGATCAGTTTTCCTGTGACTGGAAGAACCGCCTCGTGTCGGTGAACTACCGGGCGACGGGAAAGCACACGGGCGAGGTGGTATCCATCGAGGTTCATTAGCGTGACGTCTTGCAGCCTGCGATGGGCCGCAAGAGCGGAACGCTGCAAGGGCGGATCGACGATCATGAACATGCCCTGGTTGACGATTGACGATTTCGGAGCCGGCAACTGGAAGTCTGGGGCCGATTCCGCTGGCCGCTCGCGGCACTATTGCGCGGAACTGGAGGCGGGCTCCATTCTCTATTTTCCCGCTCCTCCGTTTGATCTGCCGAAGAGCGACGTGGAGTTTTTGCTCGCGCTTAAGCCCGCCGATTCGCGGTTGCACAAAAACATCTCCTATCGTCCGGAGAGCGATCTGCTGCGCGGGTTTTCTGACGATGGCAGCAAACCGCGCGTCCACCAGATCATGCGGCATTACGCAGCGCGGATGCGGGAGTTCGTTTCCGCATTTCTCATGCCGTACGACGGCCGCTTGCAGATGGATTACGCGAGCTTTCGCCCGCTTGAGGAAGAGGGCCGCAACCTGCCTCTGCATAAGAGAAATGACCTGCTGCATGTAGACGCGTTCCCGAGCCGCCCCACCCATGGCGCGAGGATTCTGCGCGTGTTCACCAACGTCAATCCGGCGAAAGATCGTGTGTGGGTCGTGGGAGACCGCTTTCCGAAGCTGGCGTCTCGCTTCGCCGGCGCGGCGGGGTTGCCAAAGTATGCAAATGCGACGGGAGCATGGTCTGGCTTGAAGCGCGGATTGAGCCGCGTGGGTTTCCCGATTCCGGATCGCTCACCCTACGACGAATTTATGCTCCACTTTCACGACTGGTTGAAGGAGAACGGCGAATTCCAGCGGGCGAAGGAAGGCAAGGAACAGGTCGCATTTCCTCCGATGGCGACCTGGCTGGTTTATACCGACGGCGTGCCGCACGCCGCGTTGGCGGGCCAGTTCGCCATGGAGCAGACATTCATCATCCCGGTTGAGGCACTGGTTGCACCCGACGTGTCGCCCATCCGCGTGCTCGAAAAGTTGGCGGGAAAAGCGATGAGCTAGGCTCGGCGATCGATTGCCAGCTTGTGTGGTAGCAGGGCTTCGCCCCGCAGACGGGGCAGAGCCCCGTCACCACGCGGGGCAGAGCCGAAACCACACGTTATCACCCAGGTGAGGCTTACCGCCCGCAGCCGCTTCGGGCTGGCAGGCATCAAAATGTGCGAAGATGGAACCGGGGAGGGGACATGGAAAATCCACTCAAACTGAAGCGCATTCACCACGTTGAATTCTGGGTCGGAAACGCCCGCCAGGCCGCGTTCTATTACCGCAAAGGCTTCGGATTTTCGCAGGTCGCATACAGCGGGCTGGAAACGGGCAACCGGAAACGAACTTCGTACGCGCTGAATCAGGGCAAGGCGAATTTTGTCTTGACCACGCCGCTCACGCCGGACGATGCCGCCGCCGATCACATCCGGAAACACGGCGACGGTGTGCGCGACATTGCTCTCGAAGTCGCCGACGCCGACCAGGCATTTGCCGAGGCGGTACGTCGCGGGGCGAAGGTAGCCGAAGAACCGCATGACGAAGACGATGAGTGTGGGGCCATCCGGCGCGCTGCCGTGCACACTTACGGCGACACCATTCACTCGTTGATTTCCTACAAAGACTACAAAGGACCATTTCTGCCAGGGTTCGCGGCGGCTCCTGTCGATGGCGACGACTGCGGCATTTTGCGCGTCGACCACATCGTCGGCAACGTCGAACTTGGTCAAATGCAGTATTGGGCTGACTATTACACGCGCGTCTTCGGGTTCCACCGCTACATCACTTTCGATGACAAGGATATTTCCACCGAGTACAGCGCGCTGATGAGCATCGTGATGTCCGACGACTCGCACTCGGTGAAGTTTCCGATCAATGAACCCGCCGAGGCGCGCAACAAGAGCCAGATTCAGGAATATCTAGAAGCCTATGGAGGGCCGGGCGCACAGCACATTGCGTTGCAATGCAAGGACGTGCTGTACACGGTGAACAGGCTGCAGCGCAATGGGCTCGATTTCCTGCGCGTGCCCGATACCTACTACGACGCCTTGCCCGCGCGGGTGGGACCGCTGGAGGAACCGATCGGCACGCTGCGGTCGCTGGGTATACTTGTGGACCGCGACGAAGAAGGCTACCTGTTGCAGATTTTTTCCAAGCCGGTGGAGGATCGACCGACGGTTTTTTTCGAGATCATCCAGCGCAAGGGCAGCCGCGGATTCGGCAAAGGAAACTTCAAAGCTCTGTTTGAATCGATCGAACTGGAGCAGGCGCGCCGAGGGAATTTGTAGGCGATGGCAACGACGAGTATTACCAGGTCAAGGTCAAAGAACGGAACGAAAACGCCCAAAATGCCTGAACTGCATTACCAGTCGGGCTTCGGGAACGAATTCGCGAGCGAAGCGGTTGAAGGCACGCTGCCACGTGGGCAAAACGCTCCCCAGAAAGTTGCGCATGGACTCTACGCCGAGCAACTGAGCGGAACCCCGTTCACAGCGCCGCGTGTGGTCAACCGCAGAACATGGCTCTATCGCATGCGGCCGTCGGTCGCACACAAGCCATTTGAACCGATCGATCAGGGAAAACTGCGGAGCGCTCCCTTTGACGAAGTTCCCACTCCGCCAAATCAGTTGCGCTGGACTCCCATTCCGATTCCGGCTCCGTCGTTGCCCACCGATTTCATTGACGGCCTCATCACCATGGCGGGCAATGGCAACACGCACACTCATGCCGGTGTCGCTATTCACATCTACGTTGCCAACGCATCGATGATCGATCGTTTTTTCTACAACGCCGACGGCGAGATGCTGATCGTGCCCCAGACTGGCCGTCTTTTGCTGCGCACTGAAATGGGGATTCTCGAAACCGGACCCGGCGAGATCGCCGTGATCCAGCGCGGAATCCGCTTCCACGTCGAGTTGCTCGATAAAGAGGCGCGAGGTTACATCTGCGAAAACTATGGTGCGCTGCTTCGCTTACCCGACCTTGGGCCAATTGGGGCAAATGGCCTCGCGAACCCGCGCGACTTTCTGGCTCCGGTTGCGGCCTTTGAAGATCGCGAAGGCGATTTTCGTATCGTGGCCAAGTTTCAGGGAAGGCTCTGGGCTGCGTCCATCGATCATTCGCCGCTGAACGTGGTTGCCTGGCACGGGAACTATGTCCCGTACAAATACGATCTGGCGAATTTCAACTGCATCAACACGGTGAGCTTCGATCATCCCGATCCCTCGATCTATACCGTGCTGACCTCGCCTTCGGAAATTCCTGGCACCGCCAATCTTGACTTCGTAATCTTTCCTCCGCGCTGGATGGTTGCCGAGCACACGTTTCGTCCACCATGGTTTCATCGCAACTTTATGAACGAATTCATGGGGCTGATCTACGGAGAGTACGACGCGAAGGCGGAGGGATTCGTACCCGGCGGCGCGAGCTTGCACAATTGCATGGCCGGTCATGGACCCGACGCCGAAACCTTCGAAAAAGCCAGCAAGGCTGACCTCAAGCCCGTTTACATTAAGGACACGCTGGCCTTCATGTTTGAGACTCGCTTCGTCTGCCAGCCGACCAGGTTTGCATTGGAAACTTCGCAGCTCGATCACCAGTACTTCGAGTGCTGGCAGGGTCTGCGCAGGAAATTCGACAAGAAGCTCCCGTAGCCAAAGTAGCCGAAGAAGACAATGAATCTCAAAACGTCGGAGACGATGCGAAGTCCCGCGACCGCAGAGAGCGCTGTTGCTGTTCTGCTGCGCGGCCTGATCGATTACGCGGGCTTATTTCCCCCTGCATCGCTGGCTATGGCTCCGGCTGTTGCGAACTACCGGGCATACTTGTGTTCTGAATACGGTTGGATTCTCGGGCGCTTTGTTCTCCCGGTTGCGCGACTCGACGACTTCGGGAAGGTTCTCGCAGAAGCGCCTGCTCAATCGACGACTGCCGGCCCGGGAACGAGTTGGGAATTATCGGTTCTGCCGGGTGCGGACATCTCCGCCGATGTCGCGCGGATTCACGAATTCAATCATCGATTCGCGGCCTCGCATCTTCCTGCCAGGGCGGAAATCAAGTCGATCGAAATGAGAGTAACGAGTCCCGAAGGCGTCCACAGCCTGTCAAGAATGATCCCGGCGGAACTGGAAACTTATTTCGAAATTCCCTTGTCTGGTAACGAGCGCGACTGCATTTCGGCAATTGCCGACTGCGGGCGCAGAGCCAAAATCAGGACGGGTGGCGAAACGGCAGATAAGTTCCCGGCGCCTGAGAGCGTCGTCGAATTCATCCAATTGTGCGCGGCGGCCAACGTGCCTTTCAAAGCGACGGCGGGACTTCACCATCCTCTTCGTTCCATCCACCACTTTACCTATCAGCCCGACAGTCCATCGGGAGTCATGCACGGCTTTCTGAATGTTTTCCTCGCGTCCGCTTTTCTGCGAACCGGGATGGAACCTGGACTTGCTCTGCAGTTGTTGAACGAGCAGTCGCCGCAGCGCTTTCCACTTTGATTCGGAGGGAGTCATCTGGCGCGAGCATCGGGTCAGCCTGCGCGATATTGCCGAAGCGCGCCAGCACTTCTCGATCTCATTCGGTTCGTGCTCATTCACGGAGCCCATCGATGACTTGCGGTCCCTTCACCTCTTATAACCTGCTATGAAACCTGCCCTCGACGAGACCCACAATCCTAAAGCGCAAAGCTGGGTTGAATCGGCTAATGCCGGCGATTCGGATTTTCCCATTCAGAATTTGCCCTTCGGAGTGTTTCGCCGGCGCGATGCGGGCTCTGGGCGGGCGCTGGTATGGCCTCCGGCACAAAGATCGGAATCGCCATTGGAGACAGCATTCTTGACATCGCTGGCGTGCGCAGCGAGGGTTTACTTGCGGATGCGAACGTGGCTGCCGCGGCGGATGCATGCGTTTCTCATCCAGTAAATCAAAATTCGGCGAGTGCAGTTTTTCTCAATGCTCTGATGGCACTCGGCTCGGCGCCGCGCCGTGCTTTGCGCCGGCGGTTGCACGCTCTCCTACGCAATGATGTCTCGCTCACAGATCGGCAAACTGTCGCACGCCATCTGGTTCCCCAAGCCAAAGTGGAAATGCTGCTTCCCGCGGTCATTGGAGACTACACGGATTTCTACGCGTCGATTTTCCACGCCACGAACGTCGGCAAGTTGTTTCGACCCGACAATCCGTTGCTGCCGAATTACAAGTACATTCCGATCGGCTATCACGGACGCGCGTCGTCACTGGTGGCAAGCGGGACTCTCGTTCGCCGGCCATCCGGCCAAACACGCGATACCAAGGCCGATCCTGCGCCCGATCCGACGTTCGGGCCGACCAAGGCGCTCGACTACGAACTCGAGGTCGGATTTTTTGTGAGCACCGGAAATCGGCTGGGAGAAACGATTCCAATCGCCGAGGCGGAAGAACATCTCTTCGGAATCTGCCTGCTCAACGACTGGTCGGCGCGCGACGTTCAGGCCTGGGAGTATCAGCCGCTCGGCCCTTTTCTCGCCAAGAGCTTTTCGACTTCGCTGTCTCCCTGGGTGGTCACGATGGAAGCGCTGGCTCCATTTCGCATTGCCGCTTTCACGCGCGCGCAAGGCGACCCGCCGCCGCTGCCTTATCTTTTCGACGCCGATGATCGCGAGCACGGAGGTCTCAATTTAACCCTTGAGGTCTCTTTGCAGTCGGCTCGGATGCGGGAGGCTGGCATGGCTCCTGCGATTTTGAGCCGCAGCAATTTCCGCGATCTCTACTGGACCATGGCGCAAATGCTTACGCACCATGCAAGCAACGGTTGCAATCTGCGCGCCGGCGATCTGCTGGCCAGCGGAACCATCTCAGGTCCTGATGTAACGGGCGAAAGGTCCGCGCGCGGATGTTTGCTTGAGTTGACCTCGCGCGGGCAGTATCCGATCACGTTGCCGAGCGGAGAGCAGAGAAAATTTCTCGAAGATGGAGATGAAATTATCTTCCACGGGTTCTGCGAATCCGATGGATTCCGCCGCATTGGATTGGGCACATGCTGCGGAACGGTTCTGCCAGCGCTCGGGATCTGAATATCCTCGCTGTCCACTCTCCCGAGTTCCCTTTCGCCGTTGTGCGGGGTCCGCCCGACAGATGTCACTACCCCATGTGAGCTGTGTACGTCTTCCCGGTGATGCGGCGCACAGCCTCTTGTAACTGGCTGCTGTATCTATAAGCATCCGGTTCCCGCTGCGGACAAAGGCAGAGGAAGCTCGGGAACAACGGTCGCTTTGCCGATAACATGCCATGAATGTTTTTAAGGATGCGGGACATCTTTTTCGACTGGCCGGAGTCTTCGTCGCAGGCATTCTCCTGTTTCTGGTCCTCCGCGGATTTCTGGTCCCCAAAAGTTTCGGCGAGTATGGGCACTATCGGGGCAATGCATTGTCGGAAATCGCGGCCCGGCCGGTGAACTTCGCCGGGCACGAGACCTGCGAAGCCTGCCATACCGACGTCCTCGAAAAGAAAAAAGATGGCAAGCACGCGCACGTGAATTGCGAGGCCTGTCACGGGCCTTTGGCCAAGCACGCGGACGATCCTGCTTCCGTAACTCCCCCAAAGCTCGATACGGCCGTGCTCTGCGTCCGCTGCCATGAGGCGAATGCGGCAAAGCCCAAGAGTTTTCCGCAGGTAGTTTCCGCCGATCACGCCAACGGTCTTGCCTGCGACACGTGCCACCAACCCCATAGTCCGGTTATTGGCGCAGACACGGCAGGTGCGAAATGAACATTACGCGGCGTCACCTGCTCCTGCTGTTGCCGGCGGCGGGAGCGGCCTGGAAATACGTTCTGGCGGGGACTCCGGAGTCCGCACCGAATTACAAGCTGACCGAACACTGGTGGGGAATGTTGATCGATCTCACCAAGTGCATCGGCTGCGGCAACTGCGTGCGGGCTTGCCAGGCGGAAAATGACGTCCCGGATGGATACTTCCGGACCTGGGTGGAGCGCTATCACGTCACTGACTACGACATCGAGAATCCGCACGTGGACTCTCCCGACGGCGGCAAACATGGTTTCCCGCCGGCCAAGGATCCCTCAGGCAAGAATTTCTTCGTTCCAAAACTGTGCAACCACTGCGCGGACTCGCCCTGCACGCAGGTATGCCCGGTGGGCGCAACGTTTATCGGGCCCGATGGCGTAGTGCTGGTGGATAAGACCTACTGCCTGGGTTGCCGCTACTGTGTGCAAGCCTGCCCTTACGGTTGCCGCTTCATCAATCCCAAGACCAGTACCGCGGAGAAGTGCACGCTCTGCTATCACCGCATCACGAAGGGGCTCACGACCGCATGTTGCGAGAGCTGTCCGACCGGCGCGCGGCAGTTGGCGGACCTGAAGAACCCGAGCGATCCGATCCATGAGTTCCTGAAGACCCACAGCGTGCAGGTGCTGAAGCCTTACATGGCGACCCATGCCAAGGTTTTCTATAACGGGTTGGATGGTTCAGTTAGATGAAGACCAGTTAGATGAAGATCGGTTTGATGAAGTTCCGCGCGATAAAGTTCAGTGCGATAAAGATCGGTGCGATGAAGACAGTTGCGATGAGCGATTTCAGGCCAAGAAGGAACACGTATGCAGGGCGTTGAAGGCTTCATGTATCCGAACGAAGTCGAGTTGCAATGGAGCGTGCTGATCGTCCTGTATCCGTTCCTGACCGGACTGGTCGCGGGCGCGTTCATTCTGGCTTCGCTGGAGCGTGTGTTCAACGTGGAGGCGGTGAAGCCCACCTACCGCCTGGCACTGTTGACCGCGCTTGCGTTCTTGCTGATTGCGCCTTTGCCGCTGCAACTTCATCTTGGCCATCCCGAACGCTCGTTTGAGATGTACCTGACGCCGCACACCACGTCGGCAATGGCCATGTTCGGCTTTGTTTATCTGTGGTACCTGATGGCCGTGCTGGTGCTGGAAATCTGGCTGGACTACCGGCGCGATATCGTGCTGCTGTCGCGGTCCACCACCGGGTTCAAACGCTTGATCTATCGCGCCTTGACTCTTGGTTCCACGAACATCAGTGAGCACGCGCTCCGAGTGGACGATCGCGTTGGCTGGCTGATCACGCTGATCGGCATTCCATCCGCTTTCCTGCTGCACGGTTATGTCGGGTTCATCTTCGGCTCGGTCAAGGCCAATCCCTGGTGGTCGTCACCACTCATGCCCGTGGTATTTATCTTCTCGGCGATGGTCTCGGGAATCGCTCTGGTACTGCTCGTGTACATGTTTCTGACGTGGGATCGCAAGCAAACCATTGACATGCGTTGTGTGGATACCATCGCGCGGTATCTCTTCTACACCTTCATCATTGATTTCAGCCTCGAGATGCTCGATTTGATTCACCGCATTTATGAGTCCGACGAATCGTTCCGCAGCCTTGACTTCATGGTGCACACCAAGCTCTATATGTCTCACATCGTGGTGCAGATCGTGCTGGGCACGTTGACTCCATTAGTGCTCCTTGGTGCAACGCAGGTTCTGAAGCTCGGAGAAATTGCCCGCAAGCGAATTTATGCGATTGCAGGCTGCCTGACCATGATTGGCATCTTTGCCATGCGCTGGAATGTGGTGATCGGGGGGCAGCTTTTTTCGAAAAGCTTTTTGGGATACACGACGTACAAGATGGGCCTGGTAGCAAGGGAAGGCTTGCTGACCGCGATCATGCTGACTGTTTTACCGTTCGCGATCCTGTGGGTGCTGGTGAAGCTTCTGCCGCCTTGGCCGGAGAAGAAACGCCGGCTGCGGTTCCCAACGCCACACCCGCGCACTGAACGCAAACCGGCTCGTTGCCAACCACAAAGCGGTGGAGATTATGGACGATCTTCTCGACGCTTTAGCACGACTCGATGCACGCCTCGAGAATCTGGAGCGCCGCGTCACGGCGCTCGATCATTTATCTTCATCGCCATCCCACCCCGCCCCGGCTCTCCCCGTTGCAGCAAGAGTCACTGCGGCGGGAGTGCCTGTGGCGGGAATTGCTACGACAGAAGAGTTCGCATCCGCGCAAACCGAGGGCGTTATTCCCCGTGGTGGGCAAGGCCATGCTCGGAATCGCGGGTGCGTACGTACTTCGGGCGGTGGCGGAATCGGGATCGTTTCCCAAACTCGCAGTTGTAGTGCTCGCACTCGCCTACGCGGGAACTTGGTTGGTATGGGCGGCGCGCGTTCCGGTTAGTGCGGGTCTTGCCAGAACCGCGTATGCCGTCACGTCGGCATTAATTCTCGCGCCCATGCTGGCGGAGCTTACACTCCGCTTCCAGGTCTTGCCGGCGTGGGCGACCGCCGGATTGTTGAGCGCGTTTGTGGTCGCGGCATTTGCTTTGGCATGGAAACGTAATCTTGCGTCCGTGGTCTGGGCAGCACAGATTGCTGCGGCCGTCACTGCGCTGGCGTTGCTGATTGTCTCGCACGACCTCGTGCCTTACGTTGCCGCGCTTCTTGTGATGGCTCTCGCAAGCGAATTCGCGGCGGCGCTTGATCGCTGGCTCGGTCTTCGATTTCTAACGGCGCCGATGGTTGACCTCGCGGTCCTGATTCTCATCTATATCCACTCGATTCCAGAAAGCGCTCGTCCGGGGTATACCGCGGTGTCGAGGGCGACGCTTCTCTTGCTTCCGTCCCTGTTATTTCTAATTTACGGTGCGGGCACAGCTTGCCGCACTCTGTTGCTTCGCAAGCGGATCTCCGCCTACGAGATCGTTCAGGTCGCGATCGCGTTCTTGCTGGCCGCGCTCAGTTGGCTCTGGTTTGCGCCGGCCGCCGGCCGCATGCAGTTAGGTGTCTTCTGCTGGGTGCTCGCTGCCGCATGTTACACCGCCGCATTCGTCTGGTTTGACCGCAACGACAATGAGGAGCAGCGCAATTACCACGTGTATTCGACCTGGAGCGTGGCCCTTGTGCTGGCCGGTAGCTTCCTCGTTCTGTCGCCCGCGTTGATCGCGGTGTTCTTGAGCGTGGCCGCGATCGTGGCTACGCTGGTGGGCGTCCGGATGGCCCGCCTCACGCCCGAGTTCCATGGCCTGGTCTATCTGACAGCGGCCGCTTTCGCATCCGGCCTGTTGCACTATGCCGCGCGAGCGCTGACCGGGACATTCCCCACCGCGCCGGGCTGGATGGTTTGGATGGTGGCCCTGTGCGCGCTTGTCTGCTATGCCATTGGCGGACGATTCGAAGGAGAGCGCTGGAACGAGCGGCTGCTTCGGCTCCTGGCGGCAATTCTCGCGGTCAGCGCGGTCGCCACGTTCCTTGTTTCCTGCCTGGTCTGGCTGGCAGCGATCGGCATGACTCCTGGAGCATCACATGTCGCCGTCATTCGCACGCTCATTACTTGCGGGTTGGCGCTCGCCCTAGCCTTCGGTGGCTCGCGCTGGCAGCGCATCGAACTGGTCTGGACCGCTTACGGCATTCTGGCGTTTGTCAGTGCCAAGCTGCTGTTTGAAGATCTGCCCCATGGCCATTCAGGATCGATCGCGATTTCGATTTTCCTGTATGCGGTATCGTTGATTATGGTTCCCCGGGTGGCGCGAACGGGGCGGCGGGAAAATCGATCGCCAGGATAGACGGCAGGGGTCCTTCGACTCCACGGCGATTTCACTCCGTAAAGTTGCTGCTCCGCCCATGATGACTCCGTGGAGATTTCCCGGCAATCAACAATCTACTTCATCGGCGGCAGATACGGAATATAGCGCGCAAACAGCCAGCACAGAAAGAAAACTACCGGTACGTGCACCATCAGTTGCAGAACTCCATAGCCCACAATGTCGCGGGCTTTCAACCTCAGGATGCCGAGCAGGGGCAGCATCCAGAAGGGATTGATCAGATTGGGTAGCGCTTCCGCGGCGTTGTAGATCTGCACCACCCAACCTAAATGTACTTGATGCAGGTTCGCGGCCTGTAAGACATAAGGAGCCTCGATGACCCACTTACTGCCGCCGGATGGGATGAAGACGCCCAGCACTGCCGAATAAGCGGCCACTAGACAGCGGGTAGGTGCCGTGGGTGCTGACGGCGGCGAAGAGTTTAGCCAGCGCATCGGAGATGCCGGTGCCTACAATCATTCCGAAGATCACGGCGTAGAACGGGAACTGGATGAGCACGCCTCCAGTCGCGGGCACGCAGTCCGCCACGGCGCGCATGAAGCGCTTCGGACGCCAGTGCAGCAGCAGTCCGACGGTAATGAACATCAGGTTGTAGGTGTTGAGATCGAGCGCTGCGAGTGCGCCTTGCGGCGACGTCCGGAACACGTCGACCAGGTACCAGACGAGCAGCCCGGCAACAAGGATGGTCAGCAGCGGACTATATTCCAGCCATTCGCCGGGCTTCGACTTGGGCTCGAGGCCGGAGCGGATCGGTTCGTACTGGATGCCATAGGATTCAGCGGTCTTGGCGTTCTCCGCCGACGGCGTGGACAGGTATGCAATCAGCACGGAGATCACGATCAGGATGAATGCGGTTGCCAGACTCTGCCACAGGAAGAGCGTTTGCGTAAGGGGAATCAATCCACTGATGTTGAAGAGCGCCGGCGGCATGGTCGATTTAGTCGCCATCAGCATGGCGGCCGAGGAAGACAAACCCATGGCCCAGACTGCACCCAAGCCAAGATAACCGGCAGCGCCGGCGGCGCGATAGTCCATTCCTTTGACCCGGTTGGCCATCTCACGCACCAATAGCCCGCTGAAGATCAGGCTCAACCCCCAGGAGATCAGCGAAGTCAACATAGAGAACAGTGCGATCATCGCGACTGCTGTTTTCGGCGTCTTTGGAATTCCCGCCAGCGCGCGAATGGCGCGATAGACGAGCGGCGTGGATGCGACGACATAGCCGCCAATGATGATCATCACCATCTGCATGGTGAACGGCACCAGCGACCAGAAACTCTTGCCTCCCGAGATGGCGAGTTTGGCAGGGCTTTGATGAAGCAATAAGCCGACAATAAAAACGACGACGATTCCCAGCAGCGCAAACACAAGTGGGTCGGGAAACCACTTCTCGCTCCAATTCGCGAGTCCCAGCCCGAAGCGAACCATGGGTTTTTCCTGAGTTACTGGTGGATGTTGTGGGGGCATGGGCGGCGCGTCCTTTCTGTTTCGCAGCGAATTCTAAACGAAATTCTGACGGGTGAGGCAACTTTCATCGGCGCCTGGGGTTGCGCTGGGTGCGCCATGATTCTCCGCAAGTTAAACGCTGTGTGCTAGGGCATCACGTTCCCGGCGGCGTGGAACTGCACGTCGACGACGCCGGCAACGCGCAGAAAAAGAACGCTCGGATTTTTCATTCCCCAACTGGCATACGGGACTCGGAACGACGCGTTAGCTGTCCAGCTATCGCCTTCAAGATGCAGTTGCACGGGCACTATGATTTCATGCTCGGCTCCGTGGATTGAAAACATGCCATGCACCTGCAATGTGCAGTCGCGGCCGCCGCCAGCGGACCTTCCGCGTGATCGGGGCGAAAGGCAATTTCAGGGAAGAGCGCGCTCTCGATCACGGACTTGTGCATTTTGCTGTCGCGTCCGTCGCTGCCCGTTTTGCCGCTGGCAGCGTCAAACACGATCTCGCCCCCAGCCTTGCCGGATGCGGGATCGTAACGGATGGCGCCGTGTTTGAGCGCGAACGAGCCTTCAACAGTGTGAAAGTTGCCGGTCAGGGTAATGCCAGCGCCGCTCCGGGCAGGATCGAGTTGCAAATGGAGTTCGTGCGCCGGAGCGGGCGCCTGCGCAACCAGCCATTGTGCCAGGAGAAAAACGACGCTGGACAGAAAGATGGAGAACAGAGAAATGCCGTAGGTTTTCTTCATGAATATGGGACTGGATCCGGGGCCTCAAGCCTTGAGAAGCTGCCTCCCAAGCGCAATTCCATTTGCAATGTACCCGCGCCCAGTAGTCTCGCCGACGTGCAAGGCGAGCATTGCTGCAAACAAGCGCGGGTTCGCTTCGAAGACCTGCATGGTGCGCTGGCGCAGACGCGCATGGCTGCCCATTAGCAACATCAACCGCGCCATGAGCGCAGGACGTCGAATCAGTCGCCGATGCTCGACCTGATAGCGCGCCAGGTTCCGTGACGCCAGACAATCTGCGAGCAGCGCGGCTTGCGCGAAACGCCAGGCAGAGTCCTTCTCCCGTGATCGCGTCCACTCCCCCGGAAGCGTCACCGACCAGCGCGATATTTCCGCGGTAGACGCGTTGCAGCATTCGGCTGACGGTGATGGCTCCGCGTTCGGTGGATGAGTGCTCGGCGTGGCCCAGGCGCGCGGCGAGTTCGGGGAACTCGGCGAGAGCGGCATCCAGTCGTAAATGCGGGTTCCCGGAGATCAGCGCCACACAGATTTCTTCGCGGCTGACAGGAGTGACATAGATCTGGCAGGCATGATTCTGGCAATCTCCCCAATGCAGTTCCATGTAATCGGTCCAGGGGGCGACGCGGTAATGCCGGCGAAATCCGAAGCGCAGCTTTTTCTTCCGGTGGCCGTCAAGGCCCGCCCAATGGCGAACGCGGGAACCGGACCCATCGGCCCCCACAACCCATCTCGCAGGCACGAGCCTTCCACCGACCAGCACGCCATCTCGGATGAAGTCCCGTGACTAGCGGATTGCCAGAGCATGGACACACCGCATGCGGCGGCATGGTCAATCAGTATGCGATGCAGAGCGGTGCGTCGGATCCCGTACGCGACGCCACGCGGGAAAACGGCTTCCGTCTTTCTTGCGCCGCTCACAAAACGAATGCCACGGAAGGGATAGACGTCGTCTGCGGGAATTTCGACGCCCAGTTCGCGCAAGGCCTCCAGACCGTCCGGCATCAGGCCCTCGCCGCAGGGCTTATCGATCGGTGGAATTGCTCCATCGGCGACCACAACGCTCAGGCCGCGACGGCGTGCAGCGATGGCAACAGCCAGACCGGCCGGTCCTCCACCGACGACAAAAACATCTACCCGATCTTGCAGACGTTCCAACCCAGGATCTGGGGGCATATACCTATGATGCGTCTGCGCCGAAGAATGGCCCTACCATTCCAGCAAAACAAGTTCCGAGCAGAAGCCCGGCCCCATAGCGGCCAGAATCCCGAGCGTACCCGGCTCAGGGCGGCGATTCTTCATAACTTCATCGAGCACCACCAGCACCGACGCCGACGACAGATTGCCCGTCCGGCGCAGGCACTCCCAGGAAACGTCGAGTTGACCATTGTTCAGTCCAAGCGCCTCGGCCGTGGCTTCTAGAATTTTCGGTCCGCCCGTATGCAGCGCCCAGCTGCCAATATCGGCGCGCGTCAATCCGCGCGTGGCGAGAAATTCATCCACATCGTGCGCCAGATTGTTTCGCACCAGGTTCGGGATTTCGCGCGACAGAACGATGCGAAAGCCTTTCTCCGAAATGTCCCAGCCCATCATCTCTTCCGTGTCGGGATAAAACACAGAACGGGTCGCGAGGATGGTGGGCCCGCCGAGCCCGCAATTCGCGCCGGCTACGATGACCGCGGCAGCGCCGTCCCCAAACAGCCCCGATGAAATCAGGTTGGCCATCGAAATATCTTCGCGCTGCAACGTGAGCGAACAGAGTTCCACCGAGAGCACAATCGCCGCCTGATCCGGATAAGCCTTCACATAATCGGCGGCGCGCGAAATGGCGGCAGCTCCCGCGACGCAGCCCAGGCCGAAAATGGGCACGCGCCGGATGTTGCGGCACAATCCCATTTTGTTCACCAGCAGCGCGTCAATCGACGGACTGGAAATGCCCGTCACGGAAATAAAAAAGAAAGCGCCCACATTGTGGCCATCCAACCCGGCGCCTGCGAGCGCGCCCGCCACCGCTTTTTCTCCCAGCTCCACAGCCGTGCGAATCCAGTGCTTGTTGGCCTCTCCCCAGGTCTTCATCGTCATATATTCTTCCTTGGGGATGGAGAGGTAACGTCCGTCGACGCCCACGTGGCGATGCAGGCGGCGCAGGACGTTGGGGTTGTCGATCCGGTCGCCCCAGAATTGCTGCAGGGCAGCGAGCAGCATCTCCTGGGAGTAGTAGTGCTTCGGAAATGCGCTGGCGGTGCTGACAATTTGCATTAGGATCAAATCCTCGTGTGCGATGTGCAAGCCCGGCGCCATCCACAGAGCGCGATAGAAAGAGCATACGTCCTCCGGGCTCGGAAGCGGTCAAGAATTTGTAAAACGCCCGCTCCGTGTTATTTCTAGTAGTCGGCAGTCCCTCTTTAGATGCTGCTCCAGAGATCGGCGAGCTACGGAGGTGCTAAAGTTATCCAACTCCAGAAAGGCGAGGCCAAATCTTGAAATTCATTGCCGGCTTGGTACTTGGGATCATTCTCGTCCCATTGTTGGTTTATTTTTATTTCGCGAGTGGCACTGCCCCGGTAGCCACCACAGACTCCGGATATGCCCTTCGAAACGCTCTTGGCGAATAAAGCTCAGAACGCGCGTATTGAAAAAGATATGCCGAAGAACGTTCCGATCCCGGCGAACGAAGCAAATTACCTGGCAGGCGCCGAACTCTACAAGCAGCATTGCGCCGTTTGCCATGGCTTGCCGCTCTCTCCGAAGACGGCAATTGCGACCGGAATGTACCCGCATCCGCCTCAATTGTTCATGGGCAAGGGGGTGACCGATGACCCGCCGGGCGAAAGCTACTGGAAGATTTTCAATGGCCTTCGTCTGACCGGCATGCCGGGCTTCAGCAAATCGCTCAATGAAACCCAGATGTGGCAACTGGCGCTGCTGCTCGCCAATGCCGACAAGTTGCCGTCTTCGGCGAAGGCAGCGCTGGTCGCGCCTCCCGCCCCCAGCCACCGCCCCGGCCGCAGGCACACCAGCCGCAAACCCAGCATCGCTACCACCTACCCGATGAGTCGACGCGATGAGTAAACGAGGAACAGATTCTCAATCTCGCTAAGACTAGCTTGGATTTCCATTCGCGTTCGACTGACAACGAAGCCCACCGGCGCTATCGTATAAGCATGGCGTTTGGCCGTCCCAGAAAACTCTTCACCGAGCCCGAGCTTTACGAATATGCCGTGGGCGCGCTTGCCCGCCGTAGCCGGTCGGTTGCGGAACTGAAGCGCCTGCTTCGCAATCGCGTCGAGGCCGACACAGAATTCGGCAAAACGCTGGTCGAACTGATCATCGTTCGCCTGAAAGATCAGGGATATCTGAACGACGCCCGTTACGCGGCAGCCTATTCCTCGTATCGCCGCGAGACTGAAAAATTCGGCCGGATGCGAGTGGTGACCGACCTGAAGGCAAAGGGCGTGCATGGCGATGTGATTCAAAAAGCGGTTGCCTCGGTTTATGACGAGGTAAAAGAAGAGGACCTGGCGCGGGCCTATTTAAAGCGCAAACGGTTGCAGAAGCCAGCCGACCAAAAACAGGCCGCACGCATTTTCCGCAACCTCATGCGCGCGGGTTTCGGATCGAAAACCATCTTCACGATCCTGAAAAAATGGGATGTCGATGAGGAGACCCTGACTGAGCTTGAGGACGCAGTTCCTGAGAGCCAAAGCTGAGGAGTTCTTCCCGCGAGTTGCGAACATTCCAATACTCTGATAAAAATCGGCCACCGCGAATTCTGTAAATTTTAGAACGCACTAGGAGAAGAGGAAAAGAGGACTATGAAAACACGCACTTTGAAAACGACGCTGTCGATCATGATCGGGGCTCTGCTGCTCAGTCTGTCTGCTTTCGCCTTTGGCCAGGTTGGAACCGATGTGAAGAAGGCGGGCGAGGATACCGGCAAAGCCACCGACACCGCCGCGAAAGATACCGCCCACGCGACCAAGAAAGTGGCCAAGAAGACTGCCCATGCCACTGAAACCGGAGCCAAGGACACCGGCCACGCCACCAAGGTTGCCGCGAAAGACACTGGCCATGCCACAAAAACCGTGGCCAAGGACACTGGTAAGGATACTGAAAAAGCGGCCGACAAAACCGGCGACGCCACCAAGACCGCAGCCAAGGATACCGGCCACGGCGTAAAGAAAGGTGCCAAGGCGGTTGGTCACGGAGTCAAGAAAGGCGCCGAGAAGACCGAAGACGTCGCCAAGTAAAATGGCAGAGTAACGCGAAAAGTAAACCGCCGAAACGAAACACGCATTCCTGAAGATCAGTTTGGCGACAACCATCCATGAATCGTCATCCCGGGCGGCTGCCGCTCGGGATGACAAGGGATTTTCTCTGTGCCTCTCTGTGCCCTCCGTGGTAGCCGCTTTTGACTTTCTCCAACGAAGCTCCCGCAGTCTGCCAGAGCCAAAGTCTCCCAATCATTTAGAATTTAACTTCCGATGCTCACTGGCTCCCAAATCCGCCGCAAATTCCTCGACTTCTTCATTCAGAAGGGACACCGCGAGGTCCATTCCTCGTCGCTCGTTCCGGCGAACGATCCCACGCTGCTATTCACCAATGCCGGCATGAACCAGTTCAAGGATGTCTTCCTCGGCCTCGAAAAGCGCGACTACAATGCGCGCCACTACCTCGCAAAAGTGCGTCCGCGCCGGCGGCAAACACAACGATCTGGAAAACGTCGGCTTCACCAACCGCCATCACACGTTTTTCGAGATGCTCGGCAATTTCAGCTTTGGCGATTACTTCAAAAAAGATGCCATCGCCTACGCCTGGGAGTTGATCACTTCGCCGGAGTGGTTCGGGATTCCGAAAGAGAAGCTCTATGCCACGATTTTCAATGGCCCCGAAAAGGCAGGCGCTTCTGGGAATTAGCGTTCGACGTTGAGCGTGAGCCGTGAGGCGGAGCAATGTTGGCTAGGCCAGGGCGTTCCCAAAGAGCGCATTTACGAATTCGGCGGCAAAAGACAATTTCTGGCAGATGGGCGATACCGGGCCGTGCGGCCCATGCAGCGAGATTCACTACGACATGGGCGTGATCGCCAGCGATCAGGGCCACGGCACCACCGCGCCAGCCTGCACCTTCGGCTGCGATTGCGGGCGCTATGTCGAACTCTGGAACCTGGTCTTCATGCAATTCGATCGCGACGCCAGCGGCAAACTGACGCCGCTGCCCAAACCGTCGATCGACACAGGAGCTGGACTGGAGCGGCTGGCATCAGTGCTGCAAGGCGTGATCTCGAATTACGAGACAGACTTATTCACGCCGCTAATCAAAAGAGCAGCCGAACTGACAGGCCACGTAGGGACAGCCGCCCTCGGCTGTCCAGCGGAGCGAAGCTCTGCTGAGGGGCGAGCCCCACGCCAGTGTGGGGACGGGCGTCCTGCCCGTCCAGCCGAGCAAAGCTCGGCTCCCACCGCCGGCACTCACGGCGCAGCCTCCCTCCGAGTAATCGCCGACCACTCCCGCGCCGCAACCTTCCTGATCTCGGACGGGGTGATTCCCGTCAAACGAAGGCCGCGGCTACGTGCTGCGAAAAATCATCCGCCGCGCCATCACCCACGGACGCCTGCTCGGCCAAACGAAGCCATTCCTGCACGAGATGGTTTTCGCCGTTCGCGATCTCATGCAGGATGCGTACCCGGAACTAAACGAGAGTCGCCGACCGCGTTTCAAAGGCCGTGCACGTCGAAGAAATCCGATTCGGCCATACTCTGGACGTCGGATTTAAGAGACTGGAAGAACAGTTCGGCGAGGCGACAAGGTTCGAGCTCAGAGCCTGGAACGGTATTGGAACAATTTGAAGCAGAAGGGAAGATTTCCCTCGCGAAAACTGATGCTCTGGCGGCTGAACGAATTCTCGCTGCCAAGACATGGCGAGCTTTTGTGCGTGCCGAGGAACTTCTTAGGCGCGCGGGCGCCGGAGTTGGTGGCGTATTTGAAAACAAGGCCTAACGAGACGTGCTCGGCGAAGATGCATTCAAACTTTACGATACCTTCGGCCATCCTCTGGACTTCATCCAAGATGCCGCTCGCGATCAAGGAATTTTCTTTGATCGAGGAGGTTTCGACGAGAGCGATGCTACGAGCAGCGCGAAACGCGCTCGCGCCTCCTGGAAAGGCGCAGTCAAGCAAACCGCCAACCCTGCCTATCAGCAGCTCCCGAAGTCGACCTTCGAGGGCTATCGCCAAACTCGTTCAGAAAATTGTGAAGTCCTGGCCATCATCAAAGCCGGCCAAGGCGCGCAGGAACTCCACCCCGGCGACCAGGGCGAAATCATCCTCGACCACACGCCCTTCTACGCCGAATCCGGAGGCCAGGTCGGCGATCGCGGCCTGCTCTACTCAGGCGATCACAACACAGTAGTCGCCGAAGTAACCGGCACCTATGCCCCGATTCAAGGCGTGCGCGCGCACCAGGTCGTCGCCAAGCAAGCCAATCCGCGTCGGCGACAAACTCGACGCCGTCGTCAACGCCGAAACCCGCGCCGCCACCATGCGCAATCACACGGCCACGCATCTGCTCCAGGCCGGTCTCCGCGAAGTGCTGGGCAAGCACGTCAAGCAGGCCGGATCGCTGGTAGCGCCCAACCATCTGCGCTTCGACTTCTCGCACTTCTCCGGGGTCGCCGAAGAAGAATTGCAGGACATCGAAGACATCATCAACAAAGAAGTCCTCGTCAACGAAAAAATTCAGGTCATCGAAAACGTTCCCATCGACGTGGCCGTAAACGAATATCACGCCATGGCGCTGTTCGGCGAAAAGTACGGAGACAAAGTCCGCGTCATCAAAATCGGAGACTTCTCCACCGAACTCTGCGGCGGCACGCATACTGCTCAAACCGGCGAGATCGGCCTGATCAAAATTCTGAAAGAAGGCAGCGTCTCGTCGGGAGTCCGCCGGATCGAAGCCGTCACCGGCGAAGGCTCGCTGCGCACATTTCCGCAAAGATCACAGACTAGAAGAGGTCGCTCGGTCGTCCGAAGGAAGCATTTCGACCGGAGAAAGCCGCGCAAGGGCCGATGCGCCTCCCGCCGAAACTATCAAGGGCCCGAGCATCGAAAAGAAAGACGCCGAGATCAAGCGGCTGACGAGCGAACTCGATCAGGCGCGCATGAAGTCGGCCTCGTCGAGCGCGGCCAATCTTGGCGACAAAATAAAAGAGATTCGCGGCGTGAAGGTTCTGGCCCATCGCGCCGATAATCTGGAACGTCCGCAGATGCGCACTCTCGTCGATCAACTGCGCGACAAGCTGGGCTCGGGAGTGGTCGTAGTCGGCTCGGCGTCGAATGGCAACGTCTCGCTGATCGCAGGCGTGACAAAAGATCTCACCACCCGAGTGCAAGCCGGAAAAATAGTAGGCAAGGTCGCGGAAAAAGTTGGCGGCAAAGGTGGAGGCCGTCCCGATCTCGCCGAAGCCGGCGGAAAAGACGCCGCCGCTCTCGATTCTGCCCTGGCCGACGTCTACACCATCGTCGAGTCGCTGCTCGCTTAAGCTTTCCTCCGTGTTACTCTGTGTCCTCGGTGGTTGAAGCTTGGCTTGAACTGATGGGATTGGGATCTATGGACGACCGTATCCATTTCGTCGAGCACAAAGGCAAGCGTATTCTGCTGTTTGATTTTTCTCACGCCAAAGTCCACAGATGCAGTTGCTGCTCGAATACGCCCGGGCACTGGTGGCGCAGCAGGTTCCGAAATCGGTCATCATTCTGGCCGACTTTGAGGACGCCGAAATCGATCACACCGTGGCCATGAAGATTAAAGAAGTGCTCACGCTCGACCGGCCGTTCGTGAAGAAATCCGCGTGGGTGGGCGCCGAACACATCCCGCACGCCTTCATGGAGAACTTCCACACTTTCTCCCAGCGCGAGATCGTGACCTTCAAGACGCGCGAAGAAGCGCTGGACTGGCTGGCGGAAAGCTAGTTCTCAGTTCCCGGTTGCCAGTTCCCAGTAAAAGCGTCCGAACCCCGGCAATCGGGAGTAGAGCCCGAGGCCTGTTCCGCGATACCATCTCCAGTGATGCTTCGGGAAGCGACCATCGAACCTCGTCAGGAGCCGCGCCAGGAAATCCTGCGCGCCGCCGCCCGTCTGTTTCAGCAGCAGGGATACGACGCCACTTCGATGAACGATGTGGCGGCTGCGCTCAAGCTTTCCAAAGGCGGCCTCTACCATCACTTCCAATCGAAAGACGAGATCCTGTTCAACATCATGTCGCATGCAATGGACATCACCGAGGATCGGGTAATCAACGTTGCACGCCGTGTCGAAGATCCCGAAGAGCGGCTGCGCACCCTCATCCGTCTGCACATCGGGGTGGTCCTGAGCGAAGAAGATCGCGAGATCACCGTCATGCTGCACGAGAACCATCCTTTGCCGCCCGCGCTTCGCCGCAAGATCAACGGCCGCAAGAAGGATTACGTGCACTTCGTCGAGAACATGATCGCCGACGTCCAGCGCAAGCGGAATTCCACTTCGACTGTCACACCGCGCGCCGCCGCCTTTGCGCTGGTCGGCATGATCAACTGGATCTACCAGTGGCATAAGCCCGGCGGGACGCTCACCGGCGACGACATTGTCCGTCAATTCACCGAGATCTTTTTTCGCGGAGCGATAGGATAGGTAGAGACGCGGCTTGCCGCGTCTGTCCGCGGGCGCAACATAAACGTGGATGGCGATGGTGCGGCCTAGATTTACAAGCGGCTCGCGGCTCGCAACTCGAGGCTATTTCACAATGACCCATTTCTTCCACCTCGATGACCTCGAGCGCGACCTCGCCGCTCAAGCCAAACGCTACCTCGAATTCCTGCGCATCCCCGCGATGAGCGCTGGCGTCTACGTTCTGCCCAAGGGTGAAACCGATCCGCAGAAGCCCCATCACGAAGACGAACTCTACTATGTCGTCCGCGGCCGCGCCCGCATGCAGATCGGCTCGGATCATGCGGACGTGCGCGCTGGTTCCGTCATATTCGTTGAAGCGGAACTGGAGCATCGGTTCTACGATATTCAGGAAGAGCTCGAAGTCCTGGTTTTTTTCGCGCCCGCCGAACAGGAATGACAAGCCAGTAACCTGTCGCGGTGAGTTCGTTACCGGTCGGCGGAATCCCTCAGGGGCTGAAGCCCGCATCATTACGGCTCTGGGCCGGCACGACTGAAGTCGTGCCCTTCCCCAAGCAAGTAAACCTATCCTCGCTCTAGTAACGATTGTTCTGCGACAGGCCACTAGTAACCCAGAGACTCCAAAAAAGAGAACAGCCCGCAAGCTTTTCAGCCTGCGGGCCGCCCGGTGGACTGTTTGGGATTGACTGAGGTGGTCACTCTCGTGGCCCCTCGCTAATTCCGGTTCCCGGTGCCACATGCGCCGGGAGGATCAGCCCATATTCACGGATTGTTTGCGAGAGATGTTCCCGATTCCCCTCGACCAAAGGTTCCTCGAGAACTCCGCTTAGAGCAACCGCCCTAAGACTCAGCCACCTCACCTGGTCTGGAATTGCTACAACAGCCATCTGAACTTGTCATCCGACCACCTCCTTTCCGGTGTAAGCGCAGATTACAAAAAAAGCGGAGGCGGAGTCAACAGTACCGATGTCGCGTACCCCAGGAAGCAACAGCTCGCAGGTTTCGAGTCGAACCTCACTCCTTTCTTCAGATGGTCAAGTCTTCAGACGGTCAAACTCGCGGCGGCAATCTTCTGCGCCACCGCGAGACAGGCCATCGGCGGCCGCATTCCCTTCTCCCCCCGAGCCGTCGATCTTCGGCATGCCCATTGCCTTGTGATAGTGACAGCGCCTTTCGCCGCGAAAAGCGGGAGATTGGCAGGGATCGCCTTTGATCTTGCGCCGGGGCACAAATTGTGTCGGAATTTCTCGCGAGAAGAAGACACTATGATTGCTCCTAAGACTATGAATTAAAGACAGATGATTGAGTTGCGCACAGTGAGAATTGAGAAAAAGTGGGGGGGTACCCCCCCTACCCAAAAAGGGTTAAATTATTGAAATTAAATCTGTTAGAGGTAAAGTATTCAAAAGATGAGACTTAGCGATGTTTTTCCGTCAGGGATGCTTCCGCCGCTTGCCTTACGTTTCTTTCAATTGTCGAAGAGCTGGGACCAGGGTTTGAGTCCGTCTCTGGAGACGGCGCAGTTCTCGATGTTGCAGTGTCGAGGAATCATGGCACCGATTTTGATGCAGGTCTGTGATGGCGGTTACGGGGGAAATGTGATGAAAAAATGATGAGCGTAAAGGGGATGCTTCACCACTTGAGCGATTGACTGCCCAGGGCGGCTCCCATACCTTCTGGTCAACCGACCACCTATCAACTGATCGATCAGACTAAAGTGGGAGACCGTTACTGAATATCCCTTTTCAGGTCTCGGTGCTTTCCACACATGCGGCGTCACGGCCTCGGCTCGCGGTGCTATACAATCCGTCCGATGGTCACCTGCTCCGGCTGCGGGGCCGTATGTGCTGAGAACGTGCGATTTTGTGCTTCCTGCGGACGCGCCCTAGCCATCCTCGATACGCCGACCCTGGAGCCGGATAGAGACGCTGTAGTCCACAAGCCAGTTCCCGCGAGTTCGCGCTCGCCACATAGCGGAGGATTCTCGCCGGGCACCCTTCTCGTCGAGCGGTACCGGATCGTAGCGCTGCTGGGCCGCGGCGGCATGGGCGAGGTCTATCGCGCAGAAGATCTCAAGCTCGGCAATGTTGTAGCCCTCAAGTTTCTTCCCGCCTCGCTCCAGAAGGATGCCGCGGCTCTCGCCGGTTTTCATGCGGAAGTGCGGAACGCCCGCCAGGTCTCGCATCCCAATGTTTGCCGCGTCTACGACATCGGCGAGGTGAACGGCCAGCACTTTCTCACCATGGAGTACATCGACGGCGAGGATCTCGCGTCTTTGTTGCGCCGCATCGGCCGCTTGCCCGGCGATAAAGCTCTCGAGACCGCGCACCAAATCTGTGCCGGTCTGGCTGCGGCCCACGATTGCGGACTGCTCCATCGCGATCTGAAACCCGCCAACATCATGCTCGATGGACGAGGGCGGGTGCGCATCACCGACTTCGGCCTGGCCCTAAGCAGCGAGGATGCCACGGGCCGGAGCGAGACCGCAGGTACGCCCGCCTACATGGCTCCCGAGCAGATTGGAAAAGGCGAAGCCAGCGTCCGCAGTGATGTCTACTCGCTGGGGCTTGTGTTGTATGAACTGTTCACGGGACGCCTGCCTTACCAGGCAACCACACCCATCGAGTGGCGGCGCGCGCATCTGGAATCCTCTCCCAGGACGCCGTCGTCCGTGGTCAAAGACATTGATCCCGTGGTGGAAAAAGCGATCCTGCGCTGTCTGCAAAAAGATCCTGCGCTTCGGCCGTCTTCGGTGCGGCAGGTCGCGGCCGCGTTTCCGGGAGGCGATCCGCTCGCCGCGGCGCTGGCGGCAGGGGAAACGCCGTCGCCCGAGATGGTCGCGGCTTCGGGAGAAACCGAAGGCATGCGTCCAGTGGTGGCTTGGATTTTGCTGGCAGGAGTCATCATTGGGGTCACTGCGGCGATCCTGATGAGTGCACAAACGATGCTTTACCGGCGCGTGCCGCTCGAAATGCCACCGGAAGCGCTCGCTCAACACGCGCGGGATATTCTGCGGAGCGTCGGTTACTCTGAGCCACCGGCGGATACGGCGATTGGGTTCTACGAGGCGGGCCTGTTCGTCCGCTATATCGAGGACAACGACAAATCTAAGACGCGCTGGGATAACCTCGAGACTGGGGCGTTCGTGTTTTGGTATCGCGGCAGCCCCCGGCCACTCGCGACTGCGAACATGTTCTTACCTTCGCCCGGATTCGGAACGATATGGACGGACGACCCGCCGCTCGATACGTCCGGGATGACGCTGGTAAAGCTCAATCCGCTCGGTCGCCTGACGCAGCTGATCGTAGTTCCTCCGCAGGTCGAGAACCCGGCAGACGACGCATCGTCACCGGACTGGGCGCCGCTGTTCTCTGCTGCGGGGCTTGATCCTTCCAGGTGGCCGCCAGCGCAGCCGACGTGGACGCCTCCTGTTTATGGCGACGTGCGAGCAGCGTGGACAGGATCGCTGGCTGAGCGCCCCAATACCCCGATGCGGATTGAGGCTGCAGCTTACCGGGGCAAGCCTGTCTATTTTGAGTTGATTGGCCCTTGGACCCGTCCCAAACGAATGCAGCCCTATCAACTGACAGCCGGCGAACGGGTAGGAATGGTGATTCTTACTGTTTTGTTGCTTACGCTACTGGTCGTTGGCGCAATGCTTGCCCGAAAGAACCTGCATCAGGGCAGGGGTGATCGTCGAGGGGCTTCTCGTCTGGCAGCTTTTGTTTTCCTGGCTTGGGCGGTGGCGGTGTTCTTTGGTGCGCATCACGTCCCGAACATTAACGAATTTGTACTCTTCACGGAAGGTTTGACCTGGGGGTTGTCCTTGTCCTGTTTTTCCTGGGTCCTCTATATTGCCTTAGAGCCTTACGTGCGCCGCCGATGGCCCGCCACGCTGGTCTCTTGGAGCCGCGTGCTGGCGGGAGGCTTCCGGGATCCATTGGTAGGGCGCGACGTGCTTGTCGGTTGTCTCCTCGCCACATTTGGAGCCGCAATCGGAAACCTCGGGTGGTTCGTTTCCTCCTGGCTCGGTCACCTTCCGCCGCGACCACTGTCGGGTCCAGAGTGGCAATTTCTAGGCGCGCGCGCAATAATTGCCGGCATTTCCTACAGCTTTATCATTGTGTTTTTTGTCCAGCTTTTGCAGCTGTTTGTCCTGTTCTTTCTCCGGGTCTTGCTGCGCAAGCAGTGGGCGGCAGCGATCGCGTTTGTTCTTTTGTTCACGGTCTTTTACTCATCGACGAGCCAGTTTGCTCCTGTCCTCTTGGTGGTCAATCTGATCCTTACCGGTCTGACTGTTTTTGTGTTGATCCGCTTCGGCTTGCTGGCTTTGGTGGCCACATGGGTCTTCGTCGGACTCCTGAGCTTTCCCCTGACGACTCAAGGGTCCGCCTGGTACGCGGGCATCAGTCTGACCGGAATTCTGCTGATCGCCGCAATGACGTTCTATGGCTTCTACACATCACTCGGCGGGCACCCACTCTTTGGAGGCGTGGCGCTCGAAGAGTGAGCCGTCGTTGGAAATGGCTCCCCACTGTTCCAGGTGTAGCGCGATGTTCTGAGGATTTTCCCGCATGGCGGGTGCGGGCAACTCGCGCGTAATCCACTGCGCGGAAGCCAAGATGGCGAGCCACTGACAACCGCCAACCGGCAACTGCCCTTCACGGGTACACTGTCTCCAGCAATATGGAATCCAGAACCAGTAGCCGCGCCGTCAGCGTGGCCGCCACCGTCCTGAACGAGCGCGATGACATCGACTCGCTGATCTCGACGCTTGCCGGGCAGACCCTCGCTCCGGCCGAGATTGTCATCGTCGACGGCGGCTCGACCGACGGTACCTGGGAGCGCCTGGAAGCTGCCCGCGCCAAATATCCGAACCTCGTTCCCATCCGCGATCCCAGTTGCAGCCTGAAAAATTCTCCCGGGCCAATCGCCCGGGGCCGCAACGTCGGCATCGCCGCCGCGTCTTCTGAAGTTGTAGCCTGCGCCGATTGCGGCTGCACGTATCATCCGGACTGGCTGGCCCGGCTCACTGCGCCCATCCTTAATCTTGAATCCGATCCTGAGTCCGATTCCGACTCCGGTCGCGGTTCTGGCCAGCGCTGCGAATATTCCGTTGGAGGCTCCTTCATCGATCCGGCGAACTCTACCGTCTGGGACGTTGCTTCAGCGCCTTTCTTCGGAGTCAAACTCAACCCGCGAGCCGCCACCAAATCCTGCACCGCCCGGTCCATGGCCTTCCGCAAGGAGCTGTGGCAGCGCGTCGGCGGATTTCCCGAAACCGTCTTCCTGGGCGAAGACACCGCATTCGATGCCAAGGTGCGCGCGTTGGTTACGCCCGCCTTCCCTGCCGGTGCGAAAGCGTCCTACCAGCCGCGCCATACTTTCCGCTCCGCCGTGCGCCAGATGATCAGCTATTCGCTGACCGACGGCGTGCTGGGAGGCCGTTCGGCACGCCTCTGGAGAAACATCGCGCGCTGCCTGGTCGAGATTCTCGCCGTGCTGGCGATCGTTTACTCGCCCATCCCTTTACTGTGCGTGCTGGCGCTCGAAATTTATTTCGCTTTTCGCCTGGACTGGCCTGACCTGCGTTGTGCCGCCAATCGCGAAGCGCCGCTTAGAAAAGCGCAAACCACTGAGGACACAGAGGGACACAGAGGACCCCAGGGACTCAATCAGAACATTCTTCGGACGTTCGCTGCCCGCCTGGCATTTTCCCTGCTCGTTCCGTGGATCGTTGCCTGGTACCAGGCATGTGGGCGCCATCACAAAAAAGAATCGTCCCAATCGGCAGAATTTCAAAGCTGAGCGAGTTCAGCCGACCCAACCCTTCGCGCCCTATCTGCCTGCCGGAGTCCTCGAGGTTCTGGCGTGCGGCATCACCGCGCTCGTCTATGTTGCAACGCTTTCCTTCGGGTTCGTATATGACGATGTTCCGCAGATACTCAAGAATCCGGCGGTGCATAGCTGGCGTTTCGTGCCGCAGTACTTTACTTCGCACGTCTGGGCCGCGATCTATCCCAATACCATCGGGAATTACTACCGTCCGCTTTTTTTGTTGTGGCTGAAGGTGAACTATGCGCTCTTCGGAACCCACGCCGCCGGCTGGCACCTGACCAGCGTCGCTTGCCACGTCCTCGCCACCTGGCTGGTGTTTCGTATCGCGCAGCAACTCTCGTGCGATCGCTTGACGGCATTCCTCGCCGCCCTGATCTTCGGTGTGCATCCCGCGCACATCGAAAATGTGGCCTGGATCTCCGGCGTAAGCGATCCCCTTATGGCCTGCTTTCTCCTCGGAAGCTTTTCTGCTTTTCTGAGTGCCCGCGTGGAGCACAGAGTCTCGATTGGGGAGAGCTACGAGCCGCGAGCGGCGCGCCGCGAGCAATCTCATGATGGACATGTTGGATCTGGCCCACCCGGTGCTCGAGGCTCGAGGCTCGCGGGTGCTCCCGCTACGAGGCAAGTGCGGTATGCGGCGCTGTCGCTTGGACTGTTCGCGCTGGCACTGCTTTCAAAAGAAACCGCTATCGTGCTGCCGGTATTGATCTTTGCCTTCGTGCTGATTGTTGAGCGCCGCGATTTTGAGCGCGACGTTGAGCACGATTTTGAGCGCGACGAAGAAAGCAGCGCAGGTTTCTGGGGACGCTTCATTGCTGCGATCCGCGAGTCTGCTCCGTATCTGCTGCTGGTGCTGATCTACAGCGGCGTTCGCTTGCGCGCTTTGGGGGGCTGGTCGCATCCGACAATCCCAATCTCCTGGACCGAGGTCTCTCTTACCTGGCCCGCCGTGCTTTGGTTCTATGTGCGGCACCTGATCCTGCCCGTGCGCTTGAGTGAGTTCTACTCGCTCGACTACGTGTCGCACTTCAGCGCTCGCGCCGTGCTGCTGCCGGTAGCCTTTCTCCTGATCGTTGGGGCCGCGGTCGCCTTTGTCCTGTTCCTGCTGCGAGGGTCTGACCGGAAAGACGCCGCGCGCTTTGCGCTCTTGCTGATCATCATTCCACTGTTACCCGTTCTCGACCTGCACTCACTCACCGTAGGCGACATCGTTCACGACCGCTATCTCTACTTGCCCTCCGTGGGATTCGCGCTGCTGATCGCGCTGTTGATCCGTGAACTCGCGCATCGCCTGCCCGAGAAGCGATCGCGTTGTTCTGCCGGGCGCGCTCGCCGCCGTGGTGATAGTCGCCTTCGCGGCGCTCACCGTGACTCAGCAAATGCAATGGGCGAGCGACATCCTGCTCTACACCCGGGGACTTGAATCCGCGCCCGCGAACCTCACCGTTCGCGACAATCTCGCCAGCGCCCTGCTGAAAGCGAATCAGCCCGCGCGCGCCATCCCGCTCTATCTGGAAGTTCTCAGCCGCGATCCCACCTTCTGGCGCTCCAACTACAATCTCGGATTCGCCTACTATAAGATTGGACAATTCGTGGCCGCTGAATACTACCTGCAGCGGGCCATCCAGCATTAATCCTGCCGATTCCGATCAATATATCTACCTGGCGCTCGCCCAACTCGAGTTGAAGAAGCTCCCCGAGGCAGCCGAAAACGCCAGCCGCGCCATCGCCCGCAGTCCCGGCACCCGCGGATACCACTTTGTTTTAGGTGTGATTTACGAGACTGCCGGCGATCGCGCTCACGCGGCCGCCGAGTTCAAAACCGAAATCGCCGGACACCCCGACAACAACGCGGCCATCGACGAACTGCACAAATTATCTGGAGTATCTTCCGCCCAGCGACCTTAGGTTACGCGTCCCTCGCAGTACATGTCTGCCAGATATCTACCTTCGTTACTGCCCTGTCCCTAGACTGAAAGTACGCCTGCAATGCAGGATTGGCTTTCCCCCCAAGTCGTAGCTCCTTTCAATAAATATTCGTAGAGACGGGGCTTGCCCCGTCTAAGGCCGCGAGCCGCAAGTTACGAGCCGCGACTTGCGCGTCAACCGCGTCTTTACCTACGACCTCAGCCTTTCCAGCGATACGCATCCGGTTGGGGCAGGCCCAGATGGGCGAGCACGCGGTTGGCGAACTCCTGCGCCATGTCATCGGCGCTGGACGGGTGGTTATAGAAGGTCGGGATCAGCGGGAAGATCGTGGCCCCCGCCTCGGCGGCCAGTGCCATGTTGCGGATATGAATTTTATTGAGCGGCGTCTCCCGCACGCAGAGCACCAGCGGCCGGCGCTCCTTGAGCGTGACGTCGGCGGCCCGCTCGATCAGGTGGGAGGCGATGCCGTTGGCGATACGCGCCAGCGTCCCCACGCTGCACGGGATTACGACCATCGCGTCCGATGGATACGACCCGCTGGCGACGTTCGCTCCGATGTCGTTGTTCGACTGACTTTGAATTTTTGACGACGAAGTGCCGATAAGTTGACGTAGAAGGTCGGAGCGGCCTTCGATGCCGAGTTCCTCGGCCAGCACGCGCAGGCCGCTGTCGGAAGCGATGAAGTTCACCGTCTTCACGCGCGCATCGCGTTCGACGGTGAGCAGGAAGCGTTTAAGAAACAACGATCCACTGGCGCCGGTAGTGGCAATGGTCAGGTTTTCCGGCGGCAGCATAGACAAGGCAGCGCTCCACGAGGCAAATGCGTCTAATGGCCTCGAATTGTCGAGCATAGGGATGCGCTCAGTGCAAGTCAAGACGGCGGGAGATACACGGTTTGGTGGAGATGCGGTTCGCAGCGTCTCTAGCGACGGCACCGAGATACAGTAGGCGGCCTCTACCGAAGACTGAGTCTCTTATGGCAACGACTGGCATCTTACGATCGCGGCGCAGCGTAGCTCAACTCCACGCCCTTGCCAGTGTGGAACGCGAAATTCGCGCCAACGATCCTGCCAGTCGGACGTAAATATCTTCGCGATTTCCGCGATGCCTACCGCTCCTACCAGCGGGTTCTCACGGCCGACCAGGTACGCCAGGAAATTGTCGAAGCCGGAATCGTGCTCGTCGGCGACTACCACGCGCTCCCGAATTCACAACGATATCTGGCCTCGCTGCTCCGCGATCCCGCGCTCCATCAGCGTCCCCTCGTGCTCGGAGTCGAGACCATTTTTTCCCGCGACCAGCACATCCTCGACGAATGGTCGCGCGGCGAGATTGACGAAGCCGAACTTCGCCAGCGCATCCGCTTCGATCTCGATTGGGGATACGACTGGACTCCTTTTTGCGAACTCCTCTCCGCCGCTCGTGACAATGCCGCCGCCATCTATGGTCTCGACTGTATGCCGCGCGAGGATCTGCGCCGAATTGCGGCCCGCGACCGCCACGCCGCCGACAAGATCGCCGAAATCCGCCGCCGGCATCCGGACGCCCTCATCCTCGTCCTGTTCGGCGAGTCGCACCTCGCACCGCGCCACTTGCCCGCCATGATCTCTGCGCGGATGATCTCTGCACGTCTGTCCGAAGTCCGAAGCAACCAATCGGCGCAGTCGTCCGAGCGCTTCCCCGAGCCCGCGCCCGAAAGCAGCGACTCAGGAACAGCGACCGTTGAAAGACCGCTGCTCACCGTCCTGCAGAATGTCGATGCCCTCTACTGGCGCGCTGCCGGAGAAGCCAGCGACCGCGTGGAGGCCGTCGAGATCGGCGAGCACGCCTTCTGCGTCTTCAATGCCACTCCGCTGGAAAAATACGAGAACTACCGGCTCTGCCTTGACCGCTGGCGCCGCGATGACAGCGTGACCGATCTCGGCCCGACTCTTTACAACCTGATTGACGGCCTGGTGCGCTTCCTCGGCATCAACCAGTATTCGCCGCACAACACAACCCAGCCGCGGCTGCTGGTCGACCTCATGCCGGAAGTCTATTTCCGCGACTCGGACGCCCTGCTGCACCGCCTGTTATCCCGCAAGGGATTCACGGCCGCGCGCCGCCGCTCCCTGCTGCGCCGCATCCGTCAACGCGGAAGCGTTTACCTCGCGCCGCTGAACGCCGTCTACGTGCGCCAGTTTCGCATGACCTCGGCAGCGGAGGATGCGACCCGCTTCCTGCATCAGGCTTGTCGCGGCTTGCCCTACAGAAGCGCTCTTTCGCGGAGCTGCCGAATCGCAGCAATAAATCGCAAGCACCGGCTCTGTCGCTCGAAGACGCTTTTTACCTGGCCGTCTTTGAACACGCGCTCGCTTATTTCGGATCGCGCGTCCTGCATCCCGCGCGTCCCGCCTTCCGCGATGCCGAACTCGCCGAGCTCTACGAGTTGACGCATGAGGATCTCGAGCAGCTGACCTCGTTGCCCTTCGCCGATGCCATCGATGCGCTCGACGTGATCAGCCGCCTCCGCGAATTCGATCGCCGCAACCCTCGACGCGCTGCCAACCCCGGCAACCTCGCCAAAGCGAATGGCGCCGCGCTCCCAATGCCTGGCACAAGCCCTGGCTTTCAATACGCTGCCAGTATGAATACGTCAGTGAGCAGCTCGGATACCTCGCAGGCAACGATCTCTACGACGCCTACGTCCAGGGACGCCTCACGCCCGCCGCCGTTCGCAAACTCTTCCTGGCCCACATCCACGAACCCGGCATAGCCCGCGAAGCCTATTCCCAGCTAGTCGGCCGTCTGCGATAAACCAGCTCTCAGCTGTCAAGCTCTCAGCTGTCAGCCTTCAGTTCAATCAAGACTCTCTAGCCCTCAGCTGCAGCGCCACGGTTTTGTTAAGGGCTGAGAGGTTGGAAACTGAGAGCTGAGAGCTGAAAGCTGATAGCTACGCGCATTTGATATCCTGCCTACTTCCATGCCCGACGACTCCCCACTCCAGCCGCAGACGCCCGACTCCCTGATGCTCTTCGGCTTCTGGTACCGCGCCCTGCCGGGCGACAAGGTGAAGCGCGGCGAAATGTTGCCCACCATGCTGCTCGAACAGCCTCTCGTCGTCGGCCGCGACCAGCAGGGCCGTGCATTCGCCCTGCGCGACGCCTGCCCGCACCGCGGCATGCCGCTCTCCTGCGGACGCTTCGAAGGCAACGCAATCGAGTGCTGCTACCACGGCTGGCAGTTCGACGCCCACTCCGGCCAGTGCACGCTCGTTCCCTCGCTCGTTGCCGATCAGAAACTCAAAATCGATCGCATCTATGCCGGCAGTTATCCCTGCGAGGAGCGCGACGATTTCATCTGGGTCTTCATCCCCGATCCCGCGCCCGCCGGCGCCGGATTCACCAAAACCCCGCCCGCCCCAGCGCCCGCGCCTGAGATTCCAAAATTCAGCGAGCGTTACAAACTCGCCTATCTCACCGCCGATCTTCCCTGCTCGGTCGACCACGGCATCATCGGCCTGATGGATCCCGCGCATGGCCCCTTCGTTCACCAAGCATGGTGGTGGCGCACCCGCCACTCGATCCACGAGAAGCAGAAAAACTTCGAGCCCATCCCCTACGGATTTCGCATGAGCGCGCACACCCCCAGCTCCAACAGCGCGCCCTACAAGCTTCTGCGCCTCTACGCCGACGCCGATTCGATCACCACGACGATCGATTTTGTCCTGCCGAATTTGCGTTCGGAAATTATTCGCGCCGGCAAATACTGGTTCTCCAGCGTCACGACCGTTACGCCCATAACGCGCAGCCAGTGCCGCATCGACGTGGTCGCCGCCTGGAATCTCTTTCGCTGGATTCCCTTCGGGCCGTCGCTTCTGAAATTCGTCTTCGCAAAATTCGTCGAACAGGACCGCCGCACCATGGAACTCCAGTCCGAGGGCCTGAAGCACAATCCGCACCTGATGCTGATCGACGACGCCGACCGCCCCGCCAAATGGTACTTCGGATTGAAGAGCGCCTACCTGGAGATGAAAAAGACCGGAGAAGAATTCCGCCATCCAATGAGCGGGCCGGTGACGCTGAGGTGGAGGAGTTGAATCATGGGCTTCTCCACCAGTCCGGATCGAGAATCTGAATCTTGCCTTTCAGCGTGCCCAATGTTCTTGTCTTGCGAACGGGCTTCCGAGTGCGGACAATATCCACCACCGGTACTCCCCGGCGACAAATGGTCATCGGCTTCCCATTTTCGACGGCTTTAATCAGTTTCGACAGTCTGTTCTTGGCATCCGCCACGCTGACTCGCATGCAACCATGATAGCCGTCCCGGAGAGCCAGCGCTTTACTGCAAAGTCGTGGAACCCCTGACTTCCACGACTGCAGATCGCAGCCGCCGTTGTTTCAGCAGCAGATAGCGCGCCATCGCCGCGTCATCTCCCCCGCCCTGCCACCGCACATTCTCGAACGCTTCGAAGCGCACTTTCTGTAATTCGTCTTTGCCCGATTCACTGCCGCTCGTGGCCTCAAGCCGCCGTATCCTTGCCACCGCGCGATCAACCAGCCCCGCCAACTCGTCCCCGAATTTCGCCGCGCGGTCTTCGAGCAGCCGGCGCTTGGCCTTTCCCGGCGAGAACCACGTGGGATTACGATTCGCTTCCTGCGGAGGCTCCAGATAGGAAACCTGGCACAGGTGCGCAGTGACGGAGACGGACTCACCTCGCACTCGGCCGTCCGCAACCTCTGCAACCTTGGTCGAGTCTTTGCTGGATCTGCTGCTGGGCTTGCTGCTCGACTTGCTGCTGGATTTGCCGTGCTGGTAGCGCGCAAACGGCATCTCTTCGATCCGCCCATGAACGCCCGCCTCTTCAAATGCCTCGAGTGCCGCCGACTGGGCTTGCGTCAGGCCGGGCTCGACTCCGCCTTTGGGAAAGATCCAGCGCCCGCCCCGGGTTTGGATCAACAAAAACTCCAGCCCCTGACTGCCGATGCGATAGCAAACCGCCGCCACCAACTGGCGCCCGTCCGACTCCCGAGCTCCCGCAGACGAAACCTGCTTCGCCAGCCGCCGCGCCGACCGTCGTGATGGAGCGCGCGATCCCACGTCCGTAGAGTGCGGGATGACCGCACCCTTTGCCTAGACCATAGCTTGGTTCCTGACCGGCTTGGAGTCTGCGTGTGAACTAGATTTCCAGGTAGACCGTGGGGTGGACCCCGGCAGATTCCAGTCCCGTGGGGACGGAATATGTTAGCCCAGGACGCAAGTCCTGGGGGCAGAGTTGGAAATTGCACCCCCCGTAGGGACGGCACAAGTTCTCACGCACACTTCAGGCCCAATCGGACTACCGTCTCCAATCGCCGCGCGGGTCCCCAATCTCGGCCCACGATCCCAGGAATCTCCCTGCATACTTGCTGCTCAGCCCGCGCATTGGAGAAAGTAGGATGAATCGACGCGGCGAGCCGGCGTAACGAATCCGTTGCAACGAGCGGGCGAAGAAGATTGCAGTTGTAACTGTTTTAAACGGACGCAACCGGGAAAGACCCTTGGAAAACTCCTATTGCCTTCGCTGTAATCGCGAGCTCGAAATGGGCGACAAATCGGTCGCCGTCTATATGTTCGCCCAAACCGTCGGAGTCCGTCCCCGCCAGAAGTCTTCCGCCCAGCGAATATGCTTCTGCCCGCAGTGCTCGGTTTCGCTCGCCATGGGACCGGCCCCGGTGGGCGCTCTCAATCTCGCCGCCTGGCACATGATCCGCGACATCGTTGGCGCCGACCCCGCACTGACCGAGGCGGCATGGGAGAACCTGCATGGAATCGAAGAAGGCCTGCTCCCGACCGGAAGCGAAGGCAGTGCGCGTCCTCCACGCCCCGGCTCCTATTTAGAGTTCTAGTACCATGACCGCTAGAAGATTACCGCAGCCGGCAGAGCGTAGCGCCGGCACCTTGCCGGCGCTACGCTCCGCCGGCTGCGGTCTTCTCGCGGTCACGTACTAGCCGGTCCTGACGACTCGTCTTTCCTTTTTCCTTGCTGGTTGCCGGTTTTTCCAGACTTGGCCCGTCATGTATGCTGTCTGCTAAGCGAGGGTTCCATGCGTCTTTCTGTCACTTCTCTCCCCGGTGACGGGATCGGTCCCGAAGTAACGTCGCAAGCCGTACGCATTTTGACTGAAGTGGCGCGTGGATTTCGCCACGAGTTGAAGGTCGAGCAGAAGGAAATAGGTGGTGCGGCTCTCACCAAGTTTGGCAATCCGCTTCCCGATACGACCATCAAGTCATGCCTTGGGGCGCAAGCCGTGCTCCTCGGGGCGGTAGGCACGCCGGCTTTCGATCACAATCCTCGCGAACTTCGCCCCGAAGCTGGACTTTTGCGCCTGCGGCAAGAGCTGGGAGCGTTCGCCAATCTGCGTCCGGCGGTGTTTTACCCGGCGTTGGCCGCCTGCTCGCCTCTGCGTGAGGAGGTGGTCAAGGGAACCAATATTCTGATTGTCCGCGAACTGCTGGGCGGGCTGTATTTCGGCCAGCCACGCTCGATCGAAGGCACTGCCGGAACGCGCTCCGCTCTCAATACCATGCGCTACAGCGAACCGGAGATTGAGCGCATTGCGCGCGTGGCATTTTCCCTAGCGCGCGACCGCCGCCGGCGCCTGCTTTCAGTGGATAAGTCGAATGTCCTCGAATGTTCGCGTCTGTGGCGCGAGGTGGTCACGCGCATTGGGGCGGAGTTCCCTGATGTGCAACTTTCGCATATGTACGTCGACTCGGCTGCCATGTCACTGGTTCTGAAGCCCACGCAGTTCGACGTGATCCTCACCGAGAACATGTTTGGCGACATTCTCTCCGATCAGGCGGGAGGCGTGGTGGGAGCGCTGGGGCTGCTGGCATCGGCCAGCATTGGAGGCCCGGTGGGTCTCTACGAGCCGGTGCACGGATCGGCGCCCGACATCGCCGGCAAGGGCATTGCTAATCCGCTCGGAGCCATCTTGTCGGTAGCGATGATGCTGCGCCATACCTTCGCGCTCTCCAAGGAAGCGGAGTGCGTGGAAGCGGGTGTCATCGCGGTGTTAAAAGGGGGTCTGCGCACGCCAGATCTGGCGCGCGAGGGCGAGCGCACGGTCACGACCGAGGATATGGGCGAGAAGATTGCAGAATTTGTGCGCCTGGCCGCGAACGCATCCAGTCGGGCTACGCGGTAATGTTGCAATCTTACAGCTTCTCGGGAGAGGGAACGGCGGCCACATCGTAAGCTCCGCTGATGGAGTTCCAGCGGATTCGTAAAACCTCCAAAAACATGCGGAGGCCGTCGCGAAAAGGATGCAGTCGCGTACCCTCGCTGTGCGCCCATGCGACGGGAACTTCTTTCACGGTAAGACCCATACGCCGCGCCAGAAACAGGATTTCGGGATCGAATCCCCAGCGCTCAATCTTCTGCAGGGGGAAAATGCGCTGCGCGGCCTGGCGGCGAAAGGCCTTAAAGCCGCACTGGGTGTCTGCATAATTCAGGCCCAGAAACAGGCGCAGGACAAGGTTGAAGATTCTTCCGAAGGCTTGGCGGTAGAGCGGCTGGCGCCCGGTCTGAAGATCGGAGCGGAGCCAGCGTGACCCGATCGCGATGTCGGCCCCCGCAGCGAGCGCGTCAAACAGCTTGTGCGCTTCGGTGATTGGGGAGGAGAGATCGGCATCCGTGAACAAGCAGATATCTCCGCGCGCATGCAACATGCCGTTGCGAACGCTAAAACCCTTACCGCGATTGCCGGGATTCTCGACGAGTAGAATCTGCGGGTGCACCTGGCCGTATTCGCGGACGATCTGTGCGGTATCGTCGCGCGATCCGTCGTCTACTACGAGAATTTCGACGTCCCAACTGCGTGCTTGCGAATAGCGAAGCAGTTCGTCAAGCGTAGGCCGGATGCGGCTGCTCTCGTTGTAGGCGGGAATGATGAAAGAATAGGGCAAGATCAAGGTTTCAAAGTTTCAAGGTCTCAAGGTTTCAGAGTTTCAAGGCTCGGAGTTTCAAGGTTTCTGCTTCCCCAAGCAGTTCAGTCTTTGAAACCTTGGAACGCTGAAACTTTGAAGCCTTGAAGTTATGCCACTTGCTGGCGCTTGTCGAGCATGGTGAAGAACTCGGCCACCAGTTCCTCATCCCAAAGTCCTGCCTGTGCCTCCTGGCGCATGGTGATGGCAGCCTGCTCGTGCGGAAGGGCCGGTTTGTAAGGACGCGCGGTGCGGAGGGCGTCGTAGATATCGACAACCTGCAAAATGCGCGGCAGGAACGGGATCGCGGCATCTCTGAGACCATCCGGATAGCCGCTGCCGTCGGTGTGCTCGTGATGATGGCGGATGATGGGCAGGACCAGCCGCAGGGACTTCAGCGGACGACATATCGTTTCACCGGTGATGGGATGCAGCTTCATGATCTCCCACTCGGCCGGCGTCAGATTGCTGCCTTTTTTCAGAATTTCGTCGGGGACAGCGATCTTGCCCAAGTCGTGCAGGTAGCCTCCGCGGCGAAGCGCGACGATCGACTCCTCGTCGAGACCGAGGTAACTGCCCAGGTCGCCGGCATTGCGGGCGAGGCGCTCACAATGGCCTTCGGTATAGGGATCGCGCGCCTCCACGCTCCGGCCGAGAGTGCATAGAACCGACTCTGCCGTTTCCAGTTCATCGGTGAATTCTTTCAACCGGAGCGACGACTTCACGCGCGCAAACAATTCTTCTGGACTGACGGGTTTGCTCAAGAAATCGTCGGCGCCCGCCTCGATTGCTTTTAGCCGATCCTCGTGCGCGTTGAGACCAGTGATCATCACGATTGGGATTAACCGGGTTTCGGGATCGTCCTTGAGTTCGCGGCAGAGTTCGTAACCGGTCTTGCCGGGCATGATGACGTCCAGCAGAATGAGGTCGGGAGCGGCGCGCCGGATTTGCTCTTCCGCGGCGGCCGCGCTGGAGGCGACAAAAATGCTGTAGCCACGGGTCGCAAGCATCTCCCGGAGCAATTCGGCATTCAGCCGGTGGTCATCGACCACCAGGATGGATTGCCTGCGACGACCTGAGATTACCTCACCCATAGAAGAGTAAGAACTGGAGCGCGGGAAAAGGGTTGTCCGCCGACTATTTACCACAGGGGACACAGAGGACCACAGAGGGAACTCATCTTGCTTTTCTCTGTGTCCCTCTGTGACCTCTGTGGTAGAGAGGAAGTCATCACCCTTTCCTTTGCCCGCACCCTACTAACCTCAATTCTATCCGATATAGACTGCGGTCGTGGGCCGCGAAACCGAACATTTCCGGTGTTCATGGATCATGGCGAAGGAGGCGAGGGTCGGTGCACTCTTTAATTTATGCTCCGCAAATCAGTCATGCTTCGCAAATCACTCAGGCTTCACAAGCCTTCCACTATCATCCCGCGCAGACTCTTGCCGCTGCTCTTCGCAGTCAGCTTCATGCTTTGGATCGGCTGCGGTGTATGCGCCGCCGTTCCGAAACCGCACGTCATCACGTTTGGCAAGTGGATCTCTGCCAAGTGGCCAAACGCGACGGGCGAGAAGATGCTCGACCTGAAGGTCCGCGCATTGTTTGTGGACACGAGGCTGAAGGAGTACACGACGGGAAGTCCTCATGAACTGACGGACCGGCTGTTTGTAGTGCGCCGGGCATTTCGCATCAACGATGCACTGCCGAGCGAGACAGTGGCGCACTGGCAGTGGCAACGCGGAGGCTGGCTGCTGGTGGATCGGCTGACCGGGCGCGTTGCGCAACTGAACCTGCCGGAGTTCGATCCTTTTTATTCGACGGCAAGCTGGTATCGCGACTACATCGCCTACTGTGGCGTCTCCGACGACGGCAAGAAGCTGTATGCCATCGTCGCGCAAGTCGGACGGCGTAAACCCGTGCTTAAGAAAGAGGCGGGAGAGCCCGGCGGGGATGCGGATCCCGATTCGGAGTGTCCGGCTCCGGCCTGGGAACGGAGTCCGATGCGAGTCACGTTTCAGCCGGACGAGAATCAGAAACTGATTTTTTCCGTTCGCAACCGCGTGGTGGATGTGGTGAATGATGCGGAAGGGGCGGAAGAGTGAAGCGAAGCTACAAAGTTCCCAGATGCCGTCAGCGGTCAACCTTAACCACGGGGTACATAGAGAACACGGGGACACCTTCTCAGTCCCCAGCAGGCTCGATTGTGGGAAGAGTTTCTGCGGGGCGAGGGTGAACCTTGGCACTTGTCACCATGACGACCGAGGCCACGATGATCGCGCTCCCAATCAGGATGTAGCGGTCGATGCGTTCGTGAAGGATGAGCCATCCCAGAAACACAGCGACTAACGGATTGACATACGCGTAGGTGGAAACCTTCGAGGTGGGAACGTGTTGGAGGAGCCAGATGTAGGCGGTGTAGCCGATCCAGGAACCGCAGACTACGAGGTAGAGAACGGCGCCGATTCCGCGGAGGGTCCAGACCATGCGCTCATTACGCTCGACAAGAAAGGCAAAGGCGAGATTGGCGAAGCCCGCGAAAACAATTTGCCAGGCCGTCGAACTGAAGGGATCGACTGCGCCCGTCTGCCATTTTTTGGAGAGCACGGAGCCAAGCGCCCATGAAAACGACCCTCCCGGGAGTGCAAGCGACCACCACAGTTCGCGGCGGCCGAGCGACGTGGGATGAATCAGGTCGGGCCAGATAAGCACGAGCACTCCGAGGATGCCGATCGCGAGGCCGACCCGGCCGCGGCCGGAGATGTGATGGTCGCCGAGCAGCAGGCTATCCAGCACCAGAAACCATAGTGGAGTGACTGCCACCAGCAAAGCGGCAAGGCCGGTGGGGACGACCTGCTCAGCATAGGAGAGAGTGAGGTTGCCACCCATGAGCAGCAGAATGCCGACGACCGCGAAGTGCGTGAGATCGCGTGCGGGAAAGCGAATCTGACGTCCGGTGACGGCGCAGTAGGCGAGCATCAGGATGCCCGCGGTCAGGAAGCGCGCGGCGCACATGAAGGCTGGAGGAATCTGCTCGACTGCTATGCCGATGCCCAGGTACGTGGAGCCCCAAAAAACGTAGACCAAGCCGAAGGCGAAAATGATCTTCCACGGGCTGGGGGAGGACGGGGCCATTTTTGTTGGCGCTGGTTCGTTGGAGCTGAAAGCGGGAAAAATCAGAATAACAGAGCGAGACATGCGAGCCGTGGCGGCGGTGGTGCCTTCGACTTCGCTCAAGGCGGATCCTTCGACTCCGCAGATCGATTCGCGTGTTGCGAGTCAATCTGCTCCGCTGAGGTTGACAGAACGCAAAATTTCTTCTGACGCGGTGTGCTAGTCCTCGTGTTGATGCTGGCGTTCTACGGACCAGATTTGCGCCTGAGTTTTTTCGAGAGGATAGACGTGGACCATCCAGTTGAAGATGATGGGATGGAATTCTCCGCCCGCGGCAGTGCACTCGGCCTGCGTAGTAATGGAGCCGCGCAAGCCAAATTTCGGGTTCGCGCCGAGCATTTCAGCCTTGTGGCCGGCAGGCGGCTTGCAGAAGTTGATGTGCTCATGCCACTGGGCGATGCTGAGCGGAATGCGCTGATTGAGGTCGTCGTCGGTGAAACGCTTGGGCGCGGTGTACATGATTCCGACGAGGCGATAGCCATCGCCGTCTCTTTCGTAGAGAAGCGAGGTCGGGTTGTCGGGATCGAATCTGGAGAAGGCCGCGAAGGCGTTTCGGTAATTGGTGAAGTGATACTGTTTCTGCGGCACCTCGGGATGGAAGATATAGAAGCGGTCGTCGAGCGCGGTGTGGTAGTCCTTGTACTTCTCCATGACGGCGCGGGCGGCGATGACAACTTTTTCGGCGCGCTCGGCGTCTCCGGGCTGCGCGGGGCGGAGCGCGGTCATCTTCATGTGCGGGCCCATATCCATGTGACGGCCTTCCATGGAATGCATGGCGTGGGCGCTGGCTTCGTCGGACTGGTCGTCGGATTGGGCGCCCATTTTGGACATGTCTTGCGAGGACATGTTCATGCCTTTCATGTCGTGCGTGTCGCTGGATGAAGATTGGGGCTGGCTTTGCTGCGCGAAACACAGCGCGGACGCAAGGCAGACGATGGCGAATAGAGACTTCATGGAATCCCCCGATAAATTGTACTAACCCTGCAGAGCGGCGGGAGTTTCGGAAATTTGAAATTCGGCGGATGTTACGCGGTATTTGGCGCTGGCTGCAAAACCTTGTAACCACGGGAGCACAGGGGAAAAACCAAAACTCACCACGGAGGGCACGGAGGAACACAGAGGAAAACCCAAGCTAACCACGGGGATCATGGAGGAACACGGAGATTTCGGGTCTATGCGAATTTATTAGTTTGCGGACCACATCCCCATCTCTCCCAGGACTTTGCTGGCGGCTTCGGTGCCGGAGCGGACGCAGTCGGGGACTCCTATGCCGTTGAAGCCGTTTCCGGCTAGGGCTAGGCCAGGGAGTTTTTCGCAGAGCGACTGAATGCGTTTAAGGCGTTCGAGATGGCCTACGGAATACTGGGCCATGGCGGCTCTCCACTTATAAACGCGGGCGAAGAGCGGTTGGGCGTTGAGCGAGATGATCTGGCGGAGTTCTTCGCGGACGATTCTCAGAATCTCGTCTTCGGAGACATCGAGAATTTGCTCGTCGCGCGCGCCTCCGAGGAAGCAGCGGACGATGGCGCGATTCTCAGGGGCGCGGTGCGGGAAATTTGTTATGGACAAATGTGGCCGCCAACATGCGGCGTCCGGCGCTGCGGGGGACGAGGAATCCGAAGCCAGGAGGAAGCGAATGGCGGACGCTCTCGTCGTAGCCTAGCGTGACCGTGACCGACGAGCTGTAGTTGATACTCGCGAGTTCGGCGGCAAGATTGGCGTCGGCGGATTCGAGCACGGCGGCGGCGGCGCGGGCGGGCGCGGCGATGATGACGGAATCGAAGTGATCGGACTGGTATCCGGCGGAGACGGTCCAGCCGTTGTCTTGCGGGATGAGTGACTGCACTGGCGAGGATGTGCGAAGGGTCGCGGGGTCGAGGCGGGCGACGAGCGCGTCGATCATCTGCTGCATGCCTTCTTTGAGCGACGTGAACAGCGGGCGGGGCGGGGCTTTTGCGGCGGACGCCATTTTCTTGCGGGCGGCTAACATGGCGCGGCCCAGGCTGCCGTGTTTCGATTCCATGTCGGCGAAGCGCGGGAGCACGGCGCGAACGCTGAGGTCGGTCGCTTCGCCTCCATAAACGCCGGAGAGCAGCGGATCGGCGAGCAAGTCAACCATCTCCGATCCGTAGTGGCGCTCGACCATCTGGGCTACGGTCTCGTCGGCTTCGGCCTTATGTGGCGGATGGAACCACTCGGCCGCCATGCGCATCTTGGTGCGCAGGGAGAAGAGCGGCGAGAGCACCGTCGGCAGAATTTTGGTCGGCACCATGAACATGAGGCCGTCGGGCATGACAACGAGCTTGTCGCGGCCATTCTTGTGAACCACGATGTAGGTCTTGCGGTCGGCGTCGTTCGAGCCGATGAGTTGATCGCCCAGTCCGATTTTGCGGCAGAGGTCGGCGGCCCAGGGTTTTTCGGTGAGAAAGGAATCGGGGCCGGCCTCGACAAGGCACCCTTCGTCGTTAGTGCGGTCGGTGACCATGACTCCGCCGAGGCGCGGGGCGGCTTCGAACAGGACGTATTCGATCTTCCCTCCGGACTCGGCTCCGAACTCGGTGCCGGACTGGGCGCCGGACTGGCGCTTTTCTTCAAGCGTGAACGCGGCCGAGAGGCCGGAGATTCCGCCGCCGATGATGGCGATACGTGGCATAAAGAAGCTGCGAGCTACGAGCCTTGAGCTACGAGCTTAGGCTCTCGCTCCGGTCCATATCGTTGAACACTTCGCTGCACAAAAGCCTCGTGAGCCTTGTTAGTGTAATCGCGAGGTTACGTCAGCCACGGGACTTTCATTCGGAGAAGAGACACCAGTAATATTGCGGACACTTTACCGGTTCCGCGTTTCTTCCCTCGTGGGGTAAGACGTCAACCACATCGCTCTGACCCTTGTCCTCTGGATAGCGAATGAGATCGACAGCGCCACCCGCGACGTAAGCTTGGCGGGAGCCATCCGCAAACACAACCGTGAAGATCGTGTATCCCATTCCGGATTCACCACTCTGGTACAACTTGTTCGCAAACCGTGCGGGTAAACGCTTAGGGCTCTCAGAAAGGGCGTCCACATCCGCAAGGGAAATGTAGCTCTTTGCACGATCTTGCTGAGGATAGACGCCCCAGTGCCTGATATACGGCCCCTCGGGTACGACATACACACAAACGAGAACGGTTCCATCCTTCATGCGTGCCGTACAGGGCCAATAGGTAAGGTCTCCATCCCTACTCGGAACGATCGCACTGAGGTCTTCTCGAAGTTTTTGCGGCAATTTCGGGATGTGCGGTCTCACGAGCAAAGGCCCGGGATTGCTGAACTCTGGACTGATGAATGACCAAGGCTTGTCCGGCGACCAACTGTCTTTCACGCCCACCAATCTGTTCAGAAAGGATCTTCCAACAATCGGAACGAACGGTCCCTCACGACCCTTGTGGTTTGGGTTTGGTCCAAAACAACGAGGAGGGGGATAGTCTGCCACATTTCCGATGATCAGCAGTGAACCGTCATCCAGAAGATCGACGACTCCTAAGTCAACATCGGGGTAGATATGCTCTTCATCTATGAATACACGTTTGACGATCTCCTCTACGATGCTCTCCGTTAGGCGGGGATTTGGGCGATCCAGCCACTGGAATGCGAACCTTCGAGGCAATTTTTGTCCGGCCTTCTCTTCGGCAAACTCAACAGCATCCTCAAGTGCCGTTGAGGCGAGGTTCGAGAATTCTTCGCGATTCATTGGATCAGCGACCGCAATCAACTGCCGATTGCATCTTAGCGGTTTTGCCCTTTCTCAGCTGCTGAAAATCAGTCGTTCGCACCAAGTAGCCTATCGAGTCATCTCCACGCCCTCGCCACTAAGCCCTAAGGGCTCCCACCCGGCTGCGAACCAAGTCCGCCAGCGCTGCGGTCAATGTCTTCGATCCATTCAGCGATTCGGCTCGCCATAGGCGCATGCCTTCTTTTTCTGCGAACTGTTTGAAGAAGATGTCGATGTCGTAGAGCACTTCTACGTGATCGCAGAGGAAGCCTACGGGGTGAATGAACACTCCGCGGTGGCCTTTGGCTTTGAGGCTCAGAATTGTTTCTTCTACGGTGGGCCCGATCCACTGCGCCTCCGGACATGCCTTGGCTTTGGAAGGCGAAGGTCCAGCCGTCGTCTTCGAGGCCGGCTGCTTTCGCTACCAACTGGGCCGTTTCTTTGGACTGGGCTTCGTAGGGATCGCCTTCGGTGATGGTGCGCGCGGGAACGCTGTGGGCGGTGAAGATGATGGGCAGCGTGCCGCCGTATTCGGCGTTGGCTTTGGCCCATCCGGCGCGCAGGTTTTCTGCGAAGGCTTTGGCCAGCAGCGGCTGGTCGTGCCACTCGTCGACGAAATCGAGTTCGAAGTGCGCGGCGTCGTCGCCCATCAACTCGGTACCGGTGACGGCGCTGCGATAGAGTCCTACGCTGGTGCGCGAATTTTGCGGGGCCAGGCAGACGGCGATGACGCGCTCGAATCGCTGGGCGGCGATGGCTTTGACTGCGTCGGCGATGAAGGGCTTCCAGTTGCGCATGCCTACGAATACTGGCAGTTTTAGTTCCTGCGAAAGCTGGTCGGCCTGGAGAAGAGTCCAGCAGGCTAGCGGCGAGAAGCCGATGAGCGAATAGCGATGGCGAATTTCTTCGACGACCTGCGGCGGGAGCGGGCGGCCTCCGGTGACGTAGCGGAGGTACTCGGGAATCTGGTCGGGATTCTCGGGAGTGCCGTGGGCGAGGAGGAGGACGGCGGTTTTGGCGGCGGCCGGAGCAGGCGCGGGGATAAACGAACTTAAGTTGTTCGCGCAGTAGCAGGCGGAGCCGAGGCGGAGAGGACAGTTCGGCGTGACTGCACTGGACTCCGTCATGACTCTGTACCTCGCTCCCCTTCAGCGCGGAATCCCGCACATAGCAACGTACGCGATGTATGGAGCACCCGCGATCGATTATGAGGGAATAGGGGTCCTTCGACTCGCGCTCTGTCGCTGCGCTCCGACGCACTTCGCTCAGGATGACAAATTACCATCTTCATCGTTATTGCCATCCTCACCGTTTGGACTCCGAAAGCGCGAACTTGGACGTCTTGTAGTCGGCGGAGTGCTCACGGATGTATGCGCAGAGGGACTTCACGTTCTCTACCGGAGTTTCCTGGAGAATGCCGTGGCCCAGATTGAAGATGTGGCCGGGGCGTCCGGCAGCTTGGCGCAGAATATCTTCGGCGCGCGATTTGATCTCTTTCCAGTCGGCGAAGAGCAGAACGGGATCGAGATTTCCTTGTACGGCGCCTTTGTAACCGAGGCTTTGCCATCCCGTATCGAGCGGAATACGCCAATCGAGGCCGATCACATCGGCGCCAGTTTCCTGCATCGAGGGAAGAAGGGTGGAGCTGTCGGTTCCGAAGTAGATGATCGGCACGCCCGTTTTCTGCAGGCGCTTTACGAGATCGGTGACGTGCGACAGAACATAGCGGCGATAATCTTCGACGCTCAGGCAGCCGACCCAGCTATCGAAGATCTGGATGGTGTCGGCTCCGGCGCGAACCTGCTCGGCGGAATATTCGGCGGTCACGGCGACGAGCTTCTTCATCAGCTCATTCCACGCGGCGGGCTGGGAGTACATCATCTTTTTGGTGTGGACGTAGTTGCGGGAACCTCCACCTTCAATCATGTAGCTGGCGAGCGTGAAAGGCGCGCCACAGAAGCCGATCACGGGGAGGGTGTCTCCGAAATGCTTGCAGACGAGTTTGATGCCTTCGGCAACGTAGCCTAGTTCGGCGGCGCGATCGGTGCGCAGGTGAGAGATGTCTTCGGCGGTGCGGATCGGCTTCTCGATCTTCGGGCCTTCGCCTGCCGCGAAGTGGAAGGGCAGGCCCATGACTTCAAGCGGGAGCAGGAGGTCGGCAAAGATGATGGCGGCATCGACCTTGAGGATTTCGGCGGCTTCAATGGTGACCTGGGCGGCGATCTTGGGCTTCTTGCAGATTTCGATGAGCGAGTACTGCTTGCGAATGGCGCGGTACTCGGCCATGTAGCGTCCGGCCTGGCGCATGAGCCAGATGGGAGTGCGTTCGGTGGGTTGGGCCTTGGCGGCGCGGACAAACAGAGAGTTGGGAGCGGACATGAACCATCCAATTTAGCATTTTCGAGCGCGGGACGGCGGAAAGCGGCGCTCACTTGAGTCTGAGACATTGTCGCTTTTTGGGCGAACATTCGCCTGTGATGGGCGTCACTTGGGTGTGATCATCACTCCTCGCTGGGAGCGATTTAGCTTTCTACGAAAGGCTTAACCACGGAGGGCACGGAGATCACGGAGGAAACCATTCGCTTAATTTGCGTTTCTGAACTCCCCACCAGGCGCTGGTGCTACAGCCTCGTGACTCCAGGATGGGCAGCCAGGGATCCGCTTGCGCGTATAATTGCCGCCACGCTTCCTGCACCACTCAAAATTTTTAGGAGACACATGCGAACATGGGCCGTGATGTTGCTTGTTTTTAGTCTGATTGTCCCGTCTCTATCTTTTGGCGCGGATGATGCCGCGCTGGTCGGATATTCGCCTCGCAGCAGCCAGAGCGAGCGAGAGTGGGAGACGAAGTTCCGGGCGATCCCTGAGCCCGCGAATCTGCGGGAGTATATGCGGCGGCTGTCGGCGCGGCCGCATCACGTCGGCTCTCCTTATGACAAGGACAATGCGGAATGGATCCTGGCGCACTTCAAGGAATGGGGACTGGACGCGCATATCGAGAAGTTCGACGTGCTCTTTCCCACGCCGAAGGTGCGGGTGGTTGAGATGGTCGCGCCGACAAAATTTACGGCGAAGCTGGAAGAGCCGGCAATTGCAATCGATCCGACGTCGAACCAGAAGTCGGAGCAGTTGCCGACATACAACGCTTACTCGATTGATGGGGACGTGACGGCTCCGCTGGTGTTTGTGAATTATGGGTTGCCCGAGGATTACGAAAAGCTGGACCGGCTGGGGATTTCGGTGAAGGGCGCGATCGTGATCGCGAAATATTATCACTCGTGGCGCGGCGTGAAACCGAAGGTTGCCGCCGAGCATGGGGCGATTGGATGCCTGATTTATTCCGAGCCGAAGGACGATGGGTACTCGGTCGACAACGTGTTTCCGCAGGGGCCGATGCGGAACCCGGATGGAGTGCAGCGCGGCAGCGTGATGGATTTTGCGTCGTCGAATCCGGGCGATCCGCTGACGCCCGGTTGGGGCGCGGTGGAGGGGGCGAAGCGGTTGCCGATCAAGGAAGCGAAGAGCATCACGAAGATTCCGGTGATGCCGATTTCTTATGGCGACGCGCAGCCGTTGCTGGCGGCGCTGGCGGGACCGATGGCTCCCGAGGAGTGGCGCGGCGCATTGCCGATCCCGTATCACGTCGGGCCTGGGCCGGCGAAGGTTCATTTGAAGGTGGAGTTCAATTGGGACATCAAGCCGGTGTATGACGTGATTGCGAAGATTCCGGGCAGTGTCGCTCCCGACGAGTGGATTGTGCGCGGCAACCATCATGATGCGTGGGTGAACGGCGCGGAGGATCCGATTTCAGCGCAGGTGGCTCTGTTGGAGGAGGCGCGCGCGCTTGGGCAACTGGTGAAGGAGGGATGGAAGCCGCGACGGACAATTATTTATTGCGCGTGGGATGGCGAGGAGCCGATGCTGCTGGGCTCGACCGAATGGGCGGAGACGCATGCCAAGGAGTTGCAGGAGCACGCGGCGGTCTATATCAATACCGACGGCAACGATCGCGGGCTGCTCAGTATGGGCGGGTCGCACAGCCTGGAGCAATTTATTAATGGCGTGGCGCGTGACATCCAGGATCCCGAAACGAATATGTCGGTGTGGAAGCGCGAGCAGCTTTCGAAAATTGCAGAGGCGAAGACGGCAGAAGACCGGCAGGAATTGCGGCAGCGCGCGGATTTGAGAATCAACGCACTCGGGTCGGGGACAGATTTTACAGCGTATCTCGATCACCTCGGCATCGCAACGCTGGACCTGGGATTCGAAGGCGAGGATGAGCAGGGGATTTATCACTCGATCTACGACGATTTCTACTGGTACACGCATTTCTCCGACACGAACTTTGTGTTCGGGCGGGCGCTGGCGCAAACGGTGGGCACTTCTGTGATGCGGCTGGCGGATGCCGAGGTGCTGCCGTTCGACTTCGTGGATTTCGCCGACACGGTGGACATGTACAGAAAAGATCTGGAGAAACTGCTGGCGAAAAAACAGGATGAGATTCGGGAGCGGAATCAGGAGTTGGAGGACGGAGTATTCAAGGCGACGTTCGACCCGCGGCGTCCGACAGTGGCTCCCGTGAAGGAGGAGGTGCCTCCACATTTGAATTTTGCTCCGCTGGAGAATGCGGTCGAGGCAGTGACTCGCAGCGCGAAGCACTATCAGGAGGCGCTCGCCGCGAAACAGGCGAGTCTTGGCGATGAGGCGTTCTCGGCGAAGCTAGGGGCGGTGAATCACGAACTGATCGCGAGCGAGCGGCGGTTGACGAATCCGGAGGGATTGCAGCGACGGTCGTGGTACAAGCATTTGCTTTATGCGCCGGGCGTGTATGCGGGATATGGGGTGAAGACGATTCCGGGCGTACGTGAGGGGATCGAGCAGAAACGATGGGCCGAGGCGAATGCGGAGATTGTGCGGGTAGCGAAGGCGCTGGAGGATGAGGCGGGGGTGATTGACGCGGCGGCGCGGGCGTTGGAGTAGAGTGCTGAAGGCTCGGGTTTCGGCTGAGGGGCAGTGCTGTGCCGCGCGGTCCAGGGAGAACCCAGTCCGAGCGAGATAAGACGCCGCGCGTCTTACCTCACATAGACCGATCATTCGGACCGAACCGCATAACCGCAGTCGTGCTCTAGTGGTGGCCGCCACCGTGTCCACCAGCATGCCCACCACCCCGATAACCGGGCAGCGCGTGCTCGCCGCCTGCTTCATGGCCAGCGTTGCCTACATTTCCTCGTCCGTCTCGCGCCTCGTTTCCCTGGAAGTGGTTGAAGCGCTGCGCCCCACGCTCCGGCAGCGGTCCAACGTAACCGTGATGGGGATCAAAGCGGTTGTCGACATGCCCGTAAAAGCCGCGATGACCGTGAAACCACGGACCCGCACCAAGGAAGAGCCCACCGACAAACCAATCAGGCCCGTAGTAGCCGTAGGGAGCACAATCATAGGGAGCATAGTCGAAATACCCGTAGGGACAGACGGGAGCTGGTCCGATGTTTACGCCAACTTCAATCTGGGATTGCGCCACCGGTGAAGAGCATAAAACGCAAGCTACGAGAACTGCGAAAGCGAGCAAACTGACTTTGAACATGATATAGCCTCGATTCATTCAGAGTTTCAACCTGGACAACTCAGGGCCAGCATAATACCGAGGATCAGTACCAGGCAAACCGGAAGTTGAGCTTGGTTCGTTCATCTGCGTGACCAAACAGACGTGCAACCGTAACTCGCGAAAACACGATTGCACCAACTGCGGGATTGTAGGTGAAATCGGCAATTACACTCAGAACCGAACAAAGGATGTCCTGGCGAACAGATCCTACCGATTCGCGCGCATAAAATTCCACGCGGTCGAAACGATGTTGGTCAAGTCGCGCTGGGCTTTCCAGCCCAGAACCTGCTGGGCTTTTGAGGGATCGGCGACCAAAGTCGGCGGGTCGCCGGGGCGGCGGGGGCCGATCTTGCGGCGGACTGGTTGGCCTGTGGCTTTTTCGGCTGCGTGGATTACTTCCAGAACTGAATTCCCTTTTCCTGTGCCGAGGTTGACTGCCAGCGAATCGCCCCCTTGTTCCAGATGCTGGAGGGCGCGGACGTGGGCATCGGCCAGATCGTTGACATGGATGTAGTCGCGCAGGCAGGTGCCGTCGGGCGTTGGGTAATCGGAACCGAATACTTGTAGCTCCGGGCCATCGGGCATCGAAGCCTGCAGAGCCAGCGGGATCAGGTGGGTTTCGGGATCGTGGAGTTCGCCGATTTCGGCGCTATCGTCGGCTCCGGCGGCATTGAAGTAACGAAGACGTGCGGAGCGCAATCCATAGGCGTGGCCGTAGGCTTCGAGAGCGTTCTCGAACGCCAGCTTGGTGGCTCCGTAGGGATTGATCGGCTCGCGTGGATTCTGCTCGGTTATCGGAACGCACTGGGGAACTCCATAAACAGCGCAGGTCGAGGAAAAGACGAAATGGCGGATGCCGGCGTCTACGGCGGCGTTGAGCAGGGTGAGCGCGGCGGTGACATTGTTGCGGAAGTATTTGCGCGGGTCGGTAACCGATTCGCCTACGTAGGCATGGGCGGCGAAGTGCATGATGGCATCGACACGCGGGAGAACATGATGCAGTTTGCCGGGGTCGCCGATGTCGCCCTCGATCAACTCGAAACCATCGGCCAGGCGGCGAAAGCCGGTGGAAAGGTTGTCGTAGATGATGACTTGATAGCGCGCGCGTCGCAACGCGCGGGCGGTATGACTACCGATATATCCTGCGCCTCCAACTACCAGAACGGCCAATGGGAAAACCTCGCTACGCGATTTGACTTGTCCATTTTATACACCGGCAATCGTTTCTTGAGATCAAGCGGTGCAACGCGGACGATCTTCATGCATAACGAAACGTCTTACGATGCCGTGCCGCAACTTGCCATCGCGCATTCCGCCGGCCACAATCTCAAACGCTTGTCGGGGACAAATCCCGGATATCACATACCAACCATTTGTCAGTGATGCGCGCGTCCCCCGGCCCGGCAAAATTTCGATGGAGTCCATCCAAAATAGCAACCCAAATACCACTGCCTCAGCTCAGAACCCGATGTACAATTACCGCTATTTTTCAATTCAAAAGCTAAGTCCCGGTTGATGTTTTGCTCGCATCCGAGTTGTTTAGCCGGGCAATTTCAGCTTGTAAACAGGGAGGACGTTATGTCGACTGTTCGATCGTTGATGGCGATGTTGCTGTGCGCTTGCTGTTGCGGTTTACTCGCGTTCGCCCAAGGTGGCGCCACGGGAGCGATTGGTGGCGTGGTGCAAGATACATCTGGAGCCGTGATCCCGAACGCCCAGGTAAGTATCCAAAATGAGGCGACGGGTGAGGTCGTGCGCAAGGCTACGTCGGACTCTTCCGGACTGTTTACCGTCACCCTGCTGCCGGTCGGCACTTACACGGTAGGAGTAACCGCCCCCAATTACCCGGTTACTCGTTTTCCAGGAATTATCGTGCGCATCACCGAAACTACGCGCATGACCGCAACCATGAGATTGACTTCGGTGAAGGAAGTGGTCGAGGTGCAGTCGCAAATGGAAACGGTGAATACCACCGACGCCACTACCGGGGAGTCGCTGGGCGCGACCACGATAACGACGTTGCCGCTGGCCACGCGGAACTTTCAACAACTGCTCACGCTGTCCGCCGGGGCGTCTTCCGACCTGAATGACGCCTCACAGTTGGGCCGGGGCGCTGTGTATATCCATGTTAACGGCGGGCGCGAAGACAACAATAACTATCTGATCGATGGTATTACGGTGGCCGACTATGCATTCGGCGAACTGACCTACACTCCGCTGCCCAGTCCCGACGCGATCGAAGAGTTCAAGGTATCGACCAGCCTTTACGACGCGACGCAAGGGCGCAACGGCGGGGGCAACATCAACGCCACTCTCAAAAGCGGAGCGTCCAAGTTCCACGGCGATGCCTGGGAGTACTTCCGCAATACTGCGCTGGACGCCCACGATTACTTTCTGGGTAAGGTCGTGATCAAGCAGAACATTTTTGGCGGCGATCTCGGCGGACCGATTGGCGATCACGCTGCGTTGGGCTACTTCTACGTGAATTATCAGGGGACGCGTCAGCGCAGCGGCGCCTCGCCGGGAACATTTATCAACACGACGATCCCGGTGTTGCCCACCGTGCGGACGGCGGCTAACCTTGAGTCGGTGTTCAGTAGCCCGGCCGTCACGGGCTGCCCCGCTGTGCCCCTGACTTCGATCGACCCGGTCGCGCTCGCCCTGCTGAACACGCCCGGCACCTCCTTCGGCGCCAGCCCCGGAGGGTTCCTTGTGCCTACCGTTCCGGGGACTCCGGGCGTCACCCAGACCCATAACCCGCTCACCGGTACCTGCAGCTCAGCTTTGAATTATGGCCCTCTGGTTCTGACCGATCCCGGCAAGTTTCGCGATGATCAGTTCACCGCCAACTGGGATCGCGAGTTTCGCGGAGGCAAAGACCATCTCTCGGAGCGCTTCTTCTGGTCTGATTCCGATACGTTCCAGCCGTTCGGCGCCGATTCTTTTGGGATCCAGACCGGTGGACAGCCCGGCGTCAACAACCTGAATTTTCCACTCGATATTCCGCTGCATAGCCGCTTTGGCAGCATCACCGAAACGCATATCTTTACCAACTCGCTGGTGAACGAATTTCGATTTGGCGTAAACATCATCAGCGACCGATTGAGTAATGAGGCGCCTATCACCAACACTCAAATCGGCATCAATTTGCCGACCGCTACCGGGGTGAACGGACAGTCGGGCGACCCGAACATATACCGGCTCCAGTTCGGAAGTTGGGCATTCGGGGCCTATCCCACGCAGTTGCAGTCGGCGCTTTCCGACAACTATGTCTGGACCGATACGGTGAGCTGGACCCGCGGAGCGCACCAGCTCCGCTTTGGCGGCGAGGTTGATCGCGTCGCCATGCGCCGGAGCTTGCCGATCGCTGACAATGGCCTGGTATTTTTTGTAGGAATTCCCGGGGTCACTGCGCCGACGGATTTCCAGAGTTTTCTGACGGGCAGTCCACTTCTTGGCGAAGGTGGAGGCGGCCTCGGCAATCACGATTACCGCATTCCAGGTTTTGCCTGGTTTGCGCAGGATGACTATCGGGTCAGCAAGAGTTTGACCCTGAATCTCGGCTTCCGCAACGAATTTGACGGCGCGCCTTATGACACGCTGTGCCACACCGGCAATACCAATCCGGAAGAGGCCAACATTACCGGGCAACCCTATGTCTATCCAAAGTGCATTAACAAATTCGGGCTCACGGGGATCACAGGAACGCTCAACCAGGCTGGCCTCGAGAATGAGTACGCTACTGTGTGGGAGCCGCGTATCGGTTTTGCCTGGGATGTGGGAGGACATCACAATCTTTCGATTCGTGGCGGCTACGGCATTTACAGTGTGCGTGAAGATTTGGGAGCGGTAGATAATCTCGCCATCGCTCCCCCGACCTATCCTTTTCTGGTGGGGTTTCTGCCGGGCGCGAACAGTCTGGCCAACCTGTTTGCCTCGAGTGCAGCCTTCCCCAACGGCATCCCAGCCCTGGGAGCCAACCCGACGCAAACTTATGTGCCGACAGCGGCAATACTGCAGGGCTTCAGCACCGGTGCTGCGCCTTCGCAATGCCCCAGGACTGCACGGCTGTTTTCAGCGGCAATGTCAACAGCCTGATTCAACTCGCCGTTCCTTTGCACTGGGTCTCAGGCACGACCCAGCAGTGGAATCTTACGATGCAGCGCGAATTGGGCCGAGATTGGTTTATGGAGCTCGGCTATATCGGCACCAAGGGCACGCGCCTGCGTTCTACCTTTGATCCCAATCAGGCGACACTGGCGACCGCGCAGCATCCGGTCACGGTTACGGGGGCTGGGTGCGCAAACCTGCAGGCGCAGTCGATTTCCTGCACGATCGTGGATTCTACGGCCGAGAATGTCAGCGCGCGCGCACCCTACCTGGGCATGGCTCCCGCGGATTTCGAGGACTTCGCACCCAATTCCGACTCGCACTACGGCGCGCTTCAAGCCACGTTATCGCACCGCTTTTCCAGAGGTTTGTACTGGCAGAGCGCTTACACCTGGTCGAAATCGATTGATGACGTTTCCACCGCGAGCGTGGCCTTCCTGACCAGAGTCAACAATCAGGATAGCGGGGCTGCCTCGCGCGGCTTGTCTGACTTTGACAAGCGGCACCGGTTTGTGACCAGCGCGGTCTATCAATTGCCGACCTTAGCTGGCTCCAACGTTCTGACCAAAGGCGCGCTCGGCGGATGGGAGGCCAGCGGGGTGGTGACTCTGCAGTCAGGGTCGCCATTTACGGTGTTTGACCCTGCGGGAGGAACATCGTACGCCCTGGCAAGTACGCCTTCCTCAACCGCTACCTTCAGTCCGGGATATGGCTGCGCGAATGCGCCAAGTTCCGGCAGTCCCGAATCGCGGGTCGCAAACTGGGTGAATCCGAATGCTTACAGCCCCGACCCGCTGGCGCCGCTGGCGGGCGGTGGAACGACCGATGCCACCGTCTACGGCAATACGCCGCGGAATTGCATCATCGGCCCGCCGCAGAAGAATGTGGATTTCACATTGGGCAAGACGTTCAAGCTGGGAGAACAACCGAGCGTGCGTTTCCGGGCCGACTTTTTCAACCTGTTCAATCATCCTTCGTTCGCGAACCCGTCGGCTCCAGTAGTCGGTTCCACACCGGGTCGGGGTCCGCCCCAATCACTTCGGTGATCGGGACGCCGCGGCTGATTCAGTTCTCGTTGAAGATTGCTTTTTGAGGGACGATGCAGACGTTTTGAAACCGTGTGGGCCGATCAGCGAGGGCTGCCGGTCACCGGCAGGGCGAAAGCTATGGAGGGAAGAGTGTGAGACGTAGCTGCGGAAGTCTGCTGTTGCTCGGCATGGTGGTGACGAGCGCGGCCCGTATCTACGGGCAAAGCGGCAACGTCGTCCACTACACCACGACCATCGACAACGTAAAGTATCTTTTCGCGACGGCTGAGCCGGTTGCGCGTTTGAAGTCTGGCGATATTCTTGACACGAACACGCTCGACTGCTTTGGCAACGCGCTCAAGAAGCCGGGCGACACGCTGAGTATGTCCAAAGGCGACAACCCTCTGGCGGGGCCGTTTTACGTCGACGGGGCGGAACCGGGTGACACGCTGGCGGTCAAGATTCTCGATTTGCAGGTTGACGGAGATACCGGAGTGGGAGCGTTCGCTCCGGGATTCGGCGCGCTCAACGAAACCAACTACACGCCTATGCTGCACGCGCCATTACCCGAGCGCGTGTGGTACTACCACATCGACCACGCGGCCAACACGGCGGCGTTCAAAGCGCTCGACTCAGATTTTGCGGTGAAGATTCCGTTACATCCTTTCTTTGGTTGCATCGGGGTCGCTCCCGCGAATGGCGAAGCGCGCAGCTCGGTCGTGCCCGCCGAGTTCGGCGGCAACATGGATTCGCCCGAAGCCAGCGCCGGCAACACGGTTTACTTTCCCGTGAATGTGAAGGGCGGACTGTTTTATATCGGCGACGGCCACGCCGCGATGGGTGACGGCGAGATCGCTGGCACGGCCATTGAGGTTCCACTCAAAGCGCGTGTACAGCTTAGCGTGATTAAGGGGCGCACGATCAGTTGGCCGCAATTCGAAAACGACGACGCGATCATGACGGTCGGCGCGTATCGTCCGCTCGACGACGCGCTGCGCATCGCCTTCACCGAACTCGTGCACTGGATTCACAGAGACTACGGATTGTCAGAGCTGGACGCGTATGAACTGCTCTCGCAGGTGGGGAAGATTCACCTTAACGAGATGGTGGATCCAAACTACGTGATCGTCGCGTCGATTCAGAAAAAATACCTGCCTCCGAAGAAGAAACAGTAATTATGCAGATTCGCTGGTCATGATGAAAAGCGGCTTCATTTCGAAGCTCTTGTAGTGTGGACGCAGGCGCTGTGTGTTGTAGTGTTCTTTCACGTTGACAGTTTTCTTACTTGCCGTGACAACATCGATCGGAGTGTTATCGTAGCGGCCGTTTTTCAAAACCACCAGCCGCCCGTGAATGCGGCCCAGGATCAGGTCGAGGGCCAGATTTCCATACGCCATGGGAACGATTGAATCGATGGCATCGGGGTCGCCGCCTCGAACCAGGTAGCCGAGTTTCTGATTAATGATGTCGATAGTTTTCCCCTTGTTGAACTTCCCGGATAATTCTTTGAGTTGCTCGGAAACGAGGTCGCCGATTCCGCCCAGTTTTTTATGGCCGTAGGCATCGGTGGTCTCGCCGGAATAGATCATCTCGCCGCCTTCAAACATCGCGCCTTCTGACACCAAGACCACCGAGTAGCGGCTGGGATTCTTGTTGCGGTCGGAGACGAGCAACTCGGTCAACTGTTCCATGTTGAACTTGTGCTCGGGAATGACACAGCGGTTTGCGGCTCCGGCCATGGTGGGAAGCATGGCGGTGTAGCCGGCGTAGCGCCCGAAAACCTCGAGCACCAGAAAGCGCTCGTGCGAACCGGCCGAAGTGCGGAGGCTGTTGGCCATTTGAATGGTGCGGGTCACACAGGTGCTGAAGCCGATGCAGTAGTCGGTGCCGGGAACATCGTTGTCCATGGTCTTCGGGATAGCGACGACCTTGACGCCTTCCTGGTCGAGGCGAACGCCATAACTCAGCGTGTCATCGCCGCCGATTGGAATCATGTAGTCGATGCCGAGCCATTCAAGGTTCTTCAGCACCTCAGGAGTGAGATCGTTTTTCTCGGCCTGGAAGGCATCTTTCAAGTGCGGCGGCACGCTGGCCTTGCTGACCTTGCTGGGATTGGTGCGCGAGGTGTGAAGGAAGGTGCCGCCGGTTCGGCCAGCGCGGTTGACGACATCTTCGGAGAGAAGTTGGAAATTGTTGCTGTTATCGGCATCTTTGTCGCGAATGATATCGACCAAACCGGCCCATCCGCGGCGGATGCCGATGACTTGATATCCTTCGCGAATGGCGCGGATGGTGACGGCTCGAATCGCGGGATTCAGGCCGGGAACATCGCCGCCGCCTGTCAGAATTCCAAGCACGCCCTTTTTGGTATTGACGACTGCCATCTTGCCCTCCATCTGTCATGATGGACCGCGGACGAGGGGATCGTCTATGACGACTCTCACATTCGGGAAGTGACGTTGACTGAGAGCGCAAACTCAGAGCCACAGGAGCGGAACAAGTCCGGCGGCAGCCAGAGCGACTAAGAGAGACAAACTCTGAATGCCGGTTTTTTTATCGGCCAGGCTATAGGAGTAGATTCCTTTGATCAGGTTGTTGCTGGCGGCGGCGATCATGACGGCGACTGCCGCGACTTTGAGGGGAGTAATCGTGCCCGCGGCTTGGGTCATCCCCATGATGAAGGGATCAACATCGGTGACTCCCATGATGGCGGCGAGGATGTTGACACCGGCTCTGCCCAGATAGGTAACGGCCAACTGGGTGGCGACGAGCATGGCCAGAAAGAAAGATGCGAAGAGGAATGCGGCCACCAGCTCAAGAGGATTACTGGGTTCAAATTCGCGCTTGATCTGCGAAGCCTGCGCGTCTGGCCTGCGAGACCAGAACCATCCGGTTGCAATGGCGAGAGCGGCGAGGATGAGACAGGCGGGCGCCAGCGTTTTGCCAAGTTGACGATTGAAGAGCATCAGAAGAGCGGCGAGGCGGATATACATCACGCCCGATGCGATCAGGATGCCGCCCGCGAAAAGATGCGGACGTGCCTCGCGAGCCGCCCTTCGTGACATGGCCACTGTAGTCACGGTTGAGGAGTAGGCTCCGCCAAGGAAAGCGGTGAGGACGACTCCGCCCCGTTCTTTCGTGATTTTCTGCAGGACATAGCTGCCATAGGAGATTGCGCTGACCGCTACGACGACGAGCCAGGTCTTGAACGGGTTGATGTGGAAGCGTCCAAATTCCTGATTGGGCAGCGCGGGCAGAATTACCGCCGAAAGTAGAAGGAACTTGGCGAAGGTGAGAATCTCATCGGGAGCGGTACGGCTGGCGAGCTTTTCGAGAACGGTCTTCAGTTCCAGGAATAACAGGCTGGCCACACTCAGCGTGGTGGCAATCCACAAGTGGTCGTAGAAGATCAGCGCGCCGACCAGGTAGGTCGCCAGTCCAGACATTTCTGTGGTTACGCCAGCAGCTTGCGCGCAGGAAAGTTTGTGCCAGTAGGACAACAACAGGAACGCGCCAATCACCAGGAAGCCAAAGGTCACCGGGAGTAGCTGAGCGCCGGAGAGAAGAGCGATGGAATAGCCAATCAATCCGATGAGGGGAAAAGTGCGCACTCCGCCGAAAGAGTAGGACTTGGCGGTCTGCTTGTGCTCCTCACGTTCGAGCCCGATCAGGAAGGACAAGAAAAGGACGAGGAGAATCTTTGAGGCTTCGGGTGGCAGCCACCGGTAGAGTTCCACTAGTGGTCACGCCTCCTTGGGGATGCGGGCGCTATCGACAGATAGATGTCGATTGCATTTTCAGGACTTTGCCGAATCATCGCTCGGATTCTGACACAAGAACCATCCAATTGCATAGGAAAGTGGATGGGGTATGGCCTGGAAGCCGGGAGCCGCCCTTACAATCCATCCACAAATTACCGTTGACCTTCAGACCGGATCTCTGCTTTGAGGGTCCTCGCTTCGAGGTTTGGCGCTTTGGGAATGGGAGGCTGATTGATGAGCAGCCAGTAGAGGCCGACCGATTTCACCGTGTCGCGGAACTGCTTGAAGTCGACCGGTTTCTGAATGTAGCTATTTGCGCCGGAGCCATAGCCAGCGATCAGATCGCGTTCCTCCCGGGAAGAGGTGAGGATGACGACTGGAATTGTGCTGGTGCGAGGATCGGACTTCAGGCGTTTGAGAACGTCCATCCCGTCTACCTTGGGCAGCTTCAGATCCAAAAGCACGAGCCTCGGGGGGTGATCCAAGGCGCGGCCGGCGTGAGATCCGGTACAGAAGAGGAAATCGAGAGCTTCTTCGCCGTCATGGGCGACGTGAATACTGACTGTCGGGCACTCTTTTCGCAGAGTACGCAGAGTCAACTCCGCATCTTCGTTGTTATCTTCTACGAGCAGGATTTCGATCTGTCGGGTGCTCATTAGTTCCCTCGGGATTTCAGGGTCCATTCGGACGCCTTTTTCACTATTACAGGGGGTACCCCCCCCTTGGCCCGGTTCCTTAGAATCAGTGATTTACGGCGATTTCGTCTCCAAAGTATTGATTACAAATAGTTTATAGTCAAAGTATTGATAAACAAGAGAGTTGGCTTGCGTCATTGCCAAATTGTACCAAAGAGAGGGCGAACGGTCGCCGGAGCGAGTTTCCGACGCCGCGCATCTATCTTGATTTTCATTTTCGTTGCGCTTAAGTCAAGCAATTGCGTGGAGGTGAGGCGGAATTTGCGCGGGGAGCCAGGCATCACAGTGTTCCTCCTGCTGCCGCTTCGGCTTTGCTCCCGTTTATTTCCAGATGGGCGAGCGTGAAATAGAAGGTGGCGCCTTTATCCAATTCGGCCTCCGCCCAGATACGCCCACCATGTTTTTGAATGATGCGTTGCACGGTTGCCAGAGCCCACGCCCGTGCCTTCGAATTCTTCGAGGCGATGCAGGCGTTGGAATACTCCAAATAGTTTTTCGGCGTATTTCATGCTGAATCCGACACCGTTGTCGCGAACAAATACGACGGCGGCGCCATCCTCCTGCTGCTGCCCGATCTCAATGACGGCGGGCTTTCGCGGGCGGGTGAATTTAAGAGCATTGGAAATCAGGTTCTGAAAAACCTGGTTCATCAGGCCGGGGTCGCACTCCAGGTAAGGGAGGGATCCGATCTTCCATTCAATCTCGCGACCGGCTATTTCCAGGGCGAGAGCGTCGATTACTTCCTCGACCACCGACTTGAGTCCGGTGATCTGCAGGCTGAGTTCGCGCCTTCCGACGCGCGCGAGGTTCAGGAGGTCATCCACAAGCTGCCCCATGCGGCGCGTCCCGTCTTCGATACGCTGCAGATGATGCTGAGCTTCGGGAGGAAGCGCGGGGCCGAACTCCTCCGATAAGATTCTCGAGAAGCCGCTGATATGGCGCAGTGGAGCGCGCAGATCGTGGGATACGGAATAGGTGAACGCTTCCAGTTCCTTGTTGGCGGCCTCGAGTTGGGCGGTGCGATCGTGGACGCGCTGTTCCAGTTCGTCGTAGAGAGTACGGATCTCGCGCTCGGCAGCTTTTCGCGCGGTTACATCGCGGAACACGACCAGTCCGCCACGCGAGGCGCCCAGCTCGTCCTTCAGCGGGCGGCCCGTAAACTCCAGCCATGCGCCGGTGGGGGCCTTGGGGCTGCGCACTATGCTCTCCATGCGGACGGTTTCTCCGCGAATCGCCCGGACCAAGGGAAGCTGGCCAGTCGGGAGGGGGGTTACGCCGTCCGTTGCGTACATCTCATAGTGAGGAGACCACTCCTCGATCGATAAATCAGCCGGTCCGCGGCCGGCCAGTCCTTCGGCGGCTTGATTCCAGAGCAGAAATTCTCCATTCTCATCTGCCGCCACCAGGCCCTCTTCCATGCTATCCAGCAGTAACTGGAGGGTGCGGCTCTGCATGCGAAGAGCTTTCTCCGCTTGCTTGTGGTCGGTGATGTCGCGGGCGATGGCCGAGGCACTCGCGATCTTTCCGCTCTCGTCCCTGACAGGGCTGACCGAGAGCGACACGGGGAATACCTGGCCATCTTTGCGCATCCGGACGGTTTCATAATGGCGCACAGTCTCGCCGCGATATAATTCTCTCCATGATTGTGCTGTAGTCATCAAGGTGATCGGGAGGCATGAGCAGGGAGATGTGATGTCCCACCACCTCTGCCGCGGAGTAGCCGTACATTTCTTCTGCGCCGGGGTTCCACGTCTCGATCATGCCGTCGAGGCTCTTGCCGATGATTGCGTCGTTTGAGCCGGTCACGATCGCAGCCAAACGTCGAGACGACTCTTCCGCTTTGCGCCGCTTCGCATCCGTGCGGTCGATGAGGAGGGCGGTCCAGGCGGTAGTGCCGGCGAGGAGAGCGGTTGCGCTCACGGTCACGATGGCCATCCCGGTCCAGTCTGAGTAGAGACCGGCATGCTGGCCTTTTGATCGCATCCACCCAATCACGAACGGGAACATGATTGCGGCCGGGAACAATCGGCGGGCCAGCATGCCTCCGAGGCTCAGGGTTGCGATCAGGGCACCAAGACCCCAGTCAGTTCGTGCCGTCATCACTGCAAACGAAAGTATGAATAGAACAAGGGCTGTGGTGGGTGCGATGTAGGTGTGGGTGGCGCTGTTGCTGCCTTCGAGGGCAAGATCGAGTATGCCGAACAGGGAGGTGACGGCGACGATACTGGTGAGTGCTTGTCCCAGCCAGCGTGCCCAGTTCGCATTGGAATTCAGCAAGGCCACGGCGCCTGGGCCGAGCAGGGCGAACCCGAGGCCGGTGATCGGCGACATAAGCCCGATTCGAACGCTGCCGGGAGCGTCGTCAGCGCCGGCCAAGACGAGAAGTTGGTCGAGGCCCAGGTTCCAGCCATACCAATATTCGAGGAATGAGAGCAGGCCAACCGCCGAGACAACCAGCGCCAGAAGTCCTATCACGATGTTCCGCCGCTCTGACCCCTTATGCCCGCGACTTCTTGCGAGTCGATAGAGCCAGGCCGATCAGGAGGAAACAGACTGCAGTATTTGCCTTTACCTGGACATATCCAGGCAGAAAGGACTTGAGGCGCGGGATGTGAAATATCCAGCCCATCAAGACCAGCGAGCCGAAGCCCATTGAAAGGGCGCAGCAGAACACCGTGAAGCGGGCCAGGTTTTTTGAGATGCGAGGATCCAACGCAGGGTCCATGGAGACATTTCCGACGCGCGCAATATCGGGCGATGCCATTATGAGTCAGCAATCGGCAGAAATGTGCGACAGCACACACATTCGTGCCCACAAAGAGCGTGGGATATTCCCATATTGGAACTGAACAGCTGATTTGGCGATGGGCTTGCGATCACAAGTTTCGCGTCCTAAGTTGGTTGCGCATCGGGACGCGTGCCGATGAATCACTCGTCTGTGCGGCGAATGGGCAGACTGGCGAAGCCGAGCCAGAAGTCCGCCATGGAATGTACGAGAGCGACAAAATCGGCGAGGTTGCCGGGCTTCCGGAGGTAGCAGTTCGCCCCCAATTCATAGCAGCGGGTAATGTCGGCACTGGCATGTGAAGTGGTGAAAATCACTACTGGAATCCTGGCGAGGACAGGATCGGTCTTGACCTCGGCCAGGACGCTCCGGCCATCTTTGCGCGGCAGATTCAGATCGAGAACAATGAGGTCGGGGGTGGGCGCCTCTTCATATTTGCCGCGGCGGCGCAAAAAAGAAATAGCCTCTTCCCCGTCGTTGACCGCGCTCAGGTGAAAATGCCATCTGCTTTTGGCCAGCACTTCGCTGGTCAGGTCAATGTCGCCGAGATTGTCGTCCACCAGCAGAACTTCAGCTTCAGAGTCAGCCAATGAAATCCATCTCCTCAAGTTCATCGCCGGCCGGAATGGTGAACTTAAATGTGGATCCCCGGCCAGGCTCCGATTCCACCCAGATGCGTCCGCCGTGTTGCTCGACGATCTTTTTGCAGATCGACAGGCCGATTCCGCTGCCAGGGTACTCGGCACAGGTGTGCAGGCGCTTGAAGATCACGAAGATGATGTCCGCCTGCTCCGCAGCAATGCCGATGCCGTTGTCGGCGATCGAGAAAAGCCATTCGCGACCGATGAGGTCCGCAGTTATGCGAATCACAAGCGGCTCCGGGCCACGAAACTTGATCGCATTCCCGAGCAGATTCTGGAAGACCTGCGACAATTGCGATCCATCGGCAAGGATGGAAGGAAGGTGCCGGTGGACGATCTGGGCCGCGCTTTCGTGGATGGCGACGTGCAGGTTTTTTAGGGCGGCATCGACGACGGTATTGCAGTCGGTAAGTTTAAGATCGGTCCCGTGGCTGCCTACGCGTGAAAACGCCAGAAGGTCGCGAATCATGGTCTGCATGCGCAGGGCGCCATCGACCGCGTAGTGAATGTATTTGTCAGCGTTTTCATCGAGCTTGCCCTGGTAGCGTTCGGCCAGCAGCTGGGTATAGGTCGCCACCATGCGCAGAGGCTCCTGCAGATCGTGGGAAGCAACGTAGGCGAACTGCTCGAGATCGCGGTTCGAGCGGGCCAACTCCTCTTGAGAATGGCGATGGTCTTCGCGTAGCTTTTTGTCGGCGATGGCGCGGCGCACCACCTCCGGCAGACGCGGCAGATGGTCTTTAAGGACGTAGTCGGCCGCACCTTGCTTGATGCATTCGACGGCCTTGAGCTCGCCGAGCGAGCCTGAGACCACGACTACGGGAATATCCAATGCTTCGTGGCGCAGGACATTCACGGTTTCCATCCCGTTCCATCCGGGTAGCCCGTAGTCGGCCAATATCACGTCATAGCGGTTCTTGCGCACATGGGCGGCAAAATCCTCCGCCGTCTGGACAATGTCAATGTCAGGTTCGCAGCCACCGCTGCTCAGGGCGCGTATGAGCAACTCCACATCGGCGGGGTCGTCTTCGACTACCAAAGCCCGCAATTTGGCGCCGCCAGGGAACGACGGCTCGGGAGCGAGGGCCTTGTCATCCTTTTCGCGGAGCTTCAGGCCGCCGTTGTCATTTTCGGGTATATGCAGGCTCAGGAGGCGAGCATGGTTGAGTTTGTCGCTCCACGGATTTCCGGGTTGGGTCTACGCTCAGATATATGCTCAGTGGTCAACATGGGACGGCAGCGCTTTGTATTGGCATCGGCGTCGCGGCGGAAAGCTTTAGGCCGAGGCCGGGTTTAGGCGCTCGAAGGACCCATGCATCTTTTGAGCGGCCTTACGCTACTCGCGGCGGGAGTAGGCCATCACTCCAGGCCTATGATTCGTGCGGGTGGGGGCCGCCGATCTGTTCCATTTGACGACGCCAATCGAGTTCTTCGACGAACTGCCTCGAATCGCGCCAACCTGCCTGAACCTTGACGAAAAGTTCGAGAAAAACTTTGGTTCCTAACATCTTCTCGATATCGAGGCGTGCGGCCGTGCCGATTTTTTTCAGCATCTGGCCGCCTTTGCCCAACAGGATTGCCTTCTGCCCCTCACGCTCGCAGTAAATCGCGGCGGCGATCCGAACCAGTCTGGGACTCTCCTCGAACTGTTCGATCAGTACGCTCACGGCGTGCGGCACCTCTTCATGGGCTTGCATCAGAACGTGCTCGCGGATCAACTCGGCGGCCATGAATCGCACCGGCTGATCCGTGATCTGATCCTCGGGGAAGTAGCGCGGACCGCTCGGCAGCGCCTTCACCACGCATTCTAATAACTCGTCGAGGCCGGTTTTCTTCAGCGCGGAAATTGGAATGATTTCCTGAAAGTTATATATCGTCTGGAATTGAGTGATGAGCGGCAGCAGGTTTCGTTTGTCGGGCAGCAGATCGATTTTGTTGAGCAGCAGGAATACGGGTGTGCCCGACTTTTTTACCAAGTCGAGAACCTGAGCGTCCTCAGAATCCCACTTCCTCTTGGCATCGACAATCAGCAGGATCAGTTGGCAGCCCTCAAGCGCCGCGCGGACCTCGGCCATCATCTTGCGATCGAGCGAGGATCCGGAACTATGCACTCCCGGCGTGTCGATCAGTACGATCTGTCCGGTTTGCTGCCCTTTTTTATGGGTCGCCTTTTGCTGCTCGTGATTCCGATTCTGCGCCATCCGCCTGGGGTGGTTGATGATTCCCAGAATGCGATTGCGAGTGGTCTGCGGCTTGGGTGAAATGATCGCAAGCTTCTCCCCAACCAACGCATTGAGCAACGTACTCTTGCCCGCGTTGGGACGGCCGAGAATGCAGACGAATCCGGAGTGAAAAGACATGGATACAGGCTACTAGCTTCTTCCCCGGCCTGCTAGCAAGGGACATCTCGCTAGCGACGATTACTGACACTTATAGTTACCGTCGGTCGTTAACCGAGTGGTCGGACGATCGTTATAATCGGCATAGTGAATGCGCCTCGCCTTGATCGATTAGTCCTGCCCGATCGCCGCTCGCTTGCTCTTGACGGCCGCACCTGGGCGGAAGTTTCGCTCGCCACCCTGCGTGAAAATTTTCGCGTTGTGCAGCAGCACGTCGGCCCGAACGTGGCGATCTGCGCGGTGGTGAAGGCGGATGGTTACGGACACGGTGCAACCGAATGCGCGCTCGCCCTTGAAGCCGAAGGCGCACCCTGGCTTGGTGTAACTGACGCTGCCGAAGGACGCGCCCTGCGCAGCGCCGGCATCTGGACGCGCATCCTGCTCATGACTGGAATCTGGAAGGGCGAGGAAGACAGCATCGTGGCTCACAATCTGACGCCCACGGTCTGGGAGAGTTGGCACGTTGAGCGATTGGAAAAAGCGGCGCGGAAGCAGCAGGTCGTTCTGCCCGTCCATTTGAAAGTGGACACGGGCATGAACCGCCTGGGTGCGCCGAAGCAAGCGCTGCCCCAGTTCTTCGACAAGCTGGCGGTGTGCGAGCACCTGCGTCTGGAGGGCGTAAGCACGCACTTCGCGTCGGCCGAGGTGCTGGATGCCGAAGACGCCCCGCGCCAGGCCGAACTTTTCGACGAAGCGCTCGCTATGCTCGACGAGCGCGGGTTGCATCCCCCGCTGGTGCACATGAGCAATTCGGCGGCCGTGAGTGCGCGGCCCATTACGTGGAGGACTATGGTGCGTCCGGGAATACTCCTCTATGGATATTCGCTTCCCACGACGCGTGGCGGTGAGACGATTGCGGAGTCTCCGTTGCCGCTCCGTCCTGTGCTCTCGTGGAAGACGCGCGTTCTCACCGTGAAGGACGTGCCTGCAGGACAAGCGGTCGGCTACATGGGAACGTACGTGACGAAGGAGCACAGCCGCATCGCGGTTGTGCCGGTTGGTTATGCCGATGGCTACCCACGCCTGTTGTCGAATCGCGCGCGCGTAATCGTGCGCGGAGAATATGCGCCGGTCGTCGGACGCGTGTCGATGGACCTGACCATGGTCGACGTCGGCCACATCCCGGGTGTCGCGGTGGGAGATGAAGTGATCCTAATCGGCGCGAGTGGCAGCAAGAGCGTGGACGCGGTTGAACTGGCGCGCCTTTGCGAAAGCGTACCTTACGAAATTCTTTGCGGGATATCTCAGCGGGTGCCGCGGGTGTATAGCTGACGAGGAAGCTCTCAGCTTTCAGTCATCAGTAGTCAGTGGAATCCGATCAAGTGGAACGTCTTCGGCTGTTGCCTTCTTGAGATTGCACGTAGTGTCGAAGCACCGCGTTGATGGCCGTTTGATATCCCCTGCCCTGGCGGCGAAAAAAACCGAGTACATCGGGATCCAGACGCAGAGTGATCTGCTGCTTCTTGCCGGGCCAGCGAATAGCGTGCGCAAAGAAGTCGCGACCAAGTTCGGGGATCTCCGAGAAATCGATCTCCGAATCCTGGAGCGCATCAACGCGCTTCCAATTCGTTCTCGATCGCTTTTTCGTATTGTTTACTTTCACGACGGGTTGCCTTTCTCAGCGAGATGATACGGATCGTCTCTGGACCACGGTCAGTGAAGACAACAACCGCGATACGTCCGCGAATTTTACCGATTCCAATCCAGCGGCTTTCTCCGTAGTCCTTTTGCACATCAGGCCAGAAGAAAAGGGCGCCGCGGAACATCTCCTCGGCATCTGCAAAGTCAAACCCATGCTTCTTGATGTTTTGCCGGTTCTTGCTTTCATCCCATTCGAAGCGATAATCCGAGTGTTCACGGACTGGCGCACGCATACTAATTCCAATACTGTAACTCCAACTGTAGCTACATATCAAGGGGAGTTTCTTGTTAGTGCAGGACCTCGAAACCGGCTCCTGACCTTAAACTTGCGCACGGCACCGCTCGATGCGGCGTTCCTCCACTCGCTGCGGTCGCCATTGGTCGGGCTCCGCCGTTTGTTATAGTCGAAAAAGAACATGCACTCGCGTTACGGCCAATGGATGCACGATTGGGAGACCCGGCTCACGTCGGTGGACAACAATCGTGTCGTGCGTCCTCTGGAGTGGGGACTAGAGTGGACGGCGAACTGGCCGGGGCGGAATGGCGCGCCGCGGGGCGAGACGCCGCGCGATCTGGCTGAGTATTTTGGTCGTTTCAACGATCGGATCATCCAGAGCAGCGACGAATTCTACTCTTACAAAACGCCTACTGACTTCCGGTTGGAGCGGCGCGAGGTGCAGGTGTTCAGCACGCGCGAGGTTCCCGATCCCAGGTTGGAAGAGAAAGTTCGCGGCACGCACGCGGAATTTCTTCGCTTCACTTCGCCGATAGCGACTCCTTTCCCAGAGAACAATCTTGTCAATGCGCGCTGGTTTCCGGCACGCGGACGCCGCGCGGTGGTTGTGCTTCCGCACTGGAATGCCGATGGACTCGCCTACAACAGCCTGTGCCGGGTTTTGAATTGGCTCGGGATTGCGGTCCTACGTCTCAGCCTGCCCTATCACGATATCCGGCGTCCGGCGGGTGTTCACCGGGCTGACTACGCGGTCTCCGCGAACGTGGGCCGCACGATCGACGCGGTGCGGCAGGGTGTGGTCGATGCACGTTCCTGCCTGGATTGGCTGGAGTCACAGGGATATACGCGGCTCGGCATTGTGGGGACCAGTCTCGGATCCTGCTACTCGTTTATCGCCGCCTCGCACGATCCGCGGATTCGCGTCGCCGCCTTCAATCATGCTTCCACCTATTTCGCGGACGTGGTCTGGCACGGACAATCGACGCGCCATATCCGCGAAGCGCTGGAAGTGGCGCTGGATGTGGAGAGCCTTCGAAGAGTGTTTCGCGCGGTGAGTCCGATGGTCTACTTCGACAAGTTCTCGCGCTGGCCGCGGAAATCGCTGATTATTTATGCCAAGTACGATCTGACGTTCTTGCCGGAGTTTTCGCGGCAAGTGGTGGCCGAGTTCGCACGCCATCATCTGGATCACAAAGTGGTGGTGCTGCCTTGCGGCCATTATTCGATGGGAGAATTTCCTTACAACTACATGGATGGGTGGCAACTGGCAAGCTTCCTGCGCACCGCGTTTGAAACCGCGGATTAGAACGGGGCAATGGCTTCGGCGTAATACGAGACGTACGTCCGCAAAGTAAAGAAGGATGGTAGCCACCTTCTTTCACCTGCCTTTGCTCGCGCAGCGTTCTCCCTAATTTTTACTGGCGCGCCTTCTTTTAGGGAAACTCTGATTAAGTGTCGACAAAAAGCGCAAACCACAGAGGACACAGAGGTGCACAGAGAGATCCCATGGTCTTAATCAGAGCTTCCTTAGGCGAGCCACGGTCACAACTGCCCTCTTCCCAACCACAGTTGCTCTTCTTCTGAGATTGTTCGCCAGCGTACATCCTCCTGTCACGCAAGGGGCAGACCCATTCTCCCATTTGCTTTTAATCTTAAGGCATCTCATTGAAGCGAAAATGAGATAGCTGAACCTAAAAAGTGGACAAATCTCTTCGGGACTGTTCGAAAGAGTTGCTCAACCTTCAGAGTAAGGCGGTCTCCACGCCGCGATACTGCCAGGACTGCGGGTTTCTTTGCACGCCTATCAGCGCACAGTTCTGGGTATATGGAGACGACGAGTCCTGGAGTATTCCTTTGCAAGTCTGTTTGCATTGTCATCCCGAACTAGTTGAGAGAATTGCGGCCGCCTCTAGCCGAGCCGATTGTTAGAACTGACACTTTCACAAAGGGGGCCCCAGACGCTGAACAAGCTCTCCGCTGCATCGACCGGTATTCACAGAGTTGACGAGGATGGAAATGCCATTACCAATAAAATCCTCCTCACTCTTACCCCTGAAGAATACGATCATGTCCTTCCCAAACTGGAGCTGGTCCGGTTGAAGCTTCATCACGTCATCTATGAAGCGGGAGAAAGCATCAAGTCGGCATACTTTGTGAACACGGGGCTGATTTCAGTCGTGGCCGTTCAACCAGACGGAAAAAGCGTCGAGGTTGGGCTGATTGGCAGCGAGGGTTTCGCGGGATTGCCGATCCTGGTGGGATACCGTCGCAGCCCGACCCGGCATATTACGCAAGGGGATGGAACGGCTTACCGCTGCGATGCGGAGACACTTCAGCGGCTTGCCAAAAAACTGCCTGGCTTAGAACAGCAGTTGCATCGCTTTGGTCAACAGCTTGCGCTGCAGACGACGCAGATCGCCGCCTGTAATCGACTGCACGAAGTAGAAGAGCGCCTGGCACGTTGGATCTTAATGAGTCAGGATCGCATTAGGTCCGACAATCTTCCCTTGACCCAGGAGTTTATGGCGCAGATGCTGGGTACCCGCCGAGCGAGCGTCACCGTCTCTGCGGGAATTCTGCAAAAGAAGAAAATGATCTCTTACACACGGGGAAGGGTCAAGATCTTGAACCGGCGGAAGCTTGAGGCCGCAGCCTGTGCTTGCTATGGCATTGTGCAGCGGCAGTTGAGTGATTGGGAGTCGGAAACGAATTAAGAGACCAGTCTTTTCCCGGGGATGGCCGATTGATTACTGTAGGACTCTAATCTCTGGGTACACCAACGTCACGCGGGGGATATAGGTTTGCTGTTGACGAATCTCTTCAGATTGTTTATTCCAGAATCATGATCGATTTGAAAGGCGCGTGAAACACTCAGTATTGCAACAAAGACTTGCGAATTGCCTCCTCTTGGAAAAGGCGCAAAAGCTGGTCACTGAGTGTTTCACGGGCAATTCAAATCTGCATCGAACGTCCTCCCCGTTTGGTTAACACGAGAGTCTAACGGGAGCGCCTCCCGGTCCCGATCCTAAGCAAGCGTAACTTTCCTTACGGATTGCACTTTGGACGATGAAGAAAACGCGGCATGAGTCCGAGGCGTTGTTCGGTAGAACAAACCAGTTGATGGCAGCCGGACCTGTAAGCCGAATTCTGTCTGCCGTTGCCGGCAGGACGATCATTCCTCTGGGCCACGCATTACTGCGGGGCTCTAGCGACCTACCCGGAGGTTGTGGCGCGCCGAGCATGGGATGCGCATGGCCGCAACGCCAAAAACGCACGCAGAGTATCCCCGATCTAGCGACATGCGCCTCACGTTCACTACTTGCTTGAGGTTGTCGTTTTCCTCGCCGAGTCTTGCTGCGCGATATTCTTGCGCCTTATGACAGAGCAGTCGCCTTATCTGAAGGCTCACGGTCCGGAAACAAGAACCCAGGCGAGTGGCAGAAGAAGGAAAGCCGCGGCAAGCGGTCGTTATGGCTGGTCGATTGAGACCGGAATCAGCGTATGTTGCGCGTTACAACGAGCGAACAACGTCTAAAACGGCCAACGAGAAGGAAAATGCAGAAAGCCGGGGTGGCGCGAGCCCATCGAATGAAGGGGGACAGGATAAGTGAGGCTTCATACAAGCCTGGAAACGCATCGGCAGTTGCAATTAGCGATCAGAGCGCGATCCATGATGGACTCCACGAGGTGCCTTAGGTCTCACAACTGGCGGATACCCGCTATGATCCATACGGAGATGACTAAAGATGCTGAGCGTACCCAAATGTGATGCGATGGACTGAGTAGTTGGCGTTTGAAGAAAGCCTGAAACAGGATGGCATGAAAGATTAGGAAACCAGTCGATTCTGTTGTGGATATTCTCAGCTTGATGAATGAAAAAATCGAACAGCAAGCGCCGCGGGAATGGCTCTTTGGCCATGGGGAACCTGCGGGGAAGATGCGGGGATGCCGAATTGGAATACAACACCTGAGCTCTCGACGCAGGGAAAGATGGCAGCCGGACCTGTAAGCCGAATTCTGTCTGCCGTTGCCGGCAGGACGATCATTCCTCTGGGCCACGCATTACTGCGGGGCTCTAGCGACCTACCCGGAGGTTGTGGCGCACCGAGCCGGCACGCGTTCCGCCGCCGCTGCAAGTTCTTGCCCGACTGAGCGGCTATCAAGGACTTGCAGCGGCGGCGAAAATCCCTCCCTATTTGGTCTTGCTCCGTGTGGGGTTTGCCCTGCCCGCTGCATTACTGCCGCGGCGGTGCGCTCTTACCGCACCTTTTCACCCTTACCTCGCCGTCGTTCTAAACCCGTAAGCGACGACGGATTCACAACGACGACGGGGCGGTATATTTTCTGTGGCACTTTCCGTCGAACGGTCCCACCCATACTGGCGCGGGGGCCCTCCCGGACGTTATCCGGCACACTGCTCTGCGGAGTTCGGACTTTCCTCTGCCTTGCGACAGCGACCGTCCGGTCCGGCAGCCAACGCTTTGATTATAGTGCACTGCATTGCGATTACAGGAGAAACGCGGTCCGGCAAGCCAGGAGCAACCCTGATCAGGCGTTCGCTTCAGGCCGCGGCGCGAGCGCGAATGCATATACCAGCAGCGCCACGCCAATAAGCAATGGGATCAGGCCCATCAGATACGCCGGTTCATCGTGTTCCACGCCATGAAGAAACGCCATCAGACCAATGCCGACAGCGGCAGTGATCAGGCCGCCCAGTTTTATACCCTCCAGCCGGCGTTGGCGGATATTTCTGTTTTGCTCCCGCAGGTATTCGACTGCAGACTTAGTCCCCTCGCCGGAACTCTCGGCAATCTTCTTCAAAGTCTCGGCCGTGTAATAGGCTTCTCGCTCCTTGCGGCGCGCGTCCGACCACGACGCCACTGCCAGGAAGGAAAACAGCGCAATACTACCGATGATCGGCACGAGCATGCCGGCGACAGGGACTATGTTCTCGCCAATATCGATTCCCATCATGACCTCCAGAATGCCTCTGATTGCTTGCATCCGGTAAGACCAGGGAACAGGAGCGGCGGTTGCATTTTTTGTGGCGCATCGCGAAGCCGAAAATAATGCAACCGCCGGGTGTAAAGTTAGGTCGTATCTGGTGCGAGGAGTCCAGGTTGAGCGCAAGTGACGATCAATCCGCGGTCGAACGTGTGCTGGCGGGAGACATTTCCGCGTTTGAGGAAATCGTAAGGCGCTGGCAGTCTCCGCTGGTCAACCTCGCTTACCGTTTTTGTCGCGACCGGGGCCGCGCCGAGGAGATGGCGCAGGAGGCATTTCTCCGGGCGTACCGGGGCCTCAAACAATGGCGTAAAGAAGCGGCCTTTTCCACCTGGCTGTTCGCGCTGGCCACCAATTTCTATCGTTCGGAGCTGCGCCGCATTCCGGCCCGGACAGTTTCGCTCGATGAAGTCGCCGAGCCTGTCGACCCGCGCGCTTCTGACGGAAGGCTCGAAGACGACGATCGCGACCTGGCGGTTCGGCGCGCCGTCTCCGCTCTCCCGGCGAAATACCGCGAGGCGTTGATCCTTTTTTATTTTCACGAAATGGATGTCCCGGCGGCGGCGCTCAGCCTCGGCCTGCCGGAAGGCACGTTTAAGGCCCGCTTGTTTCGCGGACGGGAAATTTTGCGCGGCAAACTTCCGCAGCTCCTGGCGATGCCGCGGCTGAAGGAGGCCTGATGTCCCGAGACAACGATGCGCGAGAAGAAATCATGGCCGAAGGAGGCATGGCCGAAGGAGGAAAGATGAGCGACAACGATATGGACCGTATTCTTTCGAAGCATGATGAGATACTGCCCTCCTCGGGGTTCGCCGCCTCTGTCATGGAAGCAGTACGTCGCGAGGCCTCCGCCCCGCCGCCGATTCCATTTCCCTGGAGGCGCGCCCTGCCCGGCATTGTGGTTGCAACTTTCGCGCTCGTGCTGGTCGTGGTCGTGGGGATCGCTGCGATCCTGCAGATGAGTCGAGGAGTTCTCTCGCTGCGTGCGCCCGCAATCGTCGTCGTCGCTGCCTTGGCTCGCCGGGCAGGGGACGATTGGTTCTACCGTTGGCTGGACGGCTCTGGCTCTGGTCGTCGGCATTCGTCTCGATTAAGCTTTCCATGCGTCTGGCTGCTGATAAAGCGTGAGGCGTCTCCCAATTCTTCCGAGTTCGCAACATAACATCCGCGCCCTGTAAACATGCGCCTTCCTGCGCTCGCCTGCTAAACTCAGGTAAGGGTCTGTCGGCTTGCTCGAACCTCGACGCCGATCAGCCAGCGCCCAATTCATGCATATCTCCGAAGCCATCAAGATCGCCCTGCAATCGCTGTGGGCGAACAAGCTGCGCTCGGCGCTCACGCTGCTCGGCGTAGTCATTGGCGTCGCGGCCGTGATTGCCGTCGTCACATTTGTGAATGGCATCAATACTTACGTCGCGGAACGAATCTTCAATCTTGGTGCCGACGTCTTCATCATTTTCAAAGTTTCTCCGGCCGTCACCAACGTCGAGCACTACATTGAAGGCCAAAAGCGCAAAGACCTCACCATGGACGACTATCGCGCGGTGCGGGAAGGCTGCAGGCTATGTGCCTATGTGGGAGCCTACGCGCGCAACAACAGCGGCCACGTGAAATATGGGGAACAATCTTTGAGTGACACGATCGTGCAGGGAATGACGCCGGCGGTCGCGATCACGCAGGATGCCGACATCGATTCCGGCCGCATGATCAATGACACTGACCTGGAAAATGACTCGCCCGTGGTGGTGATCGGCACCGACGTCGTCGACAACCTGATGCCGGGCGTCGATCCCATCGGGAAAGAAATCAGGGTAGACGGCTGGATTTACCGCGTCGTCGGCGTCGGCAAGAAGAAGGGCAGCACGCTCGGCCAGAGTCTGGACAACTGGGTGTTCATGCCGCTATCGGCGTGGTTTAAACAGTATGGCGTCTATAACTCCAACATGCGCATCTCCGCCAAAGCAGTTGGGACCGGCGCCGTTTTGGACGAGGCGATGGACGAGGCGCGGGTAATCGTGCGTTCGCGCCGGCACGATCCGCCCGGCGGCGCCGATTCGTTTGACATTGAAAACAACAGCAGCCTGCTCAGCATCTGGTCCAACCTGACCGGGACGTTTTTTATCGCGATGATCGGCATCGCTGCCATCTCCATGGTGGTCGGTGGCATCGTGATCATGAACATCATGCTGGTCTCGGTGACAGAACGCACGCGAGAAGTGGGGATTCGCAAAGCCATGGGCGCAAAACGTGCCGATGTGTCTGCTGCAATTCCTGATCGAGGCGGTGATCATGGCTCTGCTCGGCGGTATAGTGGGCGTGCTGTTGGGTATCGCGGTGGCCAAGGGGGTGACGTGGGCAGTGGGAATGCCATCCGTAATCAAACTCTGGGCAGTCGCGGCGGGACTATTCGTTGCCGGCAGCGTGGGCGTTTTTTTCGGAGTGTACCCGGCGCGTCGGGCGGCGATGCTCGATCCTATCGCTGCCCTGCGGTTTGAAATGTAACTGAGAGCCGAAAACTGAGAGCGACTCATGATGGGCAAAAGCGAATTCGGTGAAATCATCGCGATGGCGCTCAGCACCATCCGCACCAACAAGATGCGATCCGGGCTAACTGTTCTCGGCATCGTTATCGGCGTTGCTGTCGTGATCGGAATCTCCTCGATTGTGCGCGGCCTCAATAACAACGTCAGCGGCATGATCAGCAGCATGGGATCGAATATCATTTTCGCTTTCCACATGCCGATCACCTTCACGCGCCCAACCGAAGAACTGCGCACGCGCAAGGAACTCACATTCGAAGACGCGGAGGCGATGAAAGACTTGCCGCACGTGAAGGCCGTCACCGCCGGCGTCCAGTATGCCGAGCCGCAGTTCGGCACCGGCACGTACGTGGTGAAGTATGGCGACCGCAAAGCCAAACAGACGATTCTGGAAGGCGACACGGCCTCGGCCAAAGATGTCTTCGATCTGGATCTGCGATCCGGCCGATGGTTCAGCGAGATCGATGACGAGCGCCACGCGCCAGTGATCCTTCTTGGCGCGGACACGGCCGACGAGCTTTTTGGCAACTCCGATCCCATCGGCAAGGAAATCAACATCGAAGGCCAGTTGTTCGAGGTGATCGGAGTGGCGGAAAAGGTAAAAAGCGTTTTCGGCGGCGGCAAGAATCCCGACGACAACAAGGTCTATTTCCCGCTCTCCACGTTTCGCAAGCTGCACCCCGAACTGAAGCAGCACTTCATCAGCGTCAAAGCGACCTCGCACGCCGATATGCCGAAGGCGGTCGATGAAATGCGCGAACTGCTGCGCCGGCGCCGCCGCGTTCCGCCGGATAAGCCCGACAATTTCGCGGTCTTCACTCAGGATTCGCTTTCGGACGTGTGGAACCAGATTACCGGCGCGGTCTTCATCTTCATGTTTGCGGTCTCGAGCGTGGCCTTGATTGTGGGCGGAGTGGGCGTGATGAACATCATGCTGGTTTCCGTTACCGAGCGCACACGCGAGATCGGCGTCCGCAAGGCCATCGGCGCCCGCAAGGGTGACATCCTGCTGCAATTCACGCTGGAGGCGATCACGCTTACGGCGGTCGGAGGCGTTCTGGGCGTGCTCCTCGGCGCGATGATCACCTACGGTATCCGTCTGATATGGGATTCCCTGCCCGCCACCATGTCAGTGTTCTGGGCCAGCTTCGGCTTTCTTTCCGCGGCTGCGGAAGGCTTGCTGTTCGGCATTTATCCCGCGTGGAAAGCGGCTAATCTCGATCCCATCGAGGCTCTCCGCTACGAATAACTATGCAGCGCCGGGCGTATAGCCGCGGAGCGGCGTAAGATTACAGCCCACGGCGTACGCCGCGGGTGATGCCGTGGGAGACGAACGAGCTCCAACCGAGCCAACAGAAAATACGCGAAATGCATTTAACGCCAAGAACTCTGCTGGAAACAGTCGCAGCGATGGGAACGCTTGCCTCGTTGTCCTTCTACCTTCTGGCGGCATGCGGGTTACTGAGTTTCCTGACAGAAAGTCGTCGAAAGCACAATCAGGACGAGATTCCGCTCCCCCCGGTCTCTATCCTTAAACCGTTAAAGGGAATCGACCCCGAAATCTGGGAAAGTCTCTGCAGTCATTGCGAACAGCAGTATCCCGAGTTTGAACTGATCTTCGGTGTCAGCGATCCCGCCGATCCCGCCTGCGAAGTCGTGCGCAAGCTGCAAGAAAAATATCCTGCCCTTGCGATCAAGCTGGTGGTGTGCGAGCGCGTTCTTGGCGCGAATATCAAAGTCAGCAATCTCGCGCAGATGCTGCCCGAGGCGCGATACGAAATCCTGCTCGTGAACGATAGCGACATTCGCGTCGCTTCCGATTATTTGCAGCAGGTCGTAGCGCCGCTCGCCGATCCTCAAATCGGCCTCGTTACCTGCCTCTACCGCGCAGAACCAGCCGGGACCTTGGGTTCGCGCCTTGAAGCTCTGGGAATAAGCACCGATTTTGTGCCGGGCGTTCTGAGCGCCAGATTTCTCGAGAAGGGTATTCGTTTCGGATTGGGATCGACGCTTGTCTTTCGCCGCCAGGATCTTGCTGCCATCGGAGGCTTCGAGTCATTTCTCGATTACCTCGCGGACGACTATGAACTCGGCCGCCGGATCGCGGCGAGCGGCAAGCGCGTGGAACTCAGTTCGGCAACGGTCGCCACGTCTTTGCCGGCTTACACGGCAGAACAATTTCTGCAGCACCAACTCCGGTGGTCACGCACCATTCGCGATGCTCGCCGCTGGGGATATGTCGGACTTATTTTTACCTTCGGCCTGCCCTGGTCATTGGCCACGCTGATTGCAGCTCGCGGTGCGGCCTGGGCGTGGATGCTGTTCGCTGTCACGTTCGGCGCGCGGTTGCTCGTCGGCGTCGGCACGGCGATCGCCGCGCTCCACGATCGTCAGGCGCTTCGGAGCATTTTCCTGCTCCCGCTGCGTGACCTGATCGCGCCGTTTGTGTGGGCCGCAGGACTGATCGGCAATCGCATCCACTGGCGTGGAGATGAGTTTCAATCTGAAAGATGGACGTCTGTCCAAAATTCCGTCGAAAGCTTCCCACTGACGAATCTACGATTTCCTCTGTGTATCCTCCGTGTACCCCGTGGTTATCGATCTTGATCTTTACCGCGTTGCACCATTCTGCAGGGTCGCATTCGGCCGATTCGAATAAATCGTCTTCCCGCCCCGCCGCGCAATCACATAACTCGTCAATCCGTGCAGAGCTGCGGGATCGTCCTGATCGGTCCACAAGAACACTCGCCCGGGGCCATTCCACGAGGCCACAAACGAGGCCTGCGTTTCCCAAACGCGAGGCGCATCCGGAAACTGCGCGCCGTACCACATGTTTCCGCCGGGCGTGTGCAAGCTGCGCAACGGGAACCCTCCGTAAAAATTCAGCGTCGACGCATTCTCATAAAGTCCCGTCGCCACCACCTGATCGCCCGGACGGTACTGCGCGCGAATCGCCAGCGCGAGATCCTTCGACGAAATTATCGGAGAGAAGATTCCAAACGCAATCCGCACGCACGCGAGCACGACCACCATCATCAGCACCAGAGCGCCATTCGCGGCTCCGGCCCGCCCCGCGCGGCGGAGCATCCAGTTCGCCAGCGTGCCCACCAGAAACGCCAGCGAAAAAAGGAGCAGCGGCAATCGGAATGCCCCCATCGCTTGCGGCGTCAAATCCAGAAAATGTCCGAACGAGAGCGCATAGTCCTGCGGATTTTTCCTGAGCAGGTCGGAAAGATCGGTGCCCGGAGCTGGAGCCTTCGAGAAAAAGAGCAGCGCGAATCCCACCACCGCGATGATCAGGCCCACCGCCAGCAATACTGCCGACGAGATCCGGCCCGCCCGCCGTTCGCGGCTTCCGGCCGCTGACGTTCTCTCGCGCTGTAACCATCCTCCGACCAGCAGTGCCATCCCGGGAATCGCCGGGATCGTGTAATATTCCTGCCGCGTCGAGAAGCTGAAGAAACCCACGATCACGACGTTCCAGAGAAAACACAGCAGATACGTTTTCTGCCGGCGCGTCATCTGCTCCCGGAATTCGCGCCAGCGGCGCGGCACTTCCTGCAGCGATTGCGGAAGAAACACGGTCCACGGAATCAGCCACAAGACCAGCAACGCCCAGAACAGGAGCAGCGGAACCGTGTCATAGTCGCGCGGAACGCGCTTATTCAGGAAACGCAGAAAGTGTTCATTGACGAAGTAGAACCACAGGAATCCGCGCACATGGCCCTGCGCCGGATTGCGCAGCTCCGCCAGAATGTGCCAGGGTGCGGCAATCGCAAGAAAGACCAGCGTGCTCGAAACCAGGCGCAACCGGAGCAGATGCCGCAGATTCCCCGTCAGCAGCAGGTAGAGCCCGATCGCCCCCACCGGAAACACCAGCCCGATCAGCCCTTTGGTGAGGACGTTCAGCGCGCACACCGCCGCCAGTCCCCAGCAAACAGCGCGCGAAGGCTTTGCCTGCTCCAGCGATTCCAGAAATAGCCAGAACGTCAGCGTCAGCCACAGCCCCACCAGCACGTCCGGAATCAGAAAGCGGGTAAACAAGAAAGGCCCGAGCGCAGTCGCCAGCACCATCCCCGAAAGAAATCCGCCCTCGCCGCCAAAGGCCCAGCGTCCCATGCCAAAGGTGGCCAGGATCATGGCCAGCACGCCCACCATCAGCGGAAATCGTGTGCTCCACTCGCTGATGCCAAATACTTTGTAGCTGGCCGCCACGCTCCAATACATCAGCGGAGCTTTTTCCAGATAGCGCACGCCGTTCACATACAACGTTACCCAGTCATGGCGCTGCAACATCTCCCGCGCCGCCTCGGCATGAACCGTGTCTGCATCGTCGAGCAGCGCCGGCCGCGACAGCCCTACCATGTAAATCGCGAGCCACAATCCGACCAGCAGCAGCGCAGAAATCCGCCAGTCCGCAAGCAGGCGATTCGGCCGGCTTCCGGTCTCAGTCGCTATCGGGTCTTCAATCGTCGCTGTGGAATTCATTCGGGGAAAGATTCATCATACTGGAGTGAGTGCCTGGCCTCCGTTACTCCACAACGTCCGCGTCCAGCACGCGGTCCTGTTCCAAATAGTGCGCGACCGCATATTGGGCGAGTAGCGGCGTCTGCAGGCGAATTTCCGCGCCCACCCATTCACCCTTGCCATGCGGCGCATTCGCCGAATGATTGCACAGGCCTCCACGGCCGAACCTGGGACCAAACTCAGCGCTCTGGATCTGATCGAACTGCTTGAGTTCGCGCCAGGCTTGGTCCCCAACGGTGCCGGAAACATCAATTTTTAGCCGGACTAGCGCCATCGTTCGATATTACCTTCTTCGAGCATATTCGGTCGCCAAACCTAGTCGGCGGCAACCGGCCCCGCAACTTCCGCACCCGCCACTTCGCGGTAAATTTCCAGAATCCTCGACACCGAACTCGTCCAAGAAAACCGTTGTGCCTGCTCGTACCCGCGCTGTTTCATTCTTTCGCGAACCTCCGTATCGAGCAATGCCCGCTGTAAAGCGCGCCGGATTTCAAAGACATTTTCTGGATTCACCATGAGCGCCGCATTACCCACGACTTCCGGCAAGCTTGACGTGTTCGACGTGACGACCGGAGTTCCATGGGCCATCGCTTCCAGCGGCGGCAACCCGAAGCCTTCATAGAGCGATGGAAACACAAAAATCTTCGCCACATCGTAAAAGATGCGCAGCACTTCGATGGGCACGAATCCCAGAAAGCGCACGTCATTCTGCACGCCCCCGCTCACCACCGTGCGCCGGAGCCGGGGATGGCTCGAAAGATCGTCGCCGATGATAATCAGCTTCAGATCCGGGAACTGCTGCTCCTTCGCAAGTTCACTCTTCAGCGCCGAAAATGCTTCAATGATGCGCACCACATTCTTGTGCGGCCGGATCGCGCCCGCATACAAAAGGAACGGATAGTTCACCTGGTACCGCTGCGCGATCAGTTGGCGGTCCGCCTCGCCCGCATGGCCGTGCAGAAAGCGTTCGTCGATCGCGTTGTATACCACCTCGATACGGTCGTCGGGGATGGTCAGCAATTTTTGAATTTCATTCTTCGTGAATTGCGACACCGCCAGCACGCGCGCCGCTCCGCGCAGCACCCGTCGCGTCAGGTAAAAGTGCAGGCTGCGCCGCAAACTCGAAAAATCCCGCGATCCATACATATGCTCCAGCAGATCGTGCACCGTAAGCACGTACGGACAGCCCAGCCCGCGCGGCATCCAGAACATATGCGGGATATGGACTACATCGCATTCGAGACGCCGCACAATCGCCCGGAAATCGACAAAGCCTCTTAGCGTGTTGTCGGGCGCAGAGAGCGCCACCGCGTGAAAATTCGGAGGCAGCGGCCCGCATTCCGCTACCTTCGCAGGAGATCCGATCAGGAAATACTTGCTCTCGCGGTCCAGGCGCGCCAACGTCCGGACCACGTTGCGGATGTAGGTGCCAATCCCGAATTCCGTCATGCGACGGATGTCGATGGCCACTTTCACGAGGAGAATTTAATCACAGGGGAGACAGCGTGCACAGGGAATTCCCGGCCACGGACCGATTTTGACAGGGATATTACTCTTCACTGAGTCTGCTAAGAACACCTTTTTCGCCCAACGCAGGATGAAACTGGCGAAAGACTACACTCGGACTTCCGCCTGCGCCCGTGCCCGCCGTTCCGAATACAGCGGAAACTCCTCGGCGAGCTCCAGCACCTGCTTGCGGATTTTCCCCAGCACGGCCGCGTCGGTGCGATGATTCAGCGCCTCGGCAATCCAGTGCCCGATTTGCCGCATCTCGGCTTCTTTCATCCCGCGCGTCGTGACGGCCGGCGTGCCGATGCGAATGCCGCTCGGCTTCAGCGGAGGGTTCGTATCGAACGGAATCGCGTTCTTATTCACGGTGATCGCCGCCTCGCCCAGCGCCTTCTCAGCTTCACTTCCCAGCATGCCCTTCGCAAACACATCCACCAGCATCAGGTGCGTATCCGTGCCGCCGGAAATAATCCGGAAGCCCTCGGCTGCCAGAGTCTCCGCCAGTACCTTGGCGTTCGCCACAACCTGCCGCGCATACTCTTTGAAACTGGGCTGCGATGCCTCCAGGAAGCACACCGCCTTGGCCGCAATAATATGGACCAGCGGCCCACCCTGCATCCCCGGGAATACGGTCTTATCGATCGGCGCCGCAAATTCCTGCCTGCTCAGGATCATCCCCGACCGCGGTCCGCGCAGCGTCTTGTGCGTGGTCGAAGTCACAATCTGCGCATGCGGCACGGGTGAAGGATGCGCTCCTCCCGCCACCAGCCCCGCGAAGTGCGCCATATCGACCAGATAGATCGCGCCCACTTTGTCGGCAATCTGCCGCATGCGCGCAAAGTCAATAATCCGCGGATACGCGCTGCCCCCGCCAATAATCAGCTTCGGGCGCTCTTTTTCCGCGAGCTTTTCCAGTTCGTCATAGTCGATCGTCTCGGTCTCTTTCGTCACGCCATAAGGAACGATCTTGTACGTCTTGCCCGAAAAATTCAGATGATGCCCGTGCGTCAAATGCCCGCCGTGCGCCAGGTTCAGCCCCAGGACCGTGTCTCCCGGCTGCACGCACCGCCGCGTATGCCGCCTGGTTGGCCTGCGATCCCGAATGCGGCTGCACGTTGGCATGCTCGGCGCCAAATAATTTCTTCGCGCGCTCGCGAGCCAACTCCTCCACTACGTCGGTAAATTCGCATCCGCCGTAATAGCGCCTGCCCGGATACCCCTCCGCATACTTGTTCGTGAAGACCGATCCGGCAGCCTCAAGCACCGCCTCGCTCACAAAATTCTCCGAGGCGATCAGTTCGAGCCCTTCGTGCTGGCGCCGCACTTCGTTGTCGATGGCAGCCGCAATCTGCGGATCAACTTCATACAGTGGACGGGACATGGAGGAATTTTTCATAGGGATTTACCGCTTTTGATTGTAACTCGCGGGCGTGCCTCAAGGGTCCTTGGGCAAGATCGAGTCTGCCTGAACCGGGTGTGCCTAAGCAAGGATGGTGATGCCCCGCACGCCGCCGCTTTTCAGGCAAGGCAACAAACAATAAGGCATTTCCTGGCGCGATTGTTGCTCGCGCCGGGTGAGGTCTTAACTTCGGTAACCCGGCGGGAGTTACCCTTTTGCGCAATCCTTTGCGCATTGTGAACTTGCGTGCTATACGCTGCTGGTTTTTTAATGGCTCCACCAGGAGGGAGTTCGCGTAAAATTGCTTTGAGCGTTTGGGGGCTGATTCCCCGCCTTCCCCCGACCGACGTGGCAAAATAAGGACGGATTCCATGAAGGCGCTTTCCTGTTCGCTTCTGCTCCTGATTTCTGTGTGCTCCTTGGCGCAGGCTCCGAAATTCTCCCATATTGTCATGGTTGTTCAGGAGAATCGGACCCCCGATAATCTGTTCGGCAGCAACCCGAAATTCGAGCCGGGCGTGGATATCGGGACCTCCGGGTTGAACTCGAAAAATCAAGCAGTGCCCATGACGGCTGGGCCGTTCGTCGGTTGCTACGACTTGGGCCACACCCACGCGTCCTTTCTCAAAGAATATGGCGGGGGGAAGATGAATGGCTTCGATAAGGTCCCGTACCATCCTATCAAGGGATGTGTCGCCGCAGACGCTCGTGCTGCCTATCGCTACGTCGATAATTCCACGGGCGCCGTCCAGCCTTATTTCGATCTCGCCACCCAATACGGATTTGCCAACCGTATGTTCCAGACCAACCAGGGCCCAAGCTTTCCGGCTCATCAATTCCTTGTTTCCGGTACTTCATCGCTGACAGACACAAGCCCGCTGTTCGCTGCCGAGAATCCGCACGACGGATCCAAGAACGCGGGTTGCACGGCACCCCCGGGATCCTGGGTGTACACGATCAACAGTCAGGGACAATATGGGACAGCCTTCCCATGTTTCCAACGCTCTTCTATTCTGAATTTATTGGACGCGGCCAAGCTTAGCTGGCGGTACTATTCGCCCAATCCGCAGGTTTTATGGGACGCGCCGGCAGGGTTGAGTTCCTATTACAAATCCACCAACGTGCTGCTGAAGCCTTCACAGGTGCTGACCGATATTGCAGCCTGTAACCTGGCTGACGTCGTGTGGGTCACGCCCACAGGTCTTGCGTCGGATCACCCAAGCGGCAGCAATGGCACCGGCCCGGCGTGGGTATCCTCCATCGTGAATGCGATTGGAACTAATCCCGCCTGTCCGGATGGCGAAGTGTATTGGCATAATACTGCCATCCTCATCACCTGGGATGATTGGGGCGGTTGGTACGACCACGTTGCACCGCCGCCCATTCCGGCTACCGGATGGGGTCAGTCCTATGTGTATGGATTTCGCGTTCCCTTACTCGTGGTTTCCGCCTACACTCCGGCAGGATACGTGGACAATGCAAATCATGACTTCGGCAGCATGTTGCGATTTGCCGAAAGCAATTTTGGTCTCAGCCTGATCGGTACCGGATATTTCGCGGATGCCTACGCGGATGACCTAAGCGCGTTTTTTACCTTGAGTACACCACGCAAGTTCGTACAGATCCAGGCTCCGAAGGTCAATTTCGCGAAGCAACCGCTTACCGATCCCGACACCGACTAACTCTCTACTCGGCGGGCGTCGACTGAGACTTAGATGCCTCTCCGTCTTTATAGCGAATAGATAATCCTGCCGTCCACAATCGTCGCGACGACTTTCCCTGTGAGTTGCCAGCCATCGAAGGGAGTATTTTTCGACTTCGAACGCGACTTGGAAGCTTCAAAAGTCCATTTCTTTTTCGGGTCGAAAACCGTAACATCGGCAACGGACCCGCGCATCAGCGAGCCACGCCCCCGAAGATCGAAGCAGCGCGCCGGACCAGCAAGTAAACAGTTCCACAATACGCCCGAGTGGAATCCGTTTTCCCAGATGCAAACGGGTGACGGCGAGGGCGAACGCAGTTTCGAATCCGGTGATGCCGAAAGCAGCGTGCTCGAATTCCACTTCTTTTTCGTGCGCGGCGTGGGGAGCGTGATCGGTGGCGATGGCATCCGCCGTGCCATCCGCCAGCGCAACCAGAATGGCTTCGAGGTCCGGGGCGGAGCGCAGCGGAGGATTCATCTTGAAGTTGCTGTCGTAGTCACGCATGTCCTCGTCGGTCAGGGTGAAATGGTGTGGCGTGACCTCGAAGGTGATGCGCGCTTTGGCACGCTTGCCGCGGCGGACAGCCTTGAGCGCGTCCGCGGTGGAGAGATGTGCGACATGCAAGCGGGCATTGGGAATCGTCATTGCCAGCTGCACGTCCCGCTCGACGATTGAAGCCTCGGCAGCCGCTGTCATGCCGCGCAGTCCGAGACGGAACGAACGCGCGCCCGCGTGCATCGAACAGCCTTCTGTCATGCGCGTATCTTCGGCGTGTTGCACGACCGGGAAGTTCAGTTCGCCGCCCAGTATAAGCGCCTCGCGCATCACGTGGTCGTCGAGAACAGGCTTGCCATCGTCGGTTACAGCCACCGCTCCGGCACTCTGCAGCGCGCCAAAATCGGTGAGCGCTGCCCCTTTGCTGGCGCGCGTGGCGGCTGCGATGGGAAAGACATTCACTACGGCACCGCGTTCGGACTGAGCCATCCACTTAACCCAATCGGCGGAGTCGACAACCGGAACCGTGTTTGGCATGGCGCACACCGACGTGAAGCCGCCGGCGGCCGCAGCCGCCGTGCCGGTTGCAATCGTCTCCTTGTGTGCCTGGCCAGGTTCCCGCAGGTGCACATGCAGATCGATGAACCCCGGCGCGACCACCAGTCCTCGGGCATCGAACTTACGGTCTGCGCCTTTGATTTTGCGCGGGGGCGCAATCTCGGCTACTCGCCCGTCCTTCAATAAAACATCCATCGGCGCATCGATCCGTGCCGAAGGGTCGATGAGATGGCCGCCGTGGATGAGCAGACTCGTTCTGTCCTGAGGCTTCATCGCATCTTCCCCATCGCGCGCGCCAGGATCGCCATGCGCGTAGGCACACCGTTGCGTACCTCTTCGAGAATACGCGCCCGCGCACCATCGGCCACTTCGCTCGTGAGTTCGAGACCGCGAATGATCGGACCGGGATGCATCACGATGACATCTTTTTTCGCCATCTTCAATCGCGCCAGCGTCATCTGGTAGCGGGCAATGTACTCCGGAAGATCGATCTTCAACCCTGAGAGCCGTTCCTTTTGCACGCGCAGAAGCATAATGACATCGGTCCCGCGCAAGGCATCTTCAATATGCCGCGTTACGCGCACACCCGGCGCGAGGGTAGTAGCGATATCGGGAACCAACTCCGTGGGGCCGCAAAGAATGATCTTCACGCCGAACTTCGACAGCAGGTGACACGCCGACCGCGCGACCCGGCTATGAAAAATATCGCCGACAATCGCCACTTGCAGACCTTTAAAGCTCTTCTTATTGCGCAGGATCGTGTACGCGTCCAGCAATGCCTGCGAGGGATGCTCATGCAACCCGTCTCCGGCGTTGATCACGGGTACGTCGATATGTTGCGCCATGACGTAAGGCGCTCCCGCATTGGGATGGCGAATAACAATGATATCGGCTCCGACCGCGCGGACGGTGTATCCCGTATCAAGCAGTGATTCACCTTTTTCAATGCTCGAACCTACCGCCTGAATGAGAACCGTATGCGCGCCCATCGTCTTGGCGGCGATCTCAAACGAGCTGCGCGTGCGCGTGGAGGATTCGTAAAAAAGAAGCAGCACCCGCTTCCCTTTGAGCAACGGGCGCGGCCGGTCTGGATTCATGCGCCGGGCAAACTTCAGAATTCTCAGGATCTCGGCTGCTTCCATGTGCTCAATGCCAAGCAGGGATCCGCGGTTTACATTCATAGTCGACTATTGCTTTTCCATCAGCAGAACTTTCTCCGCGTCATCCACCTCGCGAAGTTTCACTTCAATAATCTGGTTCTCCGTAGTCTGCACGGTGCGCCCGATAAACGACGCCTCAATCGGCAACTCGCGATGCCCGCGGTCGATCAGCACGCACAACTGCAGCCGTTTCGGCCGGCCTTCGTGAAACAGGGCATCCATGGCGGCGCGCGTGGTCCGCCCGGTATAAAGCACATCGTCAATCAGCACGACCGACTTCCCCGCGACGGAAATTCCGATCTCGCCTTTCTGCACCACTGGCTTGGAATCACCGGTTCGCTTGTCAAAAGTGCGCTCGTCCAGCGAAAGATCGTCGCGATACAGCGTAATGTCGAGCGTCCCGACAGGGACAGGTTTCTTTTCGATGCGCTGAATGATTTTCGCCAGGCGCTCCGCCAGTGGAACTCCCCGGCGGCGGATTCCCACCAGCGCGAGATCATGGCTGCCATTGTTTTTCTCGAGAATCTCATGCGCCAGGCGGATCAGCGTGCGCTCCACCTCGGAGGCAGACATGAGCTGAGCCTTCTGATAGATCCCGCCCGGACGTCCCGTTGCGCGCGTACTCATAAACGCTGCATCATACGCGTGCGGAATGATGAGAGCAAGGAGGCGCAGCACAACCAGTTTTCGCGGGCCGGAGCGATTCCGTCAGGGGCGCGGGCCAGTCCGGAAGACCAGCGCTGCTATCGCCCCTCCCAGCGCTGCCAGGACCACGGTGAAAATCATTCCAAACAACAAGGTCAACGTCATCCCCGCCGGAGTAAGCAGATTGTGAATGCCGGCTTGAATCTCCGGATCGGCCGGGTTGTATCCCACCATCTGCGCAATTTTCGTGACCGCGTCGATGTACTCCTGCTGGGCGTGCAGGGCAAAGACTCGAATCACGATCAGCAGAGCATTGATGGCGAACGAAACCACTCCGGCCGCCGCCCCCACCCGCCATCCGATTCGGGTCGCGGGAATAAACCCTTTTTCGCGGCGGTAGAAATATACGGCGAGCGATCCGGTCAGCACGATGCCGAGCACCGGAATCATGGAGATGAAGACGCCGAGCACGCCCGCCTTGAGAGCGGCCCGCCCGGCAGCGCCTTGATCGAGCAGGCTGTGGGAGATCGCCGGCGACCGGCCGAAATCGCTGATTTCAGAGATCCGCGCAGATGGCCCGCCCGCCGTGTCGTCCATCACCGCCGTGGGCTCACCCGGCGGCAACGCCACTTGCACATGGATTTGCGGGGCGCGGCATTGCGGGCAGAACGGCCGCCCGTCCTCGACCACTGCTCCACACTTTTCGCAGGGATGATCCACTCATGTGAAGCTAGCGCAGAACAAACCGGAGATCAAGTTATCGCGTCATCGGATCGTTAAACGATTGATCATTGGACCGGCTCGTCCGCTCAATGTCCGATGATTCAACCACTCAAGGACTCAATGCTTTTTAAATCGTCGTGTCTTTCCCCGTGTGCATGCGCACATAAACCAGAGCGAAGCGCGTTCCCTTGCTATTCGGTTTGACCGCGACCAGGTGCTGATTTCCCTCCGTTCCAACTTTCAGCTCCAGGCCGTCTCCGCTATCCGTTTTATCGCACGTCACCGGCCTGGAGAGATCGTCCTTGCCATGTGTTTGCACATGCCCGCCGCTGCTGTATGACCCCTGGCATTGAATAGGCTTCCCAAATTTCTGCAGCTCCTTATCGTAGTAGGCAATGATCTTGTCGGGAGCATCGTCGGAGAGGAACTCGCCCGCCACCACTTTCAACTGAAAGCCAGGCAGGTCGAGGTTTACGTTGGCGCTCTTCTCGTCATCGCCGCTGTCTTTCGGAGCCGGCTTGGCGCCCGGATACACGCTCAGACCGGCATCGCGGATATCGGCTTGCTCGCTGACATGCAGGTCTCCCACGGGCGATTTGATGTCGACGTGCTTCGAGCCCTCCTTGTTGCCATCTTTGTCGACGTTGATGCTGCATGCGGGCAACCCGCAAAGCGCCGCCAATAGCGCGCCCAGCGCCAATCCAATGGCCGCCCGGCCGAACCCCAGGCGGCGCCGGACCGCATTGCGGCCGAAAATCTTATCGCTGGACGTTCTCTCGCTGTACATGCTCTCTTCAACATTTTCTCTTCGAACATGAGCAGAACCTCCTGAAGCCAGCCGGGCGGGGCGTTCCAGTCCCTCGCCTCGGTTTGCGATACCCGGAATCGAAACGGGCAGATGACCGCCAATCGGAATCTCGCCAAACAGCGCTTTCACGGCCGCTCTCTCCGACACGGTTGCATTGGAAAACGCGCACACATAATTCTGGATCGCCGGAAAATCCTGCACCAGGTATGGATTCCCCATCGCCAGCACGACCGTGCGACTGGCGGCGCGCTCGAGAATCGCATTCAACAAGCCGGAGCTGGCGTCATCCATGGAAACCGTATTTTTCAAACCTTCCGCGGAGCGAATCGCCCTGCCCGCTGTTGGAATCACGTACACTGCCACCACTACATGTTCCGCCGCTTCCACCGCTTCCGCAACCGTGGCTTTCATCCCGGCCGCCGAGCGCGGATCGACATAAATAATGTGCGCGTCCGGCACACGCGCCAGAATCTGGTGTTCCAGCACCCGTCCTGACTCGGTGCGCATGTCCTCCGAGAAAATCACCGCAACAAGACGGTTGCGCGTCTCTGTCAATGATTGATACGGAAGCGCGTGCCTCCCGAGTTCCAGGAGACGTTCCGGAAGGCGTTCTCGAAGAATTCGGCAAGGAATCACCTGCCCATTATCCCGGACCAGCGTAATCGCTTCGTCTGCAATGCGTTGCCCCGCCGCCAGATTTTCCGGCTTGCCCACCTGACTGGCCAGTTGACGAACGTCCACCAGCCGCGCCTTATTCAGACCGAGAGAAGCCTTTAACTCCAAAATCCTGCGCACGGATTGATCCAGCCGTTCACGACTGATTTCGCCGCTTTCACCGCCTGCAGCATCGCCCGATAGCTGGCATCGAGATCGGCGGGGATGATCAGCAGATCATTCCCCGCCTTGAATGCTTCGACCGCTGCCCGGCCCACATCGTTCGCATAGAGCCGCGTCAACCCCGCCATGTCAAGCGCGTCGGTTACGACGATCCCCTTAAATCCCATCTCCTCCTTGAGCAGGCCTGTCACAATCGCCCTGGACGTCGTTGCGACCCGGTTGGGCGCGGCATCGAGGGCGGGCACGGTCACGTGCGCCACCATCACCGCATCCACGCCCGCCTCAATCGCGCGCCGGAACGGAGGTAGTTCAATCGCATCCAGCCGGGCGCGATCGCCCGTGACCTGTCCGATGCCCAGATGCGTATCCGTCGCCGTGTCGCCATGCCCAGGAAAATGTTTGGCCGTGGTCAGCATCGCGCCCTGGTGAGCGCCGCGTATGTAGGCGGCCACAAAATCGCCTACTTTTTGTGGATCTCCTCCAAACGACCGCGTGTTAATGATGGGATTGGCCGGGTTCGAATTCACATCGGCATCGGGAAAGAAATTCCAATGCACGCCGATTGCCCGGGCCTCGAGCGCCGTGATGCGTCCAAAAGCTTCGGCATTTTCCGGCTTCCCGGTCGCGCCAAACGCCATGGCGTGGGGAAACACGGTCGTGCCATTCAATCGCATCGAAACGCCGCGCTCAAAATCAGCGGCAAAAATCAGCGGCAGCTTCGACGATTTCTGCAGCCGGTTCAGCAACTCCGCTGCCTCATAGGGCTCGCTCTTCAACAGCGCCGGCCCATCCACCGGCACCGTCACCCCGAAGGATCCAAGGTGATACTTGTGAACGTTGTCCTGCAGTTGGATCCAGGTGGGATCGGCTTCATTCAGGAACTGAACCCTCGCCCAGATCATGAAGAGCTGTCCAACCTTCTCTTCGGGCGACATCTTGCGCAACGTCTTGTCCGCCCACTTGCGGCCGTCCCGGTCGAGATGAATGGGACCTGGCCGCTGAAAGCGTTCTTTCGACTTGTCTCTGGCAAAGCTGACAACCGCGCAGAAGACAATGGCAGCCAGCAAGAGATATCGGACCATGCAGTTGACCATAACAAATTTGAAGCGCGTGGTGGGGCCTTGCCCCGCTGGAACGGGGCAGAGCCCCGTCACCACCCGAGCAGGTCATTCGGCCAGTCCCTAATTCTGCGGAGTGAGCGACTTCAGATAAGCCACCACCGCCCTGGCGTCCGACGCGGTCATCCGAAACGGCATCATGGGGAAACGCAGAGGCTTGCCGGTCGTCCAGATGCCGGTGGTCAGGAGCTTGATCATGTCCGCATCGCTGGCGGGCGGATTTCCGCCAATTCTGGGAGCGATCAGCGGCCAGTTCGTCCCCGGCGCATCGGCCGGCACCCACCGTATGGGCGCTCCTTGCAGCCAACGGCTTCGATCCAGACTGCCATTGCTGTCGCGCGGAGTGTGGCACTCGCCGCACATCGCCACCCCTTCCACCAGATATTTTCCGCGTGCAACGTCCCCGCTTTTGGCGGAGTCGATAGCAGTCGATGACTTGCGGCCTTGCCCATACATTCCAGTTGCGCAGAGCACAAACACAAATATTGCAGATAATGCCATCGCCAAAGCGGACGCGATCTTCCGATCCATTCGCGGATTAGGAGTGCCACTGCGGTGCGTCCGAAGCCTGCTCATGTTCACCTCGCGTATTAGTGCCAGCATTCGATGTGGCATCTTGTGCATACGTGACCAAACCCTTCGGCTCCATTGTAAGGGCGTCGTATCGAGGCGTCTATTCTTCGCCGGTCTCGCAACCCGCCGAGAGTTGAGCCTCAACCGCCGAAACCGCCGTAGCCTGAATCTCAGGATCGTCGCCGAAGCCCGCCAGCCAATGTACATCGGGCTCCCGACGGAACCATGTCATCTGCCGCTTGGCGTAATTGCGATGGGCCTGCTGCGCCGCACGCAGCGCCGACTCCCGATCGAGTTCGCCGCGCAGGAATTGCCAGGCCTGCTTGTATCCCAGCGAGGCCAGCGGCCGCGCTTGGACGCCATATTTTGCGAGAAGCGTTCCGGTCTCCGCAATCAGTCCTTCGTCAAACATCTTCGCCGCCCGCTCGTTGATGCGCGAGTAAAGCGCTTCGCGCTCTGGATTAAGGCCCAGACGGAGAATTCGAAAGCCGGCAAGCGGTTCGCGGCCCTGCTCCCAAAGTTCGCTCATGGGTTGCCGCGATGCAAGGCACACCTCGACCGCGCGAATCACCTTCGGAACATCATTCGCGTGAATGCGTTCTGCCGCGGAAACGTCGAGCCGCCGAAGAATGCGATGCAGGTAATCGGTTCCCCGCAGTTCCACTCGCTCGCGCAGACGATTCCGCAACTCCTCGGATCGCGCGGGCCCTGGGAAAAGCCCTTCGAGGAGTGCGCGCAGATAAAGCCCGGTTCCTCCACTCACAATCGGCAGATGCTTGCGTTCCGCAACCTCCCGCACAACCTGGCGCGCCTGGCGAGCATATTCTCCGGCGCTCACATCGCACAGCGGGTCAACATAGTCGAGCAGGTGATGCGACACTTCGGCGCGCTCATCCCGCGATGGCTTGGCTGTACCAATTTCAAAATCGCGGTACATCGCCACCGAGTCACAATTGACAATCTCACCACCGAAGCTGCGCGCAAGGGCTAGCGCCAACGCGGTCTTTCCGCTGCCGGTGGGACCAAGCACTACCACCAGCAGCGGCGCGCCCTCGAATGCCGGGATCTGCGCCGGTTCGGCAACGTCAGCGTGCGCTCCAGGGAATGTACTGCCAGTATCGGATCAAGCAGAGAATGAGCAGTAGAACCGCGATCACCAGCAGTCCGCTGGCCTCGGCAGCATACAGGGAATGACGGTGCCGATGGTTGTCTTTAGCGACCGGCTTCGATGGAACAGGGGCGGCCACGAGGCTATTGTAGCCTAGCTTGCGAGCCTGGGCAGTTGCGGCAAGCGAATCGGGATCGCGACATGCCCTTTCGGCGGGCACGTAGGGCAGGTCCGCGCCACACTTTGCCGGAATGGGTTAGTCGGCCGCGCTGGAATCGGACTCGACCGCTCCGTGCCGGCGCAACAACTGGGGCAGGTTTTGTGAGAACGCCGAGCGCGGCAGCACCATGTCGCAGCCGACATCGTGCGCCTTCTGCTTCAGGTCGCCCTGAACGTGGGAGAGAAAGCCGATGATCGACGTTCCCTTTTTCAACTTGCTCTTCAGTTTGGGAATCAGGGTCAAGGGCTTGGCGTTGGCGTTGTTCAAGTCGAAGATGATGAGAGAAGGCTTCTCTTCGCCATTGTTCTTCATGTGCTCGGCGAGATCCTTCTCTGTCTTGACGAACTCTACCTTCACATTCATCTTGCGGCCCGTATCCTGAATCTTGCTGAGAAAGAACAGGTCCTCGACAAAGGCAAAGACGCGCGAGGCGGCATCCACCGACGGAGCGGGAAGGGGCTCCGGGTCGACAATGGGATAGGCCGCCGAAAAGCCGGGACGCCGGGGACGATTGTTGCCGTTGTCTCCGCCCCCGCTCATATTGGCGCGGTAGCTGTGATCCATGGGAGCGGTAAAAATGCCCTGATGTTCCGACCGTACGCGGCCTGAGGCAGCGTGGCCGCCGCGTCTTTGCGAACGACGCCCACGGCGCCGCTTATGCTTTCCTCCCCCTGAAGAGGAGTGTCCGGGTCCTGCGTTCATGAGTTTTCTCTTGTTAAGCTTTTGAAGTTACTTCCCGGCCTGGATCACAGGCCTGATTGTTTCGTTTTCCCTTGCGCCACGGCCACTTTGGTTACGGTGCGGCTTGATGCACAGCGGCCAACGGCTTACCGAACCCCACTTCGGCTGGAATGCTATTCGAAAGCGATGTTCAAATTATATTGGCGCCTGGAGTCGATTGGGCGCAAACGGCTGGCCGAGAAGCACAGCCGTTGAGAACACCTTGATGTTACCTACGAAGTGCCCGCTGCGCAAGGGGGGAAAGCCCTTAGTTTTCCACATTCGGACCATTACTAAAGGGCGAAAGTACTCTTGCAATATTCACCTGAAGTTCTCTCCCGCCACGCCGATACAAAAAGGGTGAAACCCGGCAACTTTTCAGGGCCGATCCTTGACCCAAACACGGTCTTAAATCCGGTTTCGAACCTTACTTCGCAACCATACTTCGAACTTGGCTGCGAATTCGGGTTCGAAGTCACTGGCCGTTCCTGGGCAGCGTTTCGTGGCGCGCCAACCTATTCTGGACCGTTCCCAGAAGGTGTACGGATATGAACTCCTCTTTCGAAACGGGATCGAAGACCACTTCAATGCCGACCCGGACCTGGCCGCCCGCTCGATGCTGGATAGTTCCTTGCTCTTTGGTCTGAACACGCTTTGCCATAATAGCCGCGCTTTCTTGAATTGCACACGCGAGATCTTGCTGCGTGACTTGATCACTCTGTTACCGCCGAGTCAGAGTGTGGCTGAGATTCTAGAGAGCGTTGAGCCCGAAGATCGAGTCATTGCCGCCTGCAAGCGTCTCAAGACAGCCGGCTATCTGATCGCGCTGGATGATTTTTTGCCCAACGATCCGCGCATACCGCTGTGCGACTTTGCCGACTTCATCAAAATCGACATCCGGGCGACCCGCCTGGAAGAACGCGCGGCCATGGTGCGCCGCTTTGGCTCCGCCAAGTGCAGAATGCTGGCCGAAAAACTTGAAACGCCGCATGAGTTCTATGAAGCCCGCAACATGGGCTTCACGTATTTTCAGGGATATTTTTTCTGCAGGCCAGAGGTGGTCGTCGGCCGCGAGGTTCCCGCCAACCGTGTGCGTCTTCTGCGGTTGCTCGAAATGGCTTCGCGGCCGGAAATCGACATGAAAGAACTGGAGAAGCTGCTCAAACAGGAGGCTTCCATCTGCTATCGCCTGCTGCGCTACCTGAATTCCCCGGTTTTTGGATTTTCTCTTGAGATCAAGTCAGTCCGCCATGCGATGGCGATCTTGGGGGAGCGGGAACTCCGGCGGTGGATCCGGCTCATCGTCACCGTGGGGGCGGCCGAGCAGGGATGCAGCGAACTCGTGCTGATGGGGATGACACGAGCCCGGTTCTGTGAATTGCTCTCGACGCGGCTGCGCTCCAGCAATGACCTGTTCCTGATGGGGCTGCTCTCGATCATGGATGCCATTCTGGAAATCGACATGAGCACGCTGCTGGCGCAGGTTCCCGTGGACCATGAGATCAAAGCGGCGCTGCTCGGTCAGAACAGCAGCCTTCGCCCCCTCTACCAACTCATGCTGGCTCAGGAATCGGGCGAATGGGACAAATCGATGGAACTGACAAGACAACTCAACCTTGCTGACGAAGAAGTTGGGGAAACCTGGTGGCAGGCTCTGACCTGGGCGCAGCAGGTTACGATCGCCATGTGAGACTTTTCATAACCGAGGCTGGAGAGCGCGGAGAATAGGCAGAACAGTAAAGACTCGCTCCGCGCCCTCAGCGTCTCGGCGCTGAAACTGTTTCTTTTCTGACGACTAACGGCGGATCGCTGACCGCTTCCTAGAAGTCAGATTGAAGAAGTAAAACCCTGGCATCGACCCACACAAGGGTTTTACTTCTTCAATCTGACTTCTCACTTTTGACTTGTTCCTACGGCGCTTCGATCAACTCCATCTTGCCGTCACGCCTGCGGTGGAGCACCATCAGCTTGCCCTTGGGATCGCGGAACACGAAGACGTCGCGGTCGCGGAAGTGCGCCTCTTTGATGGCCTCCTCCAGTGTCATGGGACGCAGCGCAATCGAGTCTGCGGAGCGCACCAGATGCACCTCCGTGGTCTTCGCCACCGATGGGAATTTGTGAACGGTCACGGCAACGGTGGCGCTGTCGGCTAACCCAAGCGACTCCTCAAGATTCTCTTCGAGAGACTGCCCGTTAAACTTTTTGACCGCCTTGCGCTTCTTGCTCAACCACTTCGTCTTGTATTTCAACGCCTGACTGTGCAGATGGTCGAGCGCATCGTTCACCGCCGAGACCATGTCGGTGGCCTGCGCCAGTCCGACAATCGGTCCGTTCGGCGGGTTGATCGTGATTTCGGCTTTGTGCCGGTGCTTCTCCACGGCGAGAATCACCTTGGTTTCGAACCGGTCACCCAGAATTTTGCGGATTTTATTTAGGCCAGTTTCAACTTCTTTGCGGATGTTGGAAGGAATTTCGTATTGCCTACCGGTGTACTCCACGTTCATTGAGCCACCTCCACAAGAATAAAAGTCAAGAGCGCGAATTCAAAGTAAGAAGTCAAAAGCGAAAAGTCAAAAGTAAGAAGTCAGATTGCAGAAGTAAAACCGTGAACCCCCGATTTGGGTCCACTTCTTCAATTTGACTTCTGACTTCTGACTTATTTTTTGACTCTTCTCTGATGCGTACTCGGTATTTTCATGTCTTCCCGGTATTTTGCGACGGTGCGGCGCGTCACATCGATTCCCTGGGACTGCAGGATTCTGGTGATCTGCTCGTCGGTCAGCGGGCGCGTCGGATCTTCTTCCTCGATCAGCTTCTTGACCCGGCGCTTCAGGATCAGGAGCGAGGTGCCGCCGCCCTCGGGACCCTGCACGCTCTCGGAGAAAAAGTAGCGCAATTCAAACACGCCTTGTGGCGTATGCACGTATTTGTTGGCTACCGCCCGGCTAACGGTCGAAGGATGCACGCCAATCTCTTCCGCCACTTCCTTGATCATCATCGGCTTCAGGTGATCGATTCCACGTTCCAGGAAATCCTGCTGGCGCGCCACGATCGAGTAGCAGACCTTGGTGATCGTCTGCTTGCGCTGTTCGATGTTCTTGATGAGCTGGATGGCCGACTTGTAACGATCCTTGACGTAGTTGCGCGTGTCCTTGTCATTGTCCTCGCGCGTCAGAAGGCGCTTGTAGGCAGGATTCAGGCGCAACTGCGGCATGTCTTCGTCGTTCATGATGATCAGCCACTCATCGCCATGCTTCACGAACGCGACGTCGGGCTCAATCAGGCGAGCGGGAGTTTTGTTGTACTGCAGGCCGGGGCGGGGATCGAGCGTGCGCACATAATCGAGCGCGGCCTGCACGGCTTCGACCGGACGGCCGATCGCGCGCGCAATCTCCTTGAACTGCTTCAGCGTAACCGCGTGCAGGTGCTGATCGACAACGGCGATTGCGTCATTCAGAACCTGCTCGGTGGCGCCATTGCCGTTGCGATGCTGCTGCAATTGCTGCATGTGGTAGTGCAACTGGCGGAGCAGGCACTCGCGCAGGTCGCGGCAGGCAACCCCGGGCGGATCCAACTGGCGCACAACTTCCAGCGCTTCATGCAGATCGGCAAGAGTGAAGTTTACTGTAAGGGGTGCGCGCGCAGTAGCGGTTGCTGCCGCAGTGGCAGACGTTCCGTTGTTTTTGCTCGCTCCAGATGCGGGCGTTTCATGGGCCGCGTTCGGTATAAAGACTTCGGGCGAGATCTCAGGCGCGACCACGGAATGGCCATTTGCTCCGTCTGCCAAAGACTGCTCGGGCGAAGGCTTCTCCAACTCTGGCCCTGCCAATGAGGCGTTGTCCAATGAGGCATCGCTCAATGAGGCAATGTCCGATGAGGGTTCGTTCAACGAGGTATCGGTTAACGGCAGGCTGCTCAACCCCGAATCGTCGAGATGAGAGTCACCTTCCGGCGCCAGACCCGAAACGTTAGGGTCGGGAACCACTGCCGCAAGGCCCAAAGCTTCAGCATGCGCTACGATCTTGGCCTGGGTCTCTGCATCCGCTTCGGGTGCGGCTACCGGCACGATGCCGAGCAACTCCTCGTCGCTGGCGATCAGGTATCCTTCTTCGTTCAGATTGCCAATAATCAGCTCGGCGGCTTCGTGCACCGGACGCCGGACCGAGATCGCGCCCAGTTGCCACATCAGATGATCGGTCAGATTCCCAGGTTTTGACAGGAAGTTCTCGAACGAAGGTTTCTCGATTTCCTCCATTTCGCCCGAGCTGCGATAGCCGGGATCGAGATACTCCTGAAAGAACGAGCCGAAGTCGATCTCTTCGAAAGGGTCCTTTTTCTCCGTCGCAGTGATCGGATTTTCTTCCGTAGTTGCCTTGGCGGCGAGGCGGTCCCGTTCTTCTTCCTGACGCCCGACATCGTCCAGCATCGGGACAGCGTCTTCCAGTTCCTCAAGGACCGGGTTCTCCACCATCTCGGCGTTGATCATGTCCTTCAGTTCAAGCTTGTTGAGCGCAAGCACCGAGACCATTTGGACAAGGCCCGGCGTCAGAATCTGCCGCTGCGACAACTTGACGTTCAATCTGTGTTGAAGAAGAACCATGTCTTAACTCAAAAACATACGCCGCGTTCGTTTGGGGAAGTCAAAAGTCAGATTGAAGAAGTAAAAATCTCTGGAACCGGGATGATGGCAAAGTGCGCAAGCGGCTTTACTTCTTCAATTTGACTTCTCACTTCTGACTTGCTTTCAGCTTCTCATGCCGCAAGCCAAATCGGCTCGGCACGAAAGTCCAATCCACTCTCCCCTTGGTAACCCTTCTCACACCAGTGAGAAGCTTTCACCCAGGTAAACCCGGCGTACCTCCGGGTCACTGCCCAATTGTTCCGGCGTACCGGAACGAAAAATTCTGCCCTCGTTGATGATGTACGCGCGATCGGTCACCGAGAGCGTTTCCCTGACGTTGTGGTCCGTGATCAGAATCCCAATGCCGCCCGCCCGCAAATCAGAAATGATCTTCTGCAAATCCAAAACGGCGATGGGGTCGATTCCGGAGAAGGGCTCGTCGAGAAGGATGAACGTCGGGTTGATGCAGAGCGATCGGGCAATCTCAACCCGCCGCCGCTCTCCGCCAGAAAGCGCATATCCCCGATTCTGCCGGATATGCTCCAACCCCAACTGGTCGATCAACGTCTCTGCCTTTTCCCGGCGCTCATGCCAGGAGATAGGCTGGACTTCGAGCACGGCCAGAATATTCTCCTCAACCGTCAGCTTTCGAAAAACCGAGGCTTCCTGGGGAAGATAGCTGATGCCGTACTGGCGCGCCCGTAAGTACATGGGAACGCTGGTGATATCCTCATCGTCGTACAACACCCTGCCGGTGTCGGGAGGAACGAGGCCTACAATTGCGTAGAAAGTGGTCGTTTTTCCGGCGCCATTTGGTCCAAGTAGCCCTACCACTTCTCCCTGCAGAACCTGCAGACTCACCCCATTTACCACGCGCCGGCCGCGATAAGTCTTGCCAATCTCGTCGGTTGCCAGCGTATGCATTTATCGTGCCACTTGCGTCCTGGTCACCGCCGGGGACGTGCTCCTTCCTTCCACGAGCACCCTATCATCGTGTCTGTAGAAAGTCAACGAATCGCCCGTAATTTTGCCGTGTTCGGCATCAAAAATGCAAGGCGGTCCGCCGGTTAAAACAGATTTGTCATCGGCGGCGGTGTAAACCAGCCGCTCGCCAGTCGCTCGCCTCGATGGTTCGGTGATCACAACGTCTTTTTCGGCAATGATTTTCTCCACCTGTCCGCTCCCAAGGCTCGACCCGCCTGGACTTGCTGCCCCCGAACTTGATCCCCCCGGATTCGCTTTACCCGATGCGACGAGACCCGAACCGCCTTGCATCTGGCTGCGTGGAACCAGAAATATCGTCATTTGCCGAGCCGTCAGCGTGGCGCCCGAGCCCTTGGCCGTGACGCCTCCATCGAGAAGGACTCTCCTCTCCGCATCGTTGTAGGTGAGATGCGCCGATGTGATGACGACCGGGGTTACTTTTCCGTTTTTCTCCACTTGCACCAGCACAGTCTTCACGGACTGACTCGAACTACTATCCGCCACCAGCGAACGGTGATCGCGGTCGAATTGCAGCGTGGGAGCCTCCACGACATTGCTGTTTTGCCAGAGCCTCGCATTTCCGCTGTACACGGCTACCGCCGACGAACGATGCGCCGTCATACTCCGGCTCACGACATGGATCGGGTCGGAAGACGCCAGCATTCCACCATCCGGCTGCGCTTTCAGATCTGAGTATGTGCTCTTGACATTGCCTTCGGCGACAGCGTCGCCCGTGATTCGGTCGAACCGGATCGTCTCAGCCGTCGTCGTCAGGCCCCCATCCACCGCCCGAGGAGATCCCGACAATATCAGCATCTGATCGGCGTCCGTATACGTGCCCCGCTGCGCCCAGGCTTTTTGCGGTCCACTCACATAGATAAGGCCGCCTGCCTGCGTGATGGTCGAAATGCCGCCCTCAGGCCGGAATAATGCATCAAGCGTTCGACTGGTCGAAACCCGGTCGGCCTGCCCTGGCGCTGAGCTGACGATCTTCGCATTGGGCTCCCCGTGCAGAAGAGAGATGCGGTTCTTGTCTGTGAATTTCGCCGTGAACCGATCAGCCGTAACCACCGTTTTCTGGTTCGAGGCAGGCTGCGTAACTACGATCTGTGGCGGCCCACTGGTCTCGGCAAGTTCAAGTTGCCGTCCGTCTTTGACGAGAAAGTCCATTGCAGGGGCGGTCATCTCAATGTCCTGCCCTGCCATGTCCTGCCCGGCACCTTGCCCGATACTTCTCGTGCCACCCGTCGAAAGCGCTGCTGACGTCGCCGTACGGCTAACACTTTGTCTTTTCTGCGCCAGACGTACGCCCTCCGCGGCATGGACGGTCTGAAGTATCTGCTGAGCGCCGAAGTTCAAGGTAACCTGCCCCGCGCTTCCCGTCAGCCGGTTGCTCACCTTGGGTTGCCAGTTGGACGTTGCCGCTCAGAACCGCCGTCGTCAACTGATTCCGCGCGCCCGTCAGCATCAGTTCGGCGCGATCCGCCCGGGCGTGGGCGTCGGACCTTCCATGAAGCTCCGCCTCGACATCTCCCTCGGCGAGAATGCGTTCAACCGTATTGTCGTCACGCAGGAAGAAGGTGGCGTAACTCGGATTGCACTTGCTCTCCCCGGCGCGTCATGCGCGCGTGGCTGAGCACGACCTCGCGTGGCGTTTTGGTGATAACGCCGGAATCTGCACTCACCCGGGACGACTCTGGGGCCGGCGACAGTCAGTTCGACGGCGGAGCGCAAGGTCATCGTTCCGGTGTTAGATACATATTCGACGCCCATGGCCGAGCCTGCGGCCTGTGGCGTTTCAAATACCACTTTGCCGCTTGCCGAAGCGTTCCCCGTATTCTTGTTGAAAACCAGGCCATTGGTCTCCACGTGAATCGGATTTCTTGTTTCCACAGGAGGCTTCTGGTCGGAGTTCTTGCTTCCCTCGGGATTAGCTTCCAGATCGATCAGCACTTTGCCTTGTGCGGTGACGTTGCCGGAACTGGGGTCGAATTCAAAATCATCGCCGGTGATGCGGTCAAAGCGGCTGGAATCCTTGCCGTACACGATGATCTTGACATCGTGCAGCTCCGCCCGCCCGCCCTGTTTGAACTGAACGGCCTTGGACGCGCTGACTGTGAACTGGGTGCGGCCCTGGAGCGACTTCGAGATCGAAAAGCCTTCGGCGGTCTGCTGAATGTCGAGGCCGATTTTCGCAGGAATTTCGCGCACCGCGCCGCGGACGCGCCAGCGCGCGTAGAGATACATCCCGGCCACGATCACAATCATCAGGATCGCAGCCGCGGCAAACCAGCGGCGCAGCCGGGTAACGGGAAGAGCCATTGCTCTTAGTCTAAAGGAAAGAGATGGGAGCGTTGCGGAAGGCAAGTCAAAATTCAGAAGTAAGAATGCAGAAGTTAGAGGGTTTTGTCATCGAGCGCCAATTCGCGCCCGCAGGGTTTTACTTCTTCAATTTGACTTCTGACTTTTGACTTCGATCGCGCGATGATAGTGGTTCTGGGCGCTCAGCTTCGTGTTACCAGCGTTCCCGCCAGCATATCGTGCAACCCCTGCTTGCGCTCGGTAAAGCCGACCATAATGAAACCGATGCAAAGGATCATCGCGGAAAGAATCTTGGCGAAATGCCTGCCGGTCGCTCGTGCGAACGAGATGCGGTTGCCGTAAAGATCGGTAACTTTCATACCAAAAATCATCTTGCCGAGCGTCGCCTGGTAAGACGAACTTTCCATCAAGGCCTCATAAAGCCAGGAGGCGGCGATGGTGAGCACGGCAAGGATGCCGCCGCCGAAAATAAGGTAAGGGAGAGACATTCCGCGGTGAAAGCCATTCATGCCGAAGCCGCCGGCCGCTAAGCCACCCAGTCCGAACATCGCTTTGAACGGGAAAAGGACCACGCGCACGATGATGAAATCGATGATGAACGCGACCACACGGATCCAGAATCCGCCATAGCGAGCGCCGGTCTGCGCAACCGGGTAAGCCCCAGCCGCTGCATAGGCAACTTGGGGCGTTGAAGCAGGAGCATTGACCGACGCCGCAGGAGCATTGAAAGGCGCCGCAGCGGGCCCCATCGAGGCGCCACAGCCACTACAGAACTGAGCGCTGGCAGCATTCGCCGCTCCGCACTTATTGCAGAACAGAGTTCCATCCATGGCGGGCACTATAAGGGTTTCTCCAAGGACTGTAAAGAGTGGAGTGGGACGAGGCAGAAGATATGCCCCCTTCCTAGCCGGTACGGCGAAGATCTCGCAGAGTCAACTCCAGCCCGCCGAACTCCGGATGGTCATTCAGGCCGAGAGTGTAGGCGATGTCGAGGCGGTCTCCGGCCAGCAATTGCAACGTGTCGCAGGACTCTTTCAGCCCCCAGCCCATTGCCTTGAACGTGATGTTGCTGCGCCAGGAAGATGATGATTGTGCGGTGGCGGGGCTCTGCCCCGCATAGACGGGGCGAAGCCCCGTCACTACACATGGTTCACCGGCCCCGGCACCATTCGCAGCTGGTGAAAGTCGCAATCGTACGTGCTTCTCTTTCACCGCCTGCGGCGGCGCCATCAACCGCACCGCTCGCGCTGTGAAGACCGGCTCGGGATTCTCCATCCCAAACGGTTCGAGCAGACATAATGCGCGTTGTAACTCCGGGGTAACTTCATCCAGGGGCAACTCGCGGTCAACCTCAAGTTGGGGTTCGAAATCGGACAGGGTCAGCCGGGCGCGCGCGTAGCTATCGAGATGGTCGCGCAGCTTTTGCACGTTGTTGCTGGGCAGCGCGAAACCGACCGCATGTGCGTGTCCGCCGTAACGGGAGAATAGGTCGTGACACGATTCGAGCGCGTTGAGCAGATGAAAGGACGGAATGGACCGGCCCGACCCGTGCGCTTCTCCTTCCTCTCGCGAGATAACAAGCGTGGGGCGCGCGTACTTTTCAACGACCCGCGACGCCGTAATCCCGATCACGCCGCGATGCCAGCCATCCCCGTCGACGACGATGCAATAGGCCTCGCGCAACGCCGGTTCTTCCTCGAGCCGCCGCCCGATATTGTCCATGATGCGCCGCTCTTCCTCCTGTCGCTCGGCATTGAGCTGGTCGAGACGGCCGGCAATCTCTTGCGCGCGCGCGATGTCTTTTACACTGAATAGATCGACCACGTCGTGCGCCACATCCATGCGACCGGCGGCGTTCAGGCGGGGTGCGATGCGGAACGCGATCTCGGTCGATGTCAGCTCGCGTCCGTCACCAAGTTTGGCCACTTCGAGCAGCGCTTTCAGTCCCACATTTACGGGCCGGCGCAATCCATTGAGGCCCAACTTCGCGAACACGCGATTCTCGCCGAGCAGCGGCACCGCATCGGCAATCGTCGCAATCGCAACCACTTTCATGAATGACATCAGCAGCCGCGCCTGGTCTTTCGCATCCAGCCGGCGCTGCATGAGTCCCTGCGCAAGCTTGAAAGCCACGCCCGCTCCGCAGAGATATTTGCAGGGATATTCGCATCCGGCCTGATTGGGATTCACGACCGCCAGCGCCTGCGGCACTCCGTCCAGCCCAGGCAGGTGATGATCGGTGACGATCAGGTCGACTCCTGTGCGGCGCGCGGTTTCTGCGGCGGCAAATGCGCGGATGCCGGTATCGACGCTGATGATCAGCCGCACGCCATCGGCTGCGGCGCGCTCGATGACCTCGTCGCGCATGCCATAGCCTTCACGGATGCGGTGCGGCACGTGAAAATCCGCCGCGCCCCCACACAATTCGATGGCGGTCTTCAGGATGACAATCGCGGTGGTGCCGTCCACATCGTAGTCGCCGTAGATCAGCACCTTTTCTTTACGCTCGACCGCCGCCTCCAGCCGGTCCAGCGCCAGTTTCATGCCGGACATTTGCATCGGGTCGTGCAGGTGGTCAAGCGAGGGCGCAAGAAAATGGGCTGCCACCTCGGGATCTTCAATCCCGCGCCGGACAAGCAAATCGGCGAGAACCGGCAGAGTGTTCACTGCGACCTGCAATTTCAAATCGCTGAGCGCCGCTATCAGCAGCCGAGACTTCGCATCATCAACCGGGTTCGAGATCCATCGCATAAGAAGCTTTCAGGAAGGACTCAGATTAGCAGTTTGTGAGATTGTCTTCCCTGTTTAGGTCACAGCGCTTTGCCAACCTATCGCGCTCTGTCCGTCGTGGCCGGAAACCGGCGCACTAAAGAAATGCGTGGAGAGTGCCGATTTGAGTATTTGGGCGTCGAGACATGGCTAGCTCCCCATCCAAAGCGCTGCAGCCGGTGGAACTTGCTTGGAAGCCGGACAACCTTCCGCCTTTCCCGGCAGTCGCGTTGAAGGCGCTGAACCTGATGGCAGGGACAGATAAGTCGCTGCTTGAGCTATGTAACCTGATCCGTTCCGATCCCGCATTTTCGAGTGCGGTCCTCGGAATGGCCAACTCTCCGCTGGTTGCTTTTTCCAAGAACATCACGAGCGTCCTGCAGGCCTCAATGCTGCTTGGCTTTCAACGTTTGCGGAGCGTGGTAATCACGGTGGGTTTGAAAGCATATCTCAAAGAACCATTCACGCCGCTCCTGCAGTCCTGTTGGCGCCACAGCGTTGCGTGCGCCATCGTCTCCGAACGGGCGGCGGGTTGCGGTGGATTCGACAAGGATTTCGCCTACACCGCGGGCATCATGCACGATATCGGCCGTGTGGCCATGGCATTCACTATGCCCGAGCGGTATGCGCGCGTGGTTCAAACGGGCGCAGACCATCCCCATGATGTTTTGCAAACAGAATGGGAGTTGTGCGGAATCGATCACTGCCAGGCAGGTCGCGCGCTGGTGACAGCATGGAATCTTCCGGGAGCTTTCCTGGAGATCACATCGGCTCATCACGACCCTCCATCGAGCGGAAGGGGCATAGCTTCCGTTCTACCGCCAAGTTGCTCGCTCGCAGACATACTTGGCTTTGGAGTAGTCGAGTGCCGCGCTCCGCGAAGCTACCGGGACACGATCGCCGAGTTCCCGCCAACCGCGCGCAACCTGTTCCCTGTAGATGCGGAACGACTCGCCTCTGAGATCCGCGAAGAGATTAAAGTGATTGAAACTTTGTAGCCGATGATCTCGGCAGGAAGGGTTGCTTCTGCAAACGAAATCCTTCGCTTAACTCAGGATTTCGGCATGCGCTCAAACGCCACGCAAACGTCTCAACTTCTGAAATTTGACATAATCCCTACGGCTCTTCGTCCTGACCCGTCTCATCGATCATGAATCCGCCGGAATCGTCCGCCAGTTCGCGCAGGTGCTGGTAGTGTTCGTACCACTCCGTACCCGCTTTGTAGACGAACATGCATCCCTGGTAGGCCCAAGCCAGCTGTACAAAGCCGGTTTTGCCGACATAGGTCTTGAGCCATCGCCCTTCTTCCAGATCCTCGTCGCTGGAGTAATCGCCGTCGGCCAGGCGTTGCGTCAAGCGGTCGTATTCTTCCCGATCAAGTACCCACGAATGCATGGTCAGAAAAGCCGCGCTGGTCGCCTTGGCAAGCTCCACAAAATCCTTCCAGCCATCCGGATTCTGGCCCGAGTCCCACAGCACACTGGGAACTTCCTCGCACTCGACATAGCCGAAAAACCGGCGCATGCCCAAGCCTTCGATGAAGGCGGTCATATCGTCTTTCATGCCGGTTAGATCGTCAGGATGCGGAGACATGGATTGCCTTCATTGTACGGCTTACGGCGGCCACTCGCCAATGCGTTGGAGCCGCGAGTTGCGAGTCCCGAGCCGCGAGCAGCCATTTTGCCCGAAGATCATGTTTGCCAGAATCTCGTGGCTCGCAACTCGTGGCTCGCAACTCGGCTGTGTTAAACTTTCTCTTCACAAATAGTCTTTCACCATGCTCTTTTCCAAAGAATATGTAAGCTATCTGGCCCGCGAAGTTTCCAAAAAACTGATTGCGAGCGGTCTCATCGAGACCAAAGCTCCGTCTGCTTTGACGGAAAAGGTTCATGCTTCGTTGCTGGAAGAACTCGCGCTTGAGGACCGCATCAACGATGAAGTCCGCGTCATCCTCGAGGCCTATTCCGAGGAAATGCAAAAAAGCGGCGCCAATTACCAGGAGATGTTCCGCAAGGTAAAAACCGAACTGGTGAAAAAATATAAGGCTGTGCTCTAAAGCTGGGCCTTTGGCTGAATTTTGAGGAAGACACTACGTGCGCTTGAGCCGCGACAAGGTCAATAAACTCGCCCACACCGTCACGGACGCCGTGGCGGAGATGGATGACGTCGAGTTCATCGAAGACCGCAACACCATCCGTCTCGAAGTCCGCAAAATTCTGGAAGAACTGCTCATGCAGGAAGCGCGCATCGATCAGGCTGCCCGCCAGAAAATCGAAAGCCAGCGCCGCACCATCATCGAGGGGTCCGAGGAATGGACCATTCTCTATCGCAAGTACTACAACGATGAGGTGAAGAAACTGGGAATCTAGTTCAGTTAGAGAGGAGGCTTGCCTCGTCGCCAGTTTGCGTCGCCCCCGGACGTTCCCAGTCCTCCCAGTTTCCCGTCGCCGCTGTCGGCCATTCGATCCGCCAATTTTATCTTGATGCCGGCAAGACGCGACGAGCCGCGTCTCTACTGACGTCCTGCTTCCACCTCCCGCATCTTCAGCACATCGTCCTGATTCTTCTCAGTCCGCGTGATTCCCGCCGCTTTCAGTTCGCGCGCTACCGGCTGCACATCCTGCAGAATGCGCATCAGCGTTTGCCCCACCGCCTCCTTGTCGCTATTGTCGGCTCCATGGCGCTGCAACAGGGCTTCAAGGAAAGTCTTGGGGCGCGGATATACGACGATCTTCACCTCGTCGCTCTCCGGAATGCCCGCCGCTTTTTTGGCGAGTTTCAATGCCGTATCGTAGCCGCCCAGTTCGTCCACCAGGCCCAGGTTCTTGGCATCCTGTCCGGACCAGATTCGCCCCTTGGCAATCTGCAGAACTTTGTCCTTCGGCAATTTGCGTCCCTCCGCCACCTTGCCGGTGAAATCCACATAAACGCGGTCAAGCCACGCTTCGAATCTCGCCCATTCGGCGGGCGTGTAATCGTGCGTGCCGGTGAACATGGTGGCATTTTCTCCATCATGCACTTCATCCCATGACAGTCCGACCTTGTCCCACAAGCCTGAGGTCAGCATCTTCCCGCCGAGCACGCCGATGGACGCAGTAATCGTTCCCGGTTGGGCGACGATCTTGTCCGCGGCCATCGCCACAAAGTATCCTCCTGATCCCGCAAGATCTCCCATGGAGACGATTACCGGTTTGCCCTTCTGATGCGCGCGCAACACTTCGCGCCAAATGGTATCGGATGCGACATAGGATCCTCCCGGGCTATCCACTCGAAACAGGATCGCCTTTACATCGGAGTCGTCGGCAGCGGCGCGAATTGCTCCGGCAACCGTCTCCGAGCCCATGGTCTGGCTGCCTTGCACGGGATCGAAATCACTTTTACCGCGCGTCACTGCGCCGACGCCGAATACCAGCGCGATCTTTTTGCCACTGTCATGCGGAGGGCCTGCGCGGTCCAGATACTTGTCGAGATAAAGCAGTTCGGCCCCGCTCCCCGCCTGGCTCTTGACCTTGTCGTAAACCTCATCGCGATACGCGACCCCGTCTACCAGCTTCGCGTCCACTGCTTCCTTGCCCAGATATGGTCCTGCGTCGACGATGGCCTGGAATTTGTCGGGCGCGATACCGCGCGCCTGGCAGATCCCATCCTTCATCTGGTCGAACCATGAGTTCATGATCGACGACATCTCTTCCTTGGCGGCGGCGGTATATTTCGTCTCGGTATAAAAATTGAGCGCGGTCTTGTACTCGTAGCGATGGTCGCCGTGGAAGGTCACGCCCAGTTTCGCCAGAGTGCCCTTGATGAAAGGCGACTCCATGATGATGCCCGTGAGGCCAACGTCGCCGGAGGGCTGGAGATAAATCTTGTCAAACGCGGTTGCCAGATAATAGGCGCCATTGCCCGGACCAAACTCGCCAAACGTCTCCGAATAAGCGACCGCAAATTTCTTATGCGCACGGAATCTAAGTACAGCCTCGCGAATCTCCTGCGTCTGAGCCATACCCATCGACGCTGCACCGATGCGCGCGATCATGCCGGCCACGCGATCGTCATTCGCGCCGCGGTCGATTGCATCCACGACGTCGCGCAGACTTTGCCGGTCGCTCATCGTCAAGCGCGCGGCGGCCGTTTCCGGTATGTCTTCGGGAAACGACTGTTCGAAGTTCGCTTCGAGAATCGTCTTTGACGGAACCTTGCCCTTCGAGCCGATCGCAAATGCAACCACGATCGCCAACCCGATCAGCCCCAGTGCGCCCAGGATGGCCAGGAAACGTACGATGAACTTGGACATATTTGCTCCTTTTCGTCAGAAAAAGAGTTTATTCCAAGTCAAACGCCTTGAGAGGTGGATCGCGAAGATTCCTCGCAATAATTTTGGTCTATTGCCACCTGTCCCTATTGCGTAAACGCGTCGAATAACCTTAGAAATTGCAGCGGCTCGTAGTTTATGAAAGCCGGCGCCGCGGGATACGGCGCGCCGTTGACGTCGATCACATTGAACTCGGCGCCCAGGGCGGCCGCCTCATTGTTGAGTTGCAAAACTCCGAGGCCGCTCCACACCCCGGTTAGCAGGCGCCGCTCCAGCGTTTGCTCGGCGGCGATCATTTCCGCCGGGCTGAATTCGCAGTGCCCAGCGCGGTGAATGAATTTCTCGCGCAGCAGGGCAACGTTATCCGCTTCGTCGACAACCCGCCTGTAGGCCCGCTCTTGTTCCACATTCACCAGTCCGTCGCCGGTCGTATGCAGCGAAAGCACGGGGACAGTGATCTGGCCGTTGAAAATAGCGTTATTGGTGAAGTAAGTCAGAGCGGTAGGATCGGCCGAAATTCGCGAAGCGTGATTGAGCGCCGCGAGGTCGGCATCGAGGCTCAGGCCCGCAGCGGAGTACAAGGCTTGCACCTCCGCATAATCACGCGAGCGCTTCAGTTTGAAGTCGTACCTCACGCCCGTGTTAAACGATGGATTCCCTCCGGCTCGAAACTCTACCTCGGCGCGCGCGGCAAAGGCGGTGCCCAGGGTTTCGGTTTGTAACCATAGGAACTGGTTCGCCTCCTGGGTTGCATAGTCGGTGGATGCCGGCTCCGGAGTCGTGGGATCGAACCAGCCGGGCAGATCGCCCAGCGCCGCGACCAGCGCGATCCGCGCCTGCCCTTGTGGGCTGGCTTGGGCCGCCGCAAGAATCGCTTCCGCAGTTTCAACATTCAGTGTCGGGTTCGTGATATGGACGACCTGCAGGGTTCCGCCGGCCAGCAGTGTGTTGAAGGCGAAGCCCTGGTCCAGCGCTTGGTTCCAGTAGCCCACGCTGCCAGATAGAACTCCGCACATGGGTTGCGCCGCGGTAAAGCGATCCGGGTACTGCTGTATAAGCGCAGCGGTGACTTCACCGCCCATCGAGTGTCCCCATGCGATCGTCTGGATAGGAGTGCCAACCTGCGATTCAAAAGCATCGAGCACCGCAATTTGATCGGGGACCGCTTCGTGCACGGCCCAGCCCGTCGACGCGTACGACGAACCCGCCAGCGCGTTTCCCGATGCCAGCATGTAGAAGCTGGTGAAAGGATCGCTCACGTCCAGCGCTGGATTCGGCGATCCGGGATTGACATATCCATGGCTGTACAAAAGCAGGGCGCCATTCCAGGGAGTAGGAACGTCGATCACGTAGGTGGCGCCGTCGGGCAAAGTGCCGGTGATGTGCTGCTGCGCCGCGGCACTTCCTGAGACCATAACAATCAGAACGGCGGACATCAGAGCGGATGACAAGGCGGATGACAGCGTGAGTCTGGCGATCTTCGTCATGGAAATTCTCCTTCAGGGGTGAGAACCCTCTTCCCAAGCTGGATTCAGTGGATGGTGGCCGGAACAAGCCGTCTGCGATTCTGTCGCCGTCGCGGAGACTTGTCAAACGAAATTTTCGATGGTGATTGGGTTTCAGACTGGCCCGTTACCGCATTTTCCGGACCCGAACCCAGCCGCAGATCCAATCGAAGAAGCGATCAAAGAGACCTTCAGTGTTTTCATGGCCCGTCCTCGATTGGGGGTACGAGAAAAAGTCCAGTTTTGTTCCAGTCGAATTCCGCTAGATCGGGCCCCGAACGTCAAGTCAGCGATGCTACCAGCGTACATGAAGACGTAAGCTGAAGGGTTTTGTGAAACGTTCGGTATAGCGGACAATTCATCGCGTAAATGTTGTGGACGCGCTCCACCACTGCCCTCGCCTCTTCCGGCGCCACCAGCCGCATCTCGACATGAATGCGCCGGATGACCAGCACGCCATCCTCAGTCTCAACCTCGCCGCTAACCTCTGCCGTCAGTCTCCCGTTGCTGGCGTCGATGTGGCGCGCTTCCAGCGCACCTCCAAACGTCCCGAGCATTCAACCCGCAGTGGCTGCGATGACATAGTCGATGGTCGAAGCGTGGAATTCGGTCAACGTCGCAGGATCCACTTTGTAGTGCTCCGCGATGGCGCCATGCACGCTGAAAATCACCGGCTGCGGCTCGCCCGCAACGTAAGCGATGCGGAGCGGTCCCTTCTGGCGTTCAATCCGTGACTTCGATACGTAAACTACATCGCTCATGGGTTCCTCCACCTTCGTCCGATATGATTATTACTTGGATGCGAGCGCAATTGTAGCCCCGCGAGCAGGGGCAGCCGTGCTTCAGCGCAATTCGGCTTGTCAATGAAACAAGGGCATTAGGCCGCGCTCATTGGGATGGAGCCGTGATCGCGCCCTCGGATGCTGATTTTACCAGGGCCGCATACTTCGCGAAGACTCCGGTCTTGTAGCGCGGAGCTGGAGACTTCCATTCGAACATGCGGCGGGCGATTTCTGCGTCCGAGATTTCCAGCTCCAGTTTGCGGAGCTTGGTGTTGATGGTGATCTTGTCGCCTTCGCGGATGGCGGCGATTGGGCCTCCCAGCGCGGCTTCCGGAGCGACGTGGCCGACCATTAGCCCGCGCGTGGCCCCGCTGAAGCGTCCGTCGGTCAGCAGCGCTACGCTTTCGCCCAACCCTTCGCCCACGATCGCGGCGGTCACGCTCAGCATCTCGCGCATGCCGGGGCCGCCTTTAGGACCCTCATAGCGGATCACCACCACGTCTCCCGGTTTAATTTGCTTGCCGGTCACGGCCTGCATGGCGGCTTCCTCGGAATCGAAGACACGCGCCGGTCCGGTGTGGGAGGCGCGTTCGTGGCCGCTCATCTTTATTACTCCACCGCCCGGCGCCAGATTGCCTTTCAGGATCACCAACCCGCCTGTCGTTTTCAGCGGCTTAGCTTAGCGGAGCGATCACCATCTGCCCGGGAGTTTCTTTCGCTTTGCTCGCTTCTTCCGCGAATGTATTGCCCGTCACGGTCATCGCCGAGCCATCGACGTGCTTGCCTTCGAGCAGGCGCTTGGCGATGAGCTGAATTCCTCCAGCAGCATCGACATCGGCAGCAACATATTTTCCCGCGGGCTTCAAATCGGCTAGCAGGGGCGTGCGTTCGCTGACGCGCTGGAAATCGTCGATGTCGAGCGGCAAGCCCATCTCGCGCGAGATCGCCAGCAGGTGGAGGACGGCGTTGGTCGAACCGCCCGTAGTCGCGACTCCGGCGATTGCATTCTCGAATGCGGCGTGCGTCAAAATATCGTGCGGACGAATTCCACGCTTCAGAAGATTCATGACCACTTCGCCGCAGCGGAAGGCGACCTCATCCTTGCGCGGATCCATGGCGGGAATTCCGTTGAAGCCCATGGGCGAGAGGCCGATCAACTCCATCACCGTGGACATCGTGTTTGCGGTGTACTGGCCGCCGCAGGCGCCCGCTCCGGGACAAGCCACGTTCTCGAGCGCCAGCAGTTCGCTGTCGCTCATCTTGCCGGAAGCGTTTGCGCCGACCGCTTCGAACACATCCTGAATGGTGACGTCTTTGCCCTGATATTTGCCAGGGGCAATCGTGCCTCCGTAGAGAACGAGGCCGGGCAGATCCATGCGCGCCAGGGCCATGGCGGCTGCAGGAATCGTCTTGTCGCAGCCGACGATGCACACAGCAGCGTCAAACAACTGGCCGCGGCAGACCAGTTCAATCGAGTCGGCAATCACCTCGCGGCTAACGAGCGAGGCCTTCATGCCCTCGGTGCCCATGGTTTCGCCGTCAGAAATTGCGATGGTATTGAATTCCATTGGAGTGCCGCCGGCGGCGCGAATCCCTTCTTTCACCTTGGCCGACAGGCGCCGCAGATGGAAGTTGCAGGGCATGGTTTCGATCCAGGTGTTGGCAACGGCGATTAACGGCTTGGCGAGATCGGCGTCGGTAAAGCCGATGGCTTTATACATGGCGCGCGCCGGAGCCTGGTCGCGTCCATCGGTGATGAGGCGGCTGCGATGTTTGAGGTCCATGGGATGCCTGACAGTGTAGCTGATTTCGGGGCTAGCTTTCAGCTCTCAGCCGTCAGCTTTCAGTCGTTGGATTATCTTGATGGAATATTTCAGACGCAAGTTCTCTGACTTCGAACAAGGAGATCCGGAAACTGAAAGCTGAGAGCTGACAGCTGAGAGCTTCTTTACGCTGTCGCCGGATGCGCGCTCGCCGCCGCCACCACCGACTCCGGCGGATGCGGCATGCCAAGATGCGCATGATCCCAAAGCTCTTTGATGGGCGCGCCTGGACGCACGTCTATCACGTCCACGATCGCGCGCCAGTCGCGGCAAAGCTGGCCAAGCTGCTTCGCATTGACATCGATGAGCAGGGTTACCTTATGGGCGCTCTCGGCAGGCTCGGCTTGCACAAAGGGCAGCTCGATTCCGCGGCGGGCGACGGCGTTCAGAATCCGCATCAAGGTTCCCTGCGTATTGCGATAGCGAACGTGGAAAATATGCATTGGGATCTCCAATCTATTCCTTCTCAAAAACCATTTCTGACAGCGATGCCCCTGCCGGCACCATCGGATAAACGTTTGCCTCCGGGTGGCATTCGAACACCAGCAACTCGGGGCGGCTCGAACGGAAAAAACGATTGAGCCTTCTGGATACGATGGCGCTCTGCGCCGGATCGAGGAACTCCTCTTCTTTGATCAGCGAGGCCGCAATCTTGTACGCCTTGGCGATCTCGACGAAATCCGGGTTGTCGCTTAAATCGGTTTCGGCGTAGTTGCAGGAGAAGAACAGCTCCTGCCACTGCCGCACCATGCCCAGAAATTTGTTGTCGATGATGACCATCTTGATCGGCAAGCCCGAGGCGGTGCACGGTCGCCAGTTCCTGGATGTTCATCTGAAATCCGCCATCGCCCGACACACACAAGACGGTCGAGTTCGGCTTCGCCAGTTGCACTCCGATGGCGGCCGGCAACGCGAAACCCATCGCTCCCAGGCCGCCCGAGGTGATGAACCCGCGCGGCGAAGAGCTGCGGTAGCATTGCGCCGACCACATCTGGTGCTGTCCCACATCCGCCAGTACGAAGCCGGTCCCATCCTCAGGCATGCGGGAGAACAATTCCTGCAGGAAGGCTTTCGTCGGATGTGCCAGGCCTGGCTTCCGCGAGTCGCCCGGCTCGGTCGATTGCGTCCGCTCTGCGCGTTCCGGTCCGCAGGCCACCGCTCGCCAACTGGCGAAGTCCGGCAGGTGCGCGTGTTTGGCCTCCTGATAAAACGCGGGAATTGTTTCCGCGAGATTGCCGATCACGGGCAGGTCGCAGGAACGGACGCGATCCAGTTGCGAGGGATCGATTTCAAAGTGCGCGATCTTCGCGTGCGGCGCGAAACGAGTAGGCTCGCCCGTCACGCGGTCATCCAGCCGCGCCCCGAACACCATCAGCAGGTCGGTTTCGTCGAGCGCCAGGTTGGCCGCCTTCGTCCCGTGCATTCCCACCATTCCGAGGTAGTAGGGCGAGTCCGGCTTCACCGCGCCCAGGCCATGAACCGTCGCGAATGCGGGGATGTTGAGCAGATCAAGCAGTTGTTGCAGATCGTCGACCGCTCCCGAGAGCTTCGCCCCTGCGCCGACCAATGCCACCGGCTTCTTCGCTTGCTGCAGCAGGGCAGTCAACGTCGCCGCAAAGGTCGACTCCGCGCCTACGTGATTGGCCAGCCGCGGCGGCGTGAACTGAACTGGACCACTGAATTCCGTGCTCGTCTTCAGCAAGTCCAGAGGAATGTCAATCACGACCGGACCCGGGCCGTCCGCTACGCGCCCAATAAAAGCCTTCCGCGATCACGCGAGGTAATTCTTCAACCGTACGCACCAGGCGATTCCACTTGGTGAGCGAAAGCGTCACGCCGAACACGTCAGTTTCCTGAAAAGCATCACTGCCAATCAGCGGAGACCGCACCTGTCCTGTGATGCAGACCAGGGGAACCGAATCCATTTTGGCGTCGGCGATGCCGGTCACCAGGTTGGTCGCACCCGGACCGCTGGTGGCGATCGCGACTCCGACTTTGCCGGTGGCGCGCGCATAGCCTTCGGCCGCGAAAACCGCTCCCTGCTCGTGGCGCGTCAGCACGTGCCGGATGCCGCTCCCCTCCAGCGCGTCGTACAACGGCATGATCGCGCCGCCCGGATAGCCGAACGCCAGATCCACGCCTTCGGCGCGCAGGCAATCCAGAACGATTTGGGCGCCTTTACGCATTCACGACCTGCGGCTGGTTCAGTTTTCGTTTTCTTGCCTTCCTTGTCGTTCGACGGGAGCCATGACATCATGGCCCGCAACTGCTCGCCGACTTTTTCGACGGGATGCTGCTTCGCCTGCTCGCGCAGTTGGGCAAAGTTCTTGCCGCCCTTTTTGTTCTCTTCAATCCATTCGCGAGCAAAGTTGCCGTCTTGAATGCTCGCCAGAATTTCCTTCATCGCCTTGCGCGTCTCGTCGCCGACAACCATCTCGCCGCGCGTCAGATCGCCATACTCGGCGGTGTTCGAAATCGAATAGCGCATACGGCTGAGGCCGCCTTCGTAGATCAGGTCGACGATCAGCTTCATCTCATGCACGCACTCGAAATAAGCGATCTCGGGAGCGTAGCCGGCGGCAACCAGCGTCTCGAATCCCTTCTGCATCAGCGAGGTCAAGCCGCCGCACAACACGGCTTGCTCGCCGAACAGATCGCTCTCGGTCTCTTCTTTGAAAGTGGTCTGCAACACACCGGCGCGCGTGGAGCCGATGCCATGCGCATAGCTGAGCGCATATTCATGCGCCCGGCCGCTCGCATCCTGATGGACCGCCAGCAATGACGGCACGCCGCCACCCTGCGCGTAGACGCGCCGCAGCAGGTGGCCCGGGCTCTTGGGCGCGATCATGACCACATCGACGTCTTTCGGAGGAGTGATGGTCTTGAAGTGAATCGCGAAGCCGTGCGAGAAGCCGAGGATTTTACCTTTGTGCAGGTGCGGCTTGATGGCCGATTCGTAAAATTCGGCCTGGGTCTCGTCGGGAGTAAGGATCTGGATCCAGTGGGCGCGGTCCGCCGCTTCGGCCGGGAGCAGCACGATCATGCCGTCGGCGCGCGCTTGCTGGGCGGAGGGGCGGTTGGGGTCGAGACCGATAATTACGTTGCATCCGCTGTCGCGCAGGTTCTGGGCCTGGGCGTGTCCTTGCGAGCCGTAGCCGAAGACGGCGATGGTTTTGCCTTTGAGAGCTGAGGGGTTGGCATCTTTTTGATAGAAGACAGTGGCCACGAAAGACTCCTTATAAGTAAGTGCGTTTAAGGTGCGTCCAGATTCGAAATATCGACAAACCGACCGGTCGGTTCTAGTGATGCTACCCGCCCCGGAATTTCATGTCAAGCTCAAATTCTCCACTCCCTGGGTTCTTTCCATGGCTTCAATTTTCGCCAAAAAACACAAAACCCACCGGCCATTTTCTCTGGCGGTGGGTTTGGAAGTAGCTGAAACTTAATGTCTTACTAGTTTCTAGCTTTGCTCCTCCCGGCCAGAGCTACGCAGTCGCAGTCGTACACCGACTGCAAGCATGCTAATTCGAATCGAGTTCTGGCCGTGAGTCATAATGGCTAAAGTCACAATCCACGCGAGTGGAATCTGTGGAGCTTAGCAAGGACCAGGCCAGGAGTCAAACTAATTTTTGGACTAGGACAAAGGTCCGGTTACGAAGGTTAGGAGGCCTCCAACATCGACGGTGGGCCGCTCGCGATTGTCCGTACAGTATTGGGTAATTACAGCCTTGAGACACAAGTGTATTTTGTACATACTCATGGTTGCCGTGACAGGGCTAGTGGGGCTCGGGAATCTGGTATCTGTGTTTTGGAGTGAATATCGCTCGGCATGGCGAACAGTACTCACACGAAACCCTAATCTTGAGACAGGAACTAATAAAGTTGATTTTCGCTTTTTATGATGTCATCGAAGCCATCTCCGTAGGCGTAATGGCAACTCAATTCGCACGGTCTGCTCAAGCCGTCCAGCCGCTTCCAATATTTTTGCGGCATCTTCGGCGTCTTCAAAAACGTATCTCCTGTAGAGTTCGGACGTCCCAGACCTATATCCCAGCACGGGCGCGGAAATATCATAGATCACTGGTTTTCCCAGTGGCTCCCCTCTGATCGTCAACTGGGAAATGGAAATGTGAAAGGCGACATTCGTAGCGATCGTGTGTCCAGAATTACGAATGACAACCCTGACTACGTTAAATGCTGTATCAAAATCCCCAATTTTATTACCTACGGCGGGATAGACCTCAAGGAAGGCTGCATCGTTTCCCTTCAGTTGGTGGTCCATGAGAACTCGTTGCTTTCTTGCTTCGCAGGCATACCAAACAACAGCAAGCAGAGTGAGAACGCTCACTCCAAACTTCTGGTATGGATGGATGTTATCTATCTTGGGTTATGGGGCATCCTCCTTTGTGCTCTTTTTTTCTTTCGGTCTCCAATTTATTTGTAGTACTTGGAGACAATGGTTTCTCTTCATGAGTACCATTATTGTAGGGGTATTCTTCTTCGGTTTTGGCATTGATAGGCTTAATCTGTAACCATGTTAAGAGATCAAAAATAGAAGCTAGAACTACGATGGGCCACAGCGGCTCTTTTTCAGGCTAAAAAATGGTGTCACCTAATGAGAATGCTGGAATATATTGAAGGACCGAACACGTGGAGAACTTTGAACGCGGCATGATAGCACTTTTTAAAGTTCCAAAATATGCTGTATGGCAAGGGAAGAAAGAAGGGCAGCAAACTGACTACACCTCGCAAAAAGAAAAGATGCGACAAGAGCTAAAAGGGGATTTGTGCGATCCCCCGCCCCTGTCGTTTCGTGGTGCGGCGATTCGTTTCCTTTACCTGTAAGTGCACTATAGGTGAGCCGCTTCCCGCCGATCGAGGGTGTAAATAGAACTGTGTAAACGGCCATGGGAAGAAGAAAATAGGAGACCCCATGGCTATCGACAAGAAGTTGATCGATCAACTGCTCACCGACTACAAGAAGCCCGAGGATATCATCGGGGAGAACGGTCTGCTCAAAGAGCTGACCAAAGCCATCCTGGAGCGGGCCTTAGCAAGCCGAGATGACCGATCATCTGGGCTACGAGAAGCACGACCCGGCGGGCCACCACCGGGGCAACACGCGCAACGGGAAAAGCCAAAAGACCTTGCGGGGCGATTTCGGCGAGTTGGAGCTAGAAACTCCGCGCGATCGCCAAGCCACGTTCGAGCCCAAGATCGTAGCCAAGGGGCAGACGCGCTGGACCGGCTTCGACGACAAGATCATCTCGATGTACGCGCGGGGCATGACCACGCGGGAGATCCAGGGCCACCTGGAAGAGATCTACGGCATCGAAGTCTCGCCCACGCTGATCTCCAACGTGACCGAGGCGGTGATCGAAGAAGTGAAACTGTGGCAGAGGCGGCCGCTGGAAGAGCTATATCCCATCGTGTATCTGGACGCGCTGATGGTGAAGGTGCGCGACGAGGGCCACATCCAGAACAAAGCCATCTACGTGGTGTTGGGGGTGAACCTGGAGGGGCAGAAGGAAGTGCTGGGGCTGTGGGTGGCGCAGACGCGAAGGCGCGAAGTTCTGGCTGCAGGTGCTGACGGAGTTGCGGAACCGCGGAGTGAAGGACATCTTCATCGCCTGCGTGGATGGGCTGAAGGGATTTCCGGAAGCCATCGAAGCGGTGTATCCGCGCACCGAGGTGCAGCTCTGCATCGTGCATCTGGTGCGGGCTTCGCTGAACTACGTGCCCTGGAAAGCTGCGCAAGCCGGTGGCGGCCGATCTGCAGTTGATCTACCGCGCGGCCACGGTGGCCGAGGCCGAGCAACATCTGGCGGAATTGGAAGGCGAAGTGGAAAGCCTATCCCAGCGTGAGCCAGGTGTGGCGGCGGAACTGGGCGCGCATCACGCCGTTTTTCAATTACCCGCCGGACATCCGCCGGGCGATCTACACCACCAACAGCGTGGAGTCGCTGAACCGGTCGCTGCGCAAGATCATCAAGACCCGCGGCGGATTCCCCAACGAAGAGGCGGCGCTGAAGCTGCTGTTTCTCGCGCTTGCGGCAGGCGGCCAAGAAGTGGACGATGCCGATCCATCACTGGCGGGAAGCCTTGAACCACTTCACGATTCTGTGGCCGGAACGGATGCCGGCCCTGGAGCGAGTGGCGCAATGAAAGCGCAGAATCCTTCTACATCGCTGGGCGAGGGAAGGGAAATGCTACCCCTTCCCTCGCGCACCCATCCCAAACCAAAAACAAAACCTGGCCGTTTACACAGAAGAGTTGACACACCCCGGGGAATCTGGCTCATGGCGAGATGCGAAGCGTTGGCTGTCGTTTATGTCCTTTGCGGTTGTTGAACGAAACACTTGCTCGTCAAGGTAACGGAAAAGATGAAACGGTTCGACGCTACATACGTGCCATGCAGATGCCGCGCTTCAGCAGCGACCCAGAAATTCTCAAGGCCGTTAGTGTGTACGCGACCGTCCACGTATTGCAGCCGCATGATCTATGACCTTGATGCGCGTAGTCTGTGGCGAGTCCGTTCATACGAGAGCAGAGCATCGGAGTAGAACGCCGCCCCAGCTTCGACGTGCTTGCGTACCTCAGATTGCAGGGCATGTTTACGTTGCGGTTCGGTACGACCGTGGTGCGAATCTTTCCGCCGCGTTCGATGGATTCCCACTGACGGCAGTCTTATCCTCTCGTTCCAGTCCCAGTGATGCGCCGCTTGCGCTCACTCAGGTGCATATTGCGGGCCTTGCCGCCGATGAAGGTCTCATCCACTTCTACTTCGCCGCCTTCCAAGTTTGCCGCCAAAGAAATCGTCTTGGACAGCAAGCCGAAGGCGTTGCAGCATGAACCATGCCGCCTTCTGGGTGATGCCAAGGGCGACCGCGCCAATCTCGCAACTGCTGACGCCGTTCTTGCAATTGACCAGCATCCAGAATCCCGCCATCCACTTATCGAGTCCGAGCGGGCGAATCCTCAAACACCGTTCCGAGTTTCGAGCGTGAACTGCTTCTTGCATTCATAGCAGAACCAGATGCGACGGGTCTTGATGAACGAGTGTTTTGCTTTGCCGCAACGTGGACAGATGACATTGCCATCCGGCCAGCGAAACTTACATAGCGAACTCGAAGGCGCGTTGCGGATCGGAGAAGCAAACGATGGCTTGTTGGAGTGTTTTAGGGGCTGTTCATGATCAGAAAACTATAGCCCTAAAAGAACATGTGTGTCAAGGATATATTTGCGCAATATTGTAAGAGGAAAAAATGGCTTGGTTGGGCGAACGCAATACGAAACTTCCTGAGCGAAAATAAGGTTTGTGGGGCTGGATTTTGTCAAGTTGACAAGGCGTGATATATCGAGATTCGGAAAGAGCAGCGCGAATCTGCATTGGATGTCGGCGTACCGGCGGGCGGACGGGGAACGTCTTGGTTGTCAAAATGTATCCACTCGGATACAATAAAACCACTTGAATACGCTCTTGCGATCGTCGGATTTCGATGACTGGCTCTCCCATCTGGGCGACCAGAAGGGGAAGGCCAGAATCCTGGCTCGGCTTACGAGTGCGGCGTTGGGGAATTTCGGCGATTGCGAAGCCGTCGGCGAGGGTGTTTCCGAGATGCGCGTTCATGTCGGGCGCGGATATCGCGTCTATTACGTACGTACCGGATCGACCGTTTATGTTTTGCTGGCGGGCGGCACAAAAGCCTCGCAATCGAAAGATGTCGCGAAAGCAAAAAGAATGGCTTGCGAACTCCGTGGGTCGAAACCCCGAGGTTCGAGACAACGAGAGTCGAAACAACAGGGGAAACAATGAAGAGAAAGAAAATGACTTACAAACCGTTCGATGCTGCTGCGTATCTCGACAACGATGCAGTCATTGCGGAATATCTTTCGGCGGCGGCCGAAGACCCCAACCCCGAGGTATTCGTCGCCGCGCTCGGCAACGTGGCTAAGGCCCGAGGCATGGCCCAGATCGCCAAAGACGCAGGCCTCGGCCGCGAGAGCCTGTACAAAACCCTAAGCGCAGGCGCCCATCCACGCTTCGAAACGATCAATTCCGTGCTGCACGCCCTTGGCGTGAAGTTCTCTGTCGTTGCCGAACGCGAGAGTTAGATCGGGCTATCCCTTCGAAAAACGAAGGATAGGGCACCCAGCTGTTTTCCCGAATTGATATCCCTACGCTAATAGAGTATCAGTTTCTACAAGTACGCTATTAGCGTATGCTCCGCATATGGAGTTCGTGGAAGCGCCTCCGTTTATGCGCCATCTTCTCGAATACTTGAGCGAGGATGGCTACAAGGATCTGCAAGCTCGTCTGGGCGCAAATCCTGAACTGGGCGACCTGATGCCAGGGACGGGCGGCTTTCGAAAGTTGCGGTGGGCGGACGCGCGGCGCGGCAAGGGACGGCGGGGCGGACTGCGGATTATCTACTATTGCTTTCCGTCCGGTCATCAGATTTGGTTGATGACTCTTTACAACAAAGACGAGGCTTCGGACCTGACAGCGCAACAGAAAAAGGCGTTGAAGGCTGCGCTTGAAACAGAATTGGCGGCACGCGCAGGGAAGCGACGCGCGCGGCCGCAGTGGATAAAAGATCAAGAGACAAGGGGACTGCGATGAAGAGAGATATCTTCGATGAGTTGATGACGGGTGTGGCGTCGATGAAGGGCCAACGCGAAGGCAAGATCACATTGAGAAGTTACAGAGTCGAGGCCGCGCCTCTGCCTAAGGTGGATTCGAAGCTCATTCTCGATACGCGCAAGAAGTTACGGTGCTCGCGTGCGGTTTTCGCGCGCCGGCTGCGCATCAACGAGAGGACGCTGGAAAAATGGGAGCAGGGACGCGCCAAGCCGAATCCGCAAGCGGCGGCGCTTGTGCTCCTGGTGCGGCGGTATCCGGATACGTTGGCTCGATTGGACGAGTTGGCGTCGCGGTAAGCGGGTGCAGCCGACGAAATCCCAAGATGGATGCGACCGTGGAATCCCAGGTCTCGAAAAGCACGAGACCTTGGGTACCAGGCTCTAGATATTGACAATTTTGAATCCAGGTCATATCGTAATGCCGATTCCGGCGAACTGAAGGATGAAGCTTGAACAAGCTTCTCGTCCGAGGGGCTTCTACTCGTCGGCTTTCCCACATAGTCGAAACAATCTGTCTCAGGTCGCGTGTGCTAAGAGTGTGTCTCCGTGCCAAAGAGTCGGGGTCAGCTAACCGTCGTAGGAGGAGATCTGCCCTGGCCTCAACTCACTGTGAGGATTTGCAATGACGCCGATCGGATGTATTCGCTGTTTCTGGCTCGCCACTTTTTTCCTGCTGCCCAGCGCGATGGTGGGTCAGGATGCCCCGCCACCAGATTGTATGGGTGCCGAGTTCGAGGCCGTTGAACTGAGGGATGCCGCGAAGGTCGGAGAGCCATATGAGTCCGCGCTGCCCGAAATGTACCAACGATTTAGCGAGTTCTCCAGTATTCCCGGCAACACGGGGTGGCTCCGCTTGGACCAAAATCGGAGACTAGTGGGCACTCCCCCACCAGGCGCTCCGTCGGAAAGCGCAATTGCTGTTTGCGCCCGCGCGGGTGACGAGGCCCCAGGGCCAAAAGTGATCAGACTCGCGATTCTCGTTCAGGTATTGCCGAAGAACTGTATCGACCAGAAATCGGGGGCACTTGTTTGGTGTAGAGAAGAAACGACCAAGGAAATACGCCCGCCAGGAAAGCAGCGATTTGCGTTTGCTCCGGAAGATGGTTACGTTATCCCGCCAGATCCGGAATGTAACGGTCCGGACGGCTGCATCTTGCAGTTCGATCGCCTGAGCGGAGAGCGCGGCATGTTCGGTCACTTCAGTCTGGCGGCTCACCATAGCTGGTGGTTTGAGAGGTTATCGCCAGCCGATTTTGAAAAATCGATTATCGACGCCATCAACGGATCAAAGGTTTTTATCTCGGGCGCCGTGTTGATCCGCAAGGACGTGCCGGCGTGCCGTTTTTGGTCGTGGCAGATCATGGCGCAGACTGAAGATTCGTCCAACAACCTGTACTATGGGGCGTCGGATGTGAGCGCGTTTTGCACCCAAGATAGAACTGCTTTGATCGTGCTTCCAGTGCACGCGATATGGGCGAGCGTTTACGGAACGCTGGCGAACACCAACGATCCAAGCTGGAAACCTGTCTCCGAGCCACCGCACAGCCACGAATGCTGGTCCGGCAATGAACTTATCAGCGGCATCCCCGGTCAGGGGATCAAGCCCTGCGACGCGAGACTGAAAGTTCCGGGGCAGAACGACAAGGTGTATGGGGACGAAAAATCGAAATGGCCTCTGAGAAAAGTCTTCTATTCGCCGCCGGTCAGGTTCAGCTACAACCACTTGGCGCAGCCCGGCGTCTCGCAGGGCAGCATCTCCATTGCACCGGTTGACGGGTCGACCAAGGCCACGTTCGATGTGCAGGCCTATGAGTCGACGTTGCTGGGACGAGGATGGTTAGGTTTGCAAACCGTGTACGAGCATGACCGGAATCCCAAGGACGATCTGAACTCGTTTACAGCCGCTTTGTCGTATGATCTTCGGCTCTGGAACACCGAAACGGCGACGTTCTGCCATAACTATCATGACGCCGGTTCACCGGTTACCGACTGCCCTCAATACCTTCCCTCCGATTCACCGGTTACGAGGGTTACCGAGAAAATCGCCCGACGTTGGTGGCACGAGTGGTTTGCTGAGCAGTCCTGGTCGGCAACCTGTTTCAAGGGTCTGGGCCGCGCCACGGAAGGAGATTGCGGTCCGCCCTGGATTGGCATTCGCCCAGCCGAGCTATCGTTCCGTGCCGGACCTGAGTGGTCGCCCGACTCTTTTTCATACCCCGGAGGCTCGAAACCAACGCAACAGTATTTGCCCCGAGCGCTGAACTTTGTAATGGGTCCTACGGTCCGATTGCCCATCATTTTCAGCCCCAAAATTCCGTATGCTCAGAGGCGGCCTTCACAATTCACACTCGTACCGCTCGCAGGCTTCGAGGGGGGATTCAGGGTGATCTCCCACGAAATTGGTGATGGCATGACGTGCGGCGCCATGCGATCCTGTTCCGGGCTGCCCGAGGGTATCCTCCGCCAGGTTTATGGGTTCGACGCGAGCGCCAATTGGCCGTACAACATCACGCACAACTTTCTCGGGGACCGGCCTCTGACCTTCGATTTCTCTTACCGTATGCGCAGGCTCGAATACCGGGAGCCTTTCGCCAACGAGATGGACTTCGTCCATATGGCGATGAACGCGGTTAGCGAAGGGCAGTATGCGGGCGGACGTGAGTACACCCGCCTCACCTTTATCTGGCCGATTTCCCCCTACTTGCAAACAAGGGCGACCTGGCAGCATGGCGCGTTGCCACCAAACTTCCAATTTGTGGGGAACGAGGTGACATTCGGACTTACTTTTTCTAATCCCGGTTGGACGGAGCATTGATCTCACAAGTCAGGCGGTTTGTGCTGGGTATCCGAGACAATGTGGGTGCCGCACGCATCGCGCATTTTGCGATGTTTGGGTTTCGTCGTGGACCGACGTATCCGGGATCACTGTAACGCTCCAACCCTGGCGACTATTCTGGCCGGGTGGCCAGGCGTCTGCATCGCCATTATGGCACGCGCGATCCCCACTTCATCACCAGCAGTTGCTACCACCGCCAACCCGGATTGGGTTCGGCCTGGCGGCGCGACTTGTTTGCGAACATTCTGGAAGAGGCCCGCCGCAAGTGTCGTTTCGCCGTGCACGGATATGTGGTCATGCCCGAGCACTTTCACTTGCTGATCACCGAGGGTGGGGGCCCCATCGGTGATCAAGCGAATGACTGAGGCAGCTACATTGTCTTGGGCATCGGGCAGGACAGCCGGGGGCGGCTGTGCCTACGCGAGGCAGGTGCGCCGTTGTCGAGAGCCCAGTCATTCGCAAAGTGCGCGAATGACTGGGGCACCCCACTTTGTCTTGGGCATCCGGCAGGACAGCCGGGGGCGGCTGTCGCTACGCGAGGCCGGTGCGCATGCATTCGACATTCCGAAATCCGTTTCTTAAGATTAGGAAGCACTATGTCAAACGTAACCCTCTCGAAGAAACAACGGGAAGAAATGCTCGGAGCATTGAGATCTCGTTTTGAGAAAAACATGGACCGCCACCAAGGTCTTGCATGGGTTAAAGTGCAAGCCAAGCTGGAAGCGAATGCCGAAAAACTGTGGTCACTCAACGAAATGGAAAGAACTGGCGGTGAACCGGATGCTGTTGGACATGATAAAAAGACCGGCGAATACATTTTTTACGATTGTTCAGCGGAAAGTCCTAAAGAACGCAGAAGCCTTTGCTACGACCGTGCGGCGCTCGATTCAAGGAAAGAAAATAAACCAAAAGATAACGCCATCGATATGGCTGCCGCCATGGGCATTGAGCTTTTAACGGAAGAACAATATCGCGAGCTGCAGACACTTGGAAATTTCGATACGAAAACCTCGAGCTGGGTGAAAACACCTTCTGCTATCAGAAAACTCGGCGGCGCCCTCTTTTGTGATCGCCGCTTCGACACGGTTTTCGTGTATCACAACGGCGCCGAATCCTACTATGCCGGTAGGGGGTTCCGGGGCTGGCTAAGGGTCTGAATTTGGACTTTGATTCTTGCCTCCGCTCGCAGAAGCGGATTCGGCTGGCGGAGGTTGCAGGTTATGGTGAGCGCAGCTAAATTAGGTGCGAGGGTGGGAAGTACATATGAAAAAGACGGGCGCGATGGAATCTGCCTCCGCATTATCTGCCTCGGCATTCATCGACGGGAAGATCATGGAACTTTCTGGCGGCGGAGACTGGCGCGGGAAGGTGCTGGCGAAGGTGCGCGCCATCATCCACGCGGCCGACCCGGAGATTGTCGAAGAGTTGAAGTGGGTGAAGCCGACATCGCCGGGGACTCCTGTGTTTTCGCATGGCGGCATTGTGTGCACGGGGGAGACCTACAAGAACGTCGTCAAAATGACATTTGCCAAGGGAGCCGCGTTGCAGGACCCTGCGAGTCTATTCAACTCGAGCCTCGAGGGGAATGTGAGGCGGGCGATCGACATCCACGAAGGCGAGAAGATCGACGAGGCGGCGTTGAAGGATCTGATCCGGGCGGCGGTGGCGCTTAATCTTAAGGGCAAGAGCGAGCCGAAGCCCAAGGCGAAGACGCGGCGCGCGAGGTGATCTGAACATACTCACTCAGGCCAACATCCCACTCAGGCCAACATCCCCACTCAAGCCAAAGGCGGGCTTGAATGGGGCACCGGTACCTTTTGAATGTCAATGAGTGCTATCGCGATTTTTCGCCAACTGACCAATACTCATACTCATGCAAAATATTGCCCTAAGGTTTGACGACTCCATATTCGTTGATCAGAATATCGAGGAAACCGTTGGCCACTCCTGAGTAGGTGACGATATCGGGCCGATTGTCACCATTCAGATCGCCGGCCGCAATTTGCGCGGGAGACCCGGCTACCTGCAGGATCTGTTCCGGTTGAAAAGTTCCGTTTCCGTTGCCCAGCAAAATGCTGGTAGTAGCCAATCCGCAACAGCTGCCGAGGAGTAAGTCGAGTTTGCCGTCTCCGTTGAAATCGGCGGCTGACAGGTGCATCGGTATATAAGAAACGGTCGGAAGCGCTTTGCCGGCTCCAAATGTCCCTGTGCCGCTGCCCAGGAAGATCATCGGAGGCGCTGCGATACTGCCATTGAAGTCGGTCGTCGACACGACCAAGTCTAATTTTCCATCTTTGTTGAAGTCGCCAATCGCGGCATCGTAGGGATTCGGCACGCCGGTGAGGTCATCCGACATGGTGAATCCTCCCTTAGCATTGCCGAGCAGCACATAGGTTCCACCGTTTTCGGAGTTCTGGAAGTCGCCGACATTGAGCACGACGAGATCCATGTTGCCATCGTGATTGATATCGGCGCTATAGATTCGGCCGCCAGTCGATTTTGCCGCCTCCGCCGGCAGCGTGACTGCCAGCGGAGCATTAAATGTGCCGTCGCCCTTTCCGAGAAGAACATGCACGGCGATACCCGAGCCCGAGGTGTAGGAAAGAAGCGCGAGGTCGGGAATCTTATCGCCGTTAAAGTCGGCGATATTCACGTCGATAACATTTTGCACCGGCAAAGTAGCGCCCGCTTTAAACTTCCCCGCGCCTGCATTCAGGAACACCTTGGGCTCGGCCGTGCCGGTCACGGTCGTGACCACGGCGTCGATCTTCGTATCGTGGTTCAGGTCGGCAGTGCGAATGACCTGTCCGGCATTACTGCCGGTGATTCCCGGGAATGGCGTTCCGGAATTGACCGTAAATGTGCCCTTGCCGTTTCCGGCCAGCAATGAAAACGGTGTGAGGATGTCCTGATTTTTATCCCCATTGATGTCTGCGATGGCAAAGGCGTAGTTATTAAGGCCCGGGCTCGCGCCGGTTTGGTAGGCCGGAGCGCCTTGAAACGTTCCGTCTCCGTTTCCCATCAATACGCCGAGCCCGCCTGTTCCACCCAGGACGTTTGGCATAGGGGCGAAACCACCACCTGTTTGCGTTCCGAGCACGAGATCCAGATTCCCGTCGCCGTCCAGATCGGCAGTCGTGATCGCGTCACAATGATACACTCCCGAATACCAGGTCGGCGGTTGGAGCGTGCCATTCCCATTGCCGAGGAATACGCCGACCTGATCGGTAAGAGTAACTACCGCCAGGTCGATTTTCTTATCATGGTTGAAGTCAGCGGCGACTAATGAAACCACGTCCTCAGGCCCGTTATTCGGCAGCGGAAGCGGCTTGCCGAACTTGAATGTTCCGTCGCCATTCCCCAGCAATAACTCTCCGTCGGACAAGATCACATCAGGATGTCCATCGTCATTGAGGTCCGCCACCACAAGGCTGATCGTATATCCGGTCGAGTAACTCTTCTTTGCCGTGAAACCTCCGTGGCCATCCCCCAGGAAAATACCCACTTGGAAATGGTTTGTGGTCAGTGATTGCTCCAGCGCAATCAAGTCCGGCTTTCCATCGTGGTTCACGTCCGCCATCGCCAAGCCGACGATACCCTCGCCCGATAAGGGCACAATGGTCGGCGCCTTGAACGAGCCGTTGCCATCACTGAGCAACACGGCGAATCCGCCATTCGTTTTGGGTGAGTTGTTGCCGAAAAATCCCACGATCAGATCCGGATTGCCGTCACCGTTCAGGTCCGCCGCGACGATGGGGCCGACGTTGGGCCCGATGGCGATCGTCTGCACGGGCGCGTCTTGCTGCTTGGCCACAGGCGCGCTCGCCTGGTAAATGTCGATGGCATTCGGGTTTGAATTGTTGATTGTCGCGACCACATATTTCCCGTTCGGAGCCTGGCCCGCATAAGCGGCAATCGAGCCAGGGTTATTCGCGTCTGGATCCGTACACCCCTCGGGCCATAAGTCGCCCTTCGTCGTGAGGCCAGCGAGGTGGTGCAGAGTGTCCTGATAACCTTGTTTTACGCCTGCCACGTTGAAGGTGGCGCCATCGTTCGCGATAACGCCTGCAACCTTGCAATCCGCGCTGCGGTAGAGTCCTCCAAACATATTTGGACCGGATGCATAGCCCGTGTCCTTGGTGGGAGGAGCCACGACAGTCACGTTCCCATGAAAGTAGGGAACGAAAACATAAGGGGTAGCTTCCGGGGGGGAATTCTCTTCGCAATCGTTTCCCCCCATTAGCACTAGCACTGCGACAGCCGTCAGCAGAGCGAGACTAAATTTGCGCACAACAGGGAGTGAAGTAAAAACGGGATTGAGCATAATGCACCGCCCTAGGGAGACATTCACTTGCACTCCGAGCGACTGGAGGGACCCGAACGATAACATAAGCCCCGCCGTTTGTCGAATCACGGGGTGGTGGGGGACAGTCAAGCAGCTTGTGTAAGTAGCCTGAGGGCGCGATATGCGTCACTCAAGTGCATGGTGCACAGAGATAGACCGATCAAGAAAACCTTTAGAAACGAAAGGGAGTGTCCGGGCCGGGAATAAAACCATGCTGCGTAATGACACTGCGGTGCCCGGACTACGGCCTTTGGAAACCTTCTCCCAGCGCGGGAAGTGTCCCAGAATGGGATTCGAGGAGTTAATTAATTCCCATGCCGATTATGTTTGGCAGTTCCGTTGCCTGTTTCCTCGCCCACTCCGGAGGAGCGGTCGTCCTGCGGGCTTCCACGCTCCCGGAACACGCGCTGCTGGTTCTGCTGGGGGGCGGCCTGATTGTGCTGGCGAGCCTGGTGCGGCGGCTTTATCCGATGGGGGGCGCTGCCACTCCCAAGAGCATGCAGGTAATTCTCTGGATTGCTCCGGACGAGGTTTCGGAACGTCTTTCGCCGGTCGATGGGGACTGAGGAAGTGAAAGGTCCCCGCAGCGGCTGAACAGTTTGCGGAAAAAGTCGATCTGCGGCCGTGAGCAGTTCCCCATGCGCTAAAGCGCAGATTCATTTTGAACGACTTAGTGGCACGACTAAACGTCGTGCCCTTCCCTTTTATTGTGCAATTCGAGTTTTTCAGCAAACTGTGAAGCCGCGTTCGATTTTTCGCAACTTACGGTGCGGCTCAAGGCCGCACCCTTTCAAAGCAACATCTCAAAGCAACATCAAAAGCGGAGTTTTTCCGGACCTTCCGAAACTCGCGCTCTTCCCAGAAGCTGTTTGAATCAGGATTTTTCTGCAGGCTTCTAGTGTCGTGACCGCATGATTTTTCATACGTGGGCCGGAGGCCGAGGAACCGGCGCTCGTAGAAAAGATCACGCGGTCACGACGCTAGTGTGCTTCCCAACAAGTTCGCAGCATAAGTTAAGAGGCTTTGAAAGGGCGCGACTTGAGCCGCGCCGTAATCCGTGCCAGGAAATACGGGCTTTAGCCCCTGAGGGAAACGGCTTTATCAACGCCCCAGATTAAACGCCCCCGGATTACACTCCCCAAAGATAGTCTTCCTGTTCGCCATGATGTTCGCCGAACGCGTTCGACCTCGGAGAGTGTACGGGCCCAATCTGAATGTGAGCCGGGAATGATTCCATCGCTCCCGCGGCACGTGGCAAAGGCAACCCGGTCGAGGTGGGCGGAAACTTTTTGCCCTGCGCCGCGAAGTCGCTACTCGCATCCTGCGGCAGGCTGCTCGAAACGTCGTGAATCAGTTCCAGCAAATGACTGTCCTGCACGCGCTTGATGCGGTCCGCAAGAATAACGAACTTGCGATAGATCTCGTCCAGTTCGCGGCGCTCAAAGCTGTGTCCCAGCTGTTGGCAGCGCAGCGCGAGCGCGTGCCGGCCAGAGTGCTTCCCCAGCACCAGGCGGGAGTCGGGCACGCCCACCGATTGCGGCGTCATGATTTCGTACGTCAGCGGATTCTTCAGCATGCCATCCTGATGGATCCCAGCCTCGTGCGCGAAAGCATTCCGTCCCGTGATGGCTTTGTTCGGTTGCACTGGCACGCGAGTGATCTCGGCCAGCATCTGGCTCGACGCGAAGATCTGTTCGGTGGCTAGCGCGGTCTCGTAGGGATAGCGGTCAGCTCGAACCCGCATCGCCATCGCAACTTCTTCCAGCGATGCGTTGCCCGCGCGCTCTCCAATACCATTGATAGTGCACTCCACCTGGCGCGCTCCGTTCTGCACCCCTGCCAGCGAGTTGGCGACTGCCAGGCCAAGGTCATTATGGCAGTGAGTGGAGATGGTGACGTTCTCGATGCCTGCTACCTTTTCACGCAGCGTGCGGATCAGTTGGCCATATTCCTCTGGCATGCTGTAGCCAACGGTATCGGGAATGTTGACCGTGGTGGCCCCAGCGTCAATTACGGCCTCGACAACCTGGCATAGAAATGGGATGTCGGTACGGGTCGCATCTTCCGGTGAAAATTGAATATCCGCACACAGCGACTTCGCGTGCCGGACCGCCTCGCGCGCCTGCGCCAGGCACTGCTCGCGAGTAATGCGCAGCTTGTACTTCAGGTGAATGTCGGAGGTCGCCAGAAATACATGAATGCGCGGGTGGGCTGCACCCTTCAATGCCTGCCAGGCGCGATCGATGTCTGGAGTACAGGCCCGGGCAAGACCGGCGATGACAGGCCGTCGTACCGAAGCGGCAATTTTTTGCACGGCTTCGAAGTCGCCATCCGAGGCGATCGGGAATCCGGCTTCAATCACATCGACCCCGAGGCGATCGAGTTGCTGGGCGAGTCGCAGCTTTTCCTGAACATTCATGCTGCAACCCGGCGACTGCTCGCCGTCACGGAGTGTCGTGTCAAAAATAGTGATGCGTGGCCGGTCCATTGTGAGACCTCCCCAAAACTAACTCCTGTTACTTTACCGTCATTCGATCCCGCAAGAGAAGTTTATTATCTTTACGGAAGTATCACTATTAATTATAGTATAAGCGTTTGTTATCAAACTCGTCTATATCTTAATATCGCATTACTGCAAAATGACCCGATCAGGATGGGGCGAACCACGATATCGCGAAGGGTTTCTCCGTGAACCTCCGTGTACTCCGTGGTCAACGCCGTGTAAGACTGTTTGCGGGCAAGATGGCCCGATCAGGGTGAGGCGAATTACGCATCGCGAAGGGTTCCTCCGTGACCTCCGTGTACTCCGTGTACTCCGTGGTCGACGCCTTGTAAGAGTGCGCTTCCACTTTGCCCAGTTGAGGACCTGACCATGGAAATCTCCCAACTAGAAGTCTTTCTCGCAGTGGCGCGCGAGCGCCGTTTTTCCCGGGCAGCCGAGAAATTGTTTCGCACCCAATCGGCCGTCAGCCAGACCGTCCGCAAACTGGAACTGGAGATCGGCGAGCCCCTGTTTGACCGCTCCTCCCGCGATGGTGTCCTCACCGATGCCGGGCGCGTTCTTCAGGAATACGCCGAGAGGCTCGTCAACCTGCGGCAGGACGCCCAGGAAGCGCTGGTCGAGATGCGCGAGCTGCAGAAGGGCAAGCTGGCCATCGCCGCCAACGAATTCACCGTGCTCTACCTTCTGCCCATCCTGACCGAGTTTCGTCGCCTCCATCCCACCATCAAGATCACGGTATGGCGGTCGCTCGGCAGTCACATTCCCGATGACGTGGTGAAGCACAAGGTGGAAATGGGAGTTCTTTCCTACGATCCTCAGGAGCCCCAGCTCAAATCGGTGGTGGTGTACCTCGACGAGTTGACGCTGGTGGTTCCTCCCGGACATCCGCTGGCGTCGGCGGGCGAAGTAAGTATTCACCAACTGGGAGCCGAATCGTTCGTGGCCCACATCGTCTCGTCCCCCTACAAGGACAAAGTGATTGAGGCCTTTAAGCGCCACAAGACTCCTCTGCATCAGGACGTCGAACTCCCAACCCTGCAGGCGATCAAGCGCTTCGTGAGCATGGGGAACGGAGTCGCGCTGGTGCCCGACATTAGCATAGAGAGCGAGATCGCCCGCGGAGAACTGGTGCGGGTCCCGGTGCGGGACTTACATTTTCAACGGAAGCTGCGCCTCGCATACCGGCAAGAATCGGCGCTCTCACACGCCGGCCAGGCGTTCCTGAAAGTGGCCGAGCAGGTGGCTAAAGACCGCGGCGGACGTTATCGTTTCCAGCGCGAGAAGTAGATCCAGCAGGCTACGGAAAAAGTCTGGGCGGCTGGGAAGCGGAAGGGGCCGGCCTGTTCGAGCGGGTTTTGGGAATGGCACGAGTTCAGGAGCTGTGGAAAAAATCGGTTTCGTATCAGGGCATCGCTTTAGCGATGCCGCAAGCTGCTTGCTATCAATCGCCCCTTTTAGGGGCTGAGGTCAGCATCCGGACTTTTTCCGCAAGCTCTTCACTCGTGCCGTTAAGTCGTTTAAAACGTGTCCGCGCTTTAGCGCCTGAGGCATGCCTTTAGGGCTCGCGCCGACTTTCTCAGATTCCTGCTGAGCTACGCCGATTGCACTTCTTCCTGGTGCAACGCCGCAATGGCGGCGTCCACACTCGAATACAGATCGAGAATCGAAACCAGGTTGGTGTTTTCCAGAAGACCGCCAACAGATTTTCTGGGACTGGCAAAGGTCAGCGTGTAGCCGGCGGCATCCGCCCACATTTGCATCAACACGAGTTCACCGAGAGCGCTGGTATCGATCGCAAGAACTCCGCTGAGATCAACTACCATTCGGCGCGCCGATGGCAGTACCTCGGAGATGAGGCTGCCGATCGAATGCGCCTCCCCGCCGGAGATGACGGGTGCGTCACAATGCAGCACGACGGCGCCACCGGCCGGCGCCGCCTCGAGACTAAGCTTGAGCGCATTATCATTATGATTGCGAGTTTTACTCGAGGCATGTGCGCTGGCGAACCCTGCAGCCGCGCCAGCCGTGCAAGCTTCCCGTTTCATGATCTCAACCTAGACGCAAATCGCAATCAGGTGGTTGCGTCGAGATGAAAATTTAGTGAAATCTGCCGCTTAATCGGCTCACCCTCATCCCGCGAACGAGCGGGACGCTTCACGGGGGAGCAAGCGCCACACTACTTCGAGGAATCTTTTCTCCGCGATATGTCAGGCGGCGCAACGACAGGCCGGCGCAAAGGCACGATCGCGCCCTTGGAAGGATCGGCAGCGGCATTAGCGCGAGTCAGAACTTCGCGCTGGATATATTGGACGAAATCCTGGATCTGGTACTGCATCTCCTCCATGCGCGCCCGCATCTGGAGGATGATCGCAATTCCGCTGATGTTGACTCCAAGATCACGCGCCAGCGAAAGGATAAATTCCAGCCTCTGCAAGTCTTCGTCGGTATAGAGCCGAGTGTTCCCCTCAGTGCGGCTGGGCTTGAGCAACCCCTCCCGTTCATAAAGCCGCAGCGTCTGCGGATGGATGTCATACATCTCGGCCACCGCCGAGATCATGTACGCGCCCTTGGATTTACGCTTGGATGACATGTTGAGAATGGGAAATCGACCTTCGATGTAAGAACCAGCAGCTAACAAGCCATGTGGAGGTTGGCGGTAAGTACCACACAAAGCCGATTCCACCGAAATTATGGGCCCATAGCCATAACAAAATACCGCCGAGACCGAACGCGAAGGTCGGAGTGCGCCAAGACGTTGCGTGATGCCAGTTGATAAGGATAGAGAGGCAGGATACGAAGGCGAGAACAGCGAGGCTTGGTGCCGCACAGAACCAGATGAGAAGTGAAAGACCGAGTTCGCTTTCTCGATGGAGAAGCTTCCCGAGGAGGAATTCTAGCGGGATTGTAATCAGAACCGAGAGCGCTAAGGACAACACGGCGGAAACCAGAAGAGCCAGAGGCATTGCGAGGTACTCCGGCATTCGCCGATAAAAATTCCGAACGCTCATGCTGAGACTAATGTAGCACCAACGCTGGAACGAAGGTGTAGGCAGCTGCATCCATGGGGCGCTGTCTTCCAGCACGTTTTGCCATTCACGCGGACGACGGTTGGGATATACTTTCTGTATATGCCACGACCATCGTCGAAATCCGGGAACCGGACGCCCACGCAACGCAAAGCCAAAATCTTCATGAACAATCGCAGTCAGGCGGTGCGACTGCCGAAGGAGTTCCAGTTCAACGTGCCAGAGGTCTTCATTCGAAAAGAAGGAAAGGGCGTCGTGCTTTCGCCGCAACCGTTCGATTGGTCGACGTACCTGGCTGACGGTCCGGTCGCGTCCGACTGCTTTATGGATGGAATCGATGACCTCCGGGTGCAGGAGCGGGAAGTGTAATGGTGCGTTACATGCTCGACACAGATACGTGTTCGTACATCATGAAGCGTTCGAACGATGCGGTCCTCAAACGGCTGCAGAAGGTTCCGGTGAATGAAGTTTGCATTTCCGTCATTACCAAGTCGGAACTCTTGTATGGCGTCGAGTTATCACCAAGAAGGCAGCAGGACGAAACGGCGCTGACGGCATTTCTTGGCTATGTTGAGGTACTGGATTATCCCGATCGGGCGTCCGCGCACTACGCGACGATCCGCGCCGATCTCAAGAAGCAGGGGACAATGATCGGAGCTAACGATCTATTCATCGCCGCCCACGCCCGCTGCTTAGGCCTAACCTTGGTCACGAACAATTCCCGGGAATTTCGGCGGGTTCGGAATCTAGCGATTGAAAACTGGGCTACCAGCGCCTGAGAAGCGGCCGCTGCGGTCGAAAACTGCACAGTTCCAGCCCCATCATCCGGGAAATTCGAACAAAATCCTGATCGAGAGTAAAAATGCTGGCGCCATGTTCCAGACGAAAGAAAAGGAATTGAAAGACGGGTTCGCTTTCTCGATGCAGAAGCTTCTCGATAAGGAACTCCAGCGGGATTGTAATCGGAACCGAAATCGCTAAGGAGACCGCGGCGGAAACCCAGAAGAGCCAGAGGTATTGCGAGGTATCCGGTTCTGCAATAGACGCAGCGGGATGACATACGCCACCCCGCTCAGAAACCTTCCCGTGTACTCCGTGGTAAGAGTTCTAAGCCGCCAGCTCCGGCTTAGGCTCAGGCCGAGCCCACCCCGCCGGTTTCAAAGCATGATTGATGGCATAAGCCACCACGCCCGCGCCCATCACGATCAGCCCAAACCAAAACGCGCTCATCCCGAGAATTGCTTCGTGCTCGCTGTTCAAAACCGCGAAGCCCAGCAAAAGCGTCGGCGGGATGCCGACCGCAATCGCCCCAAACAATCCTCCCGGCACCCGAAAAGGCCGCTTCAACTCCGGCTCGCGGAAGCGCAGCACAATCAGCGCGACAAACTCCAGCGTCAGGCTAGCGCCGTAGATCATGATGTCAAGCGTGACCAGGCGCTCAAACCCGAGGTTCAAAGCAAGGCCCCATCCGATCGCCAACGCGATAATCGCTACCCACGGCGCGCGCGATTTCGGATGCAGCTTCGCAAACACCTTCGGCAGCATGCCGTCCTGCGCCATAGCCAGCGGCAGACGCGAGTAGCTCATCACCAGCGCATTAAACATGCCGAAGCCGCTCATCATGCCACCGGCGACCAGAGCAATCCGCAGCACCGGACCGCCCATCAACTGCGCAATATCGGCCCAGGCCCCGGTCTCCCACGCCGAAGCGGGAAGGCCGGTGATCCACATCGCCGCAAAGGGCAGCACATAAGTGAGGGCAACGATGACCACCGCCCACAACATAGCCCGCGGATAAGTCTTCTGCGGCCGCTCGACTTCGGTCGCGATGGTCGAGGCATTGTCCCATCCCATGTAGTTCCACATGCAGATGAGCAGCCCGCCGAGAATATCGACATTCGAAGTAGTGGGCTTGGTCACCGCATTGGCCAGCGCGTGAATCTTGAAAGGCGCCAGCACGAAAATCGCGGCGAACGGCGCCGACAAGGCAAAGAACAGCCACAGCGAAGTCGTCGAGACAACCTTCACGCCCATGATGTTGAGAATCGCGCAGACAATCACCACGCCGAGCGCAACCGCCACGCCGCGATGATTCTCCTGGAACCATGGGAACATGCGCGTCAGATACGCGACAAACAGCGTGGGATAGATCGCCATATCGAAAATGGACGCGACCAGCGACAGCCACGCTTCCTGAAATCCCCAGAAATTTCCCATCGCGCGCCGCACCCAGGCGTAATAGCCGCCCTCAAAGGGCAGTGCGCTCGAAAGCTCGCCGATCATGAACGCGGTCGGCAGGCTCCAAAGCAGCGGGGTCAGCAGCAGGATGAGGATCGCCTTGCCGTACCCTGCGCCGTGCACGATGTCCTCGGTCCCATAGGTTCCACCCGACACCATAAAGAAGGTGGCGGCGACCAGAGGCCACAGCGTGAGCCGAATCGACTTTTTGCGGGGAGCGACAGTAGGACTGGGGGCAGAATTAAAGCCAGTCGGCGGGATATTAGTGGGAGCGGTAGCAGTTGCCAATTCCTATGGCTTCCTCCTCAGAGCGACTCACTCTCACCACCGCGTCTCCCTTGAAAATGTTGCTCGCGGCTCCCGGGCGTCACGCGAATTTCCCGGACATTTCGGCGAAGTTAGTTCGCAGTTGTGAGATTACGGCAAATTTCCACAGATGCAAGATGTTTTTGAGAAAAATCGAAAATTTGTTTTGAGTAAGGGCAGGTACGGAGGTAACGGGCTCACTTCAGGTTCAGGTTCAGGTTTTCTCTGTGGCCCTCAGTGACCTCTGTGGTAGCCGGTTTTGAGCGATTCATCACCACAGAGGACACTGAGGATCACAGAGGGAAGCTGGTGATTCGTGTAGTTGTAGACATAGGAGAACGCTATGGCCAGTCCAGGGCCCATCCGAATACCCCGCGTGAATCATGTCTCCGGAGCGGTTGTCGACGCGGCGCTGAAGGTCCACTCGGTGCTCGGCCCCGGCCTGCTGGAAAGTGCGTACCAGGCCTGCCTCGCCCATGAACTGCGAAAACGAGGGTTTCGAGTGGCCACACAGGTTGGTCTGCCCGTGGTTTACGAGGGAGAGAAACTCGAACTCGGGTATCGAATCGATCTGCTGGTCGAAAACCTCGTCATCGTCGAGGTCAAGTGCGTCGAGGCTATCCATCCCGTCCACGAAGCCCAGTTGCTTTCGTACTTGCGCCTGAGCGGTAAGAACGTCGGCCTGTTGATCAATTTCCATGTAGCCCGCCTGAAAGACGGCATCAAGCGCATGGTAGACGGCAGAGATTGGAACAAGTAGTTAGTCAAAGGGAACAAAGAGAAAATCACAAAAAGTTTCCCTCTGTGACCTCCGCGACCTCTGTGGTTGCCTGCTTTTGTTTTAGACCTCGCCAAACTCTGACCGCACCACGCCGAGCAGTGTAGCCAACGCCCAGCCCCGCAGGTAAAATGTCAGCCGACCTGAAACCCGCCACCTGCCGCCACCACAAGGAGGATCCATGAATTTCAATTTCACCACCATGATGCAGACCGTAACCGCCGTGCTGACCGCCGTCGGGTTGAAGATTCTAGGGGCGATCGCCCTTTGGATTGTCGGCCGCTGGCTGATCGGCCTTGCTCTTCGCCTGCTCGATAGCGCCCTCCGAAAGCAGAAGATCGATCCCACGCTGATCCGCTACATCAACTCCGCTCTGGGCGCGCTCCTGAACATCGTGCTGGCGGTCGCCATCCTCGGATTCTTCGGCGTCGAGACCACCAGCTTCGCCGCTCTCCTTGCTGCCGCAGGCGTTGCCATCGGAATGGCGTGGTCGGGCCTGCTATCGAACTTTGCCGGCGGCGTATTTCTGGTGATCCTGCAGCCCTTCAAGGTTGGAGACTTCGTCACCGCCGCCGGCGTCACCGGCACGGTCGAGGAGATCGGTCTGTTCGCGACCACCCTAAGCACGCCCGACAACGTGAAAACCATCGTCGGCAACGGCAAGGTTTTCGGCGACACGATCCAGAACTTTTCGGCCAATCCCTACCGCCGCGTCGAACTCACCGCCCAACTGGCCCACGGAGTAGATCCCCACGCGGCGGTTGAGTTGCTGAGACCGGCGTTGGCCCAGATTCCGAACGTGCTGACCTCCCCAGCGCCCGACGTAGAGATCCTGACCTTCAACCTCGCAGGGCCGGTCCTCGCAGTGCGCCCGTATTGCAACAACGCGCACTACTGGCAGGTCTATTTCGATACCAACCGGCTGATCAACGAGACATTCTCCAAGGCCGGCTTCCCTGTTCCCGAGCAACATTATTCCGTGCGGGGCGGAGATGAACTAAAGCTGGCAAAGACGGCAGCGTAGACCCGTCAAAGCCGCGTAGAGATGGGGTGCCCCGGCCAAGACGATCGCACGCGTAGAGACGAGGCTTGACGATCGCGCGTAGAGACGGGGCTTGCCCCGTCTCAGGGGGCGGCATACTTGGGTCTAACTGAGGACTGATAGCTGATGACTGATAACTGAATCTAGACCTTCTCCCACAACTCAGCCCGCGGATCTTCCGGGTTAAGCTTGGCCAGCTCCCGCAGCAGTTCTTTCGTCTTCTCGTCCCGCGGCATAGGCACGGTGATCTTCACTTCCACGATCTCATCTCCGCGGACGCCGTCTTTTGTCGCCGACGGCACGCCTTTCTCGCGCAGCCGCAGCTTCTGTCCCGACTGCGTGCCCGGAGGAATCTTCAGCGTGCTTCTGCCATCAATCGTCGGCACGTCAATCTTCGATCCCAGAGCCGCCTCAACCGCGGTCACCGGCACAGTAATGTAAATGTCGTCGCTCTCGCGGTGAAACAGCGGGTGCTCGTCGATCCGGATAATCACGTAGAGATCGCCTACTCCGCCGCCCCGCAGCCCCGCGTTTCCCTTCCCCGCAATTCGAATCCGCTGCCCATCGCGAGTCCCCGCCTTGATGCGAATCTCCAGCGGTTCGGTGCGCTCCACGCTGCCTTCGCCGTGGCAGACCGGGCAGGTGGAAATATTCTTGCCCGTCCCATGACACCGCGGACAGGTCACGTTGAATTTCATCCGTCCGCCCGTTTGCTCGATCGTGCCCTTGCCGTGGCACTGCGGACAGACACCCGGCGCCTCGATCGTTCCATTGCCGTGACAGTTGCCGCAGACATCGCGCCGTGCAATGTTCAGCTTCATCACGCCGCCGCGGATGGCGGTCCAGAAAGGAACATTCACCTGGTATTCGAGATCGGATCCCGGCTCAGGTCCTTCTTCGGCGGGCGCGCCACGACCGCCGCCCGTGAAAATATTCGAGAAGATATCGCGGAAACCGCCTCCGCTTGAAGTTGTAGTCTTGTGTCCGCCCTGGCGCGCGCCTTCGAAGAGATCGGAAAAATCGAATCCGCCAAAGTCGACGTTGCCCGCCCCGCCCGAATAACCGCCGGTGTAGGCGCCGCCAGGAAATCCCCCACCCGAAAAGCCGCCAGCACCGGGCTGTCCGCCGCCGCGCGCATAGGCCTCAGCCGTGGCCGCATCGATGTTGTCGGAGTAGAACCCGACCTGGTCATAGATTTTGCGTTTCTTGGGATCGCTCAGAACGTCATTTGCTTCGGAGAGCGCTTTGAACTTCTCTTCGGCAGACTTGTCCCCGGGATTTACGTCAGGATGATATTTTCGCGCGAGTTTGCGGAATGCCTTGCGAATCTCATCCGCCGAGGCGGACTTCTTAACGCCCAGAACACCGTAATAATCTTTATCTTTGGTTGGAGTGGCCATGTTCTAGCGGTCGGCTCTCAGTTGTCAGCTCTCAGTTACCAGCTCTCGGATTCTTCTGCTCCATAATCTTACGCTCTGTCTTCCTGAGCGTAGCACGGCCCTCGGCAAAGCCGAGGGCCGTTGAAGCTGCCATCTTCTTCTAATGGACGAGGCAGCCCGAATCCAGGATTTGGTCGAAGAAATTGGCCGCCTCGTACGAGACATCGTGATACTCGGCTATGTCGGTGATCCATGAAACTGAACGCCACCGTCGGCCGTTTGGCATTGTGCCGCGAACGTCCATCGCGACCGAATCGTTGTCACTGTGTTCCGAGATCTTCGACCCATCCAGATACCAGGGTTCGTAGGCAGTGTACGCGAAACCGCCCCCAAGTAATGCTCCAGACCAAATCATCAGACGCTGCTTGCGATCTCTTGGAAAAAGCACGAATACCTTATGGTAGTCAATGTCCCGCTCGCCCTTTTCCACTTGTACGCCTGAAGGCACGCGGAACCGATAATCGCTGCCATACCGTTTTTGGCCTTTCTGTTGCTCAGGCGTGCACCGCGCAAGCGTCCACCCGGCGTTTTCCTTGCGCAGAGATGCATCGACGACCGCGTCCCCGGGGAGGCGTACCTTCGTTAAAGGCTGGTAGCCTCGTGTTCGAAAGGATAATGCTCTTCCAACCGAAAGAAGTTGATAGCGGCCATCCGCGGCTGTGGTGGCATGAATCGCCGAATAACCGCCCGTGGTGTAGTGATGCATGCCCGTCACAGAAACGCCGGCCAAAGGCTGTTCGAGTTCATTCACAACTCGACCTCTAATATCCGAATCTTGAGACATAAGCGGAGCGCAAAATACAACCAAGGCCAGGCAACTCAGCCCGATTCTCTGACCGAAAAGTCGAAAGACTCCGGAGGTGCTTTGAGCCATAATTCAATCACCTCAACGGCAACCTAGTGGCCTGTCGCAGAACAATCGTTACTAGAGCGAGTATAGGTTTACTTGCTTGGGGAAGGGCACGACTTCAGTCGTGCCGGCCCAGAGCCGTAATGATGCGGGCTTCAGCCCCTGAGGGATTCCGCCGACCGGTAACGAACTCACCGCGACAGGCCACTAGTTCACCACTTCTTTCGCCTGCTCGTCTTGCTGCATGGTAAACCTGTCGAACGGAGTCGCATCCATCGACACGGGGATTTTCTGCATCCCAGACGCGCTTGGAGCGTAGCAATACCACCGTCCCTCCTCCGCAACAAAGTTCACAAAAAACATCTGACCATTGACTTCAAATCTCAATTCGTTTTCCTCTTTCCCATTCCACAAACTTAAACCCGCTCAACCAAGCCAAGTAGCGTCTCCGCCTCCGGACCCCGCGAAAATAAATCCCGATACTTTCTGCATCCGCCAAGCACAAACCGCATCGACCTCGCCCCGCGGTCCCGGCGCCGCCGATTCCCCGGGAAAGATCCCGCCCAGAAAAACCAGCTACCGATTAAACCTCCGCGTACCCGAGCGTTCTGCACGTGCCTCGTAGTTCTCCTCGCGTATGTCGGGGCCCTCTGTGTACCTCAGTGCCCTCCGTGGTCAACGCTTTGTTGCCCGCCGCAAATAGTAACTAATTAGATATAAATCCGATCCAAAATTAGTAACCACAGCGGTACTTGACAACCCATGATACATAAACCCGTAACTCCTTAGGAATCAGCGGCGAAATTGCCGTAAATTAAGTGAAATCTTCGAAAACTCGCACCCTCAAATAAATATTTTATGGCGAACGGAAAGAGAACAAAACCGCATCTTAACCCTGCCATCCGTCGCGGAAAATTTGGGGGCGTTTTCACGCCCCCAAAGCTCGAAGCTCGCGTCTCGCAGCTCCCTTATTTCTTGTCCTCGACATCAACATACTCAGCATCGATCACGCCCTCATCCTTCTTCTGCTGAGCCTGACCGTCGCCGCCCGACGCTGGACCCGCGCCCGAATCGCCCGGTCCGCCCGCCGGCCCGCCCTGCGCCTGCGTTGCTTTATACATCTGCTCCGCCAGCTTGTGCGATGCCGCCGTCAGCTTCTCGCGCGCCGAATCCATCTGCGCCTTGTCGTTCGTCTCGATGGCCTTCTTCGCGTCCGCCAGCGCGTTCTCGACGTCTCCACGCTCCGTGCCCGAGATCTTGTCGCCATGCTCCTTCAGCATCTTCTCGATGTTGTAAGTCATCGTGTCGAGCTGATTCTTGGCTTCGATCGCGTCGCGCTGCGCCTTGTCCTCGGCCGAGTGCGCGTCGGCTTCTTTCGCCATGCGCTCGACCTCTTCCTTCGAAAGACCCGAAGACGACGTAATCGTGATCTTCTGATCCTTGCCGGTGGCCATGTCTTTCGCGGTCACATTCAAAATGCCGTTCGCGTCGATGTCGAACGTCACCTCAATCTGCGGAATGCCGCGCGGTGCCGGTGGCAGTCCGGTTAAATGGAACTTGCCGAGAGTCCGGTTCTGCAGCCGCCATCGGACGCTCGCCCTGCAGCACATGCACCTCAACCGAAGTCTGCGAATCCGCCGCCGTCGAAAACGTCTCCGTCTTCTTCGTCGGAATCGTCGTGTTCCGCGGAATCATCGGAGTCGCCACGCCGCCCAGCGTTTCAATCGACAACGTCAGCGGAGTCACGTCGAGCAGCAGCAGGTCCTTCACCTCGCCTTTCAGCACGCCGCCCTGAATGGCCGCGCCAACCGCTACGACTTCATCCGGGTTCACACCCTTGTGGCCTTCGCGCCCAAACAGTTCTTTCACGATCTGCTGAATGCGCGGCATGCGCGTCTGTCCGCCGACCAGCACCACCTCATTGATCTTCGAAGCGTCAATCCCGGCATCCTTCATGCACTGCTTCGACGGCCCAACCGAGCGCTGCAGAATGTCTTCAATCATCGTCTCCAGCTTCGCCCGCGTCAGCTTCTTGACCAGGTGCTTCGGCCCGGAAGCATCCGCCGTAATGAACGGCAGATTGATCTCTGTCTCCATGGTGGTCGAAAGCTCGATCTTGGCGCGCTCGGCCGCATCGCGCAGCCGCTGCAAAGCCATCTCATTCCCCTTGCCGCGCAGGTCGAGACCTTCATCTTTCTTGAACTCATCAATCAGCCAATCCACCAGGCGCTGGTCGATGTTGTCGCCGCCCAGGTGCGTATCGCCATTTGTGGCTTTGACCTCGATCACGCCCTCACCCACTTCGAGGATCGAAATGTCAAAGGTGCCGCCGCCAAAGTCATAGACTGCAATCGTCTCGTCCTTGCCCTTGTCGAGTCCGTAGGCCAGCGCGGCCGCCGTCGGCTCGTTGATGATGCGCTTCACTTCGAGCCCGGCAATTTTGCCAGCATCTTTCGTAGCCTGCCGCTGCGCATCGTTAAAGTAGGCCGGCACGGTGATGACCGCTTCGGTCACTTTTTCGCCAAGATAGTCTTCGGCCGCCTTCTTCAGCTTTTGCAGGATCATCGCCGAGATCTCCGGCGGGGTGTACTTCTTTCCCTGCGCGACGATCACGACGTTGTCGCCATCGCGCTCGACCTTATATGGGACCATCTTCAATTCTTCGCTAACTTCGTCATAGCGCCGTCCCATAAATCGCTTGATCGAATAAACCGTGTTCTCAGGATTGGTAATGGCCTGCCGCTTCGCGACCTGCCCCACCAGCCTCTCACCGGTCTTGGTGAATCCCACAACGGAGGGCGTAGTTCGCCCTCCTTCTTCATTAGCAATCACCTTGGGTTCGCCACCCTCCATCACGGCCACGCAAGAATTGGTCGTACCAAGGTCAATTCCGATAATCTTTCCCATTTTCTGATCCTCCTGAATATAAGTGCCGCAAAATCACAACGATAATGATTGCGCCCCAGAGCATGATAAGACCTGAGTGAAGCACAGTCAATGTTTAGATGCACGGAAGCCTGCCGGAGATACATTCGTCCATCGAGGCGCCAAAGCAATGGGCCAGATTGTCCCAACCCTCGGGACGGGGGACAAGTTGTCCCATTCCTGAAAGAAGATCTTGTTCGCAAGTAATTGAAACAATGATAGATATAGCATTATGGCTGTGGCTCCGGGATTGCAATTGCTACTGCGTTAGCGCGTGTCCATTTTGGAACGCGAGGAGAACCAAAATCATGAAGCAGATCGCCAAAGTAAGCTTGGCTCTTCGGTACCTGGCTATAGCAGCCATGGTCCTGGGTGCCAGCTCGGCATGGGCGGCTTCACATCCCAAGCTTTCCCGAGAGCTGGCAACGGCTCGCAAGGGGCAGTGGGTTGACGTAATCGTCCAATATGCCGGAATGTCAGACAACGATGTCGCCCAGGCGCAGACCGTGGGGAAACGGGGAAAGTCGGCACGGAAATTGCCCCTCGTTAACTCGGTCGCGCTTACCGTAAACTCCAACTCACTGTCGACCTTTGAGAACAATAACCGCGTGGTCCACGTTTCGCTTGACCACCAGGTCTTCGAAACCCAATCAACCACTACCGATTTCTACGATCAGGCTGTCAATGCCCCCTACGGTTGGTCGAAGGGATTAGATGGCAGCGGCATCGGTATTGCGGTCATCGACAGCGGCGTTACAGACCAAGGCGACTTTTCCGACGCCGATGGCGATGGCCAATCGCGTGTGGTCTTCAGCGGAAACTACATTAACGATGGCGCGGACGGCGCCTTCGGACATGGCACACACGTGGCTGGGATTCTGGCAGGTGACGGAGCGAACTCCAGCGGCTATAAGCACAGCAAGACGTTCAAGGGAATCGCTCCCAACGCTAATATCGTTAGCTTCCGCGTGCTGGATGGCAATGGCGTCGGCACTGACAGCAGCGTGATTGCTGGAATTGACGCCGCCATCGGTATGAAGAACCAATACAACATCCGCGTCATGAACATTTCTCTGGGCCGCCCGGTATTTGAGAGCTACAAGCTCGATCCGTTGTGCCAGGCGGTAGAAGCGGCCTGGAAGGCGGGAATCGTAGTCGCGGTTGCGGCTGGCAACGATGGCCGCGACAACTCCTTCAACACGAATGGATATGGCACCATCACGGCGCCCGGAAACGATCCCTATGTGATTACGGTCGGCGCCATGAAACCGGAAGGAACGGCTACTCGTTCTGACGACCAGATCGCCAGCTACAGTTCGAAGGGTCCGAGCATCATCGACCACATCACAAAGCCGGACCTGGTGGCTCCCGGTAATCTCGTCATTTCCGCTTTGGCATCCACCAGCGCCGCAATTTACTCACTGCTCCCCCAAGATCAAGTGCCACTGAACTATTACACCATCAATGCTAACTCTGCGCCGTCTTCGTCCTACTTCATCCTGAGCGGGACGAGCATGGCGACTCCGGTAGTAAGCGGAGCCGCAGCGCTCTTGCTCCAGCAGAATCCTAAGTTGACGCCCGACCAAGTCAAGGCGCGCTTGATGAAGACCGCATACAAGACCTTTCCTAAGGTTAGCGTCGCGGTCGACCCGGTGACGGGAATCAAGTACACCAGCTATTACGACATCTTCACGGTCGGCGCCGGGTATCTCGACATCCAGGCGGCATTGCAGAACAAGGATGTCACTTCGTCCTCAATCGGCGTTGCCCAGTCGCCCGCGGTAGCGGTCAACAAGAGTGGCAACGTCTATCTGGTCACCAATAATTCCGTAGTCTGGGGCACCTCAGTGGTCTGGGGCACCTCGGTAGTCTGGGGCACTTCAGTGATAGCCGGAACACAAAGCGGGCTGTCGATACTGTCGGGATCCTCCGTAGTCTGGGGAACTGCCGCTGACACCGGATACAGCGTCGTCTGGGGAACTTCGGCTCCCACGTCCAGTTCAACGGCAACGGCCGACGCCGCCACCGTTAGCTACTTTGGCGAGAAATAGTCAACCCATCGACCAGATCATACTATTGAGGATTCCGATCATGAAAAACTCACGACTCGCAACCGCATTCATAAGCGCCACCGCAATCAGCGGCCTGGCGATGCTGGGTGGCAGCGTACTCAAGATGACTGCGCTCCACCACTACCAATTTCTCTCGTTGCTCGTGCTGGGCGCGGTGACTTCGCGCACCAAGGTGAAACTGCCCGGCATCGACGGGACCATGTCAGTAAATCTGCCGTTCCTGATGATTGCGGCGGCCCAATTAAGCCTGTTTGAAGCCGTTGTAGTCGCCCTGGTTTCCGCCGTTCTGCAGAGTATTCCGAAGCGCGGTGGCCAGCTCCAGCCAGTAAAGATGCTGTTCAATGCCAGCACCATCGTTCTGGCCTCGGGAATAGCGGCTCTCTTGTTGCACAATGACAAGCTGGTCGCCATGCATCACTCCGGGTCGGTCGCGTTGCTAGCGGCATGCGGCATGTTCTTCCTGGTCAACACACTGCCAGTGGCCACCATCATTGCCATCACCGAGGGCTCGGGCATGATGCGCATCTGGTCAAGCATCGCCCACCTGTCATTCCCCTACTATGTGGCTTGCACCGGAGTGACCTCCATGGTCACAATGGTCAGCCAGCATGTGGGATGGCAAGTGCCGTTGGCGGTTCTTCCGGTGATGTTGCTCATGTACCGCTGCTTCCAAACGCTCTTCGCCGGGCGCTGAGCGGATCAGCTCGTGGCCGTTCCGCTATCGCAAGCGGCTGCCGCCCACTAAATCGTCCTTCGCTAATCGTCCTACCACCCGGCCGGCGCTACCCTTAAACAAGGTGACGCCGGCTCTTTCCTTTTTCTTAGACCATGTTTCAAAAATAGGTTTTGGGTAGGGCACGGCTTCAGCCGTGCCGCCATGGGCCAACAAAAATGCGGGTTTTAGCCCCTGAGGGATACGCCGCCAGACCTGAAAGGCATTTTTGAAACACGCTCTAGTCAATCACTTTCTTAGTCGATCTTCAGGCGCAAATGGAGCAAGATCGTCGCCTTATCAGCGGCGGGTGCGGTCACATCGTCTGGCCCGGGATAATCGAGGCCGAATCTCCGCGGCGGTTGACTCACAGACGTGGGCAAAACAGGAGTTCCAGTGCATTTCGGTCCGCTGTAGTCCCTGAAGTCTGCCTTGGTCGCGGGCATTTCGCAGTACTCATCTTCCACCACCAGGGGCCAAACAGAATCCAGCCAGGCGATTGTCAACGCCGGAAACTGGTGCAGATCGATGGCCGCTAGCCCGGAGATCTCCTCCGGGGTGCTCGCAGCGGCGACTGTCCGGTTTTGAGCGTCGAAGTTCGGAGCCTCGAAAATGAACGTGGCTCTGTGTGTTGTTGTCTGCCCCACTGGCGGGCTGTAATCGGGACCGGAGTAGGAGTTGGTCCATTCGATGTTCGGTTCCCGTTGAACATGAGTAACTGAGAGTTCGCCCGTCGCCACCAGTTTCCCCTCCTGATTTCGCGTGAATCCGCTGGAATGAAAAGTCATCAGCGAATAGCGCGCGAGATCGGCGAAGCTGTTGGCCCTGAATCCTCCCTCGGAATTGAGGAGACGTGAGCCTTCGCGAGCCGGATAGATATAGAGATTGACCGCATCCCTCTCGGCGTCGGCATTGAACATCACGGTTCCGCTGACTTTAGCGATCCCAATGTTCCAGGATCTGCCACGCGAAGACGCCACACTCAAGCTAGCCGTGGAGTAGCCGGAGTCAATCCGCGACTCGCCATTCTGAGCCCAGGCAGTGACTGTGAGCGTGAGGAAAATGGGCACGAGCATCGGCGCAATACGCTTTGCAATGTAGCTGAGCATCTCCGGCCTCCTGTTACTTGGATGACATAGCCTTGCGGAACGGCTACTCGATATTATTGTTGAGAATCGGGCTTCGCCTGATTGGCGCGCGACGCCTTTTCCGCCGATGGTTCAACGGAAGGTGTCGCAGGCAACTGCCGGCAGGCGCGAACCCATGAAATGGACCGTGACGAAGAAAAAGCAACCAGGAACCGAGCCAGCCGAGAGCATCGCCATTTCGACTCGTGCCGAGAAGAAGCAAGTCGATGAGCGCGTTGCCATTGGCGCAAATGTTGTTTACGAGACTATCCGTCGCGAAGGCGAAGATGAACTGGGTCGGCCCGTCTCGGCCTTGGCGTGGTCCGCCTTTGCGGCCGGACTCTCGATGGGCTTTTCATTTATCGCGGAAGGATTGCTCGCCTCGCGTTTGCCAGATCAAGCGTGGCGACTGCTGATCTCGCGTCTCGGTTACTGTATAGGATTTCTAGTCGTCATTCTGGGACGCCAGCAGCTCTTTACTGAAAACACGCTCACCGTGGTCCTCCCCCTTCTGGTACGCAAAGATTCGGAGACATTGATGCGGATGCTGCGCCTATGGATTGTCGTGCTTTCCTGCAACCTGCTGGGCACATTCCTGTTCGCGTTATGCATCGCGAAAACCAGACTCTTCGACGCGCACACCCAACAGTGCTTGACCGAGATTGGAGCGTCCCATCTCGGGGTGGGATTCGGGACCGTGATAGTGAAGGCGATTTTTGCCGGATGGCTGATCGCACTGATGGTGTGGCTGCTCCCCGCCGCGGAGTCCGCACGGGTCAGCATCATCATCATTGTTACGTACTTGGTGGGCATCGGCGGATTCAACCACATCATCGCCGGTTCGACGACGATGTTTTACCTCATTGTTACGCACTATATCTCGTGGAAAATTTATGCCGTGCAATTTTTCATTCCGACTTTGCTCGGCAACGTCATCGGTGGGATGTCGCTGGTGGCCGCGCTGGGCCACGCGCAGGTCGTAGGCGGTAAGGAGCAATGAGTCGGTTGGCGAGGATCGCAGACCTTCACACCCGCCGGAGGGCGTGGATTTTGTTAAGAACCGATAGCTTAGAAAGGAGCTAAGAACTAATAGCTTTCCCGTACCGAAAGCACTCGACCGCATGATCGTTGACCATCCCCGTGGCCTGCATAAATGCATAGCAGATGGTCGAGCCCACAAAATTGAAACCACGTTTCCTGAGATCCTTGCTCATCGCATCCGATTCCGCCGTGCGCGCCGGGATCTTGCCGCCCAGCCGCCGGCGATTCACGCGCGGCTTGCCGCCGACAAATTGCCAGACGTAGTGGTCAAACGAGCCGAATTCTTTCTGCACGTCGAGGAACGCGCGAGCGTTCGAAATCGCCGACGCAATCTTCAACCGGTTCCGAACAATCCCCTCGTCGCGAAGGAGAGCCTGCACTTTGCGGCGGTCATAGCGCGCAACCTTGGCGGGATCGAAGCGGTCAAACGCGGCGCGGTAGTTGTCGCGCTTCTTGAGGATCGTGTCCCAGCTAAGCCCGGCCTGCGCTCCCTCCAGAATCAAAAACTCGAACAACACCCGATCTTTATGCTGGGGCACGCCCCACTCGCGGTCATGATAGCGAATGGCTAGATCGTTCGTGGCCCAGCGGCAGCGGACCACCTCAGGCGTTCGTGCGCTCACCTTGTTCAAAATCAAAGCCTCGGATCTGCGAAACAATTCTCATCGAAACATGGCCCCAAAAAATCTGCCGAGTTTGTGGAAGAATCCTCGCGGACGACTGGCCGAGGCAGTTTCCGTGCCTGCCGGTCGCGACTGGCCCGCAGCTTGTAACGGCGGTGGAGGGTCAATGTCCGCGGCCGGCGCATCCACTCGACGTGGAGAGAGTGCCAGCGCGCGCACATCTTCAACCGGCGCCGGAGGAGGCCCGGTCGCGTGGAACACCAGCGGCGTCGACACCTGCACATGAAGTTCGTTGGGGGCGCTAACCTCAGCAGGCGCCGGGTTGGCATCTGCCGCCGGAATTCCCGTTGCAGGCGGGGCGTCGGCATGCGTCTCGACGACCGGCCCGGCAGCGGGCGCGCGCGCTGCGCTCACGGCGGAATCTTGCGTCGGCAAATTGTTCCCCGCGCTCTCGATAGCCGGCCGCGGCGGTGGGCATCCACACTCCAGCGGCACGGCCATATCAACGTGATCCAGTTGCCCGCCGCGAAATACCAGTTGGTCTGTCGACTTCACCTGGTAAGTTCGATCTCCCAGAAGTTCAGTCACCATCGCCGAAGCCGTGTTCCCGGGTAGGGCACGTACGCAGGTGTTGCCCTGATTGTCCGCACTGAAGGCGTAGTGAAATTCTCCCGGACCCACCAGCAGGACGCGGAAATCGGGGGTCATCAGTGAATCTGAAGACGCATCCAAATCGAGGTGCGCTTCGAGCGCCCCGGTGTTCATGCTTACCATCAGGTTGTGCCGGTTTTGCGACGGAGTAATCGAGACCGTCGTCCCCGGGCAAACCCGAAACTCGCCGCCACTCGACAGGCTGAGCACGGCAGTATCGGCTCCCGCCGTGAATGAAGATCCGACTTTTCCCGTATCGCTCACATAGGCAAGCGGCCCGGCTACGCGCACGGCCTTCACTGGCTGCGGCGTCGGCGTCAGGCTCGCAACGGCGGGCACTTGAATCGGCGTGCGGGCCGCGTTGGTCGGGTTCTTCCCCAGGTGCACGACCAGCCGGTTGCCTGCCGCGTCCCATGTGTACGCGCGGGGCGCCGACAAATCGACTACCACGCGCGCGACCGGAGGACTCTGCTGATACTGGTCGGCACGCAGAATGTCGATCTGGTCGGCTTGAATATTGATCCGCTTGTACGAAGTCTCAAGGCGCGCATTCGGCAGATCGATCACCAGCCGAGGCGGATCGTTGATCTGCTGGATCGCCGGCACGAGCGGTTGGGTCGAAAGAATCTCGACCGCCGGTCCATTTTGCTCCTGGATGATGCGGAAGCTCTTGATGGCGGCAACCTTGGCTGCAGGCTTATTGGCAGGCGACGATGCTATCGAAGCTTGCGCCGCCGCCATCGCAGGCTTTGCCGATGTTTGCGAATAGAGTTGTTGACCCGCAATTGAGATTATACTCAGTGCGAGTACTGGCAGCGCCGGAAAGACGAAACCGGAATTCTTGCCTGCGCATTCGTTGGAGACGCTGGTTGGGACCAGCACCCGCCAAAGCGCAATACTAGACAGAAATTTTCTCAAGGAGACGCTCGAGTGTTTCCTCAACGATACCACTCGAGCGTTTACCGAAAAAGCCCGTCGAAAAAGCCCGCCGGGAGCTAGCTCTCGGCGAGAAATTCGTACTCATCAATCACGGCCCCTACCGCCATCTTGCCCACCGGGTTGCCGCCTTCGACGCGCACCACGCGGCCCTTGCAGCGTACCCGGATGGCTTCGGTCAGTGTGATCTCAGGGGGTAGGGTGAGGGTAAAATCAATCGCGGAGCCGGCCTGGATAGCCGAATCGAGATAGAAGCAGATTCCGCGCGCACTCACATCGCGCGTCTGAGCCGCATGTTCCTCCGCAGTCTCGCCATAGCGGACACTAACGGGAAGGCGCAACGCAAACCGTCGCGTGGCCCGTTTTTCTTTCGCCTGGGTATCAGCCATCGAAGCTCCTCAAGGGCTAGATTCAAAGTTTCAAGGTTGCAAGGTTCAAGGCCGCGTTTAACAACTTGTAGGAACGCTTGCAAGCATGGCAACTCGCGGCCTGACTGTCAAGTAAGGGGAGGGTCTCGAGGTTGCAAGGGCTATATTTGGCATTTCGGGTTTCCGCGTTGGTCGTTCGTCCTTCGCACAATCCTCCATTCGGACCGGAGTGAGCCTTCGTCTTTTTTGAAACCTTGAAACTCTGAAACTGTGAAACCTGATCCTTGAACCAGACCTTCCTCCCTTTCGACCGCTACAATAAACCAGTGGTCTTCGTTCTCGACAACTACGACTCGTTTACCTACAACCTTGTTCAGTACCTGGGCGAACTGGGCGCGGAGGTCGAGGTGCGGCGCAACGATGAGGTCAGCATCGGCGAGGTCGAAGCGATGCGGCCGGAACGCATCGTCGTTTCTCCCGGACCGTGCACTCCGCAAGATGCCGGGATCAGCATCGAACTAATTCGTCACTTCGCGGGCCGCGCTCCGTACCAGGTTCCGGTGCTTGGCGTCTGCCTGGGACATCAGGCGATTGGCGCGGCTTTTGGCGGCGAAGTGGTGCGCGCGAAAAATCTGATGCACGGAAAGACCAGTGCGGTCGAGCACGATGGGCGGACGATTTTTCGCGGACTCGATTCTCCCATGACCGCGACGCGTTATCACTCGCTGATCGTCCGCGAGGAGGGCTTGCCTCACGATCTCGAAGTAAGTGCCTGGACTCGCGATCAGGACGGCACGCGCGTCATCATGGGCTTGCGTCATCGAAAGTTCCCGGTCGAGGGTGTGCAGTTCCACCCTGAGAGCGTGCTCACGAGCGCCGGTAAGCAGATGATCGCAAACTTTCTGCAGCTATAGTGGAATCGGGTTTCGTCGCTCGTCGTTCGCTCTTCGTCGTTCGCCCTTCACCTCTGGATCAACGCAACCGCCGCGCTCGATTTCCCTGGCCGATCTATTAGAATCAATATTTTAGCAAGAATTTATACGCAAAATCTTGAGCCACGTTGCAATGTCGTCACGATTCGAAGGCGGAGTGGGATGAGAGCGCTCATGGCAGGGACGGTCACGCTTATTAAGTGGGCACCTATGCTACCGATTCGCTGGTCAACTCGTCTACATGCTCGAGTCTTAGGACAACAACGCCGATGATCCCTCGACATGCAGTTCTTTCTGCGCTTGCTCTTTTCTTTTTCTTTGCTTTTGGCTCCTCGGCCTATTCCCAAACGCCGCAAACTCTCTCCGTTCCCGCAGACTCCCCGCGCTGGGACCTGCAGGGACAAGCCAAGGTGGTTGAATATCAGGGCCGCAAGTGCCTCTCGCTCGATGGTGGAGCGGCGGTTTTGAAGGATTTTGAAATGCGCGACGGCGTCATCGATGTCGATGTCGCAACTCCCGCTAAGCATGGATTCTTCGGTATTCAATTTCGTGTCGCCGACGAGGGTGCGACCGCCGAATGGGTTTATCTGCGTCAGCACAAGTCTGGGCTTCCTGACGCCATGCAATACACACCGGTTCTTAATACGGGCGCCAACTGGCAAATCTACAACGGGCCAGGTTTTACTGGTGCGGTCGATATCCCGAAAGATGTCTGGTTTCACCTGCGGCTTGAAGTTGTCGGCGCGCAGGCAAAGCTCTATGTCATGGATAAAGGCATGGGTGATCTGAACAACGCCAAGCCCGCACTCATCATGAGCGATCTCAAAAGCGGCGTCCAGAAAGGGCAGGTGACCCTGTATGTGTTGACAGGCGCGACCTATTTTTCAAATTTCGAAATACGAACAACGCCCGATGCGCCATGGGAACGGCACTTGCCGCCGATGCCTCCCGGCACTCTGACCAAGTGGAACTTGTCGCCTTCCTATGATGCGCTCGCACGGAATCTGGAGCGCCCGCTCTCGGCATCTGAGAGCGCTTCCATTAAGTGGCAAGAGGTAGAGGCGGAGCCGCCGGGATTTGTGGTCCTCTATCGCTATCGCGAGGCCCCGCATCCGAAAGTCTCGTTTCAGGGCGACTTTTCGAAGCGCCTGGACCCCCAGCCGGGAATGAAGGTCCTGTATGCGCGGACCATTATCGATTCCGAGCGCGACCAGGTAAAAAGGCTCTACATCGGCTATAGCGACGACGTGAGCGTGTTCCTGAATGGCAAGATTCTCTACCGAGGCCGGAGCGCCCAGGGTTTCCGCGACCCCGGCTTTCTGGGCATCATGAACCCGGAAAACGACGCGGTCTACCTTCCTTTGAAAAAGGGCGGCAACGAACTGATGCTGGCGGTGAGCGAACTCGGCGGCGGGTGGGGGTTCATTTGCCGCTTGGCGGATGTGGAAGACTGAGCTGGCGCGGATCAAAACTCGACTTTTGTCTCGGATCATCACCGCCGAAGACTTCATTGACCTCGCAGTTTTGCCAAGGTAAGATTGCGCACCAACCGTGATCGGGCAGACCGTCTCACATTACCGAATTGTCGAGAAGTTGGGTGGAGGCGGCATGGGCGTGGTTTACAAGGCCGAGGATACCCGGCTGCGCCGATTTGTCGCCCTGAAATTTCTTCCCGACGAAGTGGCTCGCGATCCGCAAGCGCTCAGCCGCTTCGAGCGCGAAGCGCAGGCTGCTTCCGCGCTCAACCACCCCAACATCTGCACGATTCATGACATTGGCGAGGAGAACGGTCAGGCTTTCATCGCCATGGAATTTCTCGATGGCATGACGTTGAAGCATCGGATCGGCGGGACGTCCTCTGGACATGGAGGTGCTGCTGCCCCTGGCCATCGAGGTGGCGGATGCTCTGGACGCCGCGCATTCGGAGGGGATCGTACACCGGGACATCAAGCCGGCGAATATTTTTGTCACCAAGCGCGGACATGCCAAGATTCTCGATTTTGGACTGGCGAAGGTCAGTCTTTCGGGCAGTTCATCAAGCCAGATTGCGACGCTCAATACGCAGACCGGTTCGGTGGGCGAGAAGGATTTGACGACTCCGGGCTCGATGGTGGGCACGGTGGCATATATGTCGCCGGAGCAGGTGCGGGCGAAGGAACTCGATGCGCGCACCGACCTGTTTTCATTTGGCGCGGTGTTGTATGAGATGGCTACGGGCGCGTTGCCGTTTCATGGGGAAAGTTCAGGAGTGATCTTCAAGGCGATCCTGGATTCGGTTCCTACGCCGCCGATTCGCTTCAATCGCGATTTGCCGCCGAAGCTCGAAGACATCATCTTCAAGGCTTTGGAGAAGGATCGGAATCTCCGCTACCAGAGCGCGGCCGAGATGCGGACCGACCTGCAACGGCTGAAGCGGGACACGGATTCGGGGCGGGCGATCTCTTCGAGTTCCGGCGCGGTGCCGGTTGCTTTGGATTCTGCGATTCCGGTGGCTGCAGCCCCGCCGTCGGCTGCGTCTTCGAGTTCGGGTGTGGCGAGTGGTTCGGGGTCGGCGAGCAGTTCTGGAATCGCAGGCCCTGCTTCCGGGAGTGGGTCGGCTGCGGCGGTACCGTCCTCGGGAGCGCAGGCTGGGGGATCCGGCATCTCGTCGGTGGTTTCTCCATCCGGCGGGAAACGCTGGTTGCTGTGGTCGGGGGCTTGCCTGCTGATTGCGGCTGCCATCGGCGGCTACTTGCTGTATGGCCGCCGAGCTCGTGCTCTCACCGAAAAAGATTCGATTCTGCTAACCGATTTTACGAATACGACCGGCGACCCGGTTTTCGACGGAACGCTGAAGCAGGCGCTGGCCGTGCAACTGGAGCAGTCGCCGTTTCTGAACGTCTATCCCGATCAACGGGTCCGGCAGGCGCTGAAGCTTTCCGGACGATCTCTCGACGAGCGCATTACTGTTCCCGTGGCACGCGATCTCTGTCAGAGGCAGGGGATCAAGGCGATTCTGTCGGGGGCGATCAGTTCTATTGGATCGGACTACGTAGTCACGCTGGAGGCCATCAACTGCGTGACCGGGGACACGATCGGGCGCCAGCAGGCGGAGGCGGCAAGCAAAGAAAAAGTGTTGCAGGCGCTGGGGACAGCGGCGAAAGACATTCGGGGGCCGCTGGGGGAGACGGTCTCCTCGATCGAAAAGTTCAGCGCTCCGGTTGAGCAGGCGACTACTTCTTCGCTGGAAGCGCTGAAGGCCTATTCGATGGGCGACGAGAAGCGCGCCCGCGAAGGCGACCTGGAGGCCATGCCGTTTTACAAGCGCGCGGTTGAACTCGACCCCAACTTCGCCGTGGCATATGCGCGACTGGGAGCCGTGTATGGCAACCTTGGTGAAGTGAGCCTGGCGGAACAGAATGCTCAGAAAGCATTTGATCGCCGCGATCGCGTCAGCGAACTCGAGAAGTTTTACATCACCGACCACTACTACAACGATGTAACGGGGGAGATCCAGAAAGAGATTGAGAATTACGAGCTCTGGATTCAAACGTATCCGCGGGACTTCTCGCCGCACAACAATCTGGCCAACGAGTACTTGATCCTCGGCGAGGATCAGAAAGCGCTGGCGCAAGGGCTCGAAGCTCTGCGATTGCAGCCCGACGACACCCTCCCAAACCAGATCGTCATAGCGGCCTACACGCGCCTGAATCAACTGGAAGAGGCCAAGGCGATCTACAAGCAGGCAATGGATAAGAAGATTGACTCCTTTGCATTGCACGTCGCTCGCTTCAATATCGCGTACCTGGAGGGTGATTCGCAGGAGATGGACCGGCAGGCTGCATGGGCCGCCGGAAAACCCCAGGAATACGTCTTCACGTTCTTCAAGGCGCACATTGCGGCGACGCACGGCCGGCTGAAAGAAGCGCGCGAACTCTATCAGCAGGCCTTCGACTCGGCAAAGAAGCTTGGTCTTGAGGCGGGTGCTGGAAACGTGGCCAGTTCACGAGGGTTCGTCGAGTATTGGATGGGCGATCCATCGGCGGCAAGGTCGTTGTCCGCGCAGGCGCTCGAGTTGTTCCACAACGAGGAAATCGGGCCTTTGTCGATTCTCGCGCTGACGGGCGACGTGGCAAAAGCAGAAAAGGTGATTGCCGAGCAGAACGCGCGCCATCCGAAGGACACGCTTTTGCAGCAGAAGGAGATTCCACAGGCGAAGGCGGCCTTGGCGATCAAACGCGGCAATCCGGCAGAAGCGGTCGAATTGCTCAAGCCGTCCGAGGCGGTCGAAGCCGGCGATATTGCGCCCACCTTCTATCGCGGGCTCGCTTATCTCTCGATGAAATCCGGGAAGGAAGCAGCGGCCGAGTTCAAGAAAGTGATCGACCGGAAAGCGATCCAGGCCTTAAATCCGATGCACACCATCAGCCAGCTAGAGATGGCGCGTTCGCTCGCGCTGGCCGGCGATACGGCGGGCGCCCGCTCTGCTTACCAGGATTTTCTTGCTGTTTGGAAAGACACGGACCCCGACCTTCCGCTTCTGAAGCAGGCCAAGGCCGAGTATGCGAAGCTGCAGTAGGCGGATGGATGGTGAGTCCCGTAACGTTTCGTTGTGCAATGTTGGTAGACGCTGCGGGTCTGCAAAAGATCGGCCGCGAAAGATACGATCGGGCTCGGATCAGGAATCAGGCAAGTTGCATTTCGGGGGCGATATGAGAGTTAGATTCGCGGTGGCAGCGGCGGTGATGAGTCTCGCACTAGCGACGACTGTCGCAGCCCAGAGCGCCGCAGCCCCGAAGGAGACGCACATTTTGCATGCCAAAGGTTCTTTCGACGTCAAGATGACTTCAACCGAATCAACCGACTTCGAGAAGGCGAACGATATTACCCGGTTCACATCCGAGAAGACCTGGCGCGGTGACTTCGAAGGCGTCAGCCATGGAGAAATGATCACTGGCTCGACCGTGAGCACCGGCTCGATGGCCTATGTTGCGATTGAGCGCATGACCGGCAAGCTGAACGGCCGGCAGGGCAGCTTCACCTTCGCGCACCGCGCCTCCATGATGAAAGGCGATGCCCCCTCTGCGGGAGATCTGAGCGTGACGGTTGTACCCAATTCCGGCACTGGAGAACTGACCGGACTCACCGGCTCGCTCATGATCCATATCGACGCTCAGGGTAAACACACCTGGACCTTCGACTATTCGCTCCCGTAGCGGTCCTTGCGCGGGCGCGTGTCACGTGAAAGCTCAGGAACTGAAGATTTTTCCAAACAACTTGGCTTTCTCTGTGCCTCCGTGGTGAGCAGTAATTTGGCGAACTACCAAGTTCCTGCCTGCCCTTGCACTTGCCGCTAAGCTCCGGCATAATAATGGTTTGTCTCAACCCTGCCGGACTCTTCCGGAATAAAGGATACGAAGTCAGTGCTAATGATCCGTCTGGCGCGCTTTGGCGCGCGTAAACAACCATATTACCGAGTGGTAGTCATCGAGAAGGAACGGGCTCGCAACGGGCGTCCGGTGGAAGTGGTAGGCACGTACAATCCACGGACCAATCCGGCAACCGTCGATTTCAAGCGGGAACGCGTCACGTACTGGATGTCGAAGGGGGCAAAGTGCTCCGAGCGCGTGACCAAGTTGCTGGCAATGCCTGTGCCGGCGGCTGCCGCGACCAGCGAACCGGCGGCAACCGCGCCGGTTGCGTAGGCCGATTTTCTCTTTCGCATTCATCGAACCGTAGATTCCTCCGCTCCGCCCGGTATGACAGCCCTGGAGACAGCGCCCGGTTCGGGGTGTGGCCAGCGATTCGAAGCAATCACGTTTGTCACGGAGTCCAAATGACTGAGCAGGTTGCCAACGCGCGTGCCCTGATTGAACACATCGCGAAGGCGCTGGTCGATGAGAAGGATGCCGTTTTTGTCGATGAGTACGAAGACGGCGACGAGACCGTGATCGAACTGGAAGTGGCCGAAGCGGAGATGGGCAAGGTGATTGGCCGCTCCGGCCGGATCGCGCGCGCGCTGCGAACGGTGCTGGCGGCGGCGGGCACGAAGAACAACATACGCTATGCGCTTGAGATTCTTGAATAGCGGCCAGGAACGTGGCAACAAACAGTAGTGAAGACGGCGGCCTCTGGATCACGCTGGCGTTGGTGGTAAAGACGCAGGGGCGCCACGGAGAGGTTGCCGTCGAGTTGCATAGCGACGTTCCGGGTCGCTTCCGGCAAGGCATGCGGCTTTCGGCGCTGCTGAAAAGTGGCGAGCGGCGCGAGTTAGAAATCGAAGAGTTGTGGCCGCATAAGAGTTGGCTGGTGTTGAAGTTTGCCGGCGTCGAAACGATTACGGATAGCGAAGCGCTGAAAGGCGCAGAACTGCAGGTTCCGCGAAGTCAGCGGGCGCAACTAGAACCGGGCTGGACGTACCTGAGCGATCTGATTGGGTGCACGGTGTTCGATGCCGAACAGGAGATCGGCCCGATTGTTGACGTCGTGTTCGGGGCAGGAGAAGCGCCGCTGCTGGTGGTCGGAAGTAAAGATCGGGCGGCGAAGCTGCCGTATGAAATCCCTTTCGCCGAGGCGTATCTGGAGAAGCTGGATTTGGCGGGGAAGCAAGTCCGGATGAAGCTGCCCGAAGGGATGCTCGAAGTTAACGCGCCGCTGGCAAGGGAAGAGAAAGAAAAGCGTCGTTAGTCGTTCGCTGTGTCGTCAGTCGCAAGGCCATGTATCTGATTTTTAAGTTTTTCTCGGCGAACTCTGCGTCTCGGCGGTGAAAAGGTTTTTTCCGCAAATGAAGATCGACATCTTGACGATCTTTCCCGACTTCTTTCGCGGACCGCTGGATTACGGGATTGTCCGCCGGGCGCGCGAAACGGGGCTGGTGGAGATCGGCATTCACGATCTGCGGAATTTTACGAAAGACAAGCACCGCACCGTGGATGACCGGCCGTTTGGCGGCGGCGAGGGCATGGTCCTGAAGCCGGAACCGATCTTTGAATGTCTGGAGTCGCTCGGCGGGATTGCGGCGACGAGAAGAGCGGGTGAAATCGTGGACGCTCGGCAGTCGGTGATTCTGCTTTCGGCGCAGGGGCGGCGACTGGATCAGCGGCTGGCTGCGGAACTTTCGGCGCTCGAACGAATGGTGCTGATCTGCGGGCGCTACGAGGGCGTGGACGAGCGCATCAGCGAGCACCTGGCGGACCGCGAAATTTCGGTCGGCGATTATGTGCTGAGCGGCGGCGAACTCGGCGCGGCGGTCATCGTGGATACAGTCACGCGGCTGATTCCGGGCGCGCGTGGGCAATGCGGCATCGACGCAGCAGGAGTCGTTTACGGCGGGCGTAGAGCCTTCGAGCCAGGCGACCGAATTAAAGGTTCGCGGTATGGCCAACGAGCCGCCGAGTTCGACTTGCGTTTCCGGCGGATTGCTGGATTATCCGCATTACACGCGGCCGGCGGACTTTCGCGGGATGACGGTTCCGGAAGTGCTGGTGAACGGGAACCACGACGAGATTCGGCGCTGGCGGCGGAAGACAGCACTGGCGAAGACTCTGCGCAACCGCCCGGACTTGCTGGAGAACGCGGCGCTGAGCAAGGAAGACACGGAATTGCTGGCCGCGCATCAGGCGCGAAGATTTGGCAGGAAGTTAGGAAAAGTTCAAAGTCAGGAAGAAAGTTCAGGAAGAGAGTTCAGGAAGGAAGACATTATGCGGAATCCAATTATCGAAAAATTGCTGGCGAAGACGCGGCGCACCGACCTGCCGAAGTTCGGTCCGGGGGACACGATCCGGGTGCAGGTAAAGATCCGGGAAGGCGAAAAAGAACGTCTGCAGGCGTTCGAGGGCGTGGTGATCGCGCGTAGCCGCGGTGCACAGCCCAGCTTCACCGTGCGCAAGATGAGCTTCGGCCAGGGCGTGGAACGCATTTTCCCCGTCGACTCGAAAGTCATCGACAAAATCGAGGTGCTGCGCTCGGCGAAGGTGCGGCGCGCCAAGCTCTATTACCTGCGTGAGCTGCGAGGCAAGGCCGCGCGTCTGAAAGAAGTCGAGCGGTAGACAGAAGGATAGAGTGAACCGTGTGGTGGCGGGGCTTTGCCCCGCCCTAGACGGGGCAGAACCCGTCACCACACAGGCTTCATCAGCGCGCTGTTTTGCAGCGCGCTTTTTCTTTGCCCCATTCCTACGTAGGTGGGGAAAAGTCTCTGCTTGTTTCCTCGGCCCTGATCGGCGAAGATGCTGAAAAGCATCGGTGGCGAAAGCAAAATCCAAATCGAAATCCCGTAGCTTGGCAAAAAGTGCGAAAGCGGCAGGCATTTCCGTCTCGGCGGCGAAGCTGCGTCTGCTGAAAAAGCTGCGTTGCACGCTCAAGTTTGAAAAGCTCGCTTGGGCCGAGGGAGCAACACTGGTTGCGGGAGTGGATGAGGTCGGGCGCGGATCGCTGTTTGGCCCGGTGGTGGCGGCGGCGGTGATCCTCGATCCCGCGCACCGCATTCGGGGGCTGCGGGATTCGAAGTTGCTGCCGGCGGAGCGCCGCGAGGAACTGGCCTTGCTGATTCGCGAGCGCGCGATTTGCTGGGCGATTGCCGCGGTGGACGCGGCACGCATCGATCAGATCAATATCTATCACGCATCGCGACTCGCCATGCTGCGCGCCGTTCAACAACTGGCGCCATCCGCCAGCCATCTTCTGGTGGATGCCGTGCGGCTGGATTGCGAACTGCCGCAGCGCGCGATCATTCATGGAGACGCACTGTCGGCATCGATCGCGGCCGCGTCCATCATCGCCAAGGTGGAGCGGGATCGCATGGTTGCAGCCTGGGATCCGGTGTTTCCGATTTACGGGCTGGCGTCGAACAAGGGATACAGCACGCCGCGGCATCTTGCGGCTCTCCGTGAAAGCGGGCCTTCGCCGTTGCACCGGCAGTCGTTTGCGCCGGTGTGGAGCGCGCCCATTCCGCAGGAAGTATTTGGTTTCATGGAAGACGAAGCCGCGGCAGAACAGATTGCGGACACGGAAGAGATCGCGGTGGCAGAAGAGATTCTAGGCGACGAAGAGCCAGTCGCTTCCTAAGAATCCGCGTAGAGACGCGGCTTGCCGCGTCTCCCGCCAGCGCCGCTCACCATCACCTGTCCACAACTCATCCTGCTATCATCCCGAAGTGGCGGCGCGCGGGAAATTTATTACGTTTGAAGGTCTCGACGGCAGCGGCAAGAGCACGCAGATCGAGAAACTGGCCCGGGCATTGCGCGCGCACGGGCTTCCCGTCACCGTGACACGGGAACCGGGAGGGACTGCGACCGGTGAGAAGATTCGTGAAGTGCTGCTGCATTCGACGACGGCGGGACTTTCTCCGCTGACAGAAATGGCTCTGATGTTTGCTTCGCGCGCCCAGCACATTCACGAGGTGATTCTGCCCGCGCTGGCGGAAGGGCGCGTGGTGCTGTGCGACCGCTTCACGGATTCGACCGAAGCGTATCAGGGCGGAGGGCGCAAGCTCGGCACAAAGCCCGTTCTCGCTCTTCATGAAATTCTGTGCGGCGGACTCGAACCGGATCTGACGATCCTGCTCGACAACGAAGTCGCATTCAGCGTGGAGCGGGCGCGCCGGCGCAATCGAAAGCACAAAACTACGCGGCCGGAGAAGGACGAGAACCGCTTCGAACAGGAAAACCGTGCGTTTTTTGGGCGGGTTCGCAGCGCGTATCTCGCGATCGCGTCGCGAGCGCCGCAACGTGTACATGTTGTGAATGCGCGCGGCACGCCGGCGGAGACGCATGCCAGGATCATGGAACTCGTGCGGAAGAAATTGAAAATGTGAGAGAGCTGCGAGCGCGAGCCTCGAGCTACGAGCTTGAAGCTTTCGCAACGCCAGATTCTGCATTTAGCTCGCGGCTCGGAGCTCGAAGCTCGCGGCTGGTTTCCTATGCCCTTTTCCGATTTCGTTGGCAATCCGGACGTTGTCGAGCGGCTGCGTGAGATGCTGGCGCGCGATCACTTTCCGCATGCGGTCATTCTTGCGGGCGCGCACGGAGCGGGCAAATACACGCTGGCTCTGATGCTGGCGCGCGCCATGAATTGCCTGGAGCGGCCGACAAGTCCCGGAACAACAGGCTCTCTATTGCCCGATTTCTGTGGACACTGTTCGAACTGCACGCGCATCGGGCTGGCGCAGAATCTGGATGCGCGCTTTGCCGAGGCGGTTGAGGCGCGCGAGAATCTGCGCGAGACCGATAAAAAAGAAACCCGCATCTTCGTGCAGACGCATCCCGACCTGCTCGTCATCCCGCCCGACCCTCCGCAGATGATGATCAAGGTCGATCAGGTTCGGCACGTCATCCAGCGTATTTACTATCGTCCGGCCGAGGCGCGGGAGAGCGTTTACATCTTCACCAGTTCGGCCTTCATGAAAGAGGCGGCCAACTCGCTGCTGAAGGTTCTGGAGGAGCCGCCTGAGTTCGCCACGATTTTTCTGCTGACTGAGAATGCCGGCGAATTGCTGCCCACAATTCGCTCGCGCTCGGCGATGTTCACCCTGGGCGCACTGGCGGGGACCGAGATCGAAAGCCAGCTTGCCAGATTGCGAGCCGATTGGAATCCCCGGCAGCGTGCGTTGGTCGGCCGCCTGAGTGAAGGGGCAATCGGACGCGCGGTATCGTTCGACCTGGAAGGCTACATTGCCGCCCGCAGCCACGCTCTGGTGATGCTGAAGTCGGCGCTCGGCGGAAGCGATCACAGCGAGTTGTTCAAAGCCACGGAAACCTACCGGCCGGGAGCCGAAGGCCGCCAGAAGATCGATAACCTGTTGCGGACTCTCTATTTGCTGCTCGAAGATATCATGTGCCTGCAATCGGGTGCGGTGCAACTGGTGCGCAATACAGATATCCAGGGTGAACTCAGGAAAATGTCGGAATCGGCCGACTTTGCCTGGGTGCAGCGCGCCGCGGAGGGCCTTGGCGAGGTGGAGCGCGGCCTGCGCCGCAACCTGCTGCGGTCGCTCTCGCTGGACGCTTTTGCCACCGCGCTCGAGCCGCGAGGCTGACTGGAAGGGTCTAGTTACGGATTTCACCCCGCTGGTGACACAAGTCATTGTCAGACTAACTACGCTGTGATACCGTACGTCATAAGTTTTCCCTACAGGACCCACAATCACAGGCTTAAGTGTTGTGGCATTTTCTGCCGCCCCCGTGCGCAGGTGGTGACATATGAAAGAAACCTTAGACCCGGTACCAGCCGAGCGTTCTGCCGACCAAGCCGTCGATCAGGAAGGCTTTGCGAACCGCAAGCTGATCCGCCCATCGCTCAACCGCAACGACCATGGACATAACGGCCACAACCACGGCATGAATCACGGGCATGCTTCGAACCATGCTTCGAACCACGTTGCCACCGAGCGTAGGGAGCCGCGCGAGCGCTCGGCCGCGCCCGCCAAGAAAGTTGCGCCTTCGGAGCAGACCAACGCCGAAAATTTCTATTACCAGAAGCAGATGCAGTCAAAGACTCCCATGGTGGTCGTGCTGCGCGATGGCGAGGAGGTCCACGGCTACATCGAGTGGTACGACAAGAGCTGCATCAAGCTGAACCGCAGCGGCTCGCCCAATCTGATGATTTATAAGCCGGCCATCAAGTACATGTTCAAAGAGGGGGAAGTTCGGCGCTAGACGCTCGATTCAGTGCTTTTGCCGCGCTCTTTTCCACTCCGTAGTGTCTCGCCATAAGTTGTACACGCAGTACGGAAGACAAACCGCCCCCCATAGCACATAGGCCACGTCCGTGATTTCTCTCCCCAAGAGAATTCGTTTCGGAGAGTTGTTGATCAGACCATCCCATAACGAACGAATCGCCAGCCCATTCAATTCGAACATTTCTTGTAAGCCTGCATGCAAAAAGAGGAGTGAGACACCTATTGCTAAAACGTAAAGAGTGGTGCGCAACCAAACCGCGCTTAGGACAGGCGCAAAGTTGCGTTGCCGCCGCCGATCAAGGTGAAGTCCTACCCAAGGCCAGAACGATAGCGTGCTCAGGAAAATGCCGTCACCTGGGGGGCAAAATAATCCATGAAATGCGGGGTATGTAGAGAAGGTGCCAAATCCAAAGTGCGGGCGCCTCCAGGAGAGCCATCAGACCTAGTGCGCTAGTTGCGGGTAGATCATCGAATCGGGCGCCCCCAATCATCCAAAGCCTATCGAGACGAAACAGGAATTCCGTGATGGCGAGCATCATCGCGGGAAGGAATATCGTCCATCGGAACCGCCCCAACAAGGACCGGATATTCGTCACATTAATATCTGACACCGTTGTCGACTTAGCTTGTTCCATCTACAGCTTCGGCAGCACAATTCCCTTCTGCGACTGGTACTTTCCCTTGCGATCCTTGTAGCTGGTCTCGCAGACTTCGTCGGACTGGAAGAAGAGGATCTGGCAGAGTCCTTCGTTGGCATAGATCTTCGCGGGCAGGGGCGTAGTGTTTGAAATCTCCAAAGTGACAAATCCTTCCCACTCAGGCTCAAAGGGCGTGACGTTGACGATGATGCCGCAGCGCGCGTAGGTCGATTTTCCGACGCAGACGGTCAGCACGTCGCGCGGAATCTTAAAATATTCGACGGAGCGCGCCAGCGCAAAGGAATTGGGCGGGATGATGGCGACGTCGGCATTCACGGTCACGAATGACCGCTCATCAAAGTTCTTAGGGTCTACGATCGTGCTGTTTACGTTGGTAAAAATCTTGAACTCGTCGGAGACGCGCAGGTCGTATCCATAGCTCGATACGCCATAGGAAATCACACCCTGGCTCACCTGTTTTTCCGAGTAGGGATTAATCATGTCGTGCTCTTGCGCCATGCGGCGGATCCAGCGGTCGCTCTTGATGCTCATGTTGCTCCTTGGAAAGTTTGGGAGTTCTCGATTTTGTAATTTTGTAATCGGGTATTTGGTAATTTACGATCCGCGTCGCACGCGGATCGGACGCACTCACGGCGCACAGGGTTGAAATTGCAAAATTACAAATTACCAATTACAAATTCGCTGGCTGGTGCTGCCATATTACGAGAATGATCCCCCCGTTGACAATCAAACCTATCTCCCATAGCATCAATGACTTGAGCAAGACTAATATTCGGGAGACGGGGGCAACCCTTGATTAAGCTCGATATCATCAACGAAGTGGTCAACCGCACCGGCATCACCAAGACCAAAGCGGAGTTGGCTGTCGAAACCGTGTTCGAGAGCATGAAGAAGGCGCTGGCGACCGGCGACCGCATCGAACTACGCGGTTTTGGAGTGTTCAACGTGCGCCCCCGCAAAACCGGAATCGGGCGCAATCCGCGAACCGGGGCGGAGGTTTCCATCCCGCCCGGCAAAGCCGTGCGCTTCAAGCCCGGCAAGGAGTTGCAGTCCATCGACTAGGCTTGGACCCGAATTGCCTATTCGGATTCTGCGGACTGTTATCCCGCTGATCTGAGGGGGAATGGGCGGTGCATGAGCTACAGAAGAGAAAGGGATGGCCGTGGTGGGCTTGGCTGTTGATTATTCTCTTCCCCATCCCAATTGGTATTGGTCCTTGGTGGGTAGCGGCCATTTTCATAGCGGCCTTCGCTTTGGTGATATGGGCAATGGCGCGGCATTTCAAAAGTGATCCATCGGAGTGAAACCTATCGTTGATCCCGCAGCGGTGATGAGTTCGTCTTCTCCTCTAGTTTTCACTTCTGCAATCTGACTTCTGCAATCTTGAATTTGGGCTCTGTGCCTCTGTGGTGAAATGGAATTTAAACATCTGATTTTCAATGTCCGAACCCACGCCAACCTTTCCTGTCCTCGCCCCTGATCGGCCAAATGCCGAGCCTCCGCAAGAAGTGTGGGTGATCCGGCGCCCGCGGCCGAGGTGGTGGCTCTATGCTTTGTTTTTGCTGCTCACCATGTTCAGCACGACCGTGGTGGGCACGCGGATGGAGTTCCATTATCTCCATAAGCAACCGTTGTTTTCATTGGATGACGACTACTTCTCGCCATTTGCAACCGCGATTACACATCCCTCGGAATTGGTTCCCGGCCTGCCCTTCTCGCTGACGCTGATGTTGATCCTATTCGCCCACGAGATGGGACACTATCTTTACGCGCGGCATTACCGCGTCTACGCGACCCCGCCTTTCTTCGTGCCGTTTCCCAGCTTGATCGGAACGCTGGGGGCTTTTATCCGGATCAAGAGTCCGATTCCGTCGCGGGCAGCACTATTTGACATTGGAATCGCCGGGCCCATCGCGGGATTTATTCCGGCCTGCGTCGCGCTGGTTGTTGGGCTACGGTGGTCAGAGCCGTTGATCGGCGCAAACTCGCCTCAGTTTCAGATCGGGTTTCCTTTGGCTTTTGAAATTGCTCATCGTCTGCTGGGCATGCGCGTGCCACTCTCCTCGCTATCGCTGCACCCGATTGCCGCGGCAGCGTGGGTGGGAATGTTTGCGACGGCGCTCAATCTGCTGCCGGGAGGCCAACTGGACGGCGGGCACATCCTGCATTCGATTTCGCCGCGCTTGCATCGCTGGTCCACGATTTTGACCGTGTTGGCGATGGTGCCGCTCGGGAAATATCTCTGGACCGGGTGGTTCCTGTGGGCGGTGCTGCTGGCCATGACCGGCAAACATCCTCAAGTACCGCGCTACCCCAGTGTTGCGGGACGCCGCCGCGCTATTGCGATGTGCGGATTGCTAATACTGATTTTGAGTTTCACGCCCGCGCCCTTTACGCATAGCTCCGGTAAGGAAGTCTGGCCCGATATTCGCGACGGCGCGCGCGACACGTTCCACGAACTGCGCGACGGGGTTCGGCACGCGCTTCACCGCAAGTAATTTTCTTAGAGTTCCCAAGCAGCCGCTGATTGCTCGAGGCTCGCTACTCGAGGCGCGTTACTCGAAGTTCGCGGCCCATCGCTCACATCAGCCAGACCGCATCCACATCCACAATAATCTGTGTCCGCGGAATCTTCCGCGCCGCCGCTTCCGCCAGCATTGCCCGCAGCAGCGTGTTCATCTTTTCGCGGCTCGGCGATTTCAGGATGAAGTGATAGCGGTAATCGCGCTTCAGTCGCGTGATCGGCGCCGCCGCCGGCCCAAGCACTCGAATGCCTTCATGCCGCGTCTTTTCGAACCAGCGGCCTATTTCGCCCGACCAGGCGAGCGCTTCATCGAGCTTTTCGCTGCGCACGATTACATTCGCGATCGCGCTGTAGGGCGGATAGTGCATCCAGCTCCGGAATTGCAGTTCCTTGTCATAGAATCCCGCGAAATCGTGACGCGCGGCAAACTGCACGGCATAGTGATCGGGAAAGTAAGTCTGCAGCACAACCTTGCCGGGCGAATTGCCGCGGCCTGCTCGTCCCGCCACCTGCGTCAAGAGCTGAAACGTTCTCTCGGCGGCGCGGAAGTCAGGCAGGCCGAGCGCGGTGTCGGCTCCGACGACGCCGACCAAGGTTACTCCGTGCACGTCATGACCCTTGGCGATCATCTGCGTACCCACCAGCATGTCGAGTTCACCCTCGTTGAGCGCGTTCAGGGCGCGTTCGAAATCTTCGCGTCCTCGAACCGTGTCGCGATCGAGGCGTCCGATGCGGGCTTGCGGGAACATGCCGTGCAACAACTCTTCCAGCTTCTCCGATCCCGTGCCGACGAAGTACACGTATTCGCTGCCGCACTCCGCGCACTTCTTCGGTACGGGCGCGACGAATCCGCAGTAATGGCATTCCATTTTGTGCTCGCGCTTGTGGTGAGTCATGGAGACGGCGCAGTTCCTGCACTGCAACGCCTGCCCGCACGCGCGGCAGAGCGCAACCGGCGAGTACCCCCTGCGGTTGAGCAGCACCATGACCTGCTCCTTTTTCTCGAGGCGCTCGCGGATTTCCTCTGCCAGCTTGCGCGAGATCACTTGCTCGTGGCCGGTTTCCTGGAACTCCTGGCGCATATCGAGAATTTCGACTTCCGGCAGCGGACGCTGCTCTACGCGGTCAGGCAGTTCGAGCAGCACATATTTGTGCTTCTTCGCGTTGTAGTACGACTCGAGCGAGGGAGTGGCCGAGCCAAGCACGACGACCGCTCCGGCCATTTTCGCGCGCATCACGGCAACATCCCGCGCGTGATAACGGGGCGTCTCCTCCTGCTTATAGGAAGAATCCTGCTCTTCATCCACAATGAGGAGCGCAAGATCGCCGACAGGAGCGAAAACGGCTGAGCGCGTGCCGACCACGACCCGCGCCTCTCCCCGCTTGATGCGATGCCACTGCTCAGCCCGCTCGTCATGGGAGAGTCCGGAATGCAGAATGGCAACTTCGTCACCGAAGACCTGAATCAAGTCGGCGGCCATGGCGGGAGTGAGGCCGATCTCGGGCACCAGCAGGATGGATGAGCGTCCCTGCTCGAGCACCTCGCGCATCGCGGCCAGATAGACGGCTGTCTTGCCGGATCCGGTGACCCCGTGCAACAGCATGCCGGTAAATTTGCGCGCGCCGACGCCTTCAAGAATTTTCGCCCGCGCTTCTTTCTGTGGCGCGCTGAATTCGAATTCGAAAGGCGAGCGGCGCGGCTTGAATTTCGAAACGGTGAAGTCTTGTGGCTCGTCGACAATTTTAATCAGGCCTCGGCGAACGAGGGTGCTTAGCGTGGTGCGTGGCACTTCGAGACTGCGCAAGGCTTCCACCGGGATACGCCCGCCTGCGGCGGCCAGCGCGTCCATCAGGGTGCGCTGGTTGTCGTTGAGCTTTGATGATGAGCGGGGGCGGGACGCCCCCGCGACCGCCGGCGGGACGCCAGCGCTACAGGTTCCTTTGTGGGCCTCTTGCTGCAGCAAAGGCGAGGGTGCCCCACTCATTCGCGTCGTTTGCGAATGAGTGGGTTTCTCCGCTACCTCATCTTCCGCGGCTCTTTCTGCTGCCAGCAGCACGGCGACTTTCACGATTCTTGCCGCATCCCGCGCCGCCGACACATCCTCGCGTGCGATCCATTTCTTGCGCACCATGCCAGAGAGCAGAGGCTTCGAGGCGCGCGTCGCGCTGCGCAGGCCCATTTCCCGCACGCTCTCGCGCTCGGCCAGATAATCGAGCACGCGGAACTCAAGCAATTGATCTTCAGGCGTGCGCTGCGAACGTGCCGGAGATCCCGACATTCCGGCGAGATGCAGCGCCATGTGGCCTTGATCCGTGATGCGATAAGTGATTGTCCGTTTGAACTCTGCCGACAGCGGCAACATGGTGCGAAACACTTCGCCAATCGGAGCTAGATAGTAATCGGCAATCCACTGACCGAGTTTGAGGAGTTGCTCGTCGAGGACCGGAGCAAGGTCAAGGGCTTCGATAACTTTCTTTATTTTGACTGCGGGCGTTACCTGCGGAGCGCGATCATGCAGCTCGACGACGATGCCTGACATGCGCTGCTGGCGAAACGGCACAAGCACGCGCCCGCCGACAACCGGCTCCATGCCGGGAGGGATGGCATAGGTGAACGCCATATCGAGCGGCACGGCGAGGGCGACGTCGGCGAAGAGGGGCATGCTGACGAACAGCATAAACTAACGCTTCGCAGGAATTTCTTCGGCGACTTGCCACCCCCTTGGTTAGATTGCTGTCGTGGAACGAAATCCACCCTTGCAAATTACTTCCTCGGCGACTATGAAAAGGCTGTGACAGACGGAGGTTGATATGAATTGGTGGGGCACGGCAATTGAGAGTTTGGTGGTTGGTGGTCTTGGAGGGTGGGGCACGGTGCAGGGTCTTTCAAGGCATCTTGGTGACCGCTGGCTTGAGGGGCTTAAAGCGAAATACAGCAAAGAACTCGAAGAGTACAAGGCCACCCTCGAAAAAAAGCAGAAGCAGGTCCAGGCCGAAATTGACACGTCCGTTTTCGTTACGCGTGCGCATTTTGAGACTGAGTTTCAATCAATGAAGGACCTCTTCAAGGTCCTGAGTGATGTCCTTCTATGCGTAAACGGCCTAAGACCGCAAATTACGAGGGTCCGGGGAAGAGACAAACACCGAAAAGCGAGAACTATTGGCCAAGCGGCTTCAAAATCTGGTGAAATCCTACGACGAACTAACAACTGTATCCACTACGCTTCGCCCTTTTTACCCTAGCAACCTCTACGCGGTGGTGGAGGAGCGTCGGCGAGCCGCTTACTACGAAATCACGGACGTGCAGACTAGCAAGAATACGATATTCTCCTTCGCATGGTATCAAGACGGAATAAATAATCGATCTAGCTACTCCACTTCTTACAATGAAGCTGCGGGCCTGATCCGCGAGCGCATTGAAGCCTTGGCGATAATACCCTCCACTTGAGCTGGATTTCCTTGGACTAATTTCCCGATACTCGGCGGCACGCTGCGGTCAATCCTATTCTCCGTCTCTCTTCGGTGCTTTCAACCCCAACTCTTTCATCACCATCTGCAGATCTTTCCATGCTTCGCCCTTCTGGCGCGGATCGCGCAGTAGAAATGCCGGGTGGTAGGTGACGGCCAGCTTGCATCCATCCCAGTCGGGTTCGTTGCTGCGGACGCCTGAAGGTTTGAAATCGTAGAAGCGACCGCGTAGTTGGGCCATCGACGAATTCATGGCGAGCAGCGTTTTGGCGGCAGTGGCTCCGAGTGCGACAACGATTTTCGGCTTGATCACCGCGATCTGTCGCATCAGGAATGGGGAGCAGGTCTCGCACTCCTCACGCTCCGGTGTGCGGTTTCCGGGCGGACGGCACTTCACGATGTTTGCGATATAGACCTGCTCGCGCGTGATCCCCATGGCCTTGATCATGTTGTTGAGGAGTTGGCCGGCGCGGCCCACGAAGGGTTCGCCCTTTTCGTCTTCATCGGCTCCGGGGCCCTCGCCGACGAACATGAGTTCCGCCTCGGGATCGCCCACGCCGAATACGATCTGCTTGCGTCCCTGCTTGTGCAGCGGACAGCGCGTGCAGTCTCCCAGATCTTCGCGGATGATCTTGAGCGCCTTCACCGGATCGCCGACGCCCTGCTCGGGTTTGAGCGCGAGCACCTCGAAAATATTCTCTTCAACAACTGCCGGTGCCGCGACGGCCGCGGTCTTGCGTGGACTCATCTCTTCTCCCGATTCTGTCTGGAATTTCGGCTGCGACCGATGCCGCACTCGCAGACTCGCTCACTGGCTGCCGGTAGAAATCGTAAATTCCCATCTCGTTGTAGTAACGGATGCGCGCGGCGAGCGCGGCGCGAAGCTCAGGAACCAAGCGTGCGGGGCATTGCGGATAAGGATAACAAAGAACGCTGTCGCCAGAAGAGAGCGATGCAGGAGCGAGGCTATTTCAATTCAATTTCGACGATCTGCCCTTCCGCCGTTCCTTCGTTTACCAGCGTGTGAGTCACCTTGGCGTCGACCCAATGAATATCCCCTGCCTTCAGTTCGTGCGTAAATGACTTCCCTTCAGGATCCGTCATCTTCAGCACAAGCGGGGTCGCTGCAATAATCAGATAGGGACGCTCATGCGTGTGCATCGCGGATACCCTTCCCGGCGCCAGCGCCCACTTGTAAATTCGGGCACTCGGGTTCTCGGCTGCCACGGGCGCAACTGCCTTGCTACCGGGTTGTTTCGGCCGCTGAAGCAACTCCACATCCAACACCTCGAACACACCGCGACCAAGATTGTGCACGCGGTGCGTGTAGGGACCGTTCGCGGAGAAGACCGAAATGTCCCCCGGTTTCTTCTGCTCTGGCGCGCCCTCCGTTTCGCCGGACTGCTGCTGAGTAATCGTGGCGTCCGACAATTCAATGGCCGCCCGGTCATGCGAGTGTGTGTGAAACAGCGTGCTCTCACCCGGCGCGAGCGTTACATGCATCACAAGCACGAAGTCGTTTTTGAGCAACACGTGATGATGCGGTTCCTGTTCGACCGGAACCGGCGCCTGTTCTGCCATCCACAGTCCGGAAAATACGAGAACGGCGAAAATGCAAAGAATGCTCTGCAGAGGATTCTCCTAGTCAGCTCTCACGCTACTGCGCTTGCGCAACTTTACGACCTGGTCGAGCACGCGCTGCGCGACTTCCCACTTTGAAGTTTCCGGAACCTCGACCACTTCGTCGTGCGAGATGATGGTGACGGCATTGCGGTCGGAGTCGAAGCCGACACCTTCGCGGGAAACATCGTTGGCCACGATCGCGTCGAGCGATTTCGAAGCCAGCTTTTTGCGTGCGTTTTCGAGGACGTTATCCGTTTCAGCGGCGAATCCGACGAATATCTGCGGATTGACGCCTTGCGATTTCTTGTGGCGCGTTAATTCGGCAAGAATATCGGCCGTCGGCTCGAGTTCGAGCGTCATCGGACCTTTGCGCTTGATCTTCTGGCCAGCCACGGCCTTGGGCCGGAAATCGGCGACCGCCGCCGTTTTGATCACCACCGTGCTTTCCGGCAGCAATTTCAAAACTGCCGCGAGCATCTCTTCCGCCGTTTCAACCCGCGTCAACTCGGCCGCTCCGGGCGGCGTGATCGAGGTTGGGCCGCTGACCAACAGCACGCGCGCACCACGGCGCAGGGCCCCTTCCGCCAGTGCATAACCCATGCGGCCGCTGGAACGGTTCGTGAGGTAGCGTACGGGATCGATTTTTTCGCGCGTCGGACCCGCGGTGATGAGAACCGTTTCTCCAGCCATATCTTGCGAGGCGCCAAGCGCTTCGAGCACCGCGGCGACAATCGTTTCGTTCTCGGCCAGCCGCCCCGCTCCGGTCATGCCGCATGCCAGATAGCCGCTGCCCGGTTCCACGATGCGGACGCCGCGCTCGCGCAGGATCTCGAGATTCGCCTGTGTCGCTGCATGGTTCCACATGTTCACGTTCATGGCAGGAGCCATAACCACGGGCGCAGTGGTTGCCAGGTAAAGAGTCGAGAGAAAATCGTTGGCGATACCTTGTGCAAACTTTGCAAGAATGTCGGCGGTAGCGGGCGCGACCACCAGTGCGTCGATCGCCTGCGCGATCGCGATGTGCTCGATGGCCGCTTCGACGTTCGCTTGCGAATCGTCCGAACCAAACAGGTCGGTGATGACTTTTTCACCGGAAAGAGCCGCGAAGGTGAGCGGACGAACAAATTCCTGGGCGGCGGAAGTCATGATGACCTGCACGCGAATCCCCCGCTCCTGGAGCAGGCGGACAATCTCCGCTGACTTGTAGGCTGCAATGCCACCCGACACGCCGAGCGCGATTTTCATAGCAGGAAGGCGGCGGTCACGGTTCTGAGTCCGAGTCCCGCCTATTCAATGGATGCCGCAGAACCGCTCCGGGTTCACAGCGCGCGCTTCAGATCGTCGACCCCGCGCAGGCTGTTGCTACAACACGCAAACGGAACGACGTTACAAGACTTGGCCCTTGCGCCAGCGCCTTGTCTACGCGTCTTCCGCGAACGCTTTTCCCAAGGTTTCACTCGCGGTCTCCGCCGCGAGTTTCGGCAATTCCGGAATCAGCCATTTCACTTTTCCCGCCTTGATTTCATCCTGCGCGATGCGGCAAGGTTTGCGCGAAATGGTCTCGATCACAGGCGGAGCGCCCCCCTGCAGTTGCCGGGCGCGCCGCGCCGCTACGAGAATGTAGCGATAGTTGCTGTCAAATCCTTCGATCAGCTTCATAGACTCTCCCCTGAACATCTTGCCTTTAACTGTCTCAGAATTTCAGTTACAAAGCTAGTTACGAACCGAAACTGCGCCAAACGAAGCCAGGATCGGCTGCACCCTATCGCGCGCCTGGTCGAGACGGCAAGTTCTTGCCGTGGCCAGGAGCCGATCTTCTTCTGCTGTTGGCTTCTTCTCGCTGCGTTTGATCCGCTCGGCCAACACCACAGCCTTTAACTCATCGGCGGAGTGCTCGAGCAGGTTGTTTACTAATATATAGTCGTATTTGGAGTAATTCTCAATCTCTCGGCGGGCCGTGTCCAACCGGCGGCGAAATCTCCGTCATCCGAATTGAGCCCACGGTTCCGCAAGCGCCACTCCAATTGTTCCCGCCCTGGCGGAAGGATGAAAATACTCACTGCATCTGGCAGTTTTTTCTTGACCTGCGCTGCGCCTTGCACGTCGATATCGAGCAGCAGGTCGTGGGCGCGTTTTTCGGTCTCGCGGAGGAATCGACGGGCCGTGCCGTAAAGATTCCCGTCGTAGTTGGCGTACTCGAGGAATTCGTCCGCCTCGATCATGGCCTCGAATTCTGCTTGCGAAATAAAAAAATACTCCTTGCCATTTTGTTCGCTTCCCCGGAGCGGGCGCGTGGTGTAGGAGATAGAAAAGTCGAGTCCCTTTACCATCTTGAATAACTCATTCACGAGGGTGGACTTGCCTGAGCCCGAGGGTGCCGAAACAATGTAGACGATGCTCATTCCAGATTCTGTACCTGCTCGCGTGATTTTTCGATCTCTGACTTGATGAGGAGGCCGGCTTCAGTGATCTTCAAGGCTTCGCCCGCCAGGCCTGAGGTTTTGGAAAGCAGCGTGTTCGCCTCGCGGTTCATCTCCTGCAACAGGAAATCCATCTTCTTGCCCACCTCCCCGCCCTGGTCGAGCAGGGCGACAAAATGGTCCACGTGGGTATTCAGGCGGACCAACTCTTCCTGGATGTCGCTGCGATCCACCAGCATAGCGGCTTCCTGCAGGATGCGATCCTTGTCAAACTGGCTGCCGAGCATCTCACGCATGCGCGACTGCAGGCGGTCCGCGTAGCCGCGCAGGATCGCGCTGCGATGGACTTCGACGCCACCGGCCGCCGTGCGCAGTTGCTTCATGCGATCGCGCAACTCGCGCTCAATGCCGCGACCCTCTTCTTCGCGCATCTGATTGAGCCGGGCAAGCGCTTCTTCGACACAACCCATGACCGCGGTTTCCAACTCCTGCCCAAATCGCTCCGTGCCGGAGTCCATTGCCCCCGGCATGCGCAGCACGACGTTAAGATCGGGCTCGCCCTTAATGTCGAACTCTTCGGCCGCTGATCGAAAGGTCTGCACATAGCCGGCAATCAGCTGGCGATTCAGCGCAACACCATTTGTCCCCGAATAGTCGAGGCTGAGGGTAACCTCCAAGTGGCCGCGAGCCATTTTTTCCTTCAACAGCCGGCGCAGCTTCATCTCCAGAGAATCGGTATCGGAGGGAAGGCGGAAATGAAGATCGAGGAAACGGTGATTGACCGACTTCAGAGAGAGGGCGAAGGCAAGGCGAGCATTGGCTTGTCCTCGTACCTGCGCATATCCCGTCATGGAGCGAAGTGGCATAAAGTTCGTCTCGAACACGTATGGACAACCGCCCTCGGCTGTCCATTACGTGTTCACCACTCTTGGTACGTCCGGCCTCGGCAAACTGCAATTCATAGAGCCGCCGGTATGTGCCCAGCTTCTGGATCAGTTCATCGTGCGCGCCCATGTCGCTGATGGTACCGTTTTCGAGAACCACGATGCGGTCGGCCCGCCGAATCGTCGACAGCCGATGCGCAATCACAAATACAGTACGCCCCGTCATCAAATTTTGCAGTGCCGCCTGCACCAGCGATTCGGATTCGCTATCGAGCGCGGAAGTCGCCTCGTCGAGAATCAGGACGGGAGCATTTTTCAGGATTGCCCGCGCAATGGCAATGCGCTGGCGCTCACCGCCGGACAAGCGCACTCCGCGTTCGCCGATCATGGTGCTGTAGCCTTCAGGAAGCGCGGAAATAAATTCGTGCGCGTGCGCCGCGCGGGCCGCGTCCTCCACCTCTTTTTCCGAGACATGGGGCTGGCCATAAGCAATATTGTTGCGCAGCGTGTCATTGAAGAGCACCGTTTCCTGCGTAACGATGCCAATTTGCGAACGCAACGAAGCGAGCGTCACATCGCGGACATCGTTGATCGTCAATCAGAATCCGGCCGGCAGTGACATCGAAGAAGCGCGGGATCAGGTGAACAAGCGTGCTCTTGCCCGCGCCGCTCGACCCAACCACCGCCAGAACTTCGCCCGCTTTCACTTCCAGATTGATTTCGTGCAGCACGTCGCGGGAATCGTCGGCACCCTGGTAGGAGAAGGCAACGTCCGAGAAGCGGATGGTGCGGGAGAATTTGCCCAACCGCCTGGCTCCTGGTTTCTCGCGAACTTCGTCCTCGATATCCATGAAACGGAAGATCTCCGACGAAGCGCCGATGGCTTGCTGAAAATTATTGTTGAAGATCGAAAACTTGCGCACCGGCTCATAGAGCTTGAAAACGGCCACGATGAACGCGAGGAACGTGGCCGCGGTAAAAACGTGGTGGTGTATCCGGTCGCGCCCCAAAAGCAACAGGAGCGCAATCGCAATCGAACCGAAAATGTCCATCAATGGAGAACTGATGGCAAAGGCCGCAACCAGCCGAAGGTTGGCTCGAAACAGGCGCCGGGCGGCGCTCCGGAAGCGCTCCATCTCCCATCGTTCCATTCCAAACGCTTTTACAATCCGGTTGCCGGTGATGGTCTCATGCAGAATATTCTGGATTTCCGCCAGCTTGTCCTGACCGCCACGGGTCTTGCCGCGCACTTGGCGGCCAATCTTTTTTGAGGAATAGATGATGACCGGAACAAACAACAACAAAATCCAGGCCAGCTTTCCCCCTAACAGGACGGCCACCCCGGCCGTGAAAATGAACGTGAAGAACTGCTGCAGAAACTCCGCCAGCACGCTCGACATGGCATACTGCACCCGCTCCACATCGTTGATGATGGTGGAGAGCAGCGTGCCCGTTGTGTGTTTCGTGAAAAATGCCGCCGAACTCCGAAGGTAAGCCTCGTACAGATCGTCGCGCACGTCGGTGATCATGCCAAAACCCGCATAATTCACGAGATAGGTTCCGAGGTAGTCGAAAATTCCCTTCAAGACCGTCGCCGCCACCAGCGCAAACGCCACCGCTGTCCACGGATTTTGGAAATGTGACGGAATCACCTGCTGCAGAGTGAAAATGCGTTCCGTGCCCGGAAGCTTGAACAACTCCAGCGTCCGTCCTGGAGAATCGGGATTGAGCACGTTAGCAAAAATCGGGCCAATCAGCAGGACGCGAAAAGCATCCAGCAAACCAACCAGCGCCATCAGCAAAATAGAAATAAGAAAGGGCGCCCAGTAAGGCAGCACATAATGCAGAAGGCGCGCCAGTTGACGTGGCTTTGCCGGGGCCTCCGCGCTGTTTGCTCCCGCGATTGTGGTGGTTGCCATCCGTGTGAAACCAATTCTACACGTGGCTTCGCATCCGGGCTTTGGCCGGAGTTTATGGTAAGGCCAGAAATCAGCGCCCTATTTCGGGCTGTCCCGATGCACGACTTTCACCTTATATCCCGCATCGCGCAGCTGTTTTCCCACGTCTTCAGAGATCATCACCGAGCGGTGCTGTCCGCCCGTGCAGCCGAAGCCGATGGTCAAGTAGCTTTTGCCTTCATGAACGTAGTGCGGGAGCAAGTAGACCAGCAGGTCGGAGATCCGGCTGATGAACTCCTTGGTCTGCGGAAACGATCGTATATATTTGGCGACCCGCGGATCGCGTCCGGTGAGCGGCCGGAATTCCGGCACAAAATGAGGGTTGGGGAGAAAGCGCACGTCAAACACCAGGTCGGCATCGTCGGGCACGCCGTGCTTGAAACCGAAGCTCACACAGGAGACCAGAATCGTACGGTTGGTTCCCGTGGAGTGCTGGAAGCGGTCCGTCAGATGCGCACGCAACTCATGAACGTTGAACTTGGAGGTGTCGATCACCAGGTCGGCGAGCGAGCGAATCATGCGCAGATGCCGCCGCTCGGTGGTGAGCGAAGCGCGCACCGTGGTACGGGTCCCCAGAGGATGAGGCCGGCGCGTTTCACTGAATCGGCGCAGCAGGACCGGATCGGTGGCTTCCAGATAAATGACCCGCGTGGGAATCAATTGCTTGACTGACTTCAGAATGGCCGGCAGCTTTTCCAGTTGTGACCCTTCGCGCACATCGACGACCAGCGCCGTCCGCGGAATCTCGCCCGACTGCAAAGCCAGCTCAGCGAAGCGTGGGATCAGTTCGACGGGCAGATTATCGACACAGTAATAGCCGAGATCTTCGAAGGCCTTCAATGCCGAAGCTTTGCCAGAGCCGCTCATTCCGGTAATGATGACCAACTCCGACCCGACGCGATGTTTTCCGCCGCGACGTTTAACCTGGCGATTCTCACCCTTGCGCGGCCGAACCAGGTTACCCGCGCGTCCGGCTTTTTTGGGTTTGGCGCCAGGATCCATTCCCGGCATCTTAGCATTTTGCGGGCATGGAGGATTTCTTAAGATCGATGGGAAACCGGGTTGTAACTTCGCGAAAAGCCGGCATATAGAAAGGCGATATGTATAAAAAAACGCCCAGCTATCGCCGCTCCAGGGAGCGGCGTCCATTAAGCCAACTTTCTAACGGCGGAGGATTTCACAACAGGAGAGAGACGCCGGACCGGAAACAGGTCACGGGGCGGGCCTGGAATATGGAAGGGAAAAAGACCAGCAGGAAGGGCGGCGTCAGGCGCGGGCGCGCCGACTTTAGTAGGCGTTCTTGTTGGTTAAAGCCGAGAGGACCGTCATGGCGACGATCCGGAGGTCAAAGGCAAAACTCCAGTTTTGCACGTAGTACAAATCGTGTTCCAAACGCTTTTCGATCGACGTGTCTCCTCGCCATCCGTGAACCTGGGCCCAGCCTGTGATTCCCACCTTCAGGGAATGGCGATGGTTGTACCGGCGAATCTCCCGGAGAAACTTGTCGACGAAATATGGGCGCTCCGGCCGCGGGCCGACCACGCTCATATCGCCCTTGAGGACGTTGATGAATTGCGGCAATTCATCGATGCTGGTCCGGCGCAGGAGTTCGCCCAGCCTGGTTCGGCGCGGGTCGTTGGCGGTAGTCCAGGTGGTATCGCTTTCATTCCGGGCGGAGACGTGCATGGTCCGGAACTTGTACATCTGAAACTTCTGGCCATTGAGCCCGATTCGTTCTTGCGTGAAGACGATGGGACCGGGAGAAGTCAGCCGGATCAGAAGCGCGATCAATCCTGACAGTGGAGCGGTAATGAAGAGAACCAGCGCCGAGAAGGCGACGTCGAAGGCGCGCTTGAGGAGCGCGTAATACAGAAGATCGGCCGGAGTTGAAGTCAGATCCAGCATCTGAATGCGGCCTAACTGAAACAACTTTTCGCGGACCACGATGCCTTCCCCGAGGTCTACGATGGCGCGCGCCGGCACGCACAGTTTTTCCAGCGCCTCCACGATCGCCGGGATCTGCACGAATTGCACCGGTTGCAGAGCGATGATCGCCTCGTGAAATCCACGCGACGCGTTCAATTGGGCGATCTGATCAAAACGATACGCGGGACTTGCTTCGGGCGCGGGATCCTGGCCAGGAAGAACCACATAGCCGGCAATTTCACAGGGCGCAACCGAGAGTCTCTGCAGACGTTCCGCCGCTTCATGGGCGAAGGCGTCGGCGCCAATGATCAAGATCTCGGTGGGCTTTCCCCATGACTCTTCTCTGCCGGAAGATTCGCCGGAGGAGCGCACGCATCAACAGGGTCAGAATAAACAGCGCCAGGATTCCACATACGAAAAGGCCGCGCGGAAAGAGGTCATCGCGACTGAAGAACAAGATCGCGAGAAAGATGGCACTGGTTGCGACCAGAGCAGAAAGGGCCGCTTTGGCTCCAGTTCGTTCCCGGAAAAGTTCGTCAATGCTGGTGACCGAATAATGCTCGGTCACAAACGCCCAAACAAAGGAACACAGTAATAACAAACCCGTGTGCCCGGCGCGCGGATAGATTGGCCGTCTGGCGACGTACCAACACAGGACAAACCACACTCGGTGGCCGACTTCAAAGGCAAGCCACGGCAAAAGATAGGTGAGAACCGTAAGCACCAACCGGTAAATGCGGAGCGAGAGAAACACTGGATCGAACCTTCCTTTGGTCCTTGAGGGTTATTTCGATCAATCGGCAGCCGCGCCCAAACCTTGAGGGTCCTGAGCTTCAGCAAGGGTCGGCCAGCGGCGACTGACTTAGTCCGCGGCGATGGCGACCGAAGCGGCTGGCTGGGTTTTGGAAAAAGACGCGAAGAAACGGTCATACAAACGCAATACTTCTGCTTTGCTGTAATTGTTCTCGGCATAAGCGCGCCCATTCGATCCCATGGTCTGGCGCAGGCATCCGGTTGGCTCGCAACGCTAACCGCTCCTTCGGCTAAAGCCCAGGGATCCTCTGGGCTCGACAACCTCACCACATCGCGCGTCACGAACCAGGCGGGACGCCTCGCTGCCGGAATTGGCGGCGCACAATACCGCCTTGCCCGACGCCATGTAAGTCAGCAGCTTCGACGGAATGACCGCGTCTTTGACCGCGGCTTTCTGGTTCAGGACGAGCACATCGGCGTCCGCATACATCTGGCAAAGCCTGTCCGCCGGCTGCAGCGGCAGGACCAGAAGATTGGGAAGGTTCGCCGCCCGCGCCGCATTTTCGATCAGGAGCCGCTCTTCCCCTTCGCCCACGATCACCCAATGCAGGTTCGCATCGTCCCTGGTCAACTCGGCGGCGCGAACTAGGTTGAGCAGGTCCTGTTTCTTCCCCATATTGCCGGTGTGCAGCATGACGAAGTGGCTGGCGGCGATCCCATGCGCGACTCGAAACGAACCGTCGCTCGGAACCGGGCGGATGGCTTCCGTGTCTCCCCAATCCGGTATGCGAAGCAGGCGGTCTCCGGGAAGCCCGGCGCGCGCCAGCCGCGCGCGGAACGCATCGCAAAGACAAACGACCGTGTGCGCATGACGATACGCGAACTCTTCAATCGCCCGCGCACAACGAATCAGAAGACCTTCGCGAAGGATTCCGGTGGCCAGAGCGGCGTCCGACGCGAGATCCGTAAGCTTGATCGTGTACGGCACGCCCCGCACTCGGCTGACCATGTAGGCGGCCAGAGCGAGCGCGGGCGGCGGACATGAGCAGTAGATGACGTCGCAAGGGCCCGCCGCCAGACCCGCGATCAAAGCCGCGAGCATGAAGGAGAAATCGTGGAGCAGCCGCTGCGCGAGCGAACTGGCGCGCCACGGTATGAAGTGCCGCACCCGCCGGATCTCGACTCCGTTGCGGACCTCCAGTTGGGTGATCCGCCCACGATATTCCTTCCAGGTGCGCCACTCCGGATAGTACGGAAATGCGGTTACGACGCGGACGTCATGCCCCTCCGCCGCCAGATGCTCGCTTAAGCCGGTTGTAAATGGAGAGACGGACGTACGTTCGGGAAAATAGTTGATTCCAAGAATCAGGATGCGCATGATTTTCTTCCAAGGATGTGAGTTGAATGTTTTACGCGAGATGTGAGACGGAAACGTGGGGCGAAAGACGGCGGTGAGAGACAAGGACTATGCGCTCGAGCGCACGGCCAGCGCCTTTTTCTTTTTGCTCAAGCGGCCAGCCTGGTCGAGTTCCTGCGCGATCCAAGCATAGGTTACGGCCAGTCCCTGTTCGAGCGAGATGGCGGGCTCCCAACCGAGCACCTGGCGAAGCTGGCGGTTGTCGCTGTTGCGGCCGCGCACGCCCTGGGGCTTGCTGGTGTCATGCTTCTTGACCAGCTGCTTGCCGGCGATTCCTGCGATCAAATCGACCAGGCCGTTGATCGAGATCAGCCGGTCGGTCCCGAGATTCAGCGGTCCGGGGGAGCCGGAGGCCATCAGGCGCACTAGGCCCTCGACGCAGTCGTCGATATACATAAAGGAGCGGGTCTGCTCGCCGTCGCCCCAGACCTCGATCGTTCCCCCGTCATCGGCCAAAGCAACTTTGCGGCTGACCGCGGCCGGCGCCTTCTCGCGTCCGCCCTCATAGGTTCCGAGAGGACCGTAGACATTGTGGAAGCGCACGATCTTGGTGTCGAGAGTGTAATCCTGGCGGAAATACCGGCAGAGCATTTCGGTATAAAGCTTCTCCCAACCGTAACCCGGCTCCGGGTCGGCGGGGAAAGCATCTTCTTCCCGCAGCGGAGTCACATCCGCGTCCGCTTGCTTGGACTGCGGATAAATGCAGGCCGATGAGGAAAACAGAAACCGCGAAACCCCTTGCAGGCGGCTCGCCTCCAGCATGTGGACGTTGATCAGAATATTGTTGCGCGCAATATCGGCATGGTTGGCGGTGATGAATCCGATTCCACCCATATCGGCGGCGAGGTTATAGACCGTATCGATTCCGCCGCGTGTAGCGAGCAAACAGTTATCGAACTTGCGCAGGTCCAGCAATTCGAACTCATGGGCGTCGGTCGTCTCATATTCCGGAAGCTTGAGGTCCACTCCGCGAACCCATTGGCCGTCGGCCCGGAGCCGTTTTACGAGATGGTGCCCGATAAATCCTCCGGCACCGGTTACGAGAATGCGCGACGCTTGATTCATGGTATTTCCTCTTTTCTTGAATGAAGTTTCTGACAGAAATCGAAGGGTTCTTTAGGGCAGAGCAACCTGCTGGGGTTCAGCGGCAGCCTGGGGCCGCATCACATTCCGATAGATGGAGATCAGCTGCTGGTAATTCACGTCGTCGCTGTACCGTTCGGCATGAGTTTGGCGTGCCGCGCTCGACCACTGCGCCCAGGTACCATCGTCAGCGTGAAGCGCCTCCCGCAAAGCGGAGGCGAGCGCCTGCGCGTCCCCCGTTTGAAACAAAAGTCCCTCTCGCTGGTGCTGGACAATCGCCGCCAGGCTGGAGTGATTCGCGCTCACCACCGGCGTCGCCACCGAGAGCGCTTCGAGCACGACCATCGGGCAATTTTCATAAGCCAGGGACGGAAACACCAGAACCCGGCTCTCGGCCATCCGCTCCAGTATTTGCGGGCGTTCCAGCCGTCCACACCAGGCAATATTGCCGAGATGCGCGTACTTCCGTTGCAAGGGTTCGCGTTCCGGACCATCGCCGATCAACAGCAGCTCGAATCCCGCCAACCCGGCGACGCTCCACGCCTCAAGCAACAGATCCACGCCCTTGCTCGCCGTCATGGCTCCGACAAAGATGGCTTGCCGTTTTCGCGGGCAATTTCCCAATTGCGATGCGGGAACAAAATTTGGCTTGACGAGTAATCTATTGTCCGGAAGGCCGCCTCTCCGGAAGATCTCCCGATTGAAATCGTTGAGAGTAATGAACGCGTCTACGCCGCGGCTGTAAGTGCCAATCACGTGGTGCAAGATGCCGGTCGCAACCACCACTGCAGTCCGGCTCAGACTGTGGGCATAACAGCGATGCAGCAGAGCGGAGCCGCCTCGTCGTCCCACACACTTCTCGCACCGCAGGCCGTCGCGGAGCAAGAGCGCGTTGGCACAGACGTGGCGAAAATTATGGAGCGTTTGCACCACCGGCACGCCCGCCCGGTGCGCCGCCCAGAGCACGCTGGGACTAAGTTCGGGGAAGGTGTTGTGGACGTGAACCACATCCGGCGCAAACTCCGCAATTCTCTGGCGCAGCATGGCATAGGAACGCCGCGACCATAAAAAACCCGGCGCCGCCAGAATCTGCCAAAAGGTGTGCGCACCCTTCAACCGGGCGTTTGAAACCTGGAAGTCTTCGACGATATGTCCGCGATCCTGGAGCAGGCGTTTCTCCAGCGCCACCACCGTCTCCTCGCCGCCCCAACCCGGAGCGTGCCGGTTCTGCACCTGAAGCACGCGGAGTTTCCCGGAAAATTCGCACATACATCTAGGTGGTGAAAATCGCCTTCGACCGGATCGCCGCCCAGGCCGTTTGCAGGGAAACTGGAGACCGGGCCATGCGGCATTGCGCGGCCAGGTCGCGGTTTCCCCATAGCGTGTAGCGCTTGAGCAACAGCGCACGCGTTCGCGACCGGGTGCTCGGAATCGTATTTCTGCCGGGTCGGGCCGTCACCCCCAGGCGAAGGCCCGCTTCGTTCGCCGCCTCCATGGCCGCTCTCGATACATTGCCATTGGGATAGGCAAAGATCGCCGGGGCCCGTCCCGTAATGGCTTCGAGCGACTCCTGCGCGCGGCCGATCTGCTCCCGCACTTCGCCGGGCGTGTAGTTCGTAAGGATTGCGTGATCCGCAGTGTGGTTCCCGATGTGCACCAGGGGGTGCCGCGCGAAGGTTGCAAGTTCCGCGGCGTTAAACGGACGATCGATATCCGAGACGGTCTGAAATGCCGCGCTGCCAAACGCGGCAATCATTTGTTCTTCGACATCGCAGGTGCGCAGGCGCTTCAAAGCGGCACAGGCGTCGCCGGGTTTATCCGCCGGCTGGCCGCGCTTTTGTAACTCGCGGTAGAGCACATCCCACCAAAAAGGTTTCCCGGTGAGCACGTGATTGCTGGCGATAAAGAAGACGGCGGGCGCCTGGAATTCTTCCATGGTGGCGAGCGCGCGCCGATTGTTGGCGTAGCCGTCGTCGAAGGTAATCATTGCGTAGCGCCCGGCAGGATCGAGGCCGGCGGCGATGTCCTCAGGAGAAACGAACCGGTAGCCCTGCTCGTGCAGGCTCGCCACGAAGCCGTGAAACATCTCCGCCGTCACGGCCTGCTGCGGATCCATCAGGCCCCGCGCGGCCTCCTCCTCCGACTCGTACAGACTATGAAAGAGGAAGATCAACAATGTCGAAGTAGCCGGGAAGATACTAAGATAGGAATCGGCCAGCTTGGCATCGCTGGCGATCGCGAATTCTTTCCAAAATTGCCGGGACATCATTTGGGATTTTTCCGCCTTCCAGTTTTCGGAGCGAAACTGTGTTAAGACAAGTGTTAGTGAGACAAATGTTAGGGAGGTTAGAAGCGCGTTTATGAATCGGGCGGCCCTGGATACGTCATCTCTTCTCTCGGTTCTGGTATGTCCAGACGATCTCGGACGGCTTGAAGCGCTTGCCGGCGAGTTAGTCTGTGCCGATTGTGGCCGTCATTTTTCCGCAACAAACGGCGTCTGGGAGCTGCTTTCCCGCGAATCCCAGGATCTGGAATCATCCGAAGGGCAACGGCTGGAATCTTATCGGGCCAGTTACTCGCAGCGTCCTGACCGCCGGTGGCTGCGTCCGCTGCGTGCGCTGGTCGCCGAACTGGGAAATTCATATCTCTATCTGTGGGCGAACCGCACCATTGAAACGCTCGCCCAGGGCCGGACGCTTCATATCCTTGACGCCGCCTGTGGCGACGGCATGCTCTGGCGCCATATCGCGCGACGGCATGATTACGTAGGAGTAGATTTCTCGGCCCGGCCGCTGGAGCGTGCCTTCCGTTATCACCCCGCTACCTACATCCAAGGCGACCTCAACCGCCTGCCCTTCGCCGCTCAGACCTTCGATCTGGTCGTGTCGCTGCAGGCTCTGCAATATCTTCAAGAACCGCAACGCGCGGTGCGCGAGTTGGCGCGCGTTCTGCGGCCCGACAGCCACTTGCTGCTGACGCTCCCGAACGATGGCAGTTTCAAGTATCGCCGGCAAGGTGTGCCTCGCCTCCAACTTCATCGCTTCCGCCGCGGCGATATGGTGGAGTTACTGCAGCCCGAATTCGAAGTGCGGCAACTTGCGGCCTGCGGCCTGTGGTTTCCAATTCCCCGGCTCGCGGTTCATCTTCCCGGCCGTTATTCCGAGGCCTACGGGCTTTCCTGGACGGCCGTGGGTTTGCGCAAATCATGATCCTTGGACATCGATCTGGACCGGACCCCTCGCCTCATGCCGGGATCTCGCCAAGAGTGCCATTCGGCAAAGCGGGCCCGCCCTTCGAGGTCAATCCCCGTTCCATCCGAAACAGACGCACCAGCACCACGCAGAGCAGAAAGGCTACGAAGTTGTCTTCGAGCGTCGACCGAGCCGCCCAGAGCAGCACTACAAACAGAATCGCATGCAGCAAGGGATGCCCGGCGGCGGCTCTCGAACTCCACTGGCTCAGCCCAATGACGGCGCCCGTCAGGACCGGGAACAAAAATAAGGTAAGCGGCCCGAAGTTCGCATACATCTCGCCAATGGCCGTGGCATTGAGACTGGTTTCGACATTCGGCAAGTATCGCTCCGCCATGAGGGCGGTGAAATTATGCGGCTTGGCGGGCAAAAGTTGTCTCGGAACCAGCGAGATGAAGGCGCGGGCATAGGTCAAGCCATGCAAGTAATCGACGCGATTCCCGTAGTCGTCGACAATATGGAAGAGCAGCAGAACGTTCATCCCTTCGGTCACGTTGATGAGCGACGCCGTCAGGTCGCCATGGTCGTCGTTCTCGAGGTAGTCGCCGGTGGATTTTCCCAGGTCGGAGAGGTTATGCCGCACCGAACTCCACATGCTGAACACGAAAACCAGGATGGGCGCGCAGGCCAGCACGATCCGCAACCACTTTCCACCGTCTCTCGCAGCACAGAGTTGCAACCACTGCGAGCAGATAGATGGCCAGATAGATCCGGTTTCCGGTCACTACTACTTCCAGTAAGAGGACCAGCCAGAGCAACAACGTGAACCGCCAGCGCATCTCCCGGCGGCAGATTCCAATGACCGTGTGCAGAACCGCGGCTCCGCAAAACACGATCTGATTGGCCGTCGCCAGGTGGTTCCAGAGCACGAAAAGATCGCCATTCCGGGCCACCAGCTCTTCGGTCCGGGCATACCAGTGAGAGACCAGGAACTCCGCTACGCCGCCGACCATCCAGATCAGCAGCGCCCAGCAGGCGAACATCACGGCCATGCTCACCGCGATTCCCTTTTGCAGGCGTTTGACCTCGATATCCCGCCACCAGGCATCCGGCCGGGAACGGGGCAGAAACAGGTAAACCGCCGCCAGAGCCCCCATCATCGACAGCCAGACGGTCAGGTAAGGCAGCAGGAAACGCGGGGTTGACAGGTCAACCGCGCCCCAGGTGCCGCCCACATCGAAAATTTCCGGCAGCCGGTAGCCGCCGCGCATCGTGATCAGAGCCAAAGGCGCGAGCGTAAAGTAGCCCAACCCTATCAACCAGCCTGTAAGTGGAGATATCGGTCCGCAATGTTTCCCCGCCTCGATCATGATCAGAAGATAAGTCGGCAGAAGGATCAGTAACAGAACCATGTAGACAGTTGTCATGATGGCTACTCGGCTGCGGCATCCATTGCCGGGCCCGGCATTGCCTGAGCCGGTGGTGGAGAGGTTGGCGCGCTGGCGGCCTCGCGAAGCTCCACGGAGGCGGAAGCCGGAAGGTCTCGAAGAAGGATCCGGCCGAGCCGGGTAGCGAGCGAGGGAGTGATCAAGTCCAGGTAAGAGTTGTAGGCGGCGCTCTGCATCCGCCGGAGCCGAGCCGCGTCTCCCGTGATCATGGCCAGGGCTTCGTCGATCCGCGTTGCCGGCTGCCCCGCGCCATAGCGAACGCCATTGTTCCCGTCCTCGACCAGGGAAACCTCCGGGCCATGCTGCTCAAGACCGTTCTCGACCAACACCGGCAAAGCGAGCGACATCATGTGGACAACCGAAAGGCCCGCCGGCCCCGGATGGCAGCCCGCAAAGCACGCCTCGGGAAATTTCGCGAATCCTCGCCGGATCGTACACTTCGCCGTGCCAGTGAACCCAATGCGCTCCGGCATACTCTTCCTGCAACCGAGGCCTCGCCTCACCCTCTCCCACGATGTGAACTTCGATGTCATGACCGACAATGTCATGGCTCATGCATGTCGCAGCCGGTGCACGGCACTCAGCAAGCTCTCGACGCCGCTATCCTGCCGGAGCCGGCCTAAAAACAACACGCCACGTTCGCAGCCGGTTTTCTCCTGCGGCGAAAGCGGGCAGGGATTGATCATCGAATTGTGCGCCACCTCGACCTTGCTTACCGGAAAACCGTGTGCGGCGAAGGTATCGCGCACTATCGGAGCATATGCGATATAGCCTGCTGCCAGGCGCAGCAGCAGGTTCATCATCCGGCGGTATAACCACGAGATGCGGGTCCTCCGGCTGACCCCGTGGCCGTGCGCATAAACCGGGATTCCGAGGATGCGGCCGGCCACCAGCGCCATCCAGAAACTGAGCGACCGGGGATTCGCCGAAAACATGACCACGTCGGGACGCTCCCGAATCAAATAGCGCAAAATCCCAGCCTGCCAGAAACCGATGGCTGGCCCAAACGGTTTCCTCATCCGCAACTCGATATAGCGAAGCGACGGGGTGGGCGGCGGAGTGATGCTGCCAAATCCCGCCGCCCGCCCAGCCGGTGAAAAAATCCAATCCACCCGGCAGTATTGCGCCAGCTCCGAATAAACGGGATAGCGGTAGTAAGTCCACACCGGTTCGATGATGGCGATGCGCGCGGACATGATCAGGCGGATACGCACCCCGTGCCCGTACTCGTTTCGGCCATCCTCGTTTCCGCCATCCTCGTTTCCGCCATCACGGCAACGCTGCTGCCGTACCCGCGGAGCCCGGCGAGCGATGCCAGGGCGTCATCGATCTCGGTCAGCTTCCAGGCCAGCCGGTAGGGCGTCCTGATGCCTATTTTGTGGAGGGCGATCATCGCGTAGCGCGTAAACGCTCCATGTTGGACGACGGTGAACCTGGAGAAACTCTCGCCGAGCGGCGCCAGCCTTCGCGCATCAAGCGGCCGGCAATGGACCTCTACTTCGCGCTTGCCAAACACCCGGATGCCCCAACCATACAAAGGCGCCCGCCACGGTTCTTCGGCGGCAAACCGCCCTCCCGGAACCAGCACCCGGGCAATCTCAGGAAACGCCTTCGAGGTCTGAAAATGATGCGCGCAGCCGCCCGAATAGATAGCGTCAAAATAGCCCGACTCGAACGGCAACTCTTCGGCTACCCCGGCCTTGCAGCCGATCTCGACCCCCGCCAACCGCGCCAGCTCCCGGGCATAGCGCGCCTCGGCCTCCACCGGAGTCGCCAGCCACGCCTCGCCCGCGCCGCCGAGCATGAACTGCACCGCATGATGGCCTTGTCCGCCGATTTGCAGGACGCGCTTTCCGCGAAGCGGAGCCAGGTATTCCAGGGCATCGCGCTCGGCCAGACAGTCGTAGGTGGCGCACATCCACAGATCGCGGGGATGCGGGAACTCCCCCCGGTCTTTCTCTTTGGTCAGCGCGAGCCGGGCCACCAGCGATGCCGTGGCCGACTGGTTCAGCGCCAGCAACTGGGCCATCGAATCGAGCTGCGCGATCTCGTCGCATTGTTTCGCGGCAGTAGCCTCGTAATAAACCGCTTCATCGGCCGGAATGTCGATCTTCTGCGCAACATCCGTATTGAGCATGGCTCTTTCTAGGCCGACCCCGCTAGGCCGACTCGGCGCTTGCCAGCTCGCGGTTCGGCCGCTGCTGACTTCGGCACAAAAATATCGCATGAGTCGTCAAAAGACGCGCGTAAATCGGAGCCGCTAAGCAAGCCCGGAGGAAGCGCCTCAATATTGGTTTTGTGCCGTAGGAGGACTTCGTCTCCTCATCCAGCAAGTCCTGGTGGCGGGCGACTATTTCCAGGCCTGCGTCGGCCTTCAGGAATGCGGCAATGGACGATGGGCTCCAGAACTGCACGTGGCCGGCTCCGGCAATCGACGGGTAGGGTTGGCCGAGTATCTTCGTTCGTATGAGGTTGACCGCGACTTTCTCGGTCGGAACCTCCACCACGATGAACCGCGCCACGCGCGAGGCCTCCCGCACGGCGGCGAGCGGGTTCTCCATGTGCTCGATGACATGACTCAAAATAGCCACGTCGAACGAGCCATCCGGAAAAGCCAACTCCTCCGCTCGCCCTGCAAAGGCGTGGCCGGCAAAAGCCGGGCACGAGGCCTCGGCGAAGGCGATTGCCGAGGGCGACAAATCCATACAGAAATACTGCTGGGCTAAGTTCATGGCATGCAGCAGGCGCAGCACGGCGCCGGTTCCGCATCCGATTTCAATGACGGAGACGGGATTGAGGCCACGACAAACGCGCACAATATTGTCGGCTTTCCGGCGCGCTCCCAAATCGCGCCACGCCAGAAACTCCGGGTCCTGGAGGGCATCGCGATAAGTCGCCTCGTAGTCTTGCCACATGTTGCGCCTCAGCGTAGCTTCTAAATTGGACATCCTCCCTTGACTCAAATGGCCTCCGTTGCTTCAATCCGCGGACGACTGATCCGGTAAAAGGACAGCGTGAGCATGGCCGCATAGCTGACCGCCGACAACAGCATTCCATAGACGGCCCCCCGCAACCCCCAGCGCATCACCAGCGGAATCCCCAGCACGAAGGTCGTCGCCCCACTCGTCACGTAAGCATAGAAAACAGTCTGTGGCCTCTCGCTCGCCTTAAGGGCCGCATTGGCCGCGTGGCCGAGTCCCATGAGCACTGGCAGCAGCACGTACCACCGGAGCAGCGCCGCCGCATCGTCGAACTTGCCCCCATACGCAAGATGCAGCAGAGGGAAGCTCGCCGCCCCGACGATTAAGGCAAACACCGAACTCATCCCCAAGAAAGCCAAAGAGCACTGGCGCCACATCTGGCGCAGCTTCCCGCGCTCGCCCGCGGCGAAGTGCAACGCCATTTGCGGCAGCACCAGCAGCGTGATCGCGACAAAACCCTGCTCTACCGGCTGGACCAGGTTGTACATGGCGCGCAGCTCGGCCACATCCTTCAAGGAAAGAAATGCCGCCACCACCCAGAAATAGGCCTGCCCGGTGAACTGGAACACCAGCGCCGTAACCAGTACCCAGCGCGAATACTTCCAGTGTTCCCCCCAGTAGCCCGGAGTGGCCAGCAAGAAATCGGAGGCCTTCGCCGATTCGCTCCGTCCAGGCTTCTCGCCCACCACAAAGAGCGCCGCCACTATCCAGGCCAGCGCGGCAATGACAAATGCCGAGAGCCCGTTCAGCAGTCTGAAGTGCATCGCCAGGGCAAGCAGGCCAATGCAGACCACAAAGAAGGCCGACGAAAATCGCAATGCCAAGTCGGGCCGCCGCCGGATGTAAAAGGTGCGCCGCAGAAATGCCGCCGTCAGCAGCACTCCGCAGGTCAGCCCCATTCCCAGCAGCGCGGGAGTGGCGAACGCCGGGTGCAGCCAGTCGAGACCGAGCCAACCGAGCAGCAGGAGCCCGGTGACGGCCGTCGCCAGCCAGGCATTGGTTCGCCAGAGCAGCCGTTCGTATTTCCCGAGGCGGCCGTGATAGCGCCCCGATCCGTAGATCGTGTAGGCCTCGAGAATGGCGGCATTATATAAACCCGCGAGGAAGCTGAAGACGGAATAGGAAAGCGTGAAGATTCCATATTCTTCCTTGGAGCGGGCGCGCGCCAGCGCCATATTAACGACAAACATCCCGCCGATGGCGAGCACTTGATCGGCCGAGCTGTAGCCGAGCTTGCCCAGCCGCAAAGCCGACAATACGTCGAACCAGCCCGCGATCCGCGACCGCTCCTCGACCGTGGCGGGGACTTCGTCCGCCGCCGGTTCGGGAACGACCACTTCAATCATGCGTTTCGCTGTCCGGCGTGCTGTCCAGCTCGCCGCCCGGGTTCGCAAACCGGATCCACACCCGATGCGTGGCCGCCTGCCAGCGCGATCCGTTCGGCGGCGCCCAGGGCATCGCGGAGTTCATGCCTTGAAAGACCTCCTGGGCAAACTGTTTTCGAGGATCGTCCGGATCCGTCCGCTCCCACCGCTGTCTGGCGACCACCCAGGCCACCGTCCCCAGACTCGCCGCAAAGCCGCACAGGATCGTAATCATCCCGCGGGGAGGAAAAGAACGCCGCTCCGGCAGATTGGCGTCATCCAGCAATTTGACGGTCGGCGTTTCCTTCACTTCCTCGACCTTGGCCGCCTCATACTGCTTGGTAAGCGCTTCAAAAACCACTTCCTCGATCTTGGCGTGGCGGTAGAGTTCTTCATACTTCACCCCCAGCAGGGGAAATTTGCGCAACGACGGATAGATGGAATCCCGGTCCGAGGCGTTTCCCGGTTCCACTCCCGCCGTCTTGCCGCCGCCCAGCTTCTCCAGTTGTTGGCGAAGTTCCGCGGCCTGCGCCTCGGCCGCGCGCACCCGGCCATTGTTCGGCGTATAGATCGCTTCGAGCGCCCGGCGTTGCGATTCGGCGGCAATCAGCGCGCCCTGCAGCGTCGCCGCCGCCGTCACCATGGCGCGCCCCTGCTCCTGAACGTCAAGGGTCGCGTTCTGGCTGGAAAATTCACCCAACGCATGAGAGGCCTCATCGAGCTCCTGTTTGACGGCCCCCAGCCGCTCTTCCAGAAAGACGCGTTCCCGGTGCGCCGACGAGGTCGAGACCTCCGACACCAGGCGGTTCAACTCTTCCACGTAAGCGGTCGCCATCGCCCGGGCTCGCCCCCGGTCATGGTCGCTTACGCTGATGGTGATGATTCCGCTCTTCCGGTCCTCGCCAATCCCGGTATTTTGCGCCAGCTCTCTGCGGGCATCCTCGTTGAGCTTGACGCCATAGATTTTCTTGAGCTGAAATCGATCGATCAGGCGGTCTTCGACCGTCCGGCTGCGCAGCACGCCAATGAACAGCGAGCCGGGATTCTTGAGCCCGAGCACGTCTCCCGCCACGCTCTCCATGCCCCCCGCCGACTTCGCCATCGCGGCCAGCATCGCCATCCCGCCGTTCGACGGGTTATCGGGAGGCATCAGTTGCACGGTCGATTCAAAGCGCACGGGAATCAGCAGGGCAATCAGAGCGCCCGCCGCCAGCCCAACCAGCAGGGCATTCCGCAGCAGCGCCCGCTTCGCCCATAACAGATGCGCGTGCTCCAGAGTCTTGTGCTGGACGTCCTTTTGCTGGAAGTCGTTCGCGGCGGAGTGAACGGGAACATCCGAGGTTCGCGCGCTCTCTTCCGTGAGTTCGACGTACTCGCTCAATCCTAGACTCATTTTGCCTTGTGTGGAAGAAGACCCAGCTCTACGACAGCGGTAAGGTTGTTTTGCGGGCCGGGGAACAACAGCGGATAGCGCGAGATGTGTTCGAACTGCACCTGGCTTTTCAGATAGAGCCCCGAGCCGAAGTACATTTCGTGCCGTATGCCATAATCCTGCCAAAAGCCGCCCTGCGGAACAAAGTCCCGGCTGACGGAGTTGTGCTTGTAAGTAAATTCAAGAGTGCTCTGCGGAGAAATCCACCACGTCAGCCAGCTCTGAATGGTCCGCCCCATGCGGCCGACGGTATTGCCGATCAGGTTGCCGCCGTTGGTGTAGCCGTCGCGATACTCGTGGTTGTAGTAGTTGAGATTGCCGATGTTGTCGGGCTGTCCCGGAGACTCGCTGTTGGCGGCCTCCAGGTGGAAGTCGAGCTTGGGCAGGCGGGGAAAGCGGGTAAGGTAGATTCCGGGCCGGTATGGGTTTTTGGGCGGATTGAACCAGGGCACCGGGTCGTCATTGGCGTACCACTCGCCGTAGAACACAAGATAATTGCCGACTTTGGGGACATAGAAGGTCCAGTCAAACCCGGCATGACTGGAGCCGGGAACCGAGTCGTACGAGTTTCTCACCCTCCCGAAAAAACTGAGCAGGAAGTTCTCCGCGGTCAACGGATCTCCCCCCCGGCCGCCGATGATCACCGCGCGCCCAAAGCCAAGTTCCAGGTTGTGCAGCGGTTTGAAGTTGATCTTGTTGCCATAGATGTAAGGATGAGGGATGAAGTTGTGGCCTCCCAGCCGGCCAAAAAAATTGTCGATGCGGGCCGGACCGAGGAATTTCAGGAAGCTCGGAAGGCGCACGCCCGTCTCCAGCAATCGCGCCATGGGCACCGGCTCGGCGTTCGTGCTCCACAGCATGGATCCGCCCGGCCCGGGCGCCCAGGAAAGACTCTGCTGGCCGAAGGAGAGTTGCCAGCCGGCTCCCGCATTGAGAACAACGTACGCATCCAGCAGCCGCGCCCGATTGATGCTCTGGAACGGCTCCGCCGGCGGCATCGGCACCAGGTCCGAGGTCGCAATGAAATCGCGAACCTCCCCGGAGAGAGGCGGGGCCGACGGCGCGTGCTGAAACTCGGCGCGCACGTAGATGGCTGCCGGCCCCAGAGCCGCATAAAAAGAACCGCCGGTTTGGCCATTGGTTCCCCTGCGAAAGGGTCGGCCAAAATCGTAGGCAAAGGTCTGGCCAAAGTGATAGCCGTCGGTTAACACTGGCCCGCTGGCGGAGACGCCGCGCGTGTAAATGGATTCCAGCGAAATGGTGGCGTTGCGCTGGCCGTCCAAAAGTCCAAGCTCGTAAGCGAATTCCCGCTGCAAGTGGGATTCGAACCCTGCCAGATCGCTCCCCGATCCTTCTTCCCGTCCGAGAGCCTCGCCCGCCTCCTCGGTGAGCTGCGCGCACTCCATGCGGGTCCAGGGTTTGAGGCCGGCGAAAGCGCTTTCGACCAGTCCGAGCGCAGCCATTTTCTCCAAAGCCGGATATACCCAGCTATCCAGAGGGACCGACGGCGACCCCATGCTTTGCGGAGAACGCGCTTCCCCCGGCGCGCGTTCCCGGGCGTCGTCGTCCCGAAGATTGCCCCACGCCCCGCCGCCCAGCTCCGGATCGTGATGCGCCCGGAAAATCTGGCGTCCCAGATACCAGCCGAGCGCGCTCCCGACAACCACGTCCGAGGAAAAGTGCTGCTTACCGGTGACGCGCGTGACGGTCACCGCCGAGGCCATACTGTACGCCAGCAGCCTGGTGAGAGGCCCGGGATACTCATGCGCAACGATGCTCGCGACCGACCAGGCGACGGCGGCATGTTCCGACGGAAACGAACTGCCGCCCGCAAAAAAATGGCCGGCCCCCGACCCGCCGTTTTCAGAGCCCTCATAGGGCCGCTGCCGCTGAGTTACCTCCTTGAGCGCATACGCGATGAGCGTGCTGTTGATGGAAGCCTCACCGCTCAGAAATCCGGTCTCCCGTAAATGGTCGTTGCCGGTGAGCCGGCCCAATGCGTAGGCTCCCGCCGCGGCGCCGGCCAGCGAGAATGCGCCGTAGTTCGAAAAATCCTGGCTGCGCCGCAGTTGATTGGCATTGCCGGAAACCTGTTTCGAGATCCAGCTGTCCTCCGACATCAACAATCCGGTGAAGCCGGCAAAGGGAAGAAACGTCTGCAAGGTCTCCGGCCGGCGCAGCTGTTTCGCGCTGCCCCAGAATTCCCGTTGATCCTCTGTCATGTGTCTGAGAAAGGGCAGCATCAGCCGGTTCTCGGGATCCGAGCCCGGCTCCAGAAATTCCGAACTGGTATTGGTTTGCGACGCGCCGGTTAGCGACGCCTTGGTCGACAAAGGCCCGATTGCCTCTGCTTGGCTCGCTCCGCGCTCGCCGCGATCCCCGGCCGACTGCGACCTCGCTCGCAGCGCGCTCGTCAACAATAATCCCATCAGAATAAGCCTGGTCAGCGCCGGCCATGCTGGCGACGGCGGGCCATGCATGATCAGAAAGTCCTGCCCAGGCTGACCGAGAAGGCGACCGCCTGCAGCAATTGCGCAACCTGCAAGGTATTTTTCCACTTGGTCGTGCCCGCAAAGGCCTTTTCCGGCACCACCACCATGTCTCCCGCCAGCAGCTCGGTGCTCCCAACCCCGCCGCTAAAAAGGCCTCCCGGCCCTCCGGCCACCGAGCCGTCGGCGCGGATGACAAAGATGGCCTTCTGGTTGGCCATGTTGGTAGGACCGCCTGCCTGCCGCAAATACCAGCCCGCATCCTTGCCATGCCGGAACGTCACGGCCGTCGGGTTGTAGACTGCGCCGTCGATCAGCACCACGTTCGGCCGCTTGGGCACGTACATGACATCGCCGGCACGCACTTCGATGTCGGCCGAGGTATTCGCCCAGCGTTTCACATCGCGCGAAATGTGAATGACCAGCCGGCCGCTGGGAGCCGTATTCTGCAGCCGCTCCATGGTCCGCTGCCACTGCAATAACGACGCCTCTTTCACAGTCTTGTCTTCGGGATTCGAATCCGGAACGGCGCGCAAGGCGGTCCCGTCGTCCTGCACTTCGCGAATCAGCACGGTGCGGTTGCTCTCCTCGATCGCCCGCACTTGCGCCCGCTCGAAGATCACTCCATAGGGGTAGGCGTCGCTCCGGAAATCGCCGGCCCGCCCGAGAATCGAACTCAGGCGCTCACCTTCCCGGATACCGTACGTCCCGGGATGGAGCACTTCCCCTTTCACCGTGATGGTCGCGCCCACATCGTTCCATCCGGCAAGCTGGCGGATGGTGAGTACGTCCCCATCATGCAACCTGACATCGGTGTCCGCCTCGCCCGCCAGCGCTTTCGCAATCGGAACCATTCTGCTTTCCCCGATGACGCTCGATCCGCGCTCGATCGCATAGCTGGTCAAGTCGGCGAGTTGGGTATAGGCCCCCCGTTTGAATCCGCCCGCCACCCGCACCAGGTCCGCGGCTGTCATGTTCTCACCGAGCGGGTATTTTCCAGGCTGCTCGACCTCGCCCTCGATCTTCACGGTAGGCGGATCGACTCGCGCCGCGCTCGGGTGGACGAAGACGCGATCTTTCGGCTCCAGCAGGATGTTGTTCCGCTCGTCGCCGGCCAGGGCTCGCACCAGGTTTACGCTGATCACCCTGAGTTCACCGTCTTTGGTCTTGCGGAAGACCTGAGCGTCCGCGAGTTCGGCATCCGAGGTTGTGCCGCCCGCCAGGTGAATGGCGTCCCGCAGGCGGGTCGCTCCGTTGGTGAGGTGGTCTCCCGGATCGCGGACCGCTCCGTTAACCGTGATCACTGGCGGATCTTCAAAATCGAACCGTCCATAGATCCGGATGGTGTCAAACGGTTGGAGGACCAGATCCTGGTTTTTGCCCGACAAGGCATCTTCGAGGTTGAAGGCCAGCACCACCGGAGCGTAATCGGGCGGGCGCAGCCGGATGATCTCGGCGTGCCGCCGGGACGGTTCGGGCAGAAGGTCGCTATAGGACTTGATGACGTCGGTTACCTGCATGCCCTCGCGGTAGGCGAACTTGCCGGGACGGAAGACATGCCCCTCCAGGTACACCGCTTTGTCCGCGTAGGGCAGGATCGGGGAAATCTTGATCTTGTCGCCGTCCTGCACCTTGAAATCTTCAAGCGCCTGGGTGACGCTTTCCGGCTTCCGATCCTCCGGAATATCCAGCAACAGCATGGCGCGGCTCAAGTGCGCTTCCACGCGCTCCACATCGATGTGCCGCAGGGTCCCGGAGGGGAGCACTCCGCCCGCCAACTCCAGCACTTCGGCCAGATTCTTCTCTCCGCCTATTTCATAGATGGCCGGCCGCCGAACCATGCCTTCGATCGTTATCTCGGGGCCGAGCGCCGGAACCAGAACCGTGTCACCCGGCTCGAAGCCTTTGAGATCGGAGCGAATGCCATGGAGCAGCAGGTCGTAGACGTCAATCTCCTGCAGGAGCTGCTTCCCTCGGTAATGCCGTAAAACGCGCAGCGACCCGCGCGCCGTCGGCCCGCCCGCTTCATAGACCGCATTCAACGGGGTGGAGAGCGAACTAACGTCATACGCGCCGGGGCGTTCCACATCGCCCACCACATAGACCCGCACCGTGCGCAGCCGCGAGAGCGATACGTCCGCTTCGACATCGCGGAACTGGGTCCGCAGCACGCTTTGCACCAGGCGCTGCACGTCGCCCAGGTTACGTCCCGAGACCTCGACGGCCCCCACCTCGGGCAGAGTGACTCGTCCCTGCCGGTCCACTACGCTCTGGAAACGCTCGGCCACGCCACCCCAGAGATTCACGCTCAGTCCGTCTCCCGGCCCCAGCACATATTCCGGACCAACCGGCATGTCCATCGGCAGGTTATCGAAATTCCCCGTTCCATTGCGGAATACATCGAGCCCAAAACGCTCGACCGGTCCCGGTTTCCCGGCGTACTGCGAATACAGATCGTAAAGCGATGGCACATCCGCATAGGGATTCGGACGATGGCGCAAGCCGCGCTGTTCCGCGGGAATTTCCGGTGGCCGGTAGGGCGGACCTTGCAGCCTTTGTTCGGTCCGCTGGCGAGTACGGAGCGCATCGTCGAGCGAAGGATTGAAGCCAGGTCCGGCCGGGGATGACAAAGTTGGGTGGAGGTTGATGGGATATCCCCCTGCCTGGGCTTTCGGTCCGGCGAGTGGATTCAGCGACTGATCGTTCGTACTGGCGGCCAGCAGGCTGGGTAGTTCGTCCGGGCGCATCCGGGGAAGAGTCGACTCATTGTCGGCAAAGGCTCCATTGGGATCGGCGCTCGGAAACTGCGACTGGGCCTGCTCCACTTGGCGGCGCGGATCGCGCTCGGGCTGATTCTCCGGCGCCGGAGGGGCGGAATTCCCGGGAGGAATCGGGCTGCCGGTCTCAGGGAGACGTTGTTGCGCTTCCCGCTCCGAGTTCTCCGGCTGCGTGCGATTGAAGTAGCGAGCCTCGATCTCGCGCGAAACCAGCACCCGGACGTTTTGGTCCTCCTGGATCAGGCGAAACAGTACATCGTCCTCCAGGTCTCTGGCATCGAGCATCCGGCCCTGCTCGTAGGCTTTCTTGACGAGCGCCCTCTTGACCTGAAGAAAAAGGCCGGGGTCCTTGCGAAGAATATTTTCGATCGTGTCGGCCGAAAGTGACACCAGCTCATCGGCCGCCTGGTCAGCCCGCGATTCATCGGTGGCGGAGGTGCGGGAACGATCCTGGAATCGATCTCGGGACATCCTGGGAACGATCCTGGGAACGATTTTGAGAACGATCGTCATCCCTATTCGTGCCCTTGCTGACTTGCGCCGCCAAGGGTGCGCACGCCACGCCGAACGCCACAATCATGGCGCTCCATGCCATCCAAAAATTTGTGAACCGCAGATGCTTCTTCATGGAATCCTTACGCCGAGCGGCCCGCTAATTCAGGCCAGCGGCTCGATATCCCCTTCATCGACCTCGGCCGCTACCGAGCGCGCGATCAGATCGATGGAGATGACGACGCGGAAGCTATCCTTCCTGCGAACCAGAATGCCCTCCACTCCCGCCATGGGCCCAGTCCGAACCCGCACGCGCCGCCCTCTATGCAGATAAGGGTGAGGTTGAATCGAGAGGCCGCTCTCCACCCCAACCCCCAGAGCCCTGATTTCGCAGTCGGACACAACGGCCGGCTGGCCATGAAACGTCACGAAGCGGGCAACTCCCGGCAGGACCAGCACCCGCAGCCGCTCCGCCAGCGCAATGTTGACGAAGACGTAGCCCGGAAACAGCACCATGTCCAGCCGCTTCCTCCGGTCTTTCCAGCGCCGCAGGCTCGAGTAAAGCGGAAGCAGATAGTTCACGCCTTTCGCCTGGCACATCTGCGCCACTTGCTTCTCGTGCCTCGGATACACCGAAACCGCATACCAGCTTCGACCAGGGAACGCGTCCCCCAGTACGTGGTCGTCCATTCCCGGCGCCGGCCCGAGCGTGCCATTCCCGATTTCTAAACCCGCGCTTGACATGACCTTCGCTCCGCCGGCCAGATACAGCTTCGCCACTTGACTTACATCGTGGATTATGATGTAACTCTATTAACTATCAGCCAGTTATAACTACATTTACTGCATTACTGTATTGCCTGAGCGAATTCGCTCAGATTACCAGGCTATCCACCGAAGGCGGCCGCGTTCGCAGTGCATCAAGAACATTCGCTTCGCTGCTCTCCAGCCTCTTAAAGTGGATATCAATCACCGCCCAGAAATAGATTCCCTCATTCCGCTCCGGAGCCAGAGAAAGGATCCTCATTCGCGGATACCGCCCGAGAAGGAAGCCGCACAGCGCCGAGTCCGTCTCCGGATTACTGAGCGCCAGGATCAGCGCATCGGGTTGCAGCTCCTCGATGATCTCCGCCAGCCCGGACTCCTCGGATACCTCGCCTACCACCTCAATGTCGGGCTGATCCGCGATCGTGGCTAGTACAAGCTCCCTCATCAAGCGAGGACGGTTTGCCACTAGCACACGCAGACGCTTCATGCATTCCTCCTGCAAGATCTCTTCTACCGCCTTCCCGCGCGCGGACACAAGGTTCAATTCCGGTCCTGCTTTCATTGCTTCCGCCTGCTTCACACCGTACCTATTAGTACTAAGTTGTAGTTCCACGCTTGCTGAGAACTATAAGGAAGCTCTGATTAAGCACCTTGCGACCTCTCTGCCTACCTCTGTGCACCTCTGTGCTCTCTGTGGTTTGCGCTTTTCGTCCGCACTTAATCGGAGTTTCCATAGATTTTGCAAGATAGTGTATGCACTTTGTCGGCGAAAGCATTTGCAGTCTATAACGAGAAAGTCATTGGAAATAATGCGAAGGTATACGTCTCTTCGTGTGGGCCACCAAAGTAGAGCCGACAAAAGTGGACGCGCATTTCTATCAAGATAGTAGGCGAGCTAGATCGCGCATGATACGCTTTACTATCTCGTGCCTGGCAGGAGGCTCGGGAGTTAGTAGGGCGAGGAAAGGGATTGCGAAGTGTCTCTCCAGTGTATTGCGGTCTTTCTAATGGCGGAGAATTGCCTGCTCCGCGAAGCCTTGGTTCGGGTTCTGCGCTGTAAAGAAGACGTGCGGGTGGTGGGTGCTGCCGCCTTTTCGCCGTCCGCCCTGGAAGTAATCTCGGCCGCCAATCCCGATGTAGTTCTGTTTGATTCCGCCAGCATCGCGTTGTCGGGTCCCCGCCTGGTCTCGCACATGCGCCAACCCATGGACAGTCTCAAGCCCGTCATGATCGGCATGGATGAAGATGAGGCGACCTTCCTATGGGCGGTGCGGGAAGGAGTCGTGGGTTACGTTCTGAAAGATGCCTCGGCGGCTGAGATCGTCCGCGTCATTCGAGCCGTCGCCACCGGTGAAGCGGTCTGTCCCCCTCGATTCTCCGCGTCACTGTTCCAGAGCGCAGCCCGCGATCTGGCCCTTTCCTACAAACCCACCCAGGACACCAAATTTGGATTGAGCCGGCGGGAGCAGCAATTAGTCGGCCTGATTCGTTTTGGATTCTCCAATAAGGAGATTGGAACGCGCCTGAGTCTGTCTGAACAGACCGTCAAAAACCATATTCACCGCATTCTCCGGAAGGTCGGAGTCACCAATCGGCTGGATATTGTCGAGCGGTGCCAATCGGTGGGTTCGATACTGCAAGCATCCGGGTAAAGACAAAAAACCGAACCTTACTTGAATCCCACCGCCGTCATGGCCGCCTGCGCCTCGGAATTGCTCATAAAGGTGTTCCACACGAAGCTGCTGCGATAGTTCTCCGCCATAAGGGTCGCGATTCCCAGGTCAATTCCCAGCGCGTCGCTGTCGTACCAGCCCGTCATGGGATTGAAGGCATCCACGAAGCTGTAGGCTTGCCACGCGTCCGGGTATGCCGTTCGGATGTAGCGCAGCACGGCGATGCAGTCGGCCGACACAAATGGAACAGATCCTGCCACCGCGCAGGGCACAATCGACCCATCCACCGGACCCATCGGCGGCGGACCTCCCCACGCGACATAACCGTGATCCTGGGAATCCGATGCCGTAACCCCCCACAGATTGTCGTCATAGTCAACGAACTCTCCTGCCAGCGAAAGACAGAATTGCTTGTGCGCCTCGGTCGCGGTGATGGAATTGTTGAAGTAGTTGGCATAGGCGTCCTTTTTGTTGCGGAAGTCGAACCATGCGTGCGAGAACTGATGAATGAAGAGCGGAGCATTCCCGCTGATGAAGTTGTAGCCATCGAAACTGATCGTCGGGCGCGCGAATGCGTCCCACGAACTCACCGGCACCGGAAATGTCGTGGATCCAATCGCCAGCAGGTAGAGCATCATCAGCTCGCAATAAGTGTCGTAGCGATATTGAATGAAGCCGCTCTCCGGCGTCCATCCCTGCGAAAATGTGGTGCCGCCGTTCAGCATCCACGGCCAATTTACCCGCTGGTAGATTCGCGTTGCCAGGCCCTGTATCTGCGCGGTCCTTGAAGAATTGCCGGCAGGTAAGCACGCCGCACAGCAGGATCGATGTATCGATCGACGACACTTCCGACTGCTTTACCCGCTGCCCGGTGTTCATGTCCACGAAGTGATAAAAGAACCCGTTGTGTTGCGGCAACTGCGCCCAGATGAAATTCAAGGTTGTGAGGACGCGGGCCTCGACCTCGCGAGGTCGTCAGGTATCCTCGCTTGGCCGCGATGCAAAGAGCGCTAAGCCCGAACCCGGTGGCGGCGATGCTTGACACCGTGCGCGTGTCGGTCGTCCCGGTTGCGTAAGCGCGGTCCAGAACCTGGCCGGTAGCGTCGCTCGCCCTCTCCCAGAAGAACAGGATTGCGGCTCGCTCCATCTGGTCGAGAAACTGGTCGTCGGTAAGCGCCGGTGGAGTGGGAACACTTACCGGCACTCTTTTCGGCCGTGCGCACGATACGCCCAGCAGCGAAGCAGCCAGCGCGCTCTTGCTGAGTAAGCTGAGCGCCTCCCGCCGGGTCAGCTTTTTCTTCAGGGCGGGCCGGACGTCCATGCCCTACTTTACCTCGATTACCATCTGGGTTGTCACCCCCAAGTCCCTCTAGCGGACTACGGACGCTGATTAAATCCCCGCCCAAGGCAGCTCTGATTAAGCCCTGGGATCCCTCCGTGCACCTCTGTGTCCTCTGTGGTTTGCGCTTTTTGTCGATACTTAATCAGAGTTTCCCTAACGCATCAACAAGTTGTTGCCGCCGCCCAAGTCGTCGGCCCAGTCGTCGGCCCAGTCCTCAGCGAAGACTATAGTTCGACGCAACCGCCCGAAACCGAGCGACCTGGCTTGCCTGCGCAGTTTCATCCCAACCCAATTCGGAAGCCATCAGCGCCGCCACCGCCGGCGCCATCTCCAGGGCCGCGCGCGCATTCAGAAACAATGTGCGGGTGCGCCGCGCCAGCACATCTTCAACCGTGCGAGCCATCTCCTGCCGCGCTGCCCATACAACTTCCGCCTTCACATAAGGAAGAGCCGGATGCAGCCGCTCTCCCAAGACCGCCGTCACCTTCAACCAGCTTGCGAATCTCATCTGCGTCCGACCCATAAACCCGGAGCGCGCCCAACTGCTTCGCCTCGCTGTGAAAGCCGTGAATGTGCAGGTGATGCGTCACGCACGCGCGTTCCGGCAACTGCGCCAGATGTCGCCGCCTGGTCGACGCAATCTTCCGCCATGTGCCGGTAGGTCGTCCACTTTCCGCCCATGATGCTCACCAGCCCTGACCGATCGATGTGGATGACATGATCCCGCGAAAGCGCCGCCGTCGTCGCCGTGTTCGTTGCCCGCACCAGCGGCCGGATGCCCGCAAAGACACTCAGCACATCGTCCCGCGTCGGCGCCTTTCACCAGATACTGCCCCGCTGTCGAAAGAATGAAATCAACTTCCTCTTCCATGGCGACCGGTTCCAAAGTCGCCGCCTCAATCGGCGTGTCGGTCGTTCCCACCAGCGTATGGCCGTGCCACGGGATCGCAAACAGCACGCGTCCATCGCTGGTATGTGGAACCATGATCGCGCTCTCCCCCGCCAGAAACGCCGAGTCGAAAACCAAATGAATGCCCTGGCTGGGAGCGATCATGGGCGTCGCCCCAGTCTCTGCCAGCAAGCGCAGCCGGTCGCTGAACGCCCCGGTGGCGTTGATCACAACTTTGGCGGCGGCGTGAAATTCCCTTCCCGTCTCAACGTCGCGCGCGTTGACGCCATTCACAAAGCCCTGCGCGTCTTTCGTCAATCCCGTGACTTCGACATAATTCAGCAGGACTGCGCCCTGCTCGTATGCCGTCGCCGCCATGTGAATCAACAGCCGCGCGTCATCGAATTGCCCATCGTAGTAGACGGCCCCGCCGCGCAATCCTTCCGTCTTGAGCGTGGGCAAATGTTCCAGCGTCTCCTCGCGCGACAGAATGCGCGAACTCCCAAACCCATACTTTCCCGCCAGCAATTCATACAGCTTCAGCCCGAGGCCGTAGAAGGGCGCTTCCCACCAATCGTAGTTAGGAACGACAAAGGCCAGGTCGCGCACCAGGTGCGGCGCGTTCTGCAAGAGCAGACCGCGTTCCTTAAGCGCTTCCATCACCAGCCCGATGTCGCCCTTCTCCAGGTAGCGCACCCCGCCATGCGCTAGCTTCGTGCTGCGGCTGGAAGTACCCTTGCCGAAATCGCTCTGCTCGAGCAGCAGGACGTCATATCCGCGCGCGGCCGCATCAATTGCAACTCCGACGCCGGTCGCGCCGCCGCCCACCACAACCATGTCCCAGGCGTTAGGATGCGCCTCGATCCGGCCCCACATTTCGCTGCGATTCATAGGATGGTTTCTTGGTCCCGCGAACCAGAGTACTAAAGTCGAAGGTGCCCCAGGTTCGCGCCGTACTTTGGCGCTAACCTGGGCGGAGCGAGCGCTCAATAATGAGTTCGCTACTCCACCCAGTCAAACGACCGCGTCACCGCCTTCTTCCAGAAGTGATAAGTCCGCTCCCGTGATTGCTCGTCCATCGCCGGATCCCATCGCCGATCCGACGCCCAATTAGCAGCCAGTTCGTCAGTGCCTCGAAAAAAGCCGACTGCTAATCCCGCCGCATGGGCAGCGCCCAGCGCGGTCGTCTCCTTCACCTTAGCGCGCACCACCGGCTTCGCCAGCATGTCCGCCTGGACCTGCATCAGCAAATCATTCGCCACCATTCCGCCGTCCGTGCGCAAAACATCCAGCGTGATTCCGGAATCCTTCTCCATCGCCTCCACCACCTCGCGCACCTGAAATGCCGTAGCCTCCAGCACAGCGCGGGCAAGATGTCCCCGATTCACGTAGCGAGTCAAACCCGCAATAACGCCCCGCGCGTCATCCTTCCAGTAAGGCGCATACAATCCTGAAAAAGCGGGGACAAAATATACCCCTCCGTTGTCGCTCACCGTGCGCGCCAGAGCTTCAATATCCGCGCTCTTTTCAATCAGCCCAAGATTATCGCGCAGCCACTGCACCAAAGCTCCCGTAATCGCGATACTGCCTTCGAGCGCATAACATGGTTTACGCGCTCCAAATTGATAGGCAACGGTAGTAAGCAAACCGCAAGTCGACGGCACTGCCACTTCGCCGGTATTCATCAACAGAAAGCAGCCGGTGCCATAGGTATTCTTCGCCTCTCCCGGCTTGAAGCAGGCCTGACCGACCAGCGCGGCCTGTTGGTCGCCCAGGTCACCCGCGATCGCAACTCCCGCAATGGCAGGAATTATCGCCTGTCCCATACACCTCGCTGCTCGAAACAATCTTCGGCAGCATCTGCCGTCGGGATGCCGAAATCGTGCAGGATCTCAGGTTCCCATTGCAGCGTACTGAGGTTCATCAACTGAGTCCGGCTGGCGTTAGTGACATCGGTGACATGCACGCCTCCATCGGGTCCGCCGGTGAGATTCCAGATCAGATACGTATCGAGGTTGCCGAACAGCAACTCGCCTGCCTCCGCCTGGGCACGCACCTCCGCAACCTCGTCAAGAATCCATCGAATCTTGAGTCCGCTGAAATACGTCGCCAGCGGGAGCCCAGTCCTGGCCCGGTAGCGATCCTGCCCCCCGCCCGCAGTCAACTCCGCGACCATGGGAGCGACGCGCGTGTCCTGCCACACGATCGCGTTGTAAACAGGTTTCCCGGTCGCGCGCTGCCACACCACCGTAGTCTCGCGCTGGTTCGTAATTCCAATCGCCGCCAGTTCATCGGGCCGCAGCGAGCCCATCTCCATCGCGTCGTGAATTACCTCCTGAGTGCAACGCCAAATCTCCTCCGGATCATGCTCGACCCAACCGGGCTGCGGATAAATCTGCTCATGCTCCTTTTGCGCCATGGCCACAATTCCGCCAGAGCGATCAAAGACGATGAAGCGCGTGCTCGTCGTCCCTTGATCGATCGCGCCCACATAGCTGGCCATTTTCGATACCCCCCATCGGCGGCATTGAAACGCCGCCGACGCAGCCCCGAAGTATATGCCCAGCGAGTCGAATCAAGACCCCAAACGCAACCGGCCGTGAAGCAAATGGCGCCTTCATCTTCGTCCTTCGACTCGCTTGGGCGATAAGGAGTAGTCCTTGTGTTGATCGGGCTAGGCCAAATGGGGGATTGTACGCAAAACCGCCAAAGGATATAAGTTGCCGCCTTAGTTGACTCTCAGTCGTGGCCACCCTGGGGTCGTCGCCCACGGCAGAATACGCCTCACAAGGATTCTGGAGGATCAAATCAATGAAAAAATCCGTGCATGTGCTGATTGGAGTCTTCGCCATCGCTCTCCTGCTCGGCGGGAGTGCCTTCGCTGATGACGTTTACATGGTTACCTACTATTCCAATGCGAACACCACCAACGCGCCGGATGGAACCCTGCGTTTCACAAATACCGGCGCCACAGTTGCAAATGGCGTATCTCAACCTCTGAACGCAAACATCTACGTGTTCGACGACACCGAGGAGATCCAGGAATGCTGCGCCTGCCAGGTATCGCCGGATGGTTTACTCTCGGAATCGGTAAACCAGCAACTCACGGGCAACAATCTCCTGCACACCAAGCTAACGGCTGGCGTCATCAAGGTCGTTGTGAGTACTGGTCCTCCGGACCCCACCAGCGTAACAGGCCTGGCCCATGGGATGGCTGGATGGATGACTCAGACACAGGGCTCTTCAGTCACCCTGAAAAATGGGAAGTGGGCCGGGCCGTTTACTACCACCCAATCCCCGTTATGGGAGTCGGATCTCAGCGCGGCTGAACTGAATGCGCTCACACTCTCCTGTTCAGAGGTGCAGACATTAGGCAGCGAAAAGGGCCGCGGAACGTGTGGCTGCACGCAAGAGGGCCAGGACTTTTAAGCCCTCCGACCTCACGGATGCCAACCGCCATAGCGGGGGCGGCGAGGAGACCCATGGCTTCAGACTCGGCCGTCGCGTCGAAGAGATGACGGAGCGATCGACCCACGGCAGAAAGTGCCCACAAAGATCCTGGAGGATCAAACCAATGAAAAAATCCGCGTATGTGCCGTTTGCGGTAATCACAATTGTTCTGTTGCTTGGCGCGAGCGCTTCCGCTCAATCTGATGTTTATCAGGTCGCTACTTTTCCAGCGCGAAACCATGATTGCGCCGGATGGAACTGCGTTTCACGAAAACCGGGCGGTTTCGCATGGGGTATCAATCTGAACGGAACATCTATGTCTTCGATAACAACCAGGATATCAGGAATGATTCGTACCAGGTTATCGATTCCTATCAGGGTATCGCGTGAGTGATAACACAAGCCCGTCAAAATCAACTGTCACACACTAACAGCTGGCGATCAAGGTCGTTGTGAACACGGGTACGGCAGACCCGACGGCCGTTTCAGGAGAAGCGGTCCACGGGCTGGCTGGATGGATGACCCAGGCGCAGTCCGTGGCCGTGACTGCTTCGAAGGCCGGCCCATTTACCTCCACCCAATCCCCGTTGCAGGAGTCGGCCCTCACGCAGCTGAACTGAATGCGTCACAACCTCCTGTTAAACGTGCAGACACTGGGCAGCGGGGCGGGCCGCGGAACCTGTGGCGGCAGAGAGGCAAGACTCCAATCAAGTCCCGTCGGGGGTGCCACCGTCGTCGCCGCCAGGAACTGCATGCTTCAAACTCCGTGGTTACGCATTTTTGTAGAGTGACTCTCGCGCCCTAAGGAGAGGATGACGAAACCGGGATCGCGCGAAATCACTTGACTTAACAGCCAAGAAACTCAAGATAGATGTAGCCCGCACAAAGTGCGTTCAATTTGCTCTTCGACAAAAGAGGGTTTGCAGAACCAGATCCAAAACACGTTCTGAACTCCTATGCCAGAGCCAATAAATAAGTAAAAGATGGTAACTCTTTATTCCGCAATACTTTACGTATAAGCCATTATTTTGGAATACTTTGCGGACCGAACCGGCCAATTTCACCGGCTAAACCACATGTTATCAATACTTTGCCTCTAAACATCGACGTTTCAATACTTTGAAAGGAATTTGTCGCTAAAGTCTTGATTCTAATAGACCGGGGTAGGGGGGTAGGGGTGTACAGTCTAAAAGCCAGAACGATCATCAAGGTAGAGGTGCCTGGCCAGCCTGGTTTCGTCGATAGCGCAGAGCGCCTACCAAGACCTCCACACGAGTTGCAGGCGGCGGGGGGCCGAGAACGGAAATGGCACCGGCTTCATCGGCGCCGCTCTCAGCAGCCAAGAACGCGGCCTTCCGCCCCCGGAGAGCAAACGCTGCTTTCTCCACCAGGATTGTTTATGAGACCCGTAACTACAGTTTTAATCACGCGTAACTACCCGAACAAGCCGCCCGATAGCACAAGCGTGGACTATACGCCAAGCAAACCTATGGCATCCTAGATACAGAGAAGATGTGGGGTTTGCGGCTAACGCAAACCGGGAACGTGGGGTTCCGGTGAAGAGTCTGGGAAAAGTGATCCGGTCGGTGCAGGCGTTTAGCCGGGAGCTTTCCCGAGAAGAACGCCGAAATCACCCCACTCCCGTCCATCGGAGTGGCCCTCGGCGGCGGATTCGCCCGCGGCATCGCCCACGTCGGAGTTCTCAAAGTTCTGGAAGAGGCCGGCATCGCCGTTCGCCTCATCGCCGGAACCAGCGTAGGCGCCCTGATTGGCGCAGCTTACTGCAGCGGACTCTCGATTGCCGAACTGGAAGAAGTCGCCTACAAAGTTCGCTTCACCACCTTCGCCCGCTGGACTCTCTCGCGCTTCGGCTTTGCGACCAACGACCGCATGACCGCTTTCTTGACTCGCACTCTCAAAGCGAAAACATTCGAAGACTTACGTATTCCTCTCGGCATAACCGCCACCGAGTTCAGCACCGGTGAAGGCGCCGTATTTCGTTCGGGTTCCCTGATCGATCCCGTCCGCGCCAGTTGCGCCTATCCCGGAATGTTCTTGCCCGTAAACGTCGACGGCCGCTGGTTCGTCGATGGCATGCTCTCGCATCCGGTACCCACCGAGCCGCTGCGCAAATGGGCGCCGATCGAGTGCTGGGCGTCCATCTCAAGGGACAATGGACCAACAAAACCGCGCCCCGGCACCTGTTCGATGTAATCGGACAATCTTTCGCCATCGCGCAGGATCGCATGAGCGACAATTGGCGAAGAGCCGCCGACCTCGTAATTGAACCCGATGTCGCAGGTTTCGATTATGACGATTTCAAGCGCGCCGGAGAACTGCTGCGCGTCGGTGAGATGGCAATGCGTAAAGCGCTGCCGGAAGTGCGCAAATGGCTCGAGACTCCAGTCGAGAAACTTTCCGGGACGACAACATTCCGCGCCGCCCTTCCAACTCCTCGCCCATGCCCGCCGATTAAAAATTGTCGCCCAGCAAGGATGTTCGCAAAATAAAGTGTTCGCCAATTAAAACTGTTCGTTTCAAGAAAACGTTACTTGCGGCTTACGATCACCGGCCCGGAACTCTCCGCCACCAGCAGGTTCTCGGCAAACGGCCATTGCGCATCGATCCACTGCGCTTCGCAGCGAAACCCGGCATCGCGGGCATCTGGAAAATTTCCTCCGCCGAATATTTGTGGCTGCTTTCCGTCCAGATGGTCTCGCCCTCCAGAAACTCGACCGCGATTTCTGCCGCCGGAATGCTCACCGTTTGCCTCCTCATCGAACGCAGATGCATCTCCACACTGCGCGCCTCGCGATTGATCCGCGCCACGTGCGCAAACTGGCCGAGGTCGAAATCGGCATCGAGTTCGCGATTGATGCGGGCAAGCAGATTGAGATTAAACGCGGCCGTCACGCCCAGCTCATCGTCATAGGCCGAAGCAGTCGTCGGCATGGCTTTTCCAGATCGGTGCCCAGCAGCAGAGAGTCTCCGGGCTCCAGAATCCGCCGAACCTCGGCCAGGAACCTCACGCCGGCTGCGCGATCGAAATTGCCAATCGTGCTCCCCAGAAACAGCACCAGCAGGTGCTGGCCGCTTTGCGCTGCGCGGCCACTTCCAGCAGCCCATCGAGATACTCACGCTCAGACCCAACAATGCTGACCGAATCGATATCGCCCAGTTCGCGCTCGCACATCGCCAAGCCGAGCGCGAAATCTCAATCGGATAATAAAACGTCCGCTGCCGTGCGGACAACGCTTCCAGAATCCAGCGCGTCTTCTTGCCGCTGCCGCTGCCCAGTTCGGCCACGGCAACCGGCCCGGCAACGCGGTCCACGATCTCGCCCGCATGCCGCCGCAGCAGCCGCTCATCGGCGCGCGTCAGCCCGTATTCCGGCAGATGGCTGATCACCTCAAACAGCGCCGATCCCACCTCGTCGTAAAGATATTTCGAGGCAAGTTCTTTCTGCCCCGGCTGGGTAAGCCCGGCGCGAACCTCGTCACGCGAAATCGTAAGTGGCATTGCGGAGTAATCGCGGGAACAATCATGTTAGCTCCGATCAGCTCTACTTGGTCAATCAGTGGCTCACACAGCGGAATCCCGCATACACGTATTGATAATGCGGCTGGAACCAGTTACGAAATGTGCGCCGCAGCATGCAAGCCGCGGTGCGCGCCGAGCCGCCTTTCAAGACGAAGTGTTTCCCGTCGAAGAAATCGGCCGAATATCCGCGGTAAAACGGAAACGGCTCAAACCCGCCGAACGGAGCAAACGCCGACAGTCCACTCCCATCCATTGCCCAGCATGTCGTCTGACGCCAAAGGCGCTCTGCCCCTCGGGAAACGCATTCACCGGCGTGGCTCCCAACGGCGGAAATCGAAGTTGCCCAGACACGCACCGGGCGCCGCATCGCCCCACGGATAAGGTTCGATCGTTCGTTCCGATCCTCGCGTGCCGTACGCGGCGCGATGCCACTGCGCCTCCGTCGGAAGCAACTTTCCCTGCCCACCGAGCATAGGCGCTTGCTTCCGCATGACTGACATACACCGGCCAATCGAGCGGAAGTTCGACCTCCGCGAACATCGTCGCGCGTACGGCCACGATCGCCTGCTCTCTTCCAAAACACCGGATGCGAAACTGTTCTGCGCGCTCTCTCCAGTCCCAGTCCTCGCCGCTCCACAGAGCGCGCGTTCCGTAGCCGCCCGCTTCCATGAATTCCAGAAACTGCCGGTTGGTCACTTCGTACCGGTCGATGGCGAATGCCGGAACCTCCACCTCGCAAGCCTCATACTCGTTGTCCCAGCCGAAGCTCCGGAACCTCGCGCCAGGCCCAGTGCCGCCACCCCTTCCGGCACCGCGATGCTCCGATGACTCACCGGGCCGACTGACGAGATCAGGAACGCCGCCTGCCGCTCCTTTTTTTCCAGCGGCAGCTGATGCAGCATGTAGGCCAGCGTCTCCACGTGCATCAGCCGATGCTCAATGGCCACGTTGAGTAGGGTGTCCAGCGAAAAGCCGTCGCCCGTGTCAGTGCGCGCATCTTTGAATTCTCTCCAGCTTTTCGTCCAGTGCGAACCTGATTCTGCTTCATAGTCGCGGACACTTCCCAGCGATGGCCAATCAGATGGTTGATCGGAAGGCAATCCACCATCGACCGGGTCAATCCCAAACGCAAACAGCCGGTCAAATTCGGGATGAAAACTCCTCGGACCGAAAATGCTCTCGTGCAGCAGGTTCCAGTCAAACGCCTCAAGATGTCCCACATAAAAGATGATGCGATGACGCTCCGGAATTGGCCGGTCGTACAGTGAAGCCGGTTGCACGATGCCAAACAGAGCATCGCTACGCCGTCGCGCATCTGCGACTCGTTCCAGCAGACTACTTCGACTGGCCACATTATTTTGCATGGTAAGCACTGGAACTCTCCTGAACTAAAGTCTCTAAATAGCATCCCCACTCTTGAGAGCCTTAGATGTTGAATTGGTTGGAGAGGTCGCAGCGAAGACCAGCTTTTTATCAAGCTTTTTTATGGGGTTCGAAAGCGGCCAAAACCGTGCAGATCAAGAATTTGCCGCCGTAAGGGGCCACAAACTGGATGAGGCTTCAGTTCAGCGTCATTTGCAGGTAGGATTCAGTTCAAGTCTCCCGGGCAATCCCGCCATCCCGCATTCCCTGCTCTCGTATTGCGCGAAAGCAATCATCTCCTGCTCGCGTTCAGCCGCTAGCGCCGTGCGTTGATATGCGGACAGCAATTCCTCGACCCTCTCTCGCGCACGGTCGAGAATGCCGGACGATGTGTCGCTCATATTGGCGAGTCCCCGGTCGATGACGGCCGAAGGAAAATGCTGCTCCTTGCGGAAGAGTGCGCGGGTTTCCTTCAATTTCAGAAAGTCTCCATGCAGCCCCGTCTGCGCGAACATGGCGACGGCCAGCGATTCCGTGCTCGGCTGAATGCCTTCGACCAGTCGCTGCGCCGACGCGATCGCTTCGGCATCGATCACCAGCTTCTCGATGCTGTGGCAGGCAAGGAAATCCAGCATGCCCGCGCCCTGAAATCATGTTGATTCCGGCCAGTGCGCCCAGCACCGCCGAAATACCGCTCTCCATCTCCGACCTGCGCATCGATCATGCGGCCATCGCCCGCGACCAGATATGCGTGCGTCGGCAGCCCAAGATACTTTCCAACCTCCGCGCAGCCCAGGTCGAGCATGGCGGTTTCGATGGCGCCCATCGGTGTCCTTCCCGTACGCATATCGAAGATCGCCGGCGCTCCTCCCCAAACGATGGGCGCTCCCGGCTGTGCCAGTTGATGAATCACAATTCCGCTGATGCACTCGGCCGCATGCTGCACCACCGAACCCGCAAGCGTTACCGGAGCCGTCGCTCCCGCCAGCGGCATACTGACGATTTCCGCCGGCACTCCCGCGCGCGCCAGATCCACCAGATTCTGCGACGCGAACTCCGACCAGTTCAGCGGAGGCGAAGGGGCACACATCGAAAATCGCACGCGGGCTGTGCGGCGAAGCGCATCGCTGGCCTCCACTCTCAATGGCCAGCAGTTCGAGTAGCGTGTGCAAACTCGACGCAGAAAAAGCGCCCGTGACGACCGGCTTTCCCGAATGCCAGAGCACCAGCAACAGACGGTACCAGTCGCCGATTTCTTGCGGGACGTCGTTGCACACCATGGCCGTAGACTGCGCGGCAAATTGCGGCAACATCTCCGCCACCTGCACCAGCCGCACCAGGTCAGCCGACTGCGCCGGACGCGCTTGCCAGGTTTCAGGATCAAGAATATTCAGGCACGACGAACCCGGATCGAAGTGGACGTGATCTCCGCCATAGTGCACCGCCCGCCTGCCGCTCCGGTCATAGAGAAAAAACTCGCGCGGCACCGACTCAAGCGAACGGCGTGCCAGAGCTTCTGGGATGTGCGCAACGCCATCGTGGAACGCCGACGCCCGCCGGCTCGCAGCAATTCGACGACATACGGCGCGACCCGCACTCCGGGATTTTCGATGAGCTGGAAAGCCTCTTCAAGAATGCGTTCGATGAGCGCTGGTCGAGCAGTTGCAATTTAGGTCTCATGCTGGCTCTTTCACCGCGCTCGGCACTTCTGTCCCATCAAGCTCGCGAGCCAGAGCGACCGCGCTCATCGCGTCTTTGGCATAGCCGTCAGCGCCAATCTCTTCCGCCCAGCTCGCCGCGTTACCGGCGCTCCTCCTACCATTACTTTGACCTGAGAACGCAACCCGGCTTTCTCCAGCGCTTCGATCACGCCCTTCTGATTTCGCATCGTCGTGGTCAGCGAGCGCCGACACGCCGACGATATCGGCGCTCGACCTCGCGGGCTTTGACGGCAAACTTCTCGCCCGGGCACATCCACTCCCAGATCGTGCACCCGGAAGCCATGCGCCGTCAGCAGCGTCCCCACCAGGGTCTTTCCGATTTCATGAATGTCGCCCTTGGTCGTCCCCAATACCACCACGCCCGCCATGGGACGCTCCGCTCCCAGTCTCTTCAGTTCCGGCTCAAGCACGCCCATCGCCGCGCGCATCGCCTCGGACGAGGCCATCATGTCAGGCAGGAACATCTCTCCGCGGCGCGAATTGCTCGCCCACATCATGCATGCCCGGACGTAGCCGTAGTTGATCGCATCCAGCGGCGCAACGCCCGCCGCAACCGCCTCCTGCGCCAGCCCGGAAGCCGTGTCCGGCGCGCCATCGATAATGCTTTGTCGCATGGCAGAGAAAGGTCTTCTGGCATTAAGAACCTCTGGGTCATGCTGGCCTGCCTCGCCTGTTTGAGTCTGTGACTTCGATCACATAACCGTTTTTCCGGCTTGCAGAACGGATAGCGCAGGCCTTACAATATAACTAACTGGTTAATTAAGCGAGAGCCTCAGCGATGACCAACAGACTTCGAGCCAAAAGCGCCGTCTCAAGAATTCAAGTGGCGGCAGCCAGAAAACAGCCCACGTCAATGCCGGCGCGCGCTTCGGAACACGTGGACATCCCGAAGAGAGCCGGGCAGCCGTTCTCCGCGCGGCGGTCGCCGAGTTCGCCGAGCACGGCATTGCCGGCGCGCGAACCGATTCAATCGCCCACGCCGCGCATGTCAATAAGGCCCTGCTTTATTACTACTTCAAAGACAAGGATGCACTCTACGAAGCCGTGCTGGATCATGTCTTCAGCGGCCTGCGGGATCGCGTGATGCCGGTCTTAGAAAGCAAACTCGAACCGCGCGAGAAGCTGCTGCAATATCTCGGCTGTTATTTCGACTACATTGCTGCGAATCCACGATTTCCGCGAGTCGTGCAGGCAGAGTGGATGCGGGTCGGCCCCAAAGGCAACCCCCAGATGCTGCGCATTGCCCGCGAATATTTTGCGCCCATCTACAGCCGGGTAGCGGAGATGTTGCGCGAAGGAGCGGAAAAGGGACAGTTTCGCCCCGTCAATCCGATGGATTTTCTGCCTTCGATGGTAGGAGTGATTATTTTTTATTTCAGTACAGCGCCGGCGATGAAGACGATGTTGAAAATCGATCCGCTTTCCAGCAAGAGAATTGCGGAGCGGCGAAAGTTTGTGCTCAAGTTTGTTTCGGCCGCGGTGTTTAAGACAAGAGTTGAAAGCGGCCATGTCTTCATGGTTACAGCGGCGTAGGAGATTTGGGATGAACGCTCGGAATAAAGTTTTAATTCTGCTGGGAATCGTCATAGCGATTTCCACGGCCTACTATTTTTTTTCCCCGCCCCGCGGGCAAGACCTGGTGCTGATCGGGACGGTGGATGCGAATCAGATTGTGGTGAGCCCGCAGATTCAAGGGCGCATTCTTAAGCTGCTGGTAGATGAAGGAACGCAGGTCAAGCAGGGAGACCTGATTGCCGTGCTGGATCCCTCGGAACTGGAAGCCGAGGAGCGCGCCGCGCGGCGACGATCGCAAGTATGCGGTCGCAGGTAATGCAAACCAGTACACGCAAAAGTCGACCAAGGGATCGACGGCGAGCGATGTATCCAATGCGCAGTCGCAATTGCAATCGTCGCGAGCGCAACTCGCGCAGGCTGAGGCGACATTGACTCGTATCGAAAGCGACAGCCGCCGCACCATCGGATTGGCTGACGCCGGCGTGGCCTCCGAGCAGGAGAAGGTGCAGGCCGAAATGAATCTGAAGGCGCAGCAGGCGAGCGTCCAGTCCCTGAAGGATCAGGTGTCCGCTGCGCAAGCGAGTCTGAATGCCGCATTGGCGCGTACCAATCAGGCCGCTGCGGCCGCCAGCACGGTGGCTTCGACGCGCGCCCAGACCGAGAACGCAATCGCGCAACTTAAGGAAGCGGAAGTGCGGCTCGGCTATACCAAGATCTATTCGCCGGTGACGGAACCGTTCTGGTGCGGGCTGCGCGCGAGGGCGAAGTCGTCAACGCGGGACAGGCGATCGTCACGGTAGTCGACTTCACCGACACCTGGGTCAGGGCCCCGATCCCCGAAACCGACGCAGATCACATTGGACACGGCGACACGCTGACGATACGTTTGCCCGGAGGAACGGAATTGCCGGGAAAAGTTTTCTACAAAGCAGCGGAAGCCGACTTCGCAACCCAGCGCGATGTAAATCGCAGAAAGCGCGACATCCGCACACTGCTGTTAAAGGTACGCCTCGATAATCCAAAGGGAGCGTATGTGCCGGGAATGACGGCAGAGGTGTTGGTGCCTCCAGCGCTGTTGAAGGGGACGCAGGCGTCAAGAGCGCGGAATCCGCGGGGAAACCATGAGCGGGGAAGCGAACGGGAAGCAGAACGGGAAAAATCTGAAGAACGCGAATGGCATGAGTGTCTCTTCTTCGGAACTGAGCTTGCGCGGCGAGATTGCGTCCGATGCTCCCAATGTGATTGAGGTGGAACACATTGTGAAGAAGTATGGCGACTTCACGGCGGTGGACGACGTCTCGTTCACCGTGAAAGAAGGAGAAATCTTTGGTCTTCTCGGACCGAACGGGGCTGGCAAGTCAACGCTGATCCGCATGATGACCACACTGATTCCGATTACATCGGGCGTCGCGCGAATTGCCGGACACGACGTGAGCAAGGATCCCGATGCGGCGCGGCGGACGATCGGGGTCATTCCGCAAGCGCTGACCAGCGATCTGGATTTGACCGTCGAAGAAAATATGTCGATTTACGCCAAGCTCTATGACGTGCCACCGAAGCGGCGCAAGGAAGCAATTGACGATCTGCTGGAAACAGTAGACCTGACAAAGTGGCGCGATGCCCAGACGAAGACGCTGTCGGGCGGAATGCGGCGCCGGTTGGAGATTGCGCGCGGCCTGGTACACAGTCCGAAGATTTTCTTTCTCGACGAACCCACAACCGGACTCGACCCGGTGTCGCGCGTGGCCGTGTGGGAGATGCTGACGAACATCAAGTCGAAACGCAAGCTCACCGTGCTCATCACGACGCACTACATGGACGAAGCGGACCGGCTCTGCAACCGCATCGCGATCGTCGATCACGGAAAGCTCGTGGCACTGGACACTCCGGAAGCATTGAAGGCGACCGTGCCGGGATCGACCGTGATCGAGGTGCAGTTCGAAAATCCGCCTGCAGATTGGGAACAACGGCTCAAGGACTGCCGGGAGTGACGTCAGTGCAGAACGAAAGCGCAGGAATGTTCCGGGTGCTGACCGCAAATGGGTCGGGCACGACGACCGACCTGGTGGAGATGGCGGTCGTAGCGGGCGTGGCACTGCGAACGCTCACCGTGCAGAACACGACGCTGGACGACGTATTTGTCCATTACACCGGCCGGCAATTGCGCGATGAGTTGGTGAAGGCCTACTCATTCGTGATGCCGCAACGTCCGGGGATGCAGCCATGAATCGAATGCTGGCGATTATCGAGCGCGAAATGCGCAAGTTCTTCCGTTCCCCGGCCCTGATGATGGTGTCGATGATCTTCCCGCTGGTGCAACTGATCGTGCTGGGAAATGCCTTTGGTGGAAAGATTCGCGACGCGAAAATGGGAATCGTGGACGAGGATCATGGCACACAGGCCATCCGCATCAAGGAAGCGTTCGATTCGGTGCGGGCAACGTCGCGCACATTTGTGACGATCCCCTATGACAACGAAGTGAAGGCGCGGGAAGACGTACGGAATGGAAAGATCGATGGAGCGGTGATCATTCCCCCGCAGTATTCGGCGATGGTCTATGAGAAGAATCATCCGCGGATCGCGCTCGTTGTAGACAACAGCGACAACTTCATGAGCTCAACGCTGGAAGACAGCATGACCGCGCTCACCAACGCTTTGAACCAGCCTGACATCCAGCCGCGGCTGTTACAGCAAACAGCGCTCGACATTGTCGAACTGTATCCCTACATCGAGTACATGAAGTTCCTGCTCCCCGGCTCGATCGCGCTGGCGATGTTCGTCTCGGCGATGATCGGTGGAGGAATGTTGTACATCGACGACAAAGCGCGCGGAGTACATGAGGGATACCTGGTGACTCCGATCACAAAGGCGGAGTTGGTGTTCGGGTTGAACGGCGCGGGCGCGATCAAGGGGATCCTGACCGGTGTGGTGATCACGATGATTGGATCGCTTCTGGCGGGCGTAGGAACAATCTTCAATCTGCAGACGATCCTGGGGCTCCTGTTGATGATCGTCGCAACAGCGACGGCGTTCAACACGATGATGTTCCTGATGATGGTGCGGGTAGAAGATCCCCTGGTGCCACGGGCAACCTTCGGAATCCTGAACACGCTGCTGTTTTTCCCGAGCGGCGGATTATCCGATCAGGCCTTCCCCGTCTGGCTGCGGGCGATTGCGATAGCGGACCCATTTACCTATGCTGTACACGGGTTCAAGTCGCTGCTCCTGAAAGAGACGGGATTGGCGGCGATCACGCCCGATCTGTTGTACTTGTCATTATTCGCGCTCATCACGCTGGGAATGGCCGTGCCGCTGTTCAAACGAACACTGTAGAACGGCTTCACATTTTCATTGCTCGGAGCCGCGACCATCTCTACATTCGTATCATATAGTAGATGATGGCCCCGTTTCAAACTCGAACAGCGCGGCTCGTTCGCTCTATGCCGCTCTCGGAGTTTACCAAGCACCGGGAGTTCGAAGTAGAGCGCGTGCCCCACTTCGGCTTCGTTCCGGGGCAATGGCTTTCTCTCAAAGCCAATACACCCGAGGGCGAGGAGATCACGCGCGCCTACTCGGTTGCATCCGCCCCTTCAGAAAACGGCCACATCGCCTTCTGCCTGAACCGCGTCGACAACGGATTCATGTCAAACCATCTCTGCACTCTCGCGGAAGGTTCCGAGATTACGTTTCAAGGCCCATTCGGCGATTTCATCCTGCATCCCCCCATGCGAGATACGATCTTCATCGCCACCGGAACTGGCATCGCCCCATTCCGCTCGATGCTGCATTGGCGACTGGCCGACCCGCAACGGCACCAAGGCGGTGAGTTATGGCTGCTCTTCGGAGCGCGCTCGGAACAGGACATTTATTATCGCGACGAATTCGAGCGTCTCGCCTCCGAGCACTCGAACTTTCATTTCGCTCCGACTCTCAGCCGCGCCTCGACCGAGTGGAAGGGCTTGCGCGGGTATGTGCAGAAGCACGTGAAAGAGGTCGTCGGCGATCGCAAGGATATGCATGCTTATATCTGCGGCCTCGACAAGATGGTCAAGGCCAATCGCGAACTGCTTAAAACCCTCGGCTGGGAGCGCCCTTCCATCCGCTACGAAAAATACGACTGAGACTTACAGTAATTTTTGATTTCAAGGAGCAAACATATGTACGTCGCCGACAGCCATCGTTATGACTCCATGCAGTACCGCCGTTGCGGGCGCAGCGGCATCCAACTTCCCGCCATCTCCCTTGGGCTCTGGCACAACTTCGGAGGCGTCGACAATTTCGAAAACTCGCGCGCCATGCTGCGCCGCGCCTCGACCTGGGCATTACGCATTTCGATCTCGCCAACAATTACGGGCCGCCCTATGGCTCCGCGGAAGAAAACTTTGGCAGCATCTTCAGGAAAGATTTCCTCCCCTACCGCGACGAGCTCATCATCTCGACCAAAGCCGGCTGGGACATGTGGCCCGGTCCTTACGGGAACCTCGGCTCGCGAAAGTATCTTCTCGCCAGCCTCGACCAGAGCCTCAAGCGCATGGGCCTCGATTACGTCGACATCTTCTACCATCACCGCCCCGACCCCGACACGCCCATGGAAGAATCTCTCGGCGCGCTCGACACTGCAGTGCGCTCGGGACGGGCGCTCTACGCGGGCATCTCGGCGTATAACGCGAAGCAAACGGCGGAGGCCGTGAAGATCATGCGCCAGCTCGGCACGCCTTGCCTCATACATCAGCCGAAGTATTCGATGTTCGTGCGGGAACCGGAACGCGGATTGTTTGACGTGCTCGAAAAAGAAGGCGTGGGCTCGATCGTCTTCAGCCCGCTCGCGCAGGGACTGCTCTCCGACCGTTACCTCAAAGGAATTCCAGGCGACTCGCGGGCCGCGCGCGATTTTTTTCTGAAGAAGAAAGATCTTAGCGAAGCCTTGCTGGCGAGAGTGCGCTCTTTGAATGAAGTTGCCCAGCGGCGCGGGCAGACGCTGGCGGAGATGGCCGTCGCCTGGGTGCTCCGCGATCCACGCGTTACCAGCGCGCTGGTTGGGACAAGCAAGGTCTCGCAGGTGGACGACAACGTGGCGGCGCTCAAGAACCTGAAATTCTCGGCCGAGGAGCTGCGTACCATCGACGGAGTCTTACAGGAAAAACAGTCTGCTGCTTAGGAAGCGGTCGGCCTTCAGGGAGCGAGAGGGTCTCCGGGTTTGCCTACCTGCAAAATCGAGATATGTTCCACGTGGAACACTGTCAGATACTTGTGTCAGTATTTTTATGTACGTACAATGACATCTAAATGAAACAACGGAAACGAGTTACGAAGCGAGCGAAGGCGCCTCAAAAAGTGACGGCTCTGGCGGCTTCGACCGGGCCACGAAAGCGTCCGCGGTACTTGCCGGAGGAGTTGGCAGGTATGTACCGGCCGGTAAAGACGCCGGTGACGCTGCGGCTGGATGCCGACTTACTGGCGTGGTTTCAGCGAGATGGACGTGGGTACCAGACGCGCATCAACCAGGCTTTGCGTCGAGTGATGATTGAGGAGAGAAAGAAGCCACGGACTTGAGAGCCACGACCACAGCGCGGCAGATCCTGGCTTCGCTCAGGTAGACGCTTTTGTTGATTGGAAGATGGCGGCAAAGGCTGCGGGTACGCGGGCCAGCAGTTCCGGCGCTTGCGCTTTTCCCTTGAAGCCCAGGTCGTGACCAGCGCCATCGATCTCTACTAATTCGACCTTGGCCGGAATCAACTGCAACGCTTTCTTCATCTCTTCAATACTTCCGAACGGGTCGCGGGTTCCGTGGACGAACAGGCTTGCCGTGCGCAAATTCGGCAGATGCTGAATGCGAAGCTGCTCGGGCTTGCGCGGTGGGTGCAGAGGGTAGGAGAGCAACAGAAGGCCCGAAACCAGATCTGGTTCTGCCGCGCACAGCATGGTGGCCTGACGGCCCCCGTACGAATGGCCTCCTAGATAGATTCTTCCGTCCATCATGTTTATCTTTCGAATCGCTGCGACCGCATTGCGCAAGCCCGCTTGATCACGCCCGGCGTGGCCTGGAAATGGAGGGCCCGTTCGGCGCTCCTGGCGAAATGGCAGGTCACAGCGCAAAACGGTGTAGCCGCGTTCGCAGAACGTCTCGCTTATGGCTACCAGCAACGGAGCATTGCAATTGCCTCCCGCGCCGTGGGTGAGGATCAGCGCATCGCCATTGGAATTTGCGGGTGAATGCAGAAAACCGCGAACCGGCGGGTCTGATGTGGCGTCGTGAAATTGGTCACAGCGAGATTCAGGCACATAGCCCTCCGAGCCTAATTAGACGCTTCAGAAACACACTCCTTGCGGAAGTGAGGAAGTAGGGGTCCCTTCGACAGCGCTCAGGGCAGGTCTTCGACTCCGTTCGGCATTCGCCTCACTGCGCTCAGGATGACACGGTCGATAAGCTTGGATGACACGGTTACTTTGTTCTTTGGCGTTTTGCCGGGAGATCGCTCTCGCCCACCGTGTGCAAGCGCATGAAATTGGTTGCGCCGGAGGTGAATTTTGTTCCAGCAACCAGGCCGAGCACCTCTCCGGCTCGGATCAAACCTTTCGGGAGCAGCTCGCTTTCGGCGGTCTTGAGCATCGACTCCGCCGACTCCCATTTATCTTTGTGAACAGGATGCACTCCCCAGAGCGCATTCATGCGGTTGCAGACTTCCGGGTTGCGGCTGAAGGCATAGATGCATACTCTCGGACGGTGTTTCGAGAGCATGCGGGCGGTGTTGCCGCTTTCGGTGAAGACGGCAATCGCGCGCATCGGCAAATCTTCGGCCGCGTGCGCGATGGACTCACAGATGGTTTCGGCTACCGAGTAGCGATGATTTTCATGACGGCGGCGCTGAACCGGGGGCAATTGCGCGATGCTGGTCTCCGCTTCGACGACAATGCGCGCCATCATGGCGACAGCCTCGCGCGGGTAGCGGCCGCTGGCGGTTTCGCCGGAAAGCATGACGGCATCCGTGCCATCGAAAATTGCGTTGGCCACGTCGCTCGCTTCCGCCCGCGTAGGACGCGGGTTTTCGGTCATCGACTCGAGCATTTGGGTTGCGGTGATGACCGGCTTGCGCCAAAGTCCCGCGCGCTGAATTACGTGCTTTTGAATGATTGGAACCCGCTCCGGCGGAAGTTCCACGCCGAGGTCGCCGCGCGCGATCATGATGCCATCGGTCATTTCCAGGATTTCTTCCAAGCGCTCGATGGCCTGCGGTTTTTCGAGCTTGGTAACAATCGGAACCGATTTTCCGAATTCGTTCATCAGGTTCTTCGCCAACCGGATGTCATCGGCGGAGCGGACAAAGGAAAGGGCGACGGAGTCGACTCCGTGTTTCAATCCAAACTTGAGATCGAGCTTGTCTTTTTCCGTCAGTGCGGGGACGGCAACTGCCGCGCCGGGCAGGTTGATTCCCTGTTGTTCGGCGAGCAGGCCTCCGTTGCGGACCTCGCATTCGACCTCGTCGCCGTGAATGGCACGCACTTTGAGTTCTATGCGTCCGTCCGATAGAAGCACGCGAGCACCGGGTTCAACTTCGCGCGCCAATCCCGCGAAATCAGTGGAGATGAGCAACGCTGTTCCGGCTACCGGGCGCGGCGTGATGGTGAGCACGCTTCCCGTTTTCAGTTCGACAGGTCTGCTATCGTGCAGCCGGCCGGTGCGGATTTTCGGGCCCTGCAGGTCCTGCAGAATGCAGATCGTCCGCTTCAGACGGCGCGCTACACGCCGCAATCGCTGGATGCGCCGGGCGTGCTCGGGATGGGTTCCGTGGGAGAAGTTGAGGCGCGCCACGTCCATCCCCAGACGCATGAGGTCGCCGATGCATTCCTCGGAATCAGAGGCCGGGCCAATGGTGCAGACGATTTTCGCGCGGCGGAGAGGCTCGGCGCTCCCCTCCACGACAGCGGCCGGGAGGTCGCCTGCTACGAGATCTATTTTGCGGCTTCTCAAGTCAGCAGTCCTTTTTCAGAGTCGACTCGTTGCACCCAGGTTAGCGCCTCAAAACGGGCGCGAACCTGGGGCACCTTGCCTGCTACGAGATCTATTTTGCGGCGTCTCAAATTTCCGTCCTCTTTCGGAGTCCCGCTGGACGGGGCAGAGCCCCGTCACCACCCGTTCTCTTCCTCTTTGCGAATCGGTCCTAATCTTCGTCTTTCGGTCGCGGCGGAACTTTCGTCAGCCCGCGGGGGAAGAGCATAGCGTTGAACTCGGCGCCAATCAGCACGACCAGGGAGATGATGTACATCCAGGTCAGCAACGCAATTCCCACGCCGAGCGAACCGTAGATGATGCTGTAATCCGCATAGCGCTGGAGATACCATCCAAAGAGCGCGGTGGAAAGCAGCCACAGAGCGGTTGCAAGGACTGCGCCGGGCAATACGGTGTGCCATGGTTGCGTGCGCGGCACCGCGTTGTGGTAGATCAACTGGATCACGGCGATGCTGGTGAGAATCGCGATGAGCCAGCGAATCAAGCCCCACAGCAGCAGAATCAAAGGGCCGAACTCGTGGCCGATGTTAAACAGAATGCGCGTTTCAATGCGGCTGCCGAAGGCAACCAGGATGGTGGCAAAGGTGAGCGGCAAGCCCGCCATCAGGACCAGCGACGTTGCGATCAGGCGCTCCTTTACCAGACCCCAGGTTTTGGGGAGCTGGTAGGCGCGGCGAAAGCCGTCCATCCAGGAGATGATTACGCCGGAGGCGGTCCACATGGTGAGAAGCGAAGTGGTGACGAGGAGTCCGACCGGCTTGTCGTGACTGCCCCTCAGGTAGGCAAGCGCGGTCCCGCTGCCCGCAGGAAGGATTCTGCCTAGCGCATACGAAATCTCACGAAGATACACCTCGCCTCGGCGGACCGTGGCCATGATCGAGCCCAGCACCAACAAAAAAGGGAAAAAAGTGAGGATGGAGGAGTAGGCGCCGCCCTTGGCGGTAGCGAACGCGTCGTGCTCGAAGGAGCGCCAGATCGACAGCCGGAAGAGACGCCAGAACCGTCCCAGCGCGGGGGCGAGGATGAGCCCTCCAGGAATCGGTTCCGGCTTACTGTTGCGATCCCCAGGGGGCCCGGTCAAACGCTGCGGTTCAAGAGCCAGAGCCATTGGATCGTCGCCTAGTCAGCGTCATTTTATACCGAGCCCAGAGCTTTGTAGCTGCGGCAGTTGCCGAACTGCGTCCGGCTAGGACGGGGCAGAGCCCCGTCACCACACGAGCAAAAATAAGGGGCGACTCGCGTCGCCCCTATGGTCGTTTCGGTTCGCCTTACTCCGCGGCGAGTTCTTCGGTCTCGCCTTCGTGCCGCATGAGTTCGAGCGCGCGTTCGGCATCCTCGTAGGCTTGGGAAACTTCCTCCTGCACCTTGCTGGCGGCCTCTTCCATTTCCGGAGAGAGGCGCACGTTGCGGTAGTACTCCATGCCGGTGCCGGCGGGAATCAAGCGGCCCACGATCACGTTTTCTTTCAATCCGCGCAGATGATCGACGGCTCCCTGAATGGAAGCTTCGGTCAGCACGCGCGTCGTCTCCTGGAAGGAGGCGGCGGAGATGAACGAATCGGTGGAGAGCGACGCCTTGGTGATGCCGAGCAGCAGCGGACGGCCGGTCGCCGGCTTGCCGCCCTGCGCGATGACGCGCTCGTTCTCCTCGTGGAAGCGGAACTTGTCCACTTGCTGTTCGAGCAGGAACTGGGTGTCGCCGACGTCTTCGACCTTCACCCAACGCATCATCTGGCGAACGATGACTTCGATGTGCTTGTCGGAGATGTTGACGCCCTGGAGCCGGTAGACTTCCTGGATTTCGTTGACCAGGTAAGCCTGCAGCTCTTTCTCTCCGAGCACGGCCAGAATGTCGTGCGGGTTGAGCGGGCCGTCCATGAGCGGTTCGCCTGCGCGGACGCGCTCGCCTTCCTGCACGTTGATGTGGACGCCGCGCGGGACCGAGTATTCCTTTTCGGTGCCGTTATCGGCGGTGACGTAGAGTTTGCGCTGGCCCTTGGCGACTTCGCCGAAGCGAACCACGCCATCGATTTCGCTGATGACGGCCGTCTCGCGCGGCTTGCGCGCCTCGAACAATTCGACCACGCGCGGCAGACCGCCCGTGATGTCCTTGGTCTTGGTGGTTTCGCGCGGAATCTTCGCGAGCACGTCGCCCGGGAAGACCGTGTCGCCGTCCTGCACCATGAGGTGAGCGCGCGACGGCATGAGGTAGCGCTTGCTGGCCTTGCCTTTGATCACGATCGCAGGCTGACGCTTTTCGTCGGGCGAATCGGCCACCACGTGACGCGACAGGCCGGTGACCTCGTCCACTTCTTCGTGGAGCGTGATGCCTTCCTGCAGGTCCTTGAACTGCGCGGTGCCGCCGATTTCGGTGAGGATCGCGAAGGTGTACGGATCCCACTCGACCAGAGCTTGGCCGAGCTGCACCGGGCCGCCTTCGGTGACTTTCACCTTGGCGCCGTAAACGACCGCATAGCGCTCGCGCTCGCGGCCCTTCTCGTCGACGACGGCGATTGAGCCCTGGCGGTTCATGACTACCAGATCGCCAGTCTTCGACTTGACGGTTTGCAGGTTGATGAAGCGGACGAGCCCATTGCTCTTGGCATCGAGGCGCGACTGCTCGGAGACTCGCGATGCCGTGCCGCCGATGTGGAAGGTACGCATGGTGAGCTGCGTTCCGGGTTCGCCGATCGACTGCGCGGCGATGACGCCGGTAGCCTCGCCGAGTTCGACGAGACGGCCGGAGGCGAGGTTGCGTCCGTAGCACATGACGCAAACGCCGCGCTTCGATTCGCAGGTGAGCACCGAGCGAATTTTGACGCGCTCGATGCCGGCAGCCTGAATCGCGCCCGCCAGGTCTTCGGTGATTTCCTGGTTGATGTCGACGACGACCTGGCCGTCGTAGTCTTTGATTTTCTCGAGCGAAACGCGGCCGACGATACGGTCGCGCAACGGCTCGATGATTTCGCCGGCTTCGACGATTCCGGAGACGAAGATGCCGTCCACGGTGCCGCAGTCGTACTCGCTGATGATCACGTCTTGCGCCACGTCGACCAGACGCCGCGTCAGATAGCCCGAGTCGGCGGTCTTGAGCGCCGTGTCGGCCAGACCCTTGCGGGCGCCGTGCGTCGAGATGAAGTATTCGAGCACCGTCAGTCCTTCACGGAAGTTGGCCGTGATCGGAGTTTCGATGATCTCGCCGGTTGGCTTGGCCATCAATCCGCGCATGCCGGAGAGCTGGCGAATCTGCTGTTTCGATCCGCGAGCGCCGGAATCGGCCATGACGTAAATCGGGTTGAGTTCGCCTTCCTTGTCGCGGCGCTGCATCTGGCCGAACATCTCATCGGCAACTTTTTCCGTGATGGCCGACCAGATTTCGATGACCTTGTTATAGCGCTCGCCGTTGGTGATCGCGCCGTCCAGGTATTGCTGCTGGACCGCGATGACCGACTTGTCGGCGTCCTTGACGAGGGTCTTCTTGTTATCGGGAATGACCATGTCATCGATGCCGATCGAGAGGCCGGCTCGGGTTGCATAACGGAAGCCGAGCGACTTGATCTCGTCGAGCATCTTGACCGTGGTTTCAAGACCGTAGCGCAGGTAACAGTAGTTGACCAACTGGCCGATGCCCTTCTTTTTGAGCAGGCCATTGATGTAGGGCATGGCTTCGCGGTCGCGCGACGGCCTTCGGCAGGTGGTCGTTCAGAATCGCGCGGCCGACGGTCGTATTGATGTATTCGCGATTGAAAGGCACGGGGTCGGTGTGGGTAACGTCCTGATCGTCGTAGGCCTGGGTGAGGTCAATAACCTCACCGGTGTAGCGCAGACGAATCGGCGTCAGAGTTTCGACCTCACCCATTTCGAGCGCGATCACCACATCGTCGATGTTGGCGAACGAGCGGCCTTCACCCTTGGCGCCGGGCTTGCCTTTGGTCAGGTAGTAGAGGCCCAGCACCATATCCTGCGTGGGGACGGTGATTGGCTGACCGGACGCCGGCGACAGAATGTTGTGCGAAGACAGCATGAGAACGCTGGCTTCGACCTGCGCTTCGGGAGACAACGGAATGTGCACCGCCATCTGATCGCCGTCGAAGTCGGCGTTGAACGCCGTGCAGACGAGCGGGTGAATCTTGATGGCCTTGCCTTCGACGAGCACCGGCTCGAATGCCTGAATGCCGAGGCGATGGAGCGTGGGAGCGCGGTTCAGCAGGACCGGATGGTCCTTGATGACCTCTTCGAGAATGTCCCAAACGATGGGCTCCTGCTGCTCCACCATCTCCTTGGCCTGCTTGATGGTGGTGCAGTTGCCGGTCTGTTCGAGGCGGTGATAGATGAACGGCTTGAACAGTTCGAGCGCCATCTTCTTCGGCAACCCGCACTGGTGCAGCTTGAGTTCGGGGCCGACCACGATGACGGAACGGCCGGAGTAATCGACGCGCTTGCCGAGCAGGTTCTGGCGGAAGCGTCCCTGCTTGCCCTTGAGCGTGTCGGAGAGCGACTTCAGCGGACGATTGTTGGCGCCGCGCAACACGCGGCCGCGGCGGCCGTTATCGAATAATGCATCGACCGCTTCCTGCAGCATGCGCTTTTCGTTGCGCACGATGACTTCGGGAGCGTGCAGGTCCATCAGCTTCTTCAACCGGTTGTTGCGGTTGATGACGCGGCGATACAGGTCGTTCAAATCGGAGGTGGCGAAGCGTCCGCCATCGAGTGGAACCAAAGGCCGCAGCTCGGGTGGAATCACCGGGAGCACGTCGAGGATCATCCACTGCGGCTTGTTGCCGCTCTTGCGGAAGGCCTCGACCACCTTCAGGCGCTTGGCGTATTTCAGCCGCTTCTGCAGCGAGGTTTCGTTCTTCATCTTCTCGCGCAGTTCGCCGGACAAGCCATCGACTTCGATGCGCTTCAGAAGTTCCTTGATGGCTTCCGCGCCCATCATGGCCTTGAAGCCGGTGGGGCGGAACTGCTGGTCGAGTTCGCGGAACTTCGCTTCGTCTTTAATGACCTCGCGTTCCTTCACCGCCGCGTCGCCCGGGTCGACGACAACGTAGGCTTCGAAGTAGAGGATCGCTTCGAGGTCGCGCAGAGAAATATCCAGCAGGTGGCCGATGCGGCTGGGCAGGCCCTTGAAGAACCATACGTGCGAACAGGGCGATGCCAGTTCGATATGGCCGAGCCGCTCACGGCGAACTTTTGAGAGCGTGACTTCCACGCCGCACTTGTCGCAGATCACGCCGCGGTGCTTCATGCGCTTGTACTTGCCGCACAGGCATTCCCAATCCGTGACCGGACCAAAAATGCGCGCGCAGAACAGCCCATCGCGCTCTGGCTTGAAGGTGCGGTAGTTGATGGTTTCCGGTTTGGTTACTTCCCCATGCGACCAGCTCCGAATCTTCTCCGGCGACGCCAGGCTGATGCGAATGGCATCGAAGTCGGCAACGGGGTTTGCCATATCAAACGGGCTCGAACGAAACATGTGCCTCCGCTTTCCTGCTCTCAGGAGCAGTACCCAGTACCTAGTAGCCAGTACCCAGTATGCTCATCTTTTAATGTTTCGCCGAGACCGAGAGCTATGCCTCGTGAAACGTTTCTTTAAGAAATCCGCCTTCCCCATCGCCATATAGTCAGTCCGGTTCAACTGGGTACTGGTTACTGGCTACTGGGTACTGACTTAATCTGCAGCTACGGCCACCGGCTTCTTCTCCGTGGCCTTGATCAATTCCACATCCAGGCAAAGGGCCTGCAATTCGCGAATCAGCACGTTGAACGATTCCGGCACGCCCGGCTCCATCGCGGCCTCGCCCTTGACGATGGCCTCGTAGATTTTGGTGCGTCCGTAAACATCGTCCGACTTCGCGGTGAGCAATTCCTGCAGGATGAACGCCGCGCCGTAGGCTTCGAGCGCCCAGACTTCCATTTCTCCGAAGCGCTGGCCGCCGAACTGCGCCTTGCCGCCCAAAGGTTGCTGGGTTATGAGCGAATACGGTCCGATGGAGCGCGCGTGAATCTTGTCGTCCACCAGATGCGACAGCTTCAGCATGTAGATGTATCCGACTGTGATCGGCTGTTCGAACGTCTCGCCGGTCATGCCGTCGCGCAGCTTGGTCTTGCCTGATGTGGGCAGGCCAGCCCGCTCGAGCAGCGCCTTGATTTCCGTTTCGCGAGCGCCATCGAACACGGCCGAGCCCATGAACACGCCTTTTGTCAGCGTGGGCGCGATTGCTTCAAGTTCATCCTCGCTCATGTCGGCGATGGTTTCGGAAAGCACCGTATCCTTGAACAGAGCTTTCAGATCGCGCCGAATCGCTTCCGAGCGCGTGTTCTGCTTGAGCAGTCTCGGTGATCTTCTTGCCGAGTTCATGGCCCGCCCATCCGAGGTGGGTTTCAAGAATCTGTCCCACGTTCATACGGCTGGGTACGCCGAGCGGGTTCAGGACGATTTCGACCGGCGTTCCATCCTCGAGGTACGGCATATCCTCCTCGGGAAGAATGCGCGCGATCACGCCCTTGTTGCCGTGGCGTCCGGCCATCTTGTCGCCCACGCTCAGCTTGCGCTTCATGGCGATGTAGACCTTCACCAGCTTGATCACGCCCGGCGGCAGCTCATCACCCTTGGTCAGCTTTTCTTTTTTCTCGTTGACGATCTTCTTGAGCACGTCGATCTGGCGCGAGGTCATTTCCTCGATCTCGTCGATCTGCTCATTCACCCGCGGATCCTTGTCGGCATACTTGATGCGCTTCAGGTTGCGGGTCGAGATGCGCTCGATGGTGTCGCGATCGAGAATCGTGTCTTTGGTCAGCAAGCGCTTGTTGGTGCGCTCGTCGTGCAGGTCGGCTTGCACTTCCTTGCCGCCCAGCAGGCCTTCGAGACGCTTCAGCCGCTCGTCGGTCAAAATGCGGATCTCGTCCGAAAGGTTCTTTTCGAGCTTCGCAATCTGGTTGCCTTCGATCGCCTTCGCGCGTTCGTCCTTTTCCTGGCCTTTGCGCGAGAAGATCTTCACGTCGACCACCACGCCTTCAATTCCTGGCGGGCAGTAGAGCGAAGCATCGCGCACATCGCCGGCCTTTTCGCCGAAGATCGCGCGCAGCAGCTTTTCTTCCGGCGTGAGCTGGGTTTCACCCTTCGGCGTAACTTTGCCGACGATGATGTCGCCCTGCTTGATGCTGGCGCCGATGCGGATGACGCCCGCTTCGTCCAGATTGCGCAGTGTGGTTTCGCTCACGTTCGGAATGTCGCGCGTAACTTCTTCGGGGCCGAGTTTGGTGTCGCGGGCTTCGAGTTCGAACTCCTCGATGTGAACGGAGGTGTAGTAATCCTCCTTCACCATCTTTTCGGAGACGAGGATTGCGTCCTCGAAGTTGTAGCCGCGCCACGGCATGAACGCGACGAGCACGTTGCGCCCGAGCGCCAACTCGCCGAAGTCGGTGCAAGGACCGTCGGCAATGACCTGCCCCTTCACCACGCGCTGGCCTTTCTTCACGATCGGCTTCTGGTTGATGCAAGTGTTCTGGTTCGAGCGCTTGAACTTGGTGAGCTGATAAATGTCGCTGCCCACTTCGCGCGAAAGCTGCATGGGATGATGCTCGCCTTCGACGCGCACGATGATGCGCTCGGAGTCGACCGAATCGATGATGCCGTTGCGCTTGGCGAGAATCACCGCGCCGGAGTCGCGCGCCGTCACGCCTTCCATGCCGGTTCCGACAATCGGAGCCTGCGCACGGAGCAGCGGCACGGACTGGCGCTGCATGTTCGCGCCCATCAACGCGCGGTTCGCGTCGTCGTGTTCGAGGAACGGAACAAGCGAGGCGGCGACCGAAACCAGTTGCTTCGGGCTGACGTCGACGTAATCGACTTCATCGCGATTTACCAGCACAAAGTTGCCGGCCTTACGCGCGTTCACCAGTTCAGTGGCGATGCGGCCCTTGTCGTCCAGTTCAACGTTGGCCTGCGCGATGGTGTGCCGATCTTCTTCCCACGCGGAAAGATAGAACGAGAACGGCTCAATCTCGACCGGCTTCTTGCGGCGCTCTTTCAAGTCCGCATTGACCTTTTCGATTTCGCTCTTCTCCGCGTGATCGCCAACCTTGTACTCGGCGTCGCCGGCATTCACGACCTGCACGTAATCCACGACGCGCGCGCCCTTCACCTTGCGGTAGGGCGACTCGATGAATCCGTAGTCGTTGATGCGCGCAAAGCAGCTCAACGACGAAATCAGTCCGATGTTCGGACCTTCCGGCGTTTCAATCGGGCAGATGCGGCCGTAGTGCGTCGGGTGCACGTCGCGCACTTCGAATCCTGCGCGCTCACGAGACAGGCCGCCCGGCCCAAGAGCCGATAGACGGCGCTTGTGCGTGATCTCCGACAACGGGTTGGTCTGATCCATGAACTGCGAGAGCTGCGACGATCCGAAGAATTCGCGGATCGCGGCCATCACCGGCTTGGCGTTGACCAGGTCGTGCGGCATGGCCGTCGACATTTCCTGGTACACGGACATTTTTTCTTTAATCGCCCGTTCCATGCGGACCAGGCCGATGCGGAACTGGTTTTCAAGCAACTCGCCGACGGCACGCACGCGGCGATTGCCGAGGTGATCGATGTCATCGACCGCGCCAATGTTCTTGCGCAGCTTCAGCAGATACTTGATGGTCGCGTAAAAATCGTTGGGATCAAGCGTCCGCTGCTCGAGGCTCGTTGCTTCCTGGTTCTCGAACAGCTTGATGTTGAACTTCAGGCGGCCCACGCGCGAGAAGTCATACTTGCGCGGGTCGAAGAACATGCCCTGGAACAGAGCGGTCGCCGTATCAAGCGTCGGCGGATCGCCCGGCCGCAGCTTGCGGTAGATTTCGATCAGCGCTTCCGACGGACTGGTCACCGAATCGCGCCGCAGAGTCTGGCTGATCACCGTGCCCACGTCATCGCGCTCGGGGAAGAACACCGACATCTCGACGACGCCGGATTCGAGAATCTTCGCCAGCTTGTCGGCGGTGATTTCGGTGTTGGCTTCAAGCAGAACCTCGCCGGTGGTGGTGTCGACGATGTCGCTCGCCGCCCATGCGCCTTCGAGATCGGTGGTATCGACTTCGATTTCGCTGATCTTCGCCTTCTGAATTTCCTTGAAGATCGCGGTGCTGATCTTGCGCCCGGAGTGGGCCACTTCTTCGCCCGACTTCGATTTGACGCTGTGCGCGAGCTTCATCCCCAGAAGGTTCGTGGGTTTGTCGCTGGCGGGATCGAGCGTCCAGAACAGCTTCTTGTCGCGGAGCACCAGACGATCGGTGGTGTAGAAAGTCTTCAGGATATCTTCGCCCGAACGCAGCCCAAGGGCGCGCAGGAAAATCGTGCCCAGGAATTTCCGCTTGCGATCGATGCGGACATAGAGCACGTTCTTCTGGTCGTATTCGAACTCGACCCACGATCCGCGATACGGAATGATCTTGCCGAGGAAGTAGGTGCGATTGTTCGCGGTTTCAAAGAACACGCCGGGCGAACGGTGCAACTGGCTGACGATGACGCGCTCGGTGCCGTTGATGATGAACGTGCCGTTCTGCGTCATCAGCGGAACATCGCCGAAGAAAACTTCCTGCTCTTTAATGTCGCGAATCGAGCGGTTGCCGGTTTCAGGATCTTTGTCCCAGATCGTCAAACGCATCGTGACCTTCAGCGGAGCGGAGTACGTCATGCCACGCTCTTCGCACTCTGCCACGTCATATTTCAATTGCAGGCCAACCGGGTCGCCGCACTTGTTGCAGAAGTCTGGAGTGTTCGCGTTGTAGGTGCCGCACTTGTGGCAGAGCACTTCGCCGGGATGGAACGGGTCGGTGATCACCGTCGATCCGCAGTTCTTGCAAGTCGTACGCAGGTGGTGCAGGCCTTTCAGGTGTCCGCACTTGCACTCCCAGTTGCCGATCGCATAGTCGACGAACTCGAGTTGCGAGACGTTGCGGAAATCGGTAATTGGAAACACCGACTGAAACACAGCCTGCAAACCGCCGTCTTCGCGCTCGCTCGGCAGTTTGTCCATCTGCAGGAAGCGGTCGTAGGAACGCTTCTGAACCTCGATCAGGTTCGGAATCTGGATGGTTGCTGGAATTTTGGAAAAGTCAAAACGCTTACGGTGGATACCATTCTTTGCCATTAAGAACTCCTACTTTCAAGCAGCCTGGGGCTGCAATACAGCGCGGAATGAGGGGCGCAAAAGTAGCCCCGAAGTACTAACGAGCGGAATGCGCGGTAAAAAGACGCGGGCACCCGCAAGGACATGACTGTCCGCAGGCGCCGCGTGCGACGCTTAATCTTGAATAACTTGTAAAGTTCCGCGCCAGTTCAAAAGGCCTGTTCCGTCCCGCCGCCCGCGGGACCGGCTGCCATACTTCATCCCAGCGACCCTGTTCCGCTTCCCTGGGTCTATTCGTGAGGATTTCGGGTCGCCGTCGCCTCGCTGAGGCCAGAGCAAGCGGGTTATTTATAAGATGTTAACACGCCCGCAAAGGATTCAGCTAGTGTTCGGTCAAAAAATTGCAAGCAGGGAGTCTTTCCGATGGCTGGTGTGATGACGGGGGCTTCGCTCCGTCAAGCGGGGCAAAGCCCCGCTTCCACACAATGCCAACCCGCCCCGCTCGTTTATTTCACTTCAACCGTAGCGCCAGCCTCGGTGAATTTCTTCTTGATGGTCTCGGCTTCGTCCTTGGAGACGCCTTCCTTGATCGGCTTCGGAGCGCCGTCTACCAGGTCCTTGGCTTCCTTCAGACCCAAACTTGTAACCTCGCGTACAGCCTTGATTACATTGATCTTATTGGCGCCAACTTCCTTCAGAATGACGCTGAATTCGGTCTTTTCTTCCGCCGGAGCCGCTCCGCCTGCTGCTGCGCCGCCGCCCGCCATCATCACCGGGGCCGCTGCCGCCGCCGAAACGCCCAGACGCGCTTCCAGTTTCTTAACCAGGTCCGCCGCTTCGAGCAGCGACAAACTCACGATCGATTCTTCCAACTGCTGCAGATCCGCCATGTTAAATTCTCCAGTATTTGTCTTTTCGTAGAGACGCAGCTTGCTGCGTCTCATTTTTCGCTACCGCGTCGCCGGGTTTCCAGTGCGACCAGGCCTACCTCTCGGCGCCAGACAACGCCAAGTCTCAGCCGCGCAACCCCCGCTTCGAGATAACCAAATCTTTTTCGGGCAGCATCGCTGTCCCGAAATTTTTGACTTGGTACTCGGGTCAAATCTTGAACCGAAGACCGGATCACCACGCCTCCGGATCGTCAGATTGCCAATTACAGAATTCGCCATACACGACCTACGCTTCCTTGAATTTCTTCTCCTGCACGCCCTGGTTCAACGACTACCGCCAGGTCGCGTCCGACCGCCGCCATCGTCGTAGCCAACCGCTGCGCCGGAGCGTTCAACAGGTACAGAAGCTTCGAATACAGTTCTTCCTTCGACGGCATGGTCGCCAGCGATTCGATCTCCTTGACCGTAATCACTCGGCCTTCGACCACGCCCGTCTTGAAGACGAACTCAGGATTATCCTTGGCGTATTTCGCGAGCGCCTTCGCCATGGCAACCGGATCGCCTTCGGTGTAGGCGATCGAGGTCACGCCTTCCAGTTTCTTCAGCGCTTCCTCGATCTTTGTGCCCTTGGCCGCGCGCTCGACCAGCGTGTTCTTGACCACGCGATACTTGGCGCCACTGGTGCGCAGCGCCTTGCGCAGCTCAAAGTCTTTTGCGACCGTCAACTTCGTATAGGTGGCAACGATTACGCTCGAAACATTTTTCAGCTCGCCGCCGAGTTTCTCAACCTGCTCGATTTTCTTCGCTCTGGTAACCGCCATGTTCAAACCCTTTCAAATTCATTTGCTGTGTGGGGACGGCCACTCCTCGCCTGTCCAGCGCGGGCAAAAGTGCCCGGCAGCCACACGAACTTATACCTTGGCCGCCGTCTCGATCGAAGTCGTATCCAGCGGGATCCCGGGCCCCATCGACGAACTCAGGTAGCAGCCCTTGATGTACTTGCCCTTCGCCACCGACGGCTTGGCCTTGATCACGCTCGAAATCAGCGTGGTGGCGTTCTCAATGAGCTTGTCCGGAGTAAACGAAATCTTGCCCACCGGAACGTGTACCAGCGCCGTCTTGTCCGTTCGAAACTCCACCTTGCCGGCTTTCACTTCCTGCACCGCGCGCGCCACATCCATGGTGACCGTGCCCGTCTTCGGATTCGGCATCAGGCCCTTCGGTCCAAGCACCTTGCCCAGGCGTCCCACCGATTTCATCATGTCGGGCGTGGCGATCAGCGCGTCGAAGTCGGTCCAGTTTTCTTTGGTGATCTTCTCGACCATATCTTCGCCGCCCACGAAGTCCGCTCCGGCCGCTTCGGCCTCGCGCACTTTTTCGCCGCTCGCAATCACCAGAACTTTTTTCGACTTGCCCAGCCCATGCGGAAGCACGACCGTGCCGCGCACCATCTGGTCCGCATGCTTGGGATCGACGCCCAGCCGCATCGTGACCTCGACCGTCTCATCGAACTTTGCGAATTTCACTTTCTGCAGGAGTGGAACTGCGTCCTGCAGCGTGTACGGCCGCGCTTCAACCGCCTTGCGCGCCTTCTCGATATTCTTTCCTGACTTCTTCATTTTTCCCTCGTCTCCCACCGCGCATCGCTATTTTGATGAGCCGTGGTGATATTGACAAAACCTAATGTCGTTGGTCGCTGGTCGTTCGTCGTTCGGAATCTCGAATCAATCGCGAATGTCATATGCGACAAATCGCGAACGACTAACGACCAAAGACGAACGACGCTTTCTATCCAACCACTTCAATGCCCATCGAGCGCGCCGTGCCGCGCACGCTCTTGATTGCCGAATCGACCGACGCCGCATTCAGATCCGGCATCTTCTGCTTTGCGATCTCCTCAACCTGTTTGGCCGTGACCTTTCCAACTTTATCTTTATTCGGCGTGCCCGATCCCTTGGCGATTCCGGCCGCGCGCTTCAGCAGCACCGACGCCGGCGGCGTCTTGGTAATAAATGTGAACGTGCGATCGCTATAGACCGTGATGACAACCGGAACAATCAACCCTTCGAGTTCTTTCTGCGAAGTGCGAGCATTGAACTGCTTGCAGAACTCCATGATGTTGACTTGCGCCTGCCCGAGCGCCGGCCCTACCGGAGGCGCCGGAGTCGCCTTGCCCGCCGCAATCTGCAGCTTTACCGAACCTGTAACCTTCTTTGCCATGATGCCTTTCCCGTGCCGGCTCCTGAGTCTAGGATTTTCGGCTCAGCGAATCCGGAAACTGCTGACCTTCCCACTTGTTACGTCGTTCAGCCTGTAAGAGCCAACTTACGCAACCTTTTCTACCTGCCCGAACTCCAGCTCCACCGGAGTCGAGCGCCCGAAGATGGTGACCATGACTTTCAGGGTCTCGCGATCTTCGTTGACCTCGTCCACAATTCCAGTGAACGTCGCAAACGGTCCCTCGGAAATCCGCACCGACTCGTTCTTTTCGAACTTGACCTTGAGCTTCGGCTTCTCCCGGCTGTCGGCGACCTTGTAAACGATGTGATTGACTTCTTCGTCCGACAGCGGCGTCGGTTGCTGCCCCGTGCCCACGAACCCGGTTACGCGCGGCGTCGATTTCACCACGTGCCACACCTGGTCGTCCATGTCCATCTCAACCAGCACGTAGCCGGGATAGAACATGCGCTCCGAGGTGTACTTTTTGCCGCCGCGAACTTCCGTGACGGATTCGGTCGGGATCAGCACTTTGCCGATCTTGCCCTGCAGCCCGAAGGCCTGCACGCGGGATTCGAGCGATTCCTTGACCTTGCGCTCAAATCCGGAATAGGCGTGGATGATGTACCACTTCATATTCGGATTGCGCGGAGCTTCGCCAGACGGTGCGGATTCCGGCGGCTGTGCTGCCGGGGACTCGCCACCGCTTACGGCACTTTCGACTTTTTCTTCATCTACCATGAACACTTCTTTCGCCACGCGCCTTAATGGCGCGAGAGATAATGCAGAACCCGGTCGAGCGTACTGCTGAGCGCAAAGTCTACCATCCAAAAATACGCAGCAAACAGAAATACGGTGATGATCACCACCGTCGTGGTGCGCCTGCACTTCCTTGCGCCCTGGAGCGGTGACCTTCTTCATCTCCGTGCGCACGTCGTTGTAGAAGGTCTTGATCCGCTCCGGCCACGACCTTATCGAGCTTGTAATCGCATTTTGTTCCACTGCTGTCGCCATAACTTCCCGCTTTCCTCGACTTCTCCCTCAAACTCTGGCAGGGGCGGAGGGATTCGAACCCCCAAGTTCGGTTTTGGAGACCGACAGTTTAACCGTTGAGCTTACGCCCCTAAAACAGTTCTCAGTTCTCAGCTGTCAGTTCTCAGTCAAACCAAATCGCTGACCGCTGACGACCGGCTACTTAACCTCTTTATGCGGCGTGTGCTTGCGGCACCGGCTGCAGAACTTCTTGAGCTCCAGCCGGTCCGGCGTCGTCTTGCGGTTCTTGGTCGTCGAGTAATTCCGCTCTTTGCAATCACCGCACTGCAACGTAATGATCTCTCGGGGCATTGCTCACTCCCTCACCCAACCTGTGAATTTGATTGTGTGGTAGCGGGGCTTCGCCCCGCAAACGGGGCGGAGCCCCGTCACCACACATTTCTCTCTTACTGCACAATCTCCTCTACTGCACAATCTCGGCGATCGTTCCGGCGCCGACCGTGTGGCCGCCTTCGCGAATCGCGAAGCGCAAGCCCTTCTCCATCGCCACCGGCGTGATCAGTTCGATCACCAGGCTCACGTTGTCTCCCGGCATCACCATCTCCGTGCCTGCCGGAAGCTCCGCTACGCCCGTCACGTCCGTCGTTCGCAAGTAGAACTGCGGACGGTATCCCTTGAAGAATGGCGTATGCCGCCCGCCTTCTTCCTTCGTCAGGATGTAAACCTCGGCCTTGAACTTGGTGTGCGGAGTGATCGATCCACCCTTCGCCAGCACCATGCCGCGCTCGACATCTTCTTTCGCGATGCCGCGCAGCAGCAGCCCGGCGTTGTCGCCCGCCATGCCTTCGTCCAATTGCTTCTTGAACATTTCGACGCCCGTCACGACGGTCTTGCGCGTGTCGCGGAAGCCGACGATTTCCACTTCCTCGCCGACCTTCACCTTGCCGCGCTCGATACGGCCGGTCACGACCGTGCCGCGCCCCTGAATCGAGAAGATGTCTTCGATCGGCATCAGGAACGGCTTGTCGAGTTCGCGCGCCGGCTGCGGCACGCTCTTGTCGACCGCTTCCATCAAGGCGTCAATCTGCTTCTCCCACTTTTCTTCACCATTCAGCGCGCCCAGAGCCGACAGCCGGATCACCGGCACATCGTCGCCCGGAAACTTGTACGACTTCAGCAGTTCACGCACTTCGAGTTCGACCAGATCGAGCAACTCGGGATCGTCGACCGCATCGCACTTGTTCAGCGCGACAACGATGTACGGCACACCGACCTGGCGAGCGAGCAGCACGTGCTCGCGCGTCTGCGGCATCGGACCGTCGGTCGCCGCCACCACCAAGATCGCGCCATCCATCTGCGCCGCGCCCGTGATCATGTTCTTGATGTAATCGGCGTGGCCCGGGCAATCGACGTGAGCGTAGTGCCGGTTCGCCGTCTCATACTCCACGTGCGCCGTGGCAATCGTGATGCCGCGCGCTTTTTCTTCGGGAGCGTTGTCGATCGAATCGAACGACCGGAACACAATCTTCGGATTGTGCTTCTGCAGAACCTTCGTGATGGCCGCCGTCAACGTCGTCTTGCCGTGATCGATGTGACCAATCGTCCCGACGTTGCAGTGCGGCTTATTGCGATCAAATTTTTCCTTCGCCATTTCCGTTTTTCCTTTGTAGCGCCGGCCTCTCGCCGGCTGTTCACATGTTTAATGGAGCACCGGCATCCAGCCGGCCGTCGAATCCACTATGAATACTGATACAGCTTGTGAAACTTCGCACGCATCGCCTGATCGGTCTCTTCAAGCTTCGACAGGTAGAACTCCCGCACCTGCCCTTGATCCGAAACTGGCAGCGCTTCATACCACGAGCGCGCCATGCCCGCCTTGTTCCCGGCAGCCATGTCAATCACATTCGCTGCGAAAATTTCGTTCAGATTGCGTACGCGAATTCCACGCCTCTCCAGCGCTTTGAAGTACTTCGCAACCCGGTCGCCGGCGAAAACCCGCTCGATGGCGCCTTTCAGTTCATCGAACTCGCGCTCCTTTACAACCTTAATCGTGGCTTGCTCGAAATCCATCGTCTAATCTCTGGAGCGGGAGACGGGAATCGAACCCGCGACCAACAGCTTGGAAGGCTGTGACTCTACCACTGAGTTACTCCCGCCCAAACCCAGCTGTCAGCTCTCAGCTGTCAGCTCTCAGTAAACCCTGGTGATTCTTTTGAGCCAGTCCTCTCAGCAGAATCCCGATTCCACCAACGTAAATGACGACCGCAGCAATAAAGCAAACTCGTGTAACCACGACGTCCTCGAAAATTGACGGCACGCTTACCGAAATAAAAACGCCTAGCACCGACGGCAAGATCAATCCACTCCGTAACCGCGACAGCTCGCGCCGAAACCGTATCAAGACGAGCACCATGAGCAGCAGATGGCCGCCGTGATCGAAATGCCTACCCATTTCAGTATCAGCCACAAACCCGTCGTCGCGTTCATGCTCGCAACTCGACACTCGTCACTCGCAACTCAATGGAGCCGATGACCAGGATTGAACTGGTGACCTCTCCCTTACCAAGGGAGTGCTCTACCAACTGAGCTACATCGGCCCAAGCAAACCGTGCAACATCGTGACATCATTCTATCGATTTGGACCCGGCCTGCTCTTCTTCAATCCGAGTCCGCCAGTAATACAGCGCCGAGCTCGAAAAGCAAACAATCCCAAAATCAACAGCGTTCCGGTTCGCAACTTCACGTTCGCGTTGAAAACTCGAATCGGCTCGTCCGACAATGTGGTCCAGGCTAAAATCCCCAGCACCGCATACGCGATCAAAGCCAGTACGAACTTCTTCTTGATCGTCACAACAAGTCCACGTTTCAAGGTTTCAAAGTTTCAAGGAATTCAAGAACCAGCGCGAGATTTACTTTGAAACCTTGCAACCCCGAAACTTTGAACCTTTGCTTCGTCATCTGGTGCACAGGGGAGGATTCGAACCTCCGTACCTCCTGAGAGGGACAGATTTACAGTCTGTTGGCTTTAACCACTCACCCACCTGTGCAAATCCGAAAACCTTCGTTCGCACCGTCAAAACAACACACCTACGTCACAGGGCCCTTTGCGACTCGGGAAACGAAATGCGGGAATTCTCGCCTGACACCTACACTCGCCGGAAATTGCCTTAAAGGAGTGCGTTATGATCGTTGCGCCGCTAGCGCGCGTCTCCGCGCAGACCGCTGTTTCCGAAACTTATTTTCTGGAGCTGGCGAAGGGATTTGAACCCCTGACCCTCTGATTACAAATCAGATGCTCTACCGACTGAGCTACGCCAGCAGGTGGAAGCATGTGCAAACAGGCACAATACTTCCCTGATCCCTTCCTGATTGTCCGGGACAATTATTTAAGTTACCACATGGGGTATCGGCGTGCAACCGAAAGATCGGATGTGCCAGTGTTGCCGGTTACTTAAGAGAGCCTCCAGTCTCCGCTCTGATTTTCTCCCACTCGCGCTTCGAGGAACTGGCGGCATTTGCCTGTGGATCATGGGCTCCGATCGCCACAGTACTGAACGAGCCTTTATCACGCCCGCACGTGCCGCGCCTCACAGACAACCCTCGCGGTCCGGCTTAGCGTAGATATCGTCCGCCAGCTACTTTATTAGGCCAATCCAATTCCCAAGCCCCGAAAGGAGGCCATTCAATGCCGTGCTTATCTCCTCCTTGCAATAAATTGCAGCTTTCTTTCGACGCCGTCTTCTATTACGTCACTCATATCGAGGAGGCCATCGCTTTTTATCGCGACACGCTCGGCCTTCCAATGCTTTCGCACGATTACGTCGCGCGCTTCGATCTCGATGGCGTGCTCATCGAACTCGTGCCACTTCCTCCCGGCTCGGTTGTGCCTGGAAGCGGAAACGCTCGCTTGTGCTTCGCGGTTCCCGATTTAAAGGAAACCTTGGAGCAGTTACACGCTCGCGGGATCGCGACTAGCGGCATCAAGAACAAGAAGGACGGCAAGGTCGCATTCTTCCGCGATCCGGACGGGAACGAACTCAGCCTTTGGGAATATAAAAAGAGCGACGACCCGAGAGAAATTGTGCAGTCCGCCGAGTTGCACGTCTCCAGCTAAGACTTCGGGTGGATGCTAGTGGCCTGTCGCAGAACAATCGTTACTAGAGCGAGTATCGGTTTACTTGCTTTGGGAAGGGCACGACTTCAGTCGTGCCGCCCAGAGCTGTAATGACGCGGGCTTCAGCCCCTGAGGGATTCCGCAGACCGGTAACGAACTCACCGCGACACGACACTAGTAACCGTCAGCTTCTCGACCACTCATTGGCTAGTGTAGTGCGTCAACCAGATCGACATTTATGAGTCGCGGGTTTTCTCTGTGATCCTCTGTGTCCTCTGTGGTTAGAGCCTTTGGGCTCCTCGCCGGGCACTACGGATTACGCGGATCGAGACACAATATTTAACGGTCATAATTTCTGACGCACTTACACTGGCCTGCTCAGCTATACTGTTTCACAGGCGATGGAGTTCGCCATGAACTGCCCCTCCGGGGCTGATAACTCCTACCGAGCTTTTCTAGACTCTGCAGGAGGACTCCGTCGCGTGAACTATCTCTGGATTGCCCTAGGTGCCATTGTCGGTGCCAGCGCCCGCTATTTCCTGAGTGATTTTGTGGCGCGCCATATCTCTTCCGCTTTTCCTTACGGCACGCTCCTGATCAACTTCACCGGCAGTCTCATTCTTGGATTTTTTCTCATCTACTCGACTGAGCGCGTGTTGCTCGACGCGCGCTGGCGCCTGCTTGTCGCCATCGGTTTCTGTGGCTCCTATACCACCTTCTCCAGCTATGCCTTTGAGAGCTTCGCCTTGATGGAGCAAAGCCAGTGGCTGATGATGGGTCTCAATATTCTTTTCAGTAATGTGCTGTGCTTAGCGGCCGTGCTGGCGGGCGCAGCGCTGGCCCGGGGCCTGTAAAATGGACCGCGCGCACAGCACCGAACCAACACCCCAACCAAGGACACCCGCCATGGCCGTTCAAGTCACCATGTATCTGACCGAGCACGACTCGTGGCATCATCGGCCGCTCCATCTTGAAATCCTGAAATATCTGCGTGATGAAAACGTCTTCGGCGCCGTCGTTTTTCATGCGGTCGCCGGCTTTTTAGGCCGCGGCCGCGTCCGTACCGCCCACTTAGTCGAAGCCGGAGGCGAACTGCCCGTCATGGTTATTTTCGTCGACACTGACGAGCACGTCAGCCGCGTGATGCCTCATCTGAAAGAAATGGCCGCCCACCGGCTGATCGTGCGCGAGAATGTGGTGCTTGAGCAAGGGAGCCTGGAGTAAAGGGGCGACTGGAAAATGATTCGCAATTTCGCGAGCATCGTCGCTCGCTATCCCTCTCCCACCGATTCGACCAGCCGGCAACACTCTCGATACACTGGAAGCCTCAGCCTAACGCCCATGCTCCCCTGCCAGCGCCATCTCTTCGATATTCCCGACGACGTCGCCTATCTCAACTGCGCCTACATGTCTCCGCTGCTGAAATCGGCCCTTGAGGCCGGAACCGCGGGCCTTGCGCGCAAGGCGCATCCGTGGGAACTTACGTCGGATCAGTTCTTCACCGGCTCCGAGGAATTTCGCGCGACGGCCGCGCACATTCTCAATTGCTCTGCCGATTGCATTGCGATTGTTTCCTCAGCGGGATATGGAATCCAGACCGCTGCGCGCAATCTGCCCATGAAAAAGGGACAGCGCATCCTCGTCCTCGCCGAGCAGTTTCCTTCCAACTACTATCCGTGGCAGCCTGCCGAAGAAAACGGCTCATCACTGAAAATCGTCCCATGGCCCGACGATCATGACTGGACGGCAGCCGTGCTCAACTGTCTTACCCCGGAGGTCGCCATTGCCGCCCTCCCGCACGTCCATTGGACCAGTGGCGGCCGTCTTGATCTCGTCCGCATCGGGCAGGTCTGCCGCAAGCTCGGAGCGGCGCTGGTTCTCGATCTCACACAGTCACTAGGCGCGCTGCCATTCAATGTGAATGAAGTGCAGCCCGATTTTGCCGTCGCCGCCAACTACAAGTGGCTGCTTGGACCATACTCCATCGGCCTGCTCTACGTCGCTCCCCGGTGGCACCACGGGTCGCCGCTAGAAGAGGGCTGGATTCAGCGTGCCAATTCCCGCGATTTCTCCAGCCTGATTCTTTACTCCAAGAACTACGATACCGGCGCCCGCCGCTTCGATATGGGGGAGCGTTCAAACTTCGCGCTATTGCCCGCCGCTATTCGCGCGATGCAGCAATTATTAGAGTGGAAGATTGCCGAGGTTTCCGAGACTTCAAGCGCGCTGAATCGCCGACTGGCAGAGGCCGCCGCGGAACTTGGCTTCTCCGCGCCCGCCGAGCCGCAGCGTGCCCCGCACTATCTTTGCTTGCGGAGGGAGTTGCCGATCCCGAAAGAATTGATGGAGGTACTCGGCGCGGGAGAAGGTTTTCGTAAGCGTGCGCGGAAGTTCGATCAGGGTAGCGCCAAACGTCTACAACACGGTGGAAGATTGTGACCGGCTAATCGACTGCTTGCGTCGGGTAGTGAAATAACCGAGAGCTGATAGCTGACAGCTTCTACTTCAGATCCGCCAGTCGCCGCTGTGCGAGCGATGCCGCTTCGGTCTGCGGATTGTCTTTCTGAATCTGCTGGTAGAGTTTTTTGGCTTCATCCGTGTTGTGCCGCGACTCGTAGAATGACGCTAATTCGAGTTGCGCCGTTACCTTGCTAACCAACTCGGTGGGCTTGTCGATCAGCTGCTTATAAAGATCGACGGCCTGCGCATCCTTCTTCTCGGCGCGGTAGACCGAAGCCAGCGCGATTTTCGCGAGCGACTCAGTTTGCGTGTCCGAGGAGTTGGCAGCTTCCTGCAGATCGCGTTCGGCAGTCGCATTGTCACCCATTTGCGCCGCGGTCACGCCCACAAAATAGCGTGCCATTTTGCCGCTGCGCGTCCGCGGATACGAATCCGCAATCGCCTGGAACTGCTTGCGCGCCGTCGTCGCACGCTCCGTCTCGGACTCATAGCTAGGGAAATCGGGTTGCGCCGGCGTCCCCGGCGGACGCAGCGGCGTTTGCATTGTGCGCAAGGCGCCCGCAAGATCGAGGCTCGCCTTTTCGTCCTGCTTGCTGACGTAATACCAGCCGCCAAACGCGATCGCTCCAATCACGACGACCGCAATCACGGCCACAATAAGCGTCGTTTGGTGCTCCTGGCTCCAGTGAACGGTTTTTTCCGCCGCTTCGAACGTAGCCTTGCTGAAGCGGTCCTGTTTCATTTGATGACGGGTTTCTGCGCGCACGTATTCCTTCTTCGCTTAAGTGTAGGATGGCAAAACTTGAGTTTAACAGGCTTTTCCAGAGCGTCAAAGTGACGTATATCGAATCTGTAGCGGATTGCGCCCGCTATTCCGGATCCGTCCGATAGCTCCAGAAGCCGGCCATTTTTTCCTGCAGAATGTGGAATGGAGCCTCAAGCATCGGCGGGATCTCGGCCGCAGATGCATCTTCACGTACTGCATCTTCAATCAAGTTATGCAGCGGCGCCAGTTCGCATACCGGATCAGTCGCCGTAGCATCCCCGGTAAGCAGAAATGCCTGGCAGCGGCAGCCGCCGAAATCTTCCTTGCGACGGTCGCATGACCGGCATGGCTCCGGCATCCATTGTTCGCCGCGAAACTTCTGGAACGCCTCCGAGTTCGTCCAGATCCACTCCAGCCCGTGCTCGCGCACGCTGTCAAATCGCAACCCCGGAATCACGCCCGCCGCATGACAAGGCAGCGCTCGGCCCGCGGGATCGATCAGCATCAACTGCCGTCCCCATCCGCCCATGCACGCCTTGGGAAAACGCGCGTGGTAGTCGGGAACCACCATGTCGATGCGCACTCGCCCGCGCATTCGCTCCTCGGCGGCCGAGACTACCGCAAGCGCTCGATCCAGTTGCTCGCGGGTGGGCAACAGCGCCGACCGATTCTTGAGCGCCCAGCCGTAATACTGCGCGTGCGCAATCTCCATGCGATCGGGATTGAGCGCCTCAAGCGCCCCGACCATCTCTTCCAGGTGATCGATGTTTTGCCGATGGACGACGAGGTTCACGGTGAACGCCAGCCGGCCTTTATGCTCGCGGATCGACTTCGCCAACTCCAGTTTGTGGGCATGCGCGCGCGTTCCCGCAATCCAGTTCGCCGCCGATTCCTGCGAATCCTGAAAGCTGAGTTGAATATGATCGAGGCCCGCGTCCACCAATTGTGCAAGCCGTTCCCGCGAAAGTCCGATGCCCGACGTGATCAGGTTCGTATAGAGACGCGACTGGCGCGCGCCGGCCATCAAGCTCCGCAAGATCCGCGACGCGCCAGCGGCTCGCCACCCGTGAGATGAAGATGCAGAACACCCAGTGCAGCCGCTTCGCCGAAAACCCGCAGCCAGTCAGCAGTCGCAAGTTCTTCGTTGCGCGCGGTCAGCTCCAGCGGATTCGAGCAGTACACGCAATGCAGCGGGCAGCGATGCGTGATCTCGGCAATGAGCGCCAGCGGATTCGTCATGGAAATCAATCGCTCGAATTGTCATCCTGAGCGAAGCGAAGGACCCCTATCCCGGCACACATGTTCGTGCGAGTAGGGGTCCCTCGCTGCGCTCGGGATGACAGTTCATTAAGGGTGTTGACCTTCTATCGTTCAATAATCAACGATCCGCTTGGCGTGCAGTTGCTCCAGAAAGCTGAGCACATCGGCGCGAATTTTTTCCTTGGGCGCGAGCATGAACTGCTGCTCAAGCTTCTGAATAATTTCCCCAAGAGAAAGCTGACCCGCGCACAGCTCCAGAATCGCGCGCCCGGTTCCTTCCACTTTGATTGCGCCTTCCGGAAAAAGTACAACCGGCGCCTCTGTCGTTCCACCCCAGCGGCATCCCGCGGCCAGTTTGGGAATGCTCGCATCGGTCAACTCAGCCACGGCCGGCCCTTTGGCTTCGGCATCGTTAATTCGAAACGCCCCGGGCGGCGGCCAGCCCGGCTCGACATATGCGAAGTAGAGCGCGTCCAGCTGCGCCCACAGAATGTCGCACTTGTCGCGCAGCGCCTGGATCGCGCCCTCTTGCTCAACTCGCGAGGAAGCGTGCTCAAACACATACTTGATGGCAAACGCCGCATCTTCCGGCGCTTCGGTCAGGCGCGCCTCAAAATAATCCAGCCCGCTCGCCAGCCACGGATAATGCTCGCGCAGCTTCTCCATGCGCAGAGCGATCAGGTCGCGCGAAAAAAGTTCGGTCAGCGAACTCGCTACACACTCGACAAACGGCCGCGTCCGCACCAGGTTCAGATATTCATTTCCGATGAATCGAGTCGCCGGCAGAATTCCCTCGGCGCGCACCACCCGCTCTCCGATCCAGCCCAGTCGCCTCGGCCAGCTTGATCCAGCGCAGGATGCCGCCATTGCGCTGCTCGTCTCCATCATGATCGACAATGCGCTTTCTCCATGCACGCCGGAACGCCGGGTCCGTCGAGCGCGAAAGAATGATCGCGTCCTTGATCGGAATAATCGACTGGTAGTAATAGCGGTTCAGCGCCCACGCCTGCAGTTGCCCGCGGCTCAGTTTCCCTTCGTGCATCAGCACATGAAATGGATGCTGGTGGTGATAGCGCTCCGCGCCGACCTGCCGCAGCGCGGCGCGCAATTCCTCGAACGTAAGCTTGCCCGCGCTTTCTTCGACTGGAGTTTCCGGGGCTACAGTTCCACGTGCCAATTGTCCTCCGCCACTTCCCAGCCCGCCGCCCGCACCGCGCGATGTTCCGGCCCCGCTTCGTTCAGAATAGGATTCGTATTATTAAGGTGGATAAACATCTTCCGCCCGACCCCAATGTTCTTCAGCACTCCCAGGCTCTCTTCAACGGGAATGTGCCCCATCTGGTGCGCCGTCTCGCCGCTCCCCTGCACGCGGATCAGTTCATCGTCGCTCCAGAATGTGCCGTCGAGCAATAGCAAGTCAGCGCCCTCAATCTTCGCGAGCAATGCATCGTCAAGTTTTTCGACCGCCGGCACATATGCGACCCGCTTCCTCGATCCCAACACCGAAGAATCGGATTCGAAAAACAATGCGGCCGTCGCTTCGCAAGCCAGACCGTCGCTCTTTACATATTTGGGATAACGTCCGGAAAGATAATAAGCCTCGCAACGCAGTCCCGAATTCATTGCCGGCGGCGTCGGCCAAGTCGGGAATGCCATGCCTGCTTCCATGGGCGTCCAGATCACTTGTGGGTCGACACGATTCAACATTCCGAACATGCTGTTTTCTTCGCGCAGAATTTTCAGGATGGATGGCGCGCCATATACGCGCAAGGGTTGCAGTTCGCGCAGCAGCAATAATCCAAGCACATGGTCAAGATCGGCGCTGCCCAGCACGACGCCCGCGACCGGCGAGTCGCGAAGCGCGCGCGGATGTAATCGAAGGAGTTGCTTCGATCTGAAAGGCCAGGTCAGGAGAGGCACCGGCCAGGAACCAGCGCGAGCCATCGCCGCTCAGCGCAAGTTGAGCCTGCGTGCGAGCCTTGCCGTTGAAATTCCCCTGGCGCACCGCAAGGCAGTTCGCGCAGCCGCAATTCCACTGCGGGAATCTGCCCCCAGCCGCGGAACCGAGGATGCGAATCTGCACCTTGAGGGACTAGAGCTTTGCGCTTACGTAAGAGTTAATTTCGCAGCAGAGAACGACTTCTTCGAATACCGGACTGGTCCAGGTCATCAGCTTCACCCCTCAAACTAGATTTTCCTTGCCGCCCCACTCAGCGCGGTTCTGGAAACAGTAACGAAATCATAGCACTTCAGATGCGCGGGATTAGATGACAATCTTCGTCACTTAGTGGCCCGGTTGTGCCAGATCAATGGGCCTCGTCCCAGCGCCTCAACTTTGTACAACCCATAGAATCCAAAGGAGATTAAACGGCGGCGTGACTTCTGAGGCGGGCGGCTGAGGACACCTCGCGGATGTCCTGAATGGAAGACGTTACAATCGGCGTCGAATATTGGGGATGAGAAAATTCCAGCCGCATGCCTCGCCCGACGAAGCGCCGTTTCAGCATCGAACCTCCCCACGTCGAGCCCGCGATTGCCACCAGCACGGGCTGCGGACAATACTCCGGATGCCCTGAAATCAAAGCCGAATCGTCATCCATCAGCACGGCCGTGTACAGATGATGTTCTGTTTGAATCTGCAGGACAGTCTCGGGCGGAAGGTCCTTCAGGAACACGCCTCCCTCAATCTCCGACTGGACGATCTGGCGATTCACCTCATCACTCAGATTGAAATGCGGCGCGAAAATTGGGACGTGGGCCACGAACGTTGCCTGCTCGTCACAGTATAGCGTGACATGCAAGATCGGGCTATCGGACGAATACATAACCAAAGTTAGGGCTCAAACGTTCGCGCTGAATGTATCTGCCGTCGTTGGTCGTTGTCCGTGTTCCCCCGCAGGTGGATGACCTCTATCGCGACCTCGTGTGGGCTGGCTTGGGAGAATTGGTCGATCCCAATCCCGCGCGAACGCGGTTGGCGCACGCCCTGATCTGCTAAGGCATCGACCCGAAAGCAGCCTGACCCAAGTCAGAATGACTCCAATCCCTCTGGCAACCAATCACTCTCCTGCCTGCAACTAAACAATTAGTTACCTTTTCCCTTGGACCGCGTCTAAGGCTAGGTAGGAGGAACCCAGTGCCCCCGAGACAGTCGGAAACTTTGACGGAAGCCGAGCTCAGGGTGATGAACGTCCTCTGGGAGCGTGGCTCGGGCACAGTCCAGCAAGTCCTTGATTCGATTACCTCAAAACCTCCCCTTGCCTATAACTCCGTGTTGACGACGATCCGGATCCTCGAAAGAAAAGGCTACCTGAAACACGTCAAAGATGGGCGAGCGCATGTCTTCGCACCGGTAGTACGGCAGGAAGAGGCGACAAGATCGGAGATCCGGCACCTGGTAAGCCGCTTTTTCAAGAACTCGCATGAGGATCTGGTCCTGAACATCCTTGAAGATCAGGGGATTGAGCCCGAGGAACTAACTCGCCTGCGGAAGATGCTGGTTCGAACCGAGTTGGTTCGAACCGAGGGCAGGACGGGAGCGAAACAAAATGATCGCGCCCCACTTCATCGCCGCCCAGTTCGTTCCCCAGTTTGGCCCTCCCTCAGATCGAGACCTGGGCACAGGTGGGCGTCGAGCGCGTAATCAATTCGCTTCCGGAAGGGCTTCTGATCGCACTATTTGCATGGGCGGTATTGCGCCTGCTCCCCAAACAGAATTCCCGGACCCGATTTGCAGTGTGGTTTTTCACGCTGCTGGCAGTGGTTGGAACAGCCTGCATGGGCGGACTCTTGCTCACGGGATTGCATACCCGGGCCTTTGCCGCGTCAGGCTTGGCGTCAGAAACACGGTCCGCGATCAATCTGCCCGCCCACTGGGCGGCCTATGTTTTTGTTTCTTGGCTCGTGGTCGCGTGCGTGGCGATGGCGCGCTTGTCGGCAGGCGTCTTTCGTCTGCGGAAGTTGCGGCAAACTTGCACGCCCGTTGACGCGCTTGCCTTGGATCCAGCGATTCGGCGGACGCTGGAAGAACTCACCGGAGCGACATCGTTCGCCTCCAGGCCGGTAACCCTGGCCACCTCCGAGCGCGTGCGAGTGCCCGCTGCTCTCGGCCTCTGGAAGCCGATGATCGTTCTGCCCGCGTGGGCGCTGGAGGAATTGCCGCCTTCCGATTTGAATATCATTTTGCGGCACGAATTTGCGCATCTGCGCCGCTGGGACGACTGGACCAACCTCCTCCAGAAAACGGTCCGCGCTTTGTTTTTCTTTCATCCCGCGGTGTGGTGGATTGAAAATCGCCTCTCGGTGGAACGCGAGATGGCTTGTGACGATATCGTGGTTGCCCAAACCGACAACCCGATGGGATACGCCAGTTGCCTGGTCTCCCTCCTGGAAAGAAGTCTCGCCGAGCGCGGGTGGACGATGGCGCAGGCCATTGTCCATCGCGCCCGCGAGGCTTCGGATCGCTTGGCACAAATTCTCGATAAGAATCGCCCCGCCGCAACTAGCATCTCGAAACCAGCATTGAGCCTGGTCGGCGCTTTCGCATTGCTCTGCGTCGTGATGCTGCCGCAGACCCCGCAATTCGTGGTTTTCGACCGCGGCCCGCTGCCGGATCGTGAGTACTCCGCCGCGCTGGTTCAGCCCGGAGTTGTTCAGCCCACAACTGTTCAACCCGCTGCCGTTCAAACCTCAAGCGCGAATCACGAGAGTGTTCAGCCCTCCATCATTCAGGCCGCAGCCCGCAGTTCATTCCGGTCCGCACCTGTCATTCCCGCAGCGCTGAAGCTAAAGACAAATGAGCCCTTATCGCCGCGGAAGAATTCCAGGGTCGCACGAAGCGTCCCAGCGCTTCAGCGCGAGGATCTCGAAGCGGCTGACGCGAACTTACCGCCGTCGATTGAATCGTTGATGGAACTAAGCGCACTGGCCGGTCAGAACGTTGAGAGCTTGCCCGCCGGGATTCACACAGTGGTCTTCGTGGAAGAGACGCGCATCGTGTCCGCGTCAGACTCCAAGGTAGATTCATCGGTTATCCAAGCGAAGAATAGGTCGGTGCCCGCCGCAACCGTGTGGAAAATTCAAGTCTGGCGGGTGACCTTCGTCAGTTCCGGATGGGAGCACACGGCGCGAGTGCCGGTTGCTCACAAAACCTAGAGGCCAAAATTTTTTGAAGATACCAACTAGATAATTAGTTGTACAAGGAGAAGAAACAATGCAGATGTGGGTGCAATACCTCAAATCGAAAGTAAACAACCTTAAGCTGGCAAAGTCCGGAGTAGCGAACTCAACCCGCGCCCGCTCTCTAGCCGCAGCCGTGCTGGCGATCGCTATCGTTGGATCGCTGGCAACATTCAGCTTCACCAAGTCCGCAACTGCGGCCACGCCGGCTCCGGCCGCCGCCGCGCTCAGTGATAACAGCGTCGGGGCGCTCCTCTCGCTCGATCACGCCATGGAAACCCTGGCCGCGCGCGTCACTCCGGCAGTCGTCAACGTAACTGTGGTATCGAAGTCCAAGGCCGTCTCTGGGGAAAGTGGTATGCCCGACCTGCAACAATTCTTTGGTCCGGACAGTCCATTTGGCCAACAGTTCGGCCGCCAATTCCACTTCCAGCAGCAGCCGCAGAACCGCATCGAACGCGGCCTGGGCAGCGGCGTCATCATCTCCCCGGACGGCTACATTGTCACCAACAATCACGTCATCGAGGGGGCTGTCGACATCCGCGTGACCATGAGCAACAAGGAAGTCATGCCCGCCAAATTGATCGGAGCCGACCCGCTCACCGACCTGGCGGTCATCAAAGTGAATGGCAATAACCTTCCGAGCGTGCCCTGGGGCAACTCCGCCGATCTGCGTCCCGGACAAACGGTTCTTGCCTTCGGCAATCCCTACGGAATGCAGTTCACGGTAACCCGCGGCATCATCAGCGCGCTCAACCGTCCTAATATGGATAGTGACCGCCGCAAGCCTGGAGAGTTCATTCAGACCGACGCGGCCATCAACCCGGGCAACTCTGGCGGAGCGCTCGTCGACGCCCGTGGCCAGTTGATCGGCATCAACACGTTCCTGATCTCGGGCTCCGGCTCGTTCGCGGGCATGGGCTTTGCGATTCCCACTCAGATCGTCCAACCCACGGTCGATAAGTTGATCCGCTTCGGCAAGATCACGCACGGCTTCATTGGGATCCAGATCTCCGACGTGACTCCCGACAACGCAAAGTTCTTCAACCTGACCAAAGCCGCCGGCGCCCTCGTAAGCGATGTTCAGCCCGATGGCCCCGGTGCAAAAGCCGGCCTCAAAACTGGAGACGTCATCACCGAACTCGACGGCAAACCGGTCACCGATGCCGGACAACTCCAGATGCTGGTAGGACAGAAGAGTCCCGGCGACACGATCCATCTCGAGGTAATGCGCAATGACAAGCCAACGAGCGTGGACGTAACGCTTGCCGATCTCAACAATCCAAATAGCGCCGAAACGGCGAGCAACAGTCACGGCAAAGGCCGCTGGGGGCTGGGCTTGGGCGATCTGAACCAGGATGCCCGCAATGAACTGCAACAGGAAGGCGGGAATGCGCCTGCCAATATTCACGGAGCCATCGTGAATTCGGTTGTCCCCGGCAGCCCCGCCGATAACGCTGGCCTGCAGAACGGAGACGTCATCATGGAGGTGAACCGTCAGCCGATGAAGTCCGCTGCCGACGTAGCCCAGGCGCTCTCGAGCGTTCCAAAGGGTCAGGATGCGCTCGTGCTCGTGTGGTCGAACGGAGGAAGCACCTTCCGTGTGCTGCATCCTTCCGAGGGCTAGTGGGGTTTAGGCCTGGTTCAGGCCTGGGTTAGGCCTGAAGACGAATGCAAACAAGCGCTGCGTCTCGCCCGAGTTGAAGCGGGCGGAACGCAGCGCTTTTCTTTGAGAACTTGAGAGGCGGAAGCAAACCCGGACATCTCAATCCCGCAAAGCGATGCGCCGTCTCAGAAGCCGGGCGGCTTTTGCTCCTTCTTGCGCTCGTCTTCCTGCTGCTTCTTTTCCGCGGGCGTCGGCTGGTGAGGCGGAGCCGGACGCGCGGCGGGTTGATTCCGCTGCGGCGGTTCCGACGGACGCGCTGCCGGTTGATTCCGCTGTGGCGGTTCCGCTGGACGCGCTGCCGGTTGATTCCGCTGTGGCGGCTCCGCCGGACGCGCGGCCGGTTGATTCCGCTGTGGCGGCTCCGCCGGACGCGCGGCCGGTTGATTCCGCTGTGGCGGTTCCGCTGGACGCGCCGCCGGTTGATTCCGCTGTGGCGGTTCCGACGGACGCGCTGCCGGTTGATTCCGCTGTGGCGGTTCCGCTGGACGCGCTGCCGGTTGATTCCGCTGCGGCGGTTCCGCTGGACGCGCCGCCGGTTGATTCCGCTGCGGCGGTTCCGCTGGACGCGCCGCCGGTTGATTCCGCTGCGGCGGTTCCGCTGGACGCGCTGCCGGCTGATTCTGCTGCGGCGACTCTGCCGGACGGTTGATCGGGTTACCCATATTGGGTTGTGGGCGACCCGGCTCCGGACGACCTGGCGCGGAACGCTGGTTCGTCGCCGGTTGGTTGGCCGGGCGATTCGCGGGCGCGTTGCCAGGCTGGTTTGGCATGGGTTGGTTACCGGGGCGGGCCATGATAGGAGTTGCGGGCTTTCCCGGAGGCGCCTGCTTCACGAGGGGCCGTGCCGCAGGAGAATTGACCGGACGCAATTGTTGCATCCGCTGCTTTGCGATTGGCTGACCAGGATGCGCTGCGAGCGCCTGCTGCCGGGCCGCAAACGGCACGGGCGGCGGCGGGGGCGCGGCCTTGGCAACGACGGATCTCCTTGCGACCGCCCCCGGAGGCGCTGCGGTGCGGCCGGCGGTATTGGCATGCGCTCCGAGTACGCTGTTGGAGGTGGGCGCGACAGCCGCTCGTGTGCTGACCGGCATCGAGGCAAACTCGCGCGCGTTGACTGCTACGGCCGCGCGCGCCACGGGCTGCGCGCTCACAAAGGCCTGTTGTGGAACTGCGGTCACGGCTCCGGCAACGTTTCTGTTCACATAGGTGACATTGGTGATGGTCGTGTTGTTGCGAACGATGGTGGTGTTATAGACATTGGTGATCACCGTGGTATTGACCGTGGTGCTGCTGATGTTGATGTTGGTCACGTAGGCGCGGCTCACGGGATATGACGGAACATAAACTTCGCGTGGTCCCAGGGGGAACCAGCCGACATTGCCACCGAATGCGCCGGGGCCTCCACCGATGAAGACGACCAGAGCGGGAGCGTAGACAGCTCTCACCTCTTTCGGGCCCGGCACCCACCCCCAGCGGCCGTCGACCGACACCCATCGGCCATAGTGGAAGGGAGCGTAGCCCCAGGATGCATCGTCGACCCAGGTCCATCCCCAGGGATCGATCCAGGCCCAGTGGCCTTCGCGATACGGAGCCCATCCTGCGTTAACTCGGGGGAACCAGACATCGCCATAGCCCATGGCGGGGCGCCAGTCGCCATTGCCATCCAGGTCTTCATAGCCGACGACTTCGTTGGAGAGATATCTCGCCGACATGGAGCTTTCATAGCGGCGGTCGCGGCCGTAGCACCAGTTGTCGAAGTCGTCGGGATCGCGGATATCTTCGATCCGGGCACTCAGGGAATCGGTCCCCTGGAACGTGGCGCGTTGTCCGGCTTCGAGCGTGTAGGTCTGGCCGTTGCCGGTGGATTCACCTTCTCCATCGCGCACGCTGACAATCGAGTAAGTTCCGTCTTCGCTGGCTTCAACACGGTACCGGCCGCTCGCGAAAATGGAGAAAGCCTGATTCGGCGTGTCGACCTCAAACGCGTCATCGCGGTCGAGACGGCGGACCCGAATGTTGATCGCGCCCGAACTGAGCTGGAGTTGCACGGTGTGATCGTCCAGGTTGAGAAACGATACGCCGGTATTGCTATTGACGTCGATGACGGCCGACCCCAAGCCGAGTTCGGCGCGAGAATCCCGGTCAACCCACAGCTGGTCGCCCGTGGTCATTGGGCGGTTGGTGACGGCCTCCACCCATTCCGACTGTCCGGCGGGTTGGAATGAGACGGAACCTTGCAGGTATGCGAGCCGTGCGACCCGCGTCGGCGGATCATCTTGCTCTGGCTGATCTTGCGCGGCCAATCGCCCGCTCAGCGTGATGCTGACGAGCGCAGCCACAAACAACGCGATATTCATCTCCCAGCGAAGAACTTCTTTCAGTTTTTTCATGTGATGTCCAGTGTAGGGGCTTTCCGCATCTTGCGCGTGGAATCCCCTTTTGAGTTCGGTCGCAACTGCGAAGCGCGTCTATTTGTGCCTAAACGCGTTCCTTCGATGCATATGTAACGAACGGAAGTGTGCGCATCCGGAAGCATAAACCATGCACGAGGATCATGCCGCAGGCGAGTACGGTTTGGTGAGGAAGGTGACAAGCTCTCGAGGGCAGTGGTCGAATCGGCAGCTGTCGATCAGTTGACCAGAGCGGTTCCGCGGTTGGTGTATCCATCACGCACGCTTTAAGCTGCGCGTGTCACGTAGGGACAGCCGCCCCCGGCTGTCCGGCGGAGCGGAACTCCGCAATGGCAGCGGATACGGCTTCTCGGAAGCCGCTATAGTTCCCCCATAAGCGAGGCCGCGTGCCATTCGGATGGCCTCACCTTACGGAAGCCGTTTGGGCTAGTCAACGTATCGCCGGCGAAGTTGCGTTGCATCATTCCCGGCTGGTCGGCAAAGCAGAAGTTGGAACTCCAGTTCGGAATTGCCCGTTGCGGGCTACGAACAATGCGACCTTGTGGTTGCTCGGGACTCGCGGCTCGAAGCTCGCGGCTTTTGCGTGTGTCCCACAGGTTGAGACTTGCCCGCCGTATCGGAACCGAATCTACTTTTTCCCGAGCTTCTTCGCGATCTCTTCCACGATCTTCGGGCGAAGATCGGCCCGTCAGCCGCCCAGAATCCTTGGAAGTTCTAACGGAAAGACGCCGTCCACCGCTCGTACTGGTGTTAGAAAACTATTTCTTTAATTCCGCCGTCCAGTTGAGGACTAGGCTGAGCGGGGCTGGAGTCTCTCCGGTAATGACGGTGCTGGTTAAGAATTTTTTCCCATCGGGGAAGGCGTCGTAGCCGTTTCCGGTTGTCATTTTGATTGAAAACAAAACGCGGATCGCCGCCACCTGCAGTGAACCGTTGTTCTCGTGCAATTCCGCGGCCATCAGCTTTCCGTCCGGATCAAGATAATAGAGTTCTTTCCCGTCCCTACGCCAGGTCGGGAGTCGTCCACCCGCCTGAGAAATCTGCAGTCTTCCGGCTGGCTTGGGAAAGGCGGAAACATACACCTCATACCTGCCAGTTTCGTCGGACTGATACGCAATCCAGCGATTGTCGGCGGAAAGCCGGGAGGAGGCGACGTTGGCCCCCGGCACCTCTAGGAGCGTGGTCGGTTCCCCTGTGCCGTCCGCGGGAACCATGAGCAAGCGGGCTTTCGCACCGGCCTGTGCGCGATCCTGCTCAATCAAAGTCTTCGACCCGAGCGTCCAATCGTTCGGAGTGGCGGAGAAGGCCCGTTCCCAGAGCTTTTGCTCCAGACCCATGCCATTCGCCGACTTCACGTAGGTGACGGGCTTGCCCGAGCGCGTGGAACTATAAGCGATCTTGGTAGAGTCATGAGACCACACTGGAAACTGGCTAAGCACTGGATCTATCGTGAGTCGGGTGCGATTCCCGGAAGCGATGTCGTAAATCCAGATGTCAGCCTTCCCGCTATTGGCGTCAAGCAGCACATAGGCCACGCGCTTCCCATCCGGAGAAATTCGCACCCCGCCGTTATTCACATCCATTAGCACGTAGTCCACAGGTTTTCCATCGGAAGAAACTTGCGCCTCAGAGGAAGACAAGGGATCACTAAGGGGACTAAGAGCCTTGCCGCTGGCATCGAGCAGGTCCAGTTGGCGCTCGCTGGAGGCGTTCCCCGTCTGGTAGAGCAACATGCCAGTTCCCGACGCCGAGAACACGCCGCTACTATATGTGCGATCGAACTGGATGCCCTCCGCGACGGGAACAGGATCTGCGGTGAATTTCACCTTGACTGCATCAAACGGCCTAGCCATTAGGGTTTTGTTCACGATGTACAGCAAGTATCCGCTATCGTAGGCAACGGGCGAGGTGGCGTGAAATAGGATTCGGTCCGCGTTGCCGTCCAATGAGCCCGCGAAGATAACATTCTCGTCGCTGGCCGTTCCCAACGTCGATGCCATGTAGAGAAAATGATTGTCATCGGGCAGAAAGTAAGGCCATTTATGAGTGGTGTCGTGGCGCGACAAATCAAGATGAGTGACCTGCTGCGGGACTCCTCCCGAAGCCGGGATGCGATAGATCTCTCCGGGATACTTGGCGAAAAGGATAATGTCCCGGCGGTTCCAGCTTCCGCCGCGCGCTTGGTCTACATCGCAGAGGAACAGCGGCGGGTCACCAGCCGCCGCGATCCTCTTCAGCTTGCCCTGCGCGAAGAATCCTATGTTACGGCTGTCGGGGGACCAGAATGCGCCGTAGGCGTCCTCCGTGCCAGCCAGGGCGTGCGGCTTAAAGGAATCCAAAGCCCGCACCCAGAGTTGTGTAACACCTGCAACTCGCGCCAAGAAGACCACACTACGCCCATCAGGGGAGAGCATAGGGGCACTCGTCCGTCCCAGGAAAACGAATGTTCCCTTGTCCGGCGGCAGAATAGTCGAGCGAACCACCCGCGCCTGAGGGGCTGGTTCGCGAAAGTGAATAAGGGACAACGCCAGCGCTGCTAATACCGCAACCGCTGCAACAATCCAGACAATCCGGTCTCGAGTCTTTCGCTGCGCCGCGGCCAAAACTGGCACACCTGCCTGCGATCCGCCTTCCGCAATCCACCGCAACTGCAGTTTTACATCGTGAACATTTTGAAAGCGCTCGTCGGGATCTTTCGCCATGCACGTTTTGACCACCCGATCGAGGGAAGGCGGCGACATGGGCTGAATCGCCGAGATGGGCTGAGGTTCGGCTGCCAGTACTGCGGCGATCACACTCGCGGTTGTCTTACCCTCGAAAGCGCGCTTGCCGGTTGCCATTTCGTAAAGCACGGCGCCCAGCGCAAAGATGTCACTCCGTGGGTCTGTCTCCTCGCCCTCGACTTGCTCAGGTGACATGTACTGAAATGTGCCCACCACTGTGCCTTGCGCGGTTAACGGATGATTGCCCGCCGGAGTCGAGAGGGTCATGGTGAGGCTGGAGGAGGATGAATCGATAGGTGCCGTGGCTTTAGCTAAACCGAAATCCATGAGTTTGGCGCAGGATTTCGTCAGCATGATGTTGCCCGGCTTTAAGTCGCGATGGACCACGCCTTTTTTGTGCGCGGTCCCCAAGCCTTCGCAGATATCGATTCCGCATCTCAAAACCTGTGCTGGCGGCAGCGGTCCTCTGGTCAAGCGCGCTGCTAGAGTCTCGCCTTCCAGGAACTCCATTACGAGATAGTCGGTGCCCTCATGGTGCCCAACGTCATGCAGAGTGCAGATATTCGGATGGTTGAGGGAGGAAACGGCACGTGCTTCGCGGTCGAAGCGCTGTTTGGCCTCAGGATTGTCGGAAAGATGTGCGGGCAGAATTTTTATGGCGACGGCGCGATCGAGTCGAGTGTCACGGGCGCAATAGACCTCACCCATACCGCCAGCGCCGAGCGGAGACTGAATTTCATACGGACCAAGTTTGCTGCCAGGAGTAAGGGGCATCAGTGCGCGCCATTATACTCTGCGCAACACACTGCACGCGGAAACAACATTCTGGGTGGATCGTCGGCTAAACGGGAAGTTGGAACTACGGCTCGAAATCTCCTTCGCGACCCGAACTGTTGAAACTTGCCGACGGTATCCGAAGGGCCAAGTCCAAACTATTGCAACCGGGAACTGGAATGGAACCTACTTTTTCCCGAGCTTCTTCGCGATCTCTTCCACGATCTTCGGGCGAAGATCGGCCAGTACCCGATCGACGATGTTGGCAATGTCGCTCTCGTCGGATCCGGCGCCTATGCTTTCCGCAGCCGCTGCGGCCGCCGCCATCGCTTTCGGAGCTTCATCCGCGGCCATTTCGACTGGCGGCGCCGCAACCGTCGGCGCGCTCTCAGCCGCGGGCGTACTCGACAAAGTCCCATCCACGACGGGCGGCGCGGATTCGACCTCTTCTACCGGATCTTCGGCCACGGGATCTCCAGCCGCATTCCCGGCGAACGTGCGAAACATTTCCGCCTCAAGCGACATACCGGCTTCTTCTGGAGTCAATCCCACAGTCTCAGCCGTCCAATGCGGAGCCGCCATCAGCGTTAGCCGCCGGAGACGCGGTCTCAGGCGCCATCCCCGAGTGTCCATTTGCAGGAGTCAGCAAGCTCAGCGCTGCCGCCACCTCTTCATCGCTCGGCGGGGGAGTGTCCGCAACCGCCGAAGCAAACATCGGCTCATCGTCCCGATCAATGGGTGCTGGTTCGTCTATAAATTGTCCGGCATTCACGGGATTGGACACCGGGACTTCGCGGGAAGATTCTTCCAGCGATTCGACCTGGCTGACCTGCTCATCGGCAGTTGACATTTCAGGCGCGGCTTCGGCCTGCCCGTTCGGACTCTCGGCTTCATTCCACGCTGTCGCAAGCGTATCGACCTTCTCTTCGGTCATGTCCGAACTGGGAGCGACCACCTGCATCTGCGGCTGCTCCAGATTCCCCGCCATTGGGGCGGTAAGATCGGAGGTCTCTGCCGGAGTTGCTTCTTCTTCCGCGGCCGAGGCCATAGGATTCGTCCCGAGATTCGAGTCGCTGAGTCTCGCGGCGACCGCGCTTAGCGCGTCCAACTCTTCCTGCGTGATACCGCGCGTCATCTCCGGGAGTGGCTCATGATTCTGCGCCGGCTCTAAGTTGGCGCTTGTACTCCGGCTGCTCGGCATCTCCGAGAGCGCAGATGCTTCTTCCTTGGGCGACGGGCTATTCTGCGGAGCCGGAATCGATTCGTCCAATCGGGCGGCTACCGCGCTCAGCGCATCCAGCTCTTCCTTCGTGATGTCACGCGGCATTTCGGGAGCAGAATCGGTAGCCGGTTTGGCTCCAGCCTTCCGGAAATCTCGGAAGTTGGCCACTCCATCGTCCGCCGCCGCGTCGTCCGCCGCCGCTACCGGTTCTTCTTTTTTCTTCTTTGCGGAAGCAGTACGAACGCTGGCTTTCCGCCCATTATCGTTGCCGGTGTTCGCCGGTTCTTCTTTGTTTTTGTCTTCGTCTTTTTCTTTGCAGGACTCTTCCTTGTCGCCGTCTGCCGGACTGGAAATGGGAGCGCAGAATCCCGGTCGATGGGCTGGGGGAACAATGCACGTTTCCAGGTGGCCCAGCGCGGCCAGCAGTTCGCTCGCTTCAAACGGCTTCACGATATGGGCATCCGCCCTTACCCGGCGCGCTTCCTGCGGCTTGAATGGCTCCAGTTTTCCCACCGAGAGAAGCACAGGAATGTGCGCTGTCTCCGAGGAATCCTTCAGCCGCTGGCAGACTTCCAGGCCGCTGTAGCCGGGCATGTAGACGTCCAAAATAATGAGGTCTGGTTTGGATTCGGCGATCCGCTTGAGGGCTGCGGACCCGTTATTGACGGTGAGCACGTCATACCCGGCATCGGCCAGGATCTTCCGGCCCATATTTTGGGCGGTCACACTATCATCGGCCAGCAGTATTTTTCGCGCCAAGCGTCGTCCTTCGCCACCAAGAAAAAGGAGAGATAACGCGAAACTATCTTGTCCTCCACCCTAAGTCAACGATTCGTAAGCTCATGTCCGGTTGCGACCTGCACCGAGGTCCATGTACCACGGAAATAACGGCTCTTCACTCCGCAAGCATGAGTCAGGGACACATAACACCTTTCGGCCCTCAGTAAAAGTTCTAACTGACGGCTGACGGCTGATAGCTGACAGCTGATAGCTAAAACGGGTTCAGCTTTTTCAATCCCTTCTTCTTTTTCTTTTTGCTGGAGGAAATGTCCGCCATCTCCTCTTTTTGCGACGCATTCGATGCGCTCGCGCTCGCCGTCCCGCTTCCATCCTCGAGTTGATTGCTCTGCTGCAGCGGAGGCAGCGCGTTAGGGTCAGCCGTCCACGTTGGGCTTCAGTTCATTGGGATCGGCTTACGTTCGGTTTCAACTCATTCGCAGCGGCCGGCGTATTCGTCGCTGCCGGTTGATCCGGAGACGGCGCGGCCGTATCCCCGGCTGGCGTCGGACTATCGGAGCGCGGCGCCTCCTGATTCGGCACTATCTTGCCATCCACGACGGTCGCGCTTAATTTTCCGTCTCCCTTGCCGTTCGCCGCCATCGACAAGCCTCTGATTACACCGGTTGCCGTAACCGGCTCCGGATCCACCATCGTGGGGTCCCCAACGCGCGACGCCCTGCTCACATCCGGCCCCTTCTCGAAAAGTGCCCAGTCCTTTCGCCAGCAAGGTCGACTGTTGACGGCTGGCTTCCTCCCTCTTATTCTGTTCCAGCATCCTTCGGGTCGGACGCGGAACCGGTTGGTGCAGCGCCTCCAGCCGATCCTTGGCATCGACCGCCCGGTCCATCGCCGGATAGCGCGTGATGATTCGCGAATAGGCGTCGGCCGCGTCCCGGGTCAACTCCTCGATCATCTTGCTCTTCACGACCTCATTGGTGCGGGGGTTCTTACGGACGATCTCAATCTCAGCTTCATAGGTTCGCCCCAGCAGAAACAGCGCCTGGTCCGCGCCGCTATAGAGTGGATACCTTTCCACCAGCGTCTTCAGCCGCGCAATGGCGGCCGGATAAGCCATCCGCAGATAATAGAACTGCCCGATGTTGAACTCGCGCTGGGCCAGCACTTCCTGCACTTCGCGTAGCCGCTGTTTCGCTTGCGGCACCAGCTTGCTGTCGGGGTATTCCTGAATCAGCGCCCGGTATTCCTCCTCCGCGCGGATGGCGTGCGTGAAATCGCGGTCCGGCTTTTCCATCTCCTGATAATGGATGTTGGCGACCTTGAGCTGCGCCTCCGCCGCCTCCGGCATATTGGGAAAGAACGTTTTGAAATCCTTGTACTCGATTTCGGCCTGCTGCATCGCAGTCGTGCCACCTTCGGCGTACCAGGAATCGGCCACTGCCAGCTTGGCGCGCGCGATGTACTCGGAATCCGGATAAGTGTTGATGAGCGTCTGCAGCGTCATGCGCGCCACATCGAAGCGGTTGTGCTTCATCGCGTCCATGGAGCGGTCGAAGAGCACCTTGTCGGGTTGCTTCGACCCCACGTTCGCCAGCGGATTGCCAACTTTCTTGTTCGTGCACCCGAGCGCAAACGCCAGCGCCAGCGCCATCATTCCGAGAATCAAATTACGCCGCATAATTAATAACCTCAAAATCCTGAAGCTTTGCAAATCCCTGCTCGCTCGACAACTCACACACGCTGCAAGCTTGCACTCCGAGCCGCATCCAGCAGCGCGGCTGCATTTGCTCTAGCGTCGCCCTTGCCGAACACAGCATTGCCCGCCACCAGAATCTCAGCTCCCGCCCGCACCACAGCTTCTACCGTCTCCATCGCCACCCCGCCATCGATCTCGATGCGAAAGGCGTATCCGCGCTCGCCGCGAATCTCGGCCAGTTTCCTGATCTTGTGCAGAGTCTCCGGAATGAACTTCTGGCCGCCGAATCCCGGGTTCACGCTCATCACCAGAACATAATCCACCAAGTCGAGCACTTCGCTGAGCGTCTCCACCGGAGTCGCCGGATTAATTACCACCCCCGCGCGGCATCTGTGGCTCTTGATCAGGTTCAGCGTCCGGTTCAAATGGCGGCACGCTTCCTGGTGCACCGAGATCCAGTCCGCCCCCGCCTCCGCGAAGTCGGCAATGATACTGATCGGGGTTCTCTATCATCAGATGACAATCCAGTGGCAGGCGGGTTGCCTTCCGCAGGGATTTCACCACCGGCGGCCCGATCGTAATATTGGGCACAAAATGCCCGTCCATGATGTCGACATGGATCACGCTGGCGCCGCCCGCCGTCGCCCGCTCCACCTGATCCGCCAGGTGGGCGAAGTCGGCCGACAGAATCGAAGGTGCAAGCTCGATCAAACTTGAGTGTCCGGAATTCAGGGTCTGAACCTAGAGAGAATCTGTGGAAATTCTAGCACGTGCGAAGCCAGCGCCCTCTCCGTAGAGACGGGGCTTGCCCCGTCTCCCGCCGCCCGCTCGCCAAAGCACTCGCCAAAGCAAACGTTGAGTCGCGTCCTAATTTGGTTTTCGACCCCGGAGACACGGAGAGTTCAGAGACGCCCGGGGTTTCGCGCGTTATGTTCGCGCGTTATTCGGGCGCTAGCTTCGAGTGGCCGGGAAACAGTTCAGATCCTCCTGGTATTCTTCCAGTTGCCCAAAGCCGGTACATTCGCACGTCACTATGTGACGTGTGTCCTAATCTCTTCCCGTCCCTCCGCCGATAATCGTGAAAGAGGTCCAAGTCAGCCGCACGCGGAGAAGGCTCATCGTCTCTTTGCGCCATGCGGGGCGGGGCCACATCGAGAAAGGGCTTCGCTGATCGCATGAATTTCACGTCCAAGTACGCTCTGAAGTACGCTCAGAACTCCCCTACCTCTCATCCCGACCGCCGGCTGAATCCCCGTTACACAGTGCAAATCCCGATCGATCTTCGCCAGGAAGACACCGCAACTTCACTGCGGCTGGAAACTACCGACCTCAGTCGAGGCGGCTGCTATGTGCATTTGATCAAGACGCTGGTCTTGGGAACTTATGTCCAGGCCACCCTCTGGATCGACAACTACCCGGTTTCCATTCGGGGACGCGTCGTTACCCGTCACCCCCAATTCGGCAATGGCATCATGTTTCTCGACTTCCAGGAGAATGGAGAACAACTCCTAAGCAATTATCTCGACGCAATCGCCGTATAGTACCGTGACCGCGAAAGGGATTACCGCAGTCGGCAGAGCGTAGCGCCGGGTGCCCCATTCAATCGCCGGGTGCCCCATCCTAACGTCGCGCCTTTTGCGACGTTAGGGTGGGATTCCACGCCCGCCGAGCGCTTGAGGGTTTCCCCGAACCTCGCGAGAAGTGGTGGGTCGCCTGGTGGCCCACCATTGGACGATTACTTCGGATGCGATTGTTCCATGTCGGAAACACTGTACCAGACGATCCTCCACGGTCCATCGCTTTGACGTTTGAACTCCGCAATGAAGTTTGTCTTATGGGTCATCAGCACACCTGCACGGCTATGGTCCTCGTCATAGGTGCCACGATAAACTGCCAAGTCTCCGCTACTCGCAACATCTACAGTCTCATCGATGAGACTGACTCGCCACAAAGGATCATGGGCAAAGCCCATCTTGAAGCCCTCTTGATCGGCTTCGATCCCAATAGTTGAGGGACTGCCACATTCCATGGAGATGATATTCGGGGCGTCAAAAGCAGTTGTCTTGACTGCATCGTGGGCATTGAGCCCAGCGACGAGTTGAGCGACGTCCGCCTTGATTGTCTTGGCGATTGCAGCTCTATCAGCCGACACGGGTGCTGGCGATGACGCAGTCCCAACGGCAGCGAAGGCTAGTAGAAGTAGACTTGGTTTCCAGTATGCAGAAAGGTTCATCGAACGACTCCCGTTTGGCCCGTCCCCGTTTCGGATGACACCCGCTTAGCCTAATCCAGACCTTCTCTCGAAGTCATTTTGCATTTGCAGACGCAGAAGGGCTTCCCATGTCCAAAACGACCCTCCAAGAACCATCGATCTGCTTCTTCCAGATCGCCACTCCTGTATTCTCCTCTGTCACAGATTTACCATCCGGAGTGTTTAACGATATTCGGTCAGTCCCAGTGGAGTACGCCAAGTCGCCAGACTGGGAAACCTCCACCTTCTCAGTCTTCCAAGTGATGGAAAATCCCGGCGTAGCGAATGCGCCAGAAACGTACTTACGGACCGCGTCCTTGCCGACGATTGGGGGCATGCCCGGAGTGACAATGGTCGCATCATCGGCCCAAAACGGTAGCACTCGATTCAGGTCACGCGCAGAAGCGGCGGCGAGCCAATCAGCATCAGTACGACGTATGGCTGCCGGGTGCCCCATCCTAACGTCGCGCCTTTTGCGACGTTAGGGTGGGATTCCACGCCCGCCGAGCGCTTGAGGGTTTCCCGAACCTTGCGAGAAGTGGTGGGTCGGCGGGTGGCCCAGGTCTCCTATTCGCGTGCTGTCTTCCGATGGCACCCTCCAGCCGAGCAGGCTGCTGAAAAACTCGAAATTGCGCTTGATTTTGGGTGGCGCAGCGGTTTACCGCTGCGATAACTGGCCTCTTTTTCAATGCGGCTTCAGCCGCTGAGGTCACACTTTCGACCCGCGAAGTGGTTTTTCAGCAGCCTGCGAGGGTGCCCCATGTCTCGCGCACGAGAAGTGGGGCCCCCCAAGCTAGCAGGTTGAGCAGATGTGGGCCCACCCGCCCTCCGTGTTTTGCGGTCGCTTATGGTTGGAAACGCTTCGATTTGAGAAAAAACTCCCCCATTCTCCAACGGTGATGTTTTACTTTTCGATAAGACTTGAGTTACTTTCCCGTGCCCTCAAGGTACCCGAACTGTATGGATCCCAGTGCGTCGTCGACCACGTAGACTTCTCCGCCCGTCTTGCCTGCAAATGCTGGATCAAACATGACGGAGATTGTGCAATGGCCACCGGCCGGCAGAGTCGCAGGACAATTGTTCGTCCCGGAGTAGTACCCGTACACTCCAACCTCAGTGATGTTCAGGGGCACAACTCCAACGTTCTCGAACTTCATGTTCTTGGGGCCGCTCTTGGTTCCCACCGGCTGCGGAGGGAAGCTGAGCAGCGACGGATAGAATGCCGCCGCGCTCTGCGCCTGCACGGAGACTCCGATAATCCCAGCTATGGACTCGGGGTTGTTCTCGACAAAATCCAGTCTTCCGTCACCGTTGAAGTCTCCAACCGCCACGTACTCCGCCAGTGGCGGACCGAAACCGTAGCTCGCGATTGGACTTTCGAATCCCCCTTTGCCATCGCCGAGGAAAACGAGCGCCGCAGACTCATTCAGGCCCACGACCGCCAGATCGGTCTTCCCATCGCCGTTAAAGTCGCCTGCGGCAATCCCCTTCGGATAGTTGTAAGCGTACATTTCTACGAACGTCATGCTGAACGTTCCGTCGCCAGCGCCTGTCAATATGGAAAGCGAACCCTCTCCCGGATGCGTACAACCCGGCTTGCTGCCGCACATATTCGTCACCGCCAGGTCCACCTTGCCGTCGCCGTTGAAATCTGACACAACGATTCCGAATGGAGAGGAGCCCACGGTCGGCGACGACTTCAGTGTGAACGTTCCATCACCGTTGCCGAGCAGGATCGAGACGTTGTTATCACCCGAATTCACCACCGCTAAGTCAAGCTTGCCATCGCCGTTCAAGTCTGCCACGGTCACCGCATTCGGCTTGTTTCCTACCTTGACGGAAGGCTTCCGCGAAAACGTCCCATCGCCATTCCCGAGCAAAATCGAGACATTCTTTCCTGCCTCATTCACAACCGCAATGTCTAGCCTGCCGTCGCCGTTAAAGTCGCCTGCGACTGCCCAGACTGGGTTGGTGCCAACCGGCGTCGTAGAAACCTCAGTAAAGGTTCCGTCGCCATTGCCCAGCAACAGATGGAGCAGTCTGTTCGATGGGTCGGGAAAACCGAGATCGAGTTTACCGTCGCCGTTGAAGTCTCCAGCGACCAGCGTACCGACAAATTGCGCGGTCGTCGCGTAGGTGTTCACCGTAAAGGTTCCATCGCCCTTGCCCAACAGAATGGAAAGTGTCGATCCGGTGGAGACAGCCGGGTGCCCCATTCAATCGCGCTTTTTGCGATTGAGTGGGTGCCTTCGATCCTTCCTCGCACCTCGACACCCGGTAACCAGACGCAGGCCATTCGCCAGCCAACAGTCGGTGGCCCTACAAGAAAAAAACCGAGGTCCCATCCTGCTTCGCGCTGCTCTTCCCAAAATCTCGATATATCACGCCCTGTCAACTTGACAAAATCCAGCCGCAGAAACCCCCTACGACACGGAAAGCGAAAGGAACTAAAACGAGTAACTCCTTTACTCCCAGATACTTCGCTGTAAGTGCTTCATTTTAAAACCGCCCGTCACAAATCCGCGCTAACTCCAGCATTCTCATATGTCAAAGGAAGATCAAAGTAGGGACACCCTAACCAGATAGTAAACAACCATCCAACGAAGAATCCCCGATTCGCCCACTTTCACGACGCCCGCAAACCAACTTTGTTTTGTTCGCGGTTTCTTCGCCAAAGTAACAACAATACTGTACGTACAATAATATCAATAAAGTGTTCCACGTGGAACACTTTCTCAAAATGGAGAAAACTTCCGCGGCCTTTCGCCGGCGCCAAAATCGGAATCCTCACACATTTTTCCCCATCCGTACAATCGGCAAGCTCAAACCCGCTCCCAGCACAGCCTCCACGGACTCCAATTCCACATAGCCCTTGGCCCGATAAAATGGAACACCCGTCAGCGTCGCGCCCATCTCCAGCCGATGAAAGCCGTGTCCGATCGCCGCCGCCTCGCATGCCTCCAGAATCATGCCGCCAATGCCCCGCCGCGCCCACTCCGGATGCACAAAGAATGCCCGAATCTTCGCCGCATCCCGCGCCGGATCAAGCAGCGCATCCTCACGCCCCGCCCACTGATCCCCGCCGTACAAGGTTTTATGGCGACTCCATCCACCGCAGCCTACAATCGCCGGCGCGACCGATTCCCCGCCCCCATTCTGTTCCGTCCGCGCCTCGGCCACAAAATAAGTTCCATCCGCAATGAGTTGCGTGTCGACGCCATAGACCACCCGGAGCGCTCGTTCCAGCTGCGCCGGCGAGTAATCGGCGGCCTGTAGACCCAATACCGAAGCCTCAATCAAGCGTTGCAGTTCCTCTACATCCCGCTCCTCCGCAAGTCGAATTGAGATTGCCACGTTCTTGATCCTCGTTGAATCCGACCATTAGTATTACGGACCTTCGGAATCTACGCCGTCGATCAGGAGCATATTAGTCTGGAATGCAGCATTGGAGTTACCCTGGTGGGTGTTGAACGAGCAAAGGATTCCCCCGTCTTCGAAGGACTGAAGACAGCCATCGCCGACATGCAAGCCTCGCATAGCTTGCTGCTTTCCGATGAACTGGATCCCCGCGTGCTCACTGAATTTCGCGACGTGCTGAACCGGGTCCGCAATGTCGCGTGGGCGGCCCAGCAGTCGGTGGCGGCCCGAGTTGCGGGAGAAGATCCCAGTGCCGTCGGCTCCCTGCTGGCCGCGGAACGCATTCGCGCCGCCTACCAGCTTTGCCGCCTCATTCAGGAAGATTTGACGAAGAACGAAATCGACTTTCAGAAGGGGCAGCTTTCGGAACTTCACGCTGTAACTAAGGAACTCGCGAAACAGCTGAAAGACCGGCTCTGATCGAAGGCCGTTCGTAGTTATCTCACCAGCCCCGCCCCACAAAGCGCCGCGTCGACATTTCTTCTGAAGAGGTTGGGCGGGCTCGACGAACGTGGTGTGAGGCAAAAATTGTCTCCACTTTGAATCGGACCTCTAACTCCTGACTGGCTTTTCTTTCGCTGCGCACTCCGCACATGGACACACTTCCCTCAAATACGCCCAGGAATAGAGTCCCAGATCGTGATTGTCGTTCCAGGAAAACTTCAGCGCATACTTTCCGACTGCCTCGGCCGCCAAAGCTTTGACCGCCGGTTTGAACATGGGCAGCGCCCCGGGGGCAAGCTTCTCCGGCTCTCCGGCCTTTCTTTCTGCCTTGGTGCGTTCGTCCTCGCAGAGCGCGCACGGACAAGCATCGCGCAAGAACTTGAACGTATAAACGGACCGGTGCCCATCTTTCCAGTCGATCTCCAGGCCCGCGCCGGTGCTCAAATGCACCTTGACCATTTTCGGATCATTCGCCAACCGCGGAGTCGGATCGACCATAACCATGGAATTAGTATCGCACGCCCGTTAACGAGGCTCCTATTCCGGAAATCGATGTTCCTCCCACCGGCCCTTGCTCCTTGCATCGAACTTCCGGCGATGCGTGAGGCATCAAGGACCCGAGAATGCCCGACGTCCTCGTCCCTGCGACTTTTCCTTCTAAAGTGCATCTTAATTCCGGGGGATTCATATGACAGTGAAGTTGACGGAAAAGACCCAGCAGTCCAACTCTCAGAAGATCCAGAAGACAGACGAAGAGTGGCAGCGAGAGCTCACGCCAGAACAGTATCAGGTAGCCCGCCAGTGCGGCACCGAGCCCGCCTTCACCGGCAAGTACTGGAACAACCATGAAGACGGTACGTATACCTGCGTGTGCTGTGGCGCCCCGCTATTCGATTCCGAAACCAAGTTTGATTCCGGTACCGGCTGGCCGAGTTTTTATGACGCCGCCGACAAGCAGAACATCGCCGAGCACTCCGATCGCAGCTACGGGATAACACGTACCGAAGCGCGCTGCGCCCACTGCGGCGCGCATTTGGGCCACGTGTTTCCCGATGGCCCGCGACCAACGGGAATGCGTTATTGCATTAACTCCGCTTCATTGGATTTCAAGCCGAAGAAGTAATGCAGTTCGGAGGGCAAAAGTTAGAGGGACGGCCGAATTACCCGTCCCTCTTTCGTCATTGAACGCACGTCGGTTAACGAACGTCGGCTAACGAATTTAGACTCGAAAATTAAATGCTTTCGGCGGTAGCAGCTTTCGCCTTCGACGCCTCTTCCACCTTAACCGGAATCTGCTGATTCTGATTTTGCTGATTCTGGTTCTGCGTCTTCTGATCTTTCTTTTCAGGATTGCGAACTTCGACTCCACCCTTGAGGATGGCGCCTTCTTCGACACTGATGCGATGGGTAACCACGTCGCCTGAAAGCTGGCCTTCGCTGCGGATATCGAGGCGATCGGTGCATTCGACATTACCCTGCACCTTACCCATGATGACCACTTCCTTGGCGGTGATGTTCGCCGCGACGTTGCCGTTGCGACCGATGGTGACGCGATTATCGGGGAAGCTGATAGTGCCCTCGATGCGTCCGTCGACAAAAAGCGATTCCGCGCCCGACACCTGCCCCTTGATGACCACCGAGCGAGTGATGTGAGTCTGATCCGCGGTTGAGGTGCCCGAACTAACCGGCGTGTAAGTATTGGCTGGGGCGGTGGCTGGAGAGTACTTCGGTTCCGGAGACTGCAACATACAAAACCTCACTTAAGTTCCGCGTCCGGAGCAGGAGTTGGTTTCCGTCAGCGGTTGATGGGCTTCTTAACGGCGAGATGAGGATCGCATGAATGAGAGAGTTACGACAGGTTACGGAGGTACTTGACGGTTAGCGCGGTGCGTCCTCCCGGTCCTGCCGGTGCGACCGGCAGTGTCACAGATCGGCACAGCGCCCGCCCGCCATGGTTAGGGAGCATAATATGGGCGACAAGGAGGCCCTATGACGCATGGACCGTCGGTAAGCACTCCAGCGGAACGATGGCTCAGTGCAATGGTGGCTTGTCCGTGGGCGTAGCCTTTCTCGCGCTCTGGTTTTGGCTGCTACCTCAGTGGCTCGGCTTCCGCGTAGAAGCAACTTCGGCACGCTGGCGATGGCTGGGCGTGATTCCTTCGGCGCTGGGATTCGCGGTTGCTCTCCGCTGCGTTTGGGATTTCGGTTGGACAGGCCGCGGCACTCCTGTGCCGGTCGCGCCGCCGCAACGATTGGTCGTGGTGGGGTTCTACCGCTACGTGCGGAACCCCATGTATGTGGGTTTCGCGGCCGGATGGATCGGGCTGTGGATCGTGTTCGGACATGCCGACCCTGGACTGATCGCCGCAGTTGCAGCCGTTGCGCTCGGCATACATCTGTTTGTCGTCTTCTATGAAGAGCCGACATTGCGCAAGAAGTTCGGTGACGGAGTATGAAGAGTATTGCCGCAATGTGAGTCGCTGGTGGCCGCACCTGCGAGCCTGGAACCAGCCTTAGTCCCAATTGCTTGCTTCCTTTCCAGCCTCGCATCAAATAAAAGCAACGCCGCGCGCAGGAAGTGTAAGGGATGTCATGAGACTGACCAAACCGCGAAACCTTTGCACCCGCTATCGGTCTGTGGTGGATTGGGCTTCCATATAGGAGCGAAGGATGGCGTTGATGCGGGTCTGATAGCCAGGGCCGTTTTTCTTCAGCCACTGGACCACATCGTGGTCGACTCTGATGGTGAGGCGGTCTTTGGGTTCTGGCATGACAAGCCCGGCGCTCTTCCAGAAGGATCGCCCGAGTTTGGGGATTTCGGAGAAGTCGATGTCGGAGTCGCACAGGGCGCGCAGTCGCTTAAAATCCGTAGCTCCCTTAGTCCGTGCTCTTGAGGTGGTCTGCGTAAGCTTGCCTTTCATCCCGATGTGCCCTCCTGGCCGAAATAATCCGCCGGTATTTGCCGCGCATCACGTAAACCACCACGATCTCGACGTCCTGCATGAGGCCGATGGTCAGGACGCGGTCTTCGCCGCGGCGGCGCTGAGCTTTCTCGAAGACCGGTCCATCGAAGATCTGCCTGGCGTCCTGAAAGTCAATGAGATGCTTTGCGAGATTCGCCCGGCGCTTGCTTTCGTCCCACTCGAAAAGCATTTTGGCGGCTCGCACCGTTTGGCTCTTATGTACAATATGTGCATACGTTGCAGAGTGTTGTCAACCACGCTTCAAGGTCAGCGCTGGACCAAGTGCTAAGAATCGGACCCTTTCCGATCCTGAGTCTCGGATCCTACATACATGCGGAGGCAGACAGTGCGACTGGTCAGGGGCGCAGCCGACCGTTCCAACGCTAGTCCACCAAAAAAAGCGGGACACCGTCCACACGGTGTCCCATTACCTACCAGCAACTTGACTTACTTATTCTCGTTGATTGCGCCAAACTCTTTGCGTACCGCCACTGGACGCGCCGCTTTAGCGGCGGCTACCGCCGGCACAGCCGCTGCGGCTCCATAACGTTCGAGCAGCACAGGCACCATGGCGCCTTCCGCCTCTTTCACAAAGGTGAGCTTGCTCTCCCCGAGCAAATCGACGCGGATGAAATCTCCTAGCTTCACCTGTCCGGTTGCGACCAGGTTGGCCAGCGGGAAAACGATGTTGCGTTCGATGGCGCGCTTCAGGTGACGTGCACCGTATTTCGGGTCGGTACCTTCGCGGAGCAGGAATTCCTTCACTGGAGGCGTGCAATTGAAAACGAACTGGTGCGCGCCGGCAGCCATGAGCACGCGCTGCTGCACCATGCCGAGTTCGATTTCCAGAATCTGCTTCAGGTGTTCGGAACGCAGCGTCTTGAAGACCACGACCTTGTCGATGCGGTTCATGAACTCGGGCGCAAACTTGCGCCGGGCGGCATCGATAGCCGAGCGAGTAATCTTTTCGTCGAGCGAGTTGTCGACCTGCACTGCTTTCGGTGCAAAACCCAGGCCGCCATCGACCAGGCCGTTCATCTCGGCTGCGCCGAGGTTCGAAGTCATGATGATGATGCAGTTCGAAAGGTCCACGCGGCGGTTATCACCGAGCGTGAGCGTGGCCTTGTCGAGAATTCCGAGCAGCAGTTGCCAGAGCGAGTCAGAGGCTTTTTCGATCTCGTCGAACAGCAGGATCGAGAGCTTCAGCTTCTCGGTGTGATATTGGTTGAGCGCTTCCTGCGTGAGCAGGGGATGCGTCTCGCGATGACCGAGGTATCCCGGAGGCGAGCCGATGAGCTTGGCAATTTCGTGCGAGTGCTGGAACTCGGCGCAATCGATCTTGATGCAGGCCTTGGCGTCACCGAAGAGCGACTCGGCGACCGCTTCTACCACGCGGGTCTTGCCGGAACCGGTCGGTCCCAGAAACAAGAGGTTGCCTACTGGACGGCCCGGCGCATTCATCCCGGCCAAAAACATCTGGTAGATTTCCGCGACCTTTTCGATCGCCTGATCCTGGCCTACGATTTTGCGGCGAAGGCTCGCTTCAAAATCGCGAGCGTCGTTGCTGCGGCGGGTGGGATCGAGCACGGTTGCAAGATTCGTTCTCATTCGGTCAGGCCCCTGTTTCCTCTCCGGAAAATGCAAGTTCTCTTGAAAACTGCTCATTTTTGTCACTCGGGGTGGGAGGTTCTGGTCTTTCTCACCCGCTCCCTTCTAGTGCAAGCCATTCGCCAACCTCAGGGGACACCGTAGGCCCTTGTTTCTCGTCAGTTTAGATGCATCTAGCTGCCGCCCTGTCCAAGCGGGGATGCTGCCTTCTGATTCCCTAAGAGCAATACTTTGCAGCCATACGGGAACTTCCTTCGCGCGCTCCTGCTTTTACCCATTGCTTCCAAGCCCTGAACAGACCTGAACGAACGTAACTGGCAGGCCACGTTACCTCGTAACACAATCAGGAAAGAGACCGTATTACCCGGAGAAAAACCTTTGCCTTCTCTTTCAATCGCGAGCGTTGCTGGCCTGCTGGCCTTGACCGCTTCCAGCCTTTTGGGCCAGGCTCACAGCCGGCGCGCCAAATACGCATGCGGCAAAACTGGTTCCAGCCAAAGCAAGCGTAGCCGCGAAGAAACCTGAGCCAGCGCCCCTAATCGCACCTCCCGGCAGCGACGTTTACAAAGCGCAACGTGGAGACAGCATTCCGTCGGTGGCGCGCAAATATCTCAGGAAGACCAGTTACCTAACTTCCAGTGAACTGTCGGGCGCCATCCGATCTGCCAACGGCAACCGCCAGGGCGTTTTTCTCAAATCCGGAGAGCAAATCCTGATCCCCGGAATTCTCGAATCGCCCATTGTAGAGAAGTCCGTCCCAGTTGCAAGAGATTTCGAAGTGCGGGCCATTTATTTAACGGGAGTAATGGCTGGAAGCGACCATGGCGAGCGCATTATCCGACATTGGCGTGAAGTGGGCGGAAACTCAGTGGTGTTCGATATCAAGGATAGCGACGGCATCGTCAATATCGCCTTCGATCATCCGCTGGCTTCCGGACAACGCCACTATATTTCCGATCTGCCTAAGTTCATCCGCTTTCTGCACTCCCAAAACATGCATGCGATCGCCCGGATCGCGATCTTCCGCGACGAGCACCTGGTAACCACACATCCGGAACTCGCGGTGAAGTCGCATCGCACCGGCGAACCCTGGCGCGAGAATGGGAAACTGGTCTGGACCGATCCCTCCAATATGAAGGTGCAGGATTACGACATCGCCCTGGCCAAGTTCGTGGCGCAATCGGGCGTGGATGAAGTGCAGTTCGACTACGTCCGTTTCCCTGCCGAAGGCGACCAGAAGGATGCAAGTTTCAATTTCGAAGCCGACCACGCGGATCATCCAACAAAGACGCAGCGCTCCGAGGTGATTGCGGATTTCCTGAAGCGTGCCTATGGCCAGATCCATCCAACGGGCGTTTTGCTGTCGCTGGATGTTTTTGGAGTCATGGCCTGGCAGCGGCCAGTTGATTTATCGCATACCGGGCAAGACATTGTGGCGATGGCGACAACACTGCGATGTGCTGTCACCCATGATCTATCCCTCGCACTTCTTTGGCATGGACGGCTACGCGAAACCGGGCGATGCGCCCGAGCACTTCATCGGCGAATCCATGGATCGCTTCAAGCTGATAAGTAAAGACAGCGGGGTTGTGATTCGGCCCTGGCTGCAGGCCTTTGCCTGGCGGACAAAGACCTATTCGCCGAAATATGTTGAAGTGCAGGTCGAGGTCGCGAAGCAGAAGGGCGGAATCGGCTTTCTTTTCTGGAATGCGAATAATGATTATTCCAAGCCATACGCCGCGATGCCCGAGATGCGAGCCGCCAAGGGCCACTACTTTCGCGGCGATGAAATTGGCACGAAACCTGAGGCTGGCATGGCGAGCGCAACGGTGCCGGCGGGCGTTTCCGTAAGCGCTCCCGCCACGACCGTCATTCATGCTAAGGCTCTCCCAGCCAGCACCACGAGCGGAACGCCGCAGCCGGCGGGTGGTCAGGTCGACAGCGATCACAAGGATCAGAAAATCTGGCGGCACTGAAACCGCCGCTGGAACGAAGTCCAACCCACCGAACCCGCGTTTTTTCCCTCCGCCCCATCGCAACTTTGGGTAGTTGCCCCAGTCCATCTGCACGTTATAATTCATGCAAGGAAGCCGATTGTCGTCTGGACTTCTGGCTGTAACCTTCCGCTGCCGAGTTCTTCGGCATCCTGCAGACTAGGCGCAGGGCTTTGGCACTGGAAGCTCGAAGCGAATTCAGAAACCACCAGCCGCTTCCGCGCATCTTGAAAGCCGAGCACGTCTAAGACTCATATTCCGCGGCACCGAAGGAGCTTTCATGGCGATTAAGAAGACCGAAAAAATCTGGCACAACGGCAAGTTCATCGCCTGGGATGATGCCAAAATCCACGTGATGTCGCACGTGGTGCACTACGGCTCTTCGGTATTTGAAGGGGTGCGCTGCTACGCGCTGCCCACTGGACCGGCGATTTTCCGGGCGAAGGAACACATGCAGCGCCTCATCGACTCGGCCCGCATTTACCGCATTGAGGTTCCGTTCACGAGCGACCAGATCCTGCGCGGAATGCTCGAACTGGTAAAGAACAATGGTGTGTGGCCCTGCTACATCCGCCCCGTCGTTCTGCGCGGCTACGGAGAAGCCGGCGTCAATCCATTTAATTCGCCCACCGAGGTTTATATCTGCAATTACCCGTGGGGAAAATATCTGGGCGCGGACGCCAGCGAAGGCGTCGATGTCTGCATTTCTTCCTGGACGCGCATTGCGCCCAACACCCTGCCTGCCATCGCCAAGGCCGGCGCCAATTACATGAACTCGCAGCTCATCAAAATGGAAGCCATCGTGAACGGCTATGCCGAAGGGATCGCGCTCGACGTGAACGGCTATGTAAGCGAGGGTTCTGGCGAAAATATATTCGTAGTCCGCAACGGCGTATTGCAGACAGCGCCCTTGGGCAACTCGGTCCTTCCCGGCATCACGCGCGATTCGGTGTTGCAGATCGCCCGCGACCTGGAGATCAAGATCATCGAGCAACAGATTCCGCGCGAATCGCTCTACATTGCCGACGAAGTCTTTTTCACCGGCACGGCTGCCGAAATCACTCCCATCCGTTCCGTTGACAAGATCACTATTGGTAAGGGAAAGATTGGCGCCATGACCAAATCGATCCAACAGGAATTCTACGGCATTGTTCGCGGCGAAAAGCCTGACAAGCACAACTGGCTGACTCCGGTTGGCGTCGCAGCGAAGCAGCCAGTAGCCGTGTAGTTTCATATTCGGATGCGGATACTGAGGAGGTTTGCGCTTCCCTATCTCTCTCGACTATAGTTGAGCGCGTTCGATCGATGGCAACCCCCGTTTCGTTTCTAACTCCCAACTTGCAAGGAGAACTTATGCACACTCCCACGCCTGAATTCGTTGCAGCCTATCGCGACATGATGCTCGATGGCCTTTCCCGCGAAGTAGAAAAAACAAAGAACGTTCTCGCTGCCGTTCCCGACAGCAAAAGCGATTACCGCCCGGATCCCTGCGCTCGCACTGCCTGGGAACTTGCCTGGCATCTCGCAAACACCGATGTTCAGTTCCTGGATGGCATCGCAGATCTGAAGTTCAGCATGGCCACTCCTCCGCCAGAGGAAAAGCCAACGAATATTGCCGACCTTGTCGCCTGGTATGACCGGAACATTAATCGCGCCGCCGATCGGGTTCGGGCTATGTCGCCCGCACAATTGCTGACGCCTATCGAGTTCTTTGGCGTTTTCAATCTGCCGGCAGCGTTTTATCTCCAATTTCTCAACAATCACAGCATCCACCACCGCGGCGAACTGGCGACGTATTTGCGGCCCATGGGATCGAAGGTGCCGCAAATCTACGGCGGCAGCTACGACCAGCCTTTTCAACCGCCGGTGCGGGCAAACCAGCGCCGCCTGATCGAGGGCGCGAGGGGCAGCCTTTGTCGAGGGTCAAGTCAGGAGTCAGAAGTTGAATTGAAGAAGTGCAACCCTCCACGCTTGGGGAACCTCTGCGTTGGAATGACCTTTCAAGAGAAGCCGCCCGCAAGGCGGCTTTTTAGCGCCCGGCCCAGAGAATTTGGATGGGATACTTTTCCAGGATGCGGTCGGCGGTCACCAGGATTAAGCCCTCTAACTTGGCCTGGGCCACTAGCAAGCGATCGAATGGATCGCGATGATGAGCCGGAAGCGCAAAGACGGCCAAAGCATGCGGATGAGAAACCGGTAGGGGGCGCAGCCCCTGATCGGCCATACGGCGTGGCACATACGAAGCAGGGGGTTCCGGAAGCCTAAGTTTCCCGACAGCCGCTTTAATGGCAATCTCCCACGAAGTAACCGCTGAAAGAAAAACCGTATTGGTGAGGTCGGCAATCGTTTCCCGCGGCGCTCGCGCAATTCTTTGCGGCTCCCAAAGGCTCCAGAGCCATACATTGGTGTCCAGCAGGTATTTCACGCCTTTTTCTTCTGCCTCTTGCGGAGCGAAAGAGGAGGAGTCGATTTGGGATCATGCTTGCGAGGAAAATTGACATCCGGTATGGCGGCAAAAAACGAGGCTTCCAGTTCCGGATCCATGACATCGAAATCTTCCGCAATCCAAATCTTGTCTTGATCCATGCCCATGGGGCGCGATCCGCTCGCAGGCCCGATGGCAACCAGTTTGGCGAGCGGCACTCCAGCACGGGAAATCGTGACTTCCTCGCCTGCACTCACTCGCTTGAGGAGCCGCGACAGCTGCGTTTTGGCCTCGTGAATATTCACTTCCATGGAAATGACATTAGCTAAGTCGTCGGACTAAGTCAATGCAAGTTACAAGCCCCCGGAGCACGATCCCGACAGGCGCCGTTCGAGTCTCGCAACCCGTAGCTCGAAGCTGCAAGCGAAAGTCGCATTACCTCCGTCATCTCGTCGCCGGGGCCAGTTCCGGTCATGATACGCGTAGCTGGAGTCTCTCCTCTTCATGAATATTGACGAACTGCTGCGCATTGCCATGGAGCGGCGTGCCTCCGATTTGCACCTCAAGGTTGGCAACTACCCGCACCTCCGTATCGATGGCGATCTGATTCCACTCACCGACCAACCGCGCGTCTCCGCCGAAGACATGTTGAACATGGCCTTCAGCATGATGTCGGCGCGGCAAAAACAGAAATTCAAAGAGACCACGGAAATCGACATGGCTTATGGCGTCGCCGGCCTCGGACGATTCCGTGTCAACGTCTTTCAGCAGCGCGGCAATGTGGGCCTGGTGCTTCGCGTCATCCCCACCAAAATCCGCGCGCTCGACGAACTGTTTCTGCCCAAAGTGGTGGAACAGATCTGCGACATGCCGCGTGGCCTCGTGCTGGTGACAGGCGTTACCGGCTCCGGTAAATCAACCACCCTGGCGGCCATGGTGGATCGCATCAACTCCACTCGCGCCGAGCACATCATCACGATTGAGGATCCTATCGAATTTCTGCATCGCGACAAGAAGGGCTACGTCAACCAGCGTGAGGTCGAAGTGGACACGCCGACGTTTTCAGCCGCCTTGCGCGCCAGCTTGCGTCAGGATCCGGACGTGATCCTGGTGGGCGAAATGCGCGATCTGGAAACGATCGGGACCGCCTTACATGCCGCCGAAACCGGCCACATGGTGTTCTCCACCTTGCATACGCTGGACGCCGTCGAAAGCATCAACCGTATCATCGCCATCTTCCCTCCACCCGAGCAGAAGCAGATCCGGCTGCAACTGGCGGCCGTTTTGCGCGCCATCGTAAGCCAACGCCTGGTCCGTCGCTCTGACGCCGAGGGCCGCGTGCCGGCGGTTGAGGTGATGGTGAGCACCGCATATATCCGGGAATGCATTCTTGTACCCGAGAAAACGCGCGCCATTCGCGATGCGATCTCCGCTGGCACATCACAGTACGGGATGCAGACTTTTGACCAGTCGCTGTGGGATCTATTCCAGGCGGGCCTCGTGAATTACGAAACCGCTCTCGAAAACGCGTCGAACGCCGACGAATTCAAACTCCGCATGCAGGGCATCGCGTCGACATCGGACATTTCCCGGCAGTCGATGCAATCGGCCGGCTTCGGACATTGAGAACAAGTTTGTCCTGCTGAACCTTGTGTATTGAACGATTGTTCCTCCTCTTGGTTTTTTGGGGCGCGCTTCGGCGCGCCCACTTTTTTATGTGGCCCGCGGAAACGGCAACCGGCGTAGTTCCTTCGACAGCGCCCAGGCCAAGCTCTCCCCGACCGCGCCGGGGCGAGACGCCCCTTCGACAAGCTCAGGGCAGGCTCTCAGGACTGCCGGAAGATGCCGGCGCTGCGCCGCGTGGAAATCTGTTGTGGGTGGCGACCGTCAGGAATTGCTGCGGAGCGAGACTCCTAGTTGGGCTTGCGGAACCGGCTGTCGGCAATATAGCGCAGCATGATGGCATCGGTTGCGCTCTGGAATTGTTGTTCGCCTTCGGGAGCGCGAATGACGGGATCCTGGCGCAGGGTCTGGCGGAATTTTTCCCCCATCTCTGAGTCGCTCGTTACGACCTGCATATAGAACCAGAGAAAGTGCCGCATTTGATCCAGCACAGATTTGAGGACGTGCAGAGTCTCCATCTGGGATGACGCGGAGAGAGCTTCCAGAAGTTCGGGGTCCGTCGGGGCTTGCATGGCGGCACAGTTTAGTTCGCTTTGGATGATGCGGAGGTCGTCCGTAACGCGCAAGATGCGCAGTTGAATCTCTTCCATACTTTCCTGGTTCTCGCGATCCATGGTGGCCCCTTCCGTTCCGCCTGTCCAAGCCTTCCTGATCAAGATCGCACCTCCCAGTCGAAGCGCAAAGATTCCCCGTGTGCATGAGCTTCGGTAATTGAAGTTACCTTAGGTTGAAATCAGGCTCTGGTCAGGCGTTTTCATGCGATGACCAACGGCAGCGCATCCCCGCTCGCAGAACGCTCCCGCGGCGGTGCTGGATACCTTCGCGAGAAACAGAAGATTAATCGAACCATTACCTTGGGTGTGATACAAACGGTTCGCAATGACTCCGCCGCGGACTGGCCCAGTGCAACCTCATTTGGTGCGTGCGATCGGCCGTTGGAGCCTGACCGCACTGGCCGTGAATTCGGTGATTGGCAGCGGTATCTTTGGATTGCCTTCCACCGTGGCCGGCTATCTCGGCAAGCGCAGCACGGTCGCGGTTCTGATCGCTGGAGCAGCCATGGGCATTATCATGGCCTGCTTCGCTGAGGTGTCATCCCGGTTCTCCGAGGCAGGCGGACCTTACCTTTATGCGCGCGCGGCTTTCGGGCGGCTCACGGGAATTCTGGTTGGCTGGACACTGTACTTGGCTCAAACCGCCGCTCCGGCTGCCAATGCCAATCTGTTTGTTATCTATCTGGCAGAATTCTATCCGCCAGCCAAGGAGCCCTGGCCCCGTTTTGTCATCCTGACCGTCCTCGTCTGGCTGTTGGCGCTCGTGAATGCCCGAGGCGCGCGGCAGGGTGCGGTGGTTAGTAATGTGTTTACGGTGGCGAAGATTTTGCCCTTGTTGATGGTGATCCTGGCGGGGTCCGCGCTTACGTTCTTCCACCCGGTACCGTGGAACGATACCGGAAGCTACCCGGCAAGCTCGTGGATGAAAGCGATTTTCCTGCTCATCTTCGCCTATGGGGGATTTGAATCGGCGCTGGCGCCAATGGGCGAATCCAGAAACCCGGCGCGAGACACTGCTTTCGCTCTGCTTGTAACGCTCGTCTCCTGCACTGTGATTTATGCGCTTGTGCAGTGGGTGGTCGTAGGAGCGCTTGGGCCCGGCGCCACCAGTGACCGTCCGCTGGCTGAGGTCGCTCGCGTCACCATGGGAAATCGAGGGGCCCGGCTGGTTGCGATTGGCGCCCTGGTCTCCGTTTACGGCTATGTGAGCGCCAAGCTGCTGGGGATGCCGCGCGTCACGTTCGCTCTCGCCGAAGCTGGTGACCTGCCGCGGATATTTGCCGCGGTAAGCCCCAGGTTTCATACTCCCTGGTTTTCGATTCTGGTCTATGCGACCGCAGTTTGGGGTTTGGCATTGGCCGGGAGCTTTGCCTGGAACGTTACGCTGTCAGTGGTCGCGCGCCTGTTTTATTACGGAGTCGTTTGTGCCGCGCTCATCCGCTTGCGGCAAGATGATGCCCGGCGCAAACCGCTGCCGGCCGCTGGATTTCGACTGCCGGGAGGTCCGGTCTGGGCTGTTATAGGAGTGCTGATTATGCTTGTGCTGGCAACGCAAGTTGACTTGAGCAAGTCTGTCATCTTGGGTGTTACGGTCGCGGTCGCCTTGCTGAACTGGTGGTGGGCGCGCCGCGCGAGAGTTCCAACGTAAAGGTCATTCGAGTGCGCTTCTTGACCCCGGACCTGCTCGTCATACGCCATCCATCAATTGGAGAGTTTTCATGTACCGTTTGATTTGCTTCTTTGTGCTTTCCTCGATCGCCTGCGTCGCGCAACGCGAGCCCGTGCTTAAGCAGATCGATCTGCCTCACGCGTATTATTTCCGCGAAATGTATTTGCCTCAGCTTACGACCGGGCCAAGCGCAGCCGCTTGGTCGCCAGATTCGAAGAGGCTCATTTACTCGATGGCGGGTTCGTTGTGGCGGCAGGAACTGGACAGCGCCAAAGCGGAACAATTGACGAGCGGGTCGGGATACGACTATCAGCCGGATTGCTCGAGCGATGGCCGATGGATTGTGTTCGCGCGCTACGATCACGATGCCGTTGAATTGTGGTCGTTGGACATCACCGATGGCCAGACCCGGCAAATGACTTTCTCCGGCGCAGTCAATGTCGAACCGCGTTTCTCGCCGGATAGAAAGCGGATCGCATTTGTCTCGACATCTTATAAGGGCCACTTTCACATTTTTGTTGGGAAGTTTAACGATGGCTCGCTTAGCGAGGTGCAGCAACTAACTCTGGAGCACATGAGTGATCTGCCTCGCTATTACTACAGCAAGGTGGATCACGAGATCAGTCCGGCGTGGTCGAGCGATGGCTCGGAGATTCTGTTCATCTCCAACAGAGGACATATCCATGGCACGGGCGGATTCTGGCGGATGAAGGCGCAGCCTGGTGCTGAGGCGCGCGAGATCCACTACGAAGAGACGAATTGGAAGGCGCGTCCCGATTTCTCGCCGGATGGCAAACGCATGGTGTATGCGTCGTATCTGGGACAGGCCTGGCATCAGCTCTGGGTCATGCCCGCGACCGGAGGCGATGCATTCCCGATCTCCTATGGAGAGTTCGACGACACGAATCCGCGATGGTCTCCGGACGGAACGAAGATTGCCTTCACCTCCAATCGCGGCGGGAATACTTCTTTGTGGGTTCAGGCGATTCCGGACGGCGCGCAGACTGAAGTCGTGGCACGCGAGCGCAAATATCTGAAACCGATGGGGCGGATTGCATTGCGCGTCGTCGACTCCATTGGAAAGCCTCTGCCAGCAAGGGTTTTCGTGACTGCATCCGATGGACGTGCCTACGCGCCCGACGATGCCTGGATGCAAGCCGATGACGGCTTTAACCGGTCCGAGCGTCGGTTTGAGGCGCACTACTTCGATACGGCGGGCGCATCGGAAATCACGGTTCCGGCTGGCGAAGTCAGTGTTGATGTGATGCGCGGATTCGAAACCCGTTTTGAGCGGCGCAAGGTCGATGTGAGGGCGGGGGAAACCGTGCAACTCACGGTTCAAATGACCCCGCTTTTAAGTGAGACGAATACTGCGTCGCATTGGATCAGCGGTGATGCGCATGTGCACATGAACTATGGAGGCACGTATCGCAATACGCCGCAACATCTGATTGAACAGGCTGCGGCGGAAGATCTGGCGATCGTGGAGAACCTGGTCGTGAACAAAGAGCAACGCATTCCTGATATTGCATATTTTTCTACGAAGCTCGATGCGGCCTCGACGAACGAGCATTTGCTGCTGCACGGGCAGGAATTTCATACGAGCTATTGGGGGCATCTCGGGCTCCTCAACCTGACCCATAACTTTCTACTCCCTGGATATGCCGCGTATCCCAATACCGCGGCAGCGAGCTTATATCCTGCCAATGGAAATGTCGCTGACATGGCCCATGAACAGGGAGCGCTAGTCGGATACGTCCATCCTTTTGACAGCTTTCCTGATCCCGCAAAAGACGAATTCTTGACCGCGGAATTGCCCGCTGACGTTGCGCTCGGCAAGGTTGATTACATTGAGGTGGTCGGTTTTTCAGATCACAAATCGACTGCCGAAGTCTGGTACAAGCTGTTGAATTGTGACTTCCATCTTCCCACCGCCGCTGGAACCGACTTTATGGGGAACTACGCTTCGCTGCGCGGGCCGGTAGGTTTGAACCGCGTTTATGCCGATGTTCCCGCCATGTCGCCGAAACAATCCCTGAGCATCGAGCCGTGGCTGGCCGCGATCAAAGCGGGCCGGACGTTCGCAACGAACGGTCCGATCCTGTTCTTCTCTTTGGGTGGCCAGCCCATCGGCGGCGAAGTGCAACTTGGAAACAATCCGCGGAAGAAAGAACAAGACGTCCATTTCTCGGCCCAACTCTCCTCGATCGTCCCCGTCGATCACCTGCAAATCGTCTGCAACGGCAAAGTCGCTCGCGAACTTATACTGGACGCCAGCCGCACCCACGCCAACGTTGAGGGCGCCATCCCGCTTGAAATCAGCGGTTGGTGCCTCCTGCGCGCATTCAGCGATCAAGCGGAGTATCCGATTCTCGACTTATATCCCTACGCGACGACGAGCCCGATTTATGTGACCGTCCGAGGAGCGCCTTTACATAGCGCGGGCGATGCGGCTTATTTCGTGGCGTGGATGGACCGGCTGATCGCGGCAGCGGAGAATAATACGTCGTGGAACACGGGGGCGGAGAAGCAGTCGGTGCTGGCCCTACTGAAAGAAGCGAGGGCAAAGTATCAAATGCTGGCTCAGTAGTCCGCCGCGCCGCACGTCGCCGAACGCTGGATGCCGCTGAATCGGGAAGGACATCAGTTCTCTCCAGGCATGGGGTGCCGCGCCTCATCCGCATGGGGCACGAGTTGCTGATAAATGGCGCGCGGCACGTGCGAATCCCAGTAGCCGGAGGTCTTCGCAAATCCGACGACTCCGAAAAAGATTATTGCAATTCCGGCCGCCATGGCCCACACCGGGACTTTTGGGGGCTGAGACACACCGCTTCCAGTCTTCCTGCCGAGTATTCCGGGCAACGACAAACTCAACGTATCTCTTGCGGGACACACCGCGACGCATTCGAGGCAGCCAGTGCACTCGGCCGAGCGAATGGTGACGAGCTTATCGACGGGCAAAGCTGAAGGGCAGGCTTGGGCGCACTTGGCGCAATCGATGCACGACTCCGGGTTGCGGCGGATACGCGTCGGACTGATCAGCGCCGTGATCCCCAACAACGCTCCGTACGGGCAAAGGTAGCGGCACCAGAAATTCTGGATAAACAGCGATGCAATCGTCAGCACTCCGAGAACGATCGCACCGGTTTCGCCGATGTGACGAAAGAAATTCAGCATTTTCACGTCGGCAATCACACCGTACGGGCTGTTCATAAAGGCAGCGAGTTCGTCGACGGCCATCGAAGTCACTGCCCACGCAAAAAATCCGAGCAGTAAATACTTCAATCCGCGCAGGCCGATGTCGAGCCAGCGTGGCAGCTGAAAATTTCGTCCGAATAATCTCTGTCCAGCACGCCACAGGTATTCGGAGATGGTTCCTACCGGGCACAGCCAACTGCAAAAGGCTTTGCGAAAGAAGAATGAGATGGAAAGAAACGCGATCAGCAGGAACATGCCCGCCGGGTGCAACGCAGGTAGGTGATGCGACAGAATGAAATATCGCAGGTTCATCAGGCCGGCGATCGGCAGCCAGCCCTCGATGCCCGCTGGACGGTGCAAGGAGGTTGGTGCACCACCCGGCTCAAATTGCCTCACCCAAAAATAGAAGATCGTTCCCAGCCATACATTGAGCAGCAAGAATGCGCCCTGGAAACCGCGGCGGACGATCTGCGAATATTCAGGGTCGGTGCGGCGAATCAGCTTTTTCTTCGGTTTCGGAGCGGGCTTTGCCGGCTCGACCACCAGCGGAATCAAGCTGCTGGGCGCAACTTGCAGGTCGATTACATTCTGACTTGTCGTTGCCATGACGCCATCCTCACTAACCTCAGGCTAGCGGCATCATGAACATCTGGATGTGATTAAAGTCACGCTGGGTGCATTTTCCCTGGGTGGGCGTCCTGCCGACATTGCGATGCCCCCATGGGATGCGCTGCCAGTGGCCCGAAGTAAACGTCCGACTTTCGTAATCTGCCCTGGATGACGGCCCGGTGCAATACTGTCGCGGAGCATGGCAGATACCGTCCAAAGCATTGAAAAGGAGCCGCGGAGCACGCGCGTAAAGCTCGGCGGCTCAATCCTCGCCCTGGTATTGCTGGAAAACGGGCGTCAAATCCGCGCCCGCTTGAGTCAACTCTCCGTCAATGGCGGGCTGCTTTCGCTGGATAGAGCCGCTCGACGAAAGCATCCAAGTGACGGTCGTGTTCCATGTCGGCGTCACCAGCATCCGCTGCCGCTCCCAAATACTGTTTCCGGTGTGGGCTACACAGGGCTGCTTCCAGCCCTTTCGCTTCCTCGAATTGAGCGAAGAGGACCGCGCGAGCCTCAGTCATGAGTTGGAAAATCTGGTCCGCGGTGGCGCGCTGGAAGAGCCAGAGCCGGAGTAACGTCGTCCGAATCCCTCGGCAGATTTTCGAATCCCTCGAAACATTCCCCAGGTTGCCGTGGAACGAACATGAACGAACTTTCACCCGCCGCCCAGGGCGCTTACCACTACCTGGCTGCCGCCAAAATCTGTTCCAGCGAATATTTCTGCAACTCTCCGACGCGCTCGATCGTAATATCCGGTTTGGGAAACTGCGCCACCAGTGCCGCATCCAGCGCATAATGTCCTTGCCGTGGAAAGACGGTTGTCACGCGTGAGTTCCAGTGCTGCTTGATTGCCGCCAGCAGGCGGACTTTGTCATCGATCATCACGTAATGCGCCGCCGGATACTTCGCCTCCACATCCTCAAGTTCCAGTTCCTTGTGCACGTAAATCAGAACGTGGCCTTCGAAGGTGTCGTACAGACCGGAGCGATCCACCTTGCGCGGTTGAAAAACTACATCGCCATCGCTCAGAATCACAGCTTGCCCCAAGCGCCGCGCATACTCAACCGCATCGAGCGACTCGGGAAACAGCCGGTTGGCGAACGGATAGTTCACCATGAAGTAGGAGACTTCCAGCAACTGGGGATCTCGTGGCTGCTCGAGGCGATAGCGCTGCAATGCGCCCAGGTAGTCCGCATAGCCCAGTTCAGATCGCAACTGCTCGAAGATTTGCCAATAGCGTTGCGCACTCGCCGCGCCCACTTTTTTCTTCAGGTGATGCTGCAAATCCACCTCGAGCCGATCATTGTCGACCAGCGTGTTGTCTACGTCGAAGAGGAACACGGTGCGAGCGTTGGCATCTGCGCGATTCACACAATCTCCTGGAATGCAATTGCCTTGCCAAGCGGCCTGGCAACGAAGGCCCTTATCATGCCAGAAACGCATGGCGCCATGCGCGGCGGTCACGGAAGGGTCTTCCGTGTTTCTCAAGATTGGTGGAATTTGGACTGTTTCGTTGCATAAAATATGGCTGTGAGAGAGGGACTTGTACAGATCCCTTAACTGTAGTAGAAGTATCAGTCGCATCCGGTAGGTAATGACCCTGCATCACAAAGCAGCCAGAGCAGACCTGCAATCACACCTTCCAGGAGAAAGACGTCGTGGAACACATGGATCCAGCCGTATTGAAACGCTTCGATACGCGCTCCAGCCGGCCGTGTGAATTTTGCCGGGAGCTTAGACCCTCAATTTCCCCATCGCCGCCCCCTCGACCAGATGGTGATGACCACCCGCAAAGCCACGGCTTCTGCGCACTTGACCGAGGATGGATACGTCCGGCACCGCATCCTTGAACTGCGGCGGATTACCTCGCGTGTGCCGCTAAATGCAGCCTGACTGCAATTATTTGCCAGTTAGGTTTGGTGGCCAGAATTTTCCGCGCAACTTTGCCGAGGCCGGTAAGTTCTAATAGAGTAGGCCCTGGGATTTTGACTTGGAAGTGCCTGACCTCAGAAATGTTTGCCTCAGAAGTGTCTGACGTCTCGCGCTGGGCCGGGAGGTCGCACATGCTGGCCGCTACGCGATTTCGCTCCCTGCTCATCTTTTTGGGGGTGTTGCTGCTCGGGTTGCCGTCCCTGGCGCAGTTTCAAGGCGTTCCTCCCGGACAGTTTCAGGGCGTACCGACGACACCGTTTCAGGGTGTTCCAGCCATACCGTTTCAGGGTGTACCCTCTGCGTCTTTTGGCGCTCATGCCTACGGAGGCTCGTTCGGGCCCGGTGCCAACTTCTTTTTGCCGTCCGGCTTTTCGCCACTCGTTCCGGTTCCGTCGCTGTCGGAGGGACACCACCGCCACCGTCACCACAAAGAGGGAGACGAAGCCTTTGGCACCGTTGCCGTGCCCGTTTATGTTCCGTACGCCGTTCCCTATGGAGCGGAACCTGACGACGACGCGGCCGGCAACCAGGACTCCGCAGATCCTGCTTCTGAAGGATACGGGGATGAGAACCATGAAGCGGCGGTGCGACGCCATTCGAATCGATACCCGGGGCCGGTGGCGGGCCAATATCCCGACCGCAATTCCGCTATTGATCCGGGCAGTGACAGCGAAGGCGACTCCGGCTACGATGCGGATTCCGCGACGGCAGATGCGGCTCCGGAAAAGCCTGAAGAGCCAGTTATCGCGCAACCCACCACCGTGCTTGTTTTCAAAGACGGACATCGCTCCGAAGTGGTCAACTATGCCATCGTAGGCGAGACGTTGTTTGATTTCGCGAAGGACCGGACCCACAAAATCCTGCTCGCCGACCTCGATCTTCCCGCCACTCGGAGAGCCAATGATGATCGTGGTGTGGAGTTCAAATTGCCACCAGGGTCGAAGTAAAGGATGCTGGCCGAGAGTTGGGTTGTCGGATAGTCAGGATTCGTCATTGGATGGTAGCTGGACATGAGGCTCGGTCGGCTTCTGATCAGTGCTGGCGCAGGAATCCTAGTAATCTGGACGGCAGCATGCCTCGTAAACATCTTCCGCTTTCATCGGTTTGAATGGTTCTTGGCTCATTCACGCGATTTCTTGTATTCCGGCATCGTGCTTGTCTTATTGGGCGGAGCAGGGACGATTTTTGGCGGCTGCGCAGCAAGATCGCTTAGCCGTTTGCGGCTGTGAACTGATGGCTGAAAGCTGACGGCTGAGAGCTTTGCCCATGACGACCGGCGCTCTCCTGCGATTTCCCGCTTGACACCCCCTTTCTCCACATGGATACTTATTCATTGAAGTGGATTTTTATTCATGTCCAAGACAGCCCGCCACAAAGCGATCCTCGACCTGCTCGATGACGGCCCGGTCGAAAGCCAGGAGGCATTGCAGCAGATCCTGGAACGAAAGGGGTTTGACGTCGGCCAAGCCACGCTCTCGCGGGATATTCACGAGCTCAAGCTGGTAAAGGGCCCCGAGGGCTACCGGCGCGCCGCCGAAACGGCCGCTGCCGAGGGCGTGCTGCCTTCGGTCATGTCGCTTGCGCATCAGTTTGTCCTGGAGATTCGCCAGGCCCAGAACATGCTGGTGGTAAAGACAACGGTGGGCAGCGCTCAACCGGTGGCGGCAGCCTTCGACGCCTCGCGATGGCCGGAGGTTGTAGGCACGATCGCCGGGGATGACACCGTGCTCGTCATCGCTACCGACAAGAAGAAGGCGCAGGCCCTCGCCCGACGCATTCGAGAACTTGCTTAAGCAGGCGGAAAACGAACGAACTGGTCGCATGCAGAATTTCCGGAAATGGAGTGAACAAGCAGAAATGTACAAGACATCAATATCCACGAGAACCGAGCCCCCGGCACTCACCTATCCGCCGCAACTCGCGACCGAACCGGCCGCGCCGCGCGATCTGGTTTCCATTCACGACCTTGCTCCCGCCGAGATTCAGCAACTTGTTCAATCTCACGGCCATGCTCAAGCAGCGGCCGGCGGATTTCCGCGGCGTTCTTGCCGGCAAGCAAATGGTCATGTTTTTTGAGAAGCCTTCGCTGCGCACACGCCTTACCTTTGAGGCCGGCATGGACAGCCTGGGCGGCAGCACTTTCTTCGTCGACCAGACTGCCAGCCGCCTGACGGCGCGCGAGTCGCTCTACGATATCGCCCACAACCTGGAACGCTGGATCGACATCATCGTGCTGCGCACTTTCAGCCATGCAACGGTGGAAGAAATGGCTACCTATGCCGGCGTGCCCGTGATCAACGCGCTCAGCGAACTTGAACATCCCTGCCAGGCGCTGGCCGACTTCTTCACGCTGCAGGAGCATTTCGGCGATCTCTCGAAGATTCATTTCGCCTACGTGGGAGACGGAAATAATATGGCGCACTCGTTGCTGCTGGCGGGCGCGTCGGTGGGCGCGAAGGTTTCTATTGCCACGCCCGAGCGTTACGGGCTGAATCCCGTCATCCTGACCATGGCGAACTCTATCGCCGAAGAAACCGGCGCTACGCTCCGCATCCTGACCGATGCGCGCAAGGCGGTCAAAGGCGCCGATGCGGTTTATACCGATGCCTGGGCCAGCATGGGGCACGAACACGAAGCCGAGGAACGCGCCGCGATTTTCGCGCCCTATCAGGTCAATGGAGCGCTCATGCAACTGGCCGCGCCACACGCGCGCTTTATGCACTGCCTGCCGGCGCATCGCGGATGCGAGGTGACCGACCAGGTCATTGACTCGTTGAATTCGGTTGTTTTCGATCAGGCGGAAAATCGCCTGCACATTCAGAAAGCTATTCTTGTCTGGCTGCTGGGAGCGGGCGTCGGCCATTTCCCCGCAAGGAGCGCGCATGCCTGAGAAAGACCGATCTGACAAACACGTATCTGACAAAGACCGATCTGACAAAGAAAAGATTGTCCTCGCCTATTCCGGGGGGCTCGATACTTCCATCATCATTCCCTGGCTCAAGGAAAACTATGCCTATGACGTAATCGCCATGGTCGCTGACGTCGGACAAGGTGATGACGTTGAGGCCGTCGTCAACAAGGCCTACAAAACCGGCGCCAGCAAAGTCGTTGTCGAAGATCTGCGCGAGGAGTTCCTCACCGGCTACGTCTGGCCCGCGCTTAAAGCGGGCGCTGTCTATGAGAACAAATATCTGCTTGGGACTTCGCTGGCTCGTCCTGTGATCGCGAAGCATCAGGTGGAAGTAGCGCTGCGCGAAGGCGCTTCCGCCGTCAGCCATGGATGCACCGGCAAAGGCAATGACCAGGTGCGCTTCGAGATGGCGTATCAGGCGCTTGCTCCCGAGTTGAAAGTCGTCGCGCCGTGGCGCGAATGGGATCTGAAATCGCGCGAGGATTGCCTTGATTATGCCGAGAAACGCGGCATTGCCGTTGCTGCCAGCCGCGAGAAGATTCATAGCCGCGATCGCAATATCTGGCACTTGAGCCATGAAGGCGGAGAACTGGAAGACGCAGGCAACGCGCCATTTGCTTCCACATGGCAGATGACGCGGTCGCCGCAGGAAGCGCCCGACAAAGAAGAACAAGTCGAAATCGGATTCGAAAAGGGCGTTCCGGTTTCTGTCGGCGGCCAGACTCTTGATCCTGTTTCTCTCCTCGAGTTGCTGAACGAGATTGGCGGACGAAACGCCATCGGCCGCATCGATCTGGTCGAGAATCGTTTCGTCGGCATCAAGTCGCGCGGGCTGCTATGAAACGCCCGGCGGAACTCTGCTGCTCGCGGCGCACGGCGAACTGGAAGCGCTTTGCCTGGATCGCGAACTGCTGCACTTCAAGCAGCACGTCGCGCTGAAATATGCCGAACTCGTTTACTTCGGCTTGTGGTTCACGCCATTGCGCGAGGCGCTTGACGCCTTCGTCGATACCACGCAGCAGAACGTTACCGGCTCGGCCACGCTCTCGCTCTACAAAGGCAACGTAAGCGTCGTCAGCCGGAAATCTCCGTACTCTCTCTACCGCACCGATCTTTCGTCGTTCACCATGGGCGCGAGTTATGATCAGAAAGATGCCGAAGGCTTCATCCGCATTCTGGGATTGCCTTCGCGTTGCCGCGCGGAGGTCCAAACAGCTTCGCAGGAAACGCCTCAGGCGAAGATCCCGACGAAGGTAGAGGTTGCGTAATGAAAATGTGGTCCGGCCGCTTTCGCCAGCCGCTCGACCCGGAGTTTGAAAAATGGCAGCAGTCGTTTCGTTATGACCAGCGATTGCTGCCCTTTGAACTCGCCGCCAGCCGCGCGCACGCCCGTGCGCTCGAACACGCCGGTGTGCTCACCTCCGAGGAACTCTCCGAGGTTATCGACGGACTCAACCAGATCGCGCGCCACGCCGAGGATTCGCCGGGATTCCTGAACGATCCCGGAGCGGAAGACGTCCACCACTTCGTGGAAAAAAAGCTGGCCGTGATCATCGGAGCGACCGGCTATAAGCTGCATGCGGGACGCAGCCGCAACGAGCAGATTGCTACCGACCTTCGTCTCTTCGTACGCGCCACCATTGACGAACTGCAGAATCTGCTTGGCCATTGGCTCGACTCCCTTCTTACCCGCGCCGAGTCCGCGGGAACGGCGGCGATGCCCGGCTTCACGCACTTGCAGCCCGCCGAGCCGGTTCTGGTGGCGCACTGGCTGCTTGCCTACGTCGAAATGTTTCTGCGCGATTCCGACCGGCTGGCATCCTGCCGGAAGCGCGCGAATCTCTGCCCTCTTGGTTCCGGCGCAATTGCCGGAGCCACGCTTGCGCTCGACCGGCGCGCGATTGCGGCCGAGCTTGGCTTCGACGACATCACGGCGAACAGCATGGATGCGACCAGCGACCGCGATTTCGCCATCGAATTCGTGCAGGCGCTCGCGCTTTTGTCGCTGCATTTGAGCCGCTGGGCCGAAGAGATGATTCTGTTCTCGACTTCGGCTTACGATTTCGTCGTGCTGCCGGAAGCTTATTCAACCGGATCGAGCGCCATGCCGCAGAAGAAAAATCCCGACCTGCTGGAGCTGGTGCGCGGAAAAGCGGCGCGCGTTCTGGGATTTCAAGTCGCGCTCGAAACTGCGGTCAAAGGGCTGCCGCTCGCCTACAACAAAGATTTGCAGGAGACGCAGGAGCCTTTGTTCGGCGCGGCTGACACAATGCTCGCCATGCTGCCGCTCGTGACCGGATGGATGCGCACCGTCGAATTCAATTTTGCGAAAATGGATGCGGAGGCGCGATCCGGATTCATGAATGCTTGGGCGGCGGCCGCGTATCTGGTGGAGCGCGGCGTGGCCTCCCGGCAGGCGCATGAGGCGGTCGGAAAGGCGGTGCAGCTTTGTGGCGAGTTGAAATGCAATCTGCAAGACCTTTCGATCAAGGATTTGCAGGCGATTCATCCGGCGTTCGACGCCGGTTTGCCGGCGCGGCTTGAGTTGAGCGAAGTGCTCGCGATTCACGACGTACCGGGCGGCACGGCACCGCAGCGGGTGCAGCAGGCGATCCGGGAGGCGCGCGCCCGTGCTGGCGCGCTTCGTTCTGAAGAGCAGGTTGCCGCCGGGTAGTTTGGCTTTTAGCTTCCCCGTTTATTTGTCAGGGATGCTTCCTGTCTGTACCGGTACCCCACCCTACCCCCCCTACCCCCGGTATATTGGAATCATCGACTTAGGGCGATTTTCCTCGCAAAGTATTCAGGACAAATTACTTATACGTAAAGTATTCCGGAATAAGGAGTTATATGTGACTTTCTGCCTATTTCCCTGTTCCACCCCTTGCAAAGTATTCAAATCGTTGCACTTATATGCAAAGTATTAAAAATATAGGGTTAGGGGCGCACTGCGCAATCCTTGAGGTGTTCGATGGGTGCATCGAGCTGCGCCCATTTGTACGACCCGCTCTTTGACAACCCTAGACTTAGTTGAGCTGGGTGGGAGGTCTTAAGTCAAGATTTTTCGTGGATTGACGTCTCCAACTGTAAGCACGTAAACTTGTGCTGCACCCATTAACGTGCTAACGATGAAGACGAATATTACTTTGAAGCTTGACGCTGCCCTCCTGCGCGAGGTTCGCATCCTGGCTGCCGAAGAAGGTACCTCCGTCAGCGCGATGCTGGCCGCGCGCCTCGAGCAGATCGTACGCGAGCGCAAGAGCTATGATCGTTCCCGCCGGCGCGCGCTGGCGCGTTTGCGCGAAGGGATGAGTCTCGGCTGGACTCCGCCCGGGTCGCGCGGCGAGCTTTACGAACGCTGAGCATTCGACGATGAGCATTCGACGATGACGATTGCCGCCAAATATTTCGTCGATACCAACATCCTGATTTACGCCCATGATCGCGAGGCTGGCGTGAAGCATGAACGCGCCCGCGAGCTGATGGAGCGTTTGTGGAGGACGGGGCAAGGGGCACTAAGTACGCAGGTTCTGCAGGAGTTGTGCGTAAATCTGCGCCGCCGGGTTGCGCATCCGCTACCGAGCGATGAGATTGCGAAGCTGATCGAGGACTACTTGAGTTGGGAGATCGTCGTCAATACTCCGCAAGCGATCGTGGCAGCGCTTGAGGTCGAAGAGCGGTACAAGATCTCGTACTGGGACGCGCTGATTTTGCACGCTGCGGAGAGTTGCGGAGCCGCGGTTCTCTACTCCGAGGATTTGCCGCACGGCCAGCGTTATGGCGCGGTTGAGGTGGTGGACCCGCTGCGCGGGTGATGGGGCAGAGGAACAACCCGATTCAATTCACATTGATCGGTCGACAAGAGAATGCCCTCACGCTTCATGGCCGGGAGAAGAACGCAGGGGTCTTTCGACTCCGCAGGGACTTCACTTCGTGAAGTTCCTGCTCCGCTCAAGATGACAGAGTTGGGGGGATTGCGAACGCCGTCGAAGGTTTGGAACGGCGAACTCTCCGATCGCCGAGCTTTCCCTGCCGCCGAGTCTTTTTCTGTTGCCGAGCCTTCCATCGTGCTTGTGGCATCAAACCAGCATAAGTTCATAGGAGCCTTTACCCTGATCGGACGAATTCTTTTCTTAGCGATCTTTCTTGCCCTCATCTATGGCGTGCAGCGCTTCTGGTTTCTGCGGGCGTGGAACTGGATTCGGGGCTGGCGGGCGCGCACTGGCGCCTGGGCTTGCAGATTGCGCTGATTGCGGCCGGCCCTCGCTTTATTTGCGGCGCTCTTTGATTCCCTGCTTGGACATGTGGTTTCGCGGGCTCCTTTCGGCAAGGGGCTTATTACGGTTTCGCGGCTTTGGGTGGTGGCTTCGTTGTTTGCGCTGATTGCTGTGAAGTCGGTGGGCGGCGTTGAGTGGGTTACGAATGCGGTCGCGAATTTGCGGCATGGGGCTGCGATTGGCGCTCGTGGTGGATCGGGCTTCGATGCTTCGCGCCGCACGCTTTTTCGTTATGCGGCTTATCTTGCGGGCAGTCTTCCCTTTCTTGCCGCTACTTATGGATTTGCCGCCGGGAGGCTGCGTTATACGGTCGAGCACGTGGATGTGCCGATTGCGAATCTTCCGCCGGAACTGGATGGGCTGCGCATTGCGCAGTTGAGCGACATTCACATTGGGGACTATATGCCTCCGCGGGAGATTGCGCGGGCGGTCGCGATGGCGAACGAACTCTCGCCGGATATCTCGTTCGTGACTGGAGACTTTGTTTCGAGCGAGGGCGATCCGCTGGACGCCTGCATCAATGAACTTGCCAAATTGCGTGCTCCGCTGGGCGTTTGGGGCTGCAACGGGAATCATGAGATTTATGCGGGAGTGGAGGACGAGGCGGAGCGGTTGTTTCAGCAGCATGGGATGCGCTTGCTGCGGGCTCGCAATGAGGTGATCGACTATAAGGGAGCGCGGTTCAATCTGCTGGGCGTCGACTATCAGCGCGACCACATGGTGTCGGGCGAACGAACCACGCCAATGTTGACGGAGATCGAACAGCCTGGTTCGGCGCGATATGCCGAATATTTTGCTGTCGCACAATCCGAATTCGTTTCATCGCGCGGCGGACGCTGGGCATCGAGTTGAGTCTTGCGGGGCATACGCATGGCGGGCAGATCAAGTTCGAGATTGTGGATCACAGCGTGAGTCCGGCGCGGTTGATTTCGCCGTTTGTGGCGGGGTTGTACTGGTTGCCGATGGGACAGCTCTCAGCCGTCAGCTCTCAGCTGTCAGTAAAAGCTCATGGCGCAGACAATTTGGTCTCCCACTCTAACGTCGCACAAAACGCGCCGTTAGAATGGGGCACCCTCGGCTCGGATGGTGCTCACGGAAATTCAAACGCTTCGGGTGGCGCTCGCGGAAATTCGAAGGCTGCGCTTTATGTGAATCGCGGGTTGGGGACTTTTGGGTTTCCGGTGCGGATTGGTGTGCCTCCGGAGATTACTTTGCTGACGCTGCGGCGTGCCTGAAATGCGTCCGCATCCACAGACGCGAAAAGACCTCAAACGTGGTATAATTTCAGAATAAATCCAGTCGACTAAGCATCTGTAAATGCAATGACTTAGGCGTATTTTAGGACTGATTCACCAGAGCGGAGCTTTGCTCCGCTTGGACAGGCGAGGCGCCTGTCCCCACACGAGCCTTCAGACGGCCACATGTGCCTCACTGAGAGCTGACGACTGAGAGCTGAGAGCTAAATTTCATGGCTGACGATCAAGATCCTGAACTTCCTTTAACTCCTCCACCCGGGGGCGACGGCCCCGGTCCGGGCGCCGCCAACATTCAGCCCGTCAATATTGAAGAGGAGATGCGGAAGTCGTATCTCGACTATTCGCTGTCGGTGATCATTGGGCGCGCGCTGCCCGACGTGCGCGACGGGTTGAAGCCGGTGCATCGCCGCATTCTTTACACCATGCAGCAGATGGGGCTGGCGCCGGGGCGGCCTACGCGCAAATGCGCGCGCATCGTCGGCGAGGTGATGGGCAAGTACCATCCGCATGGAAATTTGGCGGTGTATGACGCGTTGGTGCGGCTGGCGCAGCCGTTTGCGATGCGCGCTCCGCTGGTGGATGGGCAGGGGAACTTTGGCTCGGTGGATGGCGATCCTCCGGCGGCCGACCGGTATACGGAAGCGCGGCTGACGCGGGTTGCGACGGCGCTGCTTGAGGATCTGGATAAAGAAGCGGTCGACTTTTATCCGAATTATGACGGCTCGGAGACGCAGCCTGCGGTGTTGCCGGCGCGCTTTCCGAATCTGCTGGTGAATGGCTCGGACGGCATTGCGGTTGGCATGGCGACGAAGATTCCTCCGCACAATTTGACGGAGATTGTCGATGCCACGATTACGCTGGTCAACAATCCGAGCGCGCAGTTGGCGGAGTTGCTGAAGTTTGTGCAGGGGCCGGATTTTCCGACGGCGGGAATTATTCACGGGCGCGCTGGAATTTTCGAGGCCTACAGGAACGGCCGCGGCCGCTTCATGATGCGCGCGCGGGCGGCGATTGAAAATGTCACCAAGGAAAAGCAGGCGATCATCGTCACGGAAATTCCCTACCAGGTGAACAAGGCGCGGCTGATCGAGCGCATCGCCGACCTGGTCAATGACAAGACCATCGACGATATTTCCGACATTCGCGACGAGAGCGACCGCGACGGCATGCGGATCGTGATCGAACTGAAGCGCAGCGCCGAACCGCAGATCGTGCTCAACCAGCTCTTCAAGCACACGCAGATGCAGGAAGGCTTCAGCATGATCCTGCTGGCGGTGGTGAACCAGCAGCCGAAAGAGATGGGGCTGGTGCAAGCGCTGCAGCACTTCATCGATCATCGGGTCGATGTGGTGCGGCGGCGGACTGCGTACCTGCTCTCGAAGGCGCGCGACCGCGAGCACATTCTGGAAGGCTACCTGACCGCGCTCGATCACCTGGATAACGTGATCGCGATCATTCGCGGCAGCGCGAACCGCGCCGATGCTCGCGACAATTTGGTGGCGTATTTCGGCGGCAAGAAGATCGACATCAACACCACCGGACGGGCTCCAAAACTTCCGGCGGAAAAGCCTTTCACCTCCAAGCAGGCGGATGCGATTCTTGAACTGCAGTTGCATCGCCTCACGAAACTGTCGATCGACGAAATCTCGAACGAGTTGAAAGAAGTGCGCGGTCGCATCACTGAATACGAGGCGATTCTCGCTTCCGAAAAGAAGCTACGCACTGTGATCGTCAAAGAGCTGGAGGAAGTGAAGAAGCTTTACGGCGACGCGCGGCGCACTGTGATCGAAGACGAAGCGGCCGAGATCATGCTTGAAGATCTGATTGCCGACGAGCAGGTCGCGGTCACGGTCAGCCACTCGGGCTACGTGAAGCGGACTCCGATCTCGACCTACCGCATGCAGCGCCGCGGAGGCACGGGCCGCACTGGCATGAAGACGCGCGACGAGGATTTCGTCGAGCAGCTATTCATCGCCTCGACTCATGCCTACATTCTGATTTTCACCAACACCGGGCGCGTGTACTGGCTGAAGGTTTATGAGACTCCCGATGTGGGCGCGGCGGGCAAGGGCAAACACATTGGCAACCTCGTCGGCCTGCAAGCGGGAGAAACCGTGCGCACCATGGTTGCGGTGCGCAATCTGGAGGAAGCGGGCCGTTACATTTTCTTTGCCACGCGCAACGGCACGGTGAAGAAGACCGAGCTGAAGGATTTCTCGCATGTGATGTCGCGGGGAATTATTGCGATCGGCATCGACCAGGGTGACGAACTTGTCGCGGCCACGTTGACCGATGGCGAGCAGATTGTCTTTCTGGCGTCACACGACGGGCAGGCGATCCGCTTCAACGAAGAGGACGTGCGGCCGATGGGACGTCCGGCGTATGGTGTGCGCGGCATGAATCTCGACAAGGGAGATTACATTGTCGGCATGGCGACGACGGCGAAGGACGTCAAGCAAGCCGAAGAGGCAGCGGCGAGAATCAAAGCCAAGGCCGGCGTCGAAGCGACTGCGACCGACGAGACTCTGCCCATCAAGGGATCGCTCATTCTTTCGATAACTGAGAACGGCTACGGGAAGCGTACTCCCGCGGACGAATACCGGCTGCAGGGACGCGGCGGTTCGGGCGTGATCAACGTGAAAACGACGGAGCGCAACGGCAAAGTGGTCGGTATCGCGCAGGTGAATGAAGAGTCGCAGGTGATGCTGATCAGCCAGTACGGGAAAATCATCCGCATGGACTCGAGCACGATTCGCGAATCGGGCCGGGCCGCGCAGGGCGTGCGGCTGCTGTCGCTCGAACCGGGAGACCGCGTGGCAGCGGCCGTGGTGATTGCGCCGGAAGAACCGAACGGGAACGGCGAGGGCACGCTGCTGCAGTAGGTGGCGCGGTATTAGTGCACGACCGGCTCCAACTTCAGCAGCCGGCGAACGGCGCCAATATCTGGGCGGATGTTGCCTGGGGAATCGTCTTTCTCGAAGTGCCGTTCCCAGTCGCGCAACAGACACTCGACCATTTCGCGCCCGTCTGGATCGCCCATGGCCTGCAGCGGAGTCTTCCCGCCCAGAGCCGGGATCTTCTCGTGGATCCAGCCTTCGACTTGCTTCTGCACGATCCCCTGGAAATGTTTCCTCGCCTCGGGATCGCGCAGCGGGTCGTCACGATCGTCGTCAGTTAGATCTTTTTTCGGCGGCCGGTTTTTCAGCAGCTCTTTCGGGGTTTGCGCGGTCGTGCTCCGATGGGTCGCCAAGATCCCGAGGCGTTTCTCGATTTCACCGCGCAGTTTCTCCGCTCGTTCTTTCGAGTTCAAGTCGGCCGTCAGTGTATTGCCCGAGATCTTGATGTACCCCATGATTGTGTTGTCCCATGACTTAATTTTGCGGTTGCCCTTCTTGATCCAATCAAACGCGATCGCGCGAATCGCTCCCTGTTCGTCTAGTTCTGCGTCCTTCAGTAATTCCTCCTTCGAGAATCCCCACGCCAGCGGGGCCAGGGCTTCAAAGGCCACGGCGGGAGATCCTACCTGAAAAGTCAGAGTATGAAACACAAGCGGGTCGCCGTCAGTATTTTGCAAACGCGACGGCGCATACATCGCATCGCGGATGTTGAGATAGGTTTCGCGGACATCCTCCTCATAGTGGATCAAGTCTTTCGCGGTGAGGTCCCGCTTCTGCCGGGCAATCTTGCGGCGCAATTTCCTGCGAAGTGCAATGACATCGGTCTTGCAGCGAGGCGGGATGGCAAGCGGAGCCGAGAAACCCATCACAGCCGGCACGGGTGAATGCCAAATCTGGGCATAAACGAGGTCTCCTTCTTGCAGGCCCTGTGTAGCGGAGTGCTCGACCACCTGCGTTTCCCGACCAAGAAGGACATCCTGCAACGCCATGCGCTCGCCCGGCTTGCACCAGACAACCTCATAAAAGCTGAGCGGCTGCGTACCAGCCTGCTCCAGGAATTGGCGGTCCCGGTCAGAGAGCGAGCGCGCCTTGGCGTGCATAAACTCGCTGGCGACCACACCCAACTCACCGGGTTGCCTGGGCGCTCCTATCGAAAGCCGCTCCGGGTCCCATAAGTAGAGAAAGTAGGGCATGAAAATCTGCGATTCGCCCTCGGGCGTCCCGGGGGGCTGCGGGAAATTGGTCATATTGAAGTCGCACCACGCACCCTGGAGTTCGTCGGCAAAGCTGCGATCGGCAAACCGCATCATTTCGCCCGCAAGATGCGCGGAATCCTCGTGGTTTCTGCGCCAGAGGCTTTCCTCGGAGAGCGGCACTTCGGAAAGACAGCAATGCTTGTACTTCTTGCCGCTGCCGCATGGGCAGGGATCGTTTCTACCTATTTTCTCGAGAGCATTGTGGGATCTCATAGGCAGCGACAATAGCGCACAGCGTTGTGGAAACACAAACGGAAGATTGGCGCAGTTCAGCCTATGACCACCTGGCTCTGCTGGAGGGAAGAAGATCAACGATTCTTTTTCCCCCATGGACTACTTCCGGACGCGGGCCTCGATCAGGCTTTCGCCGTTTTCATCGGAAAAATTCTCGTGATTTCGAAACCTGCTTTAGCAAATAACGTGTCCCACTCCGGGCAGGTGCGTTCGCGGCCTCCGGGCATAAACAGCATTTCGAGGTCGGAGCTTTTGGCCAGCGGATCGTTTTGATCGTTGCGCTTCTTACGATGGCTATGACCCGGATTCGCGTGACGCTCGTAACCTTTTCTACTAACTTCCCCCGGTGCTGAAATGATCTGAGCACCACATGCAAGGGGAATATTATGACGACGACAATCTTGCTCGCGCTCATCATCGCCATCGCTGCAATCTGGTTCTGAAGCGAGTCGTAGTGCAATCGATTCTGCGCAAGGCGGGACGCACGACGCCAGAAGCGACGCGGTAGGCGTTTTCGCCGGCGTCGATTGCGCGTCGAAATCGAAGCGGCCTTCATTGAAGCAGGCCTTTATCGAATCGGTCTGCATCAAAGCTCTTTCACTCATGATTTCGACTTCGCGTATTACCCCAGTCACTTCCGCGTAATCCCTGATCTCGACTATTGTTTACTATAGATACATCGTCCCTCCCCGTTCGTTGCGCGAGCGACTGCAGAAGACTGCAGGCAGCGTCAAGTTTCGCGTAGCGGTTTGTGTTCGATGAGCGATTCGATCTGAGGACGAATGAATTACGGACTGGCGACAGGACTGGTTCGCCAAGATAACGAGTCGCCTCGATAGCGAGTGCTTGTGCCGGATAAAGATCAAGAGAAGCCCGACAACAATCAGGAACTTCTGAGCCGGCCGATCCGCGAACTTGGGCTCAAGCTTGAAGGATCGCCGGTGGAGCGTTTTGTCGAACAGCTTTACCGTGAGCTCGAAGCCAAAGGGATGACAAAGTTTCGTCCCGCCTGCTATCTGACCGACGAATGGGGATGTCCGTCGGGCGAGCCGATCATCGGGATCCCGTTTTATCTGGCGAATGCGGAATTGGCGGAACTCGAGAAGCAGGCGCACGACCTGGAAGATGCGCGCGAGATCATGATGTACCTGCGACATGAGGCCGGACATGCATTCACCTATGCCTACAAGCTCCACAACAAGCCGGAGTGGAAAGGAATGTTCGGGTCGTTCCGGCGGCCTTATCGCGACAACTACCGTCCCGCGCCCTTTTCGCGCGACTACGTGCGGCACTTGCCGGGATGGTATGCGCAGAAGCATCCGGATGAAGATTTTGCCGAGACGTTTGCGGTGTGGCTGACCCCGCGGTCGAACTGGCGCAAACGCTATCGCGGCTGGCCGGCAATGGAGAAGCTGCGCTATCTGGACCGACTGGTGAGGAAGTTGCGGAAAAGCGATCCGATGCGGAGACGCGGCATCACCGACATCACGGTTGACGATATGGAAATCACGGTGGCCGATTTTTATCACCGCAATGGGAGCGAAGAGGTCGCGGTCACCGAACTCACGCCGGACACGGATTTACGGGATTTGTTTCCGGTATCGAAGCGGCGGAAGACGGCGATGGCGGCGAGCGAGTTTCTGCATCAGCATCGCAAGGCGCTCATCGACAAGGTGGCGCAATGGACGGGAGCGCAACGCCCGCTGATCAAGACTTTGGTCGACAACATCGAACGACGCGCCGGTGAACTCGACTTGCGCGCCGACAAAACGCGCAGCGCCGAACATCTGGCCGAGGTAACCGCCTACGCGACCGCGTTAGCGATGACGTACGTAGCAAAGGGAAAGTTTATACAGCCGTAACAAATCGGCTCTTAGCTCTTAGGTGTTGGCTCTTAGCTCTGGACTGTGCGTTATGAGTGGCAAGGTCAACGCTCTGAATTACTGCGCGGAGTCCGTCTTAGGGAGATTGAATGATTGGAGCAAAACTGAAAATCGGGCTGCTGTACGATTTGTGGAATGAAGATCCGGCCGCGGCGGCCGCGAACATTGAACCGGCCGAGGGGAATCGCCGCAAGCCGCATAAGGTCGTAAAGAAGATCAAGAAAGAGAAGACGGATCGCGAGGAAATTTTTGAAGCGTTGCAGAAGTTGGGACACGAGCCTTTCCACGTTGAACTGGACGGGCGTCCGCAGTCGCTGCATGCGCTCGCGAAGTGCGATGCCGACCTCATCTTCAACCTGACCGAGTCGTTCGATGGCGACGACACAAAAGAGATGAACGTGGTTGCCTACGTGGACCTGCTGGGGTTGCGCTACACCGGGGCGGGACCGCATTCGCTTTTTCTGGCGCAGGACAAGGCCATTGCGAAGAAGATCTTCGCATTCCATGGAATCAAGACTCCATTCTTTGCAACCTCCTATCGTGGACGGATCGAGCACGCCCATGACATTTCATTTCCGCTGATCGTGAAGCCCGCGTGGGAAGACGGATCGATTGGCATCGACGCCGGTTCGGTCGTTCGCAACGTGAAGGAGATGATGGAGCGCATCGAGTATATCCAGGATGAATTCGATTCTCCGGCGCTGATCGAGGAGTACATCGAAGGGCGGGAAATCTACGCGGGAGTGCTGGGGAACTACGAACGAGCGCAGGTTCTGCCGCTGATCGAACTCGACCTTTCGCGGCTGCCTGAAGGCACGCCGAAAATTGCCAGCTATGATGTGAAGTTCGAGAAAAACAGCGAAGCCTACAAGCTGACCAAGTCGGGGATCGCCGAAGATCTGGACGAGGCGACTCGGAAGCGGCTTTCGGATACGGCGCTCGCCACCTACCGCGCGCTCAAACTGCGCGATTATGGGCGCATTGACATGCGGCTCGCGCCCGACGGCGATGTTTATGTCATTGAGGCGAATCCGAATCCGTGGCTGGCCAGCCGGCAGGAATTCGCCATGGCGGCGAAGGCCGCGGGGCTTTCCTACACGGAGATGATCGGGACGATTGTCGATCTGGCCATGAGCCGGTATCTCAATGCGACGATGGCGTATGCGGCGGCAATGCACTAGACAAAGGGCCAAAGCCGGTATCTTGGTGGCCCTGAGCGGCACGGCTGAAGCCGTGCCCTTTCAAAACCGATTTGTGAGATGAGATAGGTTTCATCGCGCCCGCCCGGACCCCACCGGTTGCAATCTTTCGAACACTTCCTCGGCCCGGCGCAGCGCTTCCTGGACGTTTACACAAATATTCTCGGGGCCGACCAGCTCTTCGAATTCGGTGTGCTCAATCAGTCGCATAGGTTGCTCCCTTGCACCGCAGAGGATCAACGCGCGGCCGCTAGCTTTCAATGTTTTTGCAACCTGCTCGAGCGCGAACAATCCGGTGGCGTCGAGCGCTGTCATGTTCCTCAGCCGGATGATGACCACGGGCGGCAGTTCGTGGATGTTTTGGGTAACCACGTCAATCTTGTCGGTGGCGCCGAACAAGAATGGACCGTGGATGCGGAAGATGGTTGCGTAATAAGGAATGTCTTTGTCCTGCAGAATGTGCACGCGGCCGTCTTCGATGTAGTCGTCGGTGACTTGGGAGACAGTCGTGGTGGCGGCGACGCGGCTGATGAAGAGCAGGGCGGCCAGGATCATGCCGGCCTGGACGGCGACTGTGAGATCGGCAAACACGGTCAGCGCAAACGTGACCAGCCAGACGCTGACGTCGGTTTTGGTCAGTTTGAGCAGCGCCGGAATCTCAAGCCATTCGCCCATGTTGTAGGACACAACCATGAGAATGCCGGCCAGCACTGCCATCGGAACGAAGCGGACCCAGTGCGACGCGAAGAGAAGAATCGCGAGCAGCGTGAGCGAGTGGATCATGCCTGCCACCGGCGTTTTCGCTCCCGAGCGGATGTTGGTCGCGGTGCGGGCGATCGCGCCCGTGGCTGGCAATCCGCCAAACATCGGCGAAACGACGTTGGCCACTCCCTGAGCGACCAGTTCGACGTTGGGATTGTGGCGGTCATTCGACATGCGATCGGAGACCACCGCCGACATCAGCGACTCGATCGCGCCCAGCATCGCAACGGTCAGAGCCGGCCCCAGCAAACCGTGGATCAACTCAGGGCGAAACGATGGAATTGCAAAGTGCGGCAGCCCGCTGGGAATGCCTCCGAAGCGGCTGGCGATGGTTTCGACCGGCAGTTTGAAGATCGCGACCACTGCGGTGCCCAGCACCATCGCCACGATCGCGCCGGGAATGCGGATGGAAATTCCGCGGCAAACGATGATGATGGCCACCGTGCCCACCGCGAGCAATGTGGCCTCGATGGAAATCGTATGAAAATCTCGCGCCAGCGCTTCCATGCGCTGCCAGAACACACCGGGAACCTTTTCCAGCTTCAACCCGAAGAAATCCTTGACCTGTGTGCTGGCAATCAGGATGGCGATGCCGTTGGTGAATCCGATCACGATGGGCCGGGGAATGTATTTCACGGCGGAGCCCATGCCGGTCAGGCCCATGATGACCAGAAAGACGCCAGCCATCACCGTGCACATGAACAGGCCGTCTACGCCGTGGACGGCGACGATTCCGGCAACGACGACCACGAAGGCCCCGGTCGGCCCGCCAATCTGCGTGGTTGATCCGCCCAGCAGGGAAATCAGAAAGCCGGTGACGATGGCGCAGTAAATTCCGGCTTGCGGCGTAAGCCCGGAGGCGATCGAGAACGCCATCGCCAGAGGCAGGGCGACCAGGCCCACCGTGATGCCAGCGATCACATCGTGCAGGAATTTGTTCCAGGTGTAATTGCGCAGGCAGATAACCGATTTCGGCAGCCACTCGTCCGACAGAAAGGAATGCGAAGAGAAAGAACGCCCCACCATAGTAACAATTATGTCAGGAGCGGCCACTCAGCGGATGTGATGGCGAACACAAAAGTAACCGGGTTGAATGGTGCAAAAGAAAATGGCTGCGCGGAATCCGGCAGCCTCGGTTAAGTTGCAGAGCAGCGCGGACAGCGAATGTCCGCGCCACACATTTCAACGCTTCTTTGCTAAAATAGATTCCAGAGGTACTGGTTGTAGACATCGTGGTGGTACTGCACTTCGGGCGCTTTAACGAAAGTGCCCAGCAGGCGCGGGCAGCGGTCGGCCGACGCTTGTTTCAGATCGGCGTACCGGCCCATCACATCTTCGCCCAGCAATGTCGACATCCAGTCGGCATTGCGGAAGTTCTCGATGCGCCGTGTAGATGTTGTCGGGCAGATAGCGCTCCGCCTGACGCAGGTTCTTGATTTTCGCGGTCGTGCCTTCGAGGCCCGTCTTGAAGATCGAGAGCATCACCAGGTACGGATTCGCATCCGGAGCCACGGAGCGGACTTCGACGCGCATGCTGCGCTCGTTGCCGATCGGAATGCGGATCATCGAACCGCGATCGACCGGCGATGCCTTGATCTGGTTGGGCGCTTCGAAGTGCGGATCGAGACGGCGATAGGCGTTCACGCTCGGATTCAGCAGCAGGCAGATATCATTGCCATGGGTCAGGATGCGATCGAGGAACTCCCAGCCCGAACTTGCTGAGCTTTTCTTCGCCCTTCGGATCCCAGAACATGTTCTTGCCGCCCTTGCTGATGGAGACGTTGGTGTGCATGCCGCTGCCATTTACGCCCACCACGGGCTTGGGCAGGAAGCACGCGGTCAACCCCATGTTGCGCGCCACCTGGCGGCAGATCAGTTTGTAGAGCTGGATGTGATCGGCGGCGGCCACCACCTCCGCGTAGTTGTAGTTGATTTCGAACTGCGAAGGCGCAACCTCGGGGTGATCCTTTTCGTTCTGGAAGCCCATCGCGCGCTGCACTTCGGCGGTGGTGTCGATAAAGGTGCGCAGCGGGTCGCCGGGCAGCGAATGATAATAGCCGCCGGTGTTTACGTATTCGAATTGCAGGTTTCATGGTAGGTGCGCTCGGCATCCGCGCCCTTGAAAAGGAAGCCTTCAATTTCGTTGGCCGCGTTGAGGGTATAGCCGTGCTTCTTGAATTGACCTTCAGCGAATAGTCTTGAGCACGCCGCGCATGTCGGCGTAGTAGGGCTCGCCGCCCTTGTCGATGACTTCGCCGAACACCATCACCTTGCCGGGTCCGAAGACGTCGGCCGGTCCCCAATAAAAGGCGGCCCAGTCGATGCCGAGGCGCAGATCGCTTTCGCGTTGCGCGGTGAAGCCGCGAATCGAGGAGCCGTCGAAGGTCAGATTGTCGAAGCTCTTCAAGCAGGAATTTCTTGTCATAGTCGAGCATGTGCAGGCGGCCTTCGAGGTCGCTGAACATGACGGTCACAGCCTTGATGCGCGACTCGTCGGTCAGATACTTCAGCCGCTCTTCCTGGATTTTCCCAGGAGCCACACGATCCAGGCGCTGCTTCTTCGCCTTCAGATTCATCTCTTCGAGTTCGTCGTAGGGGATGGCCAGAAAATTCCGCAGTTCAGTTGACATGCCTCTCCTTCTTTCCAAGAAACAGGAATCCGAAAAGAATGTTCCACACAAACAGCATTCGGGCCGAAGCCCGAAAAACATTTTGTCCGGGGATGAACGTAATAGGCTAACGCGCCAGACGAAATGAGACAAATAGAAATCGGTTATGACGGCGATTAGGGAGATTTATTTGGTGAGGCGAGGCGGAATGCCCAACTTTTCGTGCAATTCCGGCGCCGTGGATATCCGAAGAGTGGGGGTGAGACGCCCTCGCGACCGCTGGCGCTACGGTCCGAGGCCAGGTTGCGACCAGTCTTACTCTTAGCTGCTCGTCAGCGGGAAGGATTACCGGCGGGCGCGTTCAGCAAGATGGTCAACGGCGCCACGTGTTCCGGTTTCACGTAGCGGTTGACGAGGAAGCGCTTGCCATCTTTGGCCACATCGTAGGTAAAGACGTCGGTGGAGGAAATTGGAGCGCGGCCGTGAATCTGGAAGAGGGGAGCGGGCGTCCGGTCGCGAAGATCGTCTGCGCCGTTCACCGGTACCGCCATCAACATGCCGCTCGGGGCGATGTAGAAGATTTCCTTGCCATCTCCCCGCCAGCGCGGCTCGGTGCCGCCGCCGCGCGATACCTGCCATTTTCCTGCGGCGCCGGGGAATGAGGTGACGTAAATCTCCCAATTGCCGGACTCATCGGAGGCATAGGCCACCCATTTTCCGTCGGGAGAAATTTGCCCGTTCGTCTCATTGCCTTTCCGCTCAAAAAGCGGGATGGCTCGCCTCCGGCAACGGGCAGTAGTTCCAAGTGGTCGCCGACGTAACTTGGCGCGTGAACAGAATCTGCGGTCGTCCAGAGACCAGGAATTGGGAATAAGATCGTCCATGGAGCTAGGCGGCAGGGTGAATCTCTTCTTCTCCCGCTGCAGGCCAGTCGCGGACTTTAAGTGCAACCGTGAGCCGTCGCCGTCAGAGCGGTAAGCCAGCACTGTTCCCATCTCGCGACCACACAGCCGCGACCTCTTCCGAGGGGTCAAACGTGAAGCGCGAGTTGCCTGCTCCGGTCGTGCTTTCGATCCAGATATCGACGTTATTCGCTTTCTGGTCGCTGATATCGACGGCGACGCGGGTGCCGTCGGGAGAGAGGGACGGGTTCGCCATGATCGCGGGATCGCCGATGCGGCCCAGCTCTTTGCCGGATCGGTCGATCCAGGTAAGCGCGGACTGGGCCGCGCCGACATCAGTGTTGTAGATCAACGTCCCATTCTGCGCGACCGTGAAGGCCGTCCAATAGGTGGACGGTTGAAATCCGACGGCGGTCGCGACCACGGTCGCGCTTCCTGAAACCGTGCGGCAGACGCGTCAAAAGGAATGCTGACCAACTGTCTTTGCTATCCGCATAAAACAAATCGTGGGCATCGTAACCAAAACTCGAATGGCACAGGACAACAAGTTTTCTCTCCTTGCCTTGCGAGAGAAGTGGCGTAGATGCCGCTCGACGCGGTCATCCTTGGATTCCCGAAGTTACCAGCCCAGAATAAGAAATGGTCGCCGTCGGGAAGAAAGAGGGGCCAGCGATGGGATTGTTCCTCGCGTGCTGAATGTCCCGTGACCACCGCCATCCCCGTGCCATCAGCATTGATGCGTTGAAGCGGGCTTTGGGCGTCCGGAGCGTAAATGATGACGCCTTTGCTTCCCCAACTGCCGCCGCGTGCCGCCAGAGCGCTGGCGAGCACCTGCGGCGTGCCGCCGGAGATCGCCATCTTCTGAAGTTTGCCGTTCGCGAAAAATCCGACGTAGGCGCCATCCGGCGACCAGAAGGGATAACTTGCGCCCTGCGTACCCGCCAGAGGCGTAACATTGGGCGAGCCCACCCTTTGCACAAAGAGCATGGGCATCGCGGAGGTTTCCTCCGGCGAAACAAACACCAGCATGGAGCCGTCGCGCGAGAGCGCCATGTGGCTGATGCTCATTTCATCCGGAACCGCGAGGGCAAACTGCATGCGAGTCGTTGGCTGAGGGCGGCGCGCAATCCACCACGTGCCGGCGGCGACCGCTACCAGCGCCAGCAAGGCTGCGAACCAGGGCAGGAGCGGCAGGCGGCGGGGAGTCGCGGCGGCGGCTGCGCGGGCCACGCTGCTGGTCTCGGTTCCGGAGAGCGCGCTCAAAGCAAACGACAGATCGCGCGCGGACTGAAAGCGCTGCTCGGGATTCTTTTCCAGGCAACGCCGCACGATGCGCTCGAGCGTGGGAGAGACCTGGCGAACCGGTCCGGTCAACTCGGGCGGATCGTCCTTCAAAACTGCAGTCATGGTTTCGGCAGCCGTGTCACGGCGAAAGGCGCGCACGCCGGAGAGCATTTCATAGAGCACGGCGCCGAACGCGAAGATGTCGGTGCGAGGATCGGCGGCCTCGCCGCGCACTTGCTCGGGCGCCATATAGCTGGCGGTTCCCATGACCATGCCGACAGCCGTATGCGACCCGGCGAGAGTAACATCATCCGATTCGACGCCCGCTTTCTGGGCGAGCTTCGCCAAGCCGAAATCGAGGATCTTGATGCGGCCGTCCTTGGTGACAAAGACATTCTCGGGCTTCAGGTCGCGGTGGACGATTCCCTTTTCGTGCGCCGCCGCCAGCCCGTGCGCGATCTGGACTCCATACTCGATGGTTTTGCGCTGGGGCAGCGCGCCGCGGTCGAGAACCGCACGCAGCGCTTCGCCTTCCAGAAGTTCTGAGACCAGGAAGGGCGCGCCGTTGTGCTGTCCGATATCAAAAACGGCAAGAATATTGGGATGGTTGAGCGCGGCCACGGCGCGCGCCTCCTGCTCGAAGCGGCGCAGGCGGTCGGGTTCGAGGGTAAAAAGCTCGGGAAGAATCTTCAGCGCGACATCCCGCTCCAGACGCGTATCGCGGGCGCGATACACTTCGCCCATGCCGCCCGCGCCGAGCGGAGATTGAATCTCATAGGGGCCGAGTTTTGAACCGGGAGCGAGAGCCATCCGTGCGGGCAATTATAGCTCTAGCGAAGGACGGTCAGCGTTCGGTCAAAGTACAGCATCGAGTTTCTCCATGAAATAATGACTGATTGAGGAAAACTGTGTGAGCTGTCCGATTTGCCAGCTGCGAAAAGAAAAGCGGTTCTGCCCGGCGGTGCATGGAAAAATATGCGCGCAGTGCTGCGGCGAGCAGCGTGAGGTCACGCTCGACTGTCCGAGCGAATGCCCGTATCTCTTACAGTCACGACAGCAGTCACGCGAGCATGAAAAGCCCCGCGAAACCACCGCGCTGGATCGCTCCGCCCTGTTCCCCGAGATCGAAATCACCGAGCAGTTTCTCTACGAACGCGAGCAGTTAATCATGGGCCTCAGCTTCGCGCTCGCAAAGAGCGCGCGCGCCGGGCGCTCGCTCGACGGGCATGCGCTCACCGACCGGGACTTGATAGCGGGGCTCAGCGCGCTTGCCAAGAGTTACCAGACGCTGGTGGAATCGAGCCTGATCTACGAGCAGCCGACCGCGAACCTCGCGCACCATGAGATCGCGCGCGAAGTGGCAACCATGGTGAAGGAGTTTCGCGAGGCCGAGCAGAAGCATCTGGGCTACTCGCGCCTGCGCGATTCAGAGATTCTGAAGTCGCTCGTGTTCCTCTTGCGCATGGGTCTCGCCCGGACCTCGGGCCGCCCAAATCCCGAGCCTTTGTCGATTTTCTGTTCGCCCGGTTCCCCGCGCCGCAGTCGGGCATTGCGGCCCCGGAGGCCTCCGGCAGCCGGATCGTGATCCCCTGACCGGCTTCAGAGCTTCTCGGCGTGCCAGGCTCCGCCTTCCATTTTCCGAACGGTCTGCCCAGGGGGGAGCGCGGCGAGTAATTCGCGCGCGGTTTTCTTGAGCACAGGATGGCACACCTCGGGAGCGATCTCCGCCAGAGGTTCCAGCACAAACCGCCGCCATTGCATTTCGGGATGGGGGATCACGAGGCTCGGCTCTTCCAGCACGCGATCGCCGAACAGCAGCACATCAATGTCGATCTTGCGCGGGCCCTTGTCACGAAACCGCAATCGTCCCAGCGCGGCCTCAATGGACAATACAAATTTCAGCAGTTCAAGCGGCGTCTTCGCGGTCTCGATCGCCGCCACACAATTCAAGAACCACGGCTGGTCCGGGACGTCGACCGGTTGGGTCTCATACAGAGCTGAGACCACCCGCAGCGAGCCGACTTCATCCAATTGCGCGAGCGCCATGCGCAAGTTGGCGGCGCGATCTCCCAGGTTCGATCCGAGCGAAAGATAGGCGATCTCCCCCATCCTCATAGTGTCGCGCATAGTATCGCGGCGAAGGCTGTCGAATCCATAAGAAACTAGTCCGCTAGTGTCACTCCTGATTTCCTGACCATCCCACCCCACCGATGCAACTCTTGGCGCGAGCGTTCCATGAGCAATATGATTGAGTACTCACTTAGTCCGGTACCTCAGTTACTTTCGTCCACGGTGGGCTACGGGTAACATCGAGATGAAATGAAACTGGAATCGCTTCTGATCAGCCGCGATGCGGCTCTGCTCGGGGTGCTGCGGCCGACGCTGGAGAAAATTTCGGTCCGGATCGAGGTGTGCCCCGACAGCCAAAGCGGGAACAATCTACTGACGAAGCGCAAGTTCGATGCCGTCATCATTGATTGCGACGATCTGCAGGGCGGCGATACGATTCTGCGCGAACTGCGCAAGACGCCGAGCAATTCGAAGTCCGTGGCCTTTGCCGTGGTCAACGGTAAAACCACCACGCAGGAAGCGTTCCAGTGTGGCGCAAATTTTGTCTTGCAGAAACCCCTTACTACGCTGCACGCGACCCGCTGCTTCAATGCGGCGCTGAATTTCATGGTCCGCGAGCGGCGCCGCTACTTCCGCTATCCGGTCGAGATCCCCGTGCGCCTCAAGGTTCCGCAGGGTCCGGAACTCACGGCGACCTCCACCAACTTGAGCGAGGGCGGCATGGCCCTCCACATCGCCGGCCAGTTGCCCAAGGAGGCGGCTGCCGCGTTGCGTTTCACGCTTCCCGGGTCCAACACTGCACTCGAACTGAAAGGGCAGGTCGCCTGGACCGACGGCAGAGGCCGCACCGGCATTCGCTTCGTCGAGGTTCCGCAGAGTTCGCAGTATCAATTGGATAAATGGCTGACCGATCGCATGCAGAGCGAAATGCCACAGCACCTGCTGGCGCACTTATCGCTTTCGTAATCCCGGCTGCAGGCTTTCGCGCGTCGCCTTCAGAGGTCGAACAACATCTACCGCCGAGAGCGAGATCGCAGAGAAGATCTTACCAGCTACCCTTTCGGATTTACAGGAAAAACCCCGGCGGGCTCTGCGCCTCGGCGGTAAAACGGTTTTAGCTCCAGTCCATGGCTCACAGCAACTCCCCGTACCTAGCTTGTAACTTGTGCTCCCCTGCCACTGTGTCACTGTGGGTAAGGTCGAGGGAAACCTCGACTCCGATAGGGATCAACGAAGTTCAATCAAACAGCGACACAGGAAGCGCATGACCACAACTACGACGATCACACTGGAAGAAAGAATTGCGCGAACCGAGCGCCTGCTGCGCCGCCTGGAGGAAGATCAGCCGTACTTGCGGGAGCGCCTGTCCGCGCTCGGCGTCGAACATCGCCAGAGCGCCCATGCCTTTGCCGATCGGGTACGCTCCGAGGCTGAAGCGGAACTGGCGCGCCTGCTCGCCGAACGCATTCCGCCTTTGGAGTGGAACGCTCCGCAGCCCGCCGATTAGCGACAAGCGGCGAGTCGCGAGCTTAAAGCAAGATCTACCGCCGGGACGCCAGCGCAGAGAAAAGCTTAAGTGCTGCCCTTATTGGAAACCCAGAAGGGTCTAGAGGTAGCCTCGGTTCTCTCGGCGTCTCGGAGGTAGGTGTTTTCTAAGCATACTCAGCTCGTGGCTCACTAAACGGTCAAACTGGCCGCAGAGGCCATCGCGGCGCCCGCTCCCCGTCGTCCATCGTGGTTTCCTCCCAATACGACCGGTCGCGCAGAATGCGCGATACCAGCGCCGTATGCATCGCATGGCCAGCACGGTCGGCTACGACCGCGCCCAGAATGTGCTTGCCGATGAGGGCAAGGTCGCCGATCAGATCGAGCACTTTGTGCCGCACAAACTCGTCCGGAAAACGAAGTGGAGGATTCAGAACCTCCTCGCGGTTCAGCACGATGGCATTTTCGGTGGACACTCCCCGGATCAAGCCCTGTTGCCGCATGGCGTCAGCTTCATGCAGAAATCCGAATGTCCGCGCAGGCGCAATTTGCTTTACGTAGCTGCCGTTGGTCAGGCGGACGCAGAAACTCTGTTTGCCAATCAGAGGATGCGGGAAGTTGATGGAGTAGGAAACCGAATATATATCGGCGGGATAAATGGCGATAAATTTGTCGCCCTCGCGCAACTCGATCTCGCGCACCATTCTCAAATAGGTGCGCGCTTTGCGTTGCTGCTTCAAGCCAGCCTTTTGAATCATCTCGACGAACGGGCGGGCGCTGCCATCGAGAATGGGCAGTTCGAGATTATCAAGCTCGACGATTGCGTTGTCGATGCCCGCCCCGATAAATGCCGAGAGCAGGTGCTCGGTGGTCGAAATCAACACGCCCTTTTTCATCAGGCTGGTAGCGTAGCTGACGCGGGCCACATTGCGGCCGCTGGCCTCAATGGCAAATCCATCGAGGTCGGTTCGATGGAAAACAATGCCGGTGCCGGCCGGCGCCGGAAGGATGCGCAGATTGACAGGCGCGCCACTGTGCAATCCAATGCCGGAGCACTGTGCCGCTGTACGAATTGTTTGCTCGTGTGTCAAGCTGCGTTAATCAAATCGTCGAAGACGACGACCCAAATGACTTCTAAGTCTTTTGTGATGAAACAGATTACAGGGAAGGCACAATTGTTGTATGTGGCAAAATTGCCACACTTCGTGGCTTGGCGCGCCACCCGCGAGCTAACTCATTCTGGCTGTGCAAGATCGCAGAACGGTCAGCGAAGAATATCGGGTATTTCCCGGCGAATTTTACCGGCTTTCACCTGCCTTTGAGCGGCTTAAACGGGTCATACGTGACATTTGCGTCGAACATCTTGCCGGGCAGGTCGAGGTTGTACTTTGCGGTGTTGATGAAGCGCTGCTGTGAGGTCTCCCCGTTGAAGTAGCGCGTAATGGAGTGCGGAGTCATGATGCCATCTTCCGGCTTGTAATGATCGTAGACCTCTTCCTCGGTATTTTTCTGTCTGTCTTTCGGATCGCGCCACGAATATCTGATTTTGATTGGATAGTGGGTATTCTCGTCGAGCCAGACATTCACCGAGTCGTCATGGCTGTTGAGCAGCGTCACGCCTTCGGCGGGCTTGCTGTCCACAATATCCAGACCGTCATAGAACAATGCGACCGTCGGATCGATGATCCACTGGCGGAAGACCCATTCCAGCGAGTGCTGGCGCCGCCGCAGGTATCTGTCCAGGTCCAGTTTGTCCTGCGCCGCTGTGCCTTTGTAGCTGATCTCGTAGCCCCGATCGCGATTGTGAATCAGCACGAGATCGAACTTATGGCTTGACTTCAGGCCCCCGATATCGATGGTTCCCGGGATCACATGAATGTCCTTGGTTGCGATGACTTCGAAGCGGTCCTTGTCGGGATATTCCAGATAGTAGTTATAGAGGATTCCGGTGCTCTCGGTGGTCCCATGATGGAGCGGATAGTAGCGGCCGGACTCGCTGCGGTTCTTGTAGGTGAGATAGGCCTGGCCGCCGAGGGCCTCGATCGCCTGATCAAGCAGCGCACGGGCCTGGTGGGCGCTCTCAGTGTCGTTAAGGTTGATCGCGGTTTTGGGCGCAGGAGGCAGGTTCTCACGCGGCGGCGGTTGGATTTCGGTCTGGGCGTAGGAAAGCGCCGAAAACAGCAATAGGAGAGAGAGGGTCTTCATTCTTACTATTTTAGAAGCTCCGGGGGCGATTTTAGCTGTACGGGAACGCAGTCTAGGCGTGGACGGTTTAGCGCGTTTAGTCCCTCGTCTCACTTCCTAAACATCTCCGCACTTGAGATGCGCTCTGTGCCTCACGTCAGTCGAATCTGTACGCAGCTTTTATTTCGGCGTTGTCGTTCGGAGTCCAGCCTAGCGTACAGTAACAAGAGTGGTGCTGCGCTCTTTGTTTCAGATGTTGCATCAATCGAGTTTCGTCCCCTTTGACGATCTCCTCAACGAAGAACTCGTTGAGCGCTCAGTCGATACGTCAAAGCGTCGAAGCGCAGCGACACGGTTGTCTTGCCTTCAAGGGACACACACAGAATTTTTCCTTCGGTCACCTTGGAGTGCACATGATCTACGCCAATTGTTGCTTCTCTTTCAAGTCCGAAGGATTCGACCAACGCGACGATTGGCACAGAATCGTAGAGGTTCCCGAATGTCTCGAACCGTATCGGCGTCGCGTATTGCCGCTCGGCGACACCGATGATGCCGCGCATGTTGTCCTCAAGATGACGTTGCGGACCGGCTCGGCCCAAGCACACTAAGCAGGCCCTCGGCCGTTTGCACGACATCATAAAAACGTTCTTTGAAATCGACGAGGGTCCGCTTCCCAGATTCAATCCAGATCAGCCGATCCTGATAGGACGTTTCCGGATAACGTGCGTTCAGAGCTTTTTTTACGGGGTCATAGAACCCCACCACAATCGCAATTTTCACGGGTAGCTCGGCAATCATCGCCTGGTGAGAGAGTCCACACGTATCCTAACGGCAGGTTGAGGCAGCGAAGTTCTGATCCGCTCATGCGCTGAACGACATCCGCAGCGATTTTGCGAATCGACAACTCCGATTGAGTCTGTGCTGATGCTGCTGATCGTTGTTTGCGTTACTAATGCTAAGGCAGCTTCTTGTTGGGCCGGCAATGGCAGCGTTCCAATCTCTTCCACCTCCTCTTGAGCTCGTCCCGAATTCGTGTACGCCGGAACTCGCCCCACTTGTATTCAGGCCAAGGGACTGTAGACGGTCAAAGACAGGCCACCGCCACTCGCTCCAGAGGCGGGAATCAGATCGGTTTCGGGATGTCGCGAGCAACCGTGAAGCTCGACTGATCAGGAGCAATACTACAAGCGATATGCGCTGAAGCCGCATCTGGAAGCGGCCTTGAGTTGGAGTGCGGCCGTGTACAACTCAATCGGTTAGATAGAGACGAAATGGCGAGTCCGGACGCCGGGAAGTCTTCCAGGCGCGCGGGTCTCTCATCAACTGATCGAGGGCGTGATCGGCGAAGCCGACGGTTGCAATAGATGCGATCTCGGTTTCCAGTTTGGCTTGTGTTGTTTTCAGGGCATACTGAACATCCGTACCGGCACGACCAACTTCGACAATTGCGCTGACTCGTTTGCGGATAAAGTCCCGCATATTGCGATAGCCGAGAGCTTCAGCACTGAACCGCGATGAGCAGCTCTCACCAAGACAGACAGTTGCGTGCCTGTGGATGGTCTCGGAGCAACCTGTTGGAGGGTACGTACAAGAAAATCAACTACCACTGCAATCTCAGTCATCTTAGTCACCTTCGTGAAGCGAGTGAGAGCGTTGGCAGGGACATTGAGCATTGTCCCTGCCCTAGATGAAGGCCCTCACTAAAATTTATTTTCGGTCACGAAGTACACGCTGTAAGGTTGAACCAAAGAGAGGCAGGTTCACAGTGGCTGACAGTGACTGAGGTGTGCCAGCACCCTCAGCATGGTCCCGGTTTAGACCGTCGCGCAGCACTTTTCCTCCGAACGTTCCTTAAACTCTGCCGCGAGTTTTTCCCGATGCGATGGAGCATTGAACGTGCCGACGGTCAGGACAGGCTCCAATCTCACTTTCTATGATGCAACTGAGACGACAGGAGAGTCAATAAGAATTTTCACAACAATTCCGCCTTTTGTTTCAATTAGTTAGACACGATGGCAACAACGCTTCACAGATCTGGTCTACCCCACCAGCACGGCCCCGCCATTGACGTTGAAGATCTCGCCCGTGATAAAGCCCGCGTAGGGCGTACACAGAAAGAGGATCGGGCCCGCGATCTCCTCCGGCGTTCCCACGCGGCCCAGCGGAATCGTCCCGAAGACCTTGGCGCGCGTCGGCGGATCGTTCAGCGCCGCGTGCGACATATCTGTCGCCACCCATCCCGGCGCAACGCAATTTACGCGAATGCCGTCGCGGGCGAGTTCGGTCGAAAGGCCTTTCACCATGCTGATGACCGCTCCCTTGCTGGCGGCGTAGTCGCAATGGAAGGCTTCGCCGCGCTGCCCTGCAGTGGAACTGACCAGCACGATGTGTCCGGAGGGATCGCGGCCGTTCTGGGCTGACTGGCCGCGCTGTTTCTTCATCTGCGCGACGGAGTGCTTCACCAGGCCAAAAACGCTGTCGAGATTTACGGCGATAGTCCGGTGCCATTGCTCGTCAGACATGCGGTCGACGGGCGCATCTTCGGGCGGCCAGATGCCGTGATTCGCAACCAGGATGTCGAGCCGCCCGAAGGCCGCAACCGCGGCTGACACTAACTGCCCGGCTGCCTTGGGGCTGGAAAGTTCGCACTGCACAGCGCGGCAGTTGGCGGCGCCGCACGCGCTCACGAGAGCATCGGCCTGATCCTTGGCGGACTGGTAGTTGAAGACGACCTTCGCGCCCGCGCCCACGAAGAGCCGTACAGTAGCCGCGCCAATGCCGCGCGAGCCGCCAGAAATGAGAGCAACTCTGGAATCGAGAGAAAGGTTCACAGGGTCTAGATATTATCAGGACGCCACACTCCAATGTGGCGACAAGCGCCCCGACCATCCAGCACAAGTCGTAACCGAAAAAGCAAAGGCGACCGCGAAGGCCGCCTACTTTGGATAACTGAAAGCTGATGGCTGATAGCTGAAAGCTGACCGCTGCCCTACGCCGTTGCCGGACGCTCTCCGCCTTTGGCCGGGGTGCGCTCAGGCTTCAACACCTGCTGCACGGTTTCATCCGCGGTCTTTGGCGGCAACGGTTTCAGCGGCGGCAATTCCTGGCCCTCCACCAGCAGCTTGATTTCGGTCGCATCCAGCACTTCTCGTTCGATCAAGCCCTTGGCAATTTTTTCCAGCGTATCGCGATTGTTCGACAAAATCTCTTTTGCCGTACTGTAGCCTGTGCTCACCATTTTCTTCACTTCTTCGTCGATCTGGATGGCGGTCGCTTCCGAGTAATCGCGATGTTGCGCGATTTCGCGGCCCAAAAAGATCTGCTCTTCCTTCTTACCAAAGGTCAGCGGGCCAAGATCGCTCATGCCCCACTCGCAGACCATCTTGCGCGCCAGTTCAGTGGCCCGTTCAATGTCGTTGCCGGCGCCGGTGGACATCTGGTTCAGGAAAATCTCTTCCGCAATTCGTCCGCCCATCAGGATGGCGATCTGCGTGTCGAGATAGTTCTTGTAGTAGTTGTGGCGGTCATCCACCGGCAACTGCATGGTCAGGCCCAGCGCCATGCCGCGCGGAATGATCGTAACTTTGTGGACGGGATCGGCGTGCGGCAGCTTGGCTGCGACCAGCGCGTGCCCGGCTTCGTGATAGGCCGTGTTCCTCTTTTCCTCGTCGGTGAGCAGAAGCGACTTGCGCTCCACGCCCATCAGGACTTTGTCCTTGGCGACTTCGAAGTCGTATTGCAGAACGGCCTTGCGATTCTGCCGCGCCGCCGCCAATGCCGCTTCGTTCACCATGTTGGCGAGGTCCGCGCCCGAGAAGCCAGGCGTACCGCGCGCGAGCACGGAGAGATCGACATCATCCGCCAATGGAATCTTGCGCGTGTGCACCCGCAGAATTTCTTCGCGGCCCCGCACATCCGGACGATTCACCACCACCCGGCGGTCAAAACGGCCCGGCCGCAGCAGCGCGGGATCGAGCACATCGGGACGGTTGGTGGCGGCCATCAGGATCACGCCATCATTCGATTCGAAGCCGTCCATTTCGACCAGCAATTGGTTGAGAGTCTGCTCGCGTTCGTCGTGTCCGCCGCCCAGGCCGGCTCCGCGATGACGTCCCACCGCGTCAATTTCGTCAATGAAGATGATGCAGGGTGCATTCTTCTTGCCCTGCTCAAACAGGTCGCGCACGCGGCTCGCGCCGACGCCCACGAACATCTCGACAAAGTCGGAGCCGGAGATCGAAAAGAACGGAACATTCGCTTCGCCCGCGACAGCCCGCGCCAGCAAAGTCTTGCCGGTTCCCGGAGGCCCGACTAGCAACACACCCTTGGGAATGCGTCCGCCCAGCTTCTGGAACTTCTGCGCCTCGCGCAGGAATTCGATGATCTCGCGCAACTCTTCTTTGGCTTCGTCCACTCCCGCCACATCTTTGAAAGTGATCTTTTTCTGCTGCATGGAGAGCAGCCGCGCCCGGCTCTTGCCAAACGACAGCGCCTTGTTGCCGCCGGTCTGCATCTGCCGGATCATGAAGAACCACAGCGCGCCCAGCAAAACCAGCGGCGCCAGATTCAGCAGCCAGCTTGGCCACGATCCACCGCTGATGTCCTTAAAGCTGTAGGGAACACCCTTTTCCGTCAGCTTCTTGTACATGTCCGGGTAATTGGCCGGCACGATGGTGTGATAGGGCGAGTCGTCCTTGAGCTTGCCCTTGCACTTCCTGCCCGATAAACATCGCATCGTGGACATCGCCCGAATCCACTTCGCCAGGAAATCGGAAAAGCCGATTTCTTTCTCTTTCGGGCCGGTGCTGCCGGTGCGCACAACCTGCCAGAGCAGGACGGCCGACACCACAATTACCGCCCAAAAAAGTACCGTTTTGATCGTCGAATTCACCTTGAAACTCCTCGAAATGCGGCCGTTTTCGTCAACCCAAATAAAAGCAGCCGCTTGCAACCATAATTAGATGCTGGCGGCGGAAATTCGACCTTGGCAAAAGCTTGCCCCTTCATTCTAGACCTTTTCGGAGAAAAACGGGCAAGCCGAAGCTGCTAACAAGTGATAACAGAAGTCACCGTTTGCGGGGTGACGAATTGTGGGATTACAAACATTTCCGGTTTCTCGGGGGCGACGCTTGGGTCAAGTGCTCGGGGGTCTCCGGCTGGTCAGCTCGCCGCCAGATAGGGCAGATTTCGTTCCGTCTGCTCCGGACTCCCCAGGCCATACCCGCACAGGAATGCGTCATCCACCAGGAAGCCGAAATAATCCGGTTGCAGCGGCACCCGTCGCGCCGACTGGCGGTCGAGCAGGGTGACCAGTTTGACCGAGGCCGCGCCCCGGCCGCGCAGATCGCTCATCAGGAATTCGCTGGTCACGCCCGAGTGCACCAGACCCTCCACCAACAGCACATGCTTGCCCACGATCGCCAGTTCGTGGCTGAAGAAAATCTCCAGCACCGGCGCTTCGCCCTGCTTCGACTGCTGGTAGCGCGGCTTGATAAATGTGCAGACCATCGGCACATCCACGGCGCGCACCAGGTCGGCCATAAACATGAAACTGTTTTCCAGGATGCCCAACGCCACCACCATCGGCAGGTCGCGATAATCGTCGGAAATCTGCCGCCCCAGTTCGCGGACTCTCTTCTGAATCTGGTCGGTCGAGATTACCTGGTGCAAAGCGTTCTTCGACAAAGTGGTCATGGCGTATCAAGAATAGCACTTGGGTCTTCGGGCCAACTTATGAAGTCTCTTCCAGCGCCGGAACGCCAGGTTTTTCACCCTGTAACTTCATCAGCGCGTAGTAAGCCGCGAACGAGACCGCGAAACCTACGAACCACGAATAGTCATAGAGAACGCGCAGCGACGGAATAACCAAACCAATCAGCGCAGTTGCAGCGCCGGCAAACAACGCGGCTACCGCGAACCAGTTAAATCCGCGCGAATATTCGTAGGCTCCCTTGCGCAGGTACAGATCGTCCACCAACAGCACGCGCCGCCGGATGATGAAGTAATCGCAGATCATGATGCCGGCCACCGGGCCGAGGAAAGCGGCATATCCTCCCAGCCATCCGAAGATGAACGTGCTGTAACTGGAAAGCAGCTTCCAGGGCATCAGAGCGATGCCCATGAAGCAGGTGATGATGCCGCCGGTGCGGAAGCTGATTTTGCGCGGCCAGAGGTTGGAAAAGTCGTTCGCGGGCGAGACCACGTTAGCGCCGATGTTGACGTTCAGCGTGGCCAGCAAAATCGCCAGCAACGAGATCACCACCGCGACCGGAGAATGGAAGCGACTGAGCAGTTGGACCGGATCCCAGATCGCGGTTCCATAGATGACGACGGTTGCCGACGTCACCAGAATTCCGATCAGGGAATAAAGCGTCATGGTCGTTGGCAGGGCGAGCGCCTGGCCGATCACCTGCTCGCGCTGGCTGCGCGCAAAGCGGGTAAAGTCGGGAATATTGAGCGAGACCGTCGCCCAGAATCCTACGGTTCCATTGAGCGCGGGAATCAGGAACTTCAGGAAATCGGAAAAGGTCAGGAAGCGCGAGGGCGCCGACAGCATGGGCCCGAATCCGCCCGCCGCGTGGTATGCCCAGCCGAGCAACAGGAGTCCGACCGCCAGCAGAACGGGCGCGCTGATCCCCTGCAGAAAGCGGATGTACTCGATTCCTTTGAGAATCACCGCCAGATTGATCAGCCAGAATGCCATGAAGCAGATCGCTGCACCGTGCGGAACCTGGGTCCACGCCGGAACCAGGGTTGCAATCAGCGTGTTGATGGCTTCGCCGCCAATCCAGGTCTGGATGCCGAACCATCCGCAGGCCACCAGCGCGCGCAGGACCGCGGCAAAGTTCGCGCCCAGCACGCCGAATGACGCGCGCGCCAGCACCGGAAAAGGCACGCCATAGCGTGCTCCCGGATGCGAGTTCAACAGCATCGGGATGAGGACGATCGTGTTGCCGAGGAAGACCGTTGCCACCGCCTGCTTCCAGTTCATCCCGCCCTGAATCAGGCTGGCGGCCAGCATGTACGTCAGAATATTGACGGACATCGATACCCAGAGCGCAGCGAAGCTGTAGGTGCCCCAGTGGCGGCGTTGCGGCGTAGTGGGCGCGAGATCTTCGTTGTAGAGGGGGCTGGATTCGATTCGAGAGCGGTCGGGATTGGTGGTCGGCGTCATGGCGTCGTGTTACTAATCTTGCGCTACCGCGAGTCCGTTATCCTGAATAAATCGTCAGCTCAAACAACTCTGTCATCTGCGGCAAATCTGTCATCTTGAGCGGAGCGGCCACTGCGCGGAGCGCAGCGGCTGCGGAGTCGAAAGACCCCTACACCCTGAAGTCATTCCGGCATCAAGGGGAGTTCTCCCAATGCGCAGGAAGCACTCCGCACGCCGCTTAGAGTAGTTGCGAACATAGGGGTCCTTCGACTACGCATAGCGATCGCTTCGCGAATCGCTATGCTCCGCTCAGGATGACATCGCTTCGAGGCCATTTCGGCGCGGCAAGTTTAGTCGGCTGCCGCGGCCTGTCCCGTCTGCGTGGTCAGCGCGCCATAAGTTTCCGGACGGCGGTCGCGATAGAACTGCCACACTCTTCTGACTTCCTGAATCATGTCAAGATCCAGATCGGCGACCAGCACCTCGTCTTCATTGCGGCTGGCTTGCGCGAAGATCTTGCCGCGGGGATTGCAGAAATAACTCTTGCCGTAAAACTCGCCGATATTCCACGGCTTCTCGCGCCCAACCCGATTGATGGCGCCGACGAAGTATCCGTTGGCGGCCGCGTGCGCCGGTTGCTCGAGTTCCCACAGATATTCCGATAGTCCGGCAACCGTGGCGGAGGGATTAAAGACTATCTCCGCACCATTCAATCCCAGCACGCGCGCGCCTTCCGGAAAATGGCGGTCGTAGCAGATGTAGACTCCTACGCGGGCGTATTTCGTTTCAAAAACGGGATAGCCCCCATCTCCCGGCGTGAAATAAAACTTCTCCCAGAATCCGGGATGAACGTGCGGGATGTGGTGCTTGCGATATTTGCCGAGATACTTGCCATCGGCGTCGATGACCGCGGCCGTGTTGAAGTAAAGGCCGGGCATCTGCTCTTCGTAGACCGGGACTACGATCGCCATGTTGTGCTTGGCGGCGATCTTCTGCATCAGTTGCGTCGTCGGTCCGTCGGGCACGCGCTCGGTGAGGTCGTACCAGCGGGCATTCTGCTCGGCGCAGAAATAAGGTCCGTAAAAAAGTTCCTGGAGGCAGAGGATCTTCACTTTTTTCTTCGCGGCCTGTGCGATCAGCTTGAGGTGCTTGTCGATCATGGCTTTCTTGATCTCAGGCAGCGAGCGGTTGCTGCCCGCTGCGCTACTCGCTTGAATCAGGCCACAACGCACAATTCTGGACATGGGATTACCTCCGGGAACTACCTCGAAAGACGCCAATATATCAGAACCTATCGCTGATACTTACGCTCTCTCTTCGATGTTCACGATTGGAAAAGCAGATAACCACAGAGTACACAGAGATACACAGAGAGGATCTTTTATTTATTCTTTCGGGCGCAAACTCAACTTAGGGCAGACTCCAGGGCTTGCTTCCAGCGCTGATTGTCGATAGTCCAACAGACGTTGACTTTGCGCTGAGCCTGACTCTGTATGGTCGGCGCCCACACCGCCTTATTGCGCTCATCGTCGGCAACGTTCAGCCGGTCGACCACCGTCATGCCGCGCGTCAGTTCGCTTTGGGTTTCTACATCGACATAATGCTCGCTCCAAACAGTCCCGATGGAAGGATCGATTGCGATCGCCATGGTCACCGGATCGGGCAGACAGATGCCGTCTTCTCCGGTTTGCACTTTCAGCGCATGCCGCGCGTGGCTGTTGCATTCGATTGCAAATTTGGCTAGAGGATTGTTGAGCGCAAGAACGCGGGCGATATCGCGGTCGTCGAGAACGGCCTCTCCCCGGCAGAGATGCCAGCCCACCAGTTCGATCGGCATGCCGCCGCGCATTACCATGCGTGCGGCCTCAGGATCGACCCAGATGTTGTATTCGGCCGCCGGAGTTATATTTCCCTCGCAGCAGGGCGCGCCGCCCATGATGACGCAGCGGCTGATATGGGCGGCAATTTCCGGTTTCTTGGAGAGCGCAACTGCAATATTCGTTAGAGGCCCGAGCGTGATCAGGACGATTCCGGGATTGGCTTCAATGGCGGAGATGATCGCATCGACCGCATGGTCGCTTTGCGGGGATTGGCGGGCAGCGGGATAGTTGTGATCGCCGAGGCCATCGCGACCATGAAACCAGGTGGCATCCTGATAAGGGCGGAGCAATGGCTTGCTCGCTCCCATAAAAACAGGGACGTTGGCTCCGCAGAGTTCTACCGTGTAGAGCGCATTGCGCGTGGCCTGCTGGACCGGAACATTCCCGGCGACAGTGGTAATCGCCACCACGCGGACGTCGGGCGCGCGCAGGGCCATGATGAGGGCAACGGCATCGTCGGAGGCCGTGTCGGTATCGATCAGGAAAGGGCGGGACATGCGAGAGAGGATATCAGGACGGGCGTTCTGCTCTCAGCTGTCAGTCGTCAGTTCTCAGTTACAGACCGGTGCACTCTGCAGAAGTCAAGAAGGACGGGCGGGGGCGCCCGTCTCTCCACAAGAACTTGGGGACGGGCAAATGCCCGTCCCCACACAAGCCGGAAATCTAGTGCGTGAACGAGAAGTTCAGGCCAGTGGCCAGCGTGATGTCGTTCCTTTCGATGGGAGGATTCGAGGCCAGCGGATGGTTGTCAAATACATCCGCCAGTGTAACTTGCCAGCCCAGCCACTTGTGGATCTTGGTGACCAAGCCGAGGTTGAATGCCCCGCGCAGGATGCGGACATCATCGGCCGTAGCGCCGGGAAACGCAATATTGACCTGACTGAAACTCGGGTAGAGGAGGAAGCTCTGCGTGAAGACGCTGTTCTTCCCGAGCTTGTGGGTGAAATTATCGCCCACCGTCAAAGCGGCCGAGGAATCGGAGTGGTTATAAAATGTCGTGGTCGTGGGCGGCGGCGGCGCCGGATTGACCACAGTTTGCATCAGGTCCGAGAAGCTTTCATGCGTGTAGTTAATGCCGCCCAGCAGATCAAGAGTGGTGTTGGGAGTCTTGATCGCGTGGAAGCCGATACCACCTCCGAGAATGTAGCGGAGATCGAGATTTTGCAGGGAGTTGTTGAAGAAGTCGGCACTCCCGAATCCAAACACGCGGGGAGCGAAGTCGCGGTCGTAACGGAGTCCGCCGTTGTTCGAGTTCGCCGTGGTTTGCGCAGGAGATATGGGTTGGAGCGCGACCTTGCCGGTGGTGGCGTAAATCGAGGTTTCGTAAAGAATCAGCTTGTCGTGGAAGCCGGTGCGTACGGCGTTGAGGCCGATGTTCAGATTCTTGGTTTCGCTGTTACCGGCGGTCAGAGCGAAGCCGAGGTTTGCGCCTCCCGCCCAACCCTCTGCCCAGCCGGGGTGTAGCGTCTTTTCATAGGCCGCCTGTTCGGCCGGACTCCGCAGCACCGTCAAGGAGGCTTTGGGCGCCTCGACCGGCCCGGCGTTTTTAGTAGCCACAACGATGTCATCGCCGCTGGTGGTTACGGGACCAACCGCCGTCTTGCCACCCACCGTGACGTTGAGATCGCCAGTTGAGGTCAGGCTCTGAATCGCGTCAAACTTTACGGTTACATCGCCGGCATAGTCGGTTTTGATCACCAACTCTTTTCCATCCGACTTTGTGATTGAGCCGGTTAACCGGTCGCCATTTTTCAGAACGATCTGGTCGGCCAATGCCGGAATCGTCAAGAGCAAAAGAATACCCACTACAAATTGCCTGCGCACAGAACTCCTCCTATATTTTTGGACAACGAAACGGGATTATTAACCATCATCGGGTCGGGGTGAAAAGCTCCCCACGGCAGCATGAGAGGCGAGCCCTATCCACCTGCCGCAAATCATCTTAAGTATTGGAATCGAGAAATTATACCGTACAGGAGATTTGTGGGGAACCCACGCGGGATGACAACAACTTAGGCCTTGTTTTCAGGTTTAGTATCGGCTTTGGCTTCCGTTTTCTCTTCCGGTTTGTCGCCGTCCTTCATGCCCGCCTTCAACGCACGGATCCCTTCGCCCAGGCCTTTGCCCAACTCCGGCAGCTTCTTTGGTCCAAACACCAGCAATGCGATGAAGAAGATGATCAGCAGGTGCATGGGTTGAAACAGACCTTCAAACATAAAGCCTCCGGCGCTCACACACCGCTGCGATCAGGCGGCAGCACCTATCGACAAGTGTAACGCAAAGGATGCCGGCAGTGTCGCGAATTGCGGACCGGCCCGTCGGACCTGCATGTCGAACCTGCTTGTCGGACCTGCATGTGTGGTGGCGGGGCTTTGCCCCGCAAAGGCGGGACAGAGCCCGCCACCACACCAGCCGGACCCGTGTAAATCCGGCTCTGGACAAGCCGACTGCGCCATTAGGCCATGGCCTGCCAATTACTTCCGTGACCTATCGAGCGGCCATTGGTCAAGCTATTTTGGCCATAGGGCGATTCTCTCCCACACAAATGAGCCTCGATCGCCGGAGGTCTTAGTGAAACGTGGTTCTCTGATTTTTCTGTCGTTTGTGCTCGTGGCAGGTTCGGTGCAAGCGGAAAAAGCTCCCTCCGGCCCCGCCCTGGACGACATTTTCCTGTGGCTTGCGGGCGGCCTTTCCAGCGCGCGCATCCAGCGCCTGGCAGACACCGGACTGGCCTGCCGCATCACGCCGCCCTGCATTCGTGCCCTCCAAAAGTCAGGCGCGAGCCCGGCGTTGATACAGGATCTCGCGCGCCCGAGCGGGACTCATCAAAACGCCCGTCATCGAAGCGCGGCTTACCCAGAAGCGACAAGTCAAAGCGGGCGGAAAAAATCGGCAACAACCGCGTCCTGCACGTGCGGAAGTGCGGCCGGTTGCGGTTGCCACTCTGGTGCATGACAAGAACTTGCCGGCCGCCGAAGAAAAAGTCGAGGCAATGCTCCGCAATGACTCGGAGAATCCTTCGCTCCTCTTCGTGCTCGGGACGATTCTGCGCCGCCAGGAAAGGTTCGACGAGGCGCTCGATGCGTTTACTCAGTCGTTGCACCTGGCGCCCGGTTTCGCGGAAACGCACAGCCAGCTTTCCTATCTTTACTACCGGACCGACGACGCCGATTTCGCGCTCGCCGAAGCGCGCACTGCCCTGAGTATCGATCCGGGTAATGCCGAAGCGTACCGCTATCTTGGCCTTGCGCATTACGCCAACGGCCACTACGACGCCGCTTTGAATGCCTTCCAGCAATCGCTGGAGCGCGAACCGGAGAACGCCGACGTCTACTTCGATATCGGAATCACACAGCGCGACAAGGGAGATCTGCGGCGGGCCGGGATCGCATATCATCATGCGCTTTCGCTGCGGCCGGAATTCTGGCAGGCGCACAGCAATCTGGGCGTGGTTCTGCGCGACCAGGGAAAGATGGATGAGGCGCTGGCCGAATACCGGATCGCACTCCGCCTGAAGCCCGACGAACCCAGCGTCCGCAATAATCTTGGCAACACGCTTTGCGACAAGGAAGACTTCGACGACGCCATCGCGGAATTCAAAGAGCTCTATCGGCAAACACCGGAGTGGGAGGGCGGCCACAATTGTCTGGCGCGGGCTTACATGTCAAAGGCCGATTATCCCGCCGCAATCCTCGAATTGCATATGGCCATTGTCGCGAATCCCGCCGGCGCCGCCGAGCAGCGCGCGCTGGGACAAGCTCTGCTGCTCTCCGGAAAGGATCGGGAAGCGATCGCGGAGCTCCGCAAAGCGCTTTGGCTCAATCCGGAATCGGCGCAGACCCACCACTTTCTGGGAACTGCGCTGGCCAATACCCAGCAATTCGCCGCCGCCGAAAAGGAGTTCCGCGAGGCGCTTCGTCTGGAGCCCAATGCCCAGAATCACTATTCCCTGGCCGCTTGCCTGATGGCTTTAAACCGTTACGAGGAAGCCTTGGCTGAACTCGAGATCGCCGCCCGCCTCGATCCCAAGGAAAACCTCTACCGGGCGCGCATGCAGGAGGCTGCTCGAATGATCACTACGTCGAAATAGCGTTAGACGGGTACCATCGGCCATTTCGCTGCATGCACTGTCGTTACATCGCCTCCCCCGGCAAGCAACCCTAGAATGAACATCAGAGGCGCGGCCACGCGGCCGCCGAATAAAAAACCATGGAAAGCACTGGGACCAAGCAAGCTCGGGAGAAGGTTGTCAATCCAGACGTTGTGAAGGCTGCGGCATCATCCAGTGCGGCGTTGTCGGCATCGCCGCAACCGGCGCGATCTTTATCCGTATCTGGATCTGCCACTGCGGCACAAGTTGCCATGGATCACAAGATGATCGGCTACGGCCTGCCATGTGCCAGTTGCCGGGCTTACTATCCAGCGGATATGGAAGCCTGCCCGATCTGTAAATCGCCACAGCGCGTGTCTGCCGCTTCTACCAGCCAGCCGCCCAGCGTGCAGGCGGCTGCGCCCCAGGCGAACGAGGCGAAATTGCCCAGCGAGGAACGGGAGCGCCTGCGCGAGCTGAAGGCGCAGATCTACTCCCAGGTTGCGGCCACCACCTTTCGCTGCGCATTGGATCAAAAGCACAACGGAGCCATCGAGCCGGCCGCGATTTGCCACACCTGTTATGGCGAGGTACGGCAGCAGGCCGATCGCCTGGAAGCCGCCCTCCGCATGGACGACAAGGAAGCGGCAAAGATTGTCTATGACGCTGTCTGGGCCGATACCTCGGATCCGAACAAGACCTACCTCAACGCCGCGATAGCCCTGCTTGTCGAATTGCGCAAGCGAGCCGGCGTCGGCCTCCTGCTGGGTGGAAATCAGCCCTTGGCTCACTAACCGGCAGTGCGTAGCGCCGGCACTTTGCCGGCGGTTCCGAGGGCGCCCCGCCCTCGGTCCTCGCGTAGCGACAGCCGCCCTCGGCTGTCCAAGAGAGGTGATGGGAAGTAAGAAAAAATCATGCGGCCAGAGTACTAGTTTTGGGGACGCCCTTCTGAGCCTCGGAATGCCAAATCGCTCTGAAACTTAATCGGCCTTCACTGCCACATAAGCACGTCCGGAGTACAGCCGATAGCCCGCATCGCTCTTTTCCAGCTTCAGCGGAACGGGGTGTTTAAGCTGAGCATCATTCTCGCTGGCAACCGAGAACAGGTCCGTTCCCGCCACGTTCATGACTGTCAATTTCCCATCCTTAAATCCGAACCCATAGCAACCGGGATCGAGCGTGGCGCCGTGGCCGCCAAAGCTGAGTTTGGTCTCAGTAATCAGAAACCCCTGAAATTTCTCGGCGATCGAGGTCGCATATCCCGTAGTGTCCACCAGTCCCGCCAGCACAAGTTTGCCCGCGGAATTCTTCAAGCCGGTCGAGTTGCGCGCCTGTACGGTTGCCACCTGTCCGGAAAAAAAGAACGTGTTCGGAATCACCTTCTTTAGCTGATCGGCGCTAAGCACCTGCGCTCCCGCAAGCGTCGTCAAACACAATGTCGCCATAACGATCGACCGCATCACTCTGGAATCCCGTTTCATAGTCGCTCCTGTCCGCGCTTCCGAATCATTATCTCTCAGTAAAGCGGAGTTTCCCGAAAGCCGCCGGCACGTGGAAATCGGGCTGCGGCGTGTTGGTCGGCTGCCACGCCGAATAAAAGCGAGGTTCCCGCGGGCCTTCGACCCGGTAGAAATTCGCCCGCCAAACCGCTCTTGGGTCGAAGTTAGCCGTCAGCGAAATCATCGGGATCGCCAGCTCCGCCGTCCAAGTGCGTCGCTCAGCGTCCAGCCAAACCGAGCGCCTGAGGCCACTCTTCAAGTCGCGCAGACCCTGCTGAACATTGTCCCGGGAAACCGTGTCCCCAGGAGCATTGTCCCGAGGAGCAATGTCCTGGGGCACAATGTCGAGGTCAATCCACATGCCGTTCGGGCTGACTTCGAATTCCTTGTAATAGCGCGCGCGGGACGGGTCCGGCTGCAGAAATGCCTCGGCCACGTCCCGATCCCAAAGATGATCGCGCCGCCCATTGGCATCGGAATCCTCGAACACGAACAGCTCGCGATAGCGGCAGGCGAAACGCAGATAAAGCGTCGCCGGAGTCCACAGCAGCCGCACTTCCGTCGGCCGCGCGGGGTCGGCATTCCTCCCCAACCAATCTTCGCAAAAAGTTACCGGTGCAGCCGTCGCCCACTCGGCGGCAGAATGGCGCGCGTGCAGCGTGATTTCATGCGCAATTCGGACGGCCGAAACCGTGTCGCCTGACAATTCTGAGTTTGACCGCAACATTCGGATAGCCCAAGGGGCCGCGACGCCCTATGTTACCTGCATGACAACCAATGCGATACTTTCAGAGCAACCGGCCATCGAATCAGCTATGGGGTCAACCGTGAAGACTACCTCCCCAGATCTCACCGAAGCCCGTCGCTGGCAAGCCGTCATCGACCGCGACGCCTCGCTCGACGGCGCATTTGTGTTCGCAGTCTCGAGCACCGGCGTTTTTTGCCGGCCATCGTGTCCGGCGAGACGCCCGCGCCGGGAGAAGGTGCGCTTCTTCGGTCAGGCGACCGCGGCCGAGCAGGCTGGCTATCGCGCCTGCCTGCGCTGCCGCCCCAAGGCCGTCGACGGCAATCCGCAGTCGGCGCTGGTGCGCGCAATCTGCCGCTATATCGAGCAGCATATAGAAGACCGCCTGACGCTGAAAGTGCTGGCCAAAGAGTTTCGCCGCAGCGCATTTCATCTGCTGCGAACCTTCAAATCCATTCTGGGAGTGACGCCCAAGGCTTATATCGACGCCTGCCGCCTGCGCCAGGTCAAACAAAACCTGCAGGCTGGGCACGACGTGACTACCGCGCTCTATGCCGCCGGATACGGCTCCAGCAGCCGCCTTTACGAGCGTACCGCCGCGCAACTCGGGATGACTCCGGAGAAATACCGGCGCGGCGCGGTCGCCGCCGTGGTTCGCTTCACCATCGCCCCGTCACCGTTGGGACGAATGCTGATTGCCGCGACCGACAAGGGCATCTGCGCAATCCAGTTTGCCGATTCCGACCAGCAGTTGCAGCAGGGCCTGATGCGCGAATTTCCCTTCGCGGTCCGCCGGCGCGACGACGCGGCGCTCGACGGATGGAAGACGACCGTAACCCGCTTGATTGACGGCCGCGACGCCCACCCGTCTCTGCCCCTCGACATTCGTGCAACCGCCTTCCAGCGCCGTGTCTGGGAGGCTCTGCAACGCATTCCGCGGGGAGAAACGCGTTCTTACAGCGCGGTCGCCAAAAAGATCGGCATGCCGAAAGCAGTCCGCGCCGTCGCCCGAGCCTGTGCGACCAACCCCGTTGCGGTCGCCATCCCCTGCCACCGCGTGGTGCGCGAAGACGGACAGCAAGGCGGCTATCGCTGGGGAATTGACCGCAAGGAACGGTTGCTGGCGATGGAGAAAGAGGCCGGAGCGTAGCTTCTCATGCGTGAAGCTTTTCGGGCGCATGGCTTCTCCGGCGCAACCCCGGGGAATCACACCATCTCCCGCTGACGCTGAGGAGGCTCTGATCAAGTAACTGCGGTTCTCTGTGCACCTCTGTGAACTCTGTGGTTTGTGCTTCTTGCCTGCACCTGATCAGAGCTTCCCTGGTTATTCTCACTTTTGAGGAATTCCATCAACCATCGCGCTCTGGTCGTCATTCCGCCGATTCACGCGTGCTAGAATCGAATGGTGACATCTATGGCCGATGCTTCCTGACATCGAAAAATTACTGGACCTGCAGGTAGCGGATCAGGAGATCCGCAAACTGCAGGAAGAGATCGCCGAGCTGCCCAAGCGCATCGCGGTGATCGAGCAGAAGCTCGCTGGGACCAAGGCTCACCTCGAAAAAACGCGCGCCGCCGCCAAGGCCGACGAGGCCAATCGCAAAAAGTTCGAATCCGCGATTCAAGACCTGCAAGGCAAAATTTCCAAGTATCGCGATCAATCACTCGACGTAAAAACCAACGATCAGTACAAAGCTCTGCTGCACGAGATCCAGTTCGCCGAGCAGGAGATTCGCATCAACGAGGATCGCATCCTCGAAGTGATGGTGAACGTCGAAGCGCGCGAAAAGAACGTCAAGGCGGCGGAGGCGGAACTGAAGGCGGAAACTGCCGAGATCGAAAAAGAAAAAGAGGATGCGCGCCGGGTTGCGGCCGAAGATCAGAAGAAGCTGGCCGACTGGAATGCCAAGCGGGATGGCCTGCGCCGCGAAATTTCCGAGGACATTCTCCGCCACTATGAGCGCGTGATGAAGTTCCGCAGAACCGGATTGGCCGAAGTCCGCGCCCAAAAATGCATGGGTTGCCAGGTCATGTTGCGCCCCCAGATCTATAACGAGGTGCGCATCGGCGAGAAGGTCGTGGTCTGCGATTCCTGCCAGAGAATTTTTTACTACAATCCCGAAAATGACGTGATCCCGGAAGAGGCCGCCGGCCAGGCAAAGAAACGCCCGCGCCCGAAATCCGACTCCCCGCAAGCGTGGTTCTATCGTCCCGATTACGGCGAAGATGGCGAAGTTTTTCTGGTCTTCACCAACAAGGACGGCAACTCCACCCGGCGCACCTACGAAATGCACACCGGACGCCAGATCGGCGGCGTGCTGCAACGCGAAGGCAACTATCGCCAGGCATTTCCCGAAGATCTAACCGACGCTGCGCTCCGTCTCAACGGCCACTGGGACGAAACCGAGATCGACGAAGAATGGGGCACCGAGATTCCCTCGAATGTCCTCGATGCGCTCCTGAAAGATCTGCTGGCCATCCAGCGCGAACACCGGTCCACGCATCGGGATCGCGCCAGTTCCCCGCCGGAACACACCGCCGCCCGCTAAGGAAGTTCTGATTAAGGCCCTGGGATCCCCTCCCTGCACCTCTGTGTCCTCTGTGGTTTATGCTTGCTGTCGACAGTTAATCAGAGTTTCCTAAGTTTCGACGCATTCCACTTAGTACGGATTCGCATATCGCAGCACTTTGCTCAAATCCTTGCCGCGTACGATTCCCGCCGAGTGGTAGGCCAGTCCCCAGGAGTCAATGGTCGACATATCGGGAAAAATGCAAGCCTCCAGAACCGTGTCCACGGGATCCGATTTCTTCACCCAGCCGCCGCCGTTGGCGTTGATTCCGCCGAACAGGTCGCTCCCGCCCAGTTGCGAGCAGTAGCACGATGCCGGGTTGCCATTGCAGCCGCTCCCGAGCGGAACTTGCGCATAGTAAGCAAGCGCCGCCATGCTGGGCTGCTCGGTGTCGAGGGTCGAGAGCAGCACGTAAATCCGCGAACCATCCTTCTTCGAAGTGAATTTGCAGAACTGCCGCGTGCCCGATAGCCGGAGCCAATTCTGCTCATTATTGTCGTTGGTATTGAAATACGGCTGGCGGCCATCAACCTCGCCGCCCTTTTTTACGCAATATTCTGCCGGGGTCAGGGTGGCGCCCGCCTGTGCCGTGGCCTGTTGGCCGCCGGCGGCTTCAACCGGTTTTATTGCAGGAAGAAAAACTGCCACGGCAAATGCAACACAAACTACCAACGCAACGAGTGGACGTTTCACGAATGGGCCTCCTTGGGGATGTACAAAACCGACCAATCGCCTTGAGCAACTCATTTCCGGCAAATCAGTCGAGGGCGGAAGGGTACCACAAAATCGCATGCAGTAACGCACGGATTCCCGCTCCGAAGGCGCGTTGTCAGCCCCAGTAGATTCACGCGGGCCACTCGCGGATATTGTCGAATCGGATGCGAGCCAGCAGAAAATCTGAGCGCAATCCACGATGCAATTTAGGGTAAGATGACCTGCGTGAGGTGAGTTATGGCAGAGGATCGTCTTATCCCTTCCCCGTCCCGCCGTTCTTTTCTTGGCCTGTCCGCCGCCGCTTCCGCCGCGGTTGCGCTCCGCATCGTCACGGAACCCATGCTGGCTTATGCCAGGACACCCAAGATGGGTCCGGATGGCGTGCGGATCGACGCCAATGAAAATCCACTGGGCCCATGCGCCGCCGCGCGCGACGCCGTGATCGCCATCGCTCCCCACGGCGGCCGCTATTCATTCTGGCTCACCGACGAACTCGTTCAACAACTGGCTCAACTCCAGGGCGTTAAGCCCGAGTATGTCCGCGTCTATCCCGGATCGAGTTCCCCTCTTCATTACACCGTCGCTGCCCTCTGTTCGCCGCAGCGCAGCTACGTCACGGCCGATCCTGGCTACGAGGCCGGAATGTTTGCTGCCGAGGCGGTGAAGTCGCGCGTCATCAAAGTGCCGCTCGCCAAAGACTACGCGCACGATGTTCGCGCCATGCTGGCAGCCGGCCCCGATGCCGGAGTCTTCTACATTTGCAATCCGAACAATCCCACCGGCACGGTCACCAGTCATTCCGATATCGAATATTTGGTCGCGAATAAACCCAAAGACTCGATCGTGCTCGTCGACGAGGCCTACATTCATTTCTCAGACACAGAGTCAGTCATGGATCTCGTCAAAGCCGACAAGGATGTTCTCGTCCTCCGTACTTTCTCGAAGATCTACGGCATGGCCGGCCTGCGCTGCGGAGCCGTCTTCGGAAAGCCCGCCCTGATTGAAAAGGTCGAGAGCTATGGCGGATGGAACTTCATGCCGATTACGGCCATAGCGGCGGCCTCCGCCAGTCTGAAAGATGCGCAACTGGTGCCCGAACGCAAGCGCATCAATGCGGGCATCCGCAGCGACGTGTTCGCCTGGCTCGACCGCAACGGATACCACTACGTCCCATCGCAATCCAACTGCTTCATGCTCGACACCAGGCGCGCCGGCGAAGAGGTTATCGACGCCATGGCCAAGCAAAACGTCCACATCGGACGCATCTGGCCAGTCTGGCCGACATATGTCCGCATCACGGTAGGCACAGCGCCCGAGATGGATCAGTTTCAAAGCGCGCTGAAGAAAGTAATGACGGGCGCAGTAACGGCCAGCATTTCATCCCTGCGCCCAGTGCGCAGGCTGCGGAGCAGCGACCTGCCCTATCAACCCAAGCTGTCATCCTTGCGGAGCGACGCGCCCATCTCTACCAAAGTGTCTTCCTGAGCGGAGTGGCTGTTGCGCGAAGCGCAGCAGCTACGGAGTCGAAGGACCCCTACCCCCGATGCGAAGTGTGTTTCAAGCGCTGGAGCCCCGCACCAGGCGCGAGCTTATGGACGCGGAAGAATCCTGAAGGTGCCCCAGGTTCGCGCCCGTCTGTTGGGCGCTAACCTGGGCAGGCAGGGTGAGAGGCCGCGGCCGCGCCGCGGCCGTTGAAAACGACTTGAGCTTTAGCCCCGAGGGTGAAGGCCATGTAACATCGCCTCATGCCAACAAGACCTGCCGCTATTTCCAAGGCGTCGCTGGCCAGCGATTCCTCTTTGCCCATTATCAAGCTTTCCCCGCGCGGCGCCGCCCGCATCAAGTCCGCACATCCCTGGGTTTACCGCTCCGACATCACATCCACAGGCGACATAAAACCCGGCGCGATGGTCCGCGTAACCGACGAGCGCGGAAAGTTCCTCGGCACCGCCCTCTACAGCTCCTCGTCGCAAATTGCCATCCGCATGATCGCAGGGAGCAAAGAAGAGATCACCGACCTGCCCGCCCTTATAGCCGAACGCATCCGCGCCGCCATCGCCTATCGCAAGCTGGTCGTCTCCAACACCGACGCCTACCGAATCGTCTTCAGCGAAGCCGACTTCCTTCCCGGCCTCATCATCGACCGCTACAACGACGTCCTCTCCGTCCAGATCCTGACCCAGGCCATGGACGCCGAGCCGGTTCGCGGAGCCGTCATCGAGACGCTCGTCGAAGAACTGCAACCCACTGGAATCGTCGAGCGCGTCGATCCCCGCATTCGCGATCTCGAACAACTCCCGCCGCGCGAGTCAGGCCTGCTATGGGGCAAAAAAAGTTCGACGACCGTCGCCATGAATAGCGCAATAAAGAATAGCTCGGTGCCCCAGGTTCGCGCCCGTGTTTTGGGCGCTAACCTGGGCAGGACGCTAGGAGATGACGTTACGTCGGAAGTCGTTGCCGAGCGCGGCGTCCGCTTCCACTACGACGGCCTCGAAGGCCAGAAAACCGGCGCCTTCCTCGATCAGCGCGAGAACTACGCCGCCGCCGCCCAATACGCGAAAGGCCACGCTCTCGACGTCTTCTGCTATCAGGGAGGCTTCGCCCTTCACCTCGCTCAGAAGTGTGAAAGCGTCACCGGAGTTGACAGCTCCCGGCCCGCGCTCGAAATGGCCGACAAGAACGCCGCCCTCAACGGTCGAGAAATCGAATGGATCGAGGCCAACGCTTTCGACCTCCTGCGCGACTATGCGGCCAGCGGGAAAAAGTACGACATCGTCGTCCTCGATCCGCCCGCCTTCGCCAAAACCAAACGCGATCTCGACAAGGCCTTCAGCGGCTACAAGGAACTCAACCTGCGCGCTCTAAAAATGCTTGGCCCCGGCGGCATCTTGGTCACCTGCTCCTGTTCGTTTCACGTGAGCTCAGCTGACTTCCTCGAAGTCGTGGCCGGCGCCGCTCGCGACGCACATAAAACTTTGCGTTTGCTGGAAAACCGCGGTGCCGCAAAAGATCATCCTATCCTGCTAAATGTGCCCGAAACCAGCTACCTTAAGTGCCTGATACTACACGTAAGTCATTGATAAACAATAACAATCTAATACTTGACAATAATACACTCATGTTTTATTATTCAATCACGCTAATGACAAGCGCAGGGAGCAACCGCGCTCCCAATATTTTCAAGCAGGAGGATTTAGCAATGACCGTACTTACCCGTTGGGATCCCTTTCGTGAATTCATCACCCTTCAAGACCGCATGAACCGCTTATTCCGCGACACTCAAGGTGGACAGGAAGAAGCTCTCACCACCACGACCTTCGCGCCGCCGGTTGACGTCTACGAAGACGAGCACAACATCACACTCAAGATCGAAGTGCCGGGAATCGATGAGAAAGATATCGATGTCCGCGTCGAGAACAACACGCTGACCGTTCACGGCGAGCGCAAGTTCGAAAAAGAAGAGAAAGAAGAGAACTATCGCCGCGTCGAGCGCCAGTATGGCAGCTTCACCCGCACCTTCACTCTGCCGACAACCGTGGACCCGGAAAATATCCAGGCCGACTACGACAAGGGCGTGCTGAAGGTAAAGCTGGCCAAGAAGGCCGAAGCCAAGCCGAAGCAGATCAAAGTGAACGTGGGCTCGTCCAATACCGGCAGCCAGAAGACACTCGAAGCCAAAGAGCCGAAGGCTGCCGGCAAAGCCGCATAAGCAAGGCTCGTGCTGGTCTTAGACACGGGGCTCTGCCCCGTCTTCCAGCCGAGCGGAGCTCGGCAGGACTTTCGGCGGGAGGAGGCACGACCAAGCCCCTCCCGTTTTGTTTTGCAATTTGGCAATCGGATATTAGTGCGCGCTGCAAAGTCGCCATTCAAATTACGAAATTACCGATTACAAAATTACAAAATCCGGCTACCCTTTGAGTAGCGCAAGGAGTAACCCATGCCAATCCGTTGGGACAAATTCACAGTCAAAGCGCAGGAAGCCGTCCAGCGCGCCACCGAGCTCGCCTCCGAGCACGGCAATCCCGAGCTCATGCCCATACATCTGCTGGCCGCGCTCGTCGAAGACAAAGAAGGCATCGTTCCGCCGGTGCTCGAAAAAATCGGCATCGGCCCGCAAGCCGTCCTCGCCGAGATCTACCAGGAGATCGAAAAGCTCCCCAAAGTCTCGGGCAGCGGCGCGCACCAGGCGACCATGTCGTCGCAGGTGAACGAGCTTCTGGAGAAGTCATTCAAGGAAGCGGACGCCTTCAAAGACGAGTACGTTTCGACCGAGCATCTGCTGCTCGCCATCACCAGTCTGAAGCGCGATCGGAATCAGGGAGACGCAGCGCAGCAACTGCTCGCCCGTCACGGCGCCACGCATGACGCCATTCTCAAAGCGCTGACCGCTGTCCGCGGATCGCAGCGCATCACCGACCAGAATCCCGAAGGCAAATATCAGGCGCTCGAACGCTACGCGCGCGACCTCACCGAGCTGGCGCGCCGCGGCAAACTCGACCCGGTCATTGGACGCGACGAAGAAATTCGGCGCGTCGTGCAGGTGCTCTCGCGCCGGACGAAAAATAATCCCGTGCTCATCGGCGAGCCCGGAGTCGGCAAGACCGCCATCGTCGAAGGCCTTGCCCAGCGCATCATTTCGGGCGACGTGCCCGAGGTGCTGAAGAACAAGCGCGTCGTCTCGCTCGATCTGGGAGCGATGCTGGCGGGCGCGAAGTATCGCGGCGAATTTGAAGATCGCCTGAAAGCCGTGCTGAAAGAGATCGAAGACGCGCAGGGCCAGATCATCCTCTTCATCGACGAACTGCACACGCTGGTCGGAGCGGGCGCGTCAGAAGGAGCGATCGACGCCTCCAACATGCTGAAGCCCGCGCTCGCCCGTGGCGAACTGCGCGCCATCGGCGCGACCACGCTGAACGAATATCGCAAGTACATCGAAAAAGACGCGGCCCTCGAACGCCGCTTCCAGATTGTGTTTGTGGGCGAGCCCAACGTCGAAGACACCATCGCCATCCTGCGCGGCCTGAAAGAAAAATACGAAGTCCATCACGGCGTGCGCATTAAAGATTCGGCGATTGTCGCCGCGGCCACGCTGTCGCATCGCTACATCTCCGACCGCTTCCTGCCCGACAAGGCCATCGACCTGATCGACGAAGCTGCCGCATCGCTGCGCATCCAGATTGACTCCATGCCCACCGAGATCGATCAGCTCGAACGCCGCGCCACGCAGCTCGAAATCGAAAAGCAGGCGCTGAAGAAAGAAGACGACCGCAGCTCGCGCGAACGCCTGGCGCTGGTCGAAAAAGAGCTGGCCGAAATTCGCGAACAGTCCAACACGCTCAAGGCCCGGTGGAAGCAGGAAAAAGATGTAATCGCCAAAGCACGCGCACTGAAAGAGAAACTCGAGCAGCTCAAACTCGAAGAGCAGGCGGAAGAGCGCAAAGGCAACCTCGAACGCGTCGCTCAGATCCGTTACGGCCTCATCCGCCAGACCGAAGAAGATCTCAAAAAGATCACCGAGCAGATCGATGGCAAGGCCAGCCATCGCATGCTGAAAGAAGAAGTGGACGAGGAAGACGTCGCGCGCATCGTTTCGAAGTGGACGGGCATTCCTGTTTCGAAGATGCTCGAAGGCGAGGTCAAGAAACTCATCAACATGGAAGATCGCCTGCGCCTGCGCGTCATCGGACAGGACGAGGCGCTGGAGCGCGTGGCCAATGCGATTCGCCGTTCGCGCGCGGGGCTGAGCGATCCCAAGCGGCCGATTGGCTCGTTCATTTTTCTGGGGCCGACCGGCGTCGGCAAAACCGAACTGGCGCGCGCCCTCGCCGAATTTCTCTTCGACGACGAACGCGCCCTGGTGCGCATCGATATGTCCGAGTACATGGAGAAGCACGCCGTCTCGCGCCTGATCGGCGCGCCTCCCGGGTATGTCGGCTACGAAGAAGGTGGACAGCTCACCGAGCAGGTGCGCCGCCATCCCTACGCGGTCGTGCTCTTCGACGAAATTGAAAAAGCGCATCCCGACGTGTTCAACATCCTGCTGCAGATCATGGACGACGGCCGCCTCACCGACGGCAAGGGCCGCAAGGTCGACTTCAAGAACACCGTGATCATCATGACGTCGAACCTGGGCTCGACTTATCTGCAATCGGAAAATATTCGGACGGAAGAAGCGTTCGAGCGCGCCTCGAAGCAAGTGCTCGACACGCTGCACGGCCACTTCAAGCCCGAGTTCCTGAACCGCGTGGACGACATCATCATCTTCCGCCCGCTCGGCAAGGAGCAGCTGGTGAAGATCGTCGACCTGCGCCTGGAAGACCTGCGGCGCCTGCTGGCCGATCGCAAGATTTCTCTGGAGCTGACCGACGCCGCCAAAGAACTGCTGTTCACCGAAGGCTACGATCCGAACTTCGGAGCGCGTCCGCTGAAGCGGGCGATTCAGAAGCTGGTGCAGGATCCGCTGGCGCTGAAGATCCTCGACGGCGAGGTGCTGCACGGGGACCACGTCATCGTGGATGCCGACAAGAAAGCGGGCAAGATGACGTTCAAGGTGAGCGAGCGGGTCGGGGAGCCGGCGGCGGCGAAGAAATAAAAGGATCCCGCCCCGCCGAGCGAAAATCCAGGTCTTTGCCGTGGAACCTTGCGAAATGTGCAAAGTGTTCCACGTGGAACATGACATATTTGTACGTACATTCGCCTCTGCCGGCATCTGCAAGTCGTTCAAACATCGAGGATTGCCGGGGAGGGCCGAGCCGCTGTCGACCCGTCAAATACGGGTGGCCAAGCCCCATTTCATTAAGACCTCCACGCAAGATCGGGCGGTCTCTGCGATCATATCTAGTGGAAGCGCCTTTGCCTGATAACGAAAAACTGAAAGAAGTTCTAGGCGGACCTCATCGGCCGCGGAGCTAGCGATCTGCTGCTGGTCGGCGGCATAGAGGCCTCGGTTCGCATGAACGGCGTGGTCGAGAAAATCGGCGACCATCCGCTGGCCGGTTCCGAGATTGAAGCGCTGGTGCTGGGCGCGCTCTCGCCGGTGGCTGCCGACCAGTACCGCAACACGCAGATCGCGGACTCATCCTACAGGGTCGCGGGCCTGGGGCGTTTCCGCATCAACCTGCATCGCGAGCGGGGACAGGCGGCGGCAACGATTCGCGCCCTTCCCGTGAAGGTTCCGCTACTCGCCGATCTTGGACTTCCCGCGGAGGTCGGCAACCTGGCCGGCTTGCGGCGAGGATTGGTGCTGATCGGAGGAGCGGCAGGCGCGGGGAAGTCGACGACCATGGCCGCCATCGTCAACGAGATCAACAAGCGCGATGCGCGGCACATCCTCACCATCGAAGATCCGGTTGAGTACGAGCACCCCACCTGCGCAGCGTCATCGAGCAGGTAGAGGTGGGGATCGACGCGCCTGACTTCCCCACTGCTTTGCGGGCGGCGCTGCGGCAGGCGCCGGACGTGCTCGTTGTAGGCGAGATGCGCGATCCGGAGAGCATGGCGATTGCGGTCTCAGCGGCGGAGACCGGGCACCTAGTGCTGTCGACGCTGCACACCACCGACGTGGCCTCCGCTATTTCGCGCATCTCCGATTCGTTTCCCGTCGAGCGCCAGAACACGATTCGGCAGGAATTGTCGATGGCCATCTCAGCCATTCTGACGCAAACGTTGTTGCCCAGCCGCAAGGGCGGGCGCGTTCCGGCCGTGGAGATGCTGATGATCGGATATGGCGCGCGCCAGCACATACGCCGCAACGCGCTCCAGCACCTGCACCAGGAAATCACGATGACCCGGGGTAAAGGATCGATCACCCTTGAAGAGTCATTGGCGCGGCTGGTGCGAGAAGGCCATCTGGAGCGCGAGGAGGCGGTGGAATTTGCGGTGCATCCGGACGATTTGAAGAGCTTGCTGCGGACTGTAGTCTGACGGATCTTGCGTTCATGGTTATTTGGTCATAGTTATTTGCTCACGGTTACGCGCTGGGTGAATTGCCCCCGCGAAATGTTTCTGCGACATCCTTACGCCCCAGGTACCAGGCCACGATCACGCGGACGATGATTCCCAGCCCTCCCAATGCCAGGGCCCTTGCATTCACCGTGATGGTGGCCGCGGACACCGGCGGCACCAGCATCACGATTCCGAATATAGCGATCAGCATGGCTACGTGGCGCGTGATGTTGTTTCGCTTCACCAGGCCCCAGGCTACAGCTCCCGCTACAAAGGCCATCAGCAGAAACATGAACGGCCCGGCGAGTTCGAGGCCGAAGAGCAAGGGCGCGCCGGCCGACATGGAGACTCGTGCCCGGCCGCACGAGCATGAGGCTCCAAGGATGCCAGGTAAATGCCACAGAGCGCGAAAAGAGCGGCTATCGCGCGGATGCCTGCGGGTGCTCGTCCGTCGTCGGGAAAATTCATGACGTGGGTGAACAACGTTCGGAATAAAAGCACGACGGTAGCTGCCTTGCCTCAAAGCGCGCATCGTTGTAATGTACCCGATCAACTTTCTTTAAAAGGGGAGACGCATGCGATCGCATCGTTGGCGGGTGGTATTTTTCGTTTTTCTAGCAAGCTTTGGCTGGGCGCAGATGACAGCGCCAAGAGTCGTTGTCGTTCGCGCCGGGCATCTGCTGGACGTTAAAACCGGCAAGACTCTTACGAATCAGACCATCGTGATTCAGGACGGCAAGATTGCCAGCGTTGGCAGTGATGCACAAATTCCCGCGGGGGCGCAGGTCGTCGATCTATCGAATGCCACGGTTCTGCCCGGATTGATTGATGCGCATACCCACCTCACGATGAATCCGAATTTTGGATATTCGATGCTGGCGAACTCGATGCCGCGGCAGGCTTTGATTGGCGCGCACAATGCGCGAGTCACGCTCGAAGCGGGGTTTACGACCGTGCGCAATGTGGGGGCTTTCAATTACGCGGATGTCGCTTTGCGTGACGCAATCAACGCCGGCGATGTGCCGGGACCGCGCATGCTGGTGAGCGGGCCTCCGCTGAGCATTACGGGCGGGCACTGCGACAACAATCTTTTGCCGTTTGAATACCACGCCACTGACCCCGGCGTGGCCGATGGCGTCGAAGCCGTGCAGCACAAGACGCGCGAGATCATCAAGTATGGTGCGGACCTGATCAAGATTTGCGCCACCGGCGGCGTGCTTTCGCACGGCGATAATCCTCAGGCTTCGCAGTACACGCTGGAGGAGCTGAAGGCAATCGTGGCCGATGCGCATCGCCTCGGCCGGAAGGTGGCGGCGCATGCGCACGGCGCGCAGGGGATTCTCTGGGCTACCGAGGCGGGCGTCGATTCGATCGAGCATGGGTCGTACATCGACGATGCGGGCATTGCCGAGATGAAGAAGCGTGGGACGTATCTGGTGCCGACGCTCTATCTGATGGACTGGTTCTTCGAGAACGCCGAGAGGATTGGTACTCCGCCGGAGTTGATTGCCAAGGGACATGAGGTGATGCCGGCGGCCCGCAAGAACGTGGCTCGCGCGTTTGCGGCCGGCGTGAAAGTGGGATTTGGAACGGACGCGGCGGTATATCCGCATGGACTCAACGCGCACGAGTTTGCGGTGATGGTGAAGCTGGGAATGACTCCGCTGGGTGCGATTCAGGCGGCTACGGTCAACGACGCGGATCTGCTGGGATGGTCAGATAAAGTCGGGACGATTGAGGCAGGCAAGTGGGCGGACATCATCGCCGTCGATGGAGATCCGCTGGCCGACGTGACTACGCTGGAGCGAGTGAAGTTTGTAATGAAGGGTGGGGAAGTGGTTAAGGATCTTTACGCGAAGTGAGGGTAACGGCTGGGGTGGCTATCATTTGGCAAACGTCGCGTCAATACTGCGGTTGCGGTAAGCACATTAATTTTTGTTTCTCGAAAATTCACGGCTGAGTAACATCCGGATTCGACCGGGGGCATAGTCTCTCTCCATTCAACCCAAGCGGGTTGTGGAGGATGCGATGTTACCGAGACTTTTTAGCCGTACACTCTCTAGCCGTACGCTCTTTAGCCGTATCATGTGTGCCGCCGTTGTCGCTCTTGCCCTTTCCTTGCCTGCCGTTTGTTTTGCCCAGGCAGTGGCCAGCGTTCCTTACACGGTCAGCGTGTTTGCTACCAGCGTTCCCGGCGTCTACTACCAACCCGACTCGATCGCAGTGTGGGAGGGCCACGTTTTTATCGGATACGGAGATAGCGCGGCCCCGGATGGGTCGGATGGCAAGAGCAGCACGATCGTCGAATATTCGCACAACGGCGATGTGCTTAACGTCTATACCGTACTCGGACACAATGACGGGTTGCGGGTCAACAAGAAGAACAAGCAACTGTGGGCCCTGCAGAATGAGGATGCCAATCCGTCCCTGGTGATTTTCGACCTGACGACCGGGACACCGACGACTTACACGTTCGGTCCCACGCCGCATGGCGGCGGTTATGACGACATTTCGTTTCGGGGGAATGACGTGTACATCAGCGCATCGAATCCCGCCAATAATCCGAACACGGCTCCCGCAATCGTCAAGGCGCAGATCAGCGGAAACATGGTCAGCGTCTCTCCGGTGTTATACGCCAACGCTACGGCAACCGACATTCCAACCGACACTCCGGTCGCGCTGAACTTGCAGGATCCGGACTCGATGATTTTTGATCCGAGTGGCGATCTCGTTCTCGATAGCCAGGCGGACGGGGAGTTGTTGATTGTTCACAATGTGAGCGCGCCCAATCAGTCGGTCTTTCATGTAGGGCTGACCCATAACGGCGCGGCGACGCAGATCGATGACACGGTTTTCGCGACGTCTTCGCAGGGAGTTATCCTGGTGTCGGACCGCGATGCCGAGACCGTGTACGCAATTTCAAAAGATGCCTTCGCCCCAGGGTCGGCGTATTCGGCTACTCCCACGTCTGTCGGGAAAACCGATCTGGATACCGGTGTGATCACTCCGGTGGTAACGGGGATGGTCAGTCCGCACGGGATGGCGTTTATTCCGGAGTAACGGATTAAGAGCGTAGCGCCGGCACCTTGCCGGCGGTTCCGAGGGCGCCCTGGGCTTGTCGAAGGGGCGCCCCGCCCTCGGGCCCCCGACGCCTAGTAAGGATCATGCGGTCACGGTGCTAGCGTCGCAACCAGCGCGACGTTAGGATGGGGCCCCCGCTTGCGTTGCCAGAGAGTCGAGAAAGGCCCGGAGTTCTTCGAGATCTTCAGGGAGCATTTTTACGAACTGGATCCCGTTGCCGACCAGCGGATAGTGGGCGACCACCTTCGCGACGATAAGCAGCGTGCCTTCGAGTTGCAGTTTGAGTTCCAGGTTCGTGCCGACGGGCAACGGGAACATAGTTTCCACGTAGCAGCCGCCCAGGCTGATGTCGGCCGTGGCACAGCGGACAGGAGAGTTGGCGCCTTCGGCTTGAATTTCGAGAGGAATCTTCGCCAGGAATCGCGGGTGCTTGCGCTGCTTCCTGCATAATCCATGATTTGGCCTCAATCGACGGGGGGCGCGCAAAGCGGTGTGTGCAGAGTATAACCCGGACGGCAGCAGGAATTTATTTCCGTGACCTGGCACCTGATTTTCATGACCCGCCGCTTTCCGGCGGATGCTTCAACTGTCGAGAGCGCATCCGGTAGTGGCTCAATTTGAAAAAAATAGCTTTTTCAGTCTGATATGCCGCATACACACTCTTACGTAGCCGAAATGCCGATCTTCAAATCTCTGCTGAATGAGTCCCGCCAGCATGTCTGCGAACTGAATGCCCAAGCAATTCCTGCTATCAAGCGGAGTAGTGGTGAGCCGCGTTTTTACCCGGAGAGTAAACCAAAGCTCCGTCTGCAAGTAATCATGCAGGCTATTGCCACTTTGAACCTTAATCGAACGCGGATCTGGAATGAATCTCACCTCGTCCTGCTTCGACATGCATTCCAGAACACAGAGACGGATCATGTAGTTGTAGAGCTTATTGCAATCACCCCTGATGTGAGCTTCGACGTTCTCCTTCTTCACTGTTATAACGTGCAGATGAATGTCGGGGTGCTTTTTGCACATTGCCTCAATGCCTTCAGCGAAGGCCAATCTCTCGGCTGGCATCATCTGTTGCCACTTCTTTTCAACGTCCGTCGCCCATTTGAACTTTTGATACAAGTCTTTAATGGCTCGTTTGGGAATATGCTTCTTATCTGAAGGGACACAAAGCGCGGCTATGGTCAAATAGCGACTTGAGCCGCCATTTCGATAAGGCGCTGAGAAATTCCACCCTAGATCGCCACTTTCGTCAGCGTAGAGTATGGAGGTAGTCATGAAAAAAGGCTCTCGCATAACAGAGAGCCTTTTAGGAAGAGCTTAGGTTTTTCGTGGATGGTCCCTAAGACCGGCGCGTTTACACCGCGCTTACGATACCCAGAGGGCGTCGCGGTTCTCTCAGGATTTACCCATCCGCTTACCTAGTCTAAGGCCTTTCAGGGGCCCTGGCACACAATTATTGTCCCTTTATTTGCAACAAGTTGAATCTCTGGTAACATCCAAACCTGACCACTGAGTCCAGCTTCCATCGCTGGTGTCACCCTTAGCGTCTGATTGGTACGGCAGAATTTGCCGCTCCTGCGCTTGCTCGGAAGTGGATCGATCCACGATCCACCCGGCAAGCTGATTTGGATCACGCGAGATTCGCCTTTGCCGATGGCCACCGACCCATGATGCCCCTAGCGGGATGCTAAAGCGAGACTGTGCATATTTCAAACTGCCCACTACCGAACGGACAGACCGGCCTCCCAAATCTCTGCAATCTGACCCTTCGGGCCTGCGCTTCCTTTAGAATTCTTCGCAGTGTCCATCCGATTTCAGGTTGAAGCGACTTCAGGCCGCGGCCGCGCGGGCAAACTCGTCACTCCTCATGGAGAGATTGATACGCCGGTGTTTATGCCGGTGGGAACTCTGGGCTCCGTCAAGGGCGTTTCGCAGGACTTGCTCGAGGAACTGGGCGTCCAGATCTTGCTGGGAAATACTTACCACCTTTACCTGCGTCCGGGCGTCGAGGTGGTGCGGCGGATGGGCGGTCTGCACCGGTTTATGGCGTGGGAGCGCGCGATTCTTACCGACTCAGGCGGGTTTCAGGTTTTCAGTCTGAATGAACTGCGCAAGGTGACCGAGGAGGGCGTTACGTTCCGGTCGCATCTGGACGGGTCTTCCCATTTTCTTAGCCCCGAGCGAGCGCTATTAGCACAGATTGGGCTCGGTGGCGACATAATTATGGCATTCGATGAATGCACCGAATATCCCGCGGAAACCGGTCGGATTCGGGCCTCGATGGAGATGACGCTGCGCTGGGCGGAGCGCAGCAAAAAGTATTTTGAAGACCATAAGAATGAGGTGCCGTGGAGTAGCTCTCAGCTCTCAGCTATCAGCTCTCAGAAAGATTGGGCTGGTAAGAATTGCGCAGGGAAGACGCAGGCTTTGTTTGGGATCGTGCAGGGGGGGATGGATCGCGGGCTGCGGCGCGAGTCGGCTTTGCGGACGGTTGAGATTGGATTTCCCGGTTACGCGATCGGGGGGCTCAGTGTGGGTGAACCTCGGGAACTGACTCGCGAGATCGTGGAATCTACGCTTGAGCATCTTCCGGCGGACAAGCCAAGATACCTTATGGGAGTGGGCACTCCGGAGGAAATTGCGCTTTATGCGCGGATGGGCGTGGACATGATGGATTGCGTTCTGCCGACGCGCGCGGCTCGGCACGGATTGCTGTTCACGTCCGAGGGGCGGGTTTCGATCAAGCAGGCTCGCTATGCGGAGGACGCGGCGCCGCTCGATCCTGCCTGCGCGTGCCTCGTTTGCCAGCGCTATTCGAGGGCATACCTGCGGCATCTTTACGCGGCGAATGAGCTGCTGGCCCAGGTGCTGAACACAGTGCACAACCTCCACTTCTACCTGGAGACGATGCGGCAAGTGCGGGCGGGGATACGCGGCGGGGCGTCTGGCGAGAGCTGACGGGGACGCCCGCTGAGACGTGCGCTACCTGTTTTAGTTCCGGGCCAGTCCGCTAGAGCGCCCCTGGGCGGTAGTGGCTCAGTTTGAAAACTGAGCCACTACCCCTGGGCGTTCGTCCTTGACACCCGGCGGGCCCGTCCGGCATTCTATTTAACTTGGGGAAAGAGTTTGTCTTCTTGCTGTCCCGTCGCCGGAGCTTGATGGACGACCCCTCAGGTGGAAAGTCTTCGGGCGGCAGGCGTTTACGCTGCAATCTTTTGCGCGGCGAGCTTTTGCGCGTTGATCATGGGTACGTTTCCGATTGCACAGTCTGATTCGACAACTCATTCCAGGGGATTGATTTGGCTGCAAGTGTGATTTTCGGCGGTATTATTGGCAGATTGGCGCTCTGGTTGCAGATTCCAGGTGGCTCGAGTCTGCTTGGTTTGGCGCCCCTGCTGTTTATCTTTGCTATCTTTTACTTTCTGTTGATCCTTCCCCAGCAGCGGAAACAGAAAAAGTGGCAAGCGATGCTGAGCGAGTTGAAAACGGGGGACAGGATCGTGACTACCGGCGGGCTGCGCGGAACCATAATCAGCCTGAAGGACGACGCGCTCACGTTGCGTGTGCCGCCGGATAATTTGAAGCTCGAAGTGACGCCGGGCGTCGGTGGTATCGGTGGCCACGACGGAAGAAACAAAATAGCTGCGAGTACTGAGCCTCGAGCTACGAGCTAAAGGCATAACCCACGGGGTCCAAAGGGGCGCACGAGGAATTCGCAAGGTTTAGGTGTTTTGAGGTGCGGGTTAAAGCCCACGGCTCGAAGCTCGCGGCTCAAGCAGCAGACATTCTGGATACTGGAAGACGTCGTTCATGAATAAGAACCTTACTTGGAAGCTAGTGGTTATTGTCGGGATCCTGGTGTTCTTTGTGGTCGGGATCGTTGGCATTCCGAAGGATTGGTCGGGCAAGGGTCTGCTGGCTTCGATCACGGATCGCATTCACCTGGGGCTCGATTTGCGCGGGGGCACGCACCTGATTCTGCAGGTGCAGGTCAACGACGCCGTCAACGTCGATTCCGATAACGCGATTGCGCGGCTGAAGGAAGATATGCGCACGCGCAAGATCAGTTACGCCGACATCACCAAGCCGGATCCGGTGAACCATCCCGAGACTGATCGTTGGTCAAAGGCGTTCCTCCCGAGCAGGCCGGGCGATTTCAAGAGCATCGTCACGGAACGGTTGCCGGATTACGACGCATCTTCGGGGGCGGAAAATTCCTGGACCGTTTCGATGAAGCCGCAAAGCCTGGCCGACCTGAAAAATCGCGCGGTATCCCAGGCGATCGAGACAATTCGCAACCGCATTGACGCGCTCGGCGTAAGCGAGCCGGTCATTCAGGAACATGGACTCGGGCAGTACCAGATTCTTGTACAACTGCCGGGCGTGGACGATCCGGCGCGTGTGAAGCAGATCATGCAGTCCACGGCGATGCTTGAAATCAAGCAATCGCTGGGTGGACCGTATCCGAGCGAGCAGGCGGCGCTGCAGAGCAAGGGCGGCGTGTTGCCTCCGGATGCGGTGCTGATGCAGGGCAAGAGCATTGGGTCGGAAGGCGGCGAAAGCTGGTATCTGATCTCGCGCGCCTCGGCGGTCACTGGCCGCGATCTGCGGACGGCGGAGCCGACGCGCGATGAAAACGGACAGCCTGCGGTGCGCTTCATTCTCACCAGCGACGGCGGGCGCAAGTTTTACGCTTTCACCTCGGCCCACGTCGGCGACTATCTTGCGGTGGTGCTCGATAACAAAGTGCAGGAAGTCGCGGTCATCAAAGAAGCCATTCACGATACGGGCATCATCAATGGCCGCTTCACCGATCAGCAGACGCAGGACCTTTCGATGACCCTGCGCTCGGGCGCTCTGCCGGCGGGCATCAAGTATCTTGAGGAACGAACTGTCGGTCCTTCACTGGGCGCCGATTCGATTCGATCGGGCGTTCGCGCCGCCGTTGTGGGCATGATCGCGGTCCTGGTTTTCATGCTGGTCTACTATCGCTGGGCGGGCGTGAATGCCGATGTCGCGCTGATCCTGAACCTGCTCATCCTGCTTGGCTTCATGGGCTACTTCGGGGCGGTGCTGACGCTGCCGGGAATCGCCGGCGTGATTCTGACGGTAGGCATGGGCGTGGACTCGAACGTACTTATTTTTGAGCGCATCCGCGAGGAACTGAGAAACGGCAAGACGCCGCCCTCGGCCGTGGATCAGGGATTCAGCCATGCCTGGATAACGATCGTTGATACGCACGTCACGACCATCGTTTCGGCCGCCATCCTGTTCATCTTCGGGACCGGGCCAGTAAAGGGGTTTGCGACCACCCTGGTATTCGGGTTGGCGGCCAACCTGTTTACCGCGGTGTTCGTATCGCGCGTGATTTTTGATTGGGTGCTGGGCCGGAAGCAGCGCGGAGAGGCATTAAGCATCTAGCCGGAGCGAGCTACGAGCCGCGGGCCGCGAGCTTGTAGCAGACTAGTTTTCTCGCGGCTCGAAACTCGTAGCTCGAAGCTGAATCTTTGGAGTTTGACTTGGAATTCTTTCGCAATACAAACATCGATTTTCTCGGCAAGAAGTGGTACTTCCTCATCTTCTCACTGGTCTTCAGCGTGGCCGGAGTGCTTTCGATGGCATTCTGGCACGGCATTCCGCTGGGCGTCGATTTTCGAGGCGGAACGCTCGTCTATGTGAAGTATTCGCACACGCCTGATCCATCTGCTATCCACCACGACATCGACCGCGCCGGCCTCAAGAACGCCCGCGTGCAAAGGTACGGCCCGGCCTCGAACAACGAGGTGCTGATCTCACTCGACATTCAGGAGACCAGCGAACAGGCTCTGGACAAGGGCAAGACCCAGATCATTCAGGCGCTCGAAGGCCCAGCCCAGAGCGCCAACGCAGGCAAGCCGGATCTCAACAACGCCAGTTCGATTGCGATCACGAATTACCTGCTGGAGAAGGATCCGCTTCACCTCAGCGCCGACGCGAACCAGCGCTATACCGCGATCGCAACAGGCGATCGTGGACGATCGCGACAAAGGGACAGGGCGGAGTGCTGGGCTCGATCGACGAACTGAAGGGTGTGGTCGATCCCGCGGTGGTCGCGTCGCTCAAGGATGGCTTCTTTCTTTCTGACTTTGGCATCCGCAATGTGGAGATCGTTGGGCCGCAGGTTGGACAGCAATTGCGCAAGCAGGCCATACTGGCGACGCTCTATTCGCTGGCCGGCATGCTGGTCTATCTCGCGCTGCGTTTCGAGTGGATCTATGGAGTCGCGGCGGTACTCACCGTATTCCACGACACTTTGATCACCGTGGGCGCGTTTTCGCTGCTCGACCGGGAAATCTCCCTGACCGTGATTGCAGCCATTCTGACCCTGATCGGCTACTCCAATAACGACACCATCGTGGTCTTTGACCGCATCCGGGAGAACATCAAGCTGTTGCGACGAGAAAAACTTTCGGACATTGTTAACAAAAGTATTAATCAGACTTTAAGTCGAACGATCTTGACAGCGGGCCTGACATTCCTTACCGTGCTTGCTCTGTTTCTTTTCGGCGGCGAGGTGTTGCATGGTTTCAGCCTCGCGCTGGTGATTGGAATCCTGATCGGAACATATTCGTCGATCGCGATTGCGGCACCCATCCTGGTTGCTTATCAGGAATGGCGGACGGGACGGGGGAAGAAGCCCATTGCGATGCCGGTGCGGACAGGCGCGGGACCGAGCCAGCCGAAAGAGAAAGTTAAGGTCTAGAGAGGCTATATCGGGAAATTGGGGTCTTTCGACGGCGTGTGGGTTTCGCACAGTAGCCAATTTGCTTAGTTTGACAGGTTTCTGGTTCCCAGTCTGGCAGGAAATAGCGTAGAATCATCCACCTGCCCGCAGAGGCAGGAGGCTGAAAACAGCGGGAGCAAGAAAGCCGTGGCCGGTGTCTAAGATGTCGTAGGGTCTGGTGTAGGAGAAGCCCATGTTTGAAGACAGTCTTATAGAGTCCGGGAGAAAACTCAGGACCAAGCGGTTGAGCACGACAATTCTTTCGTTCGTGCTGCAGGTAATGCTCATCGGAGTCCTGATCCTGATTCCTTTGATCTACACCGATGCGCTGCCAAAGCAGCAGTTGATGACGTTCCTGGTAGCGCCTCCGCCACCGCCGCCGCCGCCACCGCCGCCGGCGGCTGCTCCGGTCAAGGTGGTGAAGATGGTGAGCGAAGTGGTCAATGGCGAGTTGCGCGCTCCCACCAAGATTCCGAAAAAGATCCAGATGATCAAGGAAGAGGAAGCACCGCCGGATCTGGGCGGGCGGCGTACCGGGAGGAGTTCCGGGCGGCATTCCGGGTGGTTCCATGGGCGGTGTAATGGGCGGCATTCTCAGTACTCAGCCGGTGGCCGTCCCGAAGATTGCGGCTCCGCAGCGGGTACGCGTTTCGTCCGGTGTTTCGACCGGGCTTTTGATCCGGAAGGTGACGCCCAACTATCCACCGCTGGCGCGGCAGGCACGCATTCAGGGCCAGGTTGTGTTGCAGGCGGAAATCAGCAAAGAGGGTACGATTCAGAATCTGCAGTTAATCAGTGGGCATGCCATGTTGGCGCCGGCCGCTATCGAGGCCGTAAAACAGTGGCGCTATAAGCCATACCTGCTCAATGGGGAGCCGGTGGCCGTGGAGACCCAGGTGATTGTCAATTTCAGCCTGTCCGGTGGCTAGAGGTTTAGGTAGCAGTCCGGCTGGGCTTTTGATTTTGTGGCGGTTTAAGTCCTCCCCGTCCGACTTTTCCCGATGGGTGATGAGGGTTGTTTCTGCGCCCGAGGGCCATCCTGCCCACGCGATTTCTTTTGAGGATGCAACAAACAGATCGGGCTCAGCTTCTAACCGGGGGCGGGCGGGGTCTTTATTAATCATTGCGCTTCATTATTGCCGCTTACGGGCGCGTGCCTGGGGAGGCGATCATGATGTGGCAAAGAACGGTTGGACCGCGAAGCATGGTCTGGCCAGCATGAATTGCACGCGCGTCTGACTTACTCGAAGTCACGCGCGTCAAACAAGTTCCGAGGAGGAAAGCAACTCATGGTAGTGAACCTGGCAGCAATCGCACTCAGCAATCTGCACCTTCATGCCGCGTGGCTCTTTCAGGAGGCTTCGGTCGGCTGGGACCCGATTTCGCTTTGGAAACAGATGGGTATTCTGGCGAAAGTCGTGGTCATCGTTCTGTTCATCATGTCAGGATGGTCGATCGGCGTAATGATCGACCGTTGGATGGCATTCAACGCGGCGCGCAATCAGTCCCGCTCGTTCGCTCCCGCCGTGGCCGGAGCGCTGCGCGAGGGCAAAATCGACGAGGCCATCAAAGTTGCCGAGCGCAACAAGAAGAGCCACCTCGCCAAGGTCGTCACCGCCGGCCTGATGGAATTCAAGGCCCACCAGGATAGCCCGGGCGAGATTCCGGGCGAGACTATTGAAGCTTCCAAGCGCGCACTGGAGCGCACCGAAGCCATCGTGCACGCCGAACTGAAGCGCGGACTGGGCGGGCTGGCGACGATTGGTTCGACGGCTCCCTTCGTCGGACTGTTCGGAACCGTGGTCGGCATTCTGAACGCCTTCAACGGTATCGCGAAGGAAAAGGCAACCGGTCTGGCGGCGGTCGCGGGCGGCATTTCTGAAGCCCTTGTAACCACCGCCGTCGGGTTGTTCGTGGCGATTCCGGCCGTCATGATGTTCAACTATCTGACCGGCCGCGTGGAAGCGTTCGACGTGGAGATGGATAACTCTTCGAGCGAACTGATTGACTACTTCCTGAAGCGCCGCAGCATGCGCCGATCATAAGTTAAAGATCAAGCATGCGCGCCGCACTCTGAGTTGCTGGCAGGGCGCCGGTTTGACCGACCGGCGCCTGCTCCTCCTGCGCACGCTGCGCGGCGTGGTAGCGGGAAGTATCCGCAGGAGACGGAATTCCATGGCATTAGCAAAACGAAACGAAGGCGCGAAGGTCAACTCCGACATCAACGTTACGCCGATGGTGGACGTGATGCTGGTGTTGCTGATCATCTTCATGGTGGTCACGCCCATGCTGCAGCACGGCGTCACCGTGGATATGGCGAGGGTGAACAATCCGGAACAGATGCCGGACGCCGACAAGGAAGATGCGCTGCTGGTTGCGGTCATGCGCGACGGCAAGGTCTTTTTCGGCACGGACCCGATCAATGTGGCCGACCTGACGCAGAAGATCAAGGATCGGCTGGCCAACCGTACCGACAAGCGCGTCTTTATCAAGGCCGATGCGCGGGCGAAGTTTGGATCGGTGGTCGAGGTGGTGGACAATGTCCGCGCGGCCGGCGTGGACCAACTGGGCTTGCTGACGGATCAGAAGAAGGCGGGAGCGATGGCTCCTCCACCGGGAGCGACCCCAGCAACACCAGCACCCACCGGCGGGCAATAGCGGTATTCGAGGAGATCGATATGGGAATGGCAATTGGCGGCTCGGGCGGGGGTCCAAACGCGAACATGAACGTCACGCCGCTCATCGACGTTCTGCTGGTGCTGTTGATCATCTTCATGGTGATCACTCCACTCACGCCCAAAGGTTTGGATGCGCTGGTTCCGCAGCCGCCGCCCCCGAACCAGAAACAGCCGCCGCCGACGCCCGATCGAACCATCGTCGTGCAGTTGATTGACCGCGGCGCGGGAAATCCTCCCGCTCTCAAGATCAATCAGGACGATGTGACATGGGAAACTCTGCAGGGCCGACTGGAAGACATTTTCAAGACTCGCGCCGAAAAGGTAATGTTCGTCAAGGGCGATGACAATGTGCCCTTTGCCGATGTCGCCAACGTTATTGATATCGCGCACTCGGCGGGCGTCGACAAGGTTGGGTTGATCACCGCCAAGATCGAAGCGGGCGGTTAGGAATCGGGTGATCGGGTCACCGAGCAATCCGAGAGACATTTGAACGGCTCAAAATTGTCACTCTTGAACGAACGTCCGCAAGGTTGCGAACGTCGTTCGCTTCGTCTGGCATGACATGGCACTCAGGTGACAGTCACGGCGAGATGTTGATTGTGTGTCGCTCCACGTTCTTACACTCCGCCGCAAGGAGATTCATAAAGCAATGAAAACTACTCACAGGTTGCTGGTGGTTTTTGCCGCCGCTCTGATGCTTATCGCCAGCACCGGTTGTGCCAAGCTCAAAGCGCGCGACCAGCTTAATAAAGGAGTGCAGGCTTACAAGAACGCCAAGTACGAGCAGGCGATCGATCACTTCCAGCAGGCTGTCGCTCTCGATCCCACCCTCATCAATGCCCGGCTCTATCTGGCGACTGCGTTTGCCCAGCAGTACATCCCCGGCGCGGATACCCCCGACAACAACAAGTACGCCGAGCAGGCGATCGATCAATACAAGCTGGTTCTGAAGGCGGATCCGAAAAACATTAACAGCGTCAAAGGCATCGCATACCTGTATCTGCAGATGAAAAAATTCGATCTCGCCAAGGAGTTTTACAAGAAGGCCTCCGAGATTGATCCCAACGATCCCGAACCCTATTACTCGGTCGCGGTGATTGACTGGACGCAGACTTATGTCCCCCGCCAGGAAGAGCGCGCCAAACTCGGCATGAAGCCCGAAGATTCGCTGCCCGCGAAGGACAAGAAAGTGTGCGCGGAAGTGAAAGAGAAAAACAGCGCCAACGTTCAGGAAGGCATCGACAATCTGAACAAGGCGCTCCAGCTTCGGCCCGATTACGACGACGCCATGGCCTACATGAACCTTATGTATCGCGAACGCGCGGACATTCAATGCACCGATCCCGCGGCTCGCGCTGCCGATCTCAAGAGTGCCGACGAGTGGGTCGACAAGACGATGGCCACCAAGAAGGCCAAGGCTGAAAAGCAGCCTGGGGCCGGTGGCATCGTGATGGATCAGAGCAAGTAGCTGCGCTTCTTTTCCGAGAAGCTAGAGCCCCGCCGCCAGCAGGCGGGGCCTTTTTGTCTTCGCGTTCTTGCCAACTAAGTACTGCACCGATTCGACGTTTGGATGACCTGTGTATCCGCTAACCAAGCGCCGGTTGCTCGTCACAACCTGTGTGATTTGCCGCATGCAAGCTCCCACGGTTCGCGGGTAGAATCGGGGCGGCCCGGATGTGGGCGAGCTGAAATGTTCAAAAAGATCCTGATTGCCAATCGCGGAGAGATCGCTGTTCGCGTCATGCGCGCATGCCGCGAAATGGGTATCTCTACGGTCGCCGTCTACTCCGATGTGGACCGTGGCTCGCTTCACGTACGCAAGGCCGATGAGGCTTATCCGATCGGCCCCGCTCCGGCGTCGGAATCTTACCTCCGGGTCGATAAGATCCTCGACGTCGCTCGGCGTTCCGGCGCGCAGGCAATCCATCCCGGCTACGGCTTCCTTTCGGAAAATGCGAAGTTCGCCCAAGCGTGCGCCGATGCCGGAATTAAATTCATCGGCCCGACGCCGCAATCCATGGAAATGATGGGCTCGAAGACCCGCGCCCGTCAGCACATGGAGAAAGCCGGCATCCCCTTCGTGCCCGGAACCGCGCGCGGCCTCACCTCTCCCGAAGAAGCGGAGAAAGTTGCCGAGCAGGTCGGCTACCCGGTCATGCTCAAAGCTGCCGCAGGCGGCGGAGGCAAGGGTATGCGGCTCGTACACACGCGCGGGGAACTTCGCTCGGCGCTCGAATCCGCGCAGAGCGAGGCGCAGCGTTCTTTTGGCGACAGCGAAGTCTATATCGAAAAAGCCATCGTCAATCCCCGCCACATCGAAATGCAGGTCCTAGCCGACGAGCATGGAAACACCGTCTGGCTGGGCGAGCGCGAGTGCTCCATCCAGCGGCGCCACCAGAAAGTTCTGGAAGAGTCGCCCTCGCCGATTGTGGATGCCGACATGCGCCGCCGCATGGGCGAAGTCGCCGTCAAGGTCGCCCAGGCTGCGAATTACACGAACGCCGGCACGGTGGAATTCCTGGTCGATCAGCAGAAGAATTTTTACTTCCTCGAGATGAATACTCGCCTGCAGGTCGAGCACCCGGTCACCGAGTTGACCACCGGACTGGACCTGGTGCACCTGCAGATCCGCATCGCGAGCGGCGAGAAGCTGCCGTTCAAGCAATCCGACATCGGCATTCGCGGGCATGCCATCGAATGCCGCATCTACGCCGAGGATCCTGACAACAACTATTTTCCCAGCCCCGGGAAAATTACGCTGCTGCTCGCTCCTTCCGGGCCTGGCATCCGCCGCGATAGCGGAATGTATGAAGGATGGAACGTTCCTATCGATTACGATCCCCTGCTCGCCAAACTCATCAGCTATGGAACCGACCGGCAGCAGGCGATTATGCGGCTGCAGCGCGCTCTGTATGAATATTTTGTGGCCGGGATAAAGACCAATATTTCGCTCTTCCAGCGCATTTTGCGCGACGGCGACTTTCAAGCAGGAAGGCTTGACACCGGCTACCTCGACCGTCTGCTCTCGAAGCCTGATCCCGAACTGGCCGCTCGCGCACCGGAGCCGCGGATTGCCGCCATCGCCGCAGGTATGTTTGCAGTTCTTGATCCTCAGACTTCCTCAGCCACAGCTGTAAGGAATGGAAGCGCTTCCGGCGCTGCCCCGGTGGCTCCCAATTGGAAAGAGAAAGGACGCGCGGAAGCGCTGCGCTGAATCGCATGGTATACGAGGTGATCGTCGGCGGCAATTCGCATCGGCTGGAACTTGAAAAGGACGATGCCGGATGGAAGTGTCGTCTTGACGGCAAGGAAGTGCACGTCGATGCGGTCCTGCCACGCCCTGATGTCTTGTCGCTTCTGATTGATGGCCACGCTTTTGAAGTAAAGCGCGAGCAGACCCCCACCGATCTTCATATGTGGGTTGGCAGCACGCGCTTCGCGGTCGAACTTCGCGATCCGCGTTCGTTGCGCTCTCGCAAAGGCGCTGCGCTGGACGAAAAAGGGCCGCGAAAAATTGTCGCTCCCATGCCCGGACGTGTCGTTCGCCTGCTGGTCGCCGAACAAGCGGAAGTCGCCGTGGGCCAGGGCATCATCGTGGTCGAAGCCATGAAGATGCAGAACGAGATCAAGTCGCCAAAGAAGGGAGTCGTCAAAAAGATTGTTGCCACCGCCGGAGCGCCCGTGAATGCCGGCGATGTGCTGGCCATCGTGGAGTGAAGTCCGCCGGTCCCAATTCAAGGACGGCCAACCAGAGCAGCCGCCCGGCTAGTCCGCCAAAGTACTAGCTGAGCCGGGCCTAGGCCCAACGACCTCCGTCACCTAAGAACTGTCGCGGACCGGCTTACCATAATGTGAGCGGAGGTGCCCTCTGAAGCTGCAGCGCATCATTAGTTTCATAACTTTGGCGATCTCGATTGTCACGCTCGTCCTCGTGCTGCGGAGGCCAACGCCCGTCGCCGCGCCCGTGCCGCCGGCCGCCGCGGCTGCCAACGCTCAATCGTTCCAGGAAAAACTGGACAAACTCGAGAAACCCAGTCCAGCTGGGCAAGGCGAGAGCGAAGTTCGCATGAACTCCGCCGAGGTGAATGCCGCCCTCGCGCAAGCTGCCGGCTTGTTGCCAGCCGCCGTGTCCACTCCCGGAGCAGACGCCCGCAACCTCAAACGGTCCTCCGATTACTCAAGCGCCCGGCGGTTCGATGGAATTTCCCGGCCCGGTGCCAAATATCAAGGATTACCAGGTCTCCATGGATGGAGACATTGTGCGCGGACAATTTCTAACCCAAATCGCCGGCAAAGATGTTTACCTCACTCTCGCCGGACATCTGGGAGCGAAAGACGGCTACGCTACGTTCGATGCCACCGAAGTGAAGATTGGAGATCTCTCCGTTCCGGTTGCGCTGGTCAACGATGTGCTGCAAAAGAAGCTGTCCGAGCAGCGAGATCAACTCAAACTGCCGGACAACGTCAAAGACCTCAAGATCGAAAACGGAGAGCTCGTCTTCGTTGAAAAATAATCAAGCCATGAGCAGCGGGCTTCGAGCCGCGGGCAAGCTCAGGTCTCGGATAACTCACTTCCTTGCATCCTCTAAGCGCTCAGCCCACAACCCGCCCGGCAAAAAATGCCAAAGCCATAACTGTTGAACTCCTGTAAAGCAAAACTTGCCGCTCGCGGGACACGATAGTTTCCTTTCCTCTGATTTTTATAATCCCCATCTAATCGCGTTCTAATCATCTCCGTTTCAAATCGTCAGCATGACAGCCTTTCCGATGCCTGCCAATTATGCTGACCATGTCCTGGTGGCCAGTCCCAGTAGTGTGGTACGCCAGCGAGTTCTCGAGAACCTTCTTCCCCGCGCGCGCCGGGTTGAACAGGCGAGTGGAGGAGCCGAGGCGCTGGTTCACCTCGAAAAGGGAAGCTGGCAAGTATTGTTTCTCGACCGGCGACTCCCCGACCTTGATGCGGAAGAGCTCAGCGAAACAGTGCGTAAGCGCTACCCGGCGATCGAAGTCGTGTTGCTGGACAGCGAGGACGACGCGCCGGCTGCGGACATCGAACCTCTGACGCCATTGTTGAACTCAACCTGGAATGCCCCCGAGGACAGCCGGGATCAAAGCCGCACTCCAGACAGTGATGAGAAGATGGACCCGCGCCGCGGTAGAAGCGTCGCCCCAAACATCAGCCCAAACATCGATCGGATCATCGATCTGAACGTAGACAGAGATCAATCCCACGCTCGCGATGCTGCCGCCTCGATCGCCGTTCTGCCCGGAATGATCGGACGCTCCGCCATCATGCAGCCTGTCTACCGCATGGTCCATCTGGTGGCGCCACGTGATACGACCGTCCTCATCACCGGGCCGACAGGCAGCGGCAAGGAACTGGTCGCGCGCGCGCTCCATCAGTTGAGCCCGCGCGGGGCTCGCACTCTGGCCGTCGTCAACTGCGCGGCGATTCCGGAAAGCCTGCTCGAGGCCGAACTGTTCGGATATTCGCGCGGCGCTTTCACGGGCGCCCTGCAATCCTATGCGGGCAGAATCCAGGCCGCGCACCTGGGCACACTCTTCCTCGATGAAATCGGTGACATGCCACTCAGCCTTCAGCCCAAACTGCTGCGCTTCCTCGAGCAGAAGGAATTGCAGCGCCTCGGCAGTTCGCAGGTGGTGCGGGTGGATGCGCGCGTCGTCGCCGCCACCAACGCCGATTTGCTCACACTGGTGGGCGAGGGGAAATTTCGCGAAGACCTCTACTACCGTCTTTCGGCATTTCCGCTCGCCATTCCTCCGTTGCGCGACCGGCCCGAAGATATCGTGCAACTGGCGGAGCACTTTGTTCAAAGATTTTCTGCCGGGGCACTGGTACCGATCTTGTCGGACGAGGCGCTTGGGTTACTGCAAACACAAAACTGGCGCGGCAATGTGCGCGAATTACAGAACGTGATCGAACGCGCGCTGATCCTGGCGGCCGATCAGCCCGTTATTCGACCTGCGCATCTGGTGCTCTCAGATTCTGGCTTTCGAGCCCGCTCATCCGAGCGATAGGACATCTTCAACTGTATTCGCCATGAGAGGCTTCTAAGGCAATTTGTGCCGGGCTGGCATGGCTTTTGCAAACGAGAGCGTGTATGTCCACTTCTCTTCCGCCATCCCACGATCCCCTCCGCGAAGGCGACCATCCCCTGGCCCGCGCCTTCCGCTCATTCACTGACGCGGCTGGTTCGCTCGAGCGCACGTATGGAGAATTGCAAGGCCAAGTAGCGCATCTGAGACAGGAACTGGAAGTCACCAACCGCAACCTGACGGTCAGCCTGGAAGAGAACCGCCGCATTCGAGAGCGCCTGCGCGGCATTCTCGAAGGTCTGCCCTGCGGTGTTCTGGTCCTGGAAGGGAGCACTCGCATCTCCACTCTCAACCCGGAAGCTGTGCGCCTGCTCGGAGGCAACTTCGAAACGGTGGACGCTCTGCCTGGCGCGCTTGCCGCGGCGCTCGAAAGCGCCCGCCGGACGGGAGAAGAGATCGAACTCGAACTTTCTTCCGCTTCGGACAAAGAGATCGACAAGGCGCTTGGAGAGCCGGAGGCCGGCGGGTGGGTTGCGATCCGCCACGCGTGGCTTGAGCGGAAAGCGGACGGCGCGAGCTCGGTGTTTATTCTGCGCGATATCAGCGCAGCCAAGCAACTGGAACGCGACCTGGAGAACGTTCGCCGCCAGCACGCGCTGGTAGAAATGTCGGCGCTGCTGGCGCACGAAATCCGCAATCCTCTGGGCAGCCTCGAACTGTTTGCCGGACTGCTCGCCGAGTCCAGCCTGGAAGGCGAGAGCCGCCGCTGGATCGAGCACGTGCAGGCTGGATTGCGCTCGCTTTCCTCCACCGTCAACAATGTGCTCGACCTGCATAACCAGCCTTTATCGGAACGCGCGCGCATCGACGCCGGAGAACTACTCGGCTGGGCCTATGACTTTCTCATGCCGCTCGCGCATCAGGCTCGGGTTGAGATTCAGGTCATCAATGGACTCGCGGGCGTGCCGATTCATGCCGACCGCCATCTGCTCGAGCAGGTACTGCTCAATCTTGCACTCAACGCTTTCCACTTCATGCCCGGTGGCGGATGGCTCTCGTTGCGCGGCGCCAACCGGGGACGCGCCGGGATCGAAATCGAAGTCCGCGATACCGGCGAGGGAATTCGCGGAAGAGGATTTGCCGCGCATCTTCGATGCTGGATTCACGACGCGTCCGGGCAATTCCGGACTTGGCCTGGCCGTCTGCCGACGCATTCTCGAACAGCATGGCGGCGAAATCACGGTCGAAAGCCGCCCGGGCTATGGCGCAAGCTTCAAAATCAGTCTGCCGGCGACATCGCAAACCGCATCCACAATTGTTTCCGAAAACGATGAGCGGAAAGCGGCCACCGCGCCTTCGACTGGAGCTTCCTCATGAAGCGGCTGCTCATCGCAGACGACGATGCCGGCATGCGGGCCGCTCTCGAAGCGCGCTTCGCGCGGCGAGGCTGGCAGGTGGATGTGGCCGTCAATGGACGCGAGGCTCTGGCGAAGTTCCGCTCCGGCCTGCATACTCTGGTCATCACCGATGTGCGCATGCCGGGCTGCGATGGCTTCGAACTCATGCGCGGGGTGCGGGCCTGCTCCGCGCGCACCGCGGTCATCCTTCTGACTGCCTATGCTTGCGTGCCCGACGCGGTCGAGGCTATGCGCAACGGGGCGTGCGACTACCTCGTGAAGCCGGTCTCGTTCGAGAAACTGGAGTTGACGGTCGAGCAGTTGTTGCGCCGCGCCGAGCTGCAAACGAGAGAGGAAGGTAAAGATACCGAGTCGCTGGTCGGACAATCCGAGGCCTGGCAACAGGCGCTGGCGCGCGCCCGGCAGGCGGCTTCGACCGATGCCGACGTGCTCATCGAGGCCGAGAGCGGTACCGGCAAGGAACTGGTGGCCCGCCTCATTCACCGCTTGAGCGCGCGCCAGGCCGGTCCATTTGTCGCCGTGAATTGCGCGGCTTTTCCGGAAACGCTGCTCGAAAGTGAATTGTTCGGACACGCGCGCGGCGCTTTCACGGGAGCGGTGGGCGCGCGCCCGGGAAAGTTCGAGATGGCCAGCGGGGGTACGCTGCTGCTCGATGAGGTGGGCGAGATGCCGCTCCCGCTCCAACCGAAGTTGCTGCGTGTCCTGCAGGAGCGCGAGTTCGACCGGCTGGGCTCGAATCAAACGGTGCGCATCGATATCCGCGTGATTTCGACCACCAACCGCCCGCTCGAAGCCGCCGTTGCCGAAGGCCGCTTTCGCGCCGATCTCTACTATCGCCTCAACGTGATCCCGGTTGCGCTGGCGCCGCTGCGCGAGCGCGAGGGAGATGTGCGCGAACTGGCCTGCCATTTCGCTCGGCTGTACAGCCCATCCGGAGCTACAGTGCGGCTCTCGGACAAGCTCATTGCCCGGCTCGAAGAGCAGCCCTGGCCGGGCAATGTGCGCGAACTGGCTAACTTTGTACGGCGCACGGTCGCGCTCTCGCCCGCTGGGGAGATTGGCCTGGAAGCCTTCGACCACGGGAAGATTCCGCCGCCGCGCGCCGCCGCGCGCCCCGGAGTGGAAGGCGGGTTTGTCGCTCGGGGAGATGGAGCGGCAGCTTTTTTCGATGACGCTCGACGCGACCGGCGGCAACCGCGCACGTGCCGCAGAGTTGCTGGGCGTGAGCCTGCGCACGGTGCGCAACAAGGTTCGCGAGTTTGGACTGCCTCCGCGCAGCAATTACCGGAGCGGCTATCGAAGTAACGACGGGAGCAACTTATGTCCATAAGTGACGCCAGCATGAGTGAGGCAATATGAGTCAAGCCAGCATGATTGAAACTCCGCTCATGCGGGGACTGGAGCGCGTGCTCGACCAGAGCGCCTTCCGCCACCAGGTCCTCTCCACCAACCTGGCCAACATCGATACTCCGGGATATCGCACGCGTGACGTGCGCAGTTTTGCCGGCGAAATCGATCAGGCCATGGCGGGAGACGGGCCGGATGCCGCATCCGGAGAAAGTTCGGGAGAAAGTTCGTTGATGAGCCCCGTGGCCTATGAACTTCGCGGCCTGAACGAACGGCCCGACGGCAACAACGTCAGCGTGGAGCGCGAATCGCTGCTGCTGGCCCAGAACCAGTTGCGCTTCGAGGTGGCGGTGGCGTTCTCTGAAAGCCGAATTTCACCGCCTTTCGAGCGCCATCAATGGAGGCTCGACGTCATGAATCTTTTCGGAATGCTCGAACTGAGCGGCTCGGCGCTGGGCGCCGAACGGCAGCGCGCCGAGGTGGTAGCCGCAAACATGGCGAACGCGCAGACCACGCGCACGCCCGCGGGCGGGCCGTACCGCCGGCAACTGGTGGTCTTTCAGTCGCAGGCGCGTTCCCGCTTTTCGCTTGCGCTCGGCGGCCTGATCCGCGAGAATCCGGCTGCCGTGCGGGTGGCGGCAGTGGTCAACGATGCGCGCCCGCCCGTCCTGCGCTTCGAGCCGGGACATCCCGACGCCAACGCGCAAGGCTATGTGGCTTATCCGCAGGTCGATCCGATCGAGGAGATGACCGATCTGCTGAGCGCGGTCCGCGCCTACGAGTTGAACGCGTCCGCCGTGCAAGCCACCAAGAACATGATTCAACAGTCGCTCGACCTGCTGCGCTAGGAGCAGAATCCGGGCCGGAGAACCGCCAATGAACAACTCGATTTCGCCAATCCGCATTCTGCCCGCCGACATCACCGCTCCCGGAACTGCCGGAGCCACGGCCGCACTCGACGACGGCAACGGCGCGGGCGATTTTATGAGCACGCTGCAGCAGTCGATGAATGCCGTCGAAGGCGCGCAGGGCGAGGCCCAAACCCAGGTCGCACAGCTGCTCAGCGGCCAGGGCAGCGACGTGCACAGCGCCATGATCGCGGTCGAAAAGGCCGACCTTTCGTTTCAGCTGATGATGCAGGTGCGCAACAAGATCGTGCAGGCCTACCAGCAGATCTCGAGCATGCAGTTCTGAGCGGTGGTCAGACCGCAGAGCTCCAGGCGAACCGGGAGGACGTGATTGATCAGGGGCAGAGCACGAGCCGAACCCGGCCGCAAGCCGCGTGCTGGAGCCGCGAGCAGGCGGGTTCGCCGCAAACTCGAAGCCTGAGGGAAGATTCAAGGAAAACACGGCTCGCAGCAAAATGCCCGGCGATAGGGGCCGGAGCGCTTGAACCAGGGACTCAAACAGATTCAGGAATTCCTGCGTGGATTGAGTCTGCAGCAGAAATTCCTGCTGGCCGGCGGCGCTCTCGTGGTCGGCCTCACGCTCTGGGGGTTCGTCGCGCTTCTCGATCATGGCAAGAACGTTATTCTCTACTCCGGGCTCAAGCCAGCCGACGCCCAGTCGCTCGCCAGCCGCCTGGCCGCAAAGAATATTCCTTACGAGATCTCTCCCGATGGCGCGAGCGTGCTTGTGCCCTCCGACAAGCTCGATGCGGCACGCCTGGAAACGGCGGCGCAGGGCCTGCCCCGCAATGCCCGAATGGGATTCGAGTTGTTCGACACGCCGAACTGGGCAGGTTCCGACTTCAGCGAAAAAGTGAACTACCAGCGCGCCCTGGAAGGAGAGCTGGAACGCACGCTCCAAACCTTGAGCGAGGTTGAGGCGGTGCGGGTCGACCTGGTGCTGCCGCGCGAATCGCTGTTCACCGAGCAGGAGCACGAATCGAAGGCGGCGGTGATCGTGAAGACCCGCGGCGGCACGCTCTCGCGGGAGGCGCAGCAAGCCATTCCGCAACTGGTCTCGAGCGCCGTCGACGGACTGCGGCCGGAGAATGTGACGGTGGTCGATGCGGACACGGCCACGCCTTTTCTCGCGCGCCGCGGACCCAGTGGGCCGGGCATCGTTCGATTCCGACGAGGAACTTGCCGCCGCCGCCGTGCACGCCATCGAACCGGTGGTGGGCGCGGAGCACGTGCGCGCCAGCGTGCACGTCGATTACGACCTGAGTACGAGCGACGACACCTCAGAAATTTTCGATCCCAAGGCAACCGCGCCCCTGTCCGAGCAGCATTCCGAAGAGCTCGCGGGGGGCACGAATCCGGCGGGGGTCCCGGGCACGGCCTCAAATGTTCCGGGCAGCGCAGCCGCCGTGGCCGCGCCGACGGCTTCGACCAGCACGGCCGCCCACGCGGCAACCATGCCCACCACGAGCGCTGTCATCATGTCCGCCCTCGACAGCCAGTCGTCGAAATCGGAGAGCGCGACCTATGCGGTCAGCAAGAACATTCGCCACGTCTCGCAACCCGCCGGACGCGTGCGCCGTCTGACTGCCTCCATTCTGATCGACGATGCCACCGAGACTCATCGGGAGAAAGATGGCAAGACGAACGGTCGTCCGGCGCAAGCGCACGCCCGAAGAAATGACGGCCATCGAAAAGCTGGCGCGCGCCGCCATCGGGATCGACGAGCAGCGCGGCGACCTGCTGGCGCTCGAAAATCTTTCCTTTGAGAGCGCGCCCATCGAACCGCTGGCCGCACCCGGCAAACTCGACCGATACCGGATGCTGATTCAGCCCTGGGCGGGGGCGTTGCGCTACGTCGGCATTACCCTGTTGTTTCTCCTGGTCTACGCGCTGGTCCTGCGTCCCGTAAAGAAGCAGGCGATTGCGGCCTTCCGGCAGATTCCGCAGCAACTGGCGCAGCCGCTCGCCGCTCCGGCGGGCTCTGCCGGCTCGCTTGCCGACATCGAACTGCCCACTGGGAGCGACGAGGCGAAACGGGCAACTTTACTGAAAAAGGAATTGAGCGACAAGATCAAAACCGAGCCGGCAGCCGCCAGCCGCCTGGTGCAGACGTGGATTCGCGATAAAGGCCGGTAAAGCGGTTTCGCAATCGCGACGAAAGAACAGAGATAAGCGTAGAAACGAGACTCCAGGGCAAAAGGCAGAAGAAAGCGGCCAACGAGAAATCCGGAACCAAGACCGAGAAGCCGATACGATGGCGCAAGCTCGTTTCCAACCCGGGATTGCAAAAGGCCGCCGTGCTGATGGTGTTGCTCGGAGAAGAAGCGGCCAGCCAAATCTACCGCAATCTCTCCGAAGCCGACGTGCATCAACTCACCCAGCGCATCGCGGAACTGCAGCATATTACGCCCGAAACGGCGATCTCGGTGCTGGAGGAGTACTACCAACTCACGGTAACCCAGAGTTATCTCGCCGAAGGAGGCCCCGAATTCGCGCAGAAGCTGCTGGTAAAAGCCTTTGGGGAAAATGGCGCGCGCAAGCTGCTCGAGCAGGTTTCGAAAACCATGGAGATGAGCATGATCCGGCTCGATAGCCTGCAGAACGCCGATCCGCAGCAGCTTGCGAAATTTCTGGAAGGCGAGCATCCGCAAACCACCGCCCTCATCCTGGCCCATTTGAACTCCCGGCAGGCATCCTCGCTGCTGGTGTGCCTGCCCGAAGAGATACGCGCGGAAACCATCAAGCGGCTGGCGCAGCTTCGCCAGTTTTCACCCGACGTGGCGCAGAAGGTTTCCGTAGCCCTGCACAAGCGCCTGGAATCGCTCGGCGAACAGAGCCGGCGCGCCTACGCCGGCTTCAAAGGCGCCGCCGACCTGCTCAACCAGCTCGAGCCGACGGTTGGCAAAGGCATCCTCGAGAGCATCGAAAAAGACGATCCCAAAATGGCGCTCGGCATCCGCAACCTGATGTTCACCTTCGAAGACTTGCTGGGAGTGCCGGAAGCGGGAATCCGCGAACTGCTGGGACAGCTGGACAAGAAAGGCCTGGCTCTTGCTCTCCGCGGAGCCTCCGATGAGCTGAAAAACCTGATCTTCAAGTCGATGTCGTCGCGCGCCGTCGAGATGCTCAAGGAAGACATGGAAATCATGGGGCCGGTCCGGCCCGCGATGTCGGCCAGGCACAGCGGGAAATTGTGGATGTGGCCCGCAAGCTCGAATCCGAGGGAAAGATGATGTTGAGCGCCGAGGAGCAGGAGGAGTATGTCGTCTAGCGCGCCCAAGCTCCAGCCCGAAGCCGGCGGCCACGCCGGCGCCTTTCTGCTACGCAGAAACCCAGCCTTCCGAGTGGCGCCGCCAGCGCCGAACAGGCCGCCGAGGAGCGCAATCGCCGTCAGCAGGCCGAGGCCTTCGAACGCGGACGAGAGAATGCACAACAACAACTCCGCGGATCACTCGATGCCGCCCTGGCTAGTGGCCGCGAACAGATCCGCCATGCTCTCGACGAATTCGCGCGTGAACGCGCCAGCTACTACCGCCGCGTCGAGGGCGAAGTCGTTCAGCTCGCGCTGGCCGTCGCCCGCAAGATTCTGCATCGCGAAGCGCAACTCGATGCCCGCACGCTCGCCGGCATCGTGCGCGTTACGCTCGAAAAACTGGATACCGGAACCAGAGTTGATCTTCACGTGCATCCAGCGGAGGCGGCCGACTGGCGCCACTATTTCGCCTGCCAGATGGAAGGCCTGCCGACGCCTGAAATCCACGAGGACCCCGCCATTCCCGCGGGAGAATGCCGGATCGAAACTTCGCTTGGCTCGACCGAAGTCGGTTTCGAATTGCAGCTCAAGGAAATAGAAACCGGATTGCTGGACCTGCTGGCCGAGCGCCCCGGTGCGGCCTCGACCTCGTCGCCCACCGCAACCGATGCCGCAGCCGGGCCACGCTGAATGACTCCGCCGATACTCTCCGCGTATTTCTCGCATCTGGAAGCGTCTTCCTCATTGCGATGGCGCGGCCGAGTCACACAAGTTGTGGGACAGCTCATTGAATCCGAAGGCCCGTTCTCGACCATCGGCGAGGCCTGCGAAATTATCGACTCGCGAGGCCAGCACTGGCCCGGCGAAATCGTCGGCTTCCGCGGACATACCGTTCTCTCGATGGCCTTGCGGCGCCCGACCGGCATTCGCTATGGCGATCAGGTGGTTGTCTTCGGACGCCGCCCCTCGCTGCGATTGGGCGAACAACTTCTGGGACGCGTGCTCGATGGCGCCGGCCATCCGATCGACGGAGGCGCAGCCTCCAAGCTGCCGCGAACGCTACGCACTCGATCGCGAAGCTCCGCTCGCGCTCGATCGCACCCTGATTCGCGAGCCGCTCGGCTGCGGCATTCGCGCCATCGATGGCTTTCCTCACCTGCGGACGTGGACAGCGTGTCGGCATCTTCGGGGGCAGCGGCGTCGGAAAAAGCACGCTAATCGGGATGATGGCGCGCAACACCAACGCCGATCTCACCGTGTTGGGCCTGATCGGCGAGCGCGGGCGCGAAGTCGGCGAACTGCTCACTGCGCTCGGCCCGGAAGGCCGCCGCCGCTCCGTGGTGGTCGTCTCCACCTCGGACCAGGACCCGCTGCTGCGTATCCGCGCTGGCCTCGCCGCCACTACCATCGCCGAATATTTCTGCGCGCACGGCCAGCACGTGCTGCTGGTCGTCGACTCGCTCACACGTCTCGCGATGGCGCAGCGCGAGATTGGACTTGCCGCCGGCGAGCCCCCTACGGCCAAAGGCTACACGCCCTCGGTCTTTACGATGCTCGCCCGACTGATCGAGCGCGCCGGCGCCTTCGGCTCGGGCACTATTACCGGCTTCTACACCGTGCTGATGGAAGGCGATGACGAAAACGATCCGCTGGTAGATGCGACCCGCGCCCTGCTCGATGGGCACGTCATGCTCGACCGCCGGCTCGCCGCCCAGAGCCACTACCCGCCCATTTCGATCCTCGACAGCATCAGCCGAATCATGCCCGCCGTCATCTCCGCCGAGCACCTGGCGAAAGCTGGCGCGATTCGCCGCCTGCTGGCCACCTACAAAGCTTCCGAAGAACTTATCCGCATCGGAGCCTACCAGAAAAACAGCGATCCTGATCTGGATCGCGCCATCGCGCTGATGCCGATGCTACGCGAATTCCTCGTGCAGTCCACAAAAGATGTGGCCGAAATGAAAGATTCGCTGTCTCGCCTGATGGCGCTCCCAGTCTGACCCCCTTATGGCTTTCCGGTTTGCGCTCGCGCCCCTGCTTCGACTTCGCCAGAGCATTGAGCGCCAGCGCACGCTCAGCCTGCAGGAAGCTTCTTTGCAGCTCGCCCGCGCTCAGGAAACGCTGGCGCAGCTGGAACGGTTTCTCGTCCGACTCCGCCATCGCCGACTCGGCAAGCTTGGCCACCGGACGCACCGCCGCTGAACTTCAGTTCGCCGGCCTTCTGCGCGAACAGTTCCGGCAATTCCGCCTCCAACTTCAGGAGGAAGTTCGCCGCCTGGAAGTGGTTCGAGAACAAGCCGCCCAGAGCCTACCAACAGGCTTTCCGGGAACGCGAAGTTCTGGAAACTCTGCGAGACCGCCAGCGCCGCGCCTATCAGGTCGAGCAGGAGCGGCGCCAGCAGCAGGAACTCGATGCCACTCACCTGCTGCAGCGCTGGCACCATCGAAACGGCTGATTTTGCCGCGTTCAACCCGGCAACTCTTGCTCGTTTGCGATTCTCGCACCGCTTCCCACTCCCTTATGGCCTGATACCCGATTTCCCTAACTTGCTGAAATGGTTGCGCGTCTTATCGACTTTCCTGCCAATCATCTGGGGCGCGGCATTGGCTCATGGAGTGCATCTCGACTCGTGAGGACTTGCCATGCGCATCGCGGCGCTTCCCAACCCGGACGCTACACGAACTGCGAGCGCGCCCGCATTCTCCTCGAGTTCCCAGACGGACAAGCCCAGTTTTTCGGACGCGCTCGCATGGTCCACGCGTGGAGACGACTCCCCAGTTCCATCGAGGCCGCCCACATCAGGCTCAGATCCGGCGCCCGAGCGGTCCACTCTGCTAATCCGAAAAACGCAGGCTGCGGGTGATTCGAGCTCCGATTATCGAGCCACCTCCACTTCTCAATCTGTCTCTGGCACAAATGCGAAACCCAGCGATGAGTCCCAAACACGTCCGGTTGCGCATCCGATCGCGAAATCCAATGCGACCTCGAGTTCGAATGCCCGCGCCGAATCCGTTGCGAAGGAGAGCACCGGAGCCGGCACCCAGACAGCCGCGATCGCAGGGTTAACGTTGAGCGCGAAAGCGGGCACAAATGGCAGCATTGCGAATCCTCATACGAAGACCGAATCCAAGCCGGGCACTCTGCTCGAAACCCCGGCCATTGCGAATCCGGCGTTGGCCTGCTGTAGCCTTCCCGCGGCGCGACTCGCCTCGATCCTCCCGAACGTGGTACCCAATAACGTTCTGCCTGTTCCCGATGGTCCGCTTATTCCTGTGCCTGTCGCTTCTTCTACCGCAACTTCTGGCCTTGAACCCGCCGCCGTTCCGGCTTCGCCGGGGGGGCCTTCGGCAATCACAACTTCCGTCGCTGTGACTGCTGCGCCGGCAATCGCTCTCGCCCCGGCGTCGAATCCACAGCCTCTGTCGCCTCCACTTTGCCCTACGAATCCAGCACCGGTTCCTCCGTCTGCGCTGCGGGACACCGCTCCTCCTTCGACGAAGCCGTTCGTATCAAAGATGTCCGGGAGTTGGGTGAGAGCCGAATCCTCCTTTACTCCGGAGTCTTCGACCACAAATAAGGCTTCCGTCAACGGTTTCTCCAGACCAGATTTCGTTAGTCCGGATTTCGTTGGCAAAGAGACAAGCCCTAACGTAGCGCAGCCCTCTGCGTTACCCGCTTCTCCCCTCAATGTCAGTGGGTCGGGGTTGACGACGAATGTATCCGGCTCTATCGCTAACTCTGTTCCTAACTTTGTTTCCAGCTCCTTCCGTAATTTTGTCTCCGACTCTGTCCCACCACCGGCGCCTTCCGTCCCTGGCTCCAGCCCTAATCCCGCGCCGTCCGCGAATCCGTCGGCTCAAGGCTCCCCCGCTGCGGTCTCATCCGCGTCGAGCATTGCTTTGGACGCGATACGTCAGCCGATTCCTATCAGCGTAGTCCCGGTCATTGGTAAAAGTGGCATCAGTAGGGGAGCAGTTGGCAATGGTATTGAAGGCGATGCCGTCAACAACACCGGACTTCCCAGCAGCGCGCTCCCGGGTGATGTTCTTCTTCCTCCCTCTGATTCCGCGGCGCCCATACCCGCATCGTCGTCCACAATGACCAGGGCGAGATTGCCCGCTCCGCCTCCGGATGTCTCATCACCCATGTTCCAATCCACTTCGGCCATGGCCGTGTCAACCACGTCCGCGCCCGTATCCGCCGGCGCCAGTGCCCCGTCGTCTACCCCGCCCCCCCCCATCCCCTCTCTTGTGTCTCCAAGCGCCCCGGTCGCTCCCGCTTCGCTGTCCGCGTCCACGTCTGTGGTCCCACCCACGTCTGCGCCCCCATCTATGGCGGACAGTGTCTCGATGCTCTATCCGGTGCTCGCTGCTCCATCACTCGTGCTCCAAACCGATGCGGCCGTTACCGCGCCACCGATCGCTTCGAAGATCGCTCCCGGCGTTTCCGCGAATTCGGCTGCGAACGCTACTCGGAACAACGTTTCCAATGTCACTCTGAACGTCAACGATACGGCCTCGGCCTTGAAATCACCGCCATCCCCTTTCAGTCTGCCGGGCCTTCATGTCGCATCGGTAGGCCACTCCAGTCCACCGCCGCCCCCAACCAGGCCCGAGACCGTCAAGCAGTGGGCGCCTTTCCACGAGGATGGCTCCATGCCGATCCTCTCTTCATTACGTGACGCCGGCTCTTTATTGCGGGACTCGGGAATACAGGATTCCGGCAACTTATTACATAATTCCGGCACGGGCTCTTCCCCCACGTCAGCAGATGGCTCGGGCCAGCCCCAACCGGCGGGGAACGATCCCACAGTTGCTCCATCATCATTGGGGAGCGGCACCGATGCAGCGCCTCTCGCGAATTCATTTGCAGGAAACGCCATCTCATCTGGCGCCGCGAACTCCAAACTGGCCGCAAACATTCCGGCCCCAGCTGTTGCCGGCTCAACAGATCCCGCGAACTCTGTTATCAAAAACACGCAGGCGAACACTTCTACCATCGCGTCCTCTGCATCGCCCTTCGACCCTCAGAAAGCCTCCGTCGCAAGTAATCCTGCCGCAGGTTCACCGGGCCCCACCCTAGCGCACTCTGCTGCCGCCAGCAATGGGTCCGTCGGAGCACTCGCGACGCCCGTGCCCGCAACAAGCGCATCCGCTTCCCAGCCGCTTGAGAAATCCGGCACTCCGTCGGAGCTGCCGCTCGCGCACCAGATGCTCGATTCGGCGCCGGTTCCTCCCGCCAATGACCCGGCGTCCACGACACACCTGCCGACGGACCTCTCCGCAGCTCAAATGCATGTTGGAATCCGAACCAGCGCGTTTGGAAACGTCGAGATTCATACCGTAGTCGACCAGAGTCAGGTAGGTGTCGCAATTCATGGTGACCGCGACCTTACGCGCTGGTTCAGTGCGGAAGTAGGCGGTCTCGAAGCCGGCCTTAAGAGCCAGCACCTGAATCTTACCGGCGTCGATTTCTCCAGCAACCGCTCCGGTGTCCAGACTGCCACCAGCTTTCAGCAGGGACAACCGCGACAGAATTTTTCTCATACCCCTGGCTCGAACACGGCCGCTTCGAAGAGTGAAGCTGCGGCGCCCGAGCCCGAAACCGAACCCGTTTCCGCCGGTCTCACTACCGTCCTGCCGGAGACGCGCGTCAGCATTCTTGTTTAGGAGGTCCTTGTGTATATTCCGCTGCTCCAATCGCTAGCCACCCCCAAGCCCGCTTCATCCGCTGCTTCATCTGCGAATCCCTCTTCGTCTTCTCCGTCGTCATCCACCGGTGGCACTGGAGGCCTTGACACGATGTTCCTGCAATTGCTATCGGCGCAGCTCCAGGCGCAGAGCCCGATCAACCCGCTTGATCCCAACCAGTTTGTTGCGCAGCTTGCCCAGTTTCAATCGCTCAGCGCACTCACCCAGATCGATCAGTACATGCAGACGCTGGTCGCCGATGTCACACCGAATCCCATTTCTCATTAAGGAGCCCGTATGCCTTCGTTCTCAGTGCCACTTTCCGGATTGAATGCCAGTTCCACCGCGCTCTCCACCGTCGCCAATAATCTGGCCAACCTCAACACGATTGGATACAAGGACCAGCAGGTCCAGTTTTCCGACCTGTTCTACCAGAATCTCGGTTCGGACGGCGCCGGCGACCCCATCCAGCAAGGCGCGGGCGTCGAAGTTGCCGCCCAACCGTCGAACTTTACGCAGGGGGACGTCACTTCTAATGGCATTGCGACGGATGTCGCGGTTAACGGCAATGGTTTTTTTGTCGTGGAGAATAGCGGCGTACAAAGTTACACGCGCGCCGGCAATTTCGAGGTCGGCACCAACAACCTGCTCGAAACCGCGGCCGGCCAGCTGGTTCTCGGGTACCCCTCCGTAAACGGCGCAGTCAACACCAGCGGGGGGCTCAGCACTCTCGCACTCGGAGCCGGAACCAGCAGTCCCGCTGTCGTCACCTCCAACGTCACGCTCACCTCGAACCTCGATGCCACCTCGGCCGATGCCTCCACCTATTCAACCCAGGCCACCATCTACGACTCCCTCGGCGCCGCTCACCAAGTGACATTCACCTATACCAACGCCGATAGCCCTGCCGTCGCCGCCATCCCTGCCCAGACCGCCACCGGGACCCTAACTTCTAGTGGGTCGGCGCCTAGCGATGGCGACCAGGTAACAATCGGCGGCACGACCTACACTTTCAAAACTACCCTTGATGCGAGCACCTCGGCGAACGAGATCCTCATTGGCGCGAGTGCAACCACTGCCCTCGCGAATCTGGTCAATGCCATCAACGGCAACACAGCCGACACCAACGGTAGTGGTACGGCCGGTTATGGCACCGACACGGTGGCCAACACTTCTGCTACGGCGGTGGACACAACTCCGGGATCTCTGATTACTTTGACAGCGTCGGCCTCTGGCACCGCCGGCAACAGCGTCATTCTCACAGGCGGGAATGCTCTTACCGCTTCCGGCACCGGAGACCTGGCGGGGGGCACCGCCGCCGTCGTCGCCATACCAGCCGTCATCAACACTTGGAGGTATGCCGTTACGCTGCCCGCCGGCGATGTCTCCGGCGCCACCGCTCCAGTTACTCTTGCCACCGGTACCCTTGTTTTCAATGGCGATGGAACCCTGAAAAGTATTACTCCCAGCGGTGGCAGCGCATCTACCACCAACCCCGTCATCAAGGTTCCGCCTACTGCCAACCCGCAACCCGTGTTTGTCGACGGCGCCAATCAACTGACTTTCACATGGCACACGTTTGACGCTAATGGCAATGGGATCATTACTCAGTTGGCGGCGGCCAACAGCACTGCCTCCATCCAGCAGGATGGCACCAGCAGCGGCACCCTGCAGAATTTCAGTATCGGTTCCGACGGCACCATTACCGGAGCCTTCAGCAACGGGACAACGGCTGTCCTCGGACAAATCGCGCTTGCCAGCTTCGCCGACGAGCAGGGACTCTCGCGTAATGGCGGCAATGATTTTTCGCCAACTCTCGCCTCCGGCCAGCCCACCATCGGCGCGCCGACAACCGGCGGACTGGGGAGCATCTCAGGGGGCGCTCTCGAACAGTCGAACGTCGACATTGCTACTGAGTTTGCCAACCTTATCGTGGCGCAGCGAAGCTACGAGGCCAACGCGCGCGTCGTAACCACTTTTGATCAGGTCGCGCAAGCCACCATAGCCCTCAAGCAATAATTGCGATTGCCGATGGCATCATGAGTTCGGCGATTCGGTGGTGATTCGGGCGCGGCGACTGGGTCGCGGCCTGTCTTCAGAGGTTTCTAATGGGATTGCTCTCAGAAAAGCGGGGGCAATTCCCGTTTTTCCTCGCATGTGCGGCTCGGCTCGGCAATTTTCGCCCAATCGCGTCAATTCAGCGGTTTCCACTACGCCCTTTTGCGCTTTCAAGCGCCGAGTTCCGGCACCTAGTTTGCATTCCTGGTGGCATGCCTGAAGTGCCGATGAAACTCGCGTCTGCGAAGAGCATTGCCGAAAAAGCATCTCCGAACCTTTCCAGCGCGAATTCATCAAGCCCAAACCCGGCCAGGAGACCGGGCGCCAAAACGAAGTGGTCGCTCTCCATCGTGGGCGCCCTGGCGGTCGCGATCGGAATTTTCCTCTGGTCGCATCCGCAGGGCTCGAGCAGTACCGCAAGCGGCGGAACGACTGAGACCACTCTCCCGCTCGAAACTTTCATCGTCAACCTCGATGGCGCGGGACAGCGCGCCTACCTGCGCGTGGGCATCACGCTCGGTTTGTCGCGTCCGCTGAGGAAAAAAGAAGCTGCGCCCATCGCGCTGGTGCGCGACACCATTCTTGCGGTGCTCGCGAACGCCCATCCCGATCAATTGCTGGACGCCGGAGGCAAACAAAACCTCAAGACGGAAATTGTCAAAGCGCTGCAGGAAAGCGCGCCTGATCTCGGCGTCGACAACGTCTACTTCACGGAATTTCTGGTGCAGATGTAATGGCCGCCCCCGCCCAAGCCAAGCCCGCTCCGGTTGTTTCCGATCCGTGGACGCGCGTCGAAGCCCTACCCTGCCAGCTTTCGATCGAAATTCCCGTGCCCGCCTTCACGGTGGCCGATTTTGTCGAACTGGAGCAGGGGCGGCTAATCGATACCCGCTGGACCGTCGGCCAAGACGTTCCCTTGCACATTAACGGGGAACTGATTGCCTGGAGCGAGTTCGAAATTGTAAACAACCACATCGCAGTGCGCTTAACGGAGCTCGCCTGACCATGGATATCACCCCAACCCGCCTGCTGCTGGTTCCTCCCACCCAGCCTTCCACGCGCGCGCTTTCGCGGGCGCTTGCGATTGTGGGCGGAGGTATCAAACGTTTTTGGGGAGACTTCGTCGCCAGCGCACGGCGATCGCCCAAGTTGCTTCTCGTCACTGAAAGCTCCGCGCTCGGCGATCGCCGCTTCGTAGCCGTCGTTCAGTTCGAGAGGCAGCGCTTTCTGATTGGCTCCAGCCCGTCTTCGGTCACGCTATTAGCGCGCCTGTCAGATGCGGACCGGGCGATGGATAGTGGCGCGGATGCAACGACATCGGGTGAAACAACACCAGGTGCAACAACTCCAGTTGGAGCGAAGCAATGAGGCGGAGACGGCTGAGATGGACGGTACGGGGACAGACGCGGCCGATCCGAATACGATTTTTTGCAGGATCCCGTGCCGCACTCTTCCTGCTGTTGCTGGCCTCGGCGCCGGATCTGTGGGCTCGCGCCCATGCCCCTGCTCAAACGGCTTCCGGGCTCTCCCTGAATGGTGTTCGGGTCGATTCCGTTCCCTGGAACATTGTCGTGCTGCTCACCGTGCTGACGCTCGTGCCGGCGATTGCGCTCTGCATGACGCCGTTCGTACGGTTGTTGGTCGTCTTTCATTTCCTACGCCAGGCTCTCGGTACGCAGACCGCACCCAGCAATCAGACGCTTATCGGACTTGCGCTCATTCTTACTTTCTTCCTTATGCAGCCGGTCGGCGCCGCCATTTACTCGGACGCCGTTGTTCCGCTCGAGGCCGGGCATTTGACATCCATGGCCGCGCTCGAACGCGCCGCCGTACCCATGCGCCATTTCATGCTCAAGTACACGCGGGAGAAAGACCTCGCGCTCTTCGTCGACCTGGCGCACGCAGCGCGCCCGGCCCGGCCGGACGACCTCGAGATGCGCATCGTGGCTCCCGCTTATCTGCTTTCTGAACTGCAAGCCGGATTCCGAATTGGCGCGGCGCTTTTCCTCCCATTTCTTGTCATAGATCTGGTGACGGCTGCCATCACTACTTCGGTTGGGATGATGCAACTGCCGCCGGTCGTTATTTCTACTCCGCTCAAGATTCTCCTGTTCGTCGTGGTCGACGGATGGAACCTGCTGGTCGGTTCGCTGATGAAGAGCTTTGCCTGAAAGGCGTTTATGGAAACCGCACAAACAATTGGCTTGCTCCGCGACACTCTGAAAATCGCGTTCTTTCTGGTGGCTCCCCTGCTGCTGATCGCAACCGTCGTCAGCCTGCTGGTCAACGTCGCGCAGGTGCTCACTTCCCTGCAGGACCAGACCATTTCCACCGTGCCGCGCCTGGCGGCGGTGGCGGCCGCATCCCTGCTTTTTATGCCGTGGATGTTGCGCAGGCTGATGGTTTTCACCATTGGGATGTGGAGCGACTTCCACCCCTTGCTGCGGTGAGGTGACATTTCGAGAGGACTGAGTAAATGAAATTAACGAAATCCGGTTCCCTGAAATTTGGTTCAGGGAAATCCGAATTGACGAGATCTGATTCAGAGCAGCTTGGTTCACCGCAACCTGGTTTCCCACGATGACGACGGCCACGCTTTTCGGGAGTTCGATCGACCAGGCGCTCCTGATCTGGATGATTGCGCTCGCGCGCGTCAGCGGACTGCTGATGGTTGCGCCCTTTGTCGGCAGCGCCTCGGTTCCGCCGCGCATTAAAGCCGGACTCGCCTTCCTGCTCACGGTGTTCCTGGTGCCGCTCGTGCCAACGCCTCCACCCGCGCCTGGAACGGCTGCGGCCGCAGTTCTCCTGGGCGGCGAATTCATCATCGGCTTCATCCTGGGATTCACGCTGCAGTTGTTCGTCGATGCCGCCCTGCTGGCCGGACAGGTTTGCGGTGTGCAGATGGGCTATTCGCTGGCGAGCGTCCTCAACCCCGACAGCGAGGCTGACTCGACCGTGCTCTCCACACTCTACCAACTGGTCGTGCTGCTGCTCTTCATTCAGTTGAGCGTGCCGCACTGGCTATTGCGCGGTCTGGCGCGCAGTTTCAACTATCTTCCCCCGGGCCACCTCACGGTCACCTGGCCTGCTGTCTCAGCGTTGCTGACCTTCGCGGGCGGCATGTTTGTGGCGGGCATGCAGATTGCCGCGCCCATCGTGGTCGCCAGCCTGTTTGCCGACGTTGCCCTCGGCTTTCTGGGCAAGGCTTCCCCGCAATTGCCGGTTCTGTTTATCGGTATCTCGCTCAAAAACCTGCTTGGCCTCGCGCTACTTATCGGGGCGATCTCGTTCTGGCCGCGCTTTTTCGATGCCCGTTTCGGGCGGGCGCTCGATGCCTCGGAAAGGATTCTGAAGCTCGCGCACTGACGCGCGCGACGGGCGCCGTTTATCTCTATGCCTCAATCCAACCAGACCGAGCAGGCAACCCCGCGGCGGCGCCAGAAGGCGCGCGAAAAAGGGCAAGTCGCGCGCAGCCGCGATCTGATCGGATCGGCGTCCAGCGCCGCCGCCACGCTGGTTCTGTTTACCCAGATGTCCAGCTTTCCCATCATGTGGCGCGGGTTGATGCGCGATTGTCTGGAGGGCGCCGTCTCCGGTCACCTGCGCATGGACGCTTTGCCTCCGTTTCTTACCCACTCCGGAGTGTTCGCCGCAACCGTTGCTGCTCTCGGTCTCGGCTGGATCGTCGCGCTTTCTTCCGCGGTCGCTCAGGGAGGACTGGTCTTCGCTCCAGCCTCGCTGCTGCCCACTCTCTCCCGCATCTCGCCCGCCGCGCGGATGCAGCAACTTTTTTCGGTCACCGCGCTGCGCTCGCTTCTGAAGTCCCTGCTGCCCGCCGGCGCCGTTGTCTACGTTGCCGTCCTCTGCCTGCGGCGGGAATGGTTCTCTCTGATGGTTCTGTCGGCGCGCAATGCCCACGGATTGGCCACCTTCGCCGCGGACCGGGTTTTCGAGATCGCCTGGAAATCGGCGCTCGTGCTGCTGCTCTGGTCCTTCCTTGACTTCCTGTTCGAGCGCCACCACCTCGAAAGCGAACTCAAGATGAGCCGCCAGGAACTGGTCGACGAATACAAGGAATCCGAAGGCAATCCCATCGTCAAGTCCCGCATTCGCCGCCTGCAGCGCCAGGCGCGGCGGCGGAAAATGCTCGAGGACACCAAGCGCGCGACCGTCGTCGTGACCAATCCGACTTCGTATGCGATCGCGCTCGAGTACCGCCCCGACATGCCTGCCCCGGTCGTGGTCGCCAAGGGCCGCAACCTGCTTGCTGCAGAGATCAGGGAAATCGCCCGCTGGCACGACATCCCCATCGTCGAAAACAAGCCGCTCGCGCACCTGCTCTACCGCAGCGTGGAAATCGGCGGAAGCGTTCCCCCGAAACTCTATGCCGTCGTCGCCGAGGTGCTGGCGGCCATCTATCGTGCGCAAGCTCGAGCCATGAATCGCGGAGCAGGCGTTCCATCGAATTCAGGAGCTAACTCGGAGGTCCGCCGCTGATGCCCGCCGCAGCCGCCACCGCTCCCGCGCGCAGCCCGCTCAGCGACTGGATCGTTCCCATCGCCGCCGTCAGCCTGGTCTTCGTCATGCTCGTGCCGTTGCCGGCCGTGGTGCTCGATCTTCTGCTGGCCACCAGCATTGCCGCTTCCGTGCTGGTACTGCTGAGCGCCCTCCAGATCCTCCGTCCCGCGCAGTTTTCCGTCTTCCCCAGCTTGCTGCTTCTGCTCACCCTGTTTCGCCTTTCATTGAACCTCGCTTCCAGCCGCCGCATATTGCTGCACGGCAACGAGGGAGCGTCCGCCGCCGGACGCGTCATCGAAGCCTTCGGCCAGTTCGTCGTCGGCGGCAACTACGTCGTTGGATTCGTGCTCTTCATCGCGCTCATTGCGATCCAGTACATCGTGGTCAGCCATGGCGCGGTCCGCACTGCCGAGGTTACCGCCCGTTTCACGCTGGATGCTTTGCCCGGCAAGCAGATGGCGATCGATGCCGATCTCAACGCCGGCCTGATCGACGAGCAACAGGCCAAGGCCCGCCGCGAGCAGGTCGCCCGGGACGCCGAATTCTATGGCGCCATGGACGGCGCGGCCCGCTTCAACCAGCGCGATTCCATCGCCACCATCCTGATCACCGGCATCAACATTCTGGCCGGCTTTCTGATTGGCGTCTTCCAGCTCGACATACCTTTTCGCGAGGCGCTCAAGACCTATACCGTCCTCACCGTCGGCGATGGACTGGTCACCATGATTCCCTCGCTGCTGGTTTCGATGGCGGGCGGCATGGTGGTGACGCGCGCCTCCTCCGGTGCCACACTGTCGGCCGATCTCGGAACGCAACTTCTCGCGCGCCGCCGCCCGTTGCAGATTGCCGCCGGCGTCATGGTGGCGCTCGCCCTGATTCCCGGGCTGCCGAAATTTTCGTTCCTGTCGATCGCAGCGGTCGCCGGGTTGCTCGCCTCGCGGCTGCCCGCAACCTCGCAAGAAACGGAAAAAGATCCCACGGCTCCCAGTGCCGCCGGCGGCGGGGAAAAAGACAAGAAGGCCGCTGCCAAAGGCGATTCGCTCGAGGATCTGCTCAAGCTCGACGAACTCTCGCTCGAAGTCGGCTACGCGCTGGTCCCGCTGGTCGACGCGCAACAGGGAGGGCAACTACTGGCCCGCGTCAAATCGCTGCGCAGCAATCTCGCCCAGCAGTTGGGCTTCATCGTTCCACCCATTCACATCACCGACAACGTGCGCCTCAAACCCCGCGAGTACGTCATCTCGCTGCGAGGCGTCGAAATCGCGCGCTGGGAGATGCTCCAGGACCGTGTGCTAGCCATCAGCTCCGAGATCACGCCTCCACCGCTCGCCGGAACTCCCACCCGTGAACCCGCCTTCGGGGTGTCCGCTCTCTGGATCGACCACGCCCTCGAGTCCCAGGCGCTGACGGGGGGATACGCCGTCGTCGATCAGACTTCCGTACTCTCCACTCACCTGGCCGAACTCATACGCCAGCACGCCTATGAATTGCTGACGCGGCAGGAGACCAAGCGCCTGCTCGACCGTCTCGGCGAAAGTCACCCCAAGCTGGCTGAGGAGCTTGTCCCGAAGACCCTATCGCTCGGCGAAGTTCAGAGAGTTCTGCAGCAGCTCTTGCGCGAGCAGGTCTCAATCCGCGACCTTTCCACCATCCTCGAATCGCTGCTCGATATCTCCGCCTCGACCAAACACCCGGTCTTGCTCGTCGAAGCGTGCCGGCAGGCGCTTGGGCGCGCCCTGGTCCGGCCGTTGCTCTCCGACGATGGCGGCCTGCGCGTGCTCACGCTGGATCACACCATCGAAGAGGAACTCAGCCGCGCCTATGCTCCGCAAGCCGCGCCCGCAACCAGCACCGGTTTGCAGCCGTCCTTCGTCCGCCGCGTGCTCGACAGCCTCAAACAGCTGGCCGGGGACCAGGTCGCGCAGACCGCTCCCATCCTGCTCTGTCCGACTCCGGCGCGCTTTCATCTGCGGCGTTTGCTGGAGCCTTTTCTTCCCAAAGTAGTCGTGCTCTCCCCGCTCGAAATCCCCCCCATGGTTCCCGTGCAGTCATTGGGGATAGTGCGATGAAAAAAGATGCGATGAGAAAAGATGCGCTGAGAAGACGCGCGATGGAAAACGCAACCAGAAAGACATTCGCCACCCAAGGAGTACGGCATGCCAAAACATCCCGTTGAGGCCTACCACAAGATTTCGGCTGAAACCGAACGCGAGCGCATCCTGATGGAGCAACTGCCGCAGGTCCGCTATATCGCACGGCGCATTCACGAGCGCCTGCCCCGTCATGTCCCATTCGAGGATCTCGTTCACGCCGGTGTCGTCGGGCTAATTGACGCCCTCAGCAAATTCGATCAGTCAAAGCACGTGCAGTTCAGCTCATACGCCAAGTTCCGCATCCGTGGGGCCATCCTCGACAGCCTGCGGGAACTCGACTGGAGCCCGCGCGAGTTGCGCCGCAAGGGACGTCAGGTCGAAGAAGCGTATAACCAGGCCTCGGCGCGCCTGGGACGCACGCCCAGCGAAAACGACCTGGCCCGCGAAATGGGGCTTCGGCTCGATGAATTGCAGGCGCTCCTTGCCGAACTCGACTCGCTAGAAATCGGCAGCCTGCGCGTCGAGTCCTACCACAACGGCAAGGAAGAGGATCTCGCCGACTCCGTGGCCTCGAAGCCCGAAGAGACGCCCTTCTTCCAATGCCTTCGTTCCGAGATGAAGCAACTGCTCACTCAAGCCATCTCGGAGTTGCCGGAGAAGGAACAACGCGTGCTCTCTCTCTACTACTTCGAGGAACTTACCATGAAAGAAGTCGGAGCCGTGCTCGGCATTGGAGAATCGCGCGTCTCCCAGATTCATTCGCTCGCCATGGTGCGTTTGCGGGCCCGGCTCAGCTTCCTCGACGTAAACGCCGGGCCTGCTCGCGCCAAAAGCGCCGGCGCCGGTTATATCTAGAGGTCATCGCCACCATGGAAAAAGTTCTCAACCAGAGCGAAATTGATGCAATGGTACGGGCCGCCTCCGGCCAGGGCGCCGACACCGCTCGCGCCACCGGTCCGGTTGTTCAGCCCTGGGATATTCGCCAGGCCGGGCAAATCGGAAATGAGCAGTTGCGCGCCATTAATCAGCTCCACGAACTGTTCGCACGGAATTTGACAACCTCGATGGGCGGATATTTGAGGGTCCCCTTCGATTGCAGCCTGGCTTCCGCTGAACATCTCACCTATCGCGAATTCCTGCAGCGCGTCCCGGAAAAAACCTACCTTGCTTCCTGCGATATCACCCCTTTTGGCGCCGTGGCCCTCCTCCACTTCGATCTGGGTATCGCCTTCCCCATCATCGACATCATGTTGGGAGGAGGAGGCAAATCGGGTGAGTTGACGCGGGGTCTCACCGAGATCGAAGAACAGATTCTCGAAGGTATCGTCCGCATCATATGCCGCGATCTCCAGACCAGTTGGCAGGCCATCAACCTCGAATTCAACTTTGGATCCAGCCAGCAGATCTCGCACGCCCAGCGCCTGATGCCACCCGACGAAAAGAATCTCTGCCTGAGCTTCGAGATCAAAATGTCGGAGGCGCGCGGCACCCTCAACCTCGCCGTCCCCGCCCTGGTTTCGAATGCGCTTCTCCGCAAAATCTCCGCGGACAGCAGTTACCAGCGCCCTCACAGCCCCGTCGAATCGCGTCTGCAGATTCAGAAGAGGCTGCTCGACTGTATTTTCTCCGTCGAGCTGGCCATGCCCGCTCTCGCGGTTCCTCTCGACGACCTATGTCGCCTTGCGCCCGGCGATCTATTGCCCTTTGGACGCAACGTCTCTGCTCCGGCTGTTCTTTCGGTCGACGAAGTCGCGCTTTGCTCTGCCGCACCGGTGCGCGTCAACTCGCACCGCGCCGCCCGCGTGCTTGCTCTCGAACCGCAGCCATCTACGAGAGGTGAGCCATGAGCGACGCCACCGCAGGAACGCTAAAGCCCGAACTCCATGCCTGGATCAACGCCTGGCAGAGCTCCACCCAAAATGTCCTCTCCCAGGTTTCGGGGCAACCCAACGCATTCGAGGTGGTGACCGAGCCATTGGCCGCCGCCGACACCGACTTGCGCTACACCATCGCAGCTACCGGCGAAGTCCAGGGAGAGATGGCACTCCGTCTGCCCGAGCTTTCCGCCATCCGTCTTGCTCGCAAATTTCTGGGAGAACCAGACACCTCGACTCCACCCGAAGGCGCATCTCCGGAACCCATCACCAATGACGACCGCGAAGCTTTAGAAGAACTTCTCCGCCAGATTGCCGGACTGGCCGCAACTGCCATTGGCGCCATCGCTAAGGGCGAAGTCCAGTTGCAGGTTTCCCGGGCCGACGCGCCCTGGGCGTGGACAGCCGACGCGGTTGCTTCTCTGCGCACCCGCGATGAAGCCGGAACTGAGATCTCGATCGAGATCCGCATCAGCCCCGCGCTTGCGGCGGCGCTTGCGCCGCGTGCCGCAACTGCCGCTGCTACCCGAACTGCGGCTGGGGCGGCGAGTTCCTCAGTTGCTTCCGGTTCCGACGTTCCTTCCGCGGGTTACCGACGTCTGCTCGATGTCGGACTCGGCGTCAAGCTTCGCTTCGGAACCCGGCGCATGGTCCTGCGCGACGTGCTCGCACTTAGTTCCGGACTGGTTGTAGAACTTGACAATTCGCTCAACTCCCCCGTCGATCTGCTCCTGGATGGGCGCATTATCGCGCGCGGCGAGGTCGTCGTCATCGATGGTAAATACGGATTGCGCGTCACCGACGTCGTCGAGCCTTCGCCGCCCGAGGTTGCGCCGATCTGAACTCAGTTCCAATGAGGTCGACTCCAAAGGACTTTCCGCCATGCCCAACCTTCTCAAGCCGCTTACCTGGTCCAGCGATTGGGTCAAACGTCACCACTCCAGCCAGCGCGCCGTCTGCGCCTTGCTCTCCTGCTCCGGACAGAAAACGCTCTGGCAACGCTTGCGCTTCCGACGCCATGGGGCATTCCTTCACGGAGTGTTCTACTGCGGGCCGCAATGTCTGGAGACTGCGCTCGTGGGACAAATCTCGCGGCTGCATGCCATGACTCCCTCCGTGCAGCCTCCCAACCGCATTCCCCTCGGACTCCTGATGGTCGCCCGCGGCAAGCTCACGCACCTCGAGGTCCGCGCCGCACTCGAAGCGCAACGCCGCGCCTGTTACGGCAAGATCGGCGAGTGGTTTGAAAAACTCGGCTTCGCTAGCGAACAGGATGTCACCACCGCCCTCGCGCTCCAGTGGGGATGCCCCGTCGTTTCCTCCTTCAACCCCTCTCCCGTCGATTCCCCAGGCAGCATCCCTCTCCCGATCCTGGAAGCCTTTCAGATGCTGCCATTCAACTATGCGGCGTCGACCAACACGCTCTCTCTTGCCTTTGGAGAGCGCGTCGATCATGCCGCCCTTTATTCCATCGAAAAGATTCTCGAATGCCGCACTCAGCCATGCGTCGCCGGCCGCAAAAGTATTGCCCGCCGTCTCGAACTCATGCGGCAGATGAGCCGCCACGGCGATGTCGAGTTTTTCACTCGGGACCTGGCCGAGATGTCCCGCATCACGTCCAGTTATGTCACGCGGCTCAGCCCTGAAAATGTCCGGCTCAGCCGCATGGGACGTTTCATCTGGCTCCGCCTTAAGGCTAGGTCGTCGGCCACCAACCTGGTTTTCTGCTTGACGCCAAATGTTTCGCAAGGGCGCGCGAGGATAGGGGAATCGCTTGGAAATTACCCCTCCAATAAAGGCGGAGAATCCCCTGTCGGGTCCTGGTGAGATAAGAACGCAGGGGTCACTCGGCCTCGCTTGGGGCAGGCTCTTCGACTCCGCAGGATCCTCACCTCATGAAATCCCTGCTCCGCTCAAGATCGCGATTGGAGATGAGATCACAGGCGAAGCTCGCGGCTCGTAGCTGTCGCTCGAGCTCTTCTACTCCACTGTCACTGACTTCGCCAGATTTCTAGGTTGGTCGACGTCGCAACCGCGGCGCACCGCGATGTGATACGCAAGCAGTTGCAGCGGCACAATCTCTAGGATCGCGGAAAGCTCTTCGGGAGCGGGCGGAACGAAGAGCACGTGATCGGCTTCTTCGGTGATCTCTTTGTCGCCGGTGGTGGCGAGCGCGATTACGATGCCGGAGCGGGCTTTCACTTCTTTCAAGTTTGACATCGTCTTCTCGTAGCGCAGCATTGACTGCGGACTGTTCTCATCACGAGTAGCGATGATGACGACCGGCAGATTCTCGTCGATCAGCGCGTTCGGGCCATGCTTCATCTCGCCTGCGGGATAGCCTTCGGCGTGGATGTAGGAAATCTCCTTGAGCTTGAGGGCGCCTTCCAGGGCGATGGGGTAATGGATGCCTCGGCCGAGAAATAAGAAATCCTGGGCACGAACATAAGTCTTGGCTAAGTCGTCACACGCTTCGTCATGAGTTAATATCTGCTCGAGTTTGCCGGGAATTAGAGTCAGTTCCTTGACGGCGGCTTTTGCCTGATCGGTCGTGATGGTGCCACGAACTTGCGCGAGATACAGGGCAAACAGATAAAGCGCGGTGAGTTGCCCGGTGAAGGCTTTGGTCGAGGCGACTCCAATCTCGGGGCCGGCATGGGTGTAGATGGTGCCCGCCGGCTTCGCGCGTAATCATCGAGCCTACAACGTTGCATATGGCCAGAGTTCGCGATCCTTTGGCTTTGGCTTCGCGCTGGGCGGCGATGGTGTCAGCGGTTTCCCCGGATTGCGAAATCAGCAGCGTGATCGTTTCGGAATCGAGGATAGGATCGCGATAGCGCCACTCACTGGCGTAATCGACCTCGACCGGAATGCGCGCGAGGGTTTCGATCATGAACTTGCCGGCAAGTCCGGCATGCCAACTGGTGCCGCAGGCAGCGATGTTGATTTTCTTGAGCGCTCTGAACTCAGCTTCACTGACCTGCATCTCGTCGAGAAATATGTGTCCCGTGTCCTGCGAGATGCGGCCGAGTGTCGTATCGCGGACGGTGCGCGGCTGCTCATAGATTTCCTTGAGCATGAAATGCTTGAAGCCGCCCTTTTCCGCCATGATCGGATCCCATGTGATGCGCTGCGCTTTGCGCACCATCGGCTGGCCATCGAAATCCGTAACCCGTACACCGTCCTGGGTAATGACGGCGAGATCGCCATCGGCAAGAAAGAAAAGGTCGCGGGTATGATCGAGGAGCGCAGGCACGTCGCTGGCGACGAAGTACTCGTCTTTGCCGAGTCCGATGACGACGGGAGGGCCATTGCGGGCGGCGACGATCTTGCGAGGATCATCGGTCGCAATCACGACCAGCGCAAACACGCCGGTGAGTTCCTTGACTGCCTTGCGCACGGCCTCTTCAAGGGATGGACGATGCCCGTTCCCTGTCTGCAGATAATATTTCTCGATCAGGTGGGCAATGATTTCGGTGTCAGTTTCAGTCGTGAACTTGTGCCCTTCAGCGATCAATTTCTTTTTCAGCGAAAGATAGTTTTCGACGATCCCGTTGTGGACGACGACGATCTTGCCCGTGCAGTCGCGATGCGGGTGGGCATTCTCCTCGGTGGGGCGGCCATGGGTGGCCCAGCGCGTGTGTCCGATGCCGTAGGTGCCGTCGAGCGGCTTGATGCGAATCACCTCTTCGAGATTGCGCAACTTGCCCTCGGCGCGCCGTATCTGAAGGCCTTGCCCGTTTCCGGCGACCGCGATGCCCGCCGAGTCGTAGCCGCGATACTCGAGCTTTCGCAAGCCCTCGATAATGACATCGACGACCGGCTTTTTACCTACGTATCCCACGATGCCGCACATTTGCGATTTGTCTCCTTGGCGAACTTTTCAGCGAGGGGAGCGCCGATTTCCTGAGGTCAAGAATCGCTCACGATCTACTACGGGAGAGATCTACTCTTCGAGGGAGAAACGAAACTCCTCAATTACGGGGTTCGTTAGAACTTCACGCGCGATCCGTTCTACTTCCGCCTCCGCTTCCACTTTTGAGATGCCGCCATTAAGGGTGATTTCAAAATATTTGCCCTGCCGCACTTCCTGCAATCCCTTGTAACCGATCTTGCTCAGGGCTCCGTGGATGGTCTTGCCTTGCGGATCGAGCACGCTTTTTTTCAGCGAAACGTAGACTTGAGCTTTCATCGGCAACTTGAATTATACGTCAGGAGGCAGGAAATGGGTCCGCGGTTTTGCTTATAGGAGGTATCCAGATGGACCATTCACTTCAGTGTCTGCCCGTCGGCAAGTTTTTCAAAAGAAGAGAGTTGTTTGTCAATCTCAACAACGGCCCGTTCCAGCATCTGGCGGTGTGCGGAGCGGGTAGTGGACTCCATCTGATCAGCCAGGCGCTTGCGCGCAAGCAGAAGTCCCTCGCGCTGGCGGTTCAACTTCTGCTGGGCAGGCGAAAGACGCGGGCCGGCAGACTTGCTCGGGGCTGCCATCTCAGCTTGCTGTTCTTCTACTGACTTACTTTCCCAACCGCGGGCCATGCTACACCTGCCTCTCCTCTGCCTAAAGGTCTTAGTCGAATGCCTTTATAGATTCGCCTATGCATAGCTGAGATACACCTTAAAATAAAGTACTTGATTGTGAAGAAAACAGGACTAAGATGTTACTTCCCAGGCAGGACTACAAGCCTGGGGAAAATGGCGACGCAGTCTGAGGGGGCTCCCGTTCGGGAGAATCAGATTGGTTCCCACGCAATGGAACCGACACCTGCGAATCGTCGCCACTGATTACAACACGCGCAGTTTGGCAAGCTGCGCTGGTCCCCGGCACTGCTCAACATTCGATAGAGAGGGCCCCGCGGTACGAAAGGGCAGAGACCGCTCTGCATGCAGGCGTTTGCGCGCGATCCAGATAGAGACCTGCCCCCGGCAGATGTGGCCGGGCAAGACCCCCAACAACAAGCGGATGCAAAGCATTCGCAGACCGAGATACTGTTGGCGATCACCGATCTGATCGCGGGTGGCCGTTCGTTGCCTGGACTCTTCGAGGAACTCGCGCCCCTTTTACGGGAATCGGCGGATTGCCAGGTTGTCAGTTTCGCCTTGTACGATTCCACGCAGAATCGCATCGCCACCCGCTACTGGACAGAGGAAACCGAGGTGGAGCGCTGGAGCACACTTCCTGTGGAGGACTCGCCGGATGGTTGGGTTTGGCAGCATCAGGAAGTATTGACGTTTCCCGACCTTGAGCAAGAGACACGGTTTGCGCCAGCGCTCGACGAACTGCGCAAACTGGGAGTCCGTTCCTATACGGTCTTCCCCATGAGCACTCCCCAACGGCCCTACGGCGCATTGGGCATTGGAAAACACGCGCCTGCCGCGGAGGCGGCACGTGAATTTATGGAGCGGATCGCGCGACTGCTGGCGCTCGCAGTGGAAAATCGGCAGGTCCATCGAGACTGGCAGGAGCAACAGAACCGCTTGCAAAGCCTGGTGGCGATCGGACGCGAGTTGAATTCGACTCTGGAATTCGAGCAGCTAATACCGCTGGTTTTTGCAAATATGCGCCAGATTACAAACTACGACTACGCGCGCCATTGATGTTGCTGGAAGCGGATGGACGGACATTAGGAATACGGGCAGTCGATCCCGCTCAGGGCGCCGGGTCGCAACTGCGCGAAGGCCAGCGGGTGCCACTGGCCAGCGCCATTTCCGCTCAAGCAATGGAGACGCGCTCCGTCACCTTCCACGATGCAGAGGAAATGGAAGCCATACACCAACTCCGCGATCAGCGAACTGCGCGTTTCTGGGATCCAATCCCTCTGTTGTGTGCCCCTGCTGATGGGAAACCGGGCGCTGGGGACGCTCGTTCTGGGCGCAACTCGGGAGGCTGCCTTCAGTCAGGAAGATGGCGAATACCTGCAACAAGTGGCGACCCAGATTGCGGCGGCGATTCATAATGCCAGCGCCTACCGGGAAGTCGCCCAGGCCAAGGACCGCCTGACCCAGGAGAAAAAATACCTGGAGAGCTGAGATACGGGGAGAACAGCGTTTGGACGACATTGTCGGTAAGAGTCCAGCGCTGAAGCATGTGCTCGACCATGCCGAGATCGTGGCCAACACCGATGCCACGGTGCTGATCACTGGCGAAACCGGGACCGGCAAAGAGCGTGTGGCACGCGCCATACACCTCATGAGTGCGCGCCGGGACCGCAGCTTTATCAAGCTGAACTGCGCTGCCATTCCGACTGGCCTGCTGGAGAGCGAGTTGTTCGGCCATGAGAAAGGGAGCATTCACAGGCGCGGTCAGCCAGAAGGTAGGCCGGCTGGAGTTGGCGGACAAGGGGACCCTTCTGCTGGACGAAATCGGAGAGGTTCCTCTGGAACTGCAGCCCAAGCTCCTCCGCGTCCTTCAGGACCAGGAATTCGAGCGATTGGGGGGTACGAGGACGATTCGGGTGGATGTGCGGCTGATCGCCGCCACCAATCGCGATCTGGTCCAAGCGGTGGAAGAAAGGGAGTTTCGCAGCGACCTGTTCTACCGTTTGAACGTGTTCCCCTTGCATTTGCCTGCACTCCGCGACCGGCGCGAGGACATCCCGTTGCTGATTCGCCATTTCGTCGAAAAGTGTGCGGAACGGCTGAACAAGCGGATTGATTTCATCCCTGACGAAGCCGTCGAAGCTATGATTCACTGGGGATGGCCAGGGAACATCCGCGAACTGGAAAACTTTATCGAACGCTCGGTAATCTTGTCGGAAAATAACCGGCTGCGTCCACCTCTGGCGGAACTTCGCCAGGAAGCCGCGCGACGCCCGCCCGAAGTGGAGCGAACGCTGCGCGACCGGGAGCGCGATCACATAATCGAAATTCTTCGCCAGACCCGAGGCGTGCTTTCGGGTGCGAAGGGCGCCGCCGCCCGGCTTGGCCTGAAGCGCACGACCCTGCAATACAAAATGCAGAAGCTGGGGATCTCCCGCGGCGATTACCTGGATTGAGATGTGGTCGTGACGCCTGCCCAACTTCCGTCAGCCGCGCCCATCCAACGGCACCTGCGCCACCCGGCGATACAAACCAGTTCATGCTAACCACCGAAGTCAGAAGCGCTTGTCGCATTTTTTGTTTTTGGTCATCAGACTGCACAAGATATCCGCTCGGTCCTCCCAGTTCCCGGCCCAAGATTCCGCTAGCGAAGGTCTCCATTGACTTCAGGAGCTTCTCCATGGGTGTGTTGCGGCGGTTTGTTGCGCCAAATGATTGCCTACACTGTACTCTTCGCAAGAGCGGGGATTTCTGTCAATTGCCCGATGTGCTTATGCATGAGTTCAACGCGATGGGGCACCTCACCTTCTATCCGGGAAACGCCACGTTGCTGAAGGAGGGACAGATTCCGCGGGGCATCTATATTGTTTGCGCCGGCCGCGCCAAGCTATCGGTCGAGGCCCGCGACGGAAAGACCATCATTTTGAAGATTGCGAGTAATCGCGAGGTATTGGGCTTGAGCGCGATCGTTTCCAGCCGGCCTTCCCCGATGACGGTTACAACTATCGATTTTTGCCAGATCAAGTTCGTAGAGCACGAGAACTTCATGCACCTGCTTGAAAGCGACAATCGCGCGGCACTTGCTTGCGCCACCCTGCTGGCGCGAGAAGTAACGGGCACGTTCGGCGATGTGCACGACCTGCTGCTGGCCCGCAGTTCCACGGAAAAGCTTGCGCGGCTGCTGCTTTCCTGGGTCGCCGGAGAACCGCGCAACCAGGAACTGCGCGTGGCTTCCGAATTCACTCACGAGGAAATCGCGCAGATGATCGGCTCTTCGCGGGAAACCGTCACCCGCTTGTTGAGCGAGATGAAGAAAAAGGAGTTGATCCGAATCGAGGGCTCCACGCTGGTAATTCCCAACCGCGTGGCGCTGCAAGCGATCGCATAGAAAGTAAAAAGTGTCCCTCCCCCGGGCGGCCGCTGCTAGTGTTTGCGGCTGCCCCTTTTTACTTTTCAGGCTTCTCCAATTGGGAATTCATTCCACGACAGTCGGCGCTAAAGGTTAAACAGCTCCCGCAGACGGCGGGTTTGAGCGCGGCTCACGGGGATGGCGGTTTGCTTCTTGTCATCCATCCGCAATTGGTAGGAACTCTTGAACCATGGCACCACCTCGCGGATGTGCTGGATGTTCACCAGAAACGACCGGTGTGCGCGCCAGAATAACGTCGGGTCCAGATTTTCGAGCAACTCTTCCAGAGTACGGCAGTTCGACTGGCCTTCCATGCCCGCATGGCCCGTGGTCGCCACCGTAATCACGCCATCTTCGATGGTCGCATAGCAAACATCCTTGGGATCGGTGAGTAACATGCGGCCCGCGGCTTTGATCAGAATCTTCGCCGTGGCTGGCTTCTGCGACTCCAGCATCCGCACCAGAGTCTCAAATTTTTCGCCGGTCGTGCTTCCGGTCTCCAACTTCATCCGGGCCTTCTCGATCGATTGGGCCACTCGTTTCTTGTCGAAAGGCTTCAGGATGTAATCGACTGCATTGACCTCGAACGCCTTGACCGCGTATTGATCGAAGGCAGTCGCAAAGACAATTTGCGGCATGTGAACCTTGCGGTCGAGCAGCTTCTTAATGACACCAAAACCGTCCAATCCGGGCATCTGAACGTCGAGAAACACAAGATCGGGGTTGTGTTCCCGGATCAGGCCGATGGCCTCAAGACCGTTTTTGCCCTGCGCTACAACATTGACATCCGAATTGTGAGTGAGCAGGTAGGCAAGTTCGTCGCGCGCAAGTTGTTCGTCATCGACGATGACAGCGGAAAGGGGCATAAGGCATCGACGGCAGGCTGGCCGCATCCTGCGACCAGCATTAAGCGCCCGCCAGATTCTCTTCGTTAAGTATAGCGACCGCGCGAAAGCACGCGCAAGCCGGGCGAACGATCAGGCAACGTTTTCTATGGCGAGCGCCATGCCCATGCCTCCGCTGACGCACAGAGTTGCCAGGCCTAGGCGAGCTTTGCGTCGCAGCATTTCGTGAAGCAAGGTCACCGTAATGCGCGTCCCAGTGCAGCCGATGGGATGGCCGAGAGCGATCGCTCCACCATTGACATTCAGCCTGTCGCGGTCGAAATGCAGTTCGCGATCGCAAGCCAGAACCTGCGCCGCGAACGCTTCGTTGAGTTCGACGAGATCGAAGCCCGAAAGCTTCAAGCTGTGTTTCTGTTCGAGCTTACGAATGGCGGGAACGGGTCCAATCCCCATGATGCGGGGATCGACGCCGGCGGACGTAGCCCGCAGAATGCGGGCCAATGGCTTGAGATTATTCTGGGTCGTAAACTTTTCGCTGGCGAGCACCACGGCCGCTGCGCCATCGGTGATGCCCGAGGAGTTCGCGGCGGTAATAGTTCCGGTCTTCGAAAAGACCGGCGGCAGCTTGGCCATCTTTTCCATCGATGCGTCGGCAAACAGGTGCTCATCGCGCGCAAAAACCGTGGCGCCTTTCTTGCCTTCTATCGTGATGGGAATAATTTCCGAGTCGAAGCGGCCCGCCACTTGAGCAGCCGCAGCGCGTTGCTGCGATACAAGGGCAAACTGATCCTGCTCCTCACGCGAGATTTTGTACTGCCCGGCGAGGATCTCCGCGGTCTCGCCCATCACCATTTTTGCTAAGGGACAGAAAAATCCGTCGCGGTACATGCCGTCGACCAGTTCCTGATCGCCAAGGCGGTACCCCCAGCGCGCGCCCTCGAGATAGTACGGAAGCCGCGACATCGATTCGGTCCCGCCAGCCAGCACGCACTCCAGATTGCCGACAGCGATTTCCTGGTAGCCCAGTGCGATCGACTTCATGCCCGACGCGCAGGCTTTGTTCACCGTGTAGGCGGGAACTTCCTGCGGCACTCCGCTGCGGATCGAGATTTGTCGGGCTGGATTGGGGCCGCCGCCCGCCTGGCGCGCGTTGCCGAAGATGGTTTCTTCAATCTGCGCGGGCTGAATTCCGGCACGCTCGATGGCGGCTTTGGCAGCCACAGTGCCCATGTCAGCCGCAGTGAGCGAGGCCAGCGAGCCTCCGAATTTCCCAATCGGCGTGCGCACCGCGGAGAGGATGTAGACAGCGTTCAAAGTGGCCTCCGGAATATTTCAGTTTAGACCATGCACGACACCGTTGTACTGTGGCGAAGGGGAGTTCCGCTTCGCTTGCACGGGGCACAGCCCCGTCACCACACAACCTGTAAACTAGTCGGCGTGAATATTCTCTACGGAATCAATACGGTCACCGAAGCGCTCAAAGCGCGCGGACGAGCCTTCGAGTGGGTAGCGGTTGCCAAGGAGCGGAAAGACATTCGGTTGCAGCGGGTAATTGACGAGTGCCGCAAAATTGGCGTGCCCGTTCGCGTTTTATCGCGCATGGAACTCGACGAACTTGCCAGCAATACCGCGCATCAGGGAGTGGTGGCGGCAACTTCGGCAAAACAATATAGCGATCTCGATGACCTGGTGGCCGCGCGGCGCGGCGAACATTCGTTGATTGTCGTGCTCGATGGCGTCGAAGATCCACACAATCTGGGAGCGATCCTCCGCACAGCCGACGCCGCAGGCGCCGATGGCGTAATAATTCCCGAGCGCCGATCCGCGGCCGTGACTGGCACCGTAGCAAAAGTTTCCGCCGGTGCGAGTGAGCATCTTCCGGTGGCGAAGGTGACGAACATCTCGCGTACCCTAGAAGACCTGAAACAAAAAGATTTGTGGATCGTAGGCCTGGACGAACGCGGTCAGCTGACCTACGATCAGGTCGATTACAAGATGCATTGTGCGGTCGTACTCGGCGCGGAGGGCAAAGGACTCCACGACCTGGTGCGTAGACATTGCGATTTTCTCGTTTCGATTCCGATGCTGGGGCAGGTGCCGTCTCTCAACGTTTCCGTCGCGGCCGGAATTGTCTTGTATGAAGTGGTGCGCCAGAGGCGATTGGGCGCATCGAAACAATCATGAGATTCTTCTGTGTTCTCTGTGTCCTCTGTGGTTTGAGTTCGTTGTCTCTCGCTTTGAACCGGGAAGCATTTACGATCACAAAATATGGTCTGGAGATTGCGTCTCGAGCCGGAGCAGCAACGCCTCGGCGCGCGCGGCAAGATCACGATGCGCAACGATTCCACCGAGCCGCAAAAAGTCGTGGCCCTGCAGATTTCGTCTTCCCTGAACTGGCGCGCCATCCGGGTCGAATAGCAAGGGCGTCCAGTTTGTTTCGCAATCTTATACTTCGGACATCGATCACACCGGCGCGCTCTCTGAAGCGATCGTCACCTTGTCCCCCGCTGTTCCTCCCAAAGGTTCGGTGGAACTGGAAATTGGCTACGAAGGCGTGATCCCCTTGGACATGACTCGCCTTACTCGAGTGGGTGTGCCGACCGAGATTGCGCGGCATACGAGCTGGGACCACATTGGCGCATCATTCACGGCCGTACGCGGCGCTGGATATGTGACGTGGTATCCCATCACAACCGAGTCGGCCGATTTCTCAGAGGGCAATAGTTTGTTTGAGGTCGCTGATCGGTGGAAGGCACGTGAAACAGCCAGCGAATTCAAACTGTCGCTCACATCGGAGAGCACGCCAGGCGATCCTGTTCCAATTCTCCTCTGCGGCACAGAGGCAAGCAAGTCTGGCGCACAAGGCGGAGGCCGGGAGATCCGCGTAAATTGTGAATGGAATCCGCTCGGAACCGTCGCTCCAACATTCGCGATGGGCGAGTACGTGAAGAACGTTAAGCCGCCGCTAGAGCTGTTTAGTTTGCGCGGACACGAGCCCGGCGCGGAAAAATATTCGAGCGCGCTCGAACCGGCAACCAAGTTCGTCACCGAATGGTTTGGCAAACCGAGCGCTCCGATTGCCATCGCCGACTTTGCCGACCCGCGTACGGCTCCGTTTGAGAGCGGCTCCTTATTAATGGTATCGCTGACCGGCGAGGATACGAAGCTCGCTGGCATAAACCTGGTCCATGAACTGGTTCACTCGGCGCTCCCCTCGCCGCGTCCGTGGGTCTACGAAGGTCTGGCGCACTTCGCGGAATCCGTTTATCGCGAGCAGCAGGGCGGACGCCAGGCCGCGCTTGATCTCATGGGCAATCATCGTGCGGCGTTTCTGGATGCCGAAAAGGATGTCGCAGCCGCGCCGGGGAAGAGCCCAGGACAACCACTCGCGAGCACGTTTGACGAAGTTTACTATCGTAGCAAAGCGGCGTATGTCTGGTGGATGCTGCGCGACATGGTTGGCGACGACGCGCTGAAGTCCGCGATTGGCAAGTATCGAGCCGCTGACGATAAAGATCCAACGTATGTAGAAGGATTGATCGAAACCGCCGCCAAACGCGACCTGAGCTGGTTTTTTGACGATTGGGTCTACCATGATCGTGGTTTGCCCGATTTTCGCGTGCAGTCGGTGCACCCGTGGACAGGTGAAAAAGGCGCGCAGATGATCACCATCACGCTGGAGAATCTCGGCCCCGCGAGCGCAGAAGTTCCCTTTACCGTCCATTGCGAAGGAAGCGACGTTACAACACGCCTGGAGGTTCGCGCCAAAAGCACCGCCACAACGCGGCTCGAGTTGCCCGCTGCCCCAATCGAAATCGTCGTGAACGACGGCAGCGTGCCGGAGAGCGATCTGACGAATAACGTGTTTAAGATTGAGGCGCAAGCAAAGTAAGAAGTCAGAAGTCAAATTGAAGAAGTGAAAAACCAACTCAATTTGGATTAGAGAAATGCAGCACACAAGGGAGGGTTACTTCTGCAATCTTACTTTTGACTTCTGACTTTTCTACAATCTGACTTCGGCAATCCGCAATTCCCGGAGGCTTCTTGCCCTACATCCAGTTCCTCGGCGCGGCCGGTACCGTAACCGGTTCCAAGCACTTGCTCAACACAACTTATGATTCAAGTGGCAAGCAGGGCTTCCAGGCGCTGATCGACTGCGGTCTTTTTCAGGGACAGAAGGAATGGCGCGAGCGCAACTGGCAGGACATACCGATTCCGGCGCGCGAAATTAATGCGGTCGTTCTTACCCACGCGCACCTGGATCACTGCGGATGGATTCCACGCCTCGTGAAGGAAGGTTTCCGCGGCCCAATCTATGCTAGTCCGCCTACCATCGATCTATGCTCGGTCGTGCTGCCCGACTCCGGACACCTGCAGGAAGAAGACGCTGCCTTTCATAACAAGAAAGGGACGTCAAAACACAGCCCGGCCTTGCCGCTCTACACCCTCAAAGAGGCGCAGGATTGCCTGCAATATTTCAAGCCAGTCGCGGTCGAGCAAACTGTCGAACTCAGTCCGGAGCTTTCATTTCGCTTCGTCCATGCGGCGCATATTCTGGGTTCGTGCATGGCGGAGGTAATGCTGAAGACGAACGGAGAGTCGCGCCGTCTGCTTTTTACCGGCGATATTGGCCGCGTCCGCAATAGCTCGGTTGCGCCCGGCAAAGTCGTTCACTCCGGGCCGCAGGAGGGCGAGACCGCCGATTTGCTGGTGATGGAATCGACGTACGGAAACCGGCAGCATCCTGACACCGATCCTCGCCCACAGCTCGCCAGCCTGATTACCAATACGACGAAGCGCGGCGGCAGCGTGATCGTTCCGGCATTTGCGGTCGAACGCACACAGAAATTTCTCTTCATTCTGAAAGAAATGATGGAGTCGGGCGAGATTCCGCGCCTGCCCGTCTACTGCGACAGCCCGATGGCAATCAAGGCCGTCGAAATCTTCTTGAAGCATTCGGAGGAATACACGCCCCAGGCAGCCGACTTGATCAGAAAATACGGCTCGCCCGTCGACTGGCCCGGCTTCACGTTCGCGCAAACCGCCGAGGAATCGAAGAAGATCAACGAAAGCAGTTTTCCCTCGATCATCATCTCGTCGAGTGGGATGGCGACGGGTGGACGCGTGCTGCATCACCTGGCGCAACGCTTGCCCGATCCGAAGAATCTGGTGATCTTCATCGGTTTCCAGGCTCCCGGCACGCGCGGCGCCATCATCAAAGATCATGCGAACAAGGGTCAGGCCGCTGAAGTAAAGATCTTCGGCCAGTTCATTCCGATCCGCGCACAGGTGGCCGCCATCGAACAATTCAGCGATCACGCCGATCCGCCAGAGTTGCTGGAATGGCTGCGAACTTTCAAGAACAAGCCCGGCGTGACATATCTGGTGCACGGAGAGCCGGCGGCATCATCGCAACTCCGCGACCTGATGAAGAAAGAGTTGGGCTGGACTGTTCAGGTGGCGGAGTATCGGGAACGGGTGGATGTTTGATAGTTGAGCCAAAAAGGCGGTGCGACAAGTAGATGGCGAGCTCGCTGCCACATTTTTCCACAGCCGTCCTCAAAGTCAAGCGATTTGCCGCACCTTCGTGCCATTGGCGCAGAAATTGATTCGGGCTTATTCTGGAAGTTGATCCCAAGAGTTCAGGTTCTGTCGCAATGATTTCGCTTCGCCTCTACACACTCATCTTAGGTGGGATTGGCTTGGCATTTGCCGGCTATGCCGTGCTCCGCCGCAAACCAAAGACCGCCGAGGAACTGGAACGCGAGCGCCGGGTCTGGCTCAGCTCGATTGGGCGCATCACCGATGGCACAGTGATTGATGTGCAAGAGATCCCCGCCGATGGCCAGCGCGCAGCAACCATGCTGATCTACCAGTACGACGTGGCGGGCGTTTCCTACGAAGCCTCGCAGGATGTCACCTACCTTCGCCAGTGGATCAACTTGCATTCCTGCAGGCTCGGCGTGCCCACGTCGGTCAAGTACGATTCGCGCAATCCCGGAAACTCCATGGTGATTTCAGAAAGCTGGGTCGGCTTGCGGCAGTAAGCGGATGTGGTTAGCGGATCAGTGCAGCCAGATCGCTGCCGCCACCAGATAGGCAATCTGCGCGGCGGCCAGCCCAATCCAGATGCGCTGCCGGATGCGCGATCTACGCAGATCCCGCAACAAATCTCCAGCAGTAAGCTCGACCGATACGGGCCGTGGCAGCTCGGCTGGCACGGGCGGCGGTTTCAAGTTGAAAGGTCGAGGAATGTCAGCCTTCGGCTTATCGGGATAGAACACCTTGGGAGTGTCCACAACTTCCGACCACATCGGCAACAGGATCCACGATTTGGGAATGATGTCGAGAATCGGCTTGGCCGTCAACTGAAGAGCGGGCTGAGTTTCCGGCGCGACGCGGTCGGCCAAATTGCGCAATAGGGACCCAAACCAGAAATGGCTGAGCTGATCCGTGATGAGTTCGCCGACATCAACGGGCTGCGATTCGAGCTCGAGCGGCGGCAGTATTTCCGGAGAAAGTACGTCGCCAATGTTGGTGAACACGGTGCGAAACCATGGCAGGCTGATGCGGTCGCCGAGTAGCAGCCCGACATTGACGGGCCGCGAAGTGAGTTGAAGAGGCGGCAGTTTGGCCGGGGCCAGCGTATCCCGCAGATTGCCGATGAGCGAACGCCAAAGCGGCTGCGTCAGGCTGGAAGGCGGAAGAAGATCAAGAGGAATCTCCGACTGAGTCGCCGCGGACTGAGCGTCGGAATACCAGGCTTCGGCGGCGTTTGAACGAAGGGTCATATTAGATCAGATGATTTGAGGACGACTGAAGGTCAGATTCCGCCGGTCAGATTCCGTGGATCAGACCTGGGATGCCGATCCCCACAGTATTCTTGATGTTAGACGCTGCGTGGCCTTCTGTCACGCGCCTTTACGCAGCTTTACGCGAGAAATCTCAGCCCCTGACGTCTTTTGGTGGAAAAAACAAAGCAGATTTTTCCCATCTGATCTACTGCTCTTAGCGATCTACATCTGTAATCGGCTTGACGGCGAAAAAGGGGGAGAAATGCTCGCCCTGCTTCTGCTGTCGAGAGGAACATATCTTCTTGTACATGCACCTTGGTGCGGATATACGCTTCCAGAAGCCCATTCGAAGGCTCTATCACTGCCGTAATTAACAGCCTGCAAGCTCGCTCCCATACCATTGAATTTATCGCCAACATGCATTGGGAAGGACCTGTATGGGGGAGAAAATCACCCCAGCGACGGATTCGACGGAACTACTGCGGCTGACGACGCTGCGGGAATCGCTCGAACTCGCGCTTTCCTCCCCAACAGCGCACGGTTCGACCCCAGATCCCGGTTCCATTGCTGTAGTCGCAACCCAGGACTCCTTAAAACAAGCCTTCGAAGTTCCCCTCCAGATCGAAAAAACCTACCTGGAACAGATCATCGAAAACGCTCCCGAAGCGATCACCATTGTCGATGAAGACCACCACATTCTGCGCATCAACGGGGAGTTCACCCGGCTATTTGGCTTCACCGCAGCCGAGGTTGCCGGACAATCCCTCGATCAGCTGATCGTGCCGCCCGATCGCTATGCCGAAACCGCCTGGATCAGTCAGAGCGTCAAAGGCGGCAATAACCTCACCCTGGAAACTCGGCGAAAGCGGAGGGATGGCTCGTTGGTAGAGGTACTGCTCTCCACCTCGCCCGTAATGCTGAATGGGAAAAGAATCGGAGCCTACGCGTCCTATCGCGATATCACCGAGCAAAAGCGCGCCGAAGAGTTGAATTCCGCCATGTATGCGATCGCCGCCCGCAGCCAGTCGGCGGAGGATCTGCAGCAGTTTTATGCGGCCATTCACAACATCGTCGGTCAGCTGATGTATACACGCAACTTCTACATCGCGATCTACGATCCACAGTCCCAGTCGCTGAGCTTCCCCTATTTTGTCGACGAAGTGGACCCTGCTCCCGACCCCAAGCGGCTGGGCCGCGGCCTGACCGAATACGTGTTGCGAACGGGTGAGCCATTGCTGGCGACCCCGGCGGTTTTTGAAGAACTTGTAAAGCGCGGCGAAGTGGAATTGATCGGCGCGCCGTCGCTCGACTGGCTGGGGGTACCGCTGAAGAGCGGCGCCAACAGCATTGGCGTGCTGGTGGTGCAGAGCTACAACGAGAATGTCCGCTTCGGAGCCCGGGATCGGGAAATTCTCGAGTTCGTCTCGCAGCAACTGGCCACCGCGATCGAACACAAGCGTTATGAAGAAGCGCTTCGGCGATCCGAGGCGCGCTACCGTTCTCTCATTCTGAGCGCCGTGTTTGGCATTTATCGCTGCACATTGGGCGGAAGGTTTCTGGATGTCAATCCCGCCCTCATCGCGATGCTGGGCTATGCAACGGCGGAGCAGGTCCTCGCGCTGGACGCGCGCCGCGAAGTTTACGTCAACCCCTTCGAAATCGACCGCCTGACTGATGAGTATCAGCGCAGCGGAAGTCTGAACGGCGTGGAAGTACAGTGGAAGCACAAAAACGGTCACATCATCATAGTCCGGCTCAACGGCCGCGCCGCCAGCAGTCCCGACGAACCGGAAGAGGTGCTGGAGTTAATCGCTGAAGACATCACCGAGCGCCGGCAACTCGAAGAGCAATTTCGCCAAGCGCAAAAAATGGAAGCGGTGGGTCGCCTGGCAGGCGGCGTAGCCCATGACTTCAACAATCTGCTGATGGTAATCAACGGATACACCGAGGTCCTCCTCGACCAGCTTGACCCGGCTGGCGATATGCATCAGAAGGTGCAATCCATCCAGCAGGCGGCGGATCGCGCGGCCACTCTCACGCGCCAGTTGCTGGCTTTCAGCCGTAAGCAGGTCCTCGAATTGAAGGTGGTCGATGTAAACACAGTCATCGGCGACATGGAGCGGCTGCTTCGCCCCTTGATCGGAGAAAACATAGAGTTGGCCACACGCCTCTCCAGCGAAGCAGGACGCACGCGCGCTGACGCGGGCCAGCTTGAGCAGGTCATCATGAACCTCGTGGTCAACGCCCGGGACTCCATGCCCGGCGGCGGCCGGATCACCATCCAAAGCTCGAATGTCACCGTGCGTCAAAACGTAGGTGAGCATCGCTTCATCCAGCCCGGCCGTTATTCGGTGATCGCAGTTGCCGATACCGGTCACGGCATGGATAAAGAGACGCAGTCCCGCATCTTCGAGCCTTTTTTCACGACCAAAGAAAAAGGCAAGGGCACCGGCCTCGGCCTTTCCACCGTTTACGGCATCGTCAAACAGAGCAATGGATATGTTTTTGCCGAAAGCAGCATCGGCGTCGGTACAACCTTCTTCGTTTACCTGCCCTGCGTGGAGGATACCATCGAGGAACTGGGCCCCGTCGCAACGCCAGAGACCGAAAAAGGAGGCTGCGAAACCGTTCTCCTGGTGGAAGACGAGGAATCCGTGCGCGAACTGGTTCGCGTGACGCTGGTCTCTCGCGGCTATAAAGTTCTGGAAGCCGAAAACGGCGAGTGCGGTCTGCGCATTGCCGAAGAGACCACAGCGACCATCGACCTTCTCGTCACTGACGTCGTCATGCCCGGCATCGGCGGACGCGAACTGGCGAAAAGATTGGTCGCTTTGCGTCCCGCCACCCGCGTGCTTTACCTATCCGGCTATACCGAAGATGCGATCGCTACCCAGGGCGCGCTCAGCCCCGGCACCGCCTTCCTTCAGAAACCCTTCACACTCCAGAGCCTTGCCAAGAAAGTCCGCGAAGTGCTGCGCTCGCGGCCACTTTCCAAATCAGCCTCCGCCTCGGACTGAATTCCCGCCCGGCATGAAACTTTTCCCCTCTCCTCCGCGTCCTATACTGTAGTTATTAGCCAATCTGGTGGGGTTCGGCGCCGGGCATATACATGTTCGGCGGTCGCGCGTACTTCATAGGAGTCAGCAATGTTGATCAGGAAAGCATCCGATATTCCGTCGTCTGAAATCACTCCCAAAGAAACTTATCTGAATCGCCGTACGTTTCTGGCGGGCGCGGCCCTCACCGGCGCCGCCGCGGTTACTGGCGTGGCCCTCCGCGAACTGGCGAATCCTCCTCTCACCGCCCAGGCCAATGCAAAAATCGATGGTCTGCAGAAAAGTCCCTTCAGCACGACGGAAAAGGAAACTCCTTATAAGGACGTCACCAACTACAACAACTTCTACGAATTCTCGACCGACAAATACGAACCCGCCAACCTGGCAAAGAATTTCAGGACTCGTCCCTGGACCGTGACGATCGACGGCGATGTCAAGAAAAAGCAGGTGCTTGATGTAGACACGATCATAAAGATGGCTGCCCCGGAAGAGCGCATCTACCGCCATCGCTGCGTCGAGGGTTGGTCGATTGTCGTCCCGTGGATCGGCTTCTCGCTCAGCGAACTGATCAAGCGCGCCGAGCCGTTGCCGAAAGCAAAGTTCGTCGAGTTCACCACCTCTGTACGATCCTAAACAAATGCCCGGCCAGCGCACTGACGTATTGAAATGGCCCTACCTCGAAGGCTTGCGCATGGACGAAGCCATGCATCCGCTCGCCCTGCTCTGCTTCGGCATGTACGGCGAAGTGCTTCCCAATCAGGATGGCGCGCCCCTCCGCATGGTGATCCCGTGGAAATATGGCTTCAAGAGCGCGAAATCGATTGTGCGCATACGCTTCACCGACAAGCAGCCGCTGAACACCTGGCAACAGTCTGCGCCCAACGAGTATGGCTTCTATTCGAACGTGAATCCCAACGTCGACCATCCGCGCTGGAGCCAGGCCAAGGAACGCCGTCTCGGTGAATTCTTCAAGCGCCCCACCCTCATGTTCAACGGATACGATCAGGTGGCAAGCCTGTATTCAGGGATGGACCTCAAGAAGAATTTTTAGGGAGAGCAAGGTCAAAAGTCAGAAGTGCAAATTGAAGAAGTAAAATCCAGCTCAGGGTTCTCCGTCGGTTCACTTCTTCAATTTGACCTCCGACTTTTGACTTTTCTATATGAGCCGCCTGCGCCTCACAAAACTCGTCCTCTTCCTCGCCGCACTCATCCCGCTGGCTCGCCTCATATGGAAGGCGCTGCATAGCGGTCTGGGCGCCAATCCTATCGAGGTCATCACGCACTCGACCGGCGACTGGACGCTGATCCTCATTCTCACCACGCTCTCGATCACCCCGCTGCGCCAGTTGACCCGCCAATACTGGCTGATCGGCGTCCGCCGCATGATCGGTCTGTTCGCCTTCTTCTACGGTTGCCTGCACTTTCTGACCTACATCTGGCTCGACAAATTCTTCGACGTTCACGAGATGTTGAAAGACATCGCCAAGCGCCCCTTCATCACCGTAGGATTCTCCGCTTTCGTCCTCATGATTCCGCTCGCCCTCACCTCGACCGCCGGTTCGATTCGCCGCCTCGGCGGCAAGAACTGGCAGCGCTTGCATCGCCTGATCTATCTGACTGGAATTCTTGGTGTTGTGCATTACTACTGGCTGGTGAAGGCGGATAAGCACAAGCCGCTGGAGTACGGTTTTGTGCTGGGCGTCCTGCTGCTCTACCGCGTGGCCATCTGGGTGTCGCAAAGCCGGAAGCGGATCGCCGCACCCGGAGTTCCGGGCAGGCCCGCGGAAATCACCAACAAGGCGTAGCAGCCTCAACTTTAACAACCATTTTACTTTTCTTTACAGAAACTTCTTTCTACAATCAGGGTTTAGCGCATCTTAGCAGTTGTCATAGCAGGAAAAAGCGTATCGACAGGAGTGTCATATGAATCCCGTTCTCGGCGTCAAAGGGTGGAGTGTGCGCACGGCAGCAACGTTGCTGGCCGCATTAACAAGCATCTTCTTGACGGTCGGCTGCGGCAGCGGCAGTGGCATCGTCCATCCCCTCGGTGGCAGCTTCAGTAATTCCAGCCTTAAGGGCCAATACGTAATGAAACAGACCGGAATCGGTGTCAACTCGTCAGGGACTTCCGCCGATCCGTTTTCTGAAGTCACGGTATTTACTGCCGACGGAAACGGAAATCTCAACATCCTCGAGGATGACTTCGATCAGGACCAGGTGCAAATACCCACCACCAATTCGACGGGCACCTACACAGTCAGAAGCGACGGTACCGGAAGCCTCTCTTTCCTGGGTTCCAACTATGCCATTACTTTGATCGACGACAGCCACTTCTATCTGATCGAGGAAGACAACTTCGCAACTTCCTCGGGTTATGGCCAGATGCAGGACACCACTGCTTTTGCTGCAGCGCCCTCCGGCACATTCGTGTTCAAGGGGCACAACGTTGACACGAACGCCCGGGTCGGAGCCATCACCATCACAAATGGCGCGATTAGCGGCACCGAAGATTTTCTCGCGGCCGGGCTCCTGTCCACGACTCAGTCGGTCGCCTCCGCGGTTCCAATGAATGCGCCTGCTTCCGCCACCGGCGAGGTACGTTCACACTGACCGACGGTTCTTCTTTCGGCTACTACATCGTCAACGCAAGCCAGTTCTATTTCCTGTCCAACACAACATCGCTCGAAATCGGCCAGGCACAACTGCAAAGCGGCGGTCCTTTCTCGGTGGCCACTCTCGCCAACAACACATCGTATGTATTCGGTAGTTCCGGCGACACCGCCAATAGCGGGCCTGCCGGCATCCACTCGGCAGGCGTCTTTACAACAAATGGCAATGGCAATATCACGGCCGGCGCAGTCGACTACGTGGAGGATACGACCGTGAACTCCAATCTCGCAGTCTCCGGCGGCAGCTACACCCTGGCCTCGGACGGTCGCGGCCAGCTCAACCTGACTTTGAGCGGCGGCTCGATCAGCCCGCAAATCTTCTGGATGGTAAATGGAACCACCGCCTACTTCCTCGACGACAATACGGTCACAGCTCGAGGACGGCACATTCTCCTTGCAGCAAGCCTCTCCGACGCTGACTAATCAGGCCGCCCTCGTCATGGATGGTTTCGATGTCAACGGTTACAAGGATCGGGTGGGAGATTTCAACGCTACCAGCAGTACTGCATTTAACTGGAACCAGACCGCAAATTCCTTCGACCCGAGCACGGGCATCGGAGTCGTGTCATCCCTCGGAACCAACGGTACAGCTACGATTGGTTCCAACGGCCGCGTCGCCGCGACCGTCAATGGTGTGACTACCACTGTGGTCTTTTACCTGAGTTCAACCAACACCGGCTTCATGGTGCAGGAGGATGCCAACGTCGGAGGAGCGTTCGCTCAACAGGCCACCCAATGACGTAAGAGCTTCGCTCTGTGAAAAAAGCGGCCACTGGATTTGCATCCCGTGGCCGCTTATTTATTCTCGACTACTGCGCCAGGTGTCCGCTACGCGATGCCCTCGGCCGCAATTCTCTCGGTCAGGAATGCCTCAATCACATCGCCCACTTTGATGTCGCCATAGTTGGCGATTGAGATGCCGCACTCCATCCCGGAGCGCACCTCGGAAGCATCGTCTTTGAAGCGCCGCAGCGAGCCGACTTTTCCCTTGAAGACAACGACGTTGTCGCGCAGCAGGCGCACTTCCGAATCGCGTTTGATGTGGCCATCGGTGACGCGACAACCCGCGATCGTTCCCACCTTCGGGATGCGGAAGGTTTCGAGCACTTCGGCGCGGCCCTGGTAAGTCTCCTTGATGGTCGGCTCAAGCAGACCCGTCATGGCGCGCTTGATCTCATCCTGCAATTCGTAAATGATCGAATGCAGCCGGATGTCGACCTTTTCCTGATCGGCCAGTTCCTGCGCCTTGCGCTCGGGGCGGACATTGAAGCCGATGATGATGGCGTTCGACGCCGATGCCAGCAGCACATCGGTTTCGGTGATCGCTCCAATGCCCGACCGCAGCAACTTCAGGCGAACCTTGTCGTTCGAGAGCCTGCCCAGCAAATCGCCCAGCACTTCGACCGAGCCTTGCACGTCCGCTTTCAAAATAATGTTCAGTTCCTTGATGCCGGCGCTCTTCAGTTGCTCAGCCAGGCCTTCGAGCGAGACACGCGAACTCTTGGCAAGCGCGGCTTCGCGCGCTTTCTGCTCGCGGTACTCGGAGATGTCGCGCGCTTTCTCGCGGTCGGTGACCACCACGAATTGGTCGCCCGCCTGCGGCAAGCTTTCCAGTCCAAGGATTTCAACCGGCGTGGAAGGAGGCGCTTCCTGCAATCCCTGTCCGCGGTCGTCAAACATGGCGCGCACTTTGCCGTAGGCATTGCCGACCACAAAGTTGTCGCCGGCGTGCAGCGTTCCATTCTGCACGAGGATCGTGGCCACCGGGCCGCGTCCGCGATCGAGCTTCGCTTCGAGCACAACTCCGCTCGCCGCGCGTACGGGAGTGGCTTTCAACTCCTGCAGATCGGCGGTCAGGCAGATCATTTCCAGAAGCAGGTTCAAATTCGTCTTCTTCTTGGCGGAGACATCGACAAAAACCGTCTTGCCGCCCCACTCTTCCGGCACCAGCCCCCGATCGGCCAACTGCTTCTTTACGCGCTCGGGCATCGCGTCCGGCTTGTCGATCTTGTTCACCGCGACGATGATCGGAACCTCGGCAGCATGCGCGTGATCAATCGCTTCAACCGTCTGCGGCATCACTCCATCATCGGCCGCCGTAACCAGTACAACGATGTCGGTCGCTTTCGCGCCGCGCGAGCGCATGCGCGTAAACGCTTCGTGGCCGGGCGTATCGAGAAAGACGATCTCGCGCCCGTAGGCAGGAGAGGCCGTGTCCGCGATCCGCACTTTGTAAGCGCCAATATGCTGCGTAATACCGCCCGCTTCACCGCCCGCCACATCGGTCGAGCGAATCGAGTCGAGCAGTGTGGTTTTGCCGTGGTCAACATGGCCCATGATGGTGACCACCGGGGGACGCGAACCCGCTTCCGCGCCCTCCTCGCTGCTCTCGGTCGCCTCGGCCGTTTCTTTGGCCGCCTGCTCTTCAAAGGTGATGACTTCAGTCTCGGCCCCAAAGAAGCGCGCCATCTCACTGGCGAGTTCGGCATCGAGAGTCTGGTTGATGGTGGCGAAGACTCCGCGCACCACCAGGCGAGCGATCAGATCCTTGGCGCGAATGCCGAGTTTCTCAGCCAGATCCTTCACCGAAATTCCCTCGGTGATCGTGATGTTCTTGGTGATCGGCAGCGGCTCGTTGCTGATCGTCATCCGCGGCGGTGGAGTGTAGCCCTTCATCGGGCCTTCCTTCACGCCTCGCGGCACATATCTCTGTCCCGGACGGCGCGATGGAGCGCCTGGCCGGCTTCCTGGACGGGTCGGTCCCGGCGGAGGCATCGCTCCCGCTCCCGGACCCACGCCCAACGGGCGCGCTCCTGCGGGCGACACGCGGGTCGGATGCATCGGACGCCGCTCGCCCGGACGCAGTGGCGGACGGGCACCTCCCGGTGCTTGAGGTCTCGCCGTGCGTTGAAAGATTGGCTGTCCCGGAACTGGTCTTCCCGGAGCTGGCCGGGGAGGTGCTCCTGGAGCCGGTACCGGCGCTTTGTAAACCGGACGCGGTCCGGTCTGTGGCATGATCATGCGCGGCGGCGGAGCGGCTGGCCTTGACGGCGCTGGACTTTGAGCCTGCGGACCGCTCTGCGTATTTCCCTGCGCACTCTGGAGATGTATCCCTTGCGCCGGCACCTGCCCACTTGGAGGCACGCTGACCGCAGGTGGCGCCGCAGAGGCGGCTACTCGGGGCGGAACTGTAACGGTCGGTGGTGCTGCACTCGCGGCGGGAGTTGCGGATGGCGGGGCCACCGTAGCCAGGGGAGTAACGGGAGCTTTCGGCGGAATTACCACCACTGCGGGCGGGCGCATCGCGGCCACAGAAGCCGGCGTCACCAGTCTTGGCGCAGGCGGCTCCGCAACTGGCTTGGGCGGCACAGGCTTCGTGGGCGCGACCGGAACTTCTTCTTTTGCTTCAATCGACGGCTCAACTTTGACGGGCTTTGCCGCAGGAGGCTTCGCCATCGGGCGCGTCGCAGGATGTTCGGCTGCTTCCTTTTGTTGCGTGATGGCGCGCAACACGTCGCCTGGACGCGAAATATGCGACAGATCGATCTTGGTTTTGATCTCGTCTTCGGCGTGCGCCGTCGCGGAACGCGAAGCTCTTGCCGGGGTGGATCCGCCTTCGGAGCGGGAGCGAAGATGCTTGCGGACCAGTTCGGCTTCGTGTTCCTCCAGAGAACTCGAGTGCGTCTTCTTCTCCGTGACACCCACCGTGGTCAGCACGTCAAGAATCTCTTTGCTCTTGACTTCCAGCTCACGGGCCAGATCATTGATTCGAATCTTCATCCGCTCTCGTTTTCCTTTTCCGGTCCCGCACGACTTCTACGCTCGAATACCTACGCTCGCATATCACCCTCACGGAATCCCTGTCGAACTCACTGGCGCGACTGGCAAAGTTCGCGCTTTCGGTCTGGACGACGGCCCAGACTCGCCGTATTCCCGAAATCAACTCTGCTTGTCTTCGGGAGCTTCTTCCGCCGGTGGCTGCTGTGCTTCTCCTTCAGCCGGCGATTGCTCGGTTTCTTCGGAGGCCGCCATTTCGGCAGGCTCGGGTTCCGCGGTTAATTCTTCCGCTTCGCTCGCGCTCGCCTTCGGCGCCACTTCATCGGAAGCCGCTTCAGGGGCGGCTTCCACTGTGCTTTCAGCTTCAGCGACAGCGTCGGACCCCTCGCTCCCCGCTTCTGCGGTCTCTGATTCGGCGGCGACGGCCTCGCCGCCATCCAGACTGGCAAAATAATTATTGACCGCAATACTGATTTTTTCCACCGTTTTCGGGCCAATACCTTCAATCGCTTCCAGTTGCTCGGGCGTCATGTCAGCTAGTGACTCGACGGTATTAACTCCGGCAGCCTTCAACTTCTCCACCAGCGCTTCGCCCAGTCCCGTTACATTTTCGAGCGGAGTCACAGTCTGCGTGACCAGCGCCGACATCTGCTGCTCCACTTCCTGCCGCTTTTCTTCTTCGCTCTTGATGTCGATTTTCCAGCCCAGCAACTTGGCCGCCAGGCGCACGTTTTGGCCCTTCTTGCCGATTGCCAGCGAAAGCTGCGTATCGTCCACGACCACTTCCAGATGCTTATCGGCCGTGTCCACAATCGTGACCCGGCTGACTTTGGCCGGCTGCAGCGCCTTTTCGGCGAAGGTCACCGCATCTTCGTGATACTCGATGATGTCGATCTTTTCGCCACGCAGTTCGCGAATGATCGATTGCACGCGCATGCCCTTCATTCCAACGCATGCTCCGACCGCATCCACGTCTTTGTCTTTCGACATGACCGCGATCTTGGTGCGCTCGCCCGCCTCCCGCGCAATCGCCCGGATCACCACCGTACCGTCGTAGATCTCCGGCACTTCGGTCTGGAACAAGTGCTGCACCAGTTCGGGCGCCGCGCGCGAAACGACTACGCCTGGACCCTTCGCCGCTTTTTCAACCCGGACGATGACCACACGGATCCGCTCGCCCACCGCGAATGACTCCAGCCGCGACTGTTCCTTGCGGCCCATGCGCGCCTCGGCTTTGCCGATATCGACGATCACGTCCGGCCCTTCGATCCGCTTCACCGTGGCGTTCACGATCTCGTTCACATGCCCGATGTATTCGTTGTAAACCGTGTCGCGTTCGGCCTCGCGCACCTTCTGGAAAATGACCTGTTTCGCCAGTTGCGCGGCAATCCGCCCCAGAATTCCTTCGGTCACCTTCGGAATCAGCAGCTCGCCGCCCGCTTCCGCGCTCGGGTCCAGCTTGCGCGCCTGCTCCACCGTCACCTGGAGGGTTCGGATCCTCGACCTGTTCCGGGGTTTCAACAATGGACTTCACCGCATAGGCATTGATCTTGCCGGAGTCTTTATCGAGCACGGCGCGCAGATTTTCCTGGGTCTTGTAGTACTTCCGCGTCGCGACGACGATGGCGTCCTCGACCGCGCTGACCACAATCTGCGGGTCGATTCCCTTTTCCCGGCTCACGCCTTCGATGATGTTGTAGAGCTCACTTGCCATAAATGTCAGTTCTCAGTTCTCAGTTCCCAGCTCTCAGTTCCCATTTCCGAAGGAACGCACTCTTCCTTAGGGCTGAGAACTGACAACTGAGAACTGAGAACTATATTTCAGGCACCAAATTCGCCTTCTCCACGTTCGTCAACTCGATCTCAACCGAAGGCACGCCGTCTTTGGGACGCATCTTTCGCCGCGCAGCGCTCAGGTCGAGTAGCAGCTTGCCATCCTCGAACCTCTCCAGCTTTCCTTCGAAATGCCGGTTATTGTTCACCGGCTCCCGCGTCGTCAACTTCAGACGATGCCCCCGGAAGCGCTCGAAGTCGGCCGCCTTCGTCAGCTTGCGATCCAGCCCAGGAGACGAAACCTCCAGGACATACGATCCGCCCGGTACCGCATCTTCGACGTCGACAATCGTTCCAAACTCGCGGCTGAACTTCGAACAATCCTCGTGCGTCACGCCGTCCGGATGTTGTGCGGACGGAACAGCTCCCGGCCGGTCGATAAATACGCGCAGCATTCGATGCTTGCCCAACCCGAGGAATTCGATCTCGACCACTTCGAGTCCACTCGAGCCCGCCACGCGCTCCGCAATCTCCCGGAGCTTAACTTGATCAAACGCCATGTTATCAGCAACTTGCGATAAATCCGCAGTGTCAATGTCGTCCCAACTAAAAAGTGGGCTTTCGCCCACTGGTGTGCTTCGACAATCCTGACACTACGACACAACAGTTTTCATCACCAACTATACGCCCGAGTCCCCGAAAATACAAACCGTCGCAGGCAGCATGCTCCTGCACATCGAAAGCATTCTTACCTCATTTTCTTCACGCGGAGTCGTTCCGCCGATCAACGCTTACAACGCCCCCGACTTGCTGCGCTTTCCGTTCGTCGCGTGGGCTAGCTGTGCCTGTCGCATGCTGTAGGCTCCACGCAACAATGTGTCCATCGTAACCTTGCCGCCGCCTTCCCTTTGCCCCAAACTTTCATGCAATGCCGGTTTCCAGGACCCATCTCGCGATTGCGGTGGGCTGCGCCAGCCTGCTCGTACTGCTCTTTCTCGGCTATCTCCTTTGGCTTAGTAATCAGCCACCGGTTCTTTCGCGTTCCGAGGAGCGCGATCCGCTGACAAAAATGCCGCTCAGCATCACCATGAATCCCCTGCGTGATCGCACCGTTGAGCGAACCGCCAACGCTTTCGTCGCACAGATGCGCGACGGCAATTGCCGCAAAGCGCTTGCCGACTGGGAAAAGGACTACCGGCAGAAACGAGCCGAGTTTCTTTGCGATTCCGAAGGCCAGCACCCGCTGATTTCATGGAATCTGGTGGAGTGGGAAGATGACCCTCCACTCGTAATTCTGTACTACAAGGGGAAGCGCTACTCCACTCCCGGGCACGATTCGACCTACAAGGATCTGTTCTCGATTACGGAAGAAAAGAAAGACGAAGGCTGGGTCGTTACAAAATACGACGCGTTCTACTGAAACCGGTTCACATTCCCAATTTCCCGACTCCCGCTGAATCACAAAGCTTGCCTACAACACTTAACGATTCCTGCCGTGAGACGGATCGGCGGACGTCGCCGTACTAAGATCAAGGTGAAGTTGCTGTAGAGCATCGGAATTCGTTGCATAACAATTTCCGTCGGAGCTGTAACCCCTGCACGCCGCCGCGACATCCTTTCGCCGCGGAGATTGCGCAAACTGCCAGACATCCGCAAACTCAACTCCGCTGGCACTGGGCCTCGCGGGCCCTCCATTCGCCACACATCCCGGTGATGGCGGACAACCATCGTTACTTACCCAGTATGTAATGCGGCGGTCCAAGGCATTCTGCCGTATATCTTCAGCAGTAATGACGCTCACACCACGTTCTTCCTGGGCCGCAATTCCCGAGCAATACACGCCGGCACGAAATTGCGTCTGGCTGATTCCGTCTACCCACGCGTAGAGGTACGCTTTCTGCGCCGCCAACAAACGGCCACCCTCTTCCTGATCGAGAAAGATAATCGTCCGCGCCGGAAATCCCTCCCGCTTTGCAGCGACCGCCGCCGCTTGCGCATCGCGCTTCCCGAGCATTGAGGCGCGGGCCTCGCTGCCTAGTTCGCGATACAACCGCCCATTGAACAGCACTACAAATCCAAACCCGGCCGCTTCCAACTTGCTGCGTTTCCCCAACCAGGTATTCACCTCTTCACCAGGGGGATTGTTCAGCCAATAGCCCGAATACGAGAACGTTGCTCGCAGTTGCTTCAAATTCTGGTCTCCGGGATATTCGTTGCGGTCAAAGCCAAGGTAAGAAAGAGGAATCTCGCGTTGCGGCAACGCAGGCACGCCCAGGGAAATAACAAGCGCAGCGGCCGCCAACAACTTTGTCATGATGCACCAAACTCAGCCGCCGATATGCACCATCGTCCGCGACGCCGGAACAAAACCTGGCTCGCCGATGTGATGCCGCTCTTCTTTCTTCTCCACCACGTTCACGATGAACTCGACCAGCTTTTCGTCCGATGCTCCACGGCGCATCAACTCGTGCAGATCGTGGTCCCAGACCGAAAACAGACAGGTCCGCAACTTGCCGTCGGATGTAATCCGAATGCGGCTGCAATGTCCGCAGAAAGGATGCGACACCGGCGCAATGATTCCGATCTCTCCCACCCCGTCGGGAAAGCGATAGCGGCGCGCCGTCTCGCTCCGCTCGTGTTCGACCTCGACCAGCGGCAGATACTCCGACATGCGCGCCACGATCTCCTCCAGCCGAACCACCGTGTCCGGGGTCCACACGCGGTCCTCTTCGAGCGGCATGAATTCGATGAAGCGCACGACCACCCCTTCCTCGCGTGCGAACATGCCGAAAGGAATGATCTGGTCTTCGTTGAACCCGCGCAGCAGAACGCAATTGACCTTCACCGGATCGAGGCCGGCGCGGCGCGATGCGCGAACTCCCGCCAGCACGCTGTCGTATCCATTGGGCACGCGCGTAATACGCGCAAAGCGCTCCGGATCCACCGCATCCATGCTTACGGTCACGCGGTCGAGCCCCGCATCCTTCAGCGGCTGCGCGATCTCAGCCAACAAGTGGCCATTGGTGGTCAACGCAATTTCGGGCTTTTCGCCGGCCACCTGTCCGCAGTTTCGCCAGCTCGCGGACGAATTCGACGATGCCTTTGCGAAGCAGGGGTTCGCCACCGGTCAGGCGAATCTTCGTGATGCCAAGGCCGACCAGAATGCGCGCCATCCGCAGATAGTCTTCGAATGGCAGTTCCGCAAACGCCGCGCCATTCGTTCCCGTGCGGCAATAGACGCACCGGTAGTTGCAGCGATCCGTGATCGAGATGCGCAGATCGTGAATGGAGCGGCCGAATTTGTCGGTCAAGAAGCACGTCGTTCGCCGTTCGCTCTTCGTCGTTCGCTGTTCGTCGTTCGCTCTTCGGCAAATCTATCTGTGCGACGAACTGCAAAGGTGACCTCTAAAATTGGATGCTGACGTGACCGGAAAGAAACCGCGTGCAGGGACAACTCCGCGAGCGTTTCCTTTCCAAGCACGGGAGGTGCAGGCGTTTCCACCAGCACCCTCGGGAAGAGCGAGGCCCTTCTTCGCGCTCCGATCTTCCCTCGCCCAGGCCGCCACGACTTCCGATCAGGCGGCCAGGGTCGGAAACTCACGCCATTATATGCCGATTACGGGGCGCGCAGAAACAATCGAAGTCAGAAGTCAAAAGTCAGATTGCAGAAGTAAAGGCACCTGGCTTCTACTTCTGCAATCTGACTTCTGACTTTTAACTTCAGGGATTACACTTTCCACATGAAGGCTCTCGTGATCACTCGCTTTGGCGGACCCGAAGTCCTCGAATTGCAGACCGTGCCCGATGCGCATACCGGGCCCGATCAGGTTCTCATCAAGGTGGAAGCTGGCGGTCTAAACTTTGCCGACCTGATGACCGCGCGCGGCGGATACGCCGGCACTCCCAAGCCTCCACTGATTGCCGGGCGAGAATTTGCCGGGCGTAGATCCCAGCGGTGGCCGCGTTATGGGATACACGCAGTGGGCCGCCTTCGCCGAGCAAACGACCGCGCGTCGGGCGCTGCTTTGGCCCGTCCCCGAGACTTGGACGGCCGAGCAGGGCGCCGCCTTCCCTGTCAACTTCTTTACCGCTTACTTCGCATTCTGGAAAGCTGGTCTGCTTGATACCGGTATAAGTAAAGACCAACCGTCCGGCGCACGCGTTCTGATTCATGCAGTTGCGGGAGGCGTCGGCACCGCAGCCGTGCAGATCGGGAAGATTCTCGGCGTAGAAATGTATGGCACTTCTTCATCCGAAGAGAAGCTTGCGCGCGTCCGCGAACTCGGACTGCAACATGGCATCAACTACAAGCAGAAAGATTACGTCGAAGCGATCAAGGAACTGACCCGTGGCGAAGGCGTCGACGCCGTGTTTGAAATGCTGGGCGGCGAGCACGTTGCGAAAAGCGTGCGCTGCCTGCGCGATTTCGGACGCGTCATCGTCTACGGCGCTGCCACTGGAGAAACTCCGCAACTCGACACGCGCCTGCTTTATGCCAAGGGCGCGAGCGTTCACGGACTCTGGCTCAGCTATCTCAGCCAGAATCGCGCGCTGATGGAATCGGCGTGGAAGCAGCTCTCCGAATGGCTGGCCGCGGGCAAGTTGAATCCGGTGATCGGAAAAGTCTTCCCGCTCGCAGACGCGCGCGCCGCCTACACGCTGATGCAGGAAGGCAAGAACTACGGCAAGATCGTACTGAGAATCGCTTAAGGTCGCGGCACGCTTTCACAACATACCTATTCCGAATCGTTCCGGATTGTGAATCTTCTGTAAACCCACGCAAGACTCTCGCACACTTTCCGTTCACCCGAAGAGCATTCGAAGGTCGCGCACACGGTTGAGAACTGCCACAACTCGACACGCGCTGACAAAACATTTCGCGGCTGTGCAGCAAAGCTTCGAGCAACAGCTGCTAACGCGACGCAGCGCTAACTCGTCCAACAGATATCGTTGCTAAGTTCAGGAACTTTGCTAAGTCAGGAACTTTCCGAAGCCGGGATTCGTATCCTGAAACGAACTGAGGTGGGGAGAAAAACTTCTCGACCCGAAGAATCTGGATATTTTGCAGGGTGACAGGACTGGCTCGCGCATGGTTTGGCGGCCCTGGCGAACCGAGTCCGGCAAAGAGATCGAGTTTGAGGCCCGCGTCTTTTTGCGTCACCCTGACAGGCGCATTGTAGGACTTTGCCGGAAAAAGGCAAGCCTGTCGTGCCCGCTCCGAACCAGCCGCCCGTCCCGGCAGAAACCGGGCAGAGAGAAGGAGCATTATGAAACTGGACAATCTGGCAATGGTGAAGAGTGTGGCCAAGACCCTGGTGCTCGGGATGGCAGTCCTGCTGGCGACCGGCGCCTTCGCGAGTAACAACAAAGGCAGCTTGCACGTGCAGGAAGCGGTCGAGATCAATGGCCAGCAGATTCCGGCGGGATATTACGAAGTTCGCTGGCAAGGTACTGGGTCGAACGTCGAACTGAGCTTCATGCAGGGCAAGAAGGAAATCGCCAAGACTTCGGCGAAGGAGATCGAACTGAATGAGGTTCCCGACCTACGACTCCACGGTCGTCGATCACAGCAGCGGCAAAGCGACGGTATCCGAAGTCCGCTTCGCCGGAAAGAGAACCGCATTCGCTTTCGGCTCGAGCGACCGCGCGTCCATGGGCGGCAATTCAGGTAAGTAGGGCAACTTATAACTCGGGGATAAGCCAGGGAGCGCAAGCGCTCCCTTTATTTTTTTCTCCAACATGTAACTCCTATTTGTTAGGCTTTAGAGGTTAGTAATTTTATAGTTATTAATCGACACATAACCCACCGGATACCCCCCCCTAAATGCGGCCTATTAGAATCATCGGAGTTAGGAAGTTTTTCCCGCCAAAGTATTGAGCGCGTGTGAGTTACAGGCAAAGTATTCAAAAATATAGACTTGCGTTCCTATTTCACGTCTTGATCCGGTTGCGCGGCGTCCCCCGGAGCGGCTTACCCATGTTTTCAAAGAGCGCTGAAGGGGCGAGAGTACCGAATTGCAGGCCGCCTCTGGGGGCGTAGGCAATTCATAATCTCAGATCAGGAAAATAGTATTGCACAGAGCGCATCTTAAGTCTTTGTCATCTTTAGTTATCGATGAAGAAAGTTAGTGCCGCAATTGTGCCGAGCCAGCAATCCTGTACCGTGACAACCCATAATGGAGAAGGATGGCCGGAATGCAGGGAGCCGGGATGATCGAAATACGCGCGGCGAAACAAAGGTCACGTCACTAGACTAGCCTAGCTAGTGCCATGACCGCATGATCTTTTCTACAGCCACCGGGGGCCGAGGGCGGGACGCCCCTTCGACAAGCTCAGGGCAGGCCCTCGTAACCGCCGGCAAGGTGCCGGCGCTACGATCGTCTGAATGCGGTAATCTTCTGGCGGTCACGGTACTAGTTGACAACAAGGTAGAGGCAGGCTGCGTTATTGTTGTGGATCTGCAGCTTTCTCAAGTTCGGCGTCAAGGTGGACACTGCTGCCCGAACTTATTTTCATCGTTCGTTTCCAGTCGGTGAATCCCTTCATCATTACAACAATAGTATGGTCGCCTTCTGTAACTTGGACGTCGGACGGCGTGTTGCCAACGAAGCTGCCGTCGATCTCAATGTCGGCTCCGGGCGGAGTGGATTCCAGCTGCAATTTCGCCGACATCAACCCGGCGCTTTTAGCCGAACTGCTGGCCGCAACATTGTGCCCTGAAGTGTTGCCCGGTGGGACTGGTTGGAACTTGGCGATATCCATTTTCACATCCCCATTTACGTAGGCAGTGATCTCGGTTCCCTTAGGAATACTGATGTCCTTGCCGTGCATAAACAGGAAAAACGGAGCGGCCGGAAAGAAAACAATGCTCGTCGCTACTATTCCGCCCACCATTGCACCGGTGTGGCCGCCGCCCTTGACGTCCCTAACCGCTCGTAACGCAGCTTTGTCCCCACTTACCAATTTAACATAATCGATGTTGATGTCCAGCTTGCCGCCGCGTGCCATTCTCCGCTTTGCCTGCGCCTCTGTAACTGTCGCAAAGGCCAAGCCTCCTTTGGGAATGACCGGCGTACCATTCACTGTGATGTCATCGAGGGTCTCAAAATCCACTGTGTCGCCAACATGGGCCTCCGCAGAGGATATGGTCCGATTCAGTCGAAGCCTTACGGGCGTTTCGTCCTCGAGCACAAACCCTTTATTCGATGTGAAATCCGTCTTTGTAGATTGCGCTTGCGCTGCCTGTTGAGCCGGTTGTTGAGTCGTCGAAGAGGCAACAGTTTGGGGCCATGCGGTCTGAGCTATCAACATGAAAGAGAGGAATAATGTGGCAGGCCACAAAGACGGGTTCGTTTTCATAGGATTCTCCGGTCAGGCAAACATCTGCAACGCAGGAATATACACTATCGGGGATGAAAGGGCGGTGACAGGGATTAAGATAGACCAGCAAAGGCAGAGGCCTGCTGCGTTATTGTTGTGGAGCTGCGGCTTTCTCAAGTTCGGCGTTAAGGTGAACGCTACTACCGGCACTTATTTTCATCATTCGTTTCCAGTCGGTGAAGCCTTTCTTGATTACAACAATACTATGTTCGCCTTCCGTAACCTGAACGTCAGATGGCGTGTTGCCGACGACATGAGGCGCTGCCAGGTCGCTCAAGGTTCGGCGCCATGTGCGGAATCGAATCAACCTGTAAGTTTTGCCCGCGGCCACGAAATCGCCGTGTCATATCCCGTGTCGCCGCTCACGGATACTGGCTTCGTTGCTCGGAATCTGTTCCAGCATCACTGCGCCGCATCGCGCTCCGCCGTCCCGGTGGCCTCGAGCACCTGTGTTGACGATACGGGCGGAGCTGGAGCTGCAATTCCCGTTGGCTCCAATCAGCTAGGATTAATTGCCTTGCATGCGTCCATCTTCGCATCCGGGTCCGTCTACGATGCGTGCGTCTGGTGAGCGCTTGTACCAAGAAGTCCCCAGTCGATTGCCGGGCTCGTCCGGCGGAACGTCGTTCTGCGCATCTCTGCGTTGATAACTGTTCACACTCGCCCAAGCTGACAGTAAAGTCGGCATCACCTTGAAGTTTGGTCCGAGAGCAAACCCGATCGCGCCCGAGCATTCCTTCTGCAGATCACGAGTGACCTGCATAGCCTCGTCATGCGAGTCCAATGAAGCCCGCGATCCCCACGTTCCCCAATGTTGGCCGCCGCCGCTCGACCTAGAGGCTGTTACGTTTTGAGATCCCTTCCCCTGAACGAAGATACGTGGTTTCGTCCTGCCCCAGGGCCATACCGCTGACGCACACCAAGAATAGCCGTGGCACTGTTGGCAATCACATTCAATTTCTATTTGGCGAAGGGGAATCTCCAATGGATGCCCACCTGGGCGTTGTTTGCTGTTATGGGTGTGGCTGGAATGTATTGGCTAGTCAGCGAACCGAGCATACGTGAGATCGCAACGTACATGTTCCTAGTTGAAACAGGCCAGATAGTTCATCCAAGCACACACGAACCAATACGAACGTCGCGTCTGCGGATCGGGGCGAGCAGTGATCACCCTTTTGGCTGTTATTGCAGTGTGTTTGCTAGTCGCGGTTGTGTCGTGGAAATACCGAAAGTCTTCTGGCGGTACCACTCGTCCCCTCATGGTACTGCAAGCATACGTTACGTTAAGATCAATAAGCGTCGGTGAGTGGAGGGACAAAAACTAGAGATCACAGTACATGCGCAGATTAGCGGCCAAATCCGGGATTTTGATCTGTCGCCAAATCTTGCAATAATCGAGTTTAATCACCTACCGATCACAAAAAAGGAGATATAGCAGATGCAGCGGCTCGCAAGAAGCAAACAGAGATGAGAAATGATCTTCAGGCTCTATCGCATCCGCCACCTGACCGTCTCACGCCTAACGTAGATGCATTTCAAACTGCTGTATATCAAAATCTTGCAAAGCGAGAAGTGAGCGGTTTCGTAACGGGACAGACAAGAATTTATCTCTTAACGTTTATGACATGGAAGGACGACAATAACACTGCTGGTTCTTACGAGTCTTGTCAGTGGCTACAAGCAATGTCGTCCGCAAATATCGGTCTGGAGATTGCCGTGTGGCACGAATGCCGCCCTTAAGGTTCTTTTCAGGCAGCTTTAGTAACTTCCTTGTATTCGAGGTTGTCGGAATGAATGAGTCTCGACATCGTATCGCGAAAGAGAAAATGGATTCTTGCGGTTGTTAAATCCCCATGTCATGCGAGTAGGCGGGAGACGGGGCAAGCCCCGTCTCTACACGAGTTTTCCGCAGCCTGTAAAGCCATGCACTTTCCCCCAACCTTTTGGGACGAGCTCTCAGTACTTCGGCATCTTAGGATCGATCTTCTCCGCCCATGCCGTAATCCCGCCAGTCAGGTTATAGACCTTCTTGAATCCCGAGCGGCGCGAGGAAGTTTACGGCTTTGGCGCTGCGTCCGCCCATCTTGCAGTGGGCTATGATTTCGCGGCTGGAGTCGAGTTCATTCACCCGCTTCGGCAGATCGCCTACCGGAATGAGATATCCCTGCAGGTTGCAGATCTGGTATTCGTGGGGCTCGCGCACGTCGAGAATAAAGATGTCGGCCTTCGCATCCAGCTTCTTCTTCAGTTCTTCGACCGAGATCGCCGGCACATCGTTTCCGGCGGGCTCTTCCTGGCCGCGGATTCCGCAGAATTCCTCGTAGTCGATCAGCTTGGTGATAGTCGGATTCTTGCCGCAGACGGGGCAATCGGGATTCTTGCGCAGTTTGAGTTCGCGGAACTTCATGCCGAGCGCATCCACCAGCAGCAGGCTCCGGCGAGCGAATCGCCCTGGCCAAGAATCAGCTTGATGGTTTCGGTCGCCTGGATCACGCCGACTAACCCGGGAAGAATGCCGAGCACTCCACCTTCCGCGCAGGAGGGAACCAGTCCCGGCGGTGGCGGCTCGGGATACAGGCAGCGATAGCAGGGACCGTCTTCGGTCGCGAACACGCTGGCCTGCCCTTCAAAGCGGAAGATAGAACCATAGACGTTGGGCTTGCCGGTCAGCACGCAGGCGTCATTGACGAGATAGCGCGTCGGAAAATTGTCGGTGCCATCGGCGACAATATCGAACTGGCGGAATAACTCGAGCGCGTTGGCGCTGGTAAGTTTCGTCTCAAAGGTGCGCAGGTTCAGGTAGGGATTGATGGCGGTGAGTTTCTCGGCCGCCGACTCGAGTTTCTTGCGGCCGACGTCATTGGTGGTGTGCAGAATCTGGCGCTGCAGGTTGGTGTAGTCGACGACGTCGAAGTCCACCATGCCAAGCGTACCTACGCCCGCGGCCGTCAGGTAAAGCGCCAGCGGCGACCCCAGGCCGCCCGCCCCTATGCAGAGCACCTTCGCGGCCTTCAGCTTCTGCTGCCCTTCCATGCCGACCTCGGGCATGATCAGGTGGCGCGAGTAGCGCAGGATCTCGTCATTGCTCAGGACGGCTTCGGGTTTCACGTCGGTTATGGTGGCCATAAATTCCTCTACAACGGTTGGGTGAACTTGCTTAGGTCGCTTGCGCCCAGGTCGCGCGGATTATGGCACAGCGGCAACAACGCGCGAAACTCGGCTTCTGGCGTGCCGATTCGCAGGGCAATGTTTTCAACAGATCGAACTGCGGCAGCCGCCCGCGATCGAGGGCACAATGGAAATGGTATCACCCTCGTTCAGGACCGTGGCCTCTTTCTGGAGGTAGCGCATATCTTCGTCGTTGACGTAGACGTTGACGAAGGCGCGCAACTTGTCGTCCTCGTTATAAAGATGGCGCTTCAGGTCAGGGTGCTGCGCGACCAGCGTGGCGAGCGCATCGCCAACGGTTTTCGCGGGAACGCTGACGGTCGCCTGCTTGCCTGTGTATTGCCGGAGCGGAGATGGAATTTGAATCTCGGGCATAGCTAATAAGGATGCTAAGGTATTCGCAAAGGATTCAGGTGTAAAGGGCTCCTCGGTGCTGCTGCGGTAATATGACGCAGCCGGGAGTGCGAAGATACTTCCTCGAGCCACAGGACATCGCAGCGTATCAATCAGACGAGTTCCGTTTTCTCGTCCACGAATTTCTTGTCGGCTTCGCCGGTTCCGGTCAGCTCAAATGAGTTTGTCACCGCCGCTTTGCCCTTCTCTACGCTGGTGATCACATATGAGCATCCGATCCAGTGGGCCTCGGCGAGATCGGTCGTGGACCACTGGGCGGGATGATCGGGATGGGAGTGGTAAAAGCCGACAATATCTTCGCCGCGCCCGCGGCCCTCGCGCTGAATGCGGATCAATTCTTTCGGATCGATGTTATAGCGGTTGTGCGGCGAGTCGTCGCGGGTATTGCCGCAAGGGACGGCGCGGACGGCAGTTTTCTCTCCGTCATCGCCAAAGCGCCCCAGCAGCACGCCACAGCACTCGTGGGGATAGGTCTCCTCTCCGTGACGACGGATGGCGTGGTAGGCGGTTTGGGAGATTTTCAGCATGGGGAAGTCAGAGGTTAAGGTCAGATTGCAGAAGTCAAAAGCAAACATGCAAAAGTATAAACGTCTCATTCAACTGCGCTGGACTGGCACCCTGGGATTCTACTTCTTCAATTTGACTTCTGACCTTTACTGACTTGCTAAGCAATCACTCTTCGCTCCAGAATCTTTCAGTCAGATACTTGTCGCCCGAGTCGCAGAGGATGGTAACGATGGTGGCGCGCTGATTTTTCTTCAGGCGTTGCGCGACCTCCAGGCTGCCGACAACGGCCGCCGCGGCTGAAACTCCTACGAGCAATCCGTGTTCACGGGCCAGGCGGCGGGCCATGGCATGCGAGACTTCGGTTCCAATTTCGATATTTTCGTCGGCCAGCGAGGAATCGTAAATCTTCGGCACAATCGCCGACGGCAGATGTTTGGCTCCCTCAATCCCATGGAAGGCGGAGTCGGGCTGCAGCGAAATGCAGCGGACATGGGGGTTCAATTCTTTCAACCGGCGGGTGGTGCCGACGAATGTTCCGGTGGTGCCGAGCATGGAAACGAAGTGGGTGATGCGGCCTTCGGTCTGCTGCCAGATCTCATTCGCAGTCGTCAGATAATGAGCGCGCCAGTTGGCATCGTTCGAATACTGGTCGGCATAATAATAGAGATGGGGATGGCGTTCGGCGAGTTGTCGCGCAATCTTGATCGCGCCGTCGGAGCCCTCTGCGGGATCGGTGAACATGATATTTGCGCCGTAAGCCTGTAGAATTCGTTTTCGCTCGGGCGAAACATTTTCGGGCACGCAGAGGGTGACGGGAAATCCAAGAGCGGCGCCCAGCATGGCATAGGCGATGCCGGTGTTGCCGCTGGTCGAATCGAGCAGAATTTTTCCGGGAGCGAGTTTTCCATTGCGCCGCGCCTCGTTCACAATGTTGGCGGCGGCGCGGTCCTTGACGGAGCCGCCGGGGTTGTACCACTCGGCTTTTCCCAGCAGACGGACGTTGGGAAAATCGGGCGTCAAAGCATCGAGCGTGAGCAGCGGCGTGTTGCCGATGCGGGCGAGCATCGCTTCTCCCGGGCTCGATGGGAGCGCCGTCTCGGGTGGCGCGGAATTGGAGTTTGCTGCACTCATTCGCTATCAAATTCTCGCTACAGAATTCTATCGAGCCTGGCAGTTGAGCCCCGGCTGTTCGGCACACGGGCCCATGACCTCAGTAATGTGCCAGTGACGAGAAAAAGGTATATCTATACTAGCGTTATTACATTTCTGCGTAGATTAGATTCGTTGCGAGGAGTTTGGTTCCAGCAATTCTGCCCTGCACCTCGTGGAAGCGCTCCGCATCTAAGCTGACGTAAACAGAATCGAGTTTAAAAGAATGGCTACGAAAGTCGAACAACGGACCTACGAAGACGCAGTCGCATGGCTGCGCGATCATGGTTTTGATCTCATTGAAGCTCCCGGCACTCAATCCCGCGTCTTTCTTAAGAAGTACAACTGCTCGGCCGCCATCCAGAAGACCGAAGATGGAGGCGTGAAAATTTTCGCCTATCCCGGATACCTGGTCGGGACCGAGATCTCGAAGCTCGTGAACCGCGGTTACCAGCAGTTCCTCAAGACCGCCAAAACCGAAATTCCGGCGACCGCGGACCACCTAAAAGCACTGCACCAGTTTGCCGAGGAACTGAAAGAAGCTCTGGCGTTGCCCAGTCTTTACAACGAGTCCCTCGGAACCGTGAGCGAATCGTATCAGTACGATCGCATCCGGGACCGCGACGAAGCAGCCGTCGAGCGGCCGAAGCGTCCGTGGGAGACGGTAAAGGTAAAAGCAAAAGCAACGACAGCAGCCAAGAAGAGTCGCGCCTAGCGGCCCGCGCCGACCCTCCCGGTCTTTCTCAACAACAGTGAAGACATGCCTGTCTTCACTGCACATGCTCGTTTTCCGATCCCTTCTCTTCTTTCCGTATCCTCTTCAGGTTTCCCCGGTTCTAAGCTCGCTTTTTAATTGATCCGACCATCCTCTCCGTCCGCTTTATTCCCGGAGACTCCTTCTGACGCGCGTAAATAGAAACGGCGATCTCGTGTCAAACTGTACCTAGGAGGCGATGAACGATGATGCGGACGATGACGCGAACGATGATGCGAACTATGATCCTGGTCCCGGGGATCGTGATGACTTTAGCGGCTGCCGGATGGGGGGAGCAGCCGATCGATGTGGCAAGAACGGCGATCCGGAAGGTAATTGAGAACCAGCAGTCTGCCTGGAACCGCGGCGATCTGGAGGGCTTCATGGCGGGATACTGGAATTCTCCCGAGCTGACGTTTTTCTCGGGAGCGCATGAATCCAAGGGATGGCAGGCGGCGCTCGACCGCTACAAGAAGACCTACCAAAGTGCGGGACGTGAGATGGGGAAGCTCGAGTTCTCCAATTTGCGGATCGAGATGTTGGGACCGGACACGGCTTTCGTGCGCGGAGAGTTTCACCTAACGATGCGGGACGGAAAGACTCCACACGGGTTGTTCACACTCGTGTTTCGCGAGTTTCCCGACGGATGGAAGATTATCCACGATCACTCGGCGGGAGAATAGGGAAGTTAGAAGGCAGAAGTTAGAAGGCAGAAGTCAGATTGCAGAAGTCAAAACTCATGGTACTGGCGGCAAACGCACGCCTCCAACTGCCGAGTCGATTTTGCTGAGAGCCCTAAGGCCAAGTTTCGAAGGGAAAGAAGTTGAGGATACCGAGCCCCTAGAGGGAAACTCCGATTAAGTGCCGACGAAAAGCGCAAACCACAGAGGACACAGAGGTGCACAGAGATCCCAGGGCCTTAATCAGAGCTTCCGTAGCGGCGAGGACGGACCTGAACTTTCGTCCCTTCGGGAAGAGTACCGTCGAGTAGTTCGATCACTCCTTTGCGAACGATTCCTTCCAACTCCTGAGGTGTCGTCGCGACCCTGAGCGCGAGGGTTGCGCTGCCCGCCGCGAAATCAGATTTGACGTGGGGCTCGCTTTCGCCGCGCGGAGAATTTTTGCCGCGGTCCATGGCTTCGTTGGCCAGACGATCGGCATCCTGGTTGTGTTCACGGAGTGCGTGGCGGATTTCCACGTGTTCGATCTGCGCCGTCAGGTGCTGCGCTTCGTCGTAAAGCTTGCGCAGTTCAGGATGGCGCACCTTGTAGACGCCTTTCATCTGACGAACCATCAGTTCGGAATCGCTGACGATTTTGAGCGACTGGATCCGGTGCGCGATGGCATAGCGAAGAGCGGCGAGAAGTCCGTTGTATTCGGCGTAGTTGTTGGTGTGGTGGCCGAGGTACTGGCTCAGCTCGGCGATCTTTTTGCCCTGCGAGTCGTGGATCACGAGGCCATAGCCGGCGGGTCCGGGATTGCCGCGGGCTCCGCCGTCGACGTGGGCAGTGTGTGTAGCGGGCGCGGACATAGAAAGAGTTTAATGGAAAAGTTCTCGGTTGCCAGTTCTCGGTTCTCAGTGACCGGCGCAACAATCCCAAATTGCGTGGTGGCGGGGCTTCGCCCCGCGACGGGGCAGAGCCCCGTCACCACACATGCTGACCGGGATCTCGCGCTGGAAAGTAAAAGCAGACTTCTGCCTCTGGGTGATAGCGGTTTACTCGTCAGTGCTCTTTCTGAGAACTGAGAACTGGGAACTGGGAACCAGCTACCTTCCAGTGGCCAGCCGCGTGGCCAGGCGCGGCGGCAGATTGGCAGCCAGGATTTTTTCCTGGGCTACCCGCAGATTGTAGGGGACCCGAAGAAAGCTGACGATCCAGGCGTCGCTATCGAACACCGCAAACGCGGCGCGCCAGTCCCCATCGCGAGGCTGGCCGACTGAGCCGGGGTTGATGAGATAGCGGAATTCCTTACGCAAGGGCCAATCGGAGGATTCAGGCTGTCCGACCGTGCGGTATCCGGGACGATAGGCTTCGCTGATTTCGCCCTGCAAAGTGAATCCACCCTGCAGGTGCGTATGCCCGAAGAACGTGATGGGGACAGGATTCGAGATTAGGGGCTGGATGGCGTCGCGAACGCTCACCATGTATTCGTCTTCGTCGAGCGCAGAGCCGTGAACGAACTGGAGGCCAGGGAGTTCCTCAATCCGTACCGGCCCCTGCGGCAGAGAGCGGAGCCAGTCAAGGTTGGCGCGGGTGAGTTGGTCGCGGGTCCAAAGCGTAGCGAGACCGGCGACGGGATTGAAGTCCTCGAGGTCCATCAGGCCGCTGACGGCCTTGTCGTGATTGCCGCGGACGAACACGCGCCCCAGCGACTTCGCTTTGGCAATGACCTCGTTCGGATTGCCGCCGTAGCCAACCGTGTCTCCGAGGTTGACGACGAGGTCGTGGGCAGGCGCGGCCGCGAGACAGGCGTCGAGCGCTTCCAGATTGCTGTGAATGTCGCTGAGAAGAAGGATACGCACGGCAAAGGGAGGATTATAGCGGAGAGTACAGTCGCGAGTCTTGAGCCGCGAGTTCCGGGTCTGGGTTTTGAGTTTCGAGGCTCGAGGCTCCAACTCGCGGCTTGGGTTCGCGGCTTGGGTATCGCAACCTAGATATCAGTTCCCTGGTTCACCACCGGACAGCGCGCGAAGTGCCCGGGCGCGACTTCGACCAGCGGCGGCCGTTCTGCGGTGCAGGCCTGAATGCGGTGCGGGCAGCGCGGTTCGAAGGGACATCCCGGCGGCACAGCTGCGATGGGCGGGACGGTGCCTTCGATCGTTGCCAGCGGCTGCGTGCGGTCGGTCGCGAGAGTCGGAATCGCCCGCAGCAGCCCCTGCGTGTAGGGATGCGCAGGGGCTCCGAAGATGGCCGATTTCGGCGCGAGTTCGACCAGACTGCCTGCGTACATGACGGCCACGCGATCGGCGACGTGCGAGACAACCGCGAGATCGTGCGAGATGAAGAGCATCGAGAGCGCGAACTTCTGTCGAAGGTCGTTGAGCAGGTCGAGAATTTGCTGCTGGATGGTCACGTCGAGCGCGGTGGTGGGCTCGTCGGCAATGAGCAATTGAGGACGGTTGACGATCGCCATGGCGATCATCACGCGCTGGCGCATGCCTCCGGAAAGCTGGTGCGGATAGCTGCGGGCGCGGCGCTCAGGCTCGGGGATGGCAACGTCGCGCATGCCTTCGACAGCGCGGGTCGAGGCTTCGGACTTTGAAACCTGATGGTGAGCAAGGACGGCTTCGGCAATCTGATCGCCGACGCGCATCACGGGATTGAGCGCCGTCATCGGCTCTTGAAAAATCATCGCGATACGCGAGCCGCGCAGATGGCGGAGTTGATCGGGCGGGAGCGCGGTGAGATCGGCGGGCCGGTCCGCGCCGTTCTGGAATGTAATGTTGCCGGAAATGGTGGCAATAGGCGGAAGCAGGCCCATGATCGCCAGCGACGTGAGCGATTTGCCAGATCCCGATTCACCGACCAATCCCAAAACTTCGCCCGAGTTGATCGAAAAGCTCAAGTTGCGAACGGCGGCGAAGCCCGCGGCCGAATTCGCGGGTGCGCGGCTCTGCGAGCGCTGCTCGGTATGAATTCGCGCGACGCGAGGGCCCGGAAATTCAATCGTCAAATTATGGACGTCGAGCAGCGGAGGCACTAGGGTATGGTATCAGCGGCTTTCATTACAGCTCTTGGCTCTTGGCTCTTAGTTCCTGGCTCCCAGGAAATCCGCTCCAATAGCCGCAGAGCCTGGTGCTAAGAACTAAGAGCTAGGAGCTAGGAGTTCATTTCATCGGATTCACGACTTTGCAATTCATCACGATTCATGCGGGTTGAACAGAGATTTGCACAGAGCGAAGCTTACGATCTTCACCCAGGGAATCAGCCTGGAACAGGCAAAGCGGCGAAAATACCGCGTCAGGGCTGCGCCTTCGTGGCGCCGGCGATCGATTGCACAAATTTTGGAACATCCTCCTGTGCATGAGCTGCACTTGATTGATAAATGACCAGTTAAAAGCCGGGAAAATTCATTGACGAAAAAAATGAGAAGAGTAAAAAGATAATCGTTCTTTGACACGTTCTGAAGTTTTTCCGGTTGGTGCGGCGTCCGGGGCTCAAGCGTAGTCACTTCGACAACCGCGAGGTGGGTCGGGGAGGGCGAGCAAGGGTCTATAGCAAAGCGCTGGTTGAGAAGAACAGGAGCTAATGTCGAAGGCAGGATAGAGTCCCGAGGCGTTGGACTGATTTATCCGGTTGGCGGTGAGCCCGGAGCCCGAGCAAGATCGGCTTACAATGAACCCGCAAGGGAGTTGTAGGAATAAGGTCAGCAAGGGTCTAAACGCGAGCTACTGGCCGAGAGGAATGAGTTCAACATCACCTCGGGACTCTCTATTTGTGAGGGCAAGCTGTCAGTTATCAGCTCTCAGTTTGTTTGTGTGGGGACGGGCGCCTCGCCCGTCCAAGCCGAGCAAGGCTCGGCAGCTCTATCCGGTCAACTGTACTAATGGTTCTCGCACGCCTATCCCAAACGAATCCAGGAACTCGTCGACACTTCTTAGGCAGTTCGCCTTGTCCGGAACCTGCGCAACAACCCGTCGCGGATACTCATCATAAGTGCGCCCATCCAGCAGCCTGCCATTCCTAGCCTTCCGCACACCGCCCCATTGCTTGAAAAAGAAAGGCACACGCTGCTCTCGACATTGCCGGCGAATCGACACAACCCATTCCTTCTTCATCGGGCGCGCGCCCGGGCCGCTTTCACCACCCACAATCACCCAAGCAATTCCAGATAAGTCGAATTTGCCAAGGTCTTCGAGAAGGGGCTCGATCGACAAGAAGCGGAACTTTGCGGGAGATTTTCGAAGATCATCCATGCGTCGCAAACCATGTTTCCGATCTTCGACGCTGACGCCCCACCAGATATTTTCAAGCCCCGCGGCAAAGCGCAGCCTGCCCCTGAGCAACTGCAGCAGTCTCTCCGAACGCTTCGTCAATACTTGATATGTGTGCCAGTTCGCCATCGCCATCACGCGCGAGACGGCTTCCGCGTAGTCGTCCGGAACTCCCGTTTGAAACAGATCGCTCATCGAGTTCACGAACACGAGCTTAGGGGAGCGCCAGGAAAATGGCTCCGTCAACTTCTCCGGCACCGGCCGCAGATCAAACCCCTGCTCGTAAGGATGTCCCTTGACTCCGCGAAACCGCTCCGCAAACGTCTCGGCATAGCAGTGCTTGCAGCCGGGGCTGATTTTGACGCAGCCCCGGACGGGGTTCCAGGTGGCGTCGGTCCATTCGATGTGGGAATTGAGACTCATAACCGGCTCAGATGCGCCAGCTCTCTCAACATCCTAACCAATCCCCACAAGTGCGCGAAGCAAAGGTCTTATCTCTTCCTCGTGCCAAGCAGCTGTTTACTGGCTTGGTGTACCTTGTGGGATTCCGAAGACAGCGCCCTTTCGGGGTTCCTCATCATCGCTTCCCCAATCTTCCCCATTTGCTTCTGAGAGATTGGCTGACGAAACGCATCTTCTATCCGTGAGTTCAAGAACCCACCGAATCCAGCCATTGAAATTTTCTGTGGTGATATGAGCCTGCCCTGGCCAGCGTGGACCCTTGTGTTCAACCAGCCGCTAGGCGACGCGGGCTGGATTGGCGAGAACACCAGAGATCTAATCGCTTTTGTGTAAGTGAAAAGCGTTCGACTGCCCACTCCTGTCGTGGCATCAACTACCCGAAGTATGTAATGAAGGCTTTTCTCATGCGACTCAGCAGGCATAGTCTCGGGAATGCCGGCGAATATAAATAAGTGGTGCTCGCTACCGGGCTGCTTCCGATCTCCCAGCAAGAAAAGCCGCCAGTTCTCAAGCGTGCGCTGAACAATGGCAGAGAAGTTTGGGTGGTCTACTGCTAAGCCGTCTTTCTCGGTTACAAGCACACGCCAACTCAGAGAGACTAGGAATGGCAGAAGCCACGGACCGTACTCTAGCTGCGTAAAGGCGTCATCCTGCACATTCTGGAACGCATTCTCCTTGTAGGCCTTTTCCCAGACCGCGAATCGACCCTCACAAGAATCGCACAACAACTCTTGCTTCACGAGGTCCTGCACGCGCAAGTCAGGTGTCTCCGCGCCCCTTAGGTAACCGGTAGCAGAAGTTTCCTTAAGATATGCCCCGAAAAATGACGGCACAATATGGCTTTGCCTTAGAACAGCCTCGTTGTGGCAAAGCGCACAGATGCCGATCACAGACATATGGCAATCTTACAGTGGCATGTTCCCGTGCTTCTTTGGTGGGTTTTTGTCGCGTTGGGTCTCCAGCATCTCCAGCGCACGGACCGAGTTCTTCCTATGAAGCATCATATCAGATGCGAATCTGATGCTATAATCGCATCATGATCGATGTCACTCAAGACATTCATTCCCTGACCACTTTCAAGCGCAACTCCTCGGGCCTGATGAAGCACATGAAGAAAACCGGGCGTCCTTTGGTGCTCACCGTGAATGGCAAAGCCGAGGCTGTCGTTCTCGATGCCAAGGCTTATCAAGAGGTGGCGAGTCAACTGGATGCCGTGGCGAGCATCCGCCGCGGTCTTGTGCAGGCCCGCAAAGGCATGGGGCGGCCAGCAGAAGACGTGTTCAACGACCTGGAACGAGAAGATGCGAATAGATAAAAGATAGATGACCTACCGCGTCATCGTCACGCCCGCCGCCGAAACAGACCTCCAAACAGCTTATCGATATATCCGCAGCCATGCACCCCGCGCGGCGCGCGAATGGATCCGGCACGCCCTCAAAGCGCGAGAACCCTGGCGCGCCATCCCGAACGTTGTCCCATGGCTCCCGAAAGCGCGTCCTTCGATCAGCCCATCCGCGAACTGTTTTTCGGTGCCGGCAATCGCGGCACGTATCGCTTTCTATTTGCCGTGTTCGAGGAAGAGAAATCAGTTTATATTCTGCACGTTCGGCATGGATCAATGCTGCCGCTCTCCTTTAGAGAATGAAGCCGGGTGTAGTTCTAGCGGGCGGGGGCTCCGGCGCCCACAAAGTTAAAATCTATCCATCCCTGATTCATCACATCCGCGCTGTGTCCACCATCACTGCCGCCATTCTTAATGCCATGCGAGAATCCTTCCCAGATCGTGGAAGCGAAGCGTGTGCCCGTCTCCAGAGGCGGTGCGAGAACTTCCGCAAAGAACCGCCACTCTTTGAAAAATCGGCAACTGACTTTCCAGGTGGCCCCTAACTCCTTATTTTGGAATACTTTGCGTGTAAGATATTTAGAATGAATACTTTAAGCCAAAATGGTAGGGGGGGAGGGGTATACCTTTTCTCGATGGGCGGTCGAATCTCCCGCTTTATCAAGCACTTGCGGTAGATGCACCTGCCGCTGAAATCGCGCGGGCGGGGGCGCCCGCGCCACTCATAATTAAGACCCTACAGCGGAATATTCCCATGCTTCTTCGGCGGATTCTTATCCCGTTTCGTCTGCAGCATCTCCAGCGCCTGGATCAGCTTCTTACGCGTCTCCCTCGGTTGGATCACTGCATCGAGGAATCCGCGGTCGGCGGCTATGTAGGGGTTGGCGAAGCGGTTGCGGAATTCTTCGATCTTTTCCTGGCGCAGTTTTTCGCGTTCGGAGAGGCGGATGGCGGAGCTGCGCTCCGCTTGGACGGGCGAGGCGCCCGTCCCCGCACTACCGTTTTTCGCGGCGTCTAGTTCGCGCTTGTAGACGATGTCCACCGCGCCTTCCGGGCCCATGACCGCGATCTCGGCGCTTGGCCAGGCGTAGTTCACATCCGTGCGGATGTGCTTTGAGGCCATGACGCAATACGCGCCTCCGTAGGCTTTGCGGGTGATCACCGTTACTTTCGGGACGGTCGCTTCGGCAAACGCGTAGAGCAGCTTTGCGCCGTGCTTGATGATTCCGCCGTATTCCTGCTGCGTGCCCGGCAAAAATCCGGGCACGTCTTCAAAGGTGACCAGCGGAATATTGAAGCAGTCGCAGAAGCGCACGAAGCGCGCGCCCTTGATCGAGGCGTTGATGTCGAGCGTTCCGGCCAGCATGGCAGGCTGGTTGGCGACGATGCCTACCGATCTTCCATTCAGGCGCGCGAATCCGACGACTATGTTTTTCGCGTAGTGCTCGTGAATTTCGAAGAAGTAGCCGTCATCGACCACCGTGTGAATCACGTCTTTCATGTCGTACGGCATGTTGGACTGTTCGGGGATGAGCGTGTCGAGCTTCGCGTCGATGCGATCGATGGGATCGGTGCAGGGCTTGCGCGGCGCGTCTTCCAGATTATTCGATGGAATAAAGCTCAGCAGCTCGCGCACCATGGACAGGCACTCGGCATCGTCGCGGCACAGAAAATGCGCGACGCCGGAAGTTTCGTTGTGGGTGTGCGCTCCGCCGAGCTGGTCTTTGGTGACCTCCTCCATGGTGACGGTTTTGATCACGTCGGGCCCGGTGATGAACATGTAAGAAGTCTGGTCGACCATGAGAATGAAATCGGTGATGGCGGGCGAGTAGACGGCGCCGCCGGCGCACGGTCCCATGATGGCGGAGATCTGCGGCACGACGCCGCTGTAGATGGTGTTGCGCAGGAAAATGTCGGCGTAGCCTGCTAGCGACATCACGCCTTCCTGAATGCGCGCGCCGCCGGAGTCGTTGAGGCCGATGACGGGCGCGCCCATCTTGGCGGCGAGGTCCATGATCTTGACGATCTTGAGGGCGTTGGTTTCGGAGAGCGAGCCGCCGAAGACGGTGAAGTCCTGCGCGAAGACGAAGACGAGGCGGCCTTCGACGCGGCCGTAGCCGGTGATGAAGCCGTCGCCGTAGAACTTTTGCTCCTGCATGCCGAAATCGTGGCAGCGGTGGGTGCGGAGCTTGTCGGTCTCCTCGAAGGTGCCTTCGTCGAGCAGGAATTCGATGCGCTCGCGGGCGGACATCTTGCCCTCTTTGTGCTGGCGTTCGCGGCGTTTTTCGCCTCCGCCTTCTTCGGCCAGGTGGTCGCGCTTTTTGAGTTCGGCAATTTTTTCTTCGAGTTTCATAGGGAGACATTATAGGCGAGGGCGCAAACAGCGGCGTGTGACGGGCGCACAGGGTGGTGTGATGCGGGGCGTTGTGGCTGCTCGTCGTTCGCTATTCGTCGTTCGTCGTTCGCTTTTCGTCGTTCGCTAACCCGACGCTGGTTGTTGGTCGGTCTGTCGCTTTGAGCTTGAGGCCCCGCGGAATGCCGATTGACTAACGACAACAAAGCATAACCACGGACCGAGGACACAGAGGTGCACGGAAGGATCCCAGCGAATCAATCAGAACATTGCTCTGAGCGGCAATAATGAGCGGTTGAGCTTCGCGAACGACGAATAGACGAATAGCGAACGACGCGTTTATGCCCTTACGTTTGCGGCGTCGAACAGATTCAGGAATTCGACTTTCTTTTCCGCCGGGAGGAACGACGCTTCGAATGAGTTGCGGGCCAGTTCGCGCAGATGGTCGTCGGAAAAATTGAAGGTCTGCTGCACCAGTTCGTACTCGTTGACGAGCGAGGTGCGAAACATGGCGGGGTCGTCGGAGTTGAGGGTCAGCATGAGACCTTCGTCGAAATAACGGCGCACGGGGTGTTGCGACAGCTCCGCGCAGCATCCGGTGCGCAGGTTGCTGGTGACGCAGATTTCGATTGGAATCTGGCGGCGGGCGAGTTCTTCCATCAGTTCGGGATCCTGGCCGGCGGTGATTCCGTGGCCGATGCGCTCCGCTCTCAAATTCAGAGCGCCCCAGATCGATTCCGGTCCAGCGATTTCTCCGGCGTGGGCGGTGAGATGAAGGCCGTGCTCGGCGGCGCGCGCAAACACGGCGGGAAACAGATCGGGAGGGCCTTTGAGTTCGTCGCCACCGATGCCGAAAGCGACGACGTTGCGATCATGGAATTGAATGGCGAGGTCGAGAACGTTTTGCGCCTTCTCTGCGCCGAACTGGCGGACGGCATCGAAGATCCACAAGAGAGAAACACCAAAGTCGGCTTCTCCGCGCTGGCGGCCGCGTTCGAGTCCTTCGAAGAGGGCGGGGAAATCCTGCTTGCGCCAGAGGCAGACGCCAACGGAAACGATCACCTCGGCATGCAGAACATTCTGAGCTTTCAGCCGCTCCATCAAGCGGTAGGTGATGAGTTCGTAGTCGTCGGGCGTGCGGAGGTGTCCGGTGACATCCTTGAAAGCGGCGAGGAAGCCCATGAAGTCGGTGAAGTTGTACAACTGCTCGACCTCGGCGAGTGTGGCGCCTTCCATGTTATGGCGCTGGCGGAGTTCGAGGAGAGTGGCCGGCGCGATCGAGCCTTCAAGATGCAGGTGGAGTTCAGCCTTGGGAAGAGCGGCGATCAGAGAGCGAGACGAGATACTGTCGTCCATACCCGAATTGTAGTTCACTTACGGGGTGGATTCACCAGTTACTCTCGCGACTGCACCCTTTGGCGAACTCGCTGTGGTGGCGGCTGTAGAAGATGTAGATGACGAGGCCGATTGCCAGCCAGATCACGAAGCGCAGCCAGGTGATGACGGTGAGGCCGGTCATGAGGCCTCCGCAAAGCACGACTGAGATGAGCGGGAACCACGGGACAAACGGCACGCGGAAGGCGCGGCGGCGGCCGGGCTGCTTGCGGCGAAGGATGATGACTCCGAGCGAAACCAGGACGAAGGCGAAGAGGGTTCCGATGTTGGCGAGGTCGGCGGCGTCTCCGATGTCGACCAGGCCGGCGGGAATGCCAACCGCGAAGCAGGCGATCCAGGTGGACCAGTACGGCGTTTTGTATTTCGGGTGCACGGCGGAGAACAGCTTGGGGAGCAGGCCATCCCGCGACATGGCGTACCAGATGCGCGCCTGGCCGTACTGGAACACGAGCAGCGACGAAATCATGCCGGTCAGCGCGCCGATGACGATCACCGAGCGAAAGAACGGGTGCACGCCGAGATATTTCATCGCGTAGGCGACGGGGGCTTCGGCGGCTTCTCCGGAGACGAAGGTCGTGTACTTCATCATGCCGAGCAGAACGACGGCGACGCCGACGTAGAGCAGCGTGCATACGATCAGCGACATGATGATGCCGAAGGGCAAATCTTTTTGCGGATTGCGCGATTCCTCGGCCGCGGTCGAGACCGAATCGAATCCGATGTAGGTGAAGAAAACGATGGCGCCTCCGGTGACGATTCCGGCGAAGCCGGAAGGCGCGAAGGGCGTCCAATTCGCCGGCTTCACGAGCATGCCGCCTACTACCAGAAAAGTGAGGATGGCGCCGATCTTGACCGTGACCATGATGTTGTTGGTCTCGGCCGATTCCTTCACGCCGCGGACGAGTAGCAGAGTGAGAATGAAAACGATCAGGAATCCGGGGAGATTGAAGTAGGAGCCGGTCCACTGGCCCGAGGCCCAGACGGGGCTCGCCCATTTGTCGGGCAAGATGATGCCGAAGGCCGCGAATTGCGCCTTGGTATAACCGGCAAAGCCGACCGCTACGGCGATGTTCGAGACCACGTATTCGAGAATCAGGTCCCAGCCGATGATCCAGGCAAAGATTTCACCGAGCGTCGCGTAGGAATAGGTGTAGGCGCTGCCGGCGATGGGGATCATGGAGGCGAGTTCGGCATAGCACAATCCGGCAAAGCTGCAGGCGATCGCCACCAGAAAAAATGAAATGGCGATGGACGGGCCGGCGGGCGGACGGCCGTGCATGAGCGCTCCAGCGGTGCTGCCCGTGCGCAGAAAATTTACGAGCAGATCGAGCACCTGCGCGTGCAGGATGGAAGGCGCGCGGAAATATTCTCCGGCGGCGGCGGTGCCGGTGAGAACGAAAATTCCCGAGCCGATGATGGCGCCAATGCCGAGCGCGGTCAGCGACCAGGGACCGAGCGTCTTGCTGAGCCGGGATTGCGGGTTCTCCGAATCCGAGATCAGCTTGTCGATCGATTTGCAACACAGCAACTGGTTGCTGGATTGCTTCGCCGCCGTATCATTTTCGGTGACTGATTGTGCCAAGAGACTTCGTCTCCTTCACATGGACTCGAAGTACGGCGGACCACCCCGCCTTTGTGCAATCCAAGGTACGGCAAGACGCTGCTTTGTGCGTTCATCCGCTTCGTTGAGCGGCGAGTCGATGCTGTCGCTCCTGACCCGCCGCTCGTGACTCATGCTGCTCGTTTTAGCGTTTGGCCTGTCCGCGGACCATCTTTTTCACTTTGCGCTTTTTTGATCCGCGCGCGTAATCGCGGGGCTTCTTCGGCTTTTCCGCTTTGATTTTCTTGCGGGCGGTGCGTCTGGATTTCTTGCGTTCTTCTTTGGTTAGCTTCTTGGTATTTGCCATGAATGCGTTTCTCTTCCTTCTTTTTGAATTGTGATGCTTCTCTTGACTCGTCACCCAATCGAGTTTTTTCGAATCGGCCGGATTGATTTCTCATTCCACGCGCGCTTTCCGCGCGAGGAACTTGCACTTAGCTCGAAGCTCGCGGCCCGTAGCTCAAAGCTTCGGTTCTACGCCCGCTCCAGCTGTGCATACTTCTCTACCAGCTTTTTCAAACCGAAGCGAGGGAATTGTACCGTAATCTTAGCGTCTTCCCCATCTCCTTCGCGCTGATAAACGGTGCCCTCGCCATATTTCGGATGCTTGACCTTCTGCCCGGGGCGGAATCCGCGCCTGCCGCTGGGCGCTTCGACCGGCAATTTGGGAGCGCTGAACTTCTTGCCGCGCGAGGCGAAAAACTCGGCAATGTTATCGATCGAGTTGTAGCTCTCGAGCGGACGGGCGGGCTTCGGCTTCACACGGCTGGGGTTCCAGGTTGCGCTCTGGTCTTCGTCTTCGTAGGAGTAGTGCGTGGTCTCGCGGTCATAGGAGGCGGCGCGGCGACCTGCGGCGTCCCTGGCCTCACTACGGTAGGCGGATGCTCCGGAACTGGCTGCCCGGCGCCGTGCTCCGCCCAGTTCCTCCACCAGCGGCATCGGCACTTCGTCCAGAAAGCGCGATGGGACGCTCGCCTCTGGCAGGTCAGTCCCGTAGCGGCGGCGATAGACGGCACGCGAGAGAACCAGCGTGTCCATGGCGCGCGTCATGCCGACATAGCAGAGGCGGCGTTCTTCTTCGATTGAGTCGGGTTCGAGCAGGGTGCGGGAATGCGGAAACAGACCTTCTTCCATGCCGGCGAGCACGACCAGCGGAAACTCCAGGCCCTTGGCGGCGTGCAGCGTCATGAGCGTGATCTGCGCGCGCTCGTCGTACTGATCTGCGTCGCTGACGAGCGCCGCGTGATCCAGAAACTGATCGAGCGTTTCGCCGCGGTCGCGCGAATCCATGGCGGCATTGACCAGTTCGCGCAGGTTCTCAATGCGCGAAAATGCTTCGGGCGTGTCTTCGTCTTCAAGCAGCTTGATGTAGCCGGTGCGGTCGATCAGGAATTTGAGAAGCTCGGCCGTGTTGGCGGCCGCGCCGGGGGCGCGGAAGCCTGCTTCAATTGAAGCCGCATCGTGTTGGTCTCCGGGCAGCCCATGGCTGTGTGGTGGCTGTTCTTCGGCCCGCCCCGGACGGGGCTCCGCACCGCCACCACACGGGTCTGCCTCGTCGCCGAGGTTGGCTCCGAAGTCGAAACTGAAGTTGGTGGGATCGAAGTCGGTGTCACCGTTGGTCGCGCGCCCTGTCGCCAGAGCTGCCGAGCTTTGCTCGGCTTGGACGGGCGAGGCGCCCGTCCCCACGCGACCTGCCGGCGGGGCGCCGGCGCTACTCTCTTTTGCGCTTTGTTCCAGTCGCTCGGCATACGTCCCTGCCAGCATGGCCTGCCCATCTTCGATCAGTTGCTGGAAGCTCTTCAACGCTGCCAATGCGCGCGCCGGCAACAACTGGCGGCGCATGGTTTCGCCGATCGCGCCCCATAGCGAGAGGCCGGTCTCGAGCGCCAGGTGTTCGATGGTTTCAATGGTGGTCTTGCCAATGCCGCGCACCGGTGTGTTGATCACGCGGAGCAGTGAAATCGAATCGTCCGGGTTCTGAATGACCTTCAGGTACGAGATCATGTCTTTGATCTCGGCGCGCTCGTAGAATGAGAAGCCTCCCACCACGTGATATTTGAGCTGGTAGCGGCGCATGGCCTCTTCGAACAATCGCGACTGCGAATTGGTGCGGTAGAGCACGGCGGCGCGGCCGGTCTCGCCACTTTCCGCAGACTGGCGAACATAGCGGTTGATGGTGTCGGCGGCGAACAGCGCTTCGTTTTCGCCGTCGGGCGCTTCGTAGTAGCCGATCTTGGCTCCGCCCTGGCGCGAGGTCCAAAGGTTCTTGCCTTTGCGCCGGACGTTGTTCGCCACCACCGCCGATGCCGCGCCCAGAATGTTCTGCGTGGAGCGGTAGTTCTGCTCCAGGCGCACGATCTTCGCCTCGGGGAAGTCGCGCTCGAATTCAAGAATGTTGCGGATGTCAGCGCCCCGCCACGAATAGATCGACTGATCTTCATCGCCGACCGCGCACACGTTGTGCCGGTCGCCCGCCAGCAGGCGCATCAATTCATACTGCGGACGATTCGTATCCTGATACTCATCCACCAGCAAGTACTGAAATCGCCGGTTGTAATATTCGCGAACTGCCGCTACCGACTTCAGCAAGCGCGCGGCTTCGAGCAGCAGATCGTCGAAGTCCATGGCGTTTGCTTTGAGCAGTTCCTTGCGATACTCCTCGAAGATGTGGGCGATGCGCTCGGTCTTGGGATCGGCCGACTGCAGGTAGATCTCCTGCGGATCGAGCATGTGATTCTTGGCCCAGGAAATGCGCGAAAGCACGACGCGCGGCGTGAGTTGCTTGTCGTCGAGCCCAAGCCTCCGCATGATGCCCTTGATGACTTGCTGCTGGTCGGTCTCGTCATAGATGACGAAATTCTTTGTGAGTCCGATGGGCGGCTGGCCGGGCACTGTGGAAGGAATCCGCAGGGCCTCGATGTCGCGGCGCAACACGCGCACGCAGAAAGAATGAAACGTCGAGATCACCGGCTTGGCGATGCTCAGGCCGCCGACGAGTTTTTCGACGCGCTCTGCCATCTCGGCGGCGGCCTTGTTGGTGAAGGTCACGGCCAGGATCGACTCCGGCATGACGCCCATCTTCTCGATCAGGTAGGCGATGCGGTAGGTGATGACGCGCGTCTTGCCGCTGCCCGCGCCGGCGAGGATCAGCACCGGGCCCTCGGTGGTTTCGACGGCCTCGCGTTGTTGTGGGTTTAACTCGTCAAGAAACGACAAAAAGAGTGGCTCCGAGATGCGCTGAGTGGATTTTACAGGATGAGGGCTTCGATACTGCACGACCGCGCGTTGGATTAATGTGAAATACGGATGAACAATAACGTAACGCGTTAGACGATCTCCCTGCCCAAACCTGGCGCCCATGCTTACCGTCCTAATTTGGAAGGCGTGAAAACTTTCGCGGAGAAACTGGACTGAAAATCGTCATAGGCTTGCCTGTCGTCATCGGCCATCAACGACAGCAACCTAATACCCCTTCGAGGTTCAAATTGCTCTCGCGATCACGACGAGCTGATCTCATTTTCCCATTAGAACGTACGAAACTCACCAAGCTTGCGGAAATTTCGTTGGCATCGTAATGTCGCGCTCACAATCTGCGCTGGCTAATCGCGATGAGCGACGTCAACTTGCCAGGCACCCGAGTCCAATCTTCTAGTAGCCGTACTGTCGCAACTGAGCATATTTGACCGCCTATATCAATTCGTTACGTTTGGACCAAATCGCGTTTCCTCCGTCGAAGTACCCACTCTACCTCTCCGCCAGTTGGCACCGATCAAGTGCTCCAGCATAGAGTCTTCCGAGAAACGACCGCACTCGAGCCAGAGCGGGACGTGTCGGCATGTAACGCCGCAATCGCCAGAACAGCATCTGTCTCCCTCGCCTCATCGCGGAAATGTAGACAGATGAATCGAATAAGGCGGCCATTTCCGCATTAAACTCATCCAATTTGCCAAAAACATCTTTGATCTCGGCGCCGCTCCGAAGGAAGCGTCGTTGGCTTCGAAAGCCAAGCGATTTCGTTCATGCTCCCTGATCGTGAAATCCAGCGCGCGTTCGATCGTTTCAGTCTCGGTCTTCGTTTGCAAGACTTTTTGGGCGCGCCTGATTTTCAGGGAGTCCAACTGAAAGTGTTTGTGTCCGCGGCGATTGGTCGGTAGCCATGACTGCTCCTCCCGGAAGCAGTATATCACGCCATGTACATCTTTGTGTCATTTATGTACATTTACCGGAATCGCCGATTCAAATAAGAAGGGCGCTCGCCCGCCAAAAAGAAGTCCTGAGCCTCGCTGCTATAATCAAGAATTGCGCTCATGAAGAAAAGCACACTAGTAGCAGCCGGCTCTGAACACAGCCGTCGAAACACCCGCGCCCCGCCGTATCCGTTCCACCACCGTCCTTTGTGTCCGCCGCGACGGCAAGGTGGTCATGGCCGGCGACGGCCAGGTGACGCTCGGCGAAACGGTCATCAAGCACGGCGCCCGCAAGATCCGCCGCCTGTACCAGGACAAGATTCTGGCCGGATTTGCCGGCTCGACCGCCGACGCCTTTTCTCTCTTTCAGCCGCTTCGAAGCCAAGCTGGAGCAGTACCACGGCAACCTGGGCCGCGCGGCCGTCGAACTGGCGAAGGACTGGCGCACCGACAAGATGCTGCGCCAACTGGAGGCGCTGCTGCTGGTGGCCGACCAGGAGCAGACGTATCTGCTCAGCGGCCAGGGCGACGTGATCGAGCCGGATGACGGAATCGCCGCCATCGGCAGCGGCGGCCGTACGCGCAGGCGGCCGCCCACGGCGCTGATCGACCACACCGAAGCTCTCGGCGCGCGAGATCGCCGAAGAGGCCATGAAGATCGCGGGCCGGACGTGCATCTATACCAACGACAAGGTTACGATCGAGGAGTTGTAGGCAGCCAGGTCGGTCGTCAGGTCTCGGTAGCGCAGCACCTGCTCGAACTGATCTAACCGGCGAACCGGACAACTGAGAGCTGACACCTGAATTCTATGGCAATTTATCTTACCCGCACCGCTGAAGAAGAACAAGTCGCGCTCGACGAGCTGACGCCGCGCGAAATCGTGGCGCGAACTGGACAAGTACGTGGTCGGCCAGCATGACGCCAAGCGCGCCGTGGCCATCGCCCTGCGCAATCGCATGCGCCGGCAGAAGCTGCCGCCGGAACTGGCCGAAGAAGTCATCCCCAAGAACATCATCATGATCGGCCCGACCGGCGTGGGCAAAACCGAAATCGCCCGCCGCCTGGCCAAGCTGGCCAATTCGCCGTTCCTGAAGGTCGAGGCCTCGAAGTTCACCGAGGTCGGCTACGTCGGCCGCGACGTCGAGTCGATGATCCGCGACCTGGTCGAAATCGCCATCGACATGGTGCGCGAGGAGAAGCTGGAGGATGTCGCCGACAAGGCCGAACTGAACGCCGAAGAGCGGCTGCTCGATATTGCTGCTGCCGTCCAAGCCCGCACCGGTCCGCCGATACGCACGTCGCCGGCGGGCGGCAGTCGGCTGATCGATGGCAGGCACCGGCGCTCTGCCGAGATCCTCGAGTCCCGCACCCGCGAGAAGCTGCGCCAGCAACTGCGCGAAGGCAAGCTCGACGAACGCATGGTCGAGATGGAAGTGCGCGAGACGCAATTTCCCGGCCTTCGAAATCATCTCCAACCAGGGCGTCGAGGAGATGGACGTCAACATCAAGGACATGCTGCCCAACATCTTCGGCCAGCGCACCAAGAAGCGGAAGATGAAGGTGAGCGAGGCCTTCGAGTACCTGATCCAGGAAGAAGAGCAGCGGCTGATCGACATGGACCAGGTGACGCGCATCGGCGGTGGAGCGGGTCGAGAAGTCCGGCATCATCTTTCTCGACGAAATCGACAAGATCGCCGGCCGCGAAAGCGGCCACGGGCCTGACGTTTCGCGCGAAGGCGTGCAGCGCGACATCCTGCCCATCGTCGAAGGCACCACGGTCAACACCCGCTACGGCATGGTGCGCACCGACCACATCCTGTTCATCGCCGCCGGCGCGTTCCACGTCTCCAAGCCGAGCGACCTGATTCCCGAACTGCAGGGCCGCTTCCCGATCCGCGTGGAGCTGCAGTCGCTCACCGATGGAGGACTTCATCAAGAATTCTGACCGAGCCGAAGTCGTCGCTGGTCAAGCAGTACATGGCGCTGCTGGAAACCGAAGGAATCAAGCTGGAGTTCACGCCCGATGCGCTGGAGGAAATCGCGAACTTTGCCTTCCGCGTGAACGAAGGCACGGAGAACATCGGCGCCCGCCGCCTGCACACCATCATGGAGCGGGTGCTGGACGAGATCAGCTTCGAGGCGCCGGACTGAAGGAAAAGGAGCAGTTCAACGATCGACGCCGACTACGTCAGCAAAATGCTGAGCGACATCGTGAAGGACCAGGATTTGTCGCGCTACATCCTGTAATGGAGGGCGCAGGAGGCCTCGCTCGCGCTTCAGTATCGAATGACAAGCGGCAAGTCCGGCCTCAGGTCCTTTGACTTTCCCTGCTTGCCACTATCGAAAGTCACTTCGACCGCCCATTCTTTGCCCTTCCCGACGCTGAGCAAATGTTCCTTCTCCAAGTATGTGAGCGCCGCGATCGGTTGGTACGCCTTGGGTGAAATCAGCCGGATCGCAGTCATCCGGTGCACGCCGATGGGATGTTTATAGAGCGCTGCCCGCGCTGCCTGTTCCTTCCCGTCGTCGCTCACAGCTCGCGGTTCGATGAATAGCGCCGGACTCCGCGTGTCTTCGCGCGGAGTGAGCATCTCCATCACCGAGCCCGTCGGCATCCAGTCCGCGGTCCAGGTCCATGTCGGAAACGGCAATGCGGTGTTCGATGCTGTAATGCGCCGAAAGCCTACGCCGATTGGGGACCAGCCGCTGGTTCGCCAGAGCATGCGTTGGCGGTACTTTCTCGGCCGCTCTCTCCAAGCCGGCAGTCACCGGAACTTTGGGATCGGGCCAGATCAACTCCAGATACGAATTTTCAAACTCCACCGTGATTGATGAAGTACCCGTTCCATTGTGGTGATTGACGTCTTTCGAAATCTGGAAACCGGCCCGATCCAGCGCAGCCCGCTCGGGCGCTTCTGGCGAAACCATAATCCAAACATGGTCAACCGCGATGCCAGGGTCGGATGCGGCCGCGGCGCAAGTTGCCAGCGCGACGAGAGCCAGGATTCCAGGCAAAAACGATCTGCTCATAAGCTCCTCATAGGACGCGCCAGATCGCGCGCGGTAAGCAAAGACGAGCCTGAATGTGAAAATCTACCCCTGTCGCACTACATCCTGACGCGCACTCCACCAGGAACCACCACCCAAGGCTGCCGGTCCTCTGATACCCTCATACCTCCGGATGAAGGCAACTTTGGCCAAATTCGTTGCGCTGGCAGGACTTTGTTTGCTGCTCGCCGGCTGTGCCCAGACTGGCGCGCCGCTGCCGCCTTCGCTTGAATTGCCGAAGCCGCCGACCGATTTACGCGCCACCCGCAAAGGGAGCCGGGTTACTCTGACCTGGAGCGAGCCGACACTGACCACTGACGGGCAGAGTGTGCGCTACTTTGGCCCCACCCTGATTTGCCGCAGCGCGGAGCCGGAGATGAAGGTCTGCGGGAATCCCGTCGAGACTCGTGCCTCGCGGCCCCGCAGACGTCCACTTCCCGAAAATCATCGCAGAAGTCTCAGCCTAAGCCGCCCGTGCCGCAAACCTACATTGACACGCTTCCGCGAGCCTCAAAGCGACAGTCCCGACGCCGAAATCACCTACGCCGTCGAAGTGTTGAATCGCAATGCGCGCGGCGGCGGGTTATCGAATCGCGTGCGCGTCCCGGCGATTGCGACCATGCCTGCGCCGAATGATTTGGCAGCGACGCTGACCGCTAATGGCGTCCTGCTTACCTGGACGTCCGCCAGCCCTCCGCCCGCGCGGCCCGGAGTCGAACATCGCTATCGCATCTACCGTCGCATCGAGAGCGAGGGAACGAACAACGCCGGGAACCAGGGCGCGGGCCAAACCAACAAGAAAGAAGAGAAAGCCATGATCGCCGGTGAAGTGCCCATCACGGAAGCGGGGCCTGCGCACTTTCCCGCGCACTTTCCTGCGCACTTTCTCGACTCGATCGAATGGGAAAAAACCTACCTCTACTGGATCACTGCCGTTACCATCATCCACCGGCCGGACAGCGAAGTGCGGCTTGAGGGCGATGACAGTCCCATGGTGCGTGTCGTCGCTCATGACGTCTTCCCTCCGTCGGTGCCGGCGGGCTTGCAGGCAGCTTATTCGGGCGAGGGGCAAAAGCCGTTTATCGATCTCATCTGGGCTCCGGTGACGAGCGCCGACCTGGCGGGATACAACGTGTATCGCAGCGAAGCAAATGGGACTCCGCGCAAACTTAACTCCGAGCTGGTGAAATCGCCGTCCTATCGAGACACCGAGGTGACTTCGGGCACGACGTATGTTTACTCGGTGTCGGCCGTCGACGTTCGAGGTAACGAAAGCGCCCGCTCGGAAGAAGCGAGCGAGACTGTGCCCTAGTTGAAAAAATGTTTTCTCCGGTCAAGATTCCCCCAGCGGCTGAAAGCCGCTGGTTGATTGGACGCGATTTACGGCACGACTGAAGTCGTGCCCTTCCCGTTCTTTGTGCTATTCGGGTTTTTCGGCAAACTGTAAAGTCGTGCCCTTCCGTTCTGCTCGACCACCTCGATCTGCTCCACCATAATTCATCGGCGCCCCTGGAGACGGGGCAAGCCCCGTCTCTACGCGGCATTTTGCCGCATGCTGTTAAGGCCGTGCCCTTCTCAAAACCTATTTTTGAAACACGCTTTAAGCTTTTTGAAACACGCCCTCGCAAAATTTTTGCTTCATTTTCATGTCTCATGTTTAGATAGACTTCGATGAAATATTGCCGCTTCCTGCTCAATGGCCAAGCCCACTACGGACTGATCGAGTCCGTTGCGGGCGGCGACCAGATTACGCGCCTGCTCCTCCAGCCTCCCCACGCAAGCGATGGCGATGTTGAGGGTCTGCCCAGCCGCCGCATGGATCGTATTCCACTCGCGGAGGCTGCGCTACTAGCGCCCGTCGAGCCCACCAAGATCGTCTGCGTGGGGCGCAATTACCGCGAGCACGCGGCCGAACTCGACCACGAGGTTCCTAAGGAGCCTCTGCTTTTTTTCAAGCCGCCCAGTTCGCTGCTGCCGACCGGAGGCACGATTCTGCGGCCAGGAATTTCCACACGCACCGACTATGAGGGCGAGTTGGCTGTCGTGATGGCCCGCCGCTGCCATCGGTTGCGCGATGACGAAGATGTACGGCCTTACATCCTCGGCTACACGTGCTTGAACGATTTCACGGCGCGCGATCTGCAGAACAAAGACGGCCAGTGGGCGCGCGCCAAAGGTTGGGACACGTTCTGCCCGGTAGGACCGCTGGTTGCGGGCACCGACGAAGCGAACCTCGACCCGTGGGCGGGAATCCAGGTCGAAACCCGCGTGAATGGCGAGGTCCGCCAATCGGGCAACACGCGCGATTTTATCTTCACGCTGGACGTCGTACTCCGTTACATCTCGCAAGCCATGACGCTCGAACCCGGAGATCTGATTGCAACGGGCACGCCCAAAGGCGTGGGGCCGGTAGTTGCCGGAGATGTGATCGAAGTTGCGATCCCAGGCATAGGCAAGCTGAGCAACCCGGTTGCCGACGAGACTTAGCAGGTCGAACTATGGCAAGTCGAGGGGAGATAGCCGTACGCAATGCAGCATCCCTCGCCCCGAAAACATCGAGACGTGGAAAGCGCCAAGCGATTGTTTATCTCCCTCAACGAAGAGAAGAAAAAAACCTCCGACTTACGGCCAAGTACAAGTAACAGACGACGTACCGGTCAACCCTTGGGCGGTAGCCGTGATAATCGCAGTCGTAGGGCCTTTGTTACAACTGAAACTGCAAACAACCGTCGTCGTATTCTTGACAGGACCGCCGGGCGCAACGCAGGCATCACTCGTGCTCCATTGAACATTCGCCGGAGGTTGATCATTGTTTAAAACTGCTGTCAAGGCCACATTGAGATATTCGTTGGTTTTTTCATTGGTCCAAATGCTGGCTGATTCCGGTCTCACGATAAGCGCAAATACCGGGACACTGTTCTTCCCCGACCCACAATTAAGCATCACTGACCCGACAAAGGTAAGAAGAGCCACTCCGAGCAAAGGGCGTTTCATGCGGAGAACGATAACAGCCATTAGTCGATCTAACCGTGATACTTGTCACGCAGGCTTGTCCGGCGTGTAGTTATTGGAAATTGCGGATCGAACAGAGAGCTTTGCGTCTTGCCTGGCGAGGATACTCGCAAGGGATCGCGCGCGGTTTTCGAGGGGGCCACAAGAAGACAACTTCAGATGTTCCGCCGGACTTGCTTCGAACCCACACTCAAGAGTTCAGCGAAGTTTCCCAGAAGGAACTTCGCCCCATCTCGCTCGAAAATTCCACTAAAGTATTTATTTCTCAATAACATACCCGAGAAAACGACGCCGAAATCATACCGAAATCACCTCGAATCCAGTCTAACTCATTGATTTATAAATATCTTACATCTAAGTCCTTATTCCTCAAAGACTCAGCGAAAATCGTCCTCTAACTCTTTTGTTTTCAAAGACCACTTCCGGGGGGAGGGGATGACAAACCAGTAAACTTTGCCGCCTCAACCGACCCTCATTTCGGCATCAACTCCCATCGCGTCCATCTGATCCGCCTGCCGCAACTCTGGAAACAGCCAAGCCCACGCTGCAATCACCAGCAGGGTTCCAACTCCTCCTAACACCACTGCGGGAACTGTGCCGAACCACTGCGCGGTCAGGCCGGATTCAAATTCTCCCAGTTCGTTCGACACGCCGATGAACAGCATGTCGACGGCGTTGACGCGGCCGCGCATTTCGTCGGGCGTGGCGACCTGAATCAGCGTTGCCCGGATGATCACGCTCACCATGTCGCTCGCGCCCAGCAACAGCAGCGACAGCATGGAGAGAATCAGGCTGTGCGAGATTCCGAAGACGATGGTGCAGACGCCGAATCCTCCCACGCACAGCAGCATGGTCAGTCCCGCATGGCGGCGAATCGGCCAGTGTGCGATCACGATGGCCATCAGCGCCGCGCCAACTCCGGGAGCGCTGCGCAGGAAGCCCAATCCCCAAGGTCCAGTATGCAGGATCGTTCGCGCGTAGACGGGCAGCAGCGCAACCGCTCCGCCCAGCAGCACGGCGAACATATCGAGCGAGATCGAGCCTAGGATCAGCTTCTTCTTCCAGATGAAGTGGAATCCGGCGAGCACGGTGCGCAGGCTGATTTCAGTTTTCGCCGGACTGCTTCACTCGGCGTCCTTCACTCGATCTTCCTTCATTCGATCGTTCTTCATTCGATTCCGGCTCACGGTCGGCGAAGCGTCGAGCGGATGAATGCGGAAGGTCATGATCACCGACACCATCGAGACGATCACCGCGCCGAGGTAAACGGCGGCGGGTCCGCGGAAGAAGGCATAAGCAAGGCCTCCCAGCGCAGGACCGGCGATGGTTGCGATCTGAAAGGTGCTGGCATTCCAGGCGACCGCGTTCGAGAAATGTTCGGCGGGAACGAGGTGCGGCAGAATGGCTCGGCTGACGGGAAAGCTGAAGCGAGCGGACGACTCCGACCAGGACGAGGACGACATAGATCCAGTGCACCGATTGCGGCGCGCGCCAGTTGATCAGCAGCAGGAGCGCGGAGCAAACAGCGTATCCCGCATAACAGGCCATGAGCAATTTGCGGCGGTCGAACAGATCGGCGGCATGTCCGGCAAAGAGGAACAGCGCGAAGCCGGGCAGGAACTGCGCCAGGCCAACGTATCCCAGATCAAGCGGACGCTTGGTGATTTCGTAGACTTGCCAGCCAACCGCGACCGACTGCATCTCGAGCGCAAGCGACGATAAACAATCGCGCGAACGTATAGGAGACGAAATTGGGATAGGTGAAGGCGACGCGCCCGGCGAGCCGAGGGTCTTGCGAGGTCAGCATTCTGTACTAATGTGACATAAATGAGCAGTTCCCGGTTCTCAGTTCCCGGTTCTCAGTTCTCAGTTCTAGCAGGCCCGAAGCTGCCCAGAGTTAGTCGGTGAAACTGGGAACTGAGAACTGGCGGAACTGGACCGAACTGACAATCGCAACTGTTACTTGCGGTTGATCAGCGACGCTACGTAGCCCGCTCCAAAGCCGTTGTCGATGTTGACGACGCTTACGTTGGAGGCGCAGGAGTTCATCATTCCCAGAAGCGCGGCCAGGCCTTCGAAAGCGGCGCCATATCCGATGCTGGTAGGAACGGCGATCACGGGGACGCCGACCAGGCCTCCGACGACGCTGGGGAGAGCGCCTTCCATGCCGGCGCAGACGATGATGACTCGCGCTTTGGCGAGCACGCTGGCGATGGGCGAGAAGGCGGTGAATGCCAGCGACTCCTACGTCGTAGAGATGCTGGACGCGGTTGCCCATGAGTTCGGCGGTGACGACGGCTTCTTCGGCTACGGGAATGTCGCTGGTTCCGGCGGAGACGACCGCGATGATGCCTTTGCCGTAGCGCTTGCGATCACGCTGGAGCGTGATGGCTCGGGCCAGCGGGCGGTATTCGGCTTTGGGGACTTGGGCGGCGACGGCTTCGTATTGCTCTTCGGTGGCGCGAGTGGCGAGGATGTTTCCTCCATGCTCGGCAAGACGGGCGAAGATGGCGGCAACCTGAGCGGGCGTTTTCCCTTCGCTGAGAATCACTTCGGGCATGCCTACGCGGAGCGCGCGGTGGTGATCGACCTTGGCGAATCCCAGATCTTCGAAAGGCAGATGGCGGAGACGTTGCACCGCCTCGTCTGGAGAGAGCTTTTTGGCGCGGACCTGTTGGAAGAGGCGGCGCAGGGAAGCGGCGTTCATGGTTGAGCCATTGTAGAAGAGGAGGGGCTGGAAGCGGAGGTCAGAGGTTAGAGGTCAGATTGCAGAGGTGAAAAGGGTCAGAAATCAAACTGCAGAGTTGAATCTTGAGAGATTTGGCGTTCATGGGTGAGAACATTTTAGATCGGAGACCGCAGCGGCTGGTTCGGCACAAGGGCTTTACCCTCAGGGTACTCAGGGGAGTACGGGGAATTCAAAAGCAAAGGTCTAGAGGTCAGTGCGTCAGATTTTGCAGAGGTGAGAAGCGAAGTCAAAAGGCAGAAGTCAAACTGAAGAAGTGGAACCCTTAATTTCGGACTGGGTGCGGGCAGTTTGTAGCGTTTACTTCTGCAATCTGACTTCTGCACCTCCGCAAGTGTGGCCTCGCACGCGGTTGTCTCCCTCCGCCCTAATCCCCACATCGGCAACCAGGCCTCCAGCCTTAGGCCCGAGCTGCGAGAAAGCGAGCATCTTCAATAAGTTGGCCATATTACTCCAGTGGTTCTACGACCTTCGGAGAGATTGCTGAGGGTTGGGGCGGAGCCTATAATCGGGTCACTCTGGTTCTGGATTCTCCGTCAGGTTTGCGGGTAGGTGGCCCGAAGGAGTTAGTGTGCCTTTTGGCCGAACTGAAACCCGTATGCGAAGAAACCTGAAAATCGTCCTGATGGCCGGCTTGACGGCGACCACTTTCCTCTCCACTTTATTGGCTACACAACCGGCGTGCGCGCAGTCGGGCGGGATCACTGCGTCGACCGACGAAAACGGGCGCAAGATCTATGTCAATGACGGGTTGGCGATAGCGGCGTCTCGGGAGGCGGACGGCGGGCCGGAGCCGTCGAGCGGATGAGAACCGGGTCGTCGCGGTTCCGGGCTCATGTACTGGAGTGCGACCGACCACCGGTTCAAGCCGGTGCCAACCAACGGCGCTGTGATGCGGGCGGCGCGGTCGGCGGCTTCTGAAGTGAACACTTATCTTGACCGCAAGCCGGAGTCGCATCAGAACCTAGATCATCAGAGCTTGAATCGTTGATATGCACCATGGGTTTACGCAGCAGGATATTGACGCGGCGATTGACGCAGGCGGCGGCGCGGCACAACGTGGATCCGAACCTGGTGCGGTCGGTGATCAAGGTGGAATCGAATTTCAATCCGAACGCGGTGTCGCGCAAAGGGGCGATGGGACTGATGCAGTTGATGCCGGCAACGGCCCGCTCGCTGAATGTTTCCAATCCCTTTGACCCGCAACAAAACGTGGATGCCGGGGTTCGACATCTAAAGAAGTTGCTGGAGAACTATGGCGGAAACGTCCGGCTGAGCCTGGCCGCGTATAACGCGGGCGCGGGAGCGGTGGCGCGGAGCGCGGGGGTTCCGCATTTCGCGGAGACGCAGAACTATGTGCGCCGCATCACGGATTTGTATGCGGGTGGCGGCGAGGGCGGAACGCGAGTGACTTTCGGCGCCGGCGCATCGATCCCGTGCGGGTGGAGCGCGATGAGCGCGGCGTGCTGCATATGAGCAATACGGAGTAGGCAGACAGGTCAGAGGTCCGCAGTACAGAAGTAAGACTAACAGAAGTCGACAAAAGACGTAAGGCAGAAGATCAGTACGAAGGCTACAGAAGTAAGTGGAGACCCAGGCTTCTACGACCCTAACTCGAGGCCAATCGGGCTTATTGCATCGCGCTGCGCGGTGGATGGCGTTCGTGTCGATTCTGGCGGTTGTTGCGGCGATGCCGGCGGCGGCGCGCGTCCGTCACAACGACGCCTGGGCGCGGCAGCAATTCAGCAAAGCGGAACGGATGCGCGAGGCGCTCAACGGGCGTCCGGCGGGCGAGCGCGACGCGGCGTGAGTATCAGCGGGTGATTGACGCGTACCGGCGCGTTTATTTCGGGAGTCCCGCATCGTCGAAAGCGGATCCGAGCGTGGTGGCAACCGCCGAACTGATGGTCGAGATGGGGCGGCGGTTCGACGACAACAAGATTCTGCGTGGCGCGGTGGAGCAGTACCGTTTTCTGCGCAAGGAGTATCCGGGAAGCAAGTATCGCTTCGACGCGCTGTTCACGATCGGCGAAATCTATAAAGACGATCTGAACGATCCCGAAGAGGCGCGGACGACGTTTGAGGATTTTCTGCATCGGTATCCGCGGAACCGGCTTGGCGGACGATGCACGCGCGGCGGTGAAGGAGATCGACGATGGCCGCCGACGCGACGATCGGAAGCGCGGCGGAGCGCGAAGGGCCACGCGCGGGGCGAAGCGCCTAAGGAAGTGGCGCGAGCGAACATCGTGGGGCGGAGCGGAATTGCCGCGCGTGACGGGCGTGCGGCACTGGTCGACTCCGGACTATACGCGGGTGGCGATCGATATCGAGCGGGAAGTGAAATTCAATTCGTCGCGCATTGCGAATCCGGACCGGATTTTCTTCGACCTGCGGGAAACGAAACTGGCGTCGACGCTGGTGGGAAAAACGTTTGATGTGGACGATGGTTTCCTGAAGAAGATTCGCGTCGCGGAATTCCAGCCGGGGCGGACGCGCATTGTGCTCGAAGTGGATGACCTCTCCAGTTACGACGCGTTTCTGCTGCCCGATCCCTACCGGCTGATCATCGACATTCATGGAAAGCAGAGCCGGGCGGCGATGCTGGCGAAGGCACACCGAGATGAGGCCGGTGACAGGCGTCTTCGGCGGACCGCGGACGACGAAGCAGACGATGCGGAGCGCCCGGCCTCGAAAAGGACCAAAGGAAATCGGAAAAAGAGCATGCCATCGTCGTGAAGGCTGACACAGAGCGAGCGCCGGACGCGCGAGGATGCGAGGATCGGGACGACGAAGACTCGAGACATCGCGCAGCCGGTCGGAGCCTGCGAAGCCTGCCGAGAAACAAGCGAGCCACGGGCGTGGTGAAGACGACGGTCGCGGTGAAGGGATCGAACGCCGGATTCCGAAAACGATTGTTCGGCGGACGATGACGACTGCTCCACGAGGTCGAAGACAGCTACAGCGCCAGAAGCTGACCAGCCCAGGCGGCGCCAGCGAAGAAGAGAACGTCGATGGGCAGATGCGCCGGCATGGAAGATGCGTCGTCACCGCACCGTCGATCCGCAGCGCCGGCAAGAACAGGCTCGATCGTCATCGTCATCGGCGACCCGACACGGCCGACCTTGAGGTTCGCGAAGCGCAGCCAACGGCTGCGGGAGACCGGTCGCTGACCCGGGCGCTGGGGCTGAAGATCGGCAAGATCGTGATCGACGCGGGGCACGGCGGGCATGATACGGGCACGATTGGTCCGAATGGGCTGCTCGAAAAAGACCTGGTGCTGGATGTGGCGCAAGCGGCTGGGGCGGTTGCTGCAAGCGCGGCTGGGCGCGGAAGTGATCTACACGCGGCGGGACGACACGTTTATCCCGCTGGAGACGCGCACGGCGATTGCGAACCGGGAGCAGGCGGACCTGTTTATCTCGATCCACGCGAACTCGAGCCGGGACTCGGACGCGCGCGGAGTGGAAACGTACTACCTGAATTTCACGTCGTCGCCGGAAGCGCTGGAAGTGGCGGCGCGCGAGAATGCGGTGTCGGAGAAGTCGGTCCACGAACTGCAGGACCTGGTGAAGAAGATTGCGTTGAAGGAAAAGATCGACGAGTCGCGCGAGTTCGCCGGGGACGTGCAGGACTCGCTGTATGGCGGACTGGCGCTGAGAAACGCCGGCATCCGGAATCGCGGGGTGAAGAAAGCTCCGTTTATCGTGTTGATCGGGGCCAATATGCCGTCGATTCTGGCGGAGATTTCATTCGTATCGAATCCGACGGACGAGCGCAAGCTGGAGACCTCCGAGCAACGGCAGCGGATCGCGGAATCACTGTATCGCGGTGTGGCGCGGTACGCAGGCGGACTGAGCGGGGTCAAGGTGGCCAGCAGGAGCTTGAAGAACGAAGGGCAGTGAACGGCGGCCTCGCCAGTAACCTGGATCCCGGCTGCTGGAATGCGTGCAACAGAATAAACCCGTTAGGCGGCGCAGAGCCCCGCCACCACACGGGCTTCGTTCTATACGAGATACTTCCCGAGATTACTGCTTGTCGTAGACCGCGGTGGTGTCGTCTTCTTGCCCATCGCATCGGTGCCGCTCAAGGTTACAGTACGGCTCTTCCCGTCAGCGGCGATTACAATGCGGCCGGTGGCTCGTGACTTTGCCGTCTTTCTTATTAGTTATGGCCATGGTGTGGTCGTTGATCTTCTTGTACGACCGTGTGTCGCAGCAGGATCGCCGGTCAGTGGATAGTCTTTGCCGTCGAATTTGCCGACCCACACGTTATGGAAGGGCTTGCCCTTGCCGTCGACGCCGTCGATCGTACACTTCATGTTGTCGCCATGCGGCCTCATAGACCACGGTGATGCTTTGGGGCTCCGGGAGCTGAACTTCGATTTGGCTTCATTCAGCTTCCAGGTGCCCATCATTGGAGTTTCGGCAAAGCACAGCGTCAGGCCGACGAAGCACGTCATGATCGTCAATGCGATCTCTTGTTTTCATCTTGCTCTCTCCTGGGAAAATGTTGGGAAATGCCGCTCGATAGCGGCGAGCAATGGTCGTCGTTTAGGGTTTACATGTCAAGAGCAAAAGACTTCGCGTCATCCTTCTTAATCATTGAGCATAAAATGGGTTGGGACACACTCAGCCGAGCAAACACGAGACTGTGCCGGAACCGTGCCGAGCTCTCTGGCGCCTGCTTTGATGGCTGATGCGTTGGGTTCAGGACAGGGGCAAGCGTATTTTGTACAAGCCAGAAGTCCGAATCGGAAACTCCTGACCACATGACCATTGACTCGAAATCGATGACCGTTTTTTTCCGCAATCAGGGCATTTACCTGTTCATCGCTCTCGTGGTCGGCGCGATTTTCTGGGCCATCGGCCAGCCCATCAATCCTTTCACGGTCATCCTGTACTCGCTGTGCATCGGCAATTTCCTTTCGCCTCCGGTGCAATGGTTGCATGTGCTGTACGAAAAACCGTCTCCCTATGACTGGCTGATCTTCCTGGCCGTGCTAGGCGTCCTGATGTTTCCCGTTTATGCGCTGAGCACCCTGATTGTCTGGTGGTTGGCCCCGCCCGGCCCGCAATCGCTTTGGCACCTGATGTCCACGGGCTGGAAGATGCCCTTTCTGATCACTTTCGTCTACGGTGTGGCGAATTTTCTCTACGGCAAAACCAGGGCGCGGCTCGAGCGCCGCAATCTCGAACTGCAGCGCATGGTCCAGTCGGGCGAGGCCCGCCTGGAAGTGCACGAGCAGGAATTGGAACGCGCCCGCGAAATCCAGCAGTCGCTCTTGCCCAAGGAAATTCCGCAGCTTCCAGGAATCGCCGTCGCCGCCGCCTGGCGCCCGGCGCGCGCCGTCGGGGGAGATTACTTCGATGTGCTGCGGCTCGACGGCAACAGGCTGGCCATCTGCATTGCCGATGTGTCCGGCAAGGGAGTTTCGGCCGCTTTGCTTATGGCGAATGTCCAGGCCAGCCTGCGCGCATCGGTGCGCGACCTGGATAGTCCGGCGCGGGTGTGCGGGATCGTGAACGGCATGCTGCGCGCAAGCATCGCTGCGAACAAATTTGTGACGTTTTTCTGCGGCGTTCTGACGCCAATACGCGCACCTTTCGCTACTGCAATGCGGGCCATCCCTATCCTATTCTCGTTTCGGCTGGCGCTGCGCACACTCTCGATTATGGTCGGCGCGGTGCTCGGCGTTTTCCCTCGTGGGATTACCAGGACTCCAGCGTCAATCTGAAGTCTGGAGACAGGTTGCTCCTATTCACCGACGGCATCACCGAAGCCGAAAACGCACAAGGCGAAGAGTTTGGAGTGGAGAAGGTGGCGGCATTTGGCAAGGCGCACGCCGCCAGTTCCGCTGCGGAATTGAACGAGCAACTGCTCGCGCAGGCGTCGGATTTTTGCAGCGCGCAATTCCAGGACGACGCCACTCTGGTGGTCGTCGCCGTAAATTAACGGCTGATGCTCATACTGGGAGTGGTAGTGGCTCGGTGCTGGAAACTTTATCGGGCTGCCGGTAGTCTAAACTGGTAGCAGGGGTGTGCCCTTTCCCGAATGAAGTTCTCCCGATTCTCGATTGTTTTCCTGTTGTTTCTTTGCGCGGCGGCGTTTGCCGCGGATTCGCCGGCCGCCCGCCTCTGTCCTCCCCGGCCAAGTTCGGCGGCTGGCAGGTGAGTGGCCCGATCACCAAGAGCGCCGATGCGTCCGTTGCCGATCCTGCGAACGCGGCGGTACTCAAGGAATATGGCTTCCAGAGGTTCGAGAAAGCCGAATATACGAGCGACGACGGCCGCAAGCTGGCGATCAAAGCGGCCGTGTTCGACGATGCCAGCGGAGCGTATGGCGCGTTCACCTATTACCAGACGCCAGCGATGCTGGAGGAAAAGATCGGCGAGCAGGCGGGCTCGCTCAACAATCGCGTGCTGTTCTTCCAGGGAAACGTGCTGATCGACGCGCTGTTCGACAAGCTGAGCGCGATGTCAGCGGCGGAGCTGCGGGAACTGGCCGGCCTGCTGCCCCGGCCTTCGGGGAGCGCGGGCAAGCTGCCGACACTGCGGAACTACCTTCCCTCCCGCAGCTACCAGAAGAATACGGCGAAATATATTCTCGGTCCGGTAGCGCTTGATCGCACAGGCGCGCCGTTGCCGAGCGCGACCGTGGATTTCAAGTCGGGCGCGGAGGTAATCATTGCAAAGTACTCCGTAGGTGCGGGCGATTCGACGCTGATGCTGATCGCGTATCCGACACCGCAGATCGCCGCCGAAAAGCTACGGCAGATTGACGCCGCGCACCAAGTGACGGCGCAGCAACCGGGCGTCGCGTCGATCGTGGACGTGGGCCCGTTCTTCGACAAGCGTACGGGGCCGATCGTGGTGATCGCGGCGGGCCCGCTCTCGCAAAGTGAAGCGCGCGCGATGCTCGGGGTCGATCAGCTACGAGGCCGATGTCACGTGGAATGAGAACACGTACGCGACCAAGCGAGATAATCTGGCGAACCTGCTGTTCAATGCGATCGTGTTGTGTGGCATTGTAGTTGGACTGGCGCTGGTGGCAGGCGTCGGTTTTGGGGGCATTCGAATACTGATGAAGAGGATTTTTCCGGGACGGGTGTTTGACCGGCCCGAGGAGACGGAAATCATCTCTCTGCACCTGGAAGACAACGCGTCCGGGGGCGTCCGGCGGCGGTAAGTGACTCAAAGCAAAGGTTGTTAGCCGGGAAAAGCGGCGATTTCTCCCGTTTTGAGACCGTTTGCTGACTTGTGGACTCATTCCCTAAGTTATTGAAAATAAGACTATTTAAGTCACAAATTTTGCTTGACACTCGGCTTTTCCGGCTCATAAGATTCCCGCAGAAAGTTCTGATGGATTAATCCTCCGTTGGAACTATTCTCCCTTGAAAGAAAAGGCCGCCCAAGTTGCCGGGTGGCCTTTTCGTTTTGGAGTTCAGCCGCGAGTCTTGAGTGGCGAGCCTCGAGCAGACAGATGAACTAAGCTTGCTCGCTGCGGCTCGCAACTCGAAGCCAGGTGGAACCCGTCGACGCTTGTGCACGTATATCACTATAGGCAGCAGTTAGTGGGCTGCGGAGGCGAACATGTTTTGCGATCAGTGTGGGGCGCAGTTGCAAGCGGGACAGGCGCATTGTGCTCGCTGCGGTAAAGCGGTCACGGGCCCGACCGGAGTTGCCCGCAATCGGGTGCGGGAGCACGTGAAGCTGGTCGGGATTCTATGGATGGCCTACTCGGCATTGCACCTGGTGGGAGGAGTGCTTATTCTGCTGGCCGCGAAGTTCGTAGTCTTGCGCATCGGGCAGATTCCCAACGGCCCTCCGCCCGAGTTGCTGATGTGGCTGCGTCCGGTGATGTCCATTGTTGGATGGTTCATCCTGGCGAAAGCGGCGGTCGGTTTTTTCGCTGGCTGGGGCTTGCTGCAGCACGAGGATTGGGCGCGAGTATTCGCGCTGGTGGTCGGGTTCATCGCGCTGCTGAATGTTCCGATCGGGACGGCGCTCGGAATCTACACGCTGTGGGTGCTGCTGCCCTCGCGATCCGATGAAGAATACAAGGCGCTGGAAAAGGCCGCGTAGGTCACAAAGCTGGACAATTGACACGGCCCGAGTCCGTTCTCCCCGACCGTGCGCAACCTGCCAAACGCTGAAGGGCTTCTGTTCGGACGCTTATCCCGAACATCCGCTGCGGCTAGATGTTGGGAGAGTTCCAGTGTTCGTCGGACACGATTGTGTTGAAGATCCGGACTTTGATTGCCGATATACTATTTGCCTGGTGAGCCCGCCTTCGGAAGAGAATGAGCGGATAGGTCTACAATCTTTAGCGTAAGCCGCAGATCGGAAAATGGGTTCGGCAGCCGATTGGGAGTTTGCCGTGGCAACTTGCGAGAAGCTTCAAACATGTCCGTTTTTCTCCGGCCAAATGAAGGATATGCCCGCCGTATCGAGCTTGATGAAAGAAACCTACTGCCTGGGCGACAAGATGCAGTGCGCCAGATATCGGGTCTCTACGGCGCACATCGCCGTGCCGAATGACCTTTTGCCCAACGATGTGGAGCGCGCCAGGCAGCTCTTGGGTGGCCGATTTGGGGATCCTGCAAAATGACCAAAGTGCAGCAGATAGGCAGCCTGATCGCGACAGTTTGATAAACTAAGAAAACCAAACTGAAAGCCGACGTAGCTCAGTTGGTAGAGCAGTCGATTCGTAATCGACAGGTCATCGGTTCAAGTCCGATCGTCGGCTCCATCTTCTGAACGACTTGCACCCCAACTCCGGTTTCGAAAATCTTCCTTACTGCGCGGGCATGAAGAGCCATGCCGTCGGGAAAACCATATCCCGCATTTGAGGAAACCATCAACCTTCGCTTGAGATATTTACAGCGCTGCGGAAGTGCTGGTGCCAGCGGCCGCGAACACATCCGCGGCTTCCTGTTCCGCGATCGGGATGAAGGCTTGCACAACTTCGGAATCGAACTGAGCGGAACTGCTCTGCAGGAGGCGGCGAACGGCCTCTTCATGCGGGAGACCGGACCGGTAGCACCGGTTCGAGACCATGGCGTCATACGCGTCAATGACGCAGATGATGCGGGAGACCAGTGGAATGTCGGTTCCCGTCAAGCCGGCCGGGTAGCCCTTTCCATTGACCGCCTCGTGGTGATGCAAGGCATAGAGGCTGGCTTCTTCGAGTCCGGGAAGAAGACGCAGAATCGACCAGCTGTACTCGGGATGACGGTTGATGAGCGTGCGCTCGTCGGGCGTGAGCGGACCGTTCTTTTTCAAGACGGCATCCGGCACACCAATCTTCCCAACGTCGTGCAAAAGAGCTGCGACCTCAACCTGGTAAAAATGCTCTTCCGGGATGTTCATCTTGCGCGAGACGCGAAGCGCCCACTCCGCCAGCCGTGTGCTATGAACCCCGGTGTTTAGGTCCTTCAGGTCTAGCAGTTGGTTGAAGGCGCAGACCAACGAGTTGCGGAAAGCGAGATGCTGCTCTTCCAGTTCCTTGACTCGCAACAGCAGTCCCGGACCTTGCAGTAGCGGATTGTCGATGCCTGCCATCCAGTCGTCTGCGCGTGATCCTTAGTGAAGCAGCTTGCAGGCCTGCATGGCTTGATATGTATCCAGCCGGCCATAGCCGAGGTCGAGGTAGCCGATGTAGTGGGCATTCGCTAACCCAGCCGGAACGCTCCGGCTCGAGCAGTTGCCGTTTTTGCCCATCATCAAGGCCGCAGTGCCCGCGACCAGCGGCGTGCTGAAGGACGTTCCCGAGGCGGCGGCGTAAGTGCCCCAGGGATAAGTGGTGACGATCATTTCTCCGGGAGCCGCCATCCAGACCGGCGGAGCTCCGTAGTTCGTGAAGCTCGACTGGGTATCGCTGTTAGAGGTGGAGGCGACATCGATAACACCCGGCAACCCGCCCGGGTAAACGACTGAGTACTGCCCGTCATTGCCAGCCGCTGCAACCGAGATCACGCCCTTACTGTTGGCATATTGGATTGCCTTGGCGAGTTCTGCGGAATAGCTGGAGTAATTCCAGCTCATGCTCATCACCTGGGCTCCGTTAGAGACCGCGTAGTAAACCGCTCGCAGAATGTCGGAGTCATAGGCCGATCCAGCGGCGGTGAAAACCTTCAGCGGCATGATCTTTGCCTGCGGCGCCACTAAATGGACGAGGCCGGCTGTCATAGTGCCGTGTCCGAAGTCGGAATAAGAGGGACCTCCGTTGTCGAGAACGGCGACGCTACGCTGATCGAGAACGGCGACGGTCCGCTGATCCAGGACCGCCGGTGAAGATGACGTGCTGGTATTGGAAGTGTTGCTGCTAACGTCAACGTCCTCGTTGCCGCCAGCGGTATTTCGCGTGAAGTCGTAGCCCTTGTACAAGACCGCTTTCAATACGGGATGGTTGACGTCGACGCCGGTGTCAATGACGGCCACCGTCACGCCGCTTCCCGCGGCATTAAAAGCGGACTGTGTTTGGGCCGTACGGATCAGTTGATTACCGGGCTGCGCGAGGTAACCATGCCAAACCTTGCTTCCATAATAGGTAACCGGAGCCTCATCGGTGAGGTATGCGGGCGGGCTCGCGCTATTGGGTTGCGATGGGCTCACGACCTGGTCAATTTCGACTGAAAGAATGCCCGTTTCCAAGTTCAGTTTCAGAAGCGCCGTGACAGGATTCAAAATCGCAGGGAACGTGACGAGGAAGAGCTGGCCATTGGGATCGCCAAGGCCCCCGACTACCTTGCAGCCGGTCAGCAGGCAGGTCAGATTGAGGCCCGGCAGGCCCAGCGAGTCGCGCACGATGAGCCGTGTTTGCGCCTCAGCTGAGGGCGCACAGGCTGTGATGAGCAGCAGTGCGAGGCTTGCCATCCAGCCCACGCGCATCGCTCGATCGTGCTGTTTCTGTCCGTTCATGATTTTGTTCCCTTTCTGAAACGGGTACGCTTTTGAAGTTCCGCTGAGTGTAGCTTTCCCACTCCTGATCCGCCACTTACACCCGTAATCTCTTGCGAGTAACCGACTTCCGTGCCTTCCGTAAGGGGGTGCATGTTACTTCAAGTTCACCAGCGGCATTCGTACTCTCCGGCCACCCACTCTTGCGGTGAGCCGAAGATCGTCGCGTGCCTCGAATTCGAGCTGAAACTCTCCGTATGAATTGGCAGTGGCGGTGGCCACGAGTTGGCCGTCTTCCGTCCATACGACCACGGCCGCGCCCGTCATGCGCTCACGCGGTACCCGGCTGTCGAGTATCTGGCCGACTGCGGACACCTTGCCCGAGGGCACCAGCCGGTCAAATCGCAAATCGACGGTGAGCCCTTCCGCTTCATAAACCACCTGACGCGCAATGGCTGCACTGCTGCGCACACCGGCCAGCAGGGGCCGCGAAAAGCTGTCAAAAAGCACAGCTGGCTAAGCTCCACTTTTCAGCCTGTTCCTGCTTGGCGCTAAATTCGAGCTTGGCCAACCGCACCAGGTTTTCAGGGACGGCATAGGCTCGTTCCGCGAGCGCCATGGATTGCACACGGTCCCAGACATGATGCGCGGTTTTGCAGTTCGTACAGCCGGCGGCGATGTGTGCCTCGATCCCTTGCGCCTTTTGCGACGCTCCGAATCCTCTTGCAAAATCAGCCCATGCTTGCTCGGAGAAATGCTCCATCTGAACTTTGCCTTTCCTGTAGAACTCTCGATCTGTTGAATAAGGGAATGGAGTGAGGCGAAAAATATAGGGAGAACCAAAAAATATTTGCTGGCCGCTTAGCCCTTTCCAATCAATGAGAAAGGAGCCCAATGGTAGGGGTGAGGGTGCTTTTCACGCAATTCGATCATGGCCGCCTGCATGGCTTCCGATTTCGAATGCCCCTGCTGCAATCGGGTGTAAAACGCAATCATAAAATCCTTGGTGCTTTCATCATGCACGTCCCACAGACTGAGAACCAGAGATTGCGCCCCAGCCTGCAGCAACCCGCGCACCAGGCCGATGAGTTCATCGCCTGGAGTGATCACATTGAGGCCAGTGGCGCACCCGCTCAGCACGACCAGCTCAGCGGGTAAGTGAAGTTGATTGAGGTCGTACAGGCTGAGGTGCGTGTCGCCCAGCCGGATCGAGGAGAACATCGGGTTGTCCTGGCGGAAATAGCCGTGGGTCGCGATGTGCACAATGCGGCTGGCGCGTCCATGCGTTCGTAAGACGGCTTCTGTCGCTTGCTCACCCATGAATACCTTTGCGTTGGGGAGCATTTCCCGAAGCGCTTCAACTTCGGTTTGAATCGAAGGAGTTTGCGCATCGGGAATGCCCAGGATCAGCGGGTCTCCTGTGGTATTCACGAGCTTCGATCGGCACAGCGCATAAACGCCGGCGCTGGGAGCGTACGACACCGAGAAACTGTCGATCAGGTACGACTCGCCATCGTGTAATGCATGAAAGGGAACGTAATGCAGCAGCCCATGCTGCACGAATACCAGATGCTTTGAGTTGAGCTGGGGGCGGATGGGCGCGATCAGCTCCTGATACAAATTCTTAAGATGCGCCTGCGTCGCTTCCAGCAGCGGTTGCCTGAAGGCGCTCAAGTACTTCGGGTCCAGGCGGAATTTTGAAATCTGGAATTGCAAAAGCTGCAATAGCTTTTGGATTCGTGGCGGCACGGTGACGGGCGTGATCTGAAGTTCATCGCGAGTGAGAACGCATGCCAGGTAGCGGTCTTTCGCGCAGAAAAATTCGACCAGCGTGGTATCGGCCGGCAGTGCGGACCGAATTTGTTCGAGCGAAACCGCCGAGGCAAGTTCGAGGCCAGCTTCATGCGCCTCAGTGGCCGTAGCTTCTTTCAAAGCCTTGGTCAGGTCGGTTTCGCGGAGGCGAGCCTCTTGTTCGAGTTGTCTGATTCTTTCCTGCGAGCGTTCTTCGGGCCGTAATTGCTCGCGCTCGATGAGGTTGTAGTACCAGTTCAACTCCTCGCGAAGGTTACGGATCGAACGCACCAGCTCGCTTTGCCCCGCATCATTCGTGGTCGCAACATGCATTGGCTTGCTCAGGAGATCAGCCAGCGTGCGGGACTTTGCCTGCTCGATGTAGCCGAATGCCTCCTCGGAGCCGTTCGGACGGCGGAGGCATAACTCCACCAGGTTTTCGTATACCTCAAGTTTGTTCTGGAAAAATGCGAGCTTGAGTTCTTCCCCGCGCAAGCTGCCGCGCAGCCGTTCTACCGACTCGCGAGCGCGGCCATAGGAACGGTATGCGTCTTCATACTTGTGTTCTGCCCGGGCGATTTCGCCCATTAAAAATTCGGCCTGATAAAGCAGCACGGGTGAATCGAAATCGGCGAGCTTTGAAAGCGCTTGCTGGCAGTGATTGCGCGCGCCACTCCAGTCGTTCATGCGCAAAGCAATACGCGCCAATAGCAATTCGGCCAGAACAGCCTTGCCACGCATGGACGAATCGCGGAAGAATTCATGAGCGGCAGCAGCCAGCTTCCGCGCCTCGAACAGGCGCCCTTCATTGAAAAGCACGAGCGCTTCGTAAAGGTCGATCAGCGAGGGCCAGACCAGGTTATTGTCTCGAACGAACATCTCTTTCGCTTGCGCGAAGAGCCTGATTCCCTCGAAGGCCTTTCCCGTGCGGCTGGCGGCGATAGCGGCGAAGGCCAGCGCTTTGGCGGCTTCATAGCCGAACCCCAACTTCTGAAAGCCTTCATTGGCGGTGCGTCCCAGCTCTCCGGCTTCCGTGCTGAGATTCAGTTCGAGATAGATTTCAGACAGGTCAAGATTGCAAAGCGCCAATTGATAGGCGTCATTCGCTTTACCGGCGCTGACAGATGCGTCGCGCAGCATCTGGATGGCGCGTCCATATTCGCCTCTTAAAAAGTAGAGATAGGCGATGTTGTAGTCGGCGTAGGCGACCAGGATTGGCATGCCGCGCTGTTCGCACTGTTGCCGGGCAATGCGGTGAAACTCCAGCGCCTTGGGAAAATCATTTAGGCTGATGTAGCAAAGAGAGAGATTGCTGAGAACCGCCGCCAGCGCTTCGCCGTCGTCGTACTTCAACAATTCCTGGTAGGCGCGATCATAGATTGCCAGCGCCTCGTTGAAGCGATCCTGCCGGTGATAAATGTTGCCGATGTTGATCTCGAGGCGAGCCAGGCGGCGCGTGTTTCCCTGTTTCTTGAAGATGTTCGCCGCGCGTTCCCCGGCGGCGAGCGCTTGATCGTAGCGCCCCAGCAACAACAGGGGTTGGATCGATCCGCTCAGCGTGCGCGCAAGGTCGGCTTCCTCTCCCGCTTTCTCGAAGCATGCCGCCGCCTTTTCGTGATGTTCGATGGCTGCAGCGTGCTGGTCAAGCGTATAGAGCGAATTCGCTTTGGCCCGAAAACCTCTCGCCAGGGCGACTTGGTCGCCGATGCATTGTGCGACGTCGAGCGCTGCATCCGCGATTCGATCGGCGCGATGAGCGTCCACCCGCACCTCCTGCCACACGCGTTCGGTGAGCGATTTGACCGCTTCATCCCAGGCGATTGCAGGATGACGCGCCACCATCTGGCGACGGCTTTCCGCATCCCCAACTGCAAGGAGTTGTTCGAGGACGGCATCGAATTCGGTCTGCTGCACCGCTTGCGTGCTCATTGGAAGCGCTTCTTTTCGAGGTGTTTTCTTAATCGGGCAAGACACCGGCCGCGGATAAAGCCGACCGATCCGGTCGCAAGGCCCAGTTCACTGGCAACCTCGTCATAGGGTCGGGGCGGCGTCTCGTAGAAAAGCATTCGGATCATGCGCTCGCAGCGCTCCGGCATCTCAGCGACCACTTCGCGCAACAACTGTTCCTGCTCGAGTTGTACGAACATTTGCTCCGGCAGCGCTTGATCGGAATTCTCCGGGAGATTCTCCGCCTGCTCCTGCTCAAGTTCCACATGCCGGTCCGCCATCCGTCGCTGCTGCAGGCACCGGTGATAGCAGGTTTGAATGAGCCATTTGGGAAGCGCACGATGTTCGCGGAGATTCGGCAAATCCGACATGAGATCCACGCATACCGCCTGAAAAATGTCGGCCGCATCCTGGTACATACCGAACTTGATGGGAATCGAGTAGATCAGATTCTTGTACTTGTCGATGAGCGCTGCCCAGGCGTCGGCGTCGCCCTGCAAACAAGCTTTGATCAGCTGCTCGTCCGAGGAATGCGATGCCCGCTCTTTTTGCTGCCTGGCGGCAGTTCCTGTCATCGCACTCCAGCGTTTTCCGTGCCGCCATTACGAATGTAGAGTTCGTCTGCGTTCCACAGCGTATAGGGATCGAGCGCAGCAGGCTTGAAGTTGCCCACGCGCGCATCAGCTCCGGCCAAGATGTTCGGCGTCGCCAGGAAAATGAACGGGAGGTTTTCGGCGATCAGTTGCTGCACGCGATCGTACATCTTCTTTCGCTTCGCATAGTCGAGCGTCACCATTTGTTGCTGCATCAACTGATCGATCTCGCGCTCCCAGCCGGTGGCGGGTTGCTTCTCACCAAGATTCCAGAGATGGGAGGTACCATTTGACATCCAGACATTCATCTCCGGATTGGGATCGGCATCGCCGCCTCCCAAGCCCATGATGGCCGCGTCATAATCGAAGCTCTGGAAAACACGGTCGATGACGGCGCGAAATTCCAGCGGGACTACGTGAACCTGCATGCCCAGATGAGACAAGTCATCCTGCAGCAACGTCGCCATCTTCATGCGCTGGGCGTTTGATGAACTGGTGATGATAGTGAATTCGACACTCTGACCCGAGGCGTCAAGCAACTGGCCGGCTTTGTTCCAGGAAAAACCCGCCGACCTCAGCAGCTGCCGTGCCGCATCGAACGAGCGCTTGGGATGTGGTATCGCCTGATTGACCCAATATTTATTTCCCGGACCCACATTCCCCCACAGCGGTGTGCCGCGCGTCCCATAAACCAGGTGCACGATGCCGTCGCGATCGACTGCGGAGTTAATCGCCTGCCGGAATTTCAGCTCGCGAAACCATGCCTGCTTGCGCGTCACAGTGTCGAGTTTCTTGCCGCTCAGGTCGTTCAGATTGAAAACCAGAAAGTTGTATTCGAGGCTGGGCCCGAGGTCCTGCAACTGCGATCCGGCGCGCGGTTTTTCCTTCGCGAGCAGGTTGTAGTTCTCTGCATTAAGGCGACTGATGACGTCGGTCTCGCCCGCCTCAAACCGCAGGACCTGCGCGTCCTCAGAGCCGACGGAGAGAAAAACCACTGCATCGAGATAGGGCAGGCGGTGGTTGTCGCGGTCAACCTTCCAGTAGTAAGGGTTGCGTTCCAGCACAATCTGCTGCCCGGGCGCGCACTGCTTCAAGCGAAATGGCCCAAGGCCGGCGATTTGCGAGGCTTGAGTGTTGAGTGTCCATACCTGCGCGAACTTGCCCTCCCTATAGGGCTTCTCAAGCAGATGTTTGGGCAGGATGGGAAAGCCGTCAAAAATACGTTCGGCGGCAGCGTAGGGTCGAGGCAGCGTGAAGCGCACCGTGTACGGATCGACTTTCGTGACCGTCATAGGCTTGCCGTCGATGATCAGCAGATCGCGCTGGGGAGAATCGATCGCTTCGTCCATGTAAACGGCGAAGGAAAAGAGCACGTCATCGGCATCGAATGGATGGCCGTCGGAAAAGCGAATTCCTTTGCGGAGCTGAAGCGTGAAGGTGCGGCCGTCCGCTGAGGTCTTCCAGGACTTTGCCAGCGCCGGCTCAGTTTTTTGCGTAGCGCGATTGATCTCGATGAGGTCGGCGTTCAGCCGGCCGATAATTTCGCGCGACGCAGAATCGGACTCGGTGACAGGATTCAGCGTTTTGGGCTCGGCTCGCTGGCCAACCGTAAGGTATCCGCCGTAGTTGCCGGATGAACTCGTTATATGTTGCAACTCTTCATTTTTTCCGGGCGTCTCAGGAGCCGGTGCTCCGGCAAAAGAGGCGCCCGTCGCGCGGGCAGCGGCGAGCAGACACACGAATAGGGACAGGCGAGCGATGACTTTCATAAACACCCCGTTCCCCACAGAACGCTGTTTTTTCAGGCTTGTCGAGATTCTAACCGCGAATGAAGAGCATCGGCGAGCAGGTAATAGATAACCGAAGTAATAAATAATGCGGCCGCAGGAGCTAGCAACCAGCCATACGAAACCAGCACGCTGTATTGTTGCAAGGCGCTCAGCATGTTGCCCCAGCTCGGCACCGGCTCATTCACGCCCAAGCCAAAGAATGACAAGGTCGCTTCCGCCGCAATGTATCGAGGCACGAGCAATGACGCCTGCGTGAGTAACACGCTGAAAGTTTCGGGCAGAATGTGCCGGCGCAAAAGATAGAAATCAGAACCGCCGAATCCTCGTGCCGCCGCAACGTAATTTCTGGTTCGCGTGCTGAGCACCACCCCGCGAATAATGCGTGCGGGGCGCGCCCAACCGATCAGCCCAATTACACATGTCAGCAAAAGAAAGGTTCGCGCCGGGCTCACGTGCAGCGGCAGGAATGCACGCACTCCGAGCAGGAAGTAGAGCCATGGCAAGGACAGGAACAGTTCGGTCGTTCCCATGAGCGTCTCGTCGATCCAGCCGCCGTAATAGCCGGCGATCACTCCGACGAGGCTGCCGACGAGTAGAGTGACCGCGGTGGCGACGATTCCCGCAGCGACCGAGATCTGGCCGCCCCATAGCACGCGCGAGAACTCATCCCGGCCGAACGCGTCCGTGCCCAACAACAGTATTTTGCCGGGATCTTCCACACCGAACAGGTGGAGATTTGTTTCGGCGATGCCTAGAAAACTGTAAGAATCTCCCCGAACGAACGCCTGTACAGGGTAAGCACGGGTTCGATCCTCAAGATAGCCATCATCGGTTGGCGTCCAGGCATAAACAAAGGGCCGCGCGTGAAGGCCGGAGGCATCTACAAAATGCAGTCGAGTGGGGGGAGCGTAAGGCAACTCCCGGTTCTGCATGACCGGATCGTAAGGCGCAACGAAACCAGCGAGCAAAATCAGGAGATGTAAGACGACCAGAAATGCGATCAGCACCACGGGTTTATTGCGCGCGAATTGAAAGTGTAGGGACTTAGCGGGCATCGGCGGCCCCAGTGCGGATTCGCGGATCGCATACCATGAGCAACACGTCGGCGATCAGGTTCCCGCCGACCATGAAGAGTGCGGAAAACATGATGCCTCCTATGACGACGTAAAGGTCGCGGGAGAGCGTGGCGTCGAGGACGAGCGGCCCGAGCCCGGGCCATCCGCAGATTACTTCCACCAGCAGCGATCCGCTCACCAGCCCCGCCAGCGAAAAACCGAAGAGAGAAATCGCCGGATTCGCCGCAGCCGGCGGCACGTGCCGGAACAGGAGCCTGCTGCTGGTAATGCCGAGCCCGCGTGCCGCCCGCACATAAGAAGCGTTCAAGACTTCCAATCCGCTGGCTCGAATGTGACGAACAATAATCGCGCTTTCACATAGAACCAACACCAGAACAGGCAACTCCAAATGTGCAATGAGGTCGCGGAGTTTCTCCGAGCCCGACAGGCTTTCGAACGCGGTTGAGACCATACCTCCCACGGGCGCGAGCCGCCAGCGCACGGCGATGGCCAGCAGCGCGATCGCAATTACGATCTCGGGCACCGCTATTAACAGCGAACCTATGATCGTGATTGCCCGATCGGGCAACGCTCCTTTCCGCGCTGCCGCCCACAGGCCCAGCGGGACGGAGATGATCCAAGTCAATACCATCGCCGTAATCGTGAGCAACAGAGTATTCTTCGCGCGGCCCCAGAGCAGCGGCGCCACCGGCATGTTGTAAGCGATCGAGTAGCCGAGATCGGCATGAAGCGCCGACTTCACCCACCGCCCATAGCGAACGATGAGCGGCTGATCGAGTCCGTATTGTGCGCGGAGCGCGGCAATTGTTTCTGGCGAAATTTGTGGATTCACTCGCATTTCGTCGAAGAAGCTTCCGGGCGCCATGTCTGCGAACAGGAAGCAGAGCGCGGAAATGCCAATCAGCAGGAAAATTGCACGGATGAATCGCCGGACGAGGTAGTTCAACTGGATGTTCCCGAAATCATCGCAAGATTTGATTGCGCAGCGCGCGCCCATGCCAGCAGCCGGAGCGTTTCCTCATGTTTGGGAGAGGTCATTATTTCCACCACGGATCCGCTTTCCACAATTCGCCCGCCCGACATTACGGCAATTGTGTCGGCCATGCGAGCCACCAGCGCCAGGTCATGCGAGATCAGAAGATAGGTGAGCGAATGCGCGGCCTGCAGATCCAGCAGCAGGTTGGCAATCTGCGCCTGCGTAGACAGATCTAACCCTGTCAGACGCTTCATCGAGCACCAACAGGTTCGGGCGAACCACCAGGGCGCGTGCAATCGCGAGTCTTTGCCGTTGGCCGCCGCTGAACTCGATCACCGATCGTTCGAGCCAGTCTGCCGACAGCCCAACTTCATTTACCACCGTTCGAGACGCTTGCCTTCGTATCTGCGCGCCGACTCCCATGATGAGCAACGGTTCTTCCACAACCTGTGCGGCAGTGAAACGCGGATTCATGGATGTTACGGCATCCTGAAAGACCATCTGTACGCGGTTCCGCAGGAACCAGTGCTCGCGCATGGCTCGACTTGCCGAATCTGAATCTCTGGAATTTCGATTCGCGACGTCTCTCCCGTTAATCCAGATTTGGCCAGAGTCCGGTTTTTCCAGGCGCGCTACGCAACGCGCGACCGTGGATTTTCCCGATCCCGACTCTCCCACCAGGGCTAAAGTTTTGCCGGCCGGAATTTCGAGACGCACGGCATCAGCCGCCCTCACCAAGGTGCGATTGCGCCACAAGCCGCCTCGAACATAGCGTTTCGATAGGCCCCGCACCCTCAAAAATGGGGCCAGGTCGATTGGGCTTGGCAAGTCATTCCCCATACTTGAAGCAGTTCACCGGTCGTGAAGGTTCTGGCAAGAAAGCTTGCGGATAGCGCCGGCCGCACACATCCATACGTTCGGGGCAGCGCGGGTGAAACCGGCAACCCGCGGGCAAATTGCAAGGGTCAGGCGAGTCGCCCTCGATGGCGGTAAAGCGGCCGCGCGCGGTAGGTGCAGATGCAGCCACTGCAGACTTGGCTAGTTGCACCAGAGCTTGGGTATATGGATGCAATGGCTGGCGAAAAATTTGACTCGTGGTTCCAACCTCTACGATCCGTCCCGCATACATCACCGCCATGCGATCGGCCAACCCGGCAAATACCGCGGGATCATGGCTGATGAACAGAATCGCGAGACCGTGTTCGCGACGAATTTGCGCCAGCAGCGCGATGATTCCCGCCTGCAGCGGAGCGTCCAGCTTGCTCGTCGGTTCGTCAGCGATCACAAGCGACGGCTGGCAACAGATTGCTTGCGCAATTACAACCCGCTGCCTCTGCCCTCCGCTGAGCTGATGCGGATACGCCCCGTAGATTTCCCGGGGATTATCGAACCCCACCTCGCCGAGCAACTCCATGACTCGTGACCTCCGTTCCTGGGCACGCAAGGAAAAATGCGCTCGTAACACCTCCGCAATCTGGGAGCCCACATTCATCACCGGATTCAAAGCGAGCGCGGGATCTTGAGGAACCAGCGTTACTTCGCGGCCGCGCATTTCGCGCAACTCCGCATCCGACATCCGCGACAGATCACGACCGCGTAAGGTGATGCTGCCTCGCTCCCAATCGGCACGATCGGGCAGCGACCGCAAAATCGCATTCGCCAGCGTACTTTTACCGCATCCGGATTCGCCGAGTACGCCGACGATCTCGTCACTTCGAATCGCGAGACTCAGGTCATCCACCGCCCGTATCCGGTTCCCATCCCGAAGGGCATAGGTGATTGACAATCCCCGGATCTCGCATAGGAATTCCATCGTCACCTGATTTTCGAGTAACCCCACTCTCACAAGTTTGTTCCGGCTACGAACGATTTGCAATTGGCGAGTTTGAGCCGATCAGGTTACGGCGAGATATTATTTCGGCAAATGTCGATGCCTCGATGTGAGGTCGCTACCAAGAGCGGGCCGCATTATTCGGTCCTCGTTATCGAGACGAGCGCGCTGGGTTCTGCCAGCTGCTTAGCCGCGGCTGCTAAGCGATGCTGCGCGGCTCGATCCCGAGCTTCTTCATACGCGAGATGAGCGTCGTTCGCTTGATGCCCATGCGCTCGGCGGCCCCTTGCGGACCGGCAACCCGACCCTTGGTCTCCTTGAGAATACGAATGATTTCATCGCGGTCGTCCCTCTCCCGCGAGCCAGATGCAGGCGAGGTTCTTCCGTTAGTGCCGATCTCTCCCAGGGGCAACTGCAGTGCAGAGGTATGGGTCAGGATCACCGAGCGCTCAATGAAGTTCTCCAATTCGCGAATATTTCCCGGCCAGTGCCAGGCGGCAAGCTTCTTCATCCCAGCGGTTGGAATGGAATCAATCTGTTTTTCCATGCGGCGGCTGTACTTCTGCGTGAAGTAACGAACCAGCAGCGGAATGTCCTCGGGGCGCTCCCGAAGGGGAGGGATGCGAATGGGAAAAACATTCAGCCGGTAATACAAGTCTTCGCGAAACTCACGCCTTTCAATCATCTTTTCCAGGTCGCGGTTCGTCGCTGCCACGAGTCGCACATCCACTTTCTTTGTGCGTGTGCTACCGAGCCGCTCGAATTCCCTCTCTTGCAGAGCACGCAGCAGTTTCGGCTGGATCTCGATCGGGATGTCGCCCACCTCGTCCAGAAACAATGAACCTTGATCCGCAAGCTCGAGCCGGCCGACCTTCTGCGAGATCGCTCCCGTGAATGCACCCCGTTCGTGCCCAAAAAGTTCGCTTTCCAGCAAGCCTGTGGGAATGGCCGCACAGTTCAGCTTCACGAAGGTTCTATCTTTGCGTTTGCTGCGATCGTGGATGGCACGAGCCATCAACTCCTTTCCCGTCCCTGTTTCTCCCAACAGCAATACCGTCGAATCGCTCGGAGCTACCGTCTCTACCAGACTCAGAACATGGCGAAGAGCTGAGCTTTGCCCCACGATCCCCACGATCCCTTCAAAGTCCATCTCCCCTCGGATCTCATCTTGCAGATACAGGTTCTCCTGGGCCAATCGGTCCGTCAGTTCTGCGATCTTGCCGTAGGCCAGCGCATTTTCCACGGCGATTGCCACCTGATTGGCTACTTGAATCAGGAACGAGACCTCATCGCTGTCGAATGCATTCTCCTCCCGTTTCGCGACTGCCAGCACCCCCAGCATCCGGCTCTTGCTGATTAAGGGTATGTCGCAAAAAGAGTGCAAGCCCTCCCCGATGGCCTTGGCATACATCTCCGGGGATATCTCCTCAAGGTCAAGACGGTTCACAACCATCGGCTTGCCGCTCTTGAACGAATCCCCGGGCATCGTGCCCTCGATGGGGACGAGACCTCCTTCGGTGAAGATTCCGCGGCTCTCGGGAAAGTCGAGGGCGTGCACGCGCAGGTGCGTACCCTCAGACTCCGCCAACATAACCGCCGCAGCGTCGCAATGCATCACGCGCCGGACGCTGGCAGACGCAGCCACGAGCAGATCGTGAAACTCCAGATTGGATACCACCTGGTTCGACAGGTCGAGAATTAACTTCAGGCGGTCCTGCACCCGCTCGGATATGTACAGGTTCACCGCCGCATCGATGGCCAGAGCAATCTGTTCTGAGGCCAGAGTCAGAAAACGGACTTCTTCCTGGTCGTAAGCATTTGGATAGGATCGCCCTAAACTCAGCACGCCCAGACGGCGCGATCCTCGAACCAAGGGGAGGGTGCAAGTTGATGCGACACCGTGCTTCGCAAGGAAAAGCCCGTAGGTCTGAAACCGCGCCTCTGCGCCCCAATCGTCCACGACGAGCGGCAGGCGTGTTTCGTAAACCCATGGAATAGGAGAATGTTCTGAAGAAAGGTCGTCAAACGATGCCGACTCCACTCTTTCGCCGTTCGCTTCCAGCAACGACCAGCACGCGCGGTGGGTTTCCTTGTCGAACGTTGTTACGTGTATGAAATCAAAAGCGGTGACTTCCTTCAGTTTTTCGACCAGCGCATTGGAAGCACAGTCGCAGTCATCCGATGTGGCGATAGCGTTGGCTGCGCGCAACAACGCGAGATAGCGTTGCTCTTCCACCATTGGGGTGGCTGACTCGGTAGTAACCATGGCCTCGCTCGTCCTCATTCGTGCGGAATTGTCGCAGTGGCGCTGCCTTCTACGTTCCTGACCCCAGACGTGAGTATGCCTAATCTGATGCAAAGGCACCGCTCAAAGCTTCTGAAAGTGTCGAGCGGTCGACATCCATCCGAATAGGCTTTTTCTACAGTTCAACCGGGGCGTCGAGGCTACAATTGGGGGCGCGGGGTCAAAGACTTACTATGCGCTCACCACTGACTCTGTTCGCCATAGGCTTCGTGCTGGTCGTCGCGCTCTTCCAAAGAAGCGACTCCGCCGAGATGCAGACAGCCATGCAGCCCGCTGCTCACGACGAATACGAACGACATAAACAAGCGGCCATTCGCATCAACGATCTGGCCGGACGCATTCACTCGGAAGCTGACGCGGACGCTCTTGTTTCGCAGATCGCCGATCTTTTCACAAAGGAATTACCGCCTGTCTGGGCGCGGGGAGACATCCTCCAACGGGTTGCCCATGCCGAGTACGAATCCGTTAGCAACCCGGCGAAGGTCATCTCCGAGCAGCGCATCGCCGATGTCTGGAATGAGTACGTGCGGCAGATCGGAGCGCCTGATGAAGCGGTCGTTACTCCCGCCGAGATTCACAACATGCGCGATGGCGGGTTTACGGTTGCGCGGCTGATGTGGGCACGGGGAATGCAGACCGTCTGGACCATGCCAAATGTCTACGCGCTTGGGGCGGACGGGAAAGTTGCGGACGGCTGCCGGGCCGTGGACGCCATTCGCGTGATGCACGACCTGGACGGTTTTTTCGATAACTTACGCAGCGCGCGGGAAAGGATACGCAAGGGCAACGTGCCGTCTGATGAAGTTGAGAAGCGCTTGGAGGGGGCGAATTCGCGTCCGCAGGCCACAGTTCGACTTTTTGCGCGCACAGATAAGGACCCTATCCGTCCCGCTGAACAGCGTTTTGTCGAGGAACACGGATCCTTGGCCTATGAGCGAATGCTGAAGCGCCTGTTTGACGAACTGTTCCGTTCCGAATGAGAACTCACTTTTGCGGCAATCAGGTTGCCGATCCCGGATACACCTGGTTCCTGGCCTCTCTGAATCTTCGGGTAAAAGTTGGTGCGCAAGGCCGAGGCAGGTTCTCCATCGGCGATTGCGCATACCTGTGATGCGGGCAGGTTGGCCGGGGATTGCGCCTACAGCGCGGGCCATTGAAATCTAAGGAGAAATCGGGGGAGGCCACAAGAACCGCAGCTTTCAATCCCCAACCAGTTCGATTTCCGCGGAATCAAGTTGATCAAGAGGACGACTGCTCATGCGCGCCAAGCCAAGACTTATCAGCGAAACCGCGGCGAACAGAACAACGCAACCCGGCCAGCCTTTCCAGCGCCAGAACCAGTCGGTCAGCGTGGCCCCGGCGCTTCCTCCCAGATAGTAGAACGTGACGTAGAGTCCGGCGGCGGAGGAGCGTGCGCGTCCCGCAATTGCGCCCGTCTGCACGGTAGCGGCAGCCTGCGCTACGAACACGCCGGAAGAAAAGACGGCGAGGCCGGCGATGACGACGGGCAGCGATTTGACCAGCGTCAGCAGTATTCCCGCAATCATCATCGCGGTATAGAAGAGGGTCGTGTGGCGAAAGCCAAAGCGATCGAGGAAGCGGCCCGACTGTGGTGTGACGACTACGCCGAGGAGATAAACAAAGAAGATGCTTCCGAGCTGCGCCGAATCCAGGCGGAAGGGCGAGGCCGCAAGATAGAAGTTTGCATATGTGAAGCATCCCACCAGCGTGAAGAGCGCGGTAGCGCCCACGCCGAAGTTGGCCAGAAGCCGGGGATTGCGCAGGTGTTCTCGGGCATGGTCCAGAACCTGCCGCAGGTGTTCCGCGCGCACGAAATTTTTCGCCAGCGGGAGCCAGGCGCGGACCATGACCGCGCCGATCAGGTTGAGGGCGGCGAGCACAAGAAAGGCGGCGCGCCAATTCCAATGGGTTGCAATGACGCCGGAGATGAAACGCCCGAGAAATCCGCCCAGCACGGTTCCTGCCACATATGACGACATGGCGCGGCCGACGCCGCGGCCGGCCCACTCCTCATTTACATAGGCGAGGATGACGGCGATGACGCCCGGCACGAACAAGCCCTGCATGAAACGCCAGAAGATGAGAGCCCCGAGGCTGGTGGAGGTAGCCGCCAGCGCGGTGGGAATCGTCAGGAGAAACAGCGATGGAACGATGATTCTCTTGCGGCCTCGGCGCTCGGCAATCATGCCGATGAGAGGAGCGGTGAGGGCGGTGGCAAAAATCGTGGCGCTGACGGTAAGACTGACCTCCAATTCTGAAGCATGAAATACATGTCGCAGGAGCGGCAGCAGGGGCTGAGTGCAGTAAACATTGAGAAACGTGCACATGCCCGCCAACATGGTGGCAGCGGTGGTCTTATCGAGTTTTGCCAAAAGAGGCTAAGCCCTCCGTGCTACTTTGAATGATATGTTCTGGATGATATGCGATTGCATCCGGGCGGAGAAATCCGGACCAGGGCGCCTTGTCGAACCATTAAATTCACCGGGTTTTAATGCTGCTCCGGGTGCCAGCGATATATGATTAACTAAGGCGGAACTGTCCCACTATCAGCCAGTACCAAGTTCCTTTCGGAGAGGCGGGGAATCGAACCGAGTATGCGAGGTTGCTTATGAGCACGGCCAGCATCAAAACGCCTTCGCCCGAACCCGGCTATCTTGAGCTGGTGAAACGGACCGTCGAAGCCTGCGAATTGGCGCGCGCCGCCGCCGCTATCGCCGCCGAGGGCATCGCTACCGGTTCCATGTCCCGCCTCAACGACATCCGCCAGTGCGAAAAAGATCTCGACGCCATCGACCTGGAAGTCGATTCCGGGGTGACCACAACCATCACCCACGTGCCGGAAACCGAAACCGGCCAGTTGCTTGCTTGCATGAAGCTGATGATCGGACTGGAGCGCATCGGCGATCTGCTCCTAAGTTTTGCCACCAGCGCCCAGGCGGCCGGAAGCCGTATCGATCCGCAAGACGCCCGCGAGTTGACCCAGATGGCCACCGTTCTGGAGAAAATGCTGGCCGACGTGGGGCAGTCGTTCTCGCAGCGCGATGTGAAAAAGGCGATCGATGTTCTCCGCGCCGACGCCGAGATGGATCGCCTGCGCAATCTGATCTTTCTGCGCCACATCGAAAATCCCGAAAACGTCGCGCGTCATGCCAGCCTGCAGATCATCTTCATGACCCAATCGCTCGAACGCGCCGGCGACCACGCCAAGAACCTGGCGGAAGAGGTCTGCCACTTCGTCAGCGGGCGCAGCATCCGCCACCTGCTCATGGCCTACGACAAGCCCAAAGAGCAGATGTTCATCGAATGGCTGCGCCACAAAGAGAGCAACTCATAGAGTCCTTTCGGCCAAGTCCGACTCCCAGCTTCTACCTATACTTCCGACTCTTGACAGCCAGAGTTTCCAGAGGCGAGACTCGAATCAGGACACTCCTCTACCTCCAATGCAGGGATTCTCTCAATCCGAGGAACCGCTTCGTCCGGAGCGTCCGCAACAGCCTATCGCCGGAGCTGACCTGACGGCGTCCGGGGCGGCCGGAGATGCTCGCGGACAGCCAGAGCTTGAAGAGCCGGAACTGGATGCGGCGCTGCAGTTGCTGGTGGAACGCGCGCAATACATCACGGGCGCCACCGGAACCGCGCTCGCCCTGCCGCACGGTGACGAGATGGTATGTCGAGCCAGCACTGGTTCCTGCGCTCCCGCCGTAGGCGCCCGCCTTCAGGTGCGCTCGGGACTGACCGGCGAAAGTCTTGCCCGCCGGCAATTGCTGCGCTGCGACAACGCCGAAGCCGATCCGCGAGTGAATCTGGAAGCCTGCCGCGCGTTGGGCATCGCGTCGATCGTCGTTTTGCCGATGCTGCGCCGCAATGGCGAAGTCCGCGGTCTGTTCGAGCTATTTTCCGATCATCCCTACGCGTTTGAGGAACGGGATCTGATCGCGCTGGAACGCATGGCCGATCTCACTCTCACGGCGCTCGATCTGGCTGAACAGCGTCATGGTGCTGTCCCTCCACCGCCAAGAGAGAAGGATAGATCTGCACGGCCGGCGACCGCAGGATTCGCGGCAGCGGGTTCGGCATCCACTGGGTTTGCGCCGGCAGTCTCTCCTCCAGTGCCTGCGTCGGCAGTTCCAGTCGTTTCGGTCTCGAGTCCTCCGCAGCCTGCAAAGGTTGAGGCCGTTGCCATTCCCGCCGCACCGATTCCCTCCGTAATCCTGAAATCTCCCTTACCCGAATTCGCTCCGATCCCCGAAAGTCCGCATGATGAGTCCGCTTCTCATTCCGAAGCCGCGTTGCACGTCCAAAAATGCGCGGCTTGCGGATTCCCGGTCTCCGAAGGGAGAACGTTGTGTCTCGATTGCGACCAACTCGATCGTGAAAGGCGCGCTCTCGCGAAGCTCAATCGGGAGAAAAGAGAGAGCGAAAGAAAGCAGGCCGAAGCAGAGCGGGGGAAAATCAGCCAAGCAGAGACAAGCCAACCCGAGACAGCGCTTCCGGAGAACGAAAATAGTCCGGCGACGGAACCATCGTCATCCATGGCCCTTGCAGCAGACGAAATCCCGCCTTTCCTGGCCAATTCTTTGGACGTGAAGCGATCGTGGCTGGCCGACCACATTAATTTGTTAGCGATCATTGTCCTTGCCCTCGGAATCCTGGTGGCAGTCGTGGTTTTTCGGTGATGTCTTCGGTTCTCCAACACCTCTTTTCCTTGACAAGTCGGAGTCAAAGCTCTTACTCTGCGCTTACCACTCGTCGCACAGAGAAGGTGCCTAAGAATGAAGAATGTGTATGAAGTTTTGCGCCAGAAAGAACTTGAATTGACCCGGCTGGAAAAAGAAGTCGAGGCCTTGCGCGTCGCCGCGCCGCTGCTCTCGGAGGAAAAAGAGCAAATTTCCGAAGCGCCCAAACCGACGCTCACTGCCACCACTCCCCAGCAACCAATTCGCATTCCAGCGCCCGTTGCCGCCCAGGCTGCAACTCCACCGGCCCGAGCGGCGGGATGGGAAGACGCCGCCAAGCGCTGGCCCTAAGAAACTACTGCACTTTTGCTCACAAGGCCCAGATAGGTTTCTGGGCTTTTTTATTTTGACAGGAAATACTTACGTGGCAGCAGATTTGTCCGCTTGCTAAAGTCAGGTTGTGTAGGTACAATGTAATTACTGAAGAAGGCGAACGAATATGAGAGCTGAACTGGTTCGCATTGGCAATTCTCGCGGCCTCAGAATCCCGAAGCCCGTCATCGAGCAATGCGGCTTCGGCAAGACCGTCGAATTGCGTGTCGAGAACGAGCGCCTGATCATTTCCCCTCAGCGTCAGCCCCGTCACGGTTGGGACGAGGCATTTCGCGCCGCCGGCCCGGCAACGCGCGATGAACTCCTGCTTCCCGAGTTTCCGAACGCGTTTGACCGTGAGGAATGGCAGTGGTAGCCCGCGCACCTCAGCGCGATGAAGTCTGGCTTGTTGATCTAGATCCCACGCAGGGCGCTGAGATTCAAAAGACCCGTCCGTGCCTGGTCGTTTCTCCCGACGAGATCAACAGGAATCTGCGGACCATCATCGTCGCGCCCATGACGACAGCGATACGCACTTATCCCACGAGGGTTTCGGTTCGCTTCCAGGGCAAACGTGGACAAGTCGCACTTGACCAGCTACGCGCCGTCGACCAGCAGCGGTTGGTGAGAAAGCTAGGAACAGTTGCGCCCAACACCGCTCAATCGGCATCCGCGACGCTGGTAGAGATGTTCACGCGAGCGTGAGGGATGAATCTCATATGATGGCTGGGCTTCGCTCCGCCTTGAACGCAGCAAAGCCTTTCCCACAAATAGGCAGGATGCACAAACTCGCGCCTCGCCTACCCCTGCGTCGTAAACGCCAGCGCCAGCAGCGTCTTCTGTTCCACCTCATGCGCCTTCGCCGAGCCCGTTGCGGGGCTTGCGCTCCCCGAGCGCTTCACCGAAAGCACCGGCTTGCCATCCGAGATTCGCCGCAGCCGCGGCAGCATGTAGAAGAGCGCTCCCATGTTTGACGGCTCCTCCTGCACCCACACGATGTCGCGAGCCTCGCTGTGGCGCTCGAATTCTGCTTCCAGTTCCGCCTCAGGAAACGGATACATCTGCTCCAGAAAAACAATTGCCGTGTTCATATCTCCACGCCGTTGGCGTTCCGTGCGCAGTTCGTGGCCAATCTTTCCCGTGCAGATCAGGATCCGCTTGACGTCGTGAGCTTCCGTGTCCGGGATCACCGGCAAGAATCGCTGGTGCGTCAGATCCTCCAGCGGAGAAAGCGCATCCGGATGCCGCAGCATGCTCTTCGGCGTAAATACGACGAGCGGCTTCCTCCAATGTCGCAAGGCCTGCCGCCGCAATAAATGAAAATACTGTCCAGCATTCGACGGCTGGCAAATCTGGAAATTATCCCGCGCCGCGAGCTGCAAAAATCGCTCGATGCGCGCACTCGAATGTTCCGGCCCCTGCCCTTCGTACCCGTGCGGCAACAGCAGCACCAGTCCCGAAAGCAGCCCCCACTTGTCTTCGCCCGCGCTTACAAACTGATCGATCACCGCCTGCGCCACGTTTGCGAAATCTCCGAACTGCGCCTCCCACAAAACCAGCGCTTCGGGATAATCTCGGCTATAGCCATACTCGAACCCCATCACGCCCGCTTCCGAAAGCGGCGAGTTATAGATCTGGCATGACGCTTGCCCCTCGGCAATGTTGCACAGCGGAATGTATTCGCTCTCATTTTCGGTATCGATCAGCACCGAGTGCCGCTGGTTGAACGTCGCACGGCGCGAATCCTGCCCGCTCAGGCGCACCGGAATCCCCTGCTTCAGCAGGCTGGCAAAGGCCAGCGCCTCGGCCATTCCATAGTCGAGCGGCTTCTTTCCAGCACCCATCTCCGCCCGCTGCTCGAGCAACTTCTTTACCTTCGGATGGATATAAAATCCTTCGGGATACGTCGTCAAACGCTCGGTCAGCTCCGCTAATTCCTCGCGCGCAACGCCCGTCGGCTGCTCATATTCCGCCTTGTACCGTCCGCCGAAATAGTTGTCCCAGTAACTCGGCAAATCGCGGAGCAACGGCTTCTTCTTGACTTCGAGAGCCGCTTTCTGCGCGCTCTCAAACTCGCCCTTGATAGTCGCCGCACGCTCGGCTAGATTCTCGAAGCCGATCTGCTTGGCGTAAATCTCAAACAGCGGCCGATGCTCCTTGATCGCTTTGTACATCAGCGGCTGCGTCACGGTGGGATCGTCCACCTCGCTATGACCGTGCCGCCGGTATCCGATCAAGTCGACCACCACGTCGCTTCCAAAGGTGTAGCGATACTCGGCCGCGATCCGTGCAATCCGTATGACCGCATCCACATCTTCGCCATTCACATGAAAAATCGGAATAGCCTGCCGCCGCGCGAGTTGCGCTGCAAAGCGCGAAGAGTGTTCGTCGCGCGCATTGGTCGTGAACCCCAGCAGGTTATTCACGATCAGGTGGATCGTCCCGCCAACCGTGTAGCCTCCCAGGTCGGCGTAATTCAGCGTCTCAGCCGTGATTCCTTGGCCCGCGAAAGCCGCGTCGCCGTGCACCAGCAGCGGGAGATACTGCGCCTTCCCGCCTTCGCCCGCGCGATCCTGCTTCGCGCGCGTCCGCCCGACCGTCACCGGATCGACGGCCTCCAGGTGGCTGGGATTCGATACCAGGTGAATATGAATGTTTTTCCCACTCTTCGTGACATACTCACCGGTCGCCCCGATGTGATACTTCACGTCGCCTGAACCCAATACGCTGCGCGGATCCACGTCCTCAAATTCGGCAAACACCTCGTTTGCGGGACGCCTCGCGACATGAATAATCACGTTGAGCCGCCCGCGATGGCTCATCCCCATCACCAATTCGAGAGCCCCGCGTTCTCCGGCGACATCCAGAATCTCATCCACCGCGGGCAATAGAGACGTATTGCCTTCCAGCGAAAATCGCTTGTTGCCCAGGTAGCGCTGCTGCAAAGTCTGTTCAAAAAGGTCGGCACGGATCAGCAGACTCGAGCGCCCTTTGCTGATCGACGGCCCCCGGCTCCGCTTCCATGCGCTCCTGAATCCAGCGCCGCCGCTCGCGGTCGGCAATGTGCATGAACTCCACGCCCACGCTTCCGCAATAAATTCGCCGCGCTTCGCGCGCATATTCATTGTCGTCATCGGCGTCAAACCGCAGATCGGGATGCGGTTGCGGAGGAAGCAACCCGAGCGGATTCAGCTCCGCTTCCAGATATCCAAACTGGCGGAACAGCCCGAACACCCGTTCGCGCTCGTAATTTTGGGGCGCCCCATTCGTGGGAGCTCCAGAATTCGTCATTTCAAGAGCCGCGTCAGAGGTCGCGTTCCCGCTAGGATTGCGAGTTGAAGGGACCATAATAAGTGTCTATAGAATAACGGATGATCGGCACCCCCTGTCCGATTCACCCTCGCCTCAGCCGTCCAAGAAACCCACGTAGCGACAGCCGCCCTCGGCTGTCCAAGAAAGCTGATGGAAAGTTAGAAAAGATCATGCGGCAACGACGTTAGTGACTCTCCCCGTCCCCCGGCGCCACATCCGGAGTATCGACCTTGTGGGCGACGGCGGAATTTGAAGGGGCCTGCGCGGGCTGAAATTCTCCCGCATCTTTGCCGGCCAGCGCGGCGCTCATGAACTGCATCCAGACCGGGAGAGCGGCTCGGGCTCCGGTTTCCTTATCGCCCAGGGATTTTTTTTCGTCGTAGCCGACCCACACCCCGCAGGAAAGGTTGGGCGAAAAACCCACGAACCAGGCGTCGGTGAAATCATTGGTCGTGCCCGTTTTGCCGGCGAGAGGATAGGGCATTTTGGCGGCGGCAACCGCCGTGCCATGAAGCACCACCTCGTGCAGCATGGAGGTCATGATGCGCGCCGTGTGCGAACTGATGGCGTCTTTCGCATCGGAGAAATCTTCCTCCAGAATGCGGCCATCATAATCCGTGACCTTGGTGATGTAGCGCGGAGCAACGCGCAAGCCGTCGTTGGGAAACACGCTGAACGCGGACGTCTGCTCAAGCGGCGTAATCTCCGCGGAGCCCAGCGCTACCGGCAGATACGGAGGAATATTTTCGCTGATACCCATGCGGTGCGCGTAGTCGATCACGGTCTTGATGCCGATGCGATCGGCCAGCTTGAGCGCGGGAATATTTCTGGATTGGGCGAGCGCGCGCCGCAGCGTGATCGTCCCCTCGAATTTGCCGTCGTAGTTGTGGGGCGTATAGGGACCCGAAGCCGTCTGAAAAGTTACCGGCGCGTCGACGATCGTGTCGTCGGGACTCCCGCCCTCGTCGATCACTGCCGTATACACATATGGCTTGAAAGACGATCCCACTTGCCGCAAAGCCTGGGTCGCGCGATTGAACTTGGAAAGGTTAAAGTCGCGGCCTCCCACCAAAGCCTTGATCTCCCCGGTGGCATTGTCGATGGCCACCAGCGCGCCCTCGACTCCGGAATTCTGCTCGAGGCTGACGTGCGCCTTCCCGCCCGCATCAAGCGACAGCACCTTGATGTAGACGATATCGCCGGCTCGAAGAAAATCGTCAAGCCTGGCCTTAGTCTTAGTCTTGGACGTTCCGGACGGGCTCCATGCGGCAACTTCGGCGGGCGTGAGCGTGGCCGTGTGCTGGCCGAAACGGATCTCGGCGGCGGTGGGTGAAACCTTCACGACCAGGGCGTGGATGTACCCGTTGACTTCAGGCTCGTCGTCCCAATCGGGATCGACGTATTTGTCGAGCGGGCCCTGGGCGAGAACGTTCACGAGTTTGCCGCGCCAGCCATGACGGCGCTCGTAGGCAGAGAGGCCGTCGAGGACGGCCTGGCGCGCGGCTTTCTGCAGGTCCATATCGAGCGAGGTGTAGACGCGCAGGCCGCCTTGATGAACCTGGTCGCTGCCGTACTTCGCTTCCAGGTAGCGGCGGATATCCTCGACGTAGTGCGGAGCAAGGGAATTCGGATCCTTCTGCAGGTTGAGCACGATCGGCTTGCCCTTGGCATCGGCGGCTTGCGCCGCAGTAATTTTGCCGTCCTCAAGCATGGCGTTGAGCACGAGGTTGCGCCGCTTGAGCGCCCGTTCCGGATGGTTGATCGGCGAGTAATACTGCGGCGCCTTGGGAAGCCCTGCGAGCAGCGCGGCTTCTTCCAGCGTGAGTCGGCGCGCCGGTTTGCTGAAGTAGTATTCGGAAGCCGCCTCATAGCCGTAATTGCCATGGCCGAGGAATATCTGGTTGGCGTAGAGCGTAAAGATCTGTGGCTTGGTAAAGCGGCGTTCGATCTGGATGGCCAGCAATGCCTCCTGCATCTTGCGGTAAAACGAGCGGTCGGGCGAGAGAAACAGATTCCGCGCCAGCTGCATGGTGAGCGTGGACGCTCCCTGAACCTTGCCGCCCGATTCGATGTCGCGATACGCCGCTCCGGCGATGCGCCAGAGATTGATGCCGGAGTGAGTATAGAAATCCTTGTCTTCGATCGAGACCAGCGCATCGCGCAAGACCTGTGGATAGTCGTCGTAAGTGGCGATGACACGGCGTTGCAAGGCGAAGGTGCCAATCACGCGGCCCTGGTCGTCATAGAGCTCAGTAATCGAACTGGGCCGGTAACGCTCCAGTTCGTCGACCTGCGGCAGGTCGGTGGAGTAGACAAGAATCAGTCCGACACCCGAGCCCACGAAAGCGGCAAGCAGAACGAGTAATCCGAGGAAGACAAATCCAACTATTTTCCGGCCAGCGATTTCAACGGGCGGCGGATGTTGGATTACGACCCTCATGGAGTAGTTGCCGGTTGCCAGTTACCAGTTGTCAGTTGCCAGTACTCAGTTGTCAGTCTAAGGGCCTTCAGGCCCCGGTTGCACGCAAAGAAATCTGCACGCAAAGAAATCGCCCGCCGAAGCGAGCGATTGTGTGAACTGGTTGTCTGAACCTGAGCCTCTGAATCCTTGAAACTCTGGAACCTTGAAACCTGCTTTCTATCCCTTCGATTCCCTGTTCTTCAGAACTTCCAGCGCTTTATTCAACTGGTCGTCGGGCACGTTCTTGGGCTTGACGTTCTGGGTATCGGGAGCCGCAGTCGGCTGGTCATCGTCGGGCAGGCCACTGTCGTCCAAATTGTTGTCGGCAACCAGCACGTTGGGTGTCACCGCCGTATCCTGAATTGCCTTGCCGCCCGGCGAATAATATTTCGCGATCGAAAGGATCAGCGCGCCCGAGTCGCGCATATCGATCGTCTTCTGGATCGAGCCGTCACCGAAGGTCTTGTCGCCCACCACGTCGCCGCGAGCATTTTCGAGAATTGCGGCAGCCACGATCTCGGCTGGGCCAGCCGTGCCACGATTTACCAACACCGCCACGGGAAGCTTGGTGACGTCTTTCGACGGTTCGGCATTAAATGCCTGGCGCGGATATTTCTGCCCCTGCAAGTAAGTGATGGTGCCATGATCGAGAAACAGGTTGGCGGTCGCAATGCCCTCGGATTCCTCGCCGCTGGCTGAGTTTCGCAGATCAAGGACCAGCTTCTTTGCTCCCTGCTTTTGCAGATCGCGAATCTTCCCGGCGATCTCCTCCGCCTTACCCTCTGGGAATGCGTCGACCTTGATGTAGCCGACATTGTCGGCAAGCATCTTTTCTTCCACCGGAGGAATCGTGACCAGGTCGCGGGTGACGACAATCTTCTGGGGTTCAGCGCGCCGCGGCCGGACTACCGCGACCGTGACCGTCGTGCCCGCTTCGCCCAGCAGAAGGCTGTGAATCTCGGCGAGCGACATGTCGTGCGTGCTCTTGCCTTCGATCGACTCGATGATGTCGGAATTCTCGATGCCCGCCTTATCGGCAGGGCCGCCGGGAATCACCGCCACCACATCCGCGTAACCGAAACGCTTGGAGACAGCCGCGCCAATGTCCGCCTTCCCAGCGATCTTCATCGACTTGTAGTGCTTGTACTCAGCGGGAGACATGTAACTGGAATTGGCGTCCAGCGACTCGAGCAGGCCGTGGAGCGCGCCCTCGGTCACGTTGGGAATATTGGGCTCCTCAACGTACTCGCTGCGGATGCGGGATAGCACTTCGCTGTACACGGACAATTGGCGGTAAGCGCCATCATTGGAGGAGGCGCGAACGCTGACGAAGCCGCCCACAAACGTGAACAGCAGAATGGCCAGCGAACTGGCAAGAATTGTAGCTTTCAACTTCGTCGACATATTTTGGTCTTCAGCTTTTCCGGAAAAGGATATGCCCCATCCGAGGGACTTTTAAGCATTATAGACGGTTTGATGCCGGAATCGAGAGCCAAGGTCCCTGCAAAGGCTGCAATTAAGTAACTTGGCGAAGCGGAATGAGAGGAAACGAGACAAAGCGCTCCGGAGGCAGAAGCTTATGTCAGCCGGTTCAGCCGCCCAAAATCACCCCCCCCGCCGACCCCCTGCGGCATAGTCAACCATGAACTCGAGCGAAGAATGGAGTCTCGGTGCATCTTGGGGCGAGAGTTCCACCTTTGGAATGAACCGACCGATCAGTCATAATTCCAATCCTGTTCGCTGCTACAATCTCCAGTTTGCCATCCTGCTGAGCCGCGGCGAGCCGCGTCTCTACCTTGAGGTTGTTTTATGCCTGAAACTCTGCAACTTACTGCTCCTGCTCCGTTGACTTCTCTTGCTGAGGAAGAAATTCTTTTTCGCGATAATGTAAGGCGATTTGCTGAGGATAAGATTCGTCCGCTGGCGCATGAGATGGACGAGAAGGCGATGTTCGACCACTCGCTGCTCGACCAGTTCTTTCAGCTTGGGCTGATGGGGATTGAGATTCCGGAGCAGTATGGCGGGGCGGGCGGCAAGTTTTTTGAGGCAATCCTGGCCGTGGAAGAATTTTCGCGGGCGGACGCTTCCGCCGGCGTCATTGTCGACGTGCAGAATACGCTGGTGGCGAATGCGATTCTGCGGTGGGCCACCGAAGATCAGAAAAAGCGCTATCTGCCGAAGATGACAGCTGACACCGTGGGCGCTTACGCGCTTAGCGAGGCGGGGTCGGGGTCGGATGCGTTCGCTTTGCAGACCAAGGCGGAACTGAAGGGGACGGACTTTGTTCTGAACGGGCGGAAGCTCTGGATCACGAATGGCAAGGAGGCGGGCCTTTTTATTCTGTTTGCCACCATCGATGCTTCGAAGGGATACAAGGGCATCACCGCGTTTCTGATCGAGAAAGATTTTCCGGGATTTACGGTTGGGAAGAAGGAAGACAAGCTGGGGATTCGCGCGTCGTCGACCTGCGAATTGATTCTGGAAGACTGCCGCGTGCCCAAGGAGAACGTTTTGGGCGAGGTGGGCAAGGGATACAAGATCGCGATTGAGACGCTGAACGAAGGCCGCATTGGAATTGGCGCGCAGATGCTGGGCGTGGCGCGCGGAGCCTGGGAATACGCCGCGAAGTACGCGCAGGAACGGAAGCAGTTCGGGAAGCCGATTTCGGAATTTCAGGGGATCCAGTTTCAGATTGCGCAGATGGCGACCGAGATCGAAGCGGCACGGCTGATGGTGTATAACGCGGCGCGCATGAAAGATGCGGGCGTGGATTTCGTCAAAGAAGCGGCCATGACCAAGCTCTTTACGTCGCAGGTGGCGGAGCGAGTGACGTCGCTGGCCATTGAGGTTTATGGCGGATATGGATTCACGAAAGATTATCCGGTCGAAAAATATTGGCGCGATGCGAAGATCGGAAAGATCTACGAAGGCACCTCCAACATGCAGCTGGCTACGATCGCGAAGCTGGTGATGGCGAGGTAGGAGAGGTCAGAAGTCAGAGGTCAGATTGCAGAGGCAAAACCCTTGCGGCGTATGGGTATGCTGAATCCGATTGGTTTTACTTCTGCAATCTGACCTCTGACCTCTGCGTTCTGACCTCCCAGGTCCTAATTCCCACCCTTTCAACCACTATCACCGACCGCTGTGACCGGTGTCACCAGGTACGTGTGATGGGTGAAATCCCCGCCTGCGCGGATAGCCCTGCGCGATTTGGCCCAGACCGGGCCTTAAACCCCTCTTAGTGTTTGGCCGATAAGATATTTAATATCACAGAGTTACATTCGACTCCCAGCTTGGCTTGGAACGTGCATTCCTAGGTTCTTAATTGGGGGAGAAATTTGACTATGAGTCCCAGTCCTAATACCAACACCCAGGCCGGTAAGTCATTGCCCCGTAAAGTCTGGCAAACCGCCGCCTCGATCAAGACCGGGGTGGTTCTTCTGATCCTGGTCGTTATTCTGGCGGCAGCCGGCACCATCATCCTGCAGCGCCCGATGACTGATCCGGACGACATGCAGCGTACTTATTCTCCCCAGGCTCTGCGGCTGCTCGACGCAACTGGCATGACGGATGTGTTTCACGCGTGGTGGTTTCTGGGGCTGATGGGCCTGGTGAGTGTCTGCATTATTGCCGCCTCCATCGAGCGTTTCCCCAATGCATGGCGCTACTATTCGCGTCCCTACAAGTATCCTGATGCGAGCTTCCGGCGCGCATTGCATCCGCAGAAATCGATTGCGGTCGCGGATGAAGAGACTGGACTGGTGGCGGCCGAGCGTGCGCTCCATTCGCTGGGGCTGAAACCGGAGACGGGTGGTGCGGGAAGACCACTTCGGAATTTTCTCCGAGCGCCACCGCATCTCCGAGATGGCCGTCTACATCGTGCACGCCAGCCTGCTGCTGATTTTCTTTGGCTGGATCATCGATGGCGTTTACGGCTGGCGCGGATCGATCAACCTGATCGAAGGCCAAACCTCGAACGTGATTGTGTTGCGCGGGGGCAAAACTCGTACCCTCCCGTTTGCCATCCGCTGCGATGCCGCCGGACAGGAGAACTACAAGGACGGCACTCCCAAGAAGTGGTGGTCGAAGCTGGCGGTCGTCAAAGACGGGCAAGATGTGAAGGCGAAAGAGATCGTGGTGAACGATCCGCTGCTTTATGGCGGCGTGCGCTTCTACCAGGCCAGCTATGGCGAGACCGGAAAGGCGGACAAACTGGTGATTGCGGCGATTCCGAACCCGGCATTCAGCGCCGCGAGTTCCGGCGCGCCAAGCCTGGTTTCAAGCTTAGGCTCTGGCTCTGCCGATCCCAAAGAGATGGCCCTCAAGATGGGCGAGACGGCAGACCTTGATGCCAATACCACCGTGCGCTTTGCTGAATTTTTCTCCGACTATGCAGTGCGCGATGGACAAGTCTACAAGCGGTCGGACGAAGTGGGCGAACCGGCGGCACATCTGGTTGTGACTACGAAAGCCACGTCTCAAGGCGGCCGCGCAGAGCTTCGATGTCTGGTTTCCATCGATTCCCGAGGTGGCCGACAACTCGAAGGCTCCCTACCTGCTGCAACCGAAAGATCTGAAGCTGGCCCATTACACCGGGCTGGAGGTCTCCCACGAACCGGGCCAATGGGGCGTGTGGGCCGGTGTCGTGCTAATAGGGGTCGGACTCGCGTTTGTTTTTTATGTAGTGCACATGCGTTTCTGGGCAGTGCCGGTGCGCGACGAGCGGACCGGGCAGATTTCGCTGTGGATTGGCGGCAGCACGAACCGCAATCGCGACGCTTTCGAACAGCGCTTTACCGAGCTGGTTGAGGCCGTCGAGAAAGAAGTGAAGGCTTTTTCCATCAATGCTCCGAACGAGCACATCGCGACGAGTGCACACTAATCCGTCGCAATGGAGGATCTACCTATGACGCAAGTAAAGACAGAGCAGCAGCAGCCACCGGCGACAACGGGCACAACACTGATTGTGTTTGTGGGGCTGGGAATCGCGTTCCTGCTGTTCATGGCGTTTCTGAATGTGGTGAAGAGCGGCAACCTGCTGAGCGAAACGAATCTGCTGTTTGCGACCCTGATTTTTTACTCGGGAGCGGCGGCGCTTTATCTGGGATTCGGCGTCACGGGTACGGAATCTTATGTGAAGTTCGCATCGCTGGCGACCTGGGCAGGTCTCGCCGCCAATACAGGCGCGGTCGCGCATCGCTGGTATGAGGCAGGACATCCGCCATTTTCAAGCGTCTATGAAATGTTGTTGAGCTTTGTCTGGACGCTGGCCGTGCTCACGCTGATTGCCGAAAAGAAATACCACGTGAAAGTGATTGGCACAGTAACGATGCCGGTGGCAATCGTGGGCGTGGTCCTGATGCAGTTGCTGCGGACCGAGGTTCATCCGCTGGTGCCAGCCCTGCAATCTACCTGGCTGCACGTGCACGTCACGCTGGCCATGCTCGCCTACGCCGCCTGCGCGTTGAGCTTTGCCCTGGCGATGATGTTCCTGATTCAGGACAACATGAAGACGGAAACCTTCCTCGCCGTTACCAGCGCGAGCAGCGTGGCCATTTACGCCAGCATCGTGCTGACCCGCTTCGAAAAATGGGGAGGCCTGAGCCTGGTGGCGTGGGATGCGGAGCACAAGCAGGAAGTTTTCATATCACGAGGCGTGCGGCTGTTTGTGACCATCCCTGACCTGGGGTGGCTTATGCTGCTGGCGTTGATCGTAGTCGCATCGCCGCTGGTTCTGTATGGGCTGGCGCGCTGGAAGAAAGACAGCAGCTTCCTGGCGATCGCAAACCGCGCCGTGTTTGTCAGCATTCTGCTACAGATCATGACGCTGGTTATGTTCCTGCTGCGCGCTCGCGAAGGAAGTTATCCTTCGCTCGACGCGGACGGATTGTTTGCCACCAGCCTGGCAGCGAGTCCGTTCATTCTTTCGGCCCTGGTCGGAGGCATATTCATATCGCTGCTTTATCTGCTTCTATTGTGGCGGCGTCCGGATCTCGCGCGCTTGCTGCCGGATGCGAACGCTCTGGACCGCATCACTTATAAGACCATTTGTCTCGCCTTCCCGTTGCTCACGCTGATGATTGCCGCGGGCGCGTATTGGGCAAATCAGACCTGGGGATCGTACTGGAACTGGGATCCCAAAGAGACGTGGGCCGCGATCACCTGGCTGGTGTATGCAGGCTATCTGCATATGCGCATCACACGCGGGTGGCGTGGGCGCCGGGCGGCATATTTCGCAATTCTGGGATTCGGCGTTGTGATGTTCACGTTCTTCGGAGTTACTTACTTGCTGCCTGGATTGCACGCTTATGCGTGAGCTTGACATCTGGCGGAGCACGATTTGCATCGGATGCTGCATCTGCATCGGATATTTGAACCGGATTATGACTGCGGTTTTCGCAGCGGGCAAGCCAGAGGAGAAAACGCGATGTCTTCCATGCGAGTGAACTGGCAACTGAAGGCCATCTGGCCGGTCGCCGTCGTGCTGCTGAATGGCATGCTCCTGTTTCTGCTGGCGACCGTCTCGTTGCAGGACACCGAACGCCATCGCCTTCTGCTGATCGCCGGCGCCGGCGCGGTCGCGATCTGCGGCGTGGTGATCGTCGTGCTCGTCACTACGATTCAGCGGCCGATGATCGAACTGCAGGAGCAGATGGAGCGCGTGGGACAAGGCGACATGAACGCCTCCGTCAGCTTTGCCAAGAGGAACGACGAGATTGGCGACCTGGGACGGAATTTCAACCTCATGGTGCAGCAACTGCGCGAGAGCCGCGAGGAGATCGAGCACCTGCATCGCACACAGATGTCACGCGCCGAACATTTCGCAACGCTTGGCGAACTGGCAACTGGACTGGCTCACGAGATTCGCAATCCGCTGGCTGGAATTGCGGGCGTGATCGAGATCGTGGGACGCGACCTGCCGGCGTCAAGCCCGGCCAAAGCGGTGGTGAAAGAGGTGCGCGAAGAAATCAATCAGATCAACCGCATTCTGACCGACCTGCTTGGAACCGCGCGCCCCCGCGCATCCGAGATGCGCGCGAGCGATTTGAACACGACCGTCGAGCATGCCGTCATGCTGGCGCGCCAGCAGGTGCTCTCCAAGCCAATCAAGATCGAGTTGACGCCCTCCCCGGACCTGCTCGAAGTAGACCATGACAGCGATCAGATGCATCAGGTGCTGCTTAATCTCCTGCTGAATTCGGTGCAGGCAATCGAAGGCTCGGGACTGGTCCGGGTCGCAGTGTTTACTCAGAACGGCGACGGTGGCGACGATGCCGTTATCACCGTGTCCGATACCGGGCGCGGCATTCCTGCCGAGCATCTTGCGAATATCTTCCGGCCGTTTTTCACAACCAAGGGAAACGGCACCGGGCTGGGGCTTTCTCTGGCGCGGCGGATCGTCGAAGAACATCACGGACGTATCGAGGTCGCGAGCAGCACGGGGAAAGGCACGACTTTCTCGGTCATGCTGCCGTTGCGGCAATCGGTGCAGGTCGCCTCGTAACGCCTCCGTCTTTCAGTCTGCGGAAACTCGTGTAGCGCCCCGGCAGTTGTCAATAGCGCCACCTTTCACGTACTCTGCCCCGCATGGGAAATCGAATTCTCTCTTCGTTGTTATTGTTATTGGTGTGCGGTTGTGTTGCCCTGCTTTGCATTTCGTCATCTCTCACTGCGCAGATTGCCCCGGGCAGTTTTTCGCTGCCGCAGGTCATGAGTTCGCCATTTCCATCCAATCTCGTAGCCGCCGAGCATGCGGGGAGAATTGCCTGGATTTTTGACGCAAAGGGCGCGCGCAACGTCTGGGTTGCAGACGCGCCGAACTTCGACGCCCGGCAGGTTACGCACTACACGGGCGACGACGGTATGCCCATCGCCGCGCTGAAGCTGACGCCTGACGGGCGAACCGCGGTTTATGTGAGGGGCAGCGAAACGAACAAAGCAGGAGAGGCCGCCGACCCAACGAGCAATGTTGAAAAGCCGCTGCAACAGGTGTGGGCGGTCGATGTAGACAAGGGCGAGCCCCGGTTGCTCGGCGAGATGGGCTGCAATGAAGAGGGATGCGAGGACGTCGAGATCTCTCCCGATGGCGAGTTTGCGGTGTGGGCGGCAAAGAAGCAAATCTGGATTGCACCTGTTTCAGGCAAGAACGTGTCCGGAAAAAATGCCTCAGAGAAGAGCGTTTCCGGCAAGGACGCTTCCGGAAATGCCAATAACAATAACAAGGCCAAGCCACTCACCTATGTGCGCGGGGACAACGCGCAGCCCAAATGGTCTCCTGATGGAAAGAAGGTCGCGTTCGTCAGCGATCGGGGCGACCACAGCTTTGTGGTGATCTACGAATTCGGCCGTGACACCCTGCGCTACCTTTCGCCGAGCGCCGACCGCGATATGTATCCGCGCTGGTCGCCCGATGGCAGCCAGATCGCCTTCGTGCGGCTCGGAGGCAAGCGGATGAAGGAGTCGCTGATTCCGCAATCGCCGAAACCCTGGTCGATCTGGGTTTATGACGTGGCGAAGGATTCCGGGCGCGAAATCTGGAAGAGCGGCCCGGCTCTGGATGATTCGTTGCCGGAATTGACCGAGGACACGTCATTCCAGTTTGCCGCCAAGAACCGGATTGTTTTTGCATCGGAGCAGGATGGCTGGAATCACCTCTATTCCGTTTCGACCGCTGGCGGTGCGGCCACGCTGTTGACGCCGGGAGAATTCGAGACCGAAGACGTTGCGCTCAGCACCGACAAGGCTTCCGTCATTTACTCCTCGAATCAGGCGGGCGCCGATCCAAACGATGTGGACCGCCGGCATCTTTGGAGAGTCGCGGTCGAAGGCGGCACGCCGCAGGCCATCACGCGCGGCGCAACCATGGAGTGGACTCCTCTTGAAGTTGCGGGCAAGGTGGTGTGCCTGGGCTCGACGGCAACGAGTCCGGCAATGCCGTACGTTGTCACGCCACAGGGCCGCGAGATGATTGCAAAAGCTGCGCTGCCGGCGGACTTTCCCTCAGCACAACTGGTCACGCCGAAGCAGGTCATCTTCAAATCCGAAGATGGCTGGCAAATCCACGGGCAATTGTTTGAGCCGAACATGGAGGGACGGACGTCCAGTCGCCCTTCAGAAACTTCATCCGGCAGGCGTCCCGCGCTCATCTTCATTCACGGCGGGTCGATTCGGCAGATGATGCTCGGCTTCCATTACATGGACTACTACCACAACGCCTACGCCATGAATCAGTATCTGGCGAACCGCGGCTATGTGGTGCTGTCGGTGAATTACCGGACCGGGATCATGTACGGCCGTCATTTCCGCGAACCTGCCGATGGAGGCCCGCGCGGCGGCGCCGAATATAAAGACATTGTGGCCGCCGGACGTTACCTGCAAAGTTTGCCGAATGTCGATCCGAAAAAGATCGGCCTGTGGGGCGGATCTTACGGCGGCTACCTGACGGCCATGGGATTGGCGCATGACTCGGAGCTTTTTGCAGCGGGAGTCGATCTGCACGGCGTGCATGATTGGTCGGCGTTCCTGGAGGATTATCCGAAAGACGCGCCCGATCGCGAAGCGGCGTTGAAGCTGGCATTCCAATCGTCGCCGGATGCGGCGATTTCGACGTGGCGGTCTCCTGTGCTGCTCATCCAGGGAGATGACGATCGCAATGTCGATTTCTCGCAAACTGTCGATTTGCTGCAGCGGCTGCGCGCTCAGAAAGTTCACGTCGAGGAGTTGGTCTTTCCCGACGAGATTCATGGCTTCCTGATGTGGAAGAGCTGGATTCGGGCGTATGGCGCGGCGGAAGAATTTTTGCCGCGCAGCTGGGGACCAAATGAAAAGGGTCTGAACCGGTTGCGCCCGTAGAGACATTTCCGTAGAGACGCGGCTTGTCGCGTCTCTGCCCGCAGGGAGACGGGGCAAGCCCCGTCTCTACGGCTGGCACTTCGAATGCCGAAACACAAATCGGTCGCTGAGCAGGAAATTCACGAGCGAGCAGACGGTCACGGCAATCAGATTGGCAAATGCGTAGTTCATGTGCAGCTGCACCCACGAGCGCTCGCATGATCAGGAGATTGCCAACAAGAGAGACAGCTCCATTTGTCGCGTTGAACTTGACCGAATCCTCATGAGCAGACTGCCAAAGGACCCGCCGCTGGCCGGTCTCGCCACGTGAAGCGCTCATGCCAGAGGAAATTATGGATCACTGCCGTTTCCACAGCCAGTGCCGTCGCCAGTAGATAATCCAGGTGCAGAACGGAGCGGAAGAAAGCCAGTGCGCCCAATTGCACGGCGATCCCGACTCCGCCGACGAAGTTGAACTTCAGCCAACGGCGAAACGTTTGCCGCGTCGAGTATGCCTTGGACGGGCGAGGGCGCCCGTCGCTCCACCTGTTTGCGCTCATCGGACTCTTTCTTCCCGATACAGCCGCAGAGTGTTCTTCAGCGTGCAGACCACCAGCATCAGCAGCATGATTGCCAGCCCGATTGCGCCGCCGATATCGAACAGCCGGTAGCGTCCGTGAATCACCCACGCCCACCGCAATGCGGCCAGGTTGCCGATGGCGAGCAGAATCCGCAGCTCGGTTGGGCCGAAGTGCCAGAATGAAAGATGAAATTCGCCGAGGGTATAGGTCGCCAGATACGATTGGATGGACAGCAATAAAAACGCCACCAGCAGCCCGACCGCAATCACCGGATGCATGTATCCGGATAGCGCCAGGCCGCCCATCATCGCCACCGCGCCGATCGAATCGAGAATGTGGTCGACGTAAAACCCGTAACGCGGACGCTGCTGCTGGCGCACGCGCGCTAGAGTTCCGTCCAGGCTGTCGCCAAACCAGTTCACCGCCAGACAGACAATGGCAGCGAGGAGCATGCGCCGGTCCCACGCGGCCAGCGCGTAGCAAATTCCGGTAGCGATCTGAGCGGCAAAGCCGAGAACTGTGAGATGGTCAGAGTTGACCCGCGCAGGCATTCGCGCCGCCATCCGGAGCAGAGCGCGCTTCTCCGCCGCCGCCAGAAAACTTCCATGGACGCGAGCTGCCGCCCGAAAACCCGCGCTGTGCGCCTCCGCCAAGGTTGCAGGGTTAGTCGTTAGATGGGTCAGTCTGGATAGGGTCAATCGTCGTGGGGTGAATCGGTTCCGCAAAATCCGAAAGTGAAGTAGCCACAATGCCTCCCAACTGGAGGCACTATGCGGCGAACCTGGAGCCATGGCAATGCACGCGGAGGTAAAACGAAGATCAACTGGCAAGTCTATTTATTTCAGGCAAGTAGAGCGGGGTCTCTTCTACAATCGTGTGAAGTGGATCTACCCTGGGCGAAACGGAAAGCGCCCTCCCCGCGTGAGGCTTTGAGTTTAATTCTCGTTGTTGGTGTAATGGATCTTTCAACAGTTAGTCTTGCGCCTCATTCTTCGTGATCCAGAGGTCTTCCATCGGGGCCGATCTGCACCTCCGACCTTTTTCCATCAGTTACGACCTGTGCTTCGTATGCCACAAGCTTGCCGTGTTTGGTAAGGGACTCGACCTTCACGAGTTTGCCCTTCCCGACCTTGGCTTGCAGTCCATCCCTCACCGCAGGAGAGAGCGAATCCACAACCACCTGTTCTTCCACTTCCACGATCTGACCGTTGGCGTCCACCAGGACATCCTTGCTCCGGCCATTGACCACGAACTCCGCTTCATAGAAGGTTTGTCCGTGCTCTTTTTCCTCAGAAAAGCCGCGAATGGTCACACCCTGACTCTGCGCTGCAACGGCTTTTTCAACTGCGGGCGGCAGATCCGAACGTTTAATCTTCTTTTCCTGTGGCCAAGCCGGAACGGTGAGAAACAGGCTGCCAACCATTGCAAGTCCAACCATTCGTGAAACGCTCATGGGTTTTTCCTCTGAAATAAGAATACGCTGTTCAATGTGAAGACATCTAGAAGCCAGTTAACATTTCTCACCAACGCACGGACACGGCTGGTGCGTGACGGGCCGACTGGTCAGTCGGTGACGGCTAGGCCCCGCAGGTTCCAGATAGTTGTTGAAATCAGGCGTGGCTGTTGAAAAAGTCCTGTGCGCGAAATTGTCCAAAATAAATTTGCGCTAGGATGCCCCACAAACGACTTTCTCAATTTTCTAGGCATTTTATATCCCCCAAAATTTCGGCTGTGTTGGAGGAAACTGGACTTTTTCAACAGCCACAGGCGTTTGCACCAACTACGAATACCCTAGCTCCGCCCAGATTGCCATCCCCGATTCCGACCCTCCAATAACTCTCCCGCCCACACCCAGATGAGTTACCCTGCAAACGATGCGTTTGCTGCGCTTCTTCCGGCCCTCTCACCAGCACACGGCGCTTTCGGCGACGCTGTTGCTGATGATTACCGTCGCGCTCTCGCGCGGGATCGGATACATCCGCGAGGCCTATATCGCGTATGCATTTGGGGCGGGGGCGCAAACCGACGCCTATGTCGCGGCCTTCACTCTGCCCGACTGGCTGAATTACATCGTCGCGGGCGGCACCGCCTCCATTACATTCATCGCGATCTATACCCGGTTCCTGGCTGAAAAACGCGAGCCGGAAGCGCAGAAGACCTTTTCGATCATCATCACCGTGATGACCAGCGTGCTGATCGCGGGCACCATCCTGGCCGAGATCTTCACGCCCCAGTTCGCCGCCTGGATGTTCCACGGCTTCACGCCCGACCAGATGCGCCTCTGCGTTCACCTGACGCGCATTCTGCTGCCCGCGCAGATCTTCTTCTATGTTGGGGGAGTCATTTCCGCGGTCCTGCTCTCGCACCGGCTCTTCCTGCTGCCGGCGTTTGTCCCGCTCATCTACAACGTCTTCATCATTGCCGGAGGAGTGGTCGGGGGCCATCAGTTTCGGAATCGCGTCGCTCGCCTACGGCGCGCTTATTGGCAGCGTCGCCGGGCCATTTCTGATCAACGCATTCGGAGCGGCGAAAATTGGCACCGGCTACCGTCCGTCGTTTGACCTGAAGAACCCGGCATTCCGCGAGTGGGTGCGGCTGTCGATTCCGCTGATGCTGGGCGTGTCGCTGGTTACCGCCGATGACTGGATCCTGCGCTACTTCGCTTCGAGCGGTATCGGTGACATTGCCCGCCTCAACTATGCCAAGCGCCTCTTCGCGGTTCCCATCGCGATTCTGGGGCAGGCGACGGGGCAGGCATCACTGCCTTTTTTTTCGCGGCTTTTTGGGGAAAAGAAATTTGAGGAATTCGCCGCCATCGTCAACGGTTCCGTCTATCGCATCACGGCGGCTTCACTCCTGCTCACCGGCTGGATGATGGCGATCGCCGTCCCGCTGATCGACCTGGTCTATCGGCGCGGGCATTTCACCTTTGCGGATTCCGAATCCACCGGCCTTTATTTTTTCTGGTTCTCGCTCTCGCTCGCGCTGTGGTCAAGCCAGGCGCTTTATGCGCGGGCCTTCTACGCCTCCGGTAATACGCTGACCCCGATGGTCGCGACCAGCCTGATCACGCTCGCTTCTCTGCCCATGTACGCGCTGTTGTTTCGAACCTTGTCGGTTACCGGACTGGCCATCGCCTCCGATCTGGGAATTACGGCGAACGCGATCGCGATCGCGTTGCTGCTGCATTTTCGAGGCATGGTGCCCCTGGGCGGCTTGCACTGGAAAGAACTGGGCAAGGCTGCGCTGATTGGCGCTGTTTCCGGGGGACTGAGTTATGCGGTGATGCGCAACGTGCAACTCAACGGCAGCCGCAGCGCCGACCTTGCGGCTCTTGCGCTTGGCTCATTGACGTGGGCCGCGGCGGTGGCCGCAGGATTATGGCTGTTGCGCTCGGAATTACCGGCGGATTTGCGGAGGAAGAAGTCCCCCGATCCGCAGCGCGTCGCCGTTGGTCAAATCTCCGAAACGATGGCGACTGGAAAGGAGCCATGAGACACCGGGCTCAGGACTTAGGCTTTAGGGCCTCGCCCTTCGCTCTCGTGCTGCTGCAAACAGAGACGGGGCAAGCCCCGTCTCTACGGATGGTTAGTGCAGCATCCGTCATTTAATGCAACATCGTGGCAGGGAAGTATGCGGTGAGACGCGTCCCGTAAATCCATCTCCGAAACATTCGCGTAAGAACAAAGGGCATCCTTCATAAAGAAGGACGCCCTGATTCGTCGAATCTGAAATGACAGCCAAAAGCTGACAGCGGAGAGAGAGTTTAAAGCCGCTTCTACGCTCTTGCGCCCACCGCTTCCGGCGTAACCGACGCCGCCGCGGCCTTCGCCTCTTCCGGCTTTCCTCCGGCTTTACGGATATCGATGCCGCCTTTGAAGAAGGCGCCGTCCTCAATCGAGATTCGCGCCGCGACCACGTCGCCGGTGAGCGAACCGTCGCTGCGAATATCCACGCGATCACTGGCCGTGAGATTGCCGCGGACCTTGCCGAGGACCACGATTTCGCGCGCGTTGATGTTGGCTGCGACCACGCCATTCCGGCCGACCGTTACGCGATTACCCGACAGGTTGATCGATCCCTCGACCCGCCCATCGATATATAAAGATTCAGAACCAGTCACCTCGCCTTTGATCACCAGCGATTTGCCGATCGTGGCCTGGTCCGAAGTCGTGGTGGTCACCGCCGGGCGGGGTGCAGCCGCCGGTTCGCTCGTCGCAGGCGTGGTCGTGGCCGCGGGCATGCTCGGACGCTCCGGCTCAGCCGGCCGGCCTGGTGTCGCAGGTTGATTCGTGGGCTTCCACATTGTGCTCGAAATCCTTTCCTTCTATTGGGGATTGAGAGATTACGGCCGCACTTCGGTGGCCAAATCGATTCTACTCCCGGGCAACGCATACTGCACTGTGGAAATCCAGCTTTTTGTAGGGCTTTCCGTGGTTCCTCCCACTTTGGTACGGATCGTTTTCGCGCCGTCCATCGTGTAATCGCTTCCCATCCTGCGGCATTTCTTCTTGCAGGCTGCCTTGTCCATTCACGACGCTTTCGAGTTTGAACGAACCCGATCGCGATAATATGGAGTCGTGGGTCGTTATGCGCTTCCTTCAAAACTGAACGCCCGGGAGATTCCATGACCACTCTGATCGCCCATCTGATCCGGCCCGAGCCGGCCGAATACGATCCGTACTATGAGCGGTATATTTCGCTAGTCAAAGGTGACGAGATTGTGAGCACGCTCAAGACGCAGACGCAGGATACGCGCGCTCTTCTGAGCCCGCTCAGCGCGCAGCAGGCCGAGCTCCGTTATGCTCCCGGCAAGTGGAGCGTCAAAGAAGTGCTCGGCCACATGAACGACACCGAACGCATCCTGAGCTATCGCGCGCTGCGCATTGGCCGGGGCGACAAAACGCCCATCGAAGGCTTCGAGCAGGATGACTATGTCCCGAACGGACGATTCGACAGGCGCACTCTCGAAGACCTGCTGGATGAGTTCATGACGATCCGTGCGGCGACGGTTCAGCTTTTCAGCCACTTTGATCGCGCGGCCGCCGAACGCCATGGCACCGCCAACCAGAAACAGATCAGCGCGCGCGCCCTGGCTTACATCATCGCCGGACACGAATTGCATCACCGGCGAATTTTGGAAGAGAAATATCTGAAATGATTGTGTAATTGCCTAATCGGTAATTCTGCGATTGAAAAGCCGGGCGATTCCAGGCCGAATTTTCAATTGGAGTTTCGCCTGAAATGCGTACTGCCTTGGGGGTTTAAATTACCAAATTACTCAATTACCAAATTACAAAATGCCTTTCTCCGATTCCACCATTCTTCGCCACATCGAGCGCCAGCCGAAAAAAACGGCGAGCCATAAACAGCTCCTGCACGATCTGGGTGCACGCGGCGAAGCACGGCGCGAGCTGACCGACCGCCTGTATGCGCTCGTCAAGAAAGGCGAGCTGCAGCAAATCGACGACGGGCGCTACGCCATCCCGCAGACAAGGGCGGGGCGCAACACATTCGTGGGTCGCCTGAGCATGCATCGCGACGGATACGGGTTCGTGACCCCCGACGCCGCTTCGCTTGACCCCAATCTAAAAGCGCGCCTGGCAGGCGATGTCTTCATTCCTCCGCACGTCACCGGATCGTCGATGCACGGAGATCGGGTGTTGGTCGAAGTCGCATCCTCTCGGCCCGACGGCCGTGCCGAAGGGCGCATCATCCGCTCTGTTGCGCGCGCGCATCCGACGGTCGTCGGAATCTTCCACTACGATCGCCGGCGCAACTACGTCAAACCGATTGACGAAAAAGTGACGCAGGAAATCATCATCCCGCCGGGGATGGAGATTCTGCAGTCCGCCGTGACCTCTGTTCCCTCCGTGGTAAAGAATTCTGCAGCAGAGACTCCGAGGCCGCAAAAGAAAAAATCGGTCGACCGCGTGATTGGCGAACAGGCCGCCCGCCACACCGACTGGCAGGACCTGGAAGGCGTGGTTGTGGACGTAGAAATTACCGACTGGCCAAGCGTTACTCAGAACCCGCGCGGCCGCGTCATCGAAGTTCTGGGCGAAGAAAACGATTTCGGCGTTGACGTGGAAATTATGATCCGCAAGTTTCACCTGCCACACCGCTTCCCGCCGGAGGTGATCGAAGAAGCACAGGCGATCGAAAACCTAATTTCCGCGCACGAACTGCCCCGCCGCCGCGACTATCGCGATCTTCCCATCGTCACCATCGACGGTGAAACCGCGCGCGACTTCGACGACGCCGTTCACGTTCGCAAGCTCGAAAACGGCAATTACGAATTGCAGGTTCACATCGCCGACGTCGCGCACTACGTCACGCCCGATTCGCCGCTCGATCAGGAAGCGCGCCTGCGCGGCACCAGCGTTTATTTTCCCGACCGCGCCGTGCCTATGCTGCCGCTCGAACTCTCCACCGACATCTGCAGCTTGCGGCCGCAGGTGGATCGATTGGTGCTCTCCTGCACCATGGAGATTGACCACCGGGGTGAGATTGCCGGCTATGAAATCAACGAGGGCGTGATCCGTTCCGCCGAGCGCATGACCTATACCGCGGTCAATGCCGTGATCGAAGGCGATGCCGCCGAACGTACCCGCTATGCGGCGCAGGTCGAGCACTTCGAGCGCATGCGCGATCTGGCGGCGATCCTGTATCGCAAACGCGAGCGTCGCGGCTCCATCGATTTCGATCTGCCGGAACCAGTCATTGAATTTGACGAGTTTGGCCTGATGAAAAGCATTACCCGCTCGGAGCGCAACGTCGCGCACCGCCTGATCGAAGAGTTCATGCTGTCGGCCAACGAGTGCGTTGCGCACTATCTCGAAAACAAACGCATCGCGGCGCTCTATCGCATCCACGAAAAGCCCGATGCCAAGCGCGTCTATGACTTTGAGGTGATTGCGGCGACCTTCGGTTACTCGCTGGGCGTGGGAGCGCTTCCCATTCAGCGCGTTCAGCTGAAAGCGGACCGGCGCGATGCGCGCGGCACTGGGAAACGCACCCGCGAGATCGAGGTTCCGAAAGAAGTGCACATCACCCCGCGCATGTATCAGAAGCTCGCGGAAAAAATCACAGGCAAACCGGAAGAAAGAATCCTCAGCTTCCTGATGCTGCGTTCGCTGAAGCAGGCGCGCTACTCGGAAGAAAATCTAGGCCACTTCGCGTTGGCCGCGACGACCTACACGCATTTCACGTCGCCCATCCGCCGGTATCCCGATTTGATTGTCCACCGCATCCTGAAAGATGTGCTGCGCGACGCGCCGGAAAAAATGGATGGAGAGATGCCGGTGGGCACGTCGCCTAGCGCCGGCGTTCCGCAGGCGGTCGCGGGGACGTCTCGCCCCCGCGACGATGAAGATGAGCAATCCACTGCTGAGGACCAGCGGGCGTTCCGCCCGCAATCGGGCCGGCGAGACACCGGCGCTACACCGTCTCCCTGGTCCAAGCGCCGCGATCACGACGCTCATCGCTCATCGATCGAGCCGCTTGGTGGGCCCATCTCGCTCGACGAACTCCACGCCATCGCGGAAGAGTCCAGCCACGCCGAGCGCCGCGCCGACGATGCCGAACGCGAACTGATGGAATGGAAAAAAGTAAAATTCATGGAGCACCGCATCGGCGAAGATTTTGACGGCTTGATCATCAGCGTGGCCAAGTATGGATTTTTCGTCGAACTTACAGACCTGTTTGTGGAAGGCCTGGTGCCGCTGAATACGCTCGCCGGCGACTATTTCACCTACCACGAAAACACTCGCCAGATTATCGGCCAGCGCTCGCACAAAACCTACAGCCTGGGAGATCGCATTCGCGTCCTGGTGGATCGCATCGATCCGGTGGAGAAAAAGATCCAGTTCGCGGTGGTGGAGGAGCAGCCGCAGCGAGTTTCAGCGCGCCGAAGGAGGTAACGGCCGATTTCACGTCTGCTCGTCCCTCGACTTCGCTCGGGATGACAGGCCGCTTGTGGTTCTACCTGCTAAAATCCCTCTTCACCCATTCTTGGCGCCTGCCTAGGAATCTCTCAAATGTCTGACATCACGAATCCAACTGCACGCACCCGCGTCGTCCGCGAGCCACACCGCGGAGCTTACGACCGCGTTACCGCTAACCAGATTCTCGACGAAGGCTTTTCTCTGTCATGTCGGTTTCGTCGCCGATGGCCAGCCCTATGTCATCCCGACCTCTTATGGACGCGACGGAGATGTTCTGTACATCCACGGATCGACCGCCAGCCGCATGCTGCGGAACCTCGATCGGGGCTTCCCGGTGTGCGTCGCGGTCACGCTGCTCGATGGACTGGTGCTCGCGCGCTCGATCTTCAATCACTCGATGAATTACCGCTCAGTGGTGATTCTCGGGAAGGCGACGCTGGTCGACGATCCGGCGGAGAAGATTGCGGCCCTGCGCGCGCTGAGCGAGCACATCATTCCGCATCGCTGGGACGATGTCCGCCGGCCCAACGAGAAAGAATTGAAAGCAACCTCGGTTCTGAAAGTTCCGATTGAAGAATTTTCCGCCAAGGTGCGGGTCGGACCGCCGATCGACGATGAGGAAGATTATTCGTTCCCGACGTGGGCCGGAGTGATTCCGCTGGAGATGGCCATAGGTGGGTCCATTCCCGACGAGCGCTGCGCGCAAGCATTCCCCGCGTACATGAAGGATTATTCGCGCCAGGAAAAATCATAGCCGCCAATGCTCGCGTAGGGGCGGCCGCCCTCGGCTACCCAGTCGGACGAAGTCCGGCCGATCTTACGGGGCCACCAATCCCCCAAGAATCCCGTTAAATTCCTGCCAAGCCGCCTCTTCGCTGTGCGGGCTATGGCGCCCGCTTTCGATAAAGCGAGGCTCGGCGCCCGGAATCGCGGTGCGCGCCTGTTCGATCTCTCCCGGCTCCGTGCGCGGATCGCCTCTGCCGTGTACAAACGTCACGGGCACTCGCAGTCCGGCCAGTTGCCCGTCATATAAATCCTCATCGGGCCGGGTGCTCTCGCTTGCCAGCCGCAACCAGACGCGGCAATTCCGCTCGACCACCTTGGCCCACTGCTCCGGGCCATGATCGGCTGCCAATTGTGCTCGCAGTTTTTCGCTGACTCCTTCAGGATGGTCGGCGAAGCGCTGGAAGAAAATGCCATTCGAACTCGGTTTGTTTCGATAGAAATGAAACGCCTCCAGAATCAGGCGATCGCAGCGCTCGGGCGCGCGCAGGCCAATCATCGCCGCAATGACCGCTCCATCGCTGTGTCCCCAAAAAATAGCGCGTTCGATTTTCAGCGCATCGAGCACAAGCAGAGTCTCATCGGCGGCGCGGCGATGAAAATCAATCGGCAACTCGCCGGCAAAAATTGTGGATCGCCCGTGCCCCGAACGATCCGGAACGATAAGGCGCACTTTGTCCCGTAACGCTTCGATCTGACGATCGATGGGATAGACTCCATAGCCCCATCCGCCGTGCAGAAACACTACGGGCGGGCCGGAGCCTTCATCTCCGTAATGAATTTGAACGGGCGAGACTTCGGCCGCATGCGGCGAGCTTTTCAATTCCACGAATGGCATGTGATTTCAGCTTGATTGCGAGACACCCCAGGTTCACGCCCGTTTATGGGCGCTAACCTGAGTGGGCGCTACCTGTTTGAAGATTCTCGCGCAGTTCAATTCGGTATCAGCAGCAATTTGCCGGTAGTCTTGCGTCCTTCGAGGTCGCGATGCGCCTGCTGCACCTGGGCCAGCGGATAGACGTGCTCGATCCGCAATTTGAGCTTGTGGTCCCGAATCATGCCGAACACGGCGCTGGCACGGTTCCGCAATTCCTCGGGAGTGAGCACGTAAGCGCCGAGCGATGGTCGGGTAAGAAAAATTGATCCCTTTGCAGTGAGCACCAGCGGATCAATCGGCGCGACAGCCCCGCTCGATCCACCGAACAGCGCCATCATGCCGCGCGGGCGCAGCAGGTTCAGGCCCTTCTCGAAGGTAGTCTTGCCCACCGAGTCGTAGACCACATCCACGCCTTTGCCGCCGGTCAGGCGTTTGGTCTCCGCTTCGAAATCGGTTTGCGTATAAAGAATCACGTGGTCCGCTCCGGCCTCGCGCGCCAGCTTCGCCTTCTCCTCGGTCGACACCGTGCCGATCACCCGCGCACCGATGTTGTGCGCCATCTGCACCAGCAGCAAGCCCACGCCGCCGGCTGCTGCATGGATCAGAGCCGTCTGACCTTTCTTCAGCGGGAAAGTGTCGTAAGCGAGGTAGTGCGCGGTCATCCCTTGCAGGATGGCCGCAGCTGCATCGCGCTCGCTGACACCGGCAGGAATCTTTACGAGTTTGTCGGCGGGCACTGCGGCGTACTCGGCATAGCTGCCGAGCGTGAGCGTATAAGCCGCGCGATCCCCGACGGCGAAGCCGCGAACGTCGGACCCGACCGCGGACACAATGCCGGCGCCTTCCTGTCCGAGAACCAGCGGCAGCGCCGCCTTGTAACGGCCTTCGCGGTTGTAGACGTCGATGAAGTTCACGCCCGCGGCCTGAATCTTCACGACTGCTTCGTTCGGTTTCGGCTGCGGAACAGGAATGTCGACCAACTCCATTACCTCTGGTCCGCCGGTTTGCTTTATTTGTATGGCTTTCATATTCGCTTTCGATGATCCAGATTGGCTTCCGATTCAGTTCGAGGTTCTGTTTTGAAATCCTTATTCTGATGAATGATTGCGCTTCGTCGTGCCCGGACTTCCTTTCGATCTTTTGGACCCAAGATGTTAGCAGCAAATTTGACGAAGGCGTTGGTTCTGGAGCCACGCACGCCATGGATAAACCTAACCTTAAGCGGTGGGCCACCTACTTTCGGTGGGCACCTTTACGAATGTTTTATGAACTCCTCACGCCTTCCTGACGCACTTCCCGGTAGGGTTCCCTCTCAAGCGGGAGGTTCGGGGGTCGAAGGCAAGAACGGGTCTCTCGTGTGGATTAGAGCTGAGGAGTAACGATGCGCAGGGTGTGTGCAGTAGTCGCAGTTGCAGTTGTTTTCAGTGCCTGTTCGGCCATGGGGCAGTCCACGTTCGGAAGCATTGTTGGCGTGGTAAATGACACCACGCAGGCGGTTGTGCCTGGCGCGACCGTCACGATACGAAATCTGGATGACAACAATAGTCGTTCCGCCACGTCCGACCAGAATGGATCGTTTGAATTTTTAAATCTGAAACCAGGGAACTACGCGGTCACCGCCAAGGCCCAGGGATTCGCCGACTTCCAGGTTCCATCCGCGGAACTGATCGCCCGGCAGGCACTGAGGATCGATGTCATTCTCGGGGTGCAAAGCCAGACCGAGACGGTGGAGGTTGGCGATACGGTCGCGGTTATCAATACCGAGAACGCGGTCATCAGTGATTCGATCGATAACCAGCAGATCAGCGAACTCCCGCTGAATAACCGCGCGACCACCACCAGTCCGCTCGGCGCCCTTGCCATTTCGCCCAATGTGCAGCAGGACAGCTCCGGCAATATCGGGCTCAGTGGTGCGAGTTCGTCGATGGTGAACTTCTCGGTCGATGGCATTTCCACCAGTAACGTGCGGCAGAACGGCGCGCTCCAGGATGCTTATCCGTCGCAGGAGGGCATCTCGGAAGTGAAGGTGACATCGTTTAATAACAGCGCGGAGTTTTCGCAGGTCGGCGACGTGACGTTCACCACCAAGAACGGGACTACCAATTTTCATGGCAGCCTTTTTGAATATCTGCAGAACGATGCCCTTGATGCCGATCCCTACGGTTTTTCGGGAAAAGCGCCAAAGCATTTCAACAGCTTTGGCGGATCGCTGGGCGGCCCGCTGATTATTCCCCATCTTCTCGGGAGTCGCGGCCGAACATTCTTTTTCGTCGACTATGAGGGGAACCGCCGCTCGACCGCGGTCGCCGAACAGTTTCTGGTTCCCACGCAGGATGAGCGCAATGGCAATCTCACCGCGCTCGGAGGGCCGGTCATTCCTACGACCAGCATCAATGCGACCGCGAAGGCACTGCTGGCGTATTACCCGCTGCCCAATGTTACGGGGCAATCGAACTACAACTACGAAAATTTTCAATCCACACCGGCTCGAACCGACGGTGCAGACGTTCGCGTCGACGAAACCATCTCCGCCAAGCAGTCGGCCTATGCGCGCTTCAGCCGCAAGAACATCACCGCCGACTACGCCAATCCCCTGCTGCCCGACGATTCTGACACCATCCACAACCGCAGCCTGCTGGTTTCTCACACCTACGTGATCACGCCGCACGTCGTAAATGAGTTTCGATTTGGCTTTACCAACGTGATCACCAGCGTAGGTTTCCCCATTGAAGGCGCGACCGCGCTCTCGCAACTTGACCTGACCGGCGTCAATATCAGCCAGCATCCTACCTCGCACGCGTTTCCCACCTTCAACTTCAGCGCGGGCACGGGCTTTACGCCGATTGGCAGGGATAAGACCGGCGTCACGCAATCGAAGACAACCCAGTTCACTGACAACCTGAGCTACAACCTCGGGAAGCACACCTTCAAAACCGGCATCGATGTGCGCCGCGTGCGCTATGCCGATATCGAAACCTTCCTGCCGTCAGACGACTTCGGCCTCTTCACTTTTCAGCCGACCTTCACCGGCAATGCTTTCGGCGATTTTCTGGAAGGCGCGCCGACCACGTTGTTCTTTGCCGTCTCCAGTCCGGATGTAGGTGGAACCGCCTGGCAGTACAGTCTGTATGGGCAAGACGAATACCAGGTCAACAGCCGGCTCACGCTGAACTATGGGTTGCGCTGGCAAATCCTGCCGGGCTTCCACGAAGACGGCGGCAATCTCGCGAACTTCGACCAGAGAAACAATTCGATCGTCGTTCCCGACGAGCTGTCGTCGTTTCTCGCCAAACAAAGCCTGCAGGCGTCCAACCTGGCGTTCCAGCAGTCGTTCAATGCTTGCAACCTGGGATACACGGCGCTCCCCTGCACGAACTACGTGACGGCCAGCCAGGATCACCTGCCGCAATCGCTGCGCAACACGTATAGACGCAACTTCCAGCCGCGTGTGTCCATTGCCTGGCGGCCGTTTAACGATACCAAGACCGTCATCCGGGCCGGCTTTGGCGTCTTCACGATTACGAACCTCGGTCCGTTGTCGTTTAACAACAGCGGCAATCCGACCTCGGCGTTGCATACCTACACGAACTCGCTGACATCGGGCGGCTCTCCGCTCATCCAGTTTCCCAACACTGCGCCTGCGAGCACGGGAGTGCAGTATGGCGGCGGAGGTCTCGACCAGGGTGTCGACCCAAACTATCGCGATCCTCAAGCCAACCAGTGGAACGTGACCGTGGAGCGCCAACTCAGCAACCACGATACGCTTCGTGCCAGCTACGTCGGCATGCACACCTACCGGCTCAGCATCACTGAAGACCTGAACCAGATTCCGGCGAGCACGATGCCCTATCAAACGACCGCCGCGAGTCCTTATGTCGATCCGCGCGCGCCTTATCACAACTGGTTTTCGCTCTACAGCACCTTCAATGCCGGCAAAGCAAATTACGACGCGCTTGAGTTGGAGGAGACCCACAAGATGGCGCGCGGGCTCTATCTGGATGCGAACTATACGTTGGCGAAGAACCTCGCCGACAACCAGGGCGATACCCCGGCCGCGTTTGCCGGAGAGGTCAACTATGGCGTCCCGATCGCCGACCGCTTCCACATTGCGAGCGACTACGGCAACGTGGAGGGCACGCGACGCCAACGCGCCCTGGTATCGGGGATTTATCAGTTGCCCTTTGGGCAGGGCCGTACGTTTGTAAATGGCGGTGGCTGGAGAAACTCCCTGCTCGGTGGGTGGGAGATGAACACCGTTACCCTGATAGAGACGGGCCCATGGCTGACGCCGAGCATCAGCGACTCCTATGACCAATCCAATACGAACGTCGTCAATCGCGGTGCCTATCTGCGGCCTGACCAGGTCTCGTCGAACTTCTATAGTGGCCAATCCCGCGCTCAGTATTTCAATCTGGCGGCATTTTCGCCTACTCCGGTTGGTGCGGGCCGCTTTGGCAATGCCGGAGTGGGAATACTGCAAGGCCCCGGTACGAAAACGGTCAGTCTGGGTCTGGCCAAAGTAATTCAGGTAAAAGAGAGAATGCGCGTGCGTTTCGAGTCCACGTTCACCAACGTGCTCAACCACACAAACTTTGCTCCGCCGGCGACCCAGATCGACAACACGACAACGTTCGGCGTCCTGAGTGCGCCCCAGATCGCGGAAAATGCCGGCAATCGTACCGGACAAGCCGCGCTGCGGATTGACTTCTAGGAGAGTTGTTGTGGGTTGACTTCCGGCAATGGTTTACGCTTTCTTGCCAGAGGTTCCGTAGGCCCGTATCCCAAAGAAAAAAGGCCCCAGTCCGGCTCGGGAGTGGTTGCCATTCCCGGCGGTCTGGGGTAATATCCCCAATCCGGTTCCTAAAGTAATGGGTACATGGGCCTAATGCGGCGTTGACCCAACGAATTTCACGAGATTAACATCTGATAATAAGTCAGAGCTAGGGTCTTCGGAAGCTGCTTCTGCCCTGCTCTGCCGTGGACGCGGTTGGGCTATGTTTTTGAAGCTATGAGGTTTTTCCTCCACCGGTTTTCTGCGATCTTGCTCTGCGCCTTGCTGGCAGTGACTCTTGCCTGCCAGACTGCGCAGAAGCAAACTTTCTTGCCTCCGTCCAACGCTCAGGCTCCAGCGCTGATCGCCAGTGCAACTCCCAAGACAACGCCTCAGAAGGAAGCCACTTCAGGCGCCACGGCCGATTCGCAGAGCGCGGCAGCCCGGGCGCTGGCGGTCGATCCCGTGGGCGACCTCATCGCACAGGTCGAGAAGCAATACAAGGCTGGTGAAGAAAACTACCGCACCGGCCACCTCGAGGCGGCGAAGCAGAACTTCGATTCCGCGTTCAACCTCTTGCTCGGCAGTGGACTCGACCTCCAGTCCGACGACCGACTTGAAACTGAACTCAACCGCATCCTCGACGGCGTCAACGGCCTCGAACTGGCCGCCCTTGAGCAGGGAGACGGATTCGCCGAGCAGCAATCCGAGCCCGCGCCCATCGACGAAGCCAACGAAGCGACGCCCGCCGTCGACCAGAACGTGAAGGCCAAGGCTGAAGCCGAGATCAAGTCCACGCGCTCCGACCTGCCGCTCATGATGACCGACCAGGTCGCGGGTTATATCAACTATTTCTCCAATCGCGGCCGCGGCACGTTCGAGCGCGCTCTCACCCGCTCCGGCCAGTATGAAGACATGATTCGCCGGACATTCAAGGAAGAAGGCGTGCCGCAGGATCTCATCTACCTCGCCCAGGCCGAGTCCGGATTCCATCCGCTCGCCGTCTCCCGCGCCGGCGCTCGCGGCATGTGGCAGTTCATGGGCAGCCGCGCGCAAGGATACGGACTCGAACGCAACTGGTGGATCGACGAGCGCCAGGATCCCGAAAAAGCCACCCGCGCCGCCGCGCATCACCTCAAGGATCTCTACAACGAGTTTGGCGACTGGTATCTCGCGATGGCGGCCTACAACTCCGGCCCTGGCACCGTGCAGAGCGCGGTCAAGCGCACCGGCTACGCCGATTTCTGGGAGCTTTACCGCCGCAACGTTCTTCCCAAGGAGACGCGCAACTACGTTCCTATCATCCTGGCCGTCACCATCATGGCGAAGAATCCCGACCAGTACGGGCTCGCCTCGATCGTGAAGGACAAGCCCGTTCCCTACGACGCGGTGAAGATCAATTATCCCATCGACCTGCGCCTGGTTGCCGAATGCGTCGATGCCTCGGCCTCCGATTTGCAGGAACTGAATCCCAGCCTGCTGCGCCTGACGACGCCAAAAGATGCGGGGTTCGAACTCCACCTACCCGCCGGAAGCGCCGCCAAGTTCCAGACCGCGGTCGCGTCGATCCCGGTAGACAAGCGCGTCTGGTGGCGCTATCACAAGGTGCAGGCAGGCGAAACCCTGGCCTCGATTGCGCGCACCTATCACACGGTGCCCAAATCCATCGCCGAGGCGAACGGGCTTGACGACCTTACGCTCTCTCCTGACAGCCGGCTGATCATCCCGATCGCTCCCGGCAAGCAGTCGGATTCGACGACCTATGCACGAGCCATCACGCGCTACAAGATCCGCCGCGGCGATACGGTCGAGTCGGTCGCTGAAAATTTCGGCGTCTCCGCCAACATGATCCGCCGCTGGAACCGCCTGAAGGGCGAAAGCCTGGCGGGAAGAAAGACGTTACTCGTCCACCTGCCCGTGACGCCCGGCGCGAGGGAAGCAAGGGAAACCAGGGTCGCATCGAAGCGGAAGTCATCAGAATCAAAATCGAAATCGTCATCGTCTTCTTCAGCGTCGGCGTCAGCGTCATCATTGAGCGCGACGCATCGCACGTCGTCAGTAAGACTTGCAACTGCGCGCCACGCCGCCGCACCTGAGACATCCGCCGCAGTCGTCCACCACAAGGTCAAGCAGGGAGAGACGCTGTATTCCATCGCCAGCTCCTACAAGACGACTGTCTCCGCCCTCAAGCACAGCAACCGCAACCTAGCGACGCTGCGACCGGGAATGGTTCTGGTCATTCCCGAACTGCACTAGCCGCCAACGAAGCTTGTGAAGTTCTGACCGTTCCCTTCTTCCTCGACATGCGCTGATAGCGTTCCGTGCGCTGTTCTGCTGCTCTTTTTTGCTGCTGCGATCTTTGACCTGTGGGCTGTTTACTGGTTGGTATCGAGAACCCCCTTCTGGACGGTCTCTTAAAATCAATGACTTAACGATAAATTTCCTCCAGGTCTTTGAGTAATAAGGGGTTATTCTGTCGTTTAAAATCAAAGACTTAGCGGATTACTTCCAGGTCTTTGAGAAATAAGGAGTTATTTGTAAAGTATTGCGTAATAAGGAGTTAGCATCGCATAGAATTCTGAACGGAGGACATTTTCGCGGGGCGTGGGGTTGAAAGTCTCGGTAGGCTGCGGAGCTTCGCTCCGCTTGGACGGGCGAGGGCGCCCGTCCCCACGCTGGTTCCGATCTCACCCCATCAGCATTCCGCCGTTCACGTTGAGCACGTGGCCGGTGATGTAGGAGGCTTCTTCGGAGGCGAGAAAACAGACTGCGCTGGCCACGTCTTCGGATTTGCCGACTCGTCCCAACGGAATCATCTTCAGCGCGTTTTCTTTGAATTCCGCGCTCAATGCTGCGGTCATGTTGGTCTCGATGAATCCCGGAGCGACCGCATTGCAGGTGATGCTGCGCGACGCAACCTCGCGCGCGATCGCCATCGTCAGTCCGATCAGTCCGGCCTTTGAGGCGGCGTAATTCGCCTGGCCTGCTTGCCCTATCTGCCCGAAGATGCTCGCGATGTTGATGATTCGTCCCCAGCGCTGCTTGAGCATCGAGGGAATCACGTTCTGGATGCAGAGATACGCGGATGTCAGGTTGGTGTTGAGAACGGAATCCCAGTCGGCGCGCTTCATGCGCATGACGAGCTGGTCGCGCGTGATGCCCGCGTTGTTGACGAGAATGTCGATCTTGCCAAACTGGGCGATCGCCGACTTGATGCCCGTCTTGACCTGCTCTTCGTCGGCCACGTCGATGGCGAAGGCAGCGGCTTTGCCGCCCGATCCAGATCTGTCTTCCTGAAGCCTTGATTTGTGATACCAGTTCGTCGAGCTTCGCCTGGTTGCGGGCGGCGACCGCGACGCTCGCGCCCTCGCGCGCCAACGCGAGCGCGCAGGCATGACCGATGCCTTGCGACGCTCCGGTGATGAGCGCGACTCGTCCTTCGAGTTTCATGGGTCTCCTCGGAACCGGAAATTATAGAGGAAAGCAGGGTTCAGGGTGCGGGAAGGCAGGTCAGAGGTTAGAGGTCAGATTGCAGAGGTTAGAATCCATATAGTGTCCAAGATTGGCGATCCAATGGGTTTTCACCTCTTAAATCTGACCTCTAACCTCTGACCTCTCATTGCTGAGATCGCTGCGCTTTCAGCTTGCTTGCCCCGCGGCGCGATGCAATGGCGTGCTTGCGAGGATCTGCTCGATCTTCTCGACCAGGCTTCGCCTGGAGTAAGGTTTCGCCAGAAAATATGTGCGCGCTGCAGGCTCTTCGATTGCATCGGCGTTACTGTAGCCGGATGTAACGAGCACGTTCAAATCAGGAGAGCGCCGCCGCAGAGCTTCGGCCAATTGCTGGCCACTGCGGCCAGGGAGAACCAGGTCCGTCATGACGAGATCAATATGCCGGTTGCATTCCGCTTCTTCATAAATCTTCATGGCATCGTTGGCATCGTGCGCGGGCAGAACTTCGAAGCCTGCACCCTCGAGAATGCTGCAGGTTACCTCGCGCACAAAAGGTTCATCCTCGACCAGCAGGACTCGGCGCCGACTGGGCCGCTCACTTGTGCGCGCACGTGGCTGAAGCGTCATGCTCTCCTCTTTTTTTAAGCTTTAATCGATCTTTAAGCTTTAAAGCGATGCTTGTTGCTTTAAGCAGTGTTTGATTGGGAATAACCCGTAGGTAGCAATCGAACGGCCTACTGATTGTGCGAAAAGTAGCGTGTTCCGGCGAAGAGACCTCGGGGTGGGAAGTTATTTCGGCGCGGTCAAAATCGTCTGGTTGGGATCGAGCACGATCTTGCGGACGTTGCTTGGAGCGTTCAGGTGGAAGGATGTATCCGGACCATCGGCGAGCACATGGCCGAGGAAGACCAGTGACTTGGAGGGTGTTTCGCCGTAAACGGGAACGGCGGTGACGAGATCGTTAGGCGCGTCCTTTTGTACGATGAAGCCGGAAACTGTGGTCACGCCTGCCTTCTGCGCGATGTGGATCTCGCGGGTCGAGAACTCGGGCAGCGCGGTTCCGTTGATCCACCCATCCACAAACCAGTCCAGTTTGTGATGATTGTCGTACCAAAGTGGGCGTGGTAGTTCCTCTTCGAAAATCTGCATCAGTTCCTGCGTGCTGATGCTCTTTCCGGCGTAACGGTCCCGAGCTTTGCGCAGGGCGCGGAAGAAAGGTTCGTCGGGATTGGTCTTTTCGCGGCGGGAATGGGACGCTTCCTCGGAATCGCGCATCATGGAGCGCAGCATGTGAAAGAGCCAAGTCCCCCGCTCGTAACTCATCGCTTCGTACCCTCCGGGAAAATGCGAGGAGACCAGTCGCTGGCCGAGAGTTACGGGTCCAGCGTCGCGCAACCACTCACCATCTTTATTCTTACTCGCCAGATCGCGGCGGTATTTTTCCAGCACCTGGTGGAATGCGGTTGGGTTCTGCTGCTCGAGCACGAGCAACGACGCATAGTTCGCCAGACCTTCCGACAGCCACTGATCGTGGTAGGTCTTCCAGAGCACCAGGTCGCCCCACCATTGGTGCGCCGTCTCATGAACGAGAATCTGGCTGTCCAGTGCGCGCACAACGGGGTCGAGATGCCGTTCGATCTGCTCTTCGGGACTGAGAAACGCATAGCTGGAGAGGAAGACCAGGCCGGGCCATCCCTGGCTCAATGCGCCCGGCATTTGGGTGAGCGCGAGTGAACTGTACGGAAACGGGCCAAACCACTGGGAGAAGCTCTCAATTGCTTTGGCGGCCCGGTTGGCCACCACTTGTACATCATGCGCCGGAGATGGAAGGGCTGGAGTTACCTCGATTGGGGTTGATGGCCTCCTGCGGGAGGGCGGGAAGATGGGCGGTTCAATCACCTCTGGAGGCGCCTCGGGGAATGATCTCTCCACCCCGGAGGTGCCGTAAGCCTGTACCACGACATTGCCAGCTTTGGCCTCGGCACGCGCGTACTTGCCCAGGTTGAACCCGGCGACCGGGATTGGGCGTTCAGAGACCCAATGGGCAACCTGCTCTCCCGCTACCGCACCTGGAAGCGGAGCTGCCCGGCCCGGCGGTGAAACCTGCTTTCCCGTGGCGAGGAGGGTCCAACCCGGCGGATAGTGGAACACCAGGTCAAACATGGCCGGGTTAAAACCAAAGTTGGGGTACCATGTGCCGCGCGCGCCCACGTAGAGCAGTCCGTTTCCTGCTTCCGAGATAACGTCGCCGGCATAGCGAAAGGTCAGTTTCAATTCCTGGCCGTCATTGAGTTCGGCGGGAAACACGACCGCGACCAGATCATTTCCTTTGCGCTGAAGCTGTGTGCCTTCAATGGCTGGATTCTGGATGAAGGCCAGTGGACGGCCATTGGCTGCAACAGAATCGATTTTCAGATAGCGCGACAACTCGAGGAAAAGCGTCCGCTGCCCGCCATTGCGAACTCGAAGATCGATCTCTGTCGATGCCTGCAACTGGGTTGGAGGGTTCACCGAGGCTTGAATCCGAAAGCTCGTGATGGCGATGTCATTGCCGCGCGGCGCAGATGCGGCAACAGGTTGGGGGGATGCGGGCGCAAACGAAGTCCAGATATCGAAAAACTCGGTTGCATCCTTTATGTGCGCCTGGCCCGCCCATAGCGGCTCGGCATTCGCAGCATCCCAGAACACCTCAAAGGCGCCCAGATTTCTGCCTTCCAGATGGGCGTGCAGGAGGGGCGGGAATTTCCGGCTCGGCTGGCTGGCGGTTGCAGGTGGAAGAAAATGGCTGAAATCGAGAAGCAGGCGCGAGGCGTCATACTCTGCCAATCGGCGGGCGGCGTCGCTGGAATTCTTGAGAAAATCGCCGCTATCGCTCTGCGGAGCGGGCGACAGGAACGGCTGCAAAACCACCGCCGTGTCGTCATTAAAGCGGAGGTAGGCGGACAGGAACTGCTCTTCGAGTATCGCCATGCCGGTGAACAAGGTCATGGAGGCACGCTCGACGCGGTTCGGAGGCTGAAGCAGAACCTCGCCCTCGCCTTCAAAGAATGCGCCGGTAATCCGGCCACAAATGTCCTCGGTGAACGCGAGCGTGCCGTCATCCAGGGTGAGATCGAGATTCGGGCGATGAATGGAGGCATCGCGCACGTGATAGACGCGGTCGGAATCCAAACCGACGGAGCGAATTCGCGAGTAGAGATCGGCCGCCGATTGGGGGCAATGGGAGGCAGGCTGGAGACTGCGCCCAGGCAGCGGCGAGCAGGCCGCAGATGATAATCCGGCAAATCATCATCCGGCAGATCGTCATCCGGCAAGTCATCTTGTGGTAACTCATCCGCCGCGACCGAGCGCACACCTTGGTCACCTACGAAGCCCTCCGCCCACGTTGTTAGAATCGGTAAGAATGCGAATTCGTTGTCTCATTCTAGTGCTTCTAGCGGCGCTTTCCGCGCGCGCGGATGTTATTCATTTGAAGAATGGACGCACCATCTGGGCCGACCAGGTTCGCGAGGACAAGAATAAAGACCGGGTGGAATATGACGTGGGCGACGATACCTACGCGATTCCGAAGTCATCCATCGAGCGAATCGACGCGGGCGGGGTCGCACCCGCCCGTCCGGGTCGGGGAGAATCCGCCGCCGTTCCAGATTTCACTCCGCCCGCTCCCACTTTTCAGCAGGCAGAAGATGTGGCTGGGAAGGTCATTCGCGACGGCAAGGTGGATACGGATGCGCTTGGCGCTCTGGAACAAGCGGGAAATTCCGAGGTTGCTGCGACGGGATACTTCCTCGCCGGCAAGTTCGAATCCGATCACGGGAACTTTCCGCAGGCCAAGCATTATTACGAGTCGGCACTGCACTTTCAGCCCGATAATTCGACTTTGCTGATCTATTATGCAGCCGCCCTCCTGAAGATTGGCCAGGCACCGCAAGCGTTGCCATATGCGGAGCGTGCCGCGCGCGCTACGCCGGACTCGCCCGATGCGCTTGCCATGCTGGGATTCGTACAATCGGCGAGCGATCATACGCCCGATGCGATTCGTTCCTGGAAGAAGTCGCTGGCATTACGTCCCGACGCCACCGTAAGCAAATATCTGGAGCGGGCGGAGAGAGAATCGAAGGCCGAGTCCGACTTTTCGCAACGTGAGAGCAGCCATTTCAATCTGCACTTCGAAGGCGACGAGACATCGGAGAGCTTTCGCCGCGATTTGCTGGCTACGCTTGACTCCGACTATGACGACCTGGTGCGCGATTTCAGTTACTCGCCGCGGAACACGATTGCGGTGACGCTTTATACGAAGCAGGCTTTCTTCGATGTGACGCGGGCACCTTCGTGGAGCGGCGCCATCAACGATGGCAAACTCCGCATTCCCGTCAGCGGTATGGCAGGTATCACTCCCGAACTCGCGCGCGTACTCAAGCATGAACTGACGCACTCGTTCGTGGCGCAGATGTCGAGCAACCGCTGCCCCACATGGCTGAATGAAGGCATTGCGCAGCTTGAGGAGGGGAAGTCGAGCGCTTCGAATGGGCATGCGCTGGCTCAGTTATTCGGGGCGGGAGCCGAAATTCCATACAACATGCTTGAGGGCAGTTTTATGAACTTCTCAGGTCCGGAAGCCAGTACCGCGTATGCCGAGTCGCTGGCCGCCGTCGAATATATCCGCGATACCTATGGGATGGGCGACGTTCAGCGCATCCTGGAACGACTGTCGCAGGGCGGCGCGACCGAGGCGACGTTGCGTGGAACGATTCATTCTGACTACCGGCAGTTGCGCGACGAGATGGCGCGCTGGCTGGCTGACAGGTACGGGCGGTAACACGCAGATCCGGTGCCGTCTGCTGGCCGTGCTCTTCCCGTTCTGCTCGACTATATTTCATTGGTACCCCGGAGACGGGGCAAGCCCCGTCTCTACGCGGCATCTTTTCTGCACGCTGTGAGAACCGTGTGCGACCCAAAATCGGTTTCACCCGTACAGTCACCTGAGACTAGCTGTAAATCGCTGAAATATTGAGCTTTGCCGACGCCGCCTGTTCTGCAGGGCAGACGCCACTTCTGCCCGATTGCCCCTCCATCCCGATTGTGGTACCTTCGCCCGTCATGAACGCGCTGCTCTCAAAAATCTTCGGCCCGGCAGTGGAGCCGCCTCCACAGATCGTTCACACGGATACGCCTCCGCTGCAGGGAGCTGCGATGGCGGTCGCTTATTTTTCTCCGCAGGCCGGGGGCGATTTTCATACCTTCGCACGAGTCAGTCCCACGCGTTTTCTTTTTGGATTGCTCGACGTGGCGGGCAAACGTGAGAACTGCGGAGCGGTACTCCAGGCGGCGCAGGCTTGCTTTGCCTCCTCTGCCGAAGCGATTTTCTCCGCCCCGGAACTGAACGAGCCGGAGGCTATGGTCGAACTGTCGCGGCGTTTGAATCTGGAGATCATGCGCGCTGCCGGGGGCGTCCGAAGCTGCCCGGCGTTTGCCGGCTGCTACAACGAAGAGTTGGGGACGGTGTGTTACGTGAATGCGGGCCACACGCCTGGACTGCTGCGCGACGAATCGAGCGTGGTCGAGTTGCCAGCCACTGGCCTGCCCCTTGGCCTGTTTTCGCTCGCGCCCACCGACGCCCGCATCGTCGGGATGGGAGCTAAGGGTTCGATGGCGGTGGTCTCTCGCGGGGTAGTCGAAGCGGAGAGCAAGCGCTCCGAGTTTGGGCTGGCAGGCGTGAAGATCGTGATGCAGGCTGGACCGGCTTCCGCCAAAGATCTCTCCCAGCGCATTCTGGAGGAAGTGCAAAGCTTCATGCACACGGTGCCGAAGCACAACGACGTGACGGCGCTGACGCTGATGCGGGCCAACTAAGGGTTCAGGCGCCAGCCGCTGGATTTTGAGAACCTCTGCTCAGGAGCTTGTCTGTCTCGCGAATTGGTCTCGGCGGCAATTCCGGCGTAAAATACCATTAAAATTAGTTTGGGTTTGAACCAGGTTTGTTTAGCCAGGTTTCATTTGACCCACGTTCGTTTGACCCATGTTTCCTCAGACAGGTTTGTAACCCAGGTTTCAAGAGAGCCTCAATGAATAAGACCAGACTGACCTTTCTGTTGGCAATTGCCTACGCCATGCTGCTTCCTGCGCTTTTGCCGGCGGATGCCATTGTCGAAGAGATCGTCGCGCGCGTGAACAACGAGATCATCACGCGCACGGAATATGTTCGCAGCCGCGACCAGCTCAAGCAGGAGGTCCAGCAGCAGGAGCCCAACAACGCCGACCGCGCCTTTGCGGATAAGCAGGGGGACGTTTTGCGCGATCTGATCGACCAGCAATTGCTGCTGCAAAAGGCCAAGGATCTCGGCATAACCGGCGACACCGAACTGATCAAGAAACTGGATGAGATGCGGAAAGAGATGAAACTCGAGACCATGGAGGATCTCGAAAAGGCGGCGGAGGCGCAGGGGGCCTCCTATGAGGAGTTCAAGCAGAACCTGCGCAATCAGATTGTTACCCAGCGCGTAATCGGACAGGAAGTGGGCTCGAAACTCTCGATCGGTAAGGAGGACGAGCTCAAATTCTATAACGATCATCGCGCGGAGATGGACCGGCCGGAGGCGGTGCGCCTGAGCGAGATTCTGATCGCACCCAAAACTCCAACCAAGCCGGCCGGGCCGGATGGCAAACCACTGCCTCCGACGGATGCGGAAATGACAGCAGCCCTGACCGCCGCGCAAGCCAAAGCGCAGGATGTTCTGGAGCAGCTTCACAAGGGCGGCAACTTCGCGGATCTGGCAAAGAAGAATTCCGACGGACCGTCCGCCAAAGAGGGCGGCGACCTGAGCTACTTCAATCGCGGCACGCTGGCCAAAGAACTGGAAGATAAAGTCTTCCCGCTAAAGGCGGGTGCGAGCACGGACGTGATTCGAACCAAGCAGGGCTATGTCATCCTGGAAGTAACCGAGCACCAGGCGGCGGGGATTCCTCCGTTGAAGGACATCGAGCCTCGCATCCAGGACGCGCTCTACATGCAGAGGCTGCAGCCCGCGTTGCGCGCGTATTTGACGACGCTGCGCGAGCAAGCGTTCATCGACATCAAGGCGGGATACGTCGACACGGGGGCAAGCGCGAACCAAACCCAGCCCGTCGAGACTACAGCCAAGGAAGTCGCTTCGAAGAGCTTGAAAAAGAAGAAGAAGCTCGGAGTATTTTAGATTCGGCTTGGCGGCCCATGTTACAGGCGATTCGCATTTGCCCAGACCGGCGCATTGCGGCATGGGGTTTCATCGCGGCTATCTTCGTCGTGGCTATCCATCACGGATAGTGCATGACGACTGCTGCTTGAGAGCTTTTCCATGCACTCGGTTCCACCCAGCAAGTTGATTTGCGGAGGCTCATGAAAGAGTTTTTCATCTGCGACTGTCTTCACCAGGAAAACAAGGTCATCACCTCCAGCTTTGTGGTGGCATCGAAACAGGTGAAGCCGAAAAAGAACGGTGAGCCGTACCTCGCGCTGGTTTTGGCGGACCGCACCGGCCAGATCGAAGCCAAGATGTGGGATAACGTCGAGGAGTTCATTGCTGCCTTCGAGCAGGATGATTTTCTCAAGATCAAAGGGCTTATCAATAAATATAAGAATCGTTTTCAATTGACGATTCATAAACTCCGGCGCATGGGAGAGGCCGAGATTGACTACACCGACTATCTTCCGAAGACCACAAAGGACATCGGCGAACTCTGGCGAACTCTGGCGGACTTTGTCGGCACCTTCCAGAATCCACATCTGAAGGCGCTGGTGGAATCGTTCATGGCCGATCCGGAGATCGCCGAGCGCTACCGCAACGCGCCCGCCGCGAAGACGCTGCATCATGCATATATTGGCGGATTGCTCGATCATGTCGTCTCGCTCTTCCGCTCCTGCGACCTGATGAGCCGCAATTATCCGCAGATTAACCGCGACCTCTTGCTGACCGGCGCATTTCTCCACGATATCGGGAAGATCGATGAGCTGACCTACAAGCGTTCGTTTTCCTACACGACGCGGGGCCAACTGCTGGGGCACATGATCATCGAGTTGGAGATGTTGCAGGCGAAGCTGGCGAAACTGCCCGATTTTCCGCCCGAGCTCAAGACCCTGCTCGAACACCTGATCATCAGCCATCACGGCCAATATGATTTTGGATCGCCCAAGCTACCCATGTTTCCGGAAGCGCTCATGCTGCATTATCTGGACGATCTGGATTCCAAGATGGAGGCCATGCGCGCCCACTTCGCGCGGGAGGGTGAACTCGAAGGGCCGTGGACAAGCTACAACCCATCGCTGGGGCGTCCGCTGCTCGATTCGCGAAAATTTACACAGGGCGAGAAGGCAGCGGCTATAAAGACCAGTGGCCGAAGAACCAGTTGTGCCGCCCTCTACCACTGCCGAAGCGGGGCCGCAGGATGAGACTGCTCCTCATGCTGACTTATTCAGTGAGCAGAAGACATAGGCGTACGTGGCGCTCCTCGCGCGGGAAGCCTCTTTGGTTTTCCGGGCATCAGATAAAGCCGGGCCCTCAAAGAATTCCATTTCGGAGGTAGACGTTATGCATTCCCGTTCCGTCTATGCGCTTTGCATTCTCTTGTTGTTTGCGCTTGCCGCCTGCTCGAGTAAGCCGGCCGATAATTCAGCCGCACAAAGCTCCGCAGCGTCATCAAGCCCAGCGGGCGGAAACGCTGCGAGTTCTCCGGCCGCGCCCGCGCAGCAAGCTGCGCAAGCTCCGGCACAGGTCGCGGCGCAGGCCCCAGCACCGCCACCGCCGGTAGTTGTACCTGCGGGCACAACTCTAGCGGTGAGACTTGACGAAGCGCTGGGATCGAAGCTCAGCTCTCCGGGCCAGTCATTCTCGGCCACGTTGGTTGAACCGGTGGCCGTGGATGGAAATACCGTAATTCCGGTCCACGCGGCTGCGCGCGGAACCGTGGTCGATGCCAAGCCACTCGGCAGATTTAAGGGCGGCGCATTACTTGAAGTGCGATTGACGTCGATCAGGGTGAATGGGGCTGAGCAGCCGATTGAAACTTCCGCCGTCAGCCGGGAGGAGAAAGGAAAAGGCAAACGCACCGCGGTGCTGGCGGGTGGCGGCGGCGCACTGGGCGCAATCATCGGGGGCATTGCGGGCGGCGGCAAGGGTGCGGCGATCGGCGCGCTCGCAGGAGGCGGCGCCGGTGGCGCCGGAGCCGCATTTACCGGCAACAAGGAGATTGTTCTTCCCGCCGAGGCGAAGCTCACCTTCCGGCTCAAGACGCCGCTGGAGGTTAAGCCCGCCCAGTAGGTCTATCACCGATTGTCAGCCATCGGTCAATTGCGGGTGATCGCTGAGGGATCTCGACCGCGGTGGCGATCGAGAACGGACGACCGATTCTCGTAATGGATTTCTCACGCTATACGACCATCAGCTTCGACTGCTACGGAACTCTTCTCGATTGGGAGTCGGGAATCTTGCCTGTGCTGCGCACCCTCCTTGCCCGCCATGACCGAACTTTGGCGGATGCTGCGATCCTTGAACTCTACGGGGAAGTTGAGGCCGAGGCGGAAAGCGGTCCGTATCAGAGCTACCGGGAGGCCCTGCAATCGGTGGTGCGGGCATTTGGTGATCGCCTGAATTTCGAAGCCACGCCCGCCGAAATCCGCTCGCTGCATGAATCCGTCCCTTTGTGGCCGCCTTTTCCGGATACCGTCGTCGCCCTGCGTCAGCTTAAGAAGCGGTTCAAACTCGCGGTGATTTCAAACATTGACGACGATCTATTTGCTGCTACGGGAAAACATCTGGGCGTGGAATTCGATGCCGTAATCACAGCCCAGCAGGCCCGGAGCTACAAGCCTGCCATCCACAACTTCGAGTTGGCCCTGCGCACGCTGGCCCTGCCGCCTGAGCGATTGCTGCACGCCGCGCAGAGTATTTATCACGATATCGTTCCGGCCCGGTCGTTGGGAATTGCGACCGTATGGGTGAACCGGAGGTCCGCCCGGCCCGGAGTTGGCGCGGTGCGCGCGGCGATGGGGCAACCGGATCTTGAGGTTCCTGACCTGGCGACGCTGGCGGCTGTGGCGGCGCCAGACGCCTAGAACTCAGTTTGTTGGCAAGCCACTGAGGGCCACTGGTGTAATAGGAATTCTGCGCCAACCACCTTTAGAGACACTATTCCTACCGAGAAGACATCTGGTACAAGATCAATGTGGGTGCGCCTGACAGCTGCCAAATCGCCGACAAAGTGTGCGGCTGGCTCCCAATTTCAGTCTTGCCTTTGACGGCAGTGGCTTGCCGCAATCTGCTACCTCCTTGGGTATTGATGTGGATACTTTCGTTCGCCATCTATCTCGGCCTGAAATGGCTAACATGGTGGAAAGCGCGATCACGAATTGCTCACGCGGCGTGGCGCTCGGTAGCCTATCTTCTAGCTTGGCCGGGAATGGACGCAGAGGCTTTCCTGGATGCGCGGCAGCGCGTCTCGCCGCCAAGGCCCACAGCTTGGCTCTGGGCGATTATCGAGACGACAGCCGGAGTGATTCTAATCTGGGTTGTAGTACGACACATTCCGCCAGGACAACCGCTTCTACGCGGGTGGGTAGCGATGGTAGGTCTGATCCTGTTCCTTCACTTTGGTACGTTCCAGATTGTCGCCTTCCTGTGGCAATACCTTGGCGTCGAAGCCGAACCCATCATGTCTGCACCTCTTCGGTCCACCTCCCTTGGAGAGTTCTGGGGGAAGCGATGGAATCTTGGTTTCCGTGAGTTCGCCCGTGATTTAATTTTTCGCCCGTCATATCGAAGGTTAGGAGTGGGCGCGGCTGGTTTCTTAGTCTTTGCGGTTTCTGGGCTGATCCACGATCTGGTGATCTCGCTGCCCGCTCGTGGCGGCTATGGCCTACCCACGCTGTACTTCTTGCTGCAGGGCGCGGGGGTGTCGGTCGAGCGCTCGCGGCTCGGCAAGCGGCTCGGATTGGGGCAGGGAGTGCGCGGCTGGTCTTTCATGGTGGTGTTCCTAACGGTACCAGTCTGTGGGCTCTTCCACCCTTGGTTCGTGCTGCGTGTAATACTTCCATTTATGCGAGCAATTCAGGCGCTATGACTAACGAACTTGTTCAGCGAGTATTTGGCATTGACCTGTGGTTCGTTGGTGCGGCGCATTTTGTGATCCTGTTCGCCAGCTTTCAGGTGCCGTATCGTCTCGGCTGGAAGCGGGACTTACAACAATTGATTCCATTCAACAGAAAACTGCTCTGGGTGCAGGGTGGATTCACGGTCTTGACGATCATTGCCTTTGGCACACTGACGTTGGTTCTCCACACGGAACTGCTCGAAGGCGACCGTGCTGCCTTGGGACTCACCTGTTTCATCGGGATTTACTGGACTGCGCGGATTCTTGTAGATGCAATTTACTTTTCGCACGGCGATTGGCCCAAGGGAACAGCATTCGTCGTGGGGCACGCTCTCTTAACCCTGCTGTTTTCTTTGCTCGCGGTGAGTTATGTTGGTCTGTTCGTATGGCAAGTCTGGCTGCGGGCGAATGGTTGATCAGATCTCACTATGTTGACAGCCACATCAATTATCGGGCTTCTGGCGATCCTGCTCGTTCCCATTCTTCTAGTCCGGTTCTGCAAAAAGAGTTTAGCGGTCTTCCATCGAGCTATTACGAACCGAATCACGATCCGGTTTGCTGCCCGATTGCCCGGCTTCGCCATTGTCACAAATGTAGGTCGAGAGTCAGGCAGGCTCTACCGGACGCCGGTAAATGTTTTTCGAGAGCCGGAGGGGTTCTTTATCGCGCTCACTTATGGCCGAGATAGCGGGTGGGTCAAGAATGTAGTGGCCGCTGGTGGATGTCGGCTTGAGACTCGCCGCGTGCAGTATCAACTTTTCAGACCTGTTATAGTGCATGACTCTGAGCGGCGACGTTTCCCGCTCCTCGTGCGTATAATCCTTGGCCTCATTGATGCGAACGATTCCCTCCAGCTTTCAATCTCTCACGTGTATTCGGCGGTTCGAAGTGACTCCTAGATCAGTTGACGTAGTCGCGTTTGCAGCAACTATCGAGAGGCCATTGCCAAGTCTGATGAGCCTGGTGTGCTGCTATATCGCGGTTGGCAGCGGAAGAATTCTTTTTTGAATTGCAACCGTTACAAGCTGCGCCTTGTTGTGGATGTCGAGTTTGCGCATGAGATTGAACTTGTGCGCTTCCACGGTTTTCACGCTGACTCCGAGCTTAGTCGCTGCCTGCCGCACGGTGCGTCCTTCGGCGAGCAGGCGCATCACTTCGCGCTCCCGCACGGTCAGTGCACCTCTTCGCAGCGGCACCTGCGCCACGCCAATGCGAGGCGGCGTGTCCAGTTTCAATTGCGCTCGAACCCGCGGGCTCCATGCCCGTTCCCCCTGGCTTACCTCCCGGAGCGAACGCAAGAGTGCGAGGGTGGGAGTGTCTTTCAGCAGGTAGCCGCTTGCTCCTGAGTGCATCGCTTGCCGAACATAGTCCTTGTCCTCGTGCATGGTCAGATACACGACGCGCGAATCGGGGCAATGCTCCTTGATAAGGCGTCCGGCTTCGAACGAGGACATGCCGGGCATGGCGACGTCGAGCAACACCAGGTCGGGATGGTGTTCCAAGGTCAATTTCAGAGCTTCCGCTGCGTCGCCTGCTTCGGCGACGACGGTGAAATCAGGAGTGTCCTCGAGCAGCCGACGCACGCCGTAGCGTACCAGTTCGTGATCGTCGGAGATCACGCAACGAATACGCTTCGCGCTTTCGGAATGAAAGGATAGGGTCTTCCTGGTCAACACCGCAAAATGCCTCGCGTCTCTTGACGAAGTGCGCGCGGAATCTGGCGTTTGGCCCGGTCAGTCGGCAAACCAGCTTGCCTTATTGTACCCGTATTATTGCGGCTTACGGGTGAAAATCAGAAAGCGCCGATCCCTTCTTCTTCATTTACAATGCCTGTTTTACATGCTGCGCTATTTCACATCCGGAGAATCGCACGGCGAAGCCCTGGTTGCCTTTCTTTCCGGGTTGCCCGCCGGAGTGGCAGTGGATCAGGCATTTGTGGATCGTGAGCTCTGGCGACGCCAGCAAGGCTACGGGCGTGGCGGCCGCATGAAGATCGAAACCGACCGGGCGCACTTTCTTTCCGGCATCCATCATGGCAAAACAATCGGCTCGCCGATTGCGGTGCTGCTGGCGAATCGGGATTGGCAGAACTGGAAAGAGTCTCTGCCGGTTGAGCCGGGCGATCCGGAGAAGCACAAGCGCGTTGCGTCGCCGCGCCCCGGCCACGCCGATCTCGCCGGAGCTTTGAAGTACGATTTCACCGAAGCCCGCTATGTTCTGGAACGCGCGTCGGCGCGGGAGTCAGCAGCGCGGGTTGCCGTTGGCGCACTCGCCAAGCTGTTGTTGCGCGAGTTGGGCATGGAAGTTCTAAGTCACGTGATTGCTGTGGGATCGATTTCGATCGCCGACCGTGAAATTGGGTGGGAGCAGATTGAGCCGCTGTCACACAAGGAAGAGGTCTTGCTCTCCTGCGCCGACCCGGAGGCCGAGCAGCGGATGAAAGAAGAGGTCGATAAAGTTCTGCGCACCGGCGATTCGGTGGGAGGCGTTTTTGAGGTCGTCGCGCGCAATGTTCCCCCCGGCCTCGGCAGCTACGTGCAATGGGATGAGCGGCTCGACGGGCTGCTGGCGGCGGCTGTCATGTCATTGCAGGCCGTGAAAGCGGTCGAAATTGGGAGCGGAATTCAGGCGGCGCATGCGCCGGGGTCAGCGGTGCATGACGAAATCGGATACCGGCGTGGCGACGATTTTGCAGGTTTCACACGCACGCGCAACAATGCCGGGGGAATCGAAGGCGGCGTTTCAAACGGGCAGGAGATTCGCGTTCGCGGCTACCTGAAACCGATCTCGACATTGCGGCGTCCGCTGCAGTCGGTGGATTTCGAGACGCGTACGCCAGTGAAGGCGGCTTACGAACGCTCCGATGTATGCGTGGTGCCGGCGGCTGGTGTTGCCGGTGAGGCGATGGTTGCGTTGACGCTGGCGCGCTGCGCGCTTGAGAAGTTTGGCGGCGACTCGCTGAAGGAAACAAAACGGAATTTTCAGGGTTATCTGGAACAGCTGAGAAATTACTGAAGCGGCAATCAAGCGAAGCATAAATCTGAAGCGCGAATTTAAAGATGATTTATCCAATTGTGAAATTCGGCGACCCCGTCCTGGAGAAACCCGCCGCGACGGTGACCAACTTCGATGAGGAGATCAAGAAACTCGTCGAGGATATGTTCGAGTCTATGTACGCGGCTCGTGGCGTGGGCCTGGCTGCTCCCCAAATTGGCATTGCGAAACGAATCGCGGTAGTGGATGTGACCTTCAAGGAAGACCCGGACGCAAAGCTGGTGCTGATTAATCCGGAGATCATCGGAAAAGAAGGCCGGCAGCGTGGAAGCGAAGGCTGCCTCAGCATCCCGGAATTTCGCGAAGACGTCTCGCGCGCCAAAACCGTCACCGTGCGCGCGCAGGATGTCCACGGCAAATTTTTCGAGCACACGGGAGAAGACCTGCTGGCGCGCGCCTTCCTGCATGAGACCGATCACCTGAATGGAAAACTCTATATCTCGCATATCAGCGCGCTGAAGCGTGACCTGATCAAACGCAAGATCAAGAAAATGGTAAAGGCGGGCGAGTGGTAGGAGGCAGGTGCAGGTGTCAGGTGTCAGGTCTTAGGATCTTGGCCGGTGCACAATGTGCAATCACGGGAAGCCTTCTGGAAATCAGTGGCTGGTTCGGCTCGCATGCCTTTACCTGAGACCTGAGACCTGAGACCTTGTCCATGAACCTGATTTTCTGCGGCACGCCTCGCTTCGCGGTCCCGACCCTGGAGAGACTGGTCGCGGCTGGTCACCGCGTGTCTTTGGTCGTGACGCAGCCGGACCGGCCACGCGGACGCGGGATGGAGTTAGTCACATCTCCCGTGAAAGAAGCTGCGATTGGCCTCGGCATCCCGATCGCGCAGCCTGCCACGATCAAGACGAACGACGAGTTCCGCGCACAACTTACAGCCTTGCATCCGGACGCGATCATCGTGGTCGGCTATGGCCGCATTATTCCGCAGTGGATGATCGATCTGCCTCGCCTGGGAAACTTGAATTTGCATGCGTCGCTGCTGCCGAAATATCGTGGCGCTGCACCGATCCAGTGGGCAATCGCAAATGGGGAATCCGTTACTGGAGTCACGACTATGCGCATCGACGCGGGACTCGACACGGGCGACATACTCCTGCAACGCGAGATGCCGATCTTGCGGGAGGACACGGCCGAGACACTAGCTCCCCGGCTCGCCGCCGTCGGTGCAGAACTCATGGTAGAGACTTTGCGCGCGCTTGAAAGCGGACGAATTGCACTCCACTCCGCAGAATCATTCTGAGGCCACGCTGGCGCCGATCCTGAAAAAAGAAGACGGCCGCATGGACTTTTCGCGTTCGGCGAACGATTTGTTCAATCGCATGCGCGGTTTCCAGCCCTGGCCCGGAGCCTTTACGACTTTCAAAACCAAGACTCTGCAAGTGCACCGCGCCGAAACCGTGCAGCATACGGGCGAGTTGTCGCCTGGCATCATCGCCGTGAACGCTGCGCGCTTGCTGGTTGGATGTGGGCAGGGCACGGTGCTCGAACTGATCGAAGTTCAAATCGAGGGCAAGCGCCGGATGACCGCGCAGGAATTCATCAATGGCTACCGGCTTAAAACCGGCGATCGCCTGGGAGAATAGCCGTGGCGGCGGGGTGGGAGGATAGCCGTAACCGGATAGGCGTGGGACAATAGTTCGCGATGGCCGTCTCTCCCGCTCGCGCCGCGGCGATCGAAATACTTCTGAGGATTGAGCGCGAGCAATCCTACGCCAGCGAACTGCTTCATTCCGCGCGTTTCGCCAAACTTTCCGCCGCGGATCACGGGCTGGCGACCGAATTGGTAATGGGTGTGCTCCGCTGGCGATCGTGGCTTGATCGGCGCCTGGCCGGCGCTTCATCGCAGAAACTGGAGCGACTGGACGCCGAAGTTCTGGCCGCACTGCGTCTCGGGCTATATCAACTGCAATTTCTTTCCCGCATCCCGGCGCGTGCGGCCATTTTCGAAAGCGTGGAGCTTGTGAAAGCGGCGCGGAAGGGTTCGGCGGCGGGGTTTGTCAATGCAGTGCTCCGCAAACTCGTCGCAACTGCTCGGCCGAAAGCGAGGCAGCGAGGCGCAACTACGACCGAAGATGTTGTCGCCGCAATTCACAGCTCCGACTGACGCATGCTCGCTGGCGCAAAATGCGGCTCATCCCGAGTGGCTGGTGGCGCGGTGGGCTGAGAGCTATGGACTGGAGGCAGCCCGCAAGATCTGCGCGCACGACCAACATGCGCCGAGGGTGACCATTCATATTTACGATGGTCGATCTGAATTTCAATCACCGGGTTTCGAACACCCGATGTTCAATCGATCGATGTTCAGTCAGTCGATGAACTGGCCAACACGGGCATTCAACTTGCGCCCGGCCGACTGCTCTCGGCCGCTCGGACGGTTCTTGCGGGCGACGTAACGGGAACCGACGCTTACCGGCGAGGGACGTATCTCGATTCAGGATGAAGCTTCACAACTTGTGGCGCTGCTGGTTGGTTGCGGAGAACTGGTCGGTCCCGGAGAAAAAATTCTCGATTGCTGTGCTGCTCCTGGAGGCAAGACTGCCTTGCTCGCCAGTCGTAACCCGCGTTCCACGGTCATTGCGTCGGAGTTGCATCCCCACCGTGCACGTCTGTTGCGCAGCCTGGTCGGCCAGCCAAACGTGCGGGTGGTTGCGGCCGATGCCCGCCAATCGCCGTTTTCGACGGCATTTGATCGCATTCTGGTGGACGTCCCCTGTTCGGGGACCGGGACTCTGGCGCGCAACCCTGAGATCAAGTGGAGACTGACAGCTCGCGATCTGGAGGATTTGCAATCGCGACAGATTGCCATTTTGAGGTCGGCGCTTGCGCAACTGGCGAGGGGCGGCCGGCTGGTTTATTCCACGTGTTCGCTGGAGCGCGAGGAGAACGAAGATGTAGTGGAAGCTGCGCTCAGTGGCGCGCCTGACTTGTCGATTGCCGATTGCCGGACAGAGCTGGAGCAATTGCGGCGCTCCGGCGAGTTGAGCATTACAGACATCGGATCATTTCTGAGCGGACCGAATCTTCGGACGATTCCTGGAGTCCATCCTTGCGATGGCTTTTTTGCCGCGATCATTACGAAGAAAAAAATAGAGAACCTAAAGCGCAGTTAGCGTACGTCGAAATTTACCGCCGTGCCGGCCGCGATTTTTTGTCCCGGCGGCGGAGTTTGCGTCACGATCATGCTTGCCGGGTTCGGCTCAGATGGGGTAACAGGCGTGCTCTGGGGCTCACCGGGCGGCGAGGCGGGAACGGCGCTAACTTTGCCGACACGCATGCCGGCATCCTGCAAAGTCAACGTTGCGCTTCCGAGCGGCTGCCCCGTAAGGTTCGGCATCACGTAGCTTGCGGGTTCGGGGCCGGTGCTGACCAGAAGATCGATTTTGGGCGCAGCGATCCCGCTCGCATTCGCGGGTGGACTTTGCGATACAACCCGGTCTTCGGCTGCATCGGGCAGGCTTACTTGCGCGACCGAGCCGAGAGCAAGGCCGCGGCGGCGAATGTTCAATTCCGCGGCGCGCTCGCTTTCTCCGGTGATGTCGGGAATTGCCACCCGCTGTGGCCCAAGGCTCCGCGCGACCCGGATCGCCCATCCCCGCCGCACCTTCGTGCCGGCTGGCGGGATCTGGGTCATGATTTCTCCCTCGGGAACATTTGCGCTGTAGAACTCTCGCTCGACCACCACCTGCAGTCCAGACGCGGCGCCCGTGCGCTCGGCCTGATATGGACTCATGCCCACCAATTTCGGGATAACGACTTCGCGCCCGTGGATGGCCAGCCGCATGGCGGTCAGCGCGGATATAAGCGCCACCGTCATCAGCATAAGAGTCAGAAGCAGCATGCGGAAAAATTGGCGCATTGCTGCCGATTATAGCTTCCGGAGAACTGGGCATGATTGGCAATTTACTTTGCGTGGATGATACCGCCGGCAGACGCCTGCGCTTTTTTCTGGCCTACCCATTCGTGAACGCGCGTCGAGAGCACGTCGAGCGGCACAGCGCCGCCCGCGAGCACCTCGTCGTGGAATGCGCGCAGGTCGAATTTGGACGCCCAGCTCATCTTTCGAGTACTGGCGCAGCTTCAGGATCTCCAGTTGCCCGATTTTGTAGCCGAGCGCCTGTGCCGGCCACGCCATGTAGCGGTCGGTTTCACTCTGCACTTCGGGCTCATCGATGGCCGAGTGTTCGTGGAAGAAATCCACCACCTGCTGCCGCGACCAATGTTTGTAGTGGAAGCCCGTATCGACGACGAGGCGGATCGCGCGCAGCATGTCATCCTGCAGGTGCCCGTAGTAGCTATAGGGATCCTGGTAGAATCCCACCTCCTTGCCCAGTTCTTCGGCATACAGCGCCCAGCCTTCGGTGTATGCGGTGTAGTTCTCCTGCTGGCGGAAGGGCGGAAGCTCGGGCAATTCCTGCGCGATGGAAATCTGCAGGTGATGGCCGGGAACGCCCTCGTGGTACGCGGTCGTTTCAATGTCAAGCGTGGTCCGCTTGGCAAAATCTCCGGTGTTCACCATGACGTGCGCCTTGCGCGACCCATCGGGCGTGCCCTGTACGTAGTGCGTCGATGCCTCTTTCTCGCGGAACTCTTCGATCGGCATCACCTCAAGTTTTCCCTTTGGAAGGCGTCCGAACAGATCGGGAAGTTTGACGTACATGGCGTCAATATATTTGCGATACAGATCGAGAATCTCTTCGCGCGAGTGCGGGTGCAATTTGGGATTCTCCTTAATCGAAGCGTAAAAACTCTTCAGGTCCGGATAGCCGAGTTGATGGGCGACTCCCAGCATGCGGCCTTCGATTTCCTTCACTTGTGCGAGGCCAATCTCGTGGATCTGTTCGGGCGTCAGATTCGTAGTCGTGCTCTCCTTCACGCGAAAGGCATAGCGTTCCGGGCCGTCGGGAAGCGCCCAAACGCCGGGCTCAGTGCGGCCTTTCGGGGCGTACTCATCGCGAACAAAGGCGGTGAACTTAACGTAAGCCGGAATCACTGAATCATGGATGGCGGCCAGCCCAGCTTCGCGCAAGCGCTTGCGATCGGCTTCGGGAACGCCATCGGGAAACTTGTCAAACGGATGCGCAAAGGGACTTTTCTCGGCAGGCGTGGTGGCGATGCCGTTTGCCTGGATGACTACCTGTTCGAGGAGAATCTTCGGCGGCATCAGACCGTCGGCCATGCCTTTGCGCATCTGCACGACGTTCTGGTCGAAGAGCCGGGGCAAAAGCTTGAGTCGCGTAATGTAGTCTTCGTAATCCTTCACGCTCTCGAACGAAAGGATGCTGACCAGTTGTGGAGCGTCGATGTGAATTCCGCTGAACTGGTTGACGGGCATCTCCCAGGGTTTGAAGCGCGCGTCTTCCAGATCCATGCTCAAGTCGCGAACCATCAACTGCTTGTTCAGAACTTCCTGGTCGGGAAACCCGGTCGTGTCGATCGCTTCGAAGCGGGCGAGGAAGCGGCGGCTCTGCTCAAGGTTGTCGTCGATCGCGTGCTGCGAGAAATCGTCCAATTGGTCGTTGTAGCGCTTGTCGCCCAGAATCGAGGCATAGATAGGGCTGGTGCGCAGCGTATATTCCCACTGCTCGTGCAACAAATCGTTGAGCGCTTTGCGCCGGGATTCGAGATCGGCCGGGGAATTGGCGGCAGACATGGCGGCAGGAATCAGTATGGTCGCCGTACAGCAGGCAAGCAAGATATCGCATTGCAACTCCAGAAATAGAAATGTTTGTTAACGGGAAGATCAACTACCCCACAGACAGTTTGCTGACTAGACGATGTTAGACGAATACGCAGGAAGATGGTTATCAGTTCCAAAATTATTTGCGAGCGTTGGCGCGTGCCCTCTGCAGCCCGGCTGCCACGCCTTTGCGGACAGCGGCCTGATATCCGGCCGCATCCATTCCGGCCGCGCCAGCGGCGGCGATTCCTCCGGGAGTGGCCGCTTCCTCGAGCAAGGACTCAAGCGGTGATTTGCCTTCCCGCCACGCCACGATGCCGTCAGCCAGCGCATGCGCGCTCGCAAGCAACGCAGTTTTTCGATCGAGCCCCGCTTCCTGCGCGCATTCCGCCAGCGCAGCCAGCGCATGATAGCCATGGCTGCAGGAGTAGATGACGGTAAACGCGTCGAACTTGTTTTCGGGGATCTCGACGACCTGGCCAAAGCTGGCAAACAGAGCGCGGACGCGTTTGCGATCCGCATTGGGCAACGTTCGCGAAAACGTAACCGCTGTCAAAGCCCGCCCACTGCGGCAAACCGGGCTTGGCATGGCGCGGGCCCAGCGCACCGGACCGCCCAGCAAACTGCTTCAACGCTCGCAGTGGCACACCCGCTGCCAGGCTGACCGCGAGCAACGGCCGGTCGACTTTCTGAATCGCGCGCAGAAGGTCCGCGACCGAATCGGGCCGGACGGCAATCAGCAGCAAGTCAGCTTGCCGGACTGCTTTCTTCAGATCGGGCTCCACGGCGATTGCGTAGGTTTTCTTCAGTAGGCGCAGCTTGCCGGGGTTGCGATCATGGACTACGAAGCGATGTCTTGTCTTTGCCAGCCGCAAGCCCGCCAGCATCGCCGATGTGATCCGTCCGCCGCCGAGGAAGACGACGTTCATGGCATCTCCGCGCAGACTTCATCGGCAGCCGACAGCAGGGCTTCCACGTCTTGCATCGTGTGCGCGGTCGAGATAATCCAGTGCAGTCCGTTCGAAGGTGTCATGTAGATTCCGCGATCGAGCATACCGTGGATAAACCGCGAGTATTTTGCCGGGTCGGCATAGCGGCAATAGTCGCGATAATCGTGGATAGCGTCGACTGCCGATCGCGTCATGGCCGATCGCATGCCGTTCGCGTGAAATAGATCTGAAACATGGGACCGAAACCCTGCATGATCGCGGCGATCTTGCGTCGGCGAAAAATATCGCGCAGCCCCGCAATGGCGGCGTCTCCGATGGCATACAACTGCTTATAGACTGCGCCTTCGTTCGCTGCCAGCAGATCGAGGTTGGCCGCGATCACGCGCATGGTGAGCCGGTGGCCGTTAAAGGTTCCATAGTGAAGGACCATGCCGTCGCTGCCCCAGCGCATGCGATCGAGAATGGCGCGCGGCCCCGCGACCGCGCCAACCGGAAATCCGGCGCCGAGCGCTTTGCCGAACGTGCTCAGGTCGGGCTTCAAGCCGTAGTGCTGTTGGCATCCTCCGGGTGCATAGCGAAATCCGGTCACCACTTCGTCGAGGATAAAGAGCGCTCCGTACTCGTGCGCCAAATCGCAAACCTTTTGCAGATAGCCCTCGCGGGGAAGAATGCAGCCCATGTTCGCCATGATGGGCTCGGTGATGATGGCCGCCAGTTCGTGGCCCTTCGCGGCGCAGGATCACTTCGAGAGTTTCGACATCATTCCACGGCGCCAGCACCACATCATCGAATACTTTCGCCGGGAATGCCCGTGGAATCCGGAAAGCGCGTGGGATTTTCTTTCGGCCCAAGCTGCTCCGCCGGATGGCTGTGCCCGTTCAGGCAGTAGGGGTCATACCATCCGTGGTAGTGACCTTCGAATTTAAGAAACTTCGTGCGGCCGGTGTGCGCGCGGGCCAGGCGCAAGGCGAGCATGGTCGCTTCGGTGCCGGTGTTGGTGAAGCGTACCGCCTCCGCCGTCGGAACCATGCGGCGGAAGCGCTCAGCCGCCTCCACTTCCGCGGAGGTTGCGGCTGCGAAGTGCGAGCCTTCGGCCACGGTTTGCGATACGACTTCAACGATCTTCGGATGCGCATGGCCCTGAATCAGCGCTCCGAACGACATCATGAAGTCGACATACTCGTTGCCGTCCAGATCCCACACGTGGGAGCCGCGCCCGCGCTCCAGCACCACGGGGCCCTCCGAATACACGGCCGAGCCGCGCGACGGCGAGTTCACCCCTTCGATGAGCGATTGCTGCGCGCGCTCGTACCATGCGCGTGACCGGTCGCGGACATTCGTTTTCTTCATCATCATTTGTTGTCCTTGTGGTCAATCGCTAATCCACAGTGCCGCCCGTGATGATCGCGACCTTGTTTTCCAGACGCATAGTTCTTAACGCGCTCACAAGATTTACAGATCAGACTGAGCCTGCCAGCCCGCCGCCATCCACCACGAGCGCGGTCCCAGTCACAAACGAAGACGCATCGCTCGCGAGATACAAAACGGCCTGCGCGATTTCTTCTGGTTGGCCGACTCGGCCCAGCGGACGTTTCGCAGCCTCGGCAAGAAAACGCCCACTCTCTTCACCCAATTGTTCGGCTTCCGCTCGCAGCATGCCCGTATCGGTGTCGCCGGGACAAATACAATTCACCCGAATCCGCGGCCCATGATCGATGGCCATCGCTTTGGTCAGGAGCACGACGGCGCCTTTCGATGCGCAATAGACAACAGCCTTCGCGCCGCCCGCCAATCCCCAGCCAGAGGCGCTGTTGATGATCGAACCCGCTCCCTGCTTCTCCATGTGCGGAATCACCTCGCGCGACAAAAGGTAGATGGATTTGACGTTCACCGCCATCACGCGGTCCCAATCGTCTTCGCTGAGGTCCATCACGGTTGCGCGCCGGATGATGCCCGCATTGTTAAACAGAATGTCAATCCGGTTGAACTCGCGCATTACGTGCTCGACCACGCGCCCGCAATCTGCGGCGCGCGTCACATCCAGATTCTCGAAAAGAGCACGCCCGCCCGCTCGGGCAATGTCTTCCACCGCACGCTGGCCCGCCGCCTGATTCACGTCGGCGACGACGACCGTTGCGCCTTCGCGCGCAAACAGCAACGCAGTTGCCCGGCCAATACCGGATGCCCCGCCGGTAATGAGCGCGACTTTGCCCGAGAGTTGCCCCGCGCTCTGCATGATTATCGGCTGGCCAGCCCTCCGGTGGTCTCCGCGCCATCGATAGTGTAGACGTGGCCAGTAATGTACTGGGCGTCGTCCGATGCGAGGAAAGCGAAGAGCGCCGCAATCTCTTCGGGCTGCGCATGTCGCCGGAGAGGAATTTTCTGGTTCACCTCTTCGAGCATGGCATCTGTGTACTCGGCGCGCTGCATCGGCGTCAACACGTATCCAGGAGCGACCGCGCACACTCTCACCTTCGGAGCCAGCTCCAGCGCCATTGACTTTGTTAGCTCGATGACGCCAGCTTTGGTGGCGTTGTAGTCGGCATAAAACGGATAGCCCATGATGCCGTTCGTCGACGCAGTCTGCAGAATTACTCCACTGCCGCGCTCCATCATGTGTTTCGCACCCGTTTGCGCCACGTAAAACACGCCCGTCAAATTCACGGCGATCACTTTGTCCCACTCTTCCGGAGTGATTTCGAGAAAGTTATGACGGATGCTGATGCCGGCGTTATTCACGAGCACATCCACGCCGCCCATCAGCCTGATCGCCTCGGCAAATGCGGCCTGTACCCGTTTGAGATTGCTGACGTCGGCATCGAGCGTTCCGGCCAGACCGGGCAATTCATGTTTGATCTTTCGTCGCGCGTCGGCATCGCGATCGAGCACACACACCACCGACCCTTCGTCCAGGAAGCGCGCCGCCGTGGCCGCTCCAATGCCGCTGGCCCCACCGGTGATCAGAACCCGTTTTGCCATCAACCCACGCACTCGCGCCTCCACAAATAAGAATCGGGCAGATCAGAATACCTGTCTGCCCGCAATCTCGCTATCGTCGATAGAAATTTGCGTCAGCTAACCTGCCACACCGTGTCGAGCACGGTGCCATCCACCCACTTCACCACCGCGCACGGACGATCGCCCAACTTCGGCCGCGCCGGTTTGCCGCCGCAGATTTTCTCGACTTCCGACTTGATGTCCTGAATCGGACGAATCGGCAACTTCGATCCCTTCACCGCATCCAGCAGGTCGGTACGGCGCGGATTGATCGCGATGCCGCGTTCGGTCACGATCACGTCAATCATCTCGCCCGGCCCCGTCATGCGTTGTCACTTCGTCGACAATCACCGGAATGCGGTCGCGGAACGAAGGCACGCGCCAGAATCGAGCAGCCCGAGAACAGGCAGTTCTGCCATCCGCCAATGCCGTGCAGCAGCCGCCCATCGGAGTGCGTCACCACGTTGGCATTGAAGTTCACATCCACTTCGGTCGCGCCCAGAACAACGGCATCGACGAGCGAGGCGAAGTTTCCCTTTCCGTGGTAGTTGTACGAAGTGAATGGAGAAGTCGCCACGTGCCGCGGATCGTTCGCCATCGACTTCACACCATCCAGGTCAAACGTCTGCCCATCGAGAATGTAATCCGTCAGGCCCTCCTTGCAGCATCTCCACCAGAAACTTCGTCGATCCGCCGCGCACAAAGCGCGCCTTCACGCCGTCCTCTTTCATCATCTGCTTCAGATACTGTACGAACGCCAGCGCGATTCCGCCCGCTCCTGCCTGGAATGAGAAGCCATTCTTCATGATTCCGGCGGCGCGCAAGAACTTCGCGACCAACTCTGCGATCAGCAGCCGATCGGGCGAGCGCGTAATCTGCGTCGTGCCGGAAACGATTTTCGCCGGATCGCCAATCGATTCCACCTCCACCACGTAATCCACGTTGTTGCCCTGAATCTGCCACGGCACGCAGGGAAACGGAACCAGATTGTCGGTGACCACGATCACGCGGTCGGCATACGTCGAATCCGCCAGCGCAAATCCCAGCGACCCGCACGCGGATTTGCCATGAGAACCGTCCGCATTGCCGAAAAAATCAGCCGTAGGCGCGGCAATTATGGCAATGTCAATGTGTATTTCTCCATCCTGGATCGCCTGATAACGCCCGCCATGCGAGCGCAGCACGCCCATGCCGCGCATCTTTCCCTGCGTGCAGTAATCGCCCAGCGGTCCGTTCATCGAGCCTTCGATGTGATGGATCACGCCTCTCTCCATCAGTTCAATCGCGCCCTTTTGCGAGGGGAACGACGCGCTCGGAAACCACATCAGATCCTTGACGCCGATCTTCGCCGCCGCCTCCAGCGCCATCAGTGCAACCTTGTCGCCATCCCGAAGATGATGATGATTCGAGATCACCATGCCATCGCGCAGCCCACATTTGCGCAGCGCCGCCTCCAGGTCCGCGACCCGCTTGTCGCCGTTCTCGGGATAATCCTTGCTCGAACATGATCGGCGGCGCCGCCTTGCGCCCGCCCGGCTGAAATTTTCCCACGCCTGGAAATGGAACCTGGGACTTGCCGTTGACCGTGGTCGGCACCAGTCGCCCCATCGCGTTTTGCGCGAGTTCGATATGTTCGCTCACGAAATCGCTCCCATCGCCTTCGCCCGTTCCACCAGCTTCAAAGCCCGCAGTACCACGGGCGGGTCTATCATCTTTGACCCCAGACTCACCACCGCTAATCCTTTTTGCTGTGCTTCTTCAAACGCGGCCACAATCTTCCGCGCTTTCTCGATCTCCGCAGCGGTCGGCCGAAACGCTTCATGGATCACACGAATCTGTCCCGGATGGACGCATCCCAGGCCTTCGAATCCCAGGGCGCGCGAGGCTTCGCACCATCGCCGCAATCCTTCCATGTCGCCGACATCGCCGAATGCCGAATCGATCGCCTGTACGCCGGCGGCGCGCGCCGCGTTCACCACACGCGCTCGCGCATATTGGGACTCGCGTCCTTCCACCGTCTTCGCTACACCGAGATCGGCCGTGTAGTCTTCGAGTCCAATTGTCAGCGCAGCGACGTTCTCACTGGCCGCTGCGACAAGAAATGCATTTTCGATTCCCAGCGCCGACTCGAGAATCGGCATAATCCATATTGGCCGGACAATCCCATGCCGCGACTTGATCTCGCCGATCATGCGATCCACTTCCACGACCTGCTCCGGGCGCTCAACTTTTGGAATCAGAATCAGGTCGGGACTCTCGCCCACAATTTCCGCCAGGTCTTCGAGCCCAAGCGGCAACTGATTGATGCGGACCATGCGCTCGCACGAGCCGAAATCCACGGCCCGCAACGTATTTCGCACCAGGATGCGCGCTGCATCTTTCTCATCGCGATGCACCGAGTCTTCCAGATCGAGAATCACCGCATCCGGCGCATGGAGCGCCGCGTTGATGTAGTACTTCGGCTCGGAGCCCGGCAGGTATAGCCGCGAACGCCGTAACCGGTCTTTGTGCAACGGGGCCGGCAGCGAATGTGGTTCCGGCAGCCAGCGTTTCCCCAACGCCATCCCGGCACGCCGCGCCGCCGCTTCAATCCGGGCCCCAATCGTAGGCGGCAGCGCACCCTCGTCGCGAATCGTAACGCGAGCGTGTTCAATGCCGAGGGCGGCCAACACCTCTCGCGCCTGCTCCATGATTGCGCCGCCGTAATAAGGCGCAACCCGCGATTCCAGCAGGATCTCGATGCCGTCGCCGTCGCGCGCTTCCAGGGCGACGTGCAAGTCGGACCGGACTTCTGCGCCCCAATGTCCCGCTTGTCCTGAAGGCGATGGCGTAGTTTCAACGCTGCTCATAGCTACCCTTCTCTACAAGACCCTCTCACCACGGAGTCACAGAGAAACAGAGAAAACCTTTTTTTCTCTTCTCCGTGTCTCCGTGTCTCCGTGGTTATTCAATCTCAGCCAACCCAACTATTTCAGCTTCTCCAGAATCGCATCCGTCATTTGCACGGTCGACGCTGCGCCCTGACTGATCGATTTGGCTCCGCCTGGAATTCGCATCATATCGTAGGTGCGGACCTTGCCTTCGCGCACCACGGCGGCAATTGCTGTGCGGATGCGTTCCGCTTTCTGACCTTCATTCACATGATCGAGCATCATCGCCGCCGAAAGAATCATCGCAATCGGATTCACAATCGACGGATTCAGCTCCGCATACTTGGGAGCCGATCCATGCGTCGGCTCAAATACCGCGACCTCATCGCCAATGTTTCCCGAAGCCGCAAAGCCGAGCCCGCCGACCAGGCCGGCGAATGCATCGGAAAGGATGTCGCCGAACAGGTTTGAAGACACGATCACGTTGTAGTCTTCCGGATTCTTATTCAGCCACATCAGTTGCGCGTCGATGTTCGTCGACCACAGCGCAATTCCGGGGTAATTCTTCGCGACTTCTTTCGCCACTTCTTCCATCATCCCCGAAGTTTCGCGCACGACATTCGGCTTTTCGCAGATCGTGACGCCTTTGAAGCCGCGCTTCTTCGCGTATTCGAAAGCTGCTTTGACGATGCGCTGCGCGGCATTGCGAGTGATGATGCGGCAACTCACCGCCAGTTCGGGCCCCGGCACATTGGCGAACGTCTTGAACTCGCGGATGGCTGTTCAGCGCGCTCCGCACGTTCTCCGGAGGATTGGTCCACTCGACTCCGGAGTACATCCCCTCGGTGCCCTGCCGAAAAACCGTCGTATCAATGTAAGCGGCTCGTCGTATCCGCCATCCGTTTTCTTGCGGATGTAATTCAGCGGATTGCCGATAAATCCGACGCAGGGACGCATGCAGATATCCAGATTGAACTTCTGCCGCATGGTGACGATCGGCGAGTAATAAACGTAACCTTTACCCTGGAGTTCAGGCTTCAATTCCGCCTGCGCCGCCTTGTTCGGCTTCGAAGTGATCGCGCCGAAAAGGCCGAGCTTGTGCTTGGTGAGCAACTCGATGGTGCGATCGGGCAGCGCATTGCCCTGGTTGCGCCAGCACTCCCAGCCAATGTCAGCGTGAATGTACTCGGCATCAAAGCCAACCGCTTTGAGGACCCGTAATGATTCCGGTAGAACCTGATTGCCGATGCCGTCTCCCGGCATCGTGACAACCGTATGTTTCGCCATGATTGCTCCTTAAGATTATTTCTCACCGCCGAGACGCCGAGGCCGCAGAGATCATCGAGCAAGAAGTAGCCTTGTCATCCTGAGCGGAGCAGAGCGATCAGCGCAGCGATCGGTCTGCGAAGTCGAAGGAGCCCTAATCCACCTGCGCTCTCTGCGTCTCGGCGGTGCAGATTCCTACACCACCGCCAGTCTCTTCGCCACCAGATTCTCCACTCCGCCCGCGATCACCAGCGACTGCGGCACGCTTCCCAACGCCGGGAACGTAAACTTCTCGCCGCGCCAGAAAATCGTGCTTGCCGTGAAGTCGATATCGACCGCGTCACCAGGAATCACCGTCTTCTCTTTAGTCCCGATCTCTTTCGCGAACTGCTCCCGCAGCCGCGCCACAAATTCAGGCACCTCAATGCACAGAAATCCGTTGTTAAACGCGTTGCGCAAATAGGTCTGCGAAAAACTGGCCGCGATCACCAGCGGAATTCCCTTTGCCTTCAGGCACGTCACCGCTTGCTCCCGGCTCGATCCCGTGCCGAAGTTAAACTGGCTGACAATCACATCGCCCGCCTGCGTCCGCGCCGCAAACTGCGGATCGTAATTCTCCATGACCACTTTCGCCATCATCTCGGGAGTCATGTCGTCGCGATACGTGTAGTCCTTGCCATAAATGGCGTCGGTGTTAACGTTATCCTGCGGCATGAACACCAGTCGCCCTTTCACGCGCTGCGGAAATCCTGCGAGGATTTCGACTTTCTCCGCGCTGCCCGATGCAACCGCGAATTCCGTGAGATTACTTGTGGGGCGGGCACCGGGGTCCCCAACACGCCCGGTTTTGGCGTGATGGGGTGGCTCATTCCTGCCCGCCTCTCCTGGATTGGGACCACAGATGTATCCCGCCACGGCTGATGCCGCCACGACTTCCGGGCTCGCCAGATAACATTTGGCATCGCGCGATCCCATGCGGCCTTTGAAGTTGCGATTGGTCGCGGAAATTCCTACCTCGCCTGCTTCGAGCAAACCAACACCGAGCCCGATGCAGGGCCCGCATCCCGGAGGCAGCGGATTCGGCGCCTGCATCCATCAGTGTTTTCCAGACGCCGCGTTTTTCTGCCTCTTCCTGCACCCACTTGCTCGCCGCGCCCAGATAGAACTTCACCCCCGTCGCGACCTTCTTGCCCCGCAGTACGTTCGCCGCGGCTTCCAGATCTTCGACCCGCGAATTCACACAGGAAACGAGATACGCTTTCTGAATCGCAACTTTCTTCGTCTCGATTTCGTCCAGCGACTGCATCGTCTGCACGGTATCCGGTCCTGAGACATGCGGCGTAACCTCCGCCAGATCGAGCACGATCCGCGCCGCATAGCTCGCGTCAGCATCTGGCACGGGCGGATTCGTTGCCCAGTTCTCAATATCTTTTTCCGTGAAGCGTTCAATTCCCAACGCCTTCAATCGCCGATGCACGCCGCGCATGTAGGTAATCGTCGCAGCATCCACCGGAAACCATCCCACCAGCGGTCCCCACTCGGTCGTCATGTTCGAGATGGAAAGCCGCGCATCCATCGAAAGCGATGCAACTCCCGGGCCCGTGAACTCTACGGCCGCGTTCAGGCATTCATCATGGTTGTAAAGGCCGCACAGCGTAATGATGACGTCCTTGCCCGTCGCGCCCGCGGGAAGCTTGCCCTCGAGCACAACCTGGATCGAGCGCGGAATCTGCCACCAGAACTCGCCCGTAGCCCACACCGCGGCTGCGTCGGTGCGCACAATTGGCGTACCAATTGCCCCCAGCGCGCCATACATGTTGGAATGCGAATCCGACGCGACCACGAAAGATCCGGGAACGACGTATCCGCGCTCCACCATGATCTGATGGCCAATCCCCGAGCCCGCCGGATAAAAATCCACGCCATGCTCTTTGGCGAACGCCTCGATTGCGCGATATTTTTTCAGATTCGATTCATCCTGATTCTGAATGTCGTGATCGAGCGCGAACACCATCTGGCGCGGATCTTTCAACTTCTTCGCGCCAATGCCCTTGAACTTGCTCATCACGGCCGACGTGTTGTCATGCGTCATGCAGCGATGCGGACGGATCGACAGAAAGTCTCCCGCCCGCAGCGGACGATTCGGCCCTTCGGCCATGTGCTGTCTGCGCGATTTTCTCAACGATGGTCTGTCCCATATAGCCTTTTCTTACAACGAATCGTGTTGTGGCGGGGCTTTGCCCCGCCAAGACGGGGCAGAGCCCCGTCACCACACAACACTGATCTCAACTCTTGCGTTTCAACTCAAATCCCAGATACATCATCTGCCCAATGTGATGGTGTAGGTGCGTCGCACAATGCAGCACGATCTCGAACCGATTCCTGGCATCGGCGGCGCCTGTACCTGAGTACGCAGCCGACCAATCCTCCGCCGACTGGCTGAGAATCGTGCGCACCACCATCTCTGCCGCATCGTCGAATTTCTTCAACACTTCTTCTTTCTCCGGCCGCGAAGCCTCCGCAAACTCCCGCGGACGATCCCGCACATATCCGGTAGCCCGCGATCTGCGCTCCGATGTAGTAATTCAAATTGCCCGTCAGATGCAGAACGAGATTGCCAAAACTGTTTCCAAACGGAAACGGCTTGGCCCAGAATTGCTCTTCGCTCAAAGGCGCTGCCAGTTCGCGGACCCAGCCCGCAAGCTTCGTGTACCGCGCCGCCAGACTTGATGCGACGGTTTCCTTCAAATCACCCATTGATCGCTCCCTTTGATAGCTGCCCGCAAAGCCTTCTGTGTCGCTCTGTGTCCTCTGTGGTTATCGTTTTTTGGTTTTGGCCTTTGCGCGCGCCACCTTGGGGCGCCCAGCCTTTCTCTGCGCGTCCGCCTTCATCAGCGCCATCAGCTTCGAAACCGATCCCAACTTTTCCAGATTCCAGATCGCATCGACCAGCTTCTTCTGCGCCTTCTCCGAAAGGACGCCTTCCGCCAGCGCCCGGAATTTCTCCTCAATCTCGGCGTCCGTCAATGGATTCCGCGGATCGCCCTTCGGATAATCCAGTTGCTTCGAGAAAGACCGTCCATCTTTCGTCGTGATATTCACAATCACGCGCTGCAAGGCGGGAAATACTTTCTCGATCTGCGGATCCGCCACCACCTCCACCTTCTTCAGTTGCGCGCGGATTGTCGGATCCATGATCTTCTTCATCTCGAACTGCGCCGGCGTCACTTGCCGGTCGACCAGCGCCGCCGCAATCACGTAGGGCAGCGAGTGGTCGGCGGTTTCTTTGGTATGCGGATCGTACTTGCTGGGATCGGAAAGAATATCCGCCGCCCGGGCGAGCGAGCGAATCTGAATCTTCTCTACGTTATCCGGATGCAGATCATTCTCTTTCACGAGATCCAGCACGGCCGAGATCGGCGCATGCGTCAGCGCTTCGGTCGGAAAGAATTTCATCCCGCACTGCGTGATTCGCCACGAATCGCCCAAGCCATCCGTCAGCAGGTTCAGCTTCCACTCCGGACCGTAACAGTGCGCCAACCCTTCCTTTCCGTCGATCACATGTTCCGGCCCACTGTAGCCCTTCTCCGCCAGCAACGCCGCCAGCACGCCGCTCTGCGTCGCCATCGGATCGACGGTGTTCTTCATCATCGTCAGCTTGCCTGCGGTCACCGCTCCCATCGTGCAATGCCGCGACGCGGAAATCCCGATCGCATGTTGAATCTGCTCCCACGTCAAATGGAGCGCGCGCCCCGCCACGATCGGTGAGGCGAATGCGGTGAGCGTTGCATGATGCCATCCGCGCTCGCGAATCCCGGGAAACGCCGCCTCGCACAGCCGCATCTCGAACTCGTGCCCGAGCACGAATCCGACAATCAATTCCTTGCCATCGCTCTTCGCCCGCTCGCAGCAAGCCATTGCCGCCGGAAAAATATCCGACGGATGCGACGGATCCTGCTTCCAGTAAATATCGTTGTAATCCATGCAGCGAATCATCAGCGCATTCGCCAGCGAAGCCGAAACCGGATCAATTCGCTCGCCCGTGCCAATCACAGTCGCTGGCCCGCGCCCCGCGATTTCTTTCAGCACTTCGAGAGCAATGATCACGTCATGCTGCTGATAGCCGCCGAGCGCGCATCCGACGGAGTCGAGCAGAAACCGCTTCGCCTGATAGACCGCCTCCTGCGAGAGATGCTTATACTCCAGACCCGCCGCCCAGCGCGCCATCTTCGCGGTGATTGTTTCTTTTGCGGTAGCCGTTTGAGTCGCCAAGAAATTCTCCTTAATGGATTCCCCGGTTCTTAGCTCTAACTGAAAGCTGAGAACTGACAGCTGACAGCGCCTTCTTTACTTCACATTCTTCGGATTCTTGAACGGCAAGAACGCCATAAAATCCGCATGGTGCACGATAAACGCTTCAGTCGTGCGCTTTACCAGGTCGCCCTCCGCCGCGTGCGCCGCGATGATGTGGCATACTGCGTCCGGCACGCCGCATTCCAGCGCCAGCGCAACCCCCGTAAACGGATGCCGCAACGCCTCGCCGCGCTCGCTCTGGCGGCTCTTTCCGTCGGGGCCAATCTCGTACTCGAGCAGTTTGCCCGACGTCGGCAAGAATTGCGCCCGCGATCACAACATCGGTGTCGATCGGCAGCGCGCGTCCCATGAATGACGTCATGGCCTTGGCGCTGTCGCGGGCGATGTGCACCACGCAGCGCTTGTGCTCCATGAACGTGATCGGACAATTCGGAACCAGCAGCGTGAAAGGAATCTGATTCAGGTCGTCGGGCTTCAGCGGACTGCGCTCCAGCGCCTTGATCCACGTCTGCGTCACCTGCTCGCGCAGCTTTGCATCGCTGATCCACTGAATCTCCGGCCACAGACGTTCTACGGCCTCGCGCATCGCAGGACCTCCAAAAATCAGCTGAAATGAAGACTTAATAGACTATCGGAGCAGGTGCGGAAGCGTCGAGGGGAGGGACGCACACTCGGCTGTGATCGACAAACTGTTTTCCTTGGGGAGCGTCATTTCAGCATGCATTCGCACCCCCTGTCTTGTCTTAAGTTCCCCCTTGTCACACTAATCAATGGGCAGCAACTCCAGCGCGCATCCTGAACTTCCGCAGCTCGCCTGCCCCCGCCGCACAATTTTGATCGACGATGCATCCGGGAACCGCACGGGAAAATCCTTCTCTCGCATCTGCTCGCCCGCAGTCCGCAGGCTCTCGTCGCCCTCCACAAATTCGGCGCGCTCCGGACGCGGCGAGCCATCGAACACCAGGTTGAATCGCGCCGAGGCCGTCTTGCTCGTAATCGCGCCCAGCTTCACTGTGCGCGACTGAGCGAGCTCCACCTGCGCTGCTGCGATTTCTTTTTGAGCGGCGGTTCCGTCGCCGGCGAGTTTATCCAGTCGCTCCCGCGAATCGGCCACGTCCGCTCCCCCGGCCGCGACTGCCAGCGCATACATGTGCCGAGCTTTCTCGCGCTGTCCCTGCTTTCTCGAGCACCTGCCCCAGCCGATTCGCAACCGTTCCCGACTGGCTGAGCAGCCACGCCGAATTCAGAAATTGCATCGCCGCCAGATTCTCGCCTTTCAGAGACTTCGCCCAGCCCATGCGCGCCCACGCCAGGGCCACCAGTTCCATCGCCGAAAACGCCGACGGAGGCAGCCGGTCGAACTCTCCGGAATCGAATTGTCCGCCGATGTCATAGAGCACCTGCTGCGCGTCGTTCTCTGTCTTGTACCGGATCGATATCGCTCTTCAAGGCCGCCGCAAAGATGTCCGATCCCGAATCTCCGCCTGCGCTGCCGGTCAGGCTTTTCATCAACTCCTGCGCCTTCGCGGTTTCGCCCAGCTTCGCATACACCTGCGCGAGCGCCAATTTGAGTTCCGGGTCGGGCGGAGGAATCGCCGCCGCTGCTTCGAGTTCTATGCGCGCATCGGCGTCTTTACCCTGTCGCGCCAGCAGCAAGCCCAGATTCTTGTGCGCCTCCTTTTTATAGGGAGCCATCTCTATCTGCTTGCGATAGGCTGCGATGGCCTCGTCAGTCTTTCCCGATTGCTCCAGCTGCATCGCCAGTTCGCCGTTCGCGTTTTCATGATTCGGATTCAGTTCGATCTGCTTGCGGAATGCGCCAATCGCCTCGGCATGATTGTTCGCAGCGGCATAGGCCAGCCCAAGCTCATACCATCCGTCTTTTATGCCCGGACTCGCCATGCCCAGATTTGCGGCGTTCGGATTTGCCGCGCTCGAATCGCCGTCGACTGCGCGCTTCAGCAGGTCAATTGCCGTGCGATAGTCCTTGCTCTCGAGCGCCTTTACTCCGGCTTTCTCCAACTCGGAAGGAGTTGCCCTGCAACTTCGCTGTCGCTGCCTCGCCTCCATGCGCCGAGGGCGCGAGGATCGTGCAGGAGAGCAATTGATCGTCATTACTGCGCGTAACGTTCCAGAACGATTCGTAATCCGCGCGCTTGGCCGCCGGCAACTCATTCACCTTCAGGCTCAGCTTGCGCTCGCCCTCCAGCACGACCGGTTTTGATGGCATAGCGCTCAACGAGTAGGTCGACGAATAGTCGCCGTAATCGCGCGTCATCTTTACCGCAAGCGGCGTGTGCACGGTGTAGTTCGCGGGAAATTCCAGCCGGACCTTGTAATCGATGTCGCCCGCCGGACCAATGTCGATCGGCTCCGTGCTCTGGCTCGACGCGCGCACCGCCGGCACTCCCAGCGGTGGAATCGGGCGGAAATCCACGCTCGCCGAGGGCACGACAAAATAGTGGTCCTGCCGAAGGTGATATTTCAGGTGGAAGGGCTTCGATGTGTCCTCGATCGGATCGAGTTGCACATTGTCGACATCTCCCGGGAACCCCCAGCTTGCCGAGAGCATCTTTGTAAAATCGTTCCAGCGCGCCTGCGGCACATTGCGAAAACCAGCGCGCATCGGCCAGTCTCGATCGCCCTGCGCGGTGAATTCGATAGCCGCATCGAGCGCGCCGCCGGGGCTGAACTTTCCGTCCACCATAAAGCGCATGAAGGTCTTGATTGGCGAATCTGCCGGTGTGCGCTGCAACCCAGCCTCAGCGTCGTTGGATGCAACGACCGCCTCCTTATTCCGTAACTGATAAAGAAGCAACCCGTAGGGCGTCACCTCCTGAGTTGTATCGAGCCACGTCAGCTTTTGTCCCACTCGCGCCAGTGTCATCACGTGATCGAACTGGGCCGGCGAAGGTACGTCTACATCGAGCTTGCGCGCGCTATCGATCAGCACGGGATAACTCTGAATCCCCACCGCCTTCAGCATCGCCGCCAGCAGCGTGTGCTTATCCTTGCAGTCACCGTAGCCGTTTTGCAGGATGTCAGCGGCGGCGTGAGGCTGGTAGCGTCCTATGCCCAGCGAGATGCTCACGTAGCGTATGTTCAGTGCGACAAAGTCGTACAAGCGTCGCGCTTTCTCCTCGGGAGTTGTCGCCCCTTTGGTCAGTTCCTCAGCTTCCTTTCGCACGCTGTCATCGACAGTCATACGCTCGCCCTGTAACTTCGCGTACCATTCTGCGATCTGTTTCCAATCTGTGAAGGTCGTCAGTTGGACATCCGGGCCCGTCTCCCCGTTTGCTTCCTCATCTTTATCTTGATCGCGGTCCGGCTCAATTCCCTTCACCACCCACGTGTAGATGCGACGATCTCCATGCTCCTGAATCTCCGGCGTATACTTCGGCGTCTTTCAGCTTGATTTCGCGCGCCTTCGGAACGTCGATCTCCAGCCGGTCTTCATTCACGACGACACCTTTGGGAAATGTGTGCTCATACCAGAAATTTGGCTCCGGCCAGCGGCGTAACCGCGCGCGTTACCGTCCGGTATTCGAGCGTATCTCCTGGGCGCAACCCGGCTACCGAAATGTCGCGCTCCCGGTAGTCGGTGTACATCGGGGCGTCCTTCAGCACATCGGGAGCGAAATCCTGTGCCGTCGATTCCGGCGTCACGACGACCTGCCCATCCGGCTTGCGCACGCGCACGTATTCCACCTGTAACTTCTCGGTCGCGGATGAATAACCGAACGCCAGCTGGCCGAATTCCTTCACGCCCGCCTCGCTCTGAATCAACACCACTGCCTCGGATTCTTTGACGCTGGTGCCGTCGTTCTCAAAGCGCGCACGATTGAAGATGCGCTCGAAAACCGCAGCCTCTTGCGCATAACTTTTTTTCTTCGGCAGCAGCCGGTGTTTGAGCGATGGCCTCACGCTCAGCAGGCACACCATCGCCAGGCACACCAGCATCAGGCCAACTGCAATCCTCGACATACGATAAGTCATAAGGAATTTCTTCACGCCTTGAGGTTCTTTTACGCCGCGCGCGAAGTAAAATCAAACGACGGGAAGGTAACTTTGGCCAGAATCATTGCGTTTCTTGCAATCCTCGATTTGCTTCTGCGGCGTGATTGCCGCGCAAACCCCGCTGACGGTCAAGACCGGATCGCTCCCTGCACTCAGCGCGGGGATGGAGTTCCACTTCTTCCTGCGGGCTGACGGGGGCGCTCCGCCGTACGTCTGGAGCGTCGCCAGCGGCGATCTTCCTCGAAGGCATCACCCTCACACCGGAAGGCTGCCTCTGCGGACGCCCAACCAAGCCGGGCACTTTCGACATCACCTTGAAGGTCGAAGACTCTGGCCATCCCTCGCACTCCACAACCAGGGACTTCCACGTCACCGTCAGTGCTTCATTGCTGCTCGACTGGCTTGAAACGCCCAAGGTTCTCGATAACCGGATTGACGGCTCCGTCCAGGTTTCGAACGGCTCAAAAGAAACCTTCGATCTCACGGTCGTCATCGTCGCAGTGGCGGTCGCAGATCATCGCGCTACAGCCATCGGCTACCAGCACTTCGATCTCAAACCGGGTGACACCAACGTGCCGATTCCCTTCGGAAGCGTGCTCCCTCATGGCGGATACGTTGTTCACGCCGATGCTATCGCGGAGATCCCCGCCCGCGACAGCATCCTCCATCAGCGGCTGCAAACCCCGCAGCCGCTGACCGTCGCCGTCGGCCCATAAACTCACTCGACCGTAGCGCCGGCATCTGGCCGGCGGTCGCGAGGGCATCTTGCCGTCGCCCCTGCGTCGCAGCTACAAGGTTATCGCAAAGAGATTGGGGGATGACCTAGTAGGAGATCTTTGTTGTGGTGGCAAAGAAAACGCTCGGGTCAGATGTTGGGGGGGGAACTCGGGCCTGACTCGTAGCTCGCGGTAAAAATAGAGAGTCCCGAGGTGGTGTTGAACTCATTCCTCTCGGCCAGTAGCTCGCGTTTAGACCCTTGCTGACCTTATTCCTACAACTCCCTTGCGGGTTCATTGTAAGCCGATCTTGCTCGGGCTCCGGGCTCACCGCCAACCGGATAAATCAGTCCAACGCCTCGGGACTCTATCCTGCCTTCGACATTAGCTCCTGTTCGCCTCAACCAGCACTCAGCTATAGACCCTTGCTTGCCCTCTCAAACTTACCTCGCGGTTGTCTGAGTGACTTCGCTTGAGCCCCGGACCTCGCACCAACCGGGTAAACTTCAGAACGTGTCAAAGAACGATTATGTTTCTACCACGCCCGTTTTTATCGTCAATCGAATTCATGGCTTTCTAACTTATTGTTTTTCAATCATGTGCACGCCGTCCACAGGCCGGTGACGCGGAAATTGTGCAGTTGGAAACCGGCACGTTCGTCAGGGCCTGTGTTTATGCGGCTTCTTGCGATCATTCGCGGGCTGCACGGTGGCGGTTGCATTGATGCGCGCCGATTCTCGTTGTGCAAATCCTGCGACAATGTAGTTGGGACGCGGCTTCTGGGCGCAGCGCCCGTCGTTCCATTGCCCTCCTGTAGAATGCTGACCAATCATGAGTTCTCCAAAAAATGACGGCTGACGCCTTCACTCGCGCTGAATCTGCTGCTTCGTTTGTTCTCTCGCAGACACAATTGCGTCCGCGCATTGGCCTCGTGCTGGGCTCGGGCCTGGGATCATTTGCCGATGATCTGAGCGATGCCGTCGGCATTCCCTACGCGCAGATTCCATCGTTTCCGCGTTCGACGGCCATTGGACATGCAGGGCAACTGGTAATCGGTAAGTCCGGCGAAATTCCCGTCGCCGTGATGCAGGGGCGCGCGCATCTTTATGAAGGCTACTCTGCGGCCGAGGTTGCGTTTCCCACCCGCGTCCTCGGACGGATGGGCCTTCGCGCCTTGATACTGACCAATGCGGCGGGCGGCATCAACGTCGAGTATGGGCAGGGTGCGCTCGTTATTCTGCGCGATCACATCAACCTGCAGGGGCAGAATCCGCTGACAGGCCCGAACGATGAGCGCTTTGGCCATCGGTTTCCCGACATGAGCTACACGTACTCGAGACGCTTCCGTGAGATCGCCCTCGAAGAAGCGAAGAAGCTCTCCATCGCCCCGCATGAGGGCGTGTATGCGGCGCTCGCCGGGCCAAGCTACGAGACGCCGGCGGAAATTCGTTATCTGCGAACCATCGGAGCGGATCTGGTCGGCATGTCGACGGTTCCGGAGGCGATCGCGGCGCGCCACATGGGGATTGAGCTACTCGCCATTTCGTGCGTCACCAACATGGCCGCTGGAATTCTGGATCAGCCGCTGAATCACGAAGAGGTGCTCGAAGTGGGGCGGCGCGTGATGGGGCAGTTCATTGCGCTGCTGCGGGCCGTGCTGCCTAAAATTCAACTCTTAGCCCTCAGCTCTTAAGCACTTGTCACAGCATTTGTGGGAACGGGGCTATGCCCCGTTCAAGGCGGGGCATAGCCCCGCAACCACACAATCCCTCCGATTACAGCACCACGCACGCTTCCTCAAAATCCAGGCGAGGGTCGCGCGGAAATAGCTTGCTCTTATCCCCGTAACCCAGATTGCAGAGAAAATTTGCCTTCCACTTGCCATCGGGAAAAAACTCGGCATTCACCTTGCCTTGGTCGAAGCCGGACATCGGCCCGCAATCCAATCCGAGTGCTCGCGCGGCCATGATGAAATAGCCGCCTCCGAGGGTACTGTTTCGAAATGCGGTTTTGTCGATCAGGGCCGGGTTGCCGGCGAAAAGAGATCGCATATCCCGTTGCGGAAACAGTTTGGGAAGGTTCTCGTGGAACTGCGTGTCCCACGCGATGATCGCCGTAACCGGCGCTGCCATTGTCTTGTCGAGATTCCCGGCAGACAATGCAGGTTTAAGACGCGCCTTGGCGGCAGCCGTTGTCAAGAACACGAATCTCGCGGGCGAACTGTTGGCGCTGGTGGGGCCGAAGCGGGCTAGCTCGTAAACCTGCCGTGGCAGTTCCACCGGTACCGGCTTGGGAAGCCAGACATTATGGGTCCGCGCCTCGCGAAACAGTTGATCGAGGGCGGCTTCGGAGACGGACCCTGTAACGTTAACTCGGGGAGCATTCGTTGTTTCTGGCATTATTTCTCGCATCGACAATTCCCTCGCACCTTGAGTCACCGCAAATCATCCAAACACGATCATCCAAACAACTTGATGGGCAGGCGACTCCGACAATAAATGGATGCTGCAGACGGCACGAAAGAAGCCGGAAAAGACTGCGCGTCCGCCTCGATGCTGGACCTTGGTCTCGGAAGCGTTCGATGCAGGAGCGGCGGTACCCCGCATAAGGCGACTATAATCGGGACGGCGAATTCATCGTCGAGGAGATGCGAGCCATGTCGAACGTGATTCCGGAGAAATACCGCGACCTCTTTCAGAAGCGCGCCTTTGCCAGCCTGGGAACGCTGATGCCCGACGGACGGCCGCAGGTGACTCCGGTGTGGTGCGACTTTGATGGCGAGCATGTGATCTTCAACTCGGCGAAGGGCCGGCAAAAAGATAAGAACGTGCGGCGCGATCCCCGGGTCGCCGTGGCCATCGTCGATCCCGACAATCCTTACCGCTATCTTGAAATTCGCGGCACGGTCGTTGAGATCACCGAAGAGGGTGCGGACAAGCACATCGACAAGATGGCGAAGAAGTATATGGGAGTGGATAAGTATCCTTATGCCAAGCCGGGCGAGGTGCGGGTGATTTACAAGATTCGGCCCGAGCATACGACAGTGATGGGGTGAAACCAGCGCTGTCTTCCCTGCTCTCCTTTTATTCCTGAGTGCGTCCAAGACAATAGAGAAGTGTCAGGTCAACGGTCGAAGCTTGTTTTCGCGGACATTCTGTTCGGGAACTTCGAAGCTTCCTCTGCCGTACCTGTAGTGCAAGGGGTCAGCGTCTCTGGTCCTGTTTTGTCCGAGCCTGGAGGTTTTATGGAAGTTGCAAAGAGCAATCATGGCGGCTTGCACGACGTGAGTGCGCTGGCGAATGAAGTTCCCGTGCACCAGGTAGTGAAGGCCGCGCACCAGGAACTGCGGCAACTTCTGCAGCAGCGTGCCGAGATCATGAAGCGCATTGGCACCGTCAAGCAGACGATTGCGGGATTGGCAAACCTTTTCGGCGAGGAAGCCCTGGGCGAGGACTTGCTCGAACTGATCGACCGCAAGCCAAACGGACGGCAGCCCGGCTTCACCAAAGCCTGTCGCCGGGTGCTGATGGAGGTGCGGCGTCCCATCGGCGCGCGCGAGGTATGCGCGGAATTGGAGCGGCAGGTTCCGGCGATACTGGCGCGGCATAAGGATCCGCTGGCGTCGGTCACGACGGTATTGAACCGGCTGGTGGATTATGGCGAGGCGCGCAGCTTGTCGAATGATCGCGGGCGGCGCGTGTGGGAGTGGGTCAGTGAACCGGAGCAGGCTCCAACCGCGATGAGCGCGCGGATTCCGGCGTAGGAGCAGGAAAGAATGTGGGGGGCCTCCGACTCCGCGGGAAACTTCGCTTCGCGAAGTTTCCGCTCCGCTCAGGATGACATCCATATTAAAGCCGATTCTTCCACTCAAACCGCCTAGGCCGGCAGCAACTGACCTTTCTCCAGATGCCGCGTGACGTGTGCATAGCCTGCCGCGTGCGGGTCATGCGTCACCATGATGATGGTCTTCTGGAAACCTTCGTTCAGCTTCTTCAATATCTCCAGAATTTCGGTGGCCGAATGGCTGTCGAGGTCGCCGGTCGGTTCGTCGGCGAGAATCAGCGTCGGATCGCTGACGATGGCGCGTGCGATGGCGACGCGCTGCTCCTGTCCTCCGGAGAGCTGTTTGGGAAGATGATTGACGCGATCTTCGAGGCCGACGAGTTTGAGCGCGGTCATAACGTGCTCGCGGCGCTGCTGTGCAGTCATTTTGGTCAGCAGCAGCGGCAACTCGACATTCTCGAACGCAGTAAGCACGGGAATAAGATTGAACGTTTGGAAGACATAGCCGACATGGGTATTGCGCCAGTGCGCGGATTGGCTATCGTTGAGCTTGAAAATGTTCTCGCCCATGACCAGCAGGTCGCCGGAAGTGGGACGGTCAATGGCGGCGATCATGTTGAGCAATGTTGTCTTGCCCGATCCCGAGGGCCCCATCAGAGCAAGAAATTCTCCGGCCGCGATATCGATGGACACATTGTCGAGCGCGGTAACTTCGAAGGCGTCGCGCTTGAAAATTTTGTTCACGCCGCGCGCCTGCACTACTTTGCTGCCAACGGCGGGTTGCGCGGGAAGTGTGGATGCTGCACTCATGATTGCCCCTTGGTGATGATGCGAATTTTTTGACCGTCTTCCAAATTTGCGGGTGCAGTGGTGATGACGTTTTCTCCGCCGATGAGCGAGTCGACCAGATAGCCTCCCGAGCGCTCTCCTTTGACGTGAACGTCGCGGCGCAGAGCCTTGCCGTTGAACGCGATGAAGACAAACTTCCCTCCGTCTTTATCGCGCACAGCCGCCGTGGGAACGAAGACGAAGGATTGCTTTGCGGCGCTCTTGTCGTCTTGATTCGCCGGCGCTTTAAACTGCACGGTCGCGTTCATCTCGGGGCGCAGGTAGGAGTCGGGCTGAAGGATCTGCACCTTGACTTGCACAGTTGCCTTTTGACGATTCGCCTCGGGCGACATTTCAGCGATCTCGCCTTTGTAGGAGCGGTCTTTGAAGGCATCGAGGGTGACGATGCCCTCCTGGTGCGGCGAGAGCTTGGCGAAATCGTCCTGCGCGATGTCGAGCTCGACCTGAATATCGTTGAGGTCGGCGAGGGCGACAACCGATCCGCGCGGACCGCCCTCGGCGCCGCTGGCAAATTGGGCGGTGACGAGCTCGCCTTTTTCGGCCGTGCGTTCGAGGATCGTGCCGGTTACGGGCGCGCGAATCACGGTGGCGTCGAGTTGCGACTTCGCGTAATCCATTTGTCCCTTAGCGGTATCGACGTCGGCCTTGGCGCGATCAATTTCCTCGACGCGCGGCCCGAGCTTCGCAAGTTGGAAGGACTGCTGGAGGGAGTCCGTCTTTTGCTGATCCGCGTCGTAACGGGCTTGCGCGTCGTCGAGATTCTGCTTTGAGACCACGCCCTGGGCGAAGAGATCGTGCGTACGATCCAGAGTGACTTTGTCGTTGGCGGCGGTGGCACGGGCTTCGGCAAGATTGTGCTCGGCCTGCTGAATTTCCTCGGGTCGCGAGCCATGCACGGCCTCAGCGAACCGGGCCTTGGCGCTCTCCCATGCGCCGCGAGCCTGCTCATACACGGCGCGGAATTCCTCGTCTTCGAGGCGGACCAGAACCTGTCCTTCTTTAACCTTGTCTCCTTTTTCGACGCCGATCCAGGCGACGCGGCCGGTGACCTTCGAGTTCACGCTGATTTTGTGATGCGCGACGATATATCCGCTCGCCGACAGTACGGTGCTGCCGGCAGCATTGCCGGTCTCGGCCGTGGCGCGTGCGACTTCGACCTCTGCGGTGTTAGACGCAAGAACACGGTATGTAAGAGCGATGACGCCAAGCACGACTACGATTGCGATGCCGACGACAATAATGCGCCTCGACCAGACGGGTGGCTCTCCGCCGCCATCACGCATGGAATGATCGATGCGCAGGCTTTGGAGATCGTCGTGTTTGGTATCTGTTGGCACTCAGTTCATCCGATGCTGGCGGTGCAATTGCAATTCAAATTCTAGGCCGTCGACGTTAGAGGAGTGTGAATCCCTCATCGCAAAGACGACGGCAGGCTCATCACTCGAATCACGCGCGCAACGACGTTAGAATATCCTGCCTCGCGGCCTGCCAGGCTGGCGCAAAGCCGCCGAGCAGCCCCATAACAAGGGCAAAGACCACAGCCGTGATCAAGACTCTCCAGGTCAATTGCAAACTGAAAACCGTTTCGCTGAAGGTCAGCGAGTTGCCGATTCCGGTTGTCATCCCGTTGAAAGGCAGAATCAGAATGATCCCAACGATCGCCCCGAGCAACGAAAGCATCAGCGCCTCAATCACAAATGAGGTGAGGATGCTGGGCTTCGAAAATCCGATGATGCGCAGCGTGGCGATCTCGCGCGAGCGATAGGCGACCGCCGCATACATGGTATTCATGGCGGCAAAGCTCGAGCCGATCGCCATGATGATCGCGACCACGGTGCCAATAAACCTGATAGCGCCCCCGGAGCTGGTCTGTTTTTCGTAGTATTCGGTTTCGAGTGTGCCTTCGAGCTTAAGCCGCTGATCGTCCGCCACACGATGGATGAGCGCGTCAGCGGCGACCGGGTCGGTGGCGCGAAGGTAAGCGGAGGCGAAAGCACCCTGGCGGTCGAAGTCGACGGCAATCTGATTAACGTCACCCCAGATTTCCGAATCATAAGCCGTGCCTCCGGAATCGAACACGCCGACAACCCTCCACTGTCCCTTGGCAAAGTCGAGCGTGTCGCCGACATTAGCTCCAGAAAAACGCTCATGGATGTTGCGGCCGACGACCACCTCCCGCTGCCCGGGAGTGAACCAGCGCCCCTCCACCAGCTTCATCCTCGGCTGGCCCTTCGAGTTTTTTCGTCCAGGCGGAGGTTGAGTCCGGCGGGCATCAGGCCACGCACGGAGACGTTCACATCACCGGTGCCATCTTTACGGGGAAGGACAACGACCACCACCCACTCGCCGGAGGCAAGCGGCTCTCCACGCTCGTCTTTGGCGATGCCGGGCAGAGTTCTGAGGGTGGGAAGAAGATTTGCGTCGAAGCCTCCGGAGAGTTCGGCGGTCGAACCTTTGCGCATGACGAGAACATTGAGCGTGTCGCCGCTGGTCGTGAACGCCTTATCGAGACCGGCGAGCAGCGCCATGAGGAAAACCGCAGTGGTCACCGTAAGCGCAATGCCAAGAGCCGTCATGATGGTGAGGCCCTTGCGCAGCTTGAGATTGCGGACGTTGTAGCGGATCGGGATCGCCATGGGATATGTTCGCTAGTCTTTTTTCACTCAACAAAGTTCAGTCGACGAAGTTCAGTAACCAACTTCAGTTAGGCAAGTTCAGTTAACCGGGTTCTGTTAGCCAAGATAGCGCAGGCCCTCCACAATATCGAGTTTGGCCGCATGGTATGCGGGGAAAACGGCGCTCAACAGTCCCACCATGCCCGCGACAAAGACCGCCAGCGCCACGGTGGAGAGCGTAACTTTCATGCCCGAGAGGAAGAAACTCATCCCGGGGGCGTGCGCGAGGGCCGAGATCAGGAGCATCGCGAGCAGGCATCCGAAAACGCCTCCGATCAACGAAACGAGCACGGCCTCGCCCAGGTAAAGGCGCAAAATCGATTGCCGCGTGAATCCCAGCGTTTTCAGAACCGCCACCTCGCGCGTGCGCTCGCGGATCGACATCGCCATGGTGGTCGCGGAAACGAGCAGCGTCGCGAAAACAACAGCAAAGCAGATACTGAGAATAAATGCTTTCACGTTTCCTATGCTGTTGATGAAGCTTAACTGAAACGCCTTTTCACTCTCGGTCTTTGTGGGCTCGGGAGAATCGTGAAACATGGTGTCGACGGTCGCGGCGATTTTGGGGACGTCGTCGGATGTGTCGGCGAGAATGGCGAACATGCCTGCATGCCCCTTGGCGAAGGGAACGGCTTCCTCGACGTAGGTCTGATTGTAGTAGAGCGATTCTGTGTCGGTGGGCGCAGTGAAGATCCCGCGAATCGTCAGTTCAAGGTTCATGGGATAGATCGTGCCTTGCAACGTAAGCCGGTCGCCCACCTTCCAGCTGTGTTTCTTGGCGAGATGGTCGTCGACAATGGCGCCGGCGCGGTCCCGCTGCCAGGCCTCCACCTGATCCGCGGGAATCTTGAAGTCGGTGTAAACCTTGAGGAATTCGTCAGGGTCGGTGCCAAACTGCGCGAACATATTCTCCGGCTTTTGATCCTTATAGATGCCGCCAAACCAGTTGTTGGGGGCTACGGCGACCACTCCGGGAATGGCGCGAATCTTCTCGCGATAAAACGCCGGCATGGATTCCGTCAGCGAGACGCGGTGCCGCGTAACCAGGCGATGAGCGGACTCCGCACTGACCGTGTCAACGTAAAAGGTGTGCCACACTGTCATCATCAGCGTGAGCAACAGCAGCGAAAACGCAATGCTCAGGACAGTCAAAATGCTCCTGCGCTTGTTGCGGAATGCGCTTTTTGTGACAAAACGGGTTAATGTCATGCCAGCACGAAACTCCGGAGGGCCCCACAATTCACCGTCGAGAATACCCGAGAAAGAACCCCACGCCTAATCACTATATTCTTGAGGATAGAACAGGGATTGGCGAGTGGACAACTGGACGCAAGATCGTTACTCGTTGTTTGTAGGCTAACGGCCTCTCGATGAACCATCCCGGATGAACGAAACAGCGTAGGCATGTCTGTTGTGAAGTTGTTGTTATGCAGAAGTTATGGGGAATGTTTCCGAGACAATTCGTAGTCTGAGACCGAATGTGAGCCGCCAGCAAGCGCTCCGGCATTTCACAGGCGGAGCCAGGGGAGTCGTGGCCGGTATTTTACAAGGACGAGCCCGCTCGATCGCGGAGCTGTATATTCCTTATCGCTTGTATCGGGTGCGGATCACGAACGGCGAACGCGAGGAGAGCAGGACCTATGCGCTCGATGCAGTCGAAGGCACGCTCGACTTGTTTGAGTTTCCGGAATTGCCTGCGGAGCGGGAACTGGAAACGATCAATACCAGAAATTTCGTACCGAGCCGTCTGACCGCGGAGCAGTCGACTGAAAAGCTCATCGATAAGGTGCGGCGAGTCTTGTTTTTGCGTGGCTTCGTGCGTCTTCGGGACTTGCGGATGGAAGCCACCGCGATTGAGGGCGACTTCTATCTCCCGTATTGGATCTGTTTCCGCGGAAACGATGCCGTGGCGAAACTGGAAATTTTAGACGCGCTGCGACGAAGGTCCGAAGGCGCAAAAGTTTGCCGGTTGGTGCAAGACTGGTTGCAATCTTCCCCGGAAAATGAATTGGAGAATCGCCTCGGCCACGGTGCCGTGGGTTCTTAATTCGAACCGGCCCGGATGTGAGCCGGAGTTGATTTTCAGCCTCCGACCAATCGGTCAAAAGGCTGTATTTCCAAGTACTTTCGTAACTCCCGAGCGTAGGGTAAGTGACGTTATCCTAGATTCGGCTCTCCCCGACGTTCTCAGCCAGAACTATCCCGCGTGCGTGTGCGGCTGGTCCCCGCGAGGCGACTGCAATGGCAATGATGTTTGGCCGTTTCGAAATCCAGAGCGAAATCTCGAAATCGGAAACGGCCTCAATTTATAAGGCGCTGGACACCCAAACCAGCCAGGTTGTGGCCCTCAAGACGCAAAGTCTCGCGCCTCTGGGCGACCGCGCGGCGGCCTTTGTGGATACGCTGATCGCCGAAGGAGAACTCGCGCTCCCGCTTACCAGTCAGAACATTGTCCCGCTCTATGGCGCGGGCGAGATCGATGGACAGTTCTGCGCGGCCATGGAATATGTTCAGGGCAACAGCATCGCGGCCATGCTGGCGCGCAACGAAGGCTTCTCGATCTGGGATCTGATGGATATTACGCGCCAGATCTGCGCGGCCATGGAGCATGCGGCGGCGCGCGGCGTCGTGCACTCGTCCCTCGAGCCGGACAAGATTCTCCTCCAGTGGGACGGACTGGTAAAGATCCTCGGGTACGGCATCTCCAACATGAGCCTGATCGAGGCGGAAGCGGGAAATGGCCTGGGGCGGCTCATGCCCTACTGCTCGCCGGAGCAGATTCGCGGAGAACCCATGGACCGGCGTTCCAATCAGTTCACGCTGGGCGCCATTCTCTACGAGATGGTGACTGGACGGAAGGCTTTCGACGCGACAGACCCGGTCGTACTGGTGGGCCAGATCGAGAATGAAATGCCTGCCGAAGCGATTGAGCTGAATCCGAAGATTCAGCCCGCGGTGAGCGCCCTCATCATGAAGGCGCTGGCTAAGGATCCCGCGGAGCGTTTCCAGACAACGCGTGAACTGCTGGTGGATCTGGAGAACTGCAAAGAGAGCGGCGGTAAGAAGATAGGGCCGGAAACAAGGAAGATTGCGGCCAAAGTCAAGTTCGATACCGCAACGCGCCGAGCAGTCGCCAAGAAGTTTGTGTCGGCGGCGAGCGCGGACTCACCCGCCTCGGGCGAGAGCACGCCAGAACCAGCCAAGCCGACAGCGGCCAAGCTGGCAGCGGAAAGAGCCGCGGTGGCCAAAGCCGCGGCCGCTGCTGTGGGGCGTTCCTCCAGGGGAGAATCGAGTTCGAGTTTCGGTTCGGCAACCAGTTCGACCGCCGACTCCGGGCCCGCGGCGAATTCGGGAACGCGCCTGATTGAGATCCCCGAAAACCCGCAAGTAAGTGCTCAGGAAAAGTTCGCTCCGCGGGGCACGGTTGTATCGCCCTCCACCCCAACCAGCGCGCCAGAACCACATTCTCCGACCATGACGGCAGATCCGATGATGGCGGAGACGGCTCCAGCCCGGCCGAAGACCAGCTTTTCGGACATCGACGAACTGCCTCCTCTTAAGCAACCTGCTTTTGCGCCACCTCCGATGGTCCGGCCAGAAGAATCCGCCCAGCCTGCTGTCCAGCAAATCAGAAAAGCGGAGAAGCCAAAGATCCAGCCGCGGGAAGTTGCCGGAAAAGCGATCCATGAAATCGCCACGGTCCCGCCCCGCCTGGTGCTGTTTTCGATCTTGGGTGCGGTCGCAGTGATCCTCGTTGTGGCGGTTGGGCTGTTTCTGCACGTCCATTCCGAGGATGACGGTTCGGTTCCTGCTCCACGCCCCACCAAAGCCGCGAGCACGCCAGCACCCGCAGCGCACGCCCCGGGAGCCACGCACGCGCAAAAACCAGCCCCGCCGGAGGATTCAGAACCTCCGGTGACGGTTCGACACTTCGAACGGCACCGCGCGAAAAGCCTGCAGTCGGTTGCGCCAGCGCCGGAGCCAGTAACTGTCCCGGGCGAGGCTTTGATCGATTCCACTCCCCAGGGTGCGCAATTTCAGCTCGATGGAAAGAGCGATCCGTCATGGGTCACACCCTTCACCGTGATCGGGCTGAGCCCGGGGAAGCACATTATTTCGGCCAGCAAGTCCGGCTATACGACCGAGGTTCGATCGGTGGATGTTGTGTCCAATGGCAAATCATCGCTGGTTTTCCATTTGGCGCCGATGAATGCGCTGGTAGTAGTAACGAGTTCTCCGGCGGGAGCGGAGATCACAATCGATGGCCGCCCCACGGGTAAAGTAACGCCGGCGCAGTTCGCCGTACAACAGGGAAACCACACAGTTCGGCTCAGGAAGCAGGGATTTCTTGATGAGACCACAACGGCCAATCTTGGGCCCGGGCAAAACTTCCAGTACGCACCGGCTCTGAAGGCGCTGGGAGACACCGAGGCCATCCACACGGTGGGTAAATTCAAGAGAATTTTCGGGGCCGGCGGCGAGAGCACCGCAGGCATGGGTTCCGTGAGTATTCACACCCAGCCCAAAGGGGCGCAAGTGGTGATTAACCAGCGCGTCCTGGACAAGATGTCGCCCGTCGATGTAGTGATGGATCCGGGAAACTATGTCGTGGATATCACACTAACCGGGTTCAAACCCGTCCACAAAGTAGTCCGCGTGGAAAAGGGTGACAAGATCGCGATCGACGAGGTCCTCGAACGGTAGTAGGCGCCCGGATGAAAGTGGTCTGCCACCTATGCCGAATTACCGCCAAAGTGGCATACCACTTTAAAGCAAAAAAACTGGACGCCGAGAGTATCCGGCGTCCAGATGTTCAGGTTCGCTTACTTTCCTGCAAAGCCAACGACTAGAAGTCGTGGTCTTCCGGCGTGCAGGTGCAAGGCAGTCCGCTCAACAGTGCATCGTAGTAGCAGAGGTTCTGCAACAGCTTTTCTTCCGCTCCGCCCAGATTCGCGTCCGCGAAAGAGGTTTCGGTGATGGCGTACGTGTTCTTGGCGGCAGCCTGGATGTGCGTCGCGAAGCCACGGAGGCCGGCCGTCGGGATAACGTTGGTCGGGTCCAGAGACGAGGACGAAATGACCTTGATCACGCCACGAGTCGGCACTTTGCCGGTCAGGGGGTTCGCGGTCAGGTTGGTCTTTACGTCTTCCGAGAGCAAGCCGTCAGGCGTGATCTGGCAGGCGCAGCATTCCGTCAGTTCCTGGCTGTCATCGAACACATAGAAGGCCGCCCACAGGTTGCCCGCTGTGTCGCCATCGTTGATGAAACGAACCGTTGCGTCCGGAGCAGCGGCCACGTTGTTGGAGAAATAGGAGACAAAGTAAACGCTATTGTCGCCCGTTGAGGTTACGGCCTGAGCCGAAGCAGTGCTGGAAACGATGCCCATCAGCAGGGCGATCGCCAGCAGTAAAAGACTTGCTTTCTTCATTTTAGTTGATCCTCCTCTTGGATACGCCGGAAGCGCTGGGGGGAGGTCAGCTGTGGCGCTTTTGAAACTTTAGTCTGACAGGGTTGCAGATACTAGTCCCCACGTGGCCTAGCCAATAACAGTAAATCATATGGAATTAATCCTTTCGTACTAACCCACCCTTCAGACTAACCCACCCACTTGAGAAATCGAGGGCCCGATATGGTCACGGGTCACTTTTAAATGTGATTCTCATCACCGCCCAGTCGCCCAGAACAGACCGAGGATAGGCGGATACGCGAAGGGGGCCAGGTTGTGTCGTCGGAATTTACGGGAGCGCGGTTTAGCCAGGAGTTCGAGCAGGCTCTTCGCGGAATGATGACGTTCCGCGTGTTTCCCCGGGGAGCCAGTCTCTATCAGCACGGAACAGCCGCGGCGGGTATTTATCTGGTAGAAACAGGCGCGGTTCAAGTGTTATTGCCGGCGGGGAATAACCAGAACCAGTTACTGGAAGTGGTGGGTGCCGGGTCGATCTTGGGATTAAGCGAGAGCATGTCAGGGGACACATATCGGGTGACCGCAGAGGCCGTGGAGCAGACGACCGCAGCCTTCATCGAGCGCAAGCACTTCCTGGATTTTCTGGATGGTCATCACGAGTTTTGCCTGCAGGTAGTGAGGCTTTTGAGCGAGAATTTGCACGGCCTCTATCACAAATTCCGTGGCGTCAGCGCGCATCCGGGGCGTCCACGCCGTCGGCCTCTGAATGAACAATTGAACTAGGAAATGGTTCCGCGCCGTGGACAGGGGCGCGCGTGCGAGCCAGATGGCCACTCAAAGACCAATGTGATTGGGTTATAGGCGCTATCGGGCTTTGAAGTTGATCGTAATCTCGGTCTGGATTTCGAGCGGCGCTCCGTCCAGATAATAGGGTTTGTATCTCCACTGCCGGACCGCCTCGAGCGCGGCCGTTGCCAGCATGCGATCTCCGCTGAGTACTTTTGGATTGATGACGAAGCCCTCTTTGCTGATGGTGGCCTCAATCTGAACCGCTCCCTCAATATGAGTCGCCAAAGCGCCCGCCGGGTACCTGGGCTGAACGCGCTTGATCAACAGTCCCTGCGACACTCCCTGGGAAATCCTGGTTTGAGCCAGAGTTGGCCTGGGAACTGCGGACGGAGCAGCGGTCAGGACCCCGCTCAGATTGCCGTCGGCAGGTGCTACGACGGCAAGTGGGCTGGGTAGCTGGGCTGCGGATTCCTCGGTATGAGTTCTGACGGCGGTGGTAGCCGATTTTACCAGCAGCGGAGCCGATGCGAATTCCTGGGCGTCAAGTTCCGGGCGAATGACTATCCGGGTCGGGGCAGAGGATCCGGTCGACAAGTGTTCGAGTTCAGCCGGGGAACTCTTGGGCGCTGGAGAAGTGTTGGCAGTGTTTTCGGGGCTTGTCACCGCTGAACTCGCCGGGGATGAAGTGGCCACAGGACCTGAATCAGGCACAGGCGCGGCTGGTTTCGGCTGCGTGGTCGTGACAAGCTGGGGAGTGGCCTCCGATTGGGTGTGTCCAAACCTGGTCCAACCGAAATACCCTGCACCCGCCAACACCAGTACGATGACAGCCGCAACGAGAATTTTCTTGGTGCCTCCTGATCCATCCGCATCGTCCGCCAGAATGAACGACGGCCCTCCATACACACTTCCCGTGTTGCTCGTGAAGGCCGGTTGTGGGGCAATGTCAGCCTCGATTTTCCCAAGCTCTTTGGCAGACTCTTCGCCCGCATCCTTTTCGACTTGCTTCTTGGCGGGCGCGACCACTTCCTTGGCGCGAGCCGGCGCGGCGGCTGCTCCGGACCTGGAACTGGTGGTGACAACGGGTAACACAGTGGGCTTGGGCACTTCGGTGATCGTTATCTCGTCACGGGCTGCTTTTGAAGGTGAGAGCGCGACGGGAGCACTCGTCGATTGGGCGACGAGCGAACTCCAGTCTCGCGCGGGCGCGGGAGCGGACGGCGGCTTCTCTTCACTTCCCGCTGAGAAGGCCACGGGTGAAGGCGAGCTTTCGAACTCCGGGGACTGACCGCGAGTTGGCAGTGCCACAAAGGCCTCGACGATTCGATTCGAGGACTGGATGGACGGAGCGGGAGTAGGAGTAGGAGCAGCAGTGGCGACCGGAGTCGGCCCCGCCGTGGCCGCCGCCGCATAGCTGGCCGCCGGGGTGGCTTCCGAATTCTTCCGGATGAGTCCACGGGCAACGCGCAGCGTTCCCTTGGCCTGCTCCACATTGATGGGTTTGGTCAATACCAGGTTGGCGCCGATACGGTACGCCTTCGCCACACCCGCCTGCCCTTCGACGAGGCCTATGGCGAGCGAGCCTTGATTCGAAGTGGAGTTCCGGGCGCTCTTGAATAGAAGCGCGCTGTTCTGCTCGTTGTCGCAATCGACGACAATCGCATCGTAATGCTGGGCCATCAACTTCTTGACGGCAGCAAAGGGTTCGGTAACTGGATCGACTTCGAAATCGAGTTCGCTGAAAACCTGGCTTACGACGCGAGCGAGTTTTTCATCAGAGCAGAAAAGTAAAGCTTGGTAACCCATGATGAGGCAATCGTAGGCAGTGCCGTGGGTACCAGCAAGTTACGTGGGTAATAGGAAAGTGTGTAGGTTTTGTTGGTAATCGATTACCACAATCGGGGAAGCCTGTGATCGTCAAGGCTGCTGAAAATCCAGCACCACCACGGTCTGAAAGGGTTCCGCCTTCCCGTCATGAATATAGGGCCGGTAGCGCCACTGTTTGACAGCGCTGACGGCGGCGGAAGCGAGTGCGCTATCGCCCTGAATGACTCTGGCACCGGCAACTTTGCCGTTCTCATCGACAACCGCTTTAAGTACCATCGGGCCCTTGGCCTGATGGGAACCGGTTCCGGCGGGATGGGTGGGCTGCTCGGAATGCACCAGCCTGTTCTCCGCCCCTTTGGAAGAGAGAACGACTGCCGTGGCTTCTCCGGGCAGTTCCGCATCGGATGGCTTTCCGGCGGTCTGCTTTGCGTCGGCGATCTTGGCGCCTGGCTTGCTCTGGCTCTGGCCCGTCTGGCTTTGGTCGGTCTGGCTTTGGCTCAAGTTGCTCTGACTGGTCACGCTCTCGTTGACGTTATTCTGCGTTGCCCCAGTCTTGTCGCCGCCAGCGAGTGAAGATGCCACCGGCGCGCCGAGAGAGGTAACCGGAGCAGGCGGGGCCGCCGCTGCGTTCGGGCTCGGCTTTGCCAGTCCCGGAGGCTGCGCGGAAGCGGCCGGGTCCGCCGGTACGGACTTAGGCTGCGCGGCTGGCTTTGCTGGACTTGGCGCCGGAAGCGAATGTTGCAACTGGTGCTCCATCCCCAACACGCGCTCGATCAGCGGCTGCGCGAGCGCCCGGAATCCAGGCTCATACATCCACGAGGCATAAAGGCCTGCGACCGCTGTCAGGAGCACGAGTAGAGCGACGAGCCGGCTCTGCTTCTTTTCCTCTTGCTCGCTTTGATCGTCCTGATTGTTGTCTTGCTTGCTGAGATCTTGTTCGGTTGGTCCCTTTGTGCTCTGGTTCTGCTTGCCTTGGGCATGCGAATCGAACGAAAGAACCGGCCGCTGAGCCTTCGTTTCCCCTTCCACTTTGAGCAGCTTTGCGGGTATCAAACTACCGGATTTCTGCGCCACCGGGGGCTCCGACTCGGCCTCGGTCGCCGGAGCTTCCGCCTCGGGCGAGGCCAGCGATCTGAGCACTGCTGGCACACTCGCCGAAATAGGAGACTTGACACCGGCCGCCGCAGCCAGCGCAAGTCCTTGCGGCGTTGTGGTATCGGACGTTGTTAGAGCCGACATTTCCTGGCTGCTTAATGGGATGGGCGAGTCCTGATTCTTCAAGCCTCCGACGGGTGGGAGCGCGTTCGTTTCACTCGGGTTGACCTGACCAGCCTGGACCGTTTCCACTTTTCTTATGCGGCTGACAGCGGTGCGGATCGTGCTGCGCGCCTGGTCTTTCGCGACCGGCTTGGTCAGAATCAGTTCGGCGCCCAGACGAAAAGCGGTTGGCAGGCCTGCGCGCCCGTCAACAATCGCGATCGGCACGGGATTATTGTTGCCTTTTCCGCGCCGGCAAACATCGAAGATGAGCTTGGCGGCCGGGAGATTATCGCAATCCACGAGTACAAGATCGAAGGTATGAGAATGCAGTTTCTGAGCAGCGGAGACGCCGTCCAGCGGCCGCTCACACGTAACCGACATCTCTTCCAGAACAGCCGAGATGGCGCTGACGGCCTGGTCATCGGGCGACAGCAACAAAGCTGTGGGCATGGCTCTCTTATGCTAGAAACCATCGTGCTAGGCTGCAAGTTACATCGGTAAGCTAAGGCTGACTCCACCGAGTGTCAGATATCGGGGCTACTAGTTGCCTAGCCGGTTTCAGGGCTATTTCTTGGCGACTGAGGATTCGGGCGGCGGATACGGGATCGACCCGCGGAAAGCAGACTTTTCGGTCGGGCGCGAAATCCGGGAATGGCAACTGGTGCTGGTCGCGCCATTGTTGCGACCTGCTTTTCGGCGGCGGCAGTCTTCTCCCGGTCGAGCCCGGAATCGCGACCCAGATAAAGGGTTTGTGACTGGAAAGCCAAACCGGTTCCGGAACGTTCGACGATTTCCATGATCCGCAGCAAGAGGTCTTCGCGAACGGCAGCGAATTCGTTGGCGTCCCGCGTAAGCACGTAGCTGAAAATCTCGAGGCGCAAAGAGCTGCTGTCGAAATTCGCGAATCGAATGCTCGCGCTCTCGGGTTCGACCTTCGGGTGCTGGTAGAGCAAGCGGCGTATCTCGGCCAGCAGATAACGCAACTGGTCTCCGGTCGTGTCATACCGGATAGCGAGCGCAGGATTGAACAGAATTTTGTCGCGGCGGCTGAAAGTTCTCGATGCTCATGGTGGCGAGCGTGCCATTGGGGATCGAAAGCTCAGTGCGAGCATCGGTGCGAACGCGAGTAGAGCGCAGGCTGATATCCTCGACGGTTCCCGTGCGGTCGCCGAACCGGCAGTAATCGCCGACGCGAATCACTTCGTCGGCCAAAACGGAGATTCCGCCAAAAAGATTCTCGAGCGTCTTCTGGGCGGCGAAGGCAATGGCAATCCCGCCGATGCCTAGGCCGGCAAGCACGGTGGTGAGGTTGAATCCCACGATCGAGAGGATGGCAAGAAACCCAATCACCACCACTAGCGCTGCCAGCAGGCGCTGCGCGAGCAGCATGAGAGTGCCGGTGCCGGTGCGGCCGATGCTGATGGCGTGCCGGCGCAGCCGTTGCATGGTCAGGCTGGAGATCCGCAGCAGAAACCAGAACAGGCCAATGCTGAAAAGAACTCCTATGGTGCGCGCGTAATAAAAACGAGGCAGCAGGGGCAGACCGAAGCGACTGGAGATGATGCGGTGAGCAATTGCCGAGAAGCAGAGCAGCAGCGGCATCGAAACCCGGCTGTAGGAGTGCAGATCAGGCCGCTTTTTGTATTTGAGATAAAGGTGGCGGGGAATAGCAAGAAACAGAACGACCGCCCAGCCGATCAAGATCGCTACCGGGACGGCCGCGAAAAGCGCCAGCCACTGCCAGAGCGGCATCCCAAGAAAAATATTCTTGACCAGGCTCTGCGGGAGTTTGCTTTCGACCTGATGCGCTTCGAGATTGTCGTAGAGATCGGGAACTTTACTGAGCGTCTCGGCGGAGAAGAGCCAGATTTTACCCGAGTTCGGATCGGTAGCGCGCACGAGTACGACGGGTACTTCGGAATCCGCGAGTGAAAATGAGCCGATTGTCTGCTGGTCGGCGATTCCATTGTCAGGATTGCCCTCTGGACTCGTACTGATCCGCCGCAAGCTGCCGACGAAGGCGCGGTCCATGAGCACTTTTAACTTGGAAGCGAGTTCAGCACCCTGCGACTGGCGACGAGCGACACTCATCTGCAGGTAATCGGCGGCGGCCCGGTAATCTCCCGACTGCGCGGTCTGCAGAAATCCGAGGACCGTGCCCGAGGGCGTGCTGCGCCCAAGCGAATCGGCCTGAGCGGAGGCCGGCGTCTTCGCCTGATTTCCCGTGAGCAGACTGGTGACCGGCTGGGCGGCCAACGCCAGCGTGGAGGCGGCGAGAACTAAGACGAAGATTGAGAAGAGGAGCGCGGATTTTTTCATCTTTGCAGAAATCAGAATCAACCGCACTCCATCAAAAATCAATTGCGCCTTGATAAATCCTGTTTTAAACATGTCATCCTGAGCGGAGCAGGGTAAGCGAAGCGCGCCCCGCAGAGTCGAAGGACCCCCACCCCTCCACTAATCAAGAACAGCGCAGGACATTCTCACGCCAGCTACAGCGCTCCACCACCCGAAACGATCGCTACGTAATCCCTATTTTTTCGGCCGATAAATATCCGTCGCCTGCCCGTAGAAAATTTCCGCCGCTTCCATCATCGTCTCCGACAACGTCGGATGCGGATGAATCGTCATGCCTACATCGGCCGCCAGCGCGCACATTTCAATCGCCAGCACGCCCTCGGCAATCAAATCACCAGCGCCCACGCCTACAATTCCAACTCCGAGCACGCGTTCGGTCTTCGGATCGATGAGCAACTTGGTCATTCCCTCAGGACGGTCAAGCGTAACCGCGCGGCCCGAAGCCGCCCACGGAAATTTGGCGACGGTGACCGCGCGGCCTTGTTCTTTGGCCTGCGTCTCGGTAAGCCCCGCCCATGCAATTTCAGGATCGGTGAAAACAACCGCGGGAATGGCATTCGGCTCGAATGCGACCTTATGTCCCGCGATGGCCTCGACCGCCGTGCGTCCCTCATGCATTGCCTTGTGCGCGAGCATCGGCTCGCCCGCCACGTCGCCGATCGCGTAAATCGTGGGGTCGGCAGTCTGGCGCTGCCCGTTGATTTCGATGAATCCCTTGGCATTGACCTTGACTTTGGTCTTGTCGAGACCGGGAATTTCGGAATTAGGACGACGTCCAACCGACATCAGCACGCGTTCGAACACCTGCTCTTTTTCTTTTACGTCGGGACCTTCGAGCGTAACGCGGATTCCCGTCTTCTCATCCTTTAACGATTTGACCGTTGTATTAAGAAGGATGGCGGAGAAAAGTTTTTCCAGCCGCTTATGCAACGGCAGCACAAGATCGCGGTCGGCGCCCGGCAACAGGCCGGGCATCATTTCAACGCAGGTCACTTTTGTGCCGAGCGTGGCATAGACAGAACCAAGCTCGAGTCCAATGTAGCCGCCGCCGATGACCAGCAGCGTCTTCGGAACATCGGGCAGGTCGAGCGCGCCAGTCGAATCCATAAGGCGCGGACTGTCGAGCTTGAGGCTGGGCACAACGGTAGGACGCGAGCCGGTAGCAATGATGATGCGATCAAAGGTAAGCGTCTCTTCGCCGCCTGCCGCGGATTTTCGTCACCTTGAGCGTAGTCGAATTGACGAACGCCGCTTTGCCCTGGATGAACGTGACCTTGCGTTGCTTCGACAATTGGCCGAGGCCGCCGGTCAGCTTTGTGACGACGCCTTCTTTCCAGACTCGAAGTTTGGCAAGATCGATCTTCGGCTCGGCGAATTCGATGCCCCAGTTCTTCGCCTGATCGGCCTCTTCGAGCAGCTTGGCGACGTGCAACAAAGCTTTCGATGGAATGCATCCGCGATAAAGGCAAACGCCGCCGGGGTTCACTTCCGGATCGATGAGCGTAACTTTCATGCCCAGGTCGGCTGCCAGAAATGCGGCAGCGTAACCGCCGGGGCCGCCGCCGATGACGGCGACACGGAGATTGGAGTTGTCAGTCATGTAGTTCCGTATCCTCGATTCAGTCGTAAATAGAAATGGCGTATGTAATTAAGAAACGTCTACGTGGTTACCTTTCCAGTGCTCTTCAATCTTCCAAAGTGGCTCTCCGTTCAAGGTCTCCCGAATCAGCCCGATCAGTTCTTCATATCGCAGTGAGTCGAGCTTAGACCAAGGGCGCGCAAGGCGCCATCGCTGGGCTTTTCCGCCTACGTTTAGTCGAATGAGCGTTTTCAAGAGTTCGTCATCGATTGGCGGGTGCAGGTTCCGCACCCGTTCATGGGCACAATGCCCACCACAAACAAACCGGGATTTCAAATAAACATTGATAAGCTTGGCGGCAATACCATGCGTGAACGGTAGTGCTCGCTCTTTCGCAGCCTCGATCGCATGAGTGCGCCAATGCCGGTGTTGCTCGTCAATGCTCTTGAAGTCGGCAACTGCCCAGGCGCAGAAAAATCAGAGAGGCCGCATGATTCCAGTATCGCCCTACCTTGTTCGACCTTAAAACGACACCCGTTGACTGAGGCTGCTCTGCTGGCCGCCCAGGCAGCAAAAAGGTGCTGATGACGTTCGATTGTGTAACACGTGGCGCGAACAGAACTAGATTGCTCCATATGCGGACGTTACATCGGCGATCTCGGCGGTGAAAATCACTATCCCTGCACCGACAGCAAAAACGGCTGCTCAAACGCCTCCGCGATCCACCGCAAGAACCGCGCCGCGTCGGCGCCATCGATCAACCGGTGATCGTACGAGAGCGAGAGCGGCAGAATCAAGCGCGGCTCGAATTTGTTGTTCACCCACTCCGGCTCCATGCGCGAACGAGACAGGCCAAGAATCGCAACCTCCGGATGATTCACAATCGGCGAAAATCCCGTGCCGCCAATTCCGCCCAGATTCGTAATCGTGAACGTGCCGCCTTCCATCTCTTCCGGCGTGAGCTTGCGCTCCCGAGCTTTTTTAGACAGCTGCGTCATCTCGGCGGCCAGTTCGACAATGTTTTTCTTGTCCACATCGCGAATCACCGGTACCAGCAGTCCGCGATCGGTATCCACAGCAACGCCGATGCTGATGTACTGCTTGTAGATGATTTCTTCCTTCGCCATATCAATGGATGCATTGAATTGAGGAAAGACTTTCAACGCCGACGCGCACACCTTGAGCGCAATCGCCGTGACGGTCATCTTGCCGCCCGCTTCTTCGGCGCGGGGCGCAAAGCGGGCACGCAACTGTTCGAGTTCGGTGATGTCGGCACGGTCGTTCTGCGTGACATGCGGAATCGTGTTCCAGGCCTGCCGCAAATGCTCGGCCGTCTTGCGGCGCACGCCGCGCATCGAGACGCGCTCGGTCTTGCCCCACTTCGCAAAGTCGGGGAGCTCCGGTTCGACGAAGCCGATGCGCGGAGCCTGCGCGGCCGCAGTCGCCGCGGCGAGGGCGTTCTTGGCATACAGCTTTACATCGTCATCGCTGATGCGGCCACCCGGGCCCGTGCCCTGGACGCAGTAAATATCCACGCCGATTTCGCGCGCCAGCCGGCGCACATGCGGCGCTGCCGGCGCCGGATCGCGATGCTCGGTCCCGGCAACTTTTTCCAGCTGCACCGGCATACTGAACACCGGTTGCGCGGATTGCGGCTGATCGGGAGGCAGCGCCTGTTCTTCCGTTTTGCCCTCCGCCTTCATGGCGAGCTGGAACGCCAGCCGCGCCGCCTGTTGTCCTGAAATATGTTCGACAGGCTCGTGCCGGCGAGGGGTTTCGACGGAAGCCGCGGCGCCGCCCTCCAGCGTGAAAATGACCTGTCCGACCTTGATCTTCTGTCCCTCTTTGACTTTGACCTCGCGAACCACTCCGCTCACCGTCGACGGAACTTCGACGACTGCTTTGTCGGTTTCGAGTTCCATCACCGGCTGACCTTCGGAAACGCGAGTGCCAGGAGAAATCATCAGCCGTACCAGATCGCCCGAGTCGATGTTCTCGCCAAGTTCGGGCAGTTTGAAGTCGCCGCTCGAAGCGCCAGTAGACGGATTTGCAGCAGGGGCCACCGAAGCGCGCCGATGGCGGAGAAGCGGATGCAGCGGCAGCATAAGAAGAAGAAATAGCGGTCGCGGTAGTGGCCACATTCGAAGCAGTCGGCTTTGCTTTAGCGACCGATTCAGTGGTGCTCTCGGCCCTCGGAAGGATTCGGCGGAACCTGCTTCGCCGGACGGGCTCCGTTCTCAACCGTAAAAATGACCTGCCCTACACGCAGCTTGTCGCCTTCCTTAACGCGCACTTCGCCAACGGTGCCCGAAACCGAAGAGGGTACCTCCACGACGGCCTTGTCGGTTTCGAGTTCCATCACCGTCTGGCCTTCGGCAATGCTGGCGCCCGGTTTAATCAGCAGGCGAACGAGGTCGCCGCTCTCAATATTCTCGCCCAGTTCAGGCAGTTTGAATTCTGTAGCCATCTTTGAATTATATATCCTTCCAGTTCCATCGTAGAGACGGAAGCTTGCCCCGTCTCCGGCGTCGCGCGCACCTTCGCCGCGGCCTCCTCCGCCCTTGGAATCCTACTCCACCACAAAAGAGACGCGGGAAGCCGCGTCTCTACCTAACTCGTTGCCGGGTTGCGCTTCTCCGGATTAATCCCCAAGTCGCGAACCGCCTTTTCCAACACGTCTTTGCCGACTGTCCCCTCGCCGGCAAGCGCGTGGAGCGTTGCCAGCACAATATGCTTGGCGTCCACTTCAAAGAAATCGCGCAGCGAGGCCCGATTCTCGCTGCGTCCAAATCCATCCGTCCCCAGCGACACCAGCTTGCCCGGAACCCACTGCGCAATGCTCTGCGGCAGCACCTTCATGTAATCCGATGCCGCAATGAACGGCCCGGTAGAGATGGGGCTTGCCCCGTCTCCCTGCCGCGAGGCTTGCAGCGCCTGCGTCACATACGGCACCCTCGGAGTTTGCGTGGGGTGCAGCATGTTCCAGCGCTGGCAATCGTTGGCCTCGCGATAAAGTTGCTTGTAGCTGGTCACGCTCCATACATCGGCGCCCACGCCATAATCTTTTTCCAGAATCGCTTGCGCCTTTAGCACCTCGAACATAATGGTCCCACTGCCCAGCAGTTGCGCGCGCAGCTTCGTATCTTTTTTCCCGGAATTGTAGCGGTACAAGCCCTTCAGAATGCCCTCTCGTGTGCCGGGAGCGCTCGGCATCTCCGACATGTGAACGGGCTCGTTGGTGACCGTCAAATAATAGAAGATGGATTCGCCATCGACATACATGCGCCGAATGCCATCCTGAATAATAACGGCAATCTCATACGCGAACGCCGGATCATATGCCAGCAGGTTCGGCACGCTGAGCGCGAGCACGTGGCTGTGGCCGTCCTGATGCTGCAAGCCTTCCCCGGCCAGCGTCGTTCGGCCCGCGGTGCCGCCGATCAGAAAACCCCGGCAGCGCATATCGCCCGCCGCCCAGATCAGGTCGCCGATGCGCTGCAGTCCAAACATCGAGTAATAAATAAAAAATGGAATCGTGTTGATGCCGTGATTCGCATACGCCGTGCCAGCCGCCATGAACGAGCACATCGACCCCGCTTCCGTGATGCCTTCTTCCAGAATCTGCCCGTTCTTCGCCTCCTTGTAATAAAGGAGCGTATCCATATCGACCGGCTCATAAAGCTGGCCGACATTCGAATAGATTCCAACCTGCCGGAACAGCGCCTCCATGCCGAACGTACGTGCCTCGTCGGGAACGACGGGAACAATAAACCGTCCGACTTCGGGATCGCGCAACAGCTTCGAAAGGATGCGCACGAAGACCATGGTGGTCGAGGCGTCGCGTCCCTCGGTGCCTTTATAGAACTCTTCAAAAATTGAATCCGCGGGCGGCTTCAACGCGGTGGCGCGCTCTTTGCGCACTGGCATGTAGCCGCCGAGTTGCTGCCGGCGCGCCTGCATGTACTTGATCTCGGGACTGTCGTCAGCCGGACGATAAAACGGCGCATCGTGCAGTTCATCATCGGGAATCGGAATGCCGAAGCGCGAGCGGAACACCTGCAGCTCATCGTCATTCAGCTTTTTCTGCTGGTGAGTAATATTTTTGCCCTCACCCGCTTCTCCCAGGCCGTATCCCTTGATCGTTTTCGCGAGGATGATGGTCGGCGTCCCCGTGTGGTCGACCGCAGCCTTGTAGGCCGCGTGAACCTTGATCGGATCGTGTCCGCCCAACCGCATCCGGGCCAGTTGCTCGTCCGAGAGATGTTCGACCATCTTCAGCAGCCGTGGATCGGTCCCAAAAAAATTCTGGCGAAAATACGCCCCGCTCTCCACAAAATATTTCTGATACTGGCCATCGGTAATCTCGCCCATCCGCCGAACCAGCAAGCCATCGCGATCCGCCTGAATCAGCGGATCCCAATCCGTGCCCCAGATCACCTTGATGACGTTCCAACCCGCGCCCCGGAAAATGGCTTCCAGTTCCTGAATGATCTTGCCATTGCCGCGCACCGGCCCGTCCAGCCGCTGCAGATTGCAATTGACGACAAAAATAAGGTTGTCGAGCCGCTCCCGCGAAGCCAGCGTAATCGACCCGAGCGATTCCGGTTCGTCCATCTCGCCGTCGCCCATGAACGCCCATACCTTGCCGCCAGTCGAAGTCTTCAGGCCGCGATTCTCCAGATACTTGATAAAGCGCGCATGATAAATCGCCTGGATCGGCCCCAGTCCCATCGATACCGTAGGAAACTCCCAGAAGTCCGGCATCAGCCAGGGATGCGGATAGGATGACAGCCCGCCGCCAGGCTTCATTTCACGCCGAAAGTTTTCCAATTTCTGTTTCGGGATGCGTCCTTCAAGATATGCGCGCGCGTACATGCCGGGCGCGGCGTGTCCCTGAAAATAAACAATGTCGCGATCCCCTGATTCCGTCGCCGCCTGAAAAAAGTGGTTGAACGCAACCTCGTAGAGCGTGGCCGCGGAGGCGAACGTAGAGATATGTCCGCCGATGCCCTCCTGAATCTTGTTGGCCCGGACGACCATCGCCATGGCATTCCAGCGCACCAGGCTCTTGATGCGCCGCTCCATCTCCTGGCTGCCGGGAAACGGCGGCTGCTGCCGCGAAGGAATCGTATTCTGATAGGGAGTGGTCGCCGAAAATGGCAGGTTGATCCCAGCCGCCCGCCGCGCGTGCAGCGCCAACTGTTGCAGCAGCCGGCCCGCCCGGTCCGCTCCCCCGTGGGTCAGGACATAATCCAGCGAGTCCAGCCATTCCCGGGTTTCCAGAACCTCAATTCCGTTGGTCGGTT
>CAVPUZ010000022.1:0-103006 GCA_963709055.1 uncultured Acidobacteriaceae bacterium
TCCTGCTTCCCGTTGACAAGGACGAGAGGGCCTTGACGGGCCGTTAGCGGAGGCTAACCCGGCAATACCTTTATCCCTTACGGGGTCTGGAGTCTTTTTGTGAGATTGACTTCCCGGTTGGCCGTCCGTGATCCTTACCGATTGTGGTCCAGGTATCACCAACGCGCAAGGACAAGATAACAAAGGACTGGCGGAGAGGGAGGGATTCGAACCCTCGATACAGGTGTTAGCCCGTATAACGGTTTAGCAAACCGCCGCCTTCAGCCTCTCGGCCACCTCTCCGGCGTTATACCAAACTAAACAAACTAAAATGCTTATCTTCGAAATCTACGCATGAAAACTTTCGTGCTATTGCATATTCATTGCATGATGCTACCCCTGACCGGCGTTGAGCGCACAGGAAGAGAGCACATGGCTCGGATTTCAGCGAGGGTACATTTTCGAAGCATGTGGAGCCTTTCATGTCCGATACTACGTCACTGGAGTAGTGGACGGCAAGCCTGTTCGGAAGCAAAAGAGTGAACGCCTTTATTGGCGAGGGAGTAACTGTAAAAACTGCATGCACACTTATCATGCCAACAGCCTCATACTTTCCAGGGGCCTGGGCACCCAAGGTTCTATCTCCGCTGGCTTTGCCGTTGACTGTTAGGCGCAAAGTAATGTTCTGGTTCGATCGTATCGGTAGTGTGGGTCCTTTCCTGCCGGAAAGTTTTCCAATTTACCTTTGGGAACCAGAGGGTGCTCCACAATTTTATGGATTTCCTGCTGCGGAGGGCAAGAGTGGCGGAGTCAAGGTAGCTATTCATGTAGGTCATGAAGAGTGTAATCCCGAATCAATTGACCGAAACCTTCGCCAAGATGATGAGGCTGCAATAAGGTCCGTGATCTCAAGCCGAATTCCTGCGTTGAATGGTCCCTTGCTACAAACACGAACCTGCATGTACACGATGACGCCAGACGAACACTTCATTATTGATCTCCACCCAGAATTCCCGCAGGTGAGTATTGCTGCAGGGTTCTCTAGCCATGGATTTAAATTTTCATCCGTAATTGGTGAAATCTTGGCCGACCTCGCGACGCAACGAAGGACAAATTATGAAATAGCTCTCTTTTCAAGTCAAAGGTCCGTGGCGCCGGCCCCTAGGTTTCCTGGAAACCTGCTCCTCACTCGGTGACTGCGAGAGCTCGATTCTTCTCCAGACGGCCGAGAACAGCATGCACATCGTCCAACGTGTTATACAGATGAAACGATACACGCAGGCCATCCATCCGATTGGATACGACGATATTTTCAGCCGCCATCTTCTTTACCATCGCGTCAGCATCTTTCATCTGCAGGACAACCAAAGGGCCATCGCTTTCGACCGGTGTTTTCACCTTTATTTTCAGGTCACGAGCGCCGTCTATCAGCGCGCGAGTCAGGGACTTGATATACTGCGCGGTCTCTTCGCGCCCAAAATAATCAAGCAATTTGAGGGCGGCAGATGCGGCGTAGGCGTGCGGCAGCGGAGGCGAGCCGGTTTCAAAACGGCGGGCGGTGGTGGCCGGATCGAAATGTTTGACGTCAAAGGCGAACGGATTCTGCTGGGCAAACCAGCCGGTGATTGTCGGAGTCAGTGCGGAGATCAATTCGGGGCGCACGTACAAAAACGCGATCCCGGACGGGCAAAGAAGATATTTGAGTGCTCCACTTACGTAGAAATCCAGATCAAGCGCCTTGACATCAATCGGCCGGGTTCCGCAATCCTGATAGTCATCCAGCATGACCAGAGCCCCACGCTCATGGGCCTGTTTGACAATAGGAATAATCTCCGACCGGAAGCCGTTCATGAAGCAGACGTGGGTCAGTGGCACGATGAGTGTCTGGTCATCAATTGCGCGCGAGTAAGAGTCCGGGCAAATTTCGCCATTCTGGGCCGCGAGAAATTCGACTTCCGCGCCCCGCCGCTCCTGAGCCAGCCAGATTTGCCCCATCGTGGGAAATTCGAACTCACCCATGACGACTTTTCGGCGCTTGCCAAAAGCGAGAGCGCTCGCGATGGAATTGATCCCAGCGGAGGCGCTGGTGATGACCGCGACTTCCTCGGGAGCGGCGCCGATGAAGTGCGCAAATGCAGTCCGCGCCGCTTCATACTCCTCGACCCATCGGTCCCATGGAGACCCGTGTTCGTGCCAGGAGTGGATGTGCTCTTGCAGCGACGCTTCCACCGCGTCACTCAAGGCCCCCTGGGAACAGGAATTCAAGTAGATTTTGTGCTTGAAGATGGGAAAATGGGCACGGGCGGATTCAATCTTGGTAGACAAATATTTGACCCCTAATCAAAAATAAGAAACAGACGCAAAAACTGCTGCCATTCATCCCCCGGGGGTTACATCAGACGCGACTAACATGGGAATACAAGCTCTTAATGGCTACCTCTAGCCCGGGGGATTTGGAATGAAACGCCGCCACTCTAAGCCGACGCGAAAAAACAAAACGAACTCGGAACGCGCGATCGTGAACAAGGTCATCCGCCTTGAAAGGCGCGTATGGAAGACTGCACAGGAGCGAGACGCTGATAGATTCCGACAACTTGTGCCCGCGGATGCCATCATGATCTTCCGATCGGGAGTCGTGCCCCAGCCCGAGTATTTAGCAACCATGAATGAACGAACCATCTCACGCTATGAACTCCACCGTTTTCGCGGCTTTATGCCCAACTCAAGAACCGTAATCCTCTACTATGAAGCTCTACGACTGGGCGAAGAAGGCGGTAAAACGTTTCCCGAAGGGTCGGTGATTGAGAGCACAACCTGGATCAAGCGAGGTGCTCGCTGGGTTGCCATTCTGAATCAGGAAACGCCCGTCGCCAACCGCTAGCTCTGCCATAACACATGCCATACCTCACCTGGAAACAATCAGGTTTGGAATCCGCGACTCCAGTCCCAGCCACTAATGTACAGCTGGCCCTGTCAGTGGTTTGAGGATCTCGTCCAGATAATCGGGAGTATCGTTTACCCGCTCCAGGTGAGGAAACTGATTACCACCGTGATACTGAATTTTGTGTTGCTCTAACTTGCCTGCTTTTTCCACTTGAAGCTCGATCGCAGCGGAATTTGATTTGGAATCCCGAATCGCCCGCTTCATTTCCTCCACCGAAAACGCGAGCCCGTTGATGCCGATGATTTTCGAGTATGGACCCAGTCCGCTCTCAAATGCGGGCATGCCGGGGATGGCGTCAACTATTGCACCGTCCCGCCTTACGCGAAGTCCGATCGAGGATGTGAAGTCTCCGCCTCCCGATACTTCATCCTCCGCCGATTGAATTTGGTTCGGGTCATCGCTATACACAAGCCGCCAACCGCCGCCCGAGATTCCGCCCAGCGGCGCACCGGCAGCGGTAGAATCCAGGCGCGAGCGGAAGAACGAGGTCCAGTCATAGGGGGCGATACCGTTCAGGGTGGATATGAGATCCCCAAAGGTGTAGGTCTCGATAACGGGCTGACCCTCGTGTCCGGCGTAAAAGGCGTGACAGAAATCGTCCATGGATTTCCGATCGCCGGTAAGCTTACGCAGGGTTGTGTCGACCTCGAGCCAGATCAGAACCGATTCAGGATAGAAATCTGTTCCACGCCGATATGACGACCACTCCGGAACACTGAAATACAAGATCTGCGCGGCGTTCGCGGTATTCTGCAATGAACGCCAGCGGCGGCCCGCCCGGTGCTCCATTGTCGAGGCGACCAGAGCGATCCGGTCGTGCGACTGACCGGCCGTCATAAGTCCGCTGCGAGCGGTGAGCATGGTGCCCAGATATTCGGTGAGACCCTCGTAGACCCACAAAAGTTCGCCTTTCATGGGCTGTTGGAAATCCTGCGTTGCCAAGCCTTCCGGCCGGCGGTATTGCCCATTCCATGAGTGGGAAAATTCATGCGGGAAAAGTCCCGCCATCAGCAGCCGCGCATTCGGATCAACCAGCGCGTGCTGTTTTACCCGATCGTCGCTGCTTTCGTGATGCTCCTGCCCGAGCTCCATCACGTTGTCACTCAGAGTCAGCAGAAAATGGTAATCGCGAAAATGATGGGACTTATAAAGAGCGCCTGCTTCCGCTACCAGTTGTCTGTAGCGCCCTATCAACTCGGATGGAACATCGAGCGCCCATGCATCATCCGACAGCACATCCAATTCCTGGGGAGGGCTGCCGCTTACACTGAGAGGAAAAGTCCGCATGAACTCCCCCGACTGCACGGGCGAATCGACGAGCAGATCAAGTGGGACAGGGGAGAATGTGATCGTGCCGCCGGATTGGCTGCTGACCGGCAGGGACGTGCTGAATTTCCATTGGCCAGGCAGCGTTAGAGTCGGATGAAAGATTAGATCAGCGGCTGGCCAGCCTTTCGGATAAACAAGAACCTGGTTCCACATCAAGATGAAGAGATTGGCAGATCCGGAGGCACTGAAATCAATGGTCGGGCCGGGAGCCGAAATCAGAAAATCCAGTGAGCCATCGATCGAGCTCGTTCCGGCGGGCACATTGAGATTGAAGGCATACATATCCACGTCATCCTGTTGCCATGGAATCTCCTGCGAACCAGAAAAAAACTTGAGTCCCACCAGGTTCCAGATGGGGCCATCTGGCGAGTGGTCCGCCGGCATCCACTTCGGATAGTAGAGAGTAAGCGGCCCGGGATGGACCGGAAACACGAGTTTCGCGTGCAGGATCCGCTGAGAGACCTGCGTCGCGTCGACGGAAATTGCAATCGGGCCCGGAGGAGCACTCGCCGCACCCGACGTTACACACAGCAGCACAACCGAAGCGATCGCCAGAGAAAACAGGCTCGCGTCCCTCCTATGATCACTCATCGTGTGCTCCTCTTTCCTGGCAACGTCCCTTTCATACGATACACGGGCCGAAAGTCATGGATTGAGAACTCCTGTTCGCTAACCTCGACGCGGCGGCCTGCCACGGTGGCCTCCCGAAACGAGCGAATGCTTACCAAGTGATCTTGCCCATGAACTGAATGTTGCGTGGGCCGCCTACGCCAAAGTGCGAATCGAAGCTGCCATCATCCGCGGTAGCGGTGATGAACGTGGCATTTGACGGGCCGGGGGCGGGCTCGGCAAAGTTCGGGTGATTGAACGCGTTGAAGAAGCTGCTCCGGAATTCGAACCCAAACCGATCGCCGAGCTTGAACGTTCTCTGCAGCGATATGTCCCACGCGTTCAGGCCGGGCGCAACCAGAGGATCGCGCGGGCAGTTGCCCCATGTTCCGAGCGCGGGTTCAGAAAACGAGCTGGGCGATGCGTAGGGCAGCGAAAAGTCACTCAACTGATAGTGAATCGGCCCGACGCAATTGTAGCGCTCGTGATTATTGCCCACGCCGCTCTCGTCACCAAAGGTCAACAGGGGCGCTGCAAAGCCGTCACGAAAAGTTGTCGTCCCGGAGACTTGCCAATCCTTGGCCACATAGGCGAACGCGTTGCCGGTTTTAGGGGAGGGAATGGCATACACGTAGGTGATGATGAGCGCGCGGCGCTGATCGAATTCCGAATTGCCGTAACTGCCCTTCAGATTCGTCGAGTCTTGCGGCACATAGCCGCTGGTGCCGAAGAAATCTTCCACTTCGGACGCTGTGTCGAGATTGTGAGACCAGGTGAAAGCGACCTGGCTCGTCAGGCCGTGAAAGTTATTCGATTTCAGCGAAGCTTGCAACGAGTGATACGTGGCAAAACCTGGCGTCGAAATCGTATTGATCTGAGAAAAGTTGGGGAACTTGGCGTTGAAAGGACGGGCGGCTTGCTCGCACGCTCCGGCATTCGTACATCCGGGGCCATAGCCGGCGCCCAGAGGCGGCTGGTTAATGTCCAGCAATTGAAGTTGGTGAATGCTGTGGTTTCCAACATATGCAATCTGAAAAACGACCTTGTCGCTGAGCTCCTGCTGGATATTCAAATTCCATTCCTGCGTGTTCGGCGTCTTCAAATTGTGCTGAATGCTTTCAATATTGAAAGGTGGCTGAGGTGCGCGGTGCCGAAAATTGGCACTCCAACGCCGAAGGGGATGGGAGCGCTTGGCACGATCGTGTAGCCGGCCGTCGCCCCGATCTGGATTCTGCGCAAGCCCTTCTTCGAAGTTATTGAGCGGAATCGTATCGTAATAAATTCCGAATCCGGCGCGGATCACTGTCTGGCGTCCCGAGACAAGTTCGGACTGAGGCGCCCAGGCAAGCGAGACGCGGGGTCCGAAGTCGCCTTTGGGAGCATCGTAAATGTGTCCCCCCGGCAGTTGCGAAGCTGGGACAAGTCCGAGATTGGGGTCAAACGCGGAGAAACGTCCGCGCGATTCGTTCACGGTCGTAAAGAAGTCGTAGCGCATCCCCGCAATCAAGGTAAGGCGGGGATTAACCTTGAACGTGTCGACACCGAAGCCGCTAATGATGTTCTGGTCAATATTGGCACGGGGGCTGCCAACGCGTGTGATGAAGGTTTGAGGATAACCCTGCGTGGGAAGACCGGCAATCAAGTCCACCAGAGACGCCATCCCCCCGCTCAGACCGTGCGGAACTCCAAGTACTTGGCCGCTAAATGTAAAAATCCCACGGCTACCGGCCAGAGTGTAATCGGAATAGTTGTGAAGGAAATTGAACCCGAACTTCCAGGCGTGCGCGCCCCGGGTCCAACTGGCATCGTCAGCGATCTGATAACTGGTCGCTACCCGACCACCCGCCCCATACTGCAGTCCAAGATTCGCGAAACCTAATATGTCGATCTCCGGAATGCCGTAACTGGTCGGAGTCACCCCTGTGTTAAAGCCGATCGTGGCCGGGTTTACGTTCGCATCGCGGCCTTTTTGGAATTGGCTGAAGCGGTTCCAGCCCAACCGGATGGTATTGATCAAACCCGGGTTGAAGATGTGAACCTCGCTGATCGCGAAGTTGTCGGCCACGGTTGGGCGTTACGCCAAACCACGGCCCTAGCTGAGATCCGCCGCCCGGGCCGGGCCCGCCGCCTGGAAACTCGTCTTCGCCGCTTCCATGAAGGTAACGGGCGGAAAGGGAATCGGAGGTCGAGATCGTGTGATCGATTTTCAAAACCCCGCTGTTGGGCGATTGACGACCTCGATTGTCAATAACGAAGGGACCGGATAGACCCAGATTCGAGTAAAGTCCCAGAATATTGAGCCCCAGCTGATTCGGCGTGATGCCCTGCCCCTGCACAAAGGCAGTGGCTGCGGCGATCTGTGCCGGAGTTGGCGCAACTCCGTTGAGTGTGGTGCCCAGCCGGAGCCGGCTTCCGTCATAGCCTGCAAAGAAGAAGGTGCGGTTCCGGCCATCGTACACGTGAGGAATGGAGATCGGGCCGCCGAACGTTCCGCCGAACTCATTCCAAACGAATGGCGCTTTTGGCAATCCGTATAAGATTTTCGAAAAAGTTGGACGCGTCAAGAGCAGCATCGCGATGCAGTTCGTACGCGGAGCCGTGAATCTGATTGGTGCCGCTGCGAATGATGACATTCATTACGCTGCCGGAATTCTGCCCGCTATCGGCACCGGCGTTCGCGCTGACGATAACCTCCTGAACTGCGTCCAGAGGAAGTCGCGTTGCCGCTGTCGCCGAATTCCCACCTTCATTGATGGAGGGAAGATAGGTCGACGGGTCTGTGTCGGAAACGCCGTCGATGTTGAAGCCGTTCGAGCGTGCGCGTGAACCGTTGATCGTGTATTGCGCGAAGGCGAAGTTGCTGTTTTGAGTGACCCCTGGCAACACAAGGGCAAGCCTGGTGTAGTCACTGTTGCCGATCGGAAGAGCCTCGACTTGCGCCGCGCTCAATTGACCGCCGACCTCGTTTGTCTCCGTCTGAATGAGAGCTGGCGCCGAGGTCACCTCAATTTCCGAATTAACGGTTCCGACCGCCAGCACGGGGTTGACATTGTTTACCTGCCCTTGGGAAGTCACAATGTCGCTGATTGCCGTGGTGCGAAAGCCCGCTTTACTCACCATCAACCGGAAAGTGCCGAGCGGCAGCTCCGGGAAATTGAATTCGCCGTTCTGATCGCTGGCAAGCGTCCGCTCCTGGCCGGTGGCAGGGTTTGAAAGTTTGATGGTTGCGCCGGGTACCGCAGCACCCTGACTATCCCGCACCGTTCCGGTGATTCGACCCGGAAACAGCTGCGCCGCGGCAAACGCACCGCAAAGAGCGAGAACAGCGATACACGACGTTAACAATCGAATCGCGTGAAAGTTCCTCACCTCATCCCCCCTCGAGCAGTTGATCGGCGCATGCTACCGCGTAAGCCACAAGTATGTCAATGGTATTCAATCGGTATGTCATAAATCGATGGAAGCATTTAAAATGTTTTGCCTGGAGTTTCGATCTGGCGCGGAAACGTGAAGCTAAACTCGCGACGAACGGCCAGCTAGCTGCCGGAAGAGAGGTGATGAGGAGGAATATTCTGGTTCAGACGAAAGAGATTCCGAGGGTCGTACTTGGTTTTGATGCTCCGCAGGCGCTCCCATCTTCCGCGGTAAGCCTCGGGAACACGTTCTTCCTCGTCGCCGCTCATGAAGTTTACATAGACGCCGGGAATCATTACCGGACGCAGGCGCATGAACAGATTCCGAGCCCAGGCGATGTTCTCAGCATCCTCGCCCGGTTCGGTCCAGTTACTCAGAATGTTCACCACAAAGGGCGCCCCACGATTGCCGAAGGCCGTTTCCTCCGGGGGCACCCGTCCGGCAGCGCCGCCCAGGTAGGTCAATTCGATCTCGCTGGCGCGAGATGGAATTGTTGTCAGGGCGTCGATAAGAAGACGAATCGCGTCGTCGCCCAGAATTTGCAAGTAGCCGGACTTCGTATAGTAGCGGCGCCCGTGCGGGAAATCGGAATCCGCCATCGTCTGCAAACGGAGGAATGACATCTCCTCGACATTGATCGCTTTGTGTTCGACAGCGGTCAGCGCATGATCGATATAAGGAAGCCCTTTGTCATGATCGCCAACCCAAAGCGCCGACGCACTCGCAACCGGCGTTCCCCGAACCTCCTGCGGAACACCCGGACCGTCGCCAGCAATACGCAGGGAAAAGCCCCACCGCAGATTGTCTGGAGCGTCCGCCATGAATTCGCGCCAATGCTGGAGGAGGCCGAAAATTTTCTCGCCAACACAAAGTCCGCCGCCCAGCAGTACATGGCTTACGGGATGGAGCCGCACTTCAAATTGCGTCACAATGCCGAAATTGCCGCCACCACCACGAAGCGCCCAGAAGAGGTCCGAATTTTCTTTGGCATTCGCCTGCTGCAGCGATCCGTCGGCCGCCACCAGCGTGAACGCTTCGACGTTGTCGCAGGATAAGCCATGCAGTCGGTTCAGCCAACCTGTACCTCCTCCCAAGACAAGCCCGCCCGCCCCTGTGTGCGACACAACTCCGGCCGGGAACGCCAGACCTGTCGCTTGCGTCGCCGCGTCCACCGTACCCAACAGACACCCTCCCTCGAACCGCGCTCCCCGGGAGTGAGCATCTACATGAACTTCGCGCAGGTGAGAGAGATCGATTACCAACCCGCCATCGCATGTGCCGAAGCCTGCCAGGCTGTGGCCCCCGCAGCGAATAGCCGTAACGACCTCCGAAGCTGCAGCAATCCGCACGCACAGTTGGACATCATTCACGTCAAAGCAGCGGGCAACCAAGGCTGGCCTGCGATTGAACATCCCATTCCAGACAGGCGAGACATTCGCATACCCAGCGTCGTCGGGCCGAAGCAGAGTTCCTTTGAAATGTCGGCTGAGTTTGTTGAAAACATCCTGGACGCCATCGTTCATGAGTTACCGAGCCGACGAGCTAACATGCATCTGCTGAAGATCTTGAAGAATTGGGCACTAGATCTGCGGGCTATCGCATTGTCGAGCGAACGGGCAGAACGGAAGCCACTCCCATGACCTTGTCTTTCGACTGCATAATGTGATCGTGCATAAGTTGGCGCGCGCGCTCAGTATCCCGTTCGCGGATCGCGTTGAGAATCGCAAGATGCTCGCGGCCGGGTACTTCACCAAAATAGTGAATGTCAATGGCGGCCAACATGAGTCGTTCCATCTGGCTGCGAGCTTCGCTGACGGCCTTCACGAGCATTTGATTGCGCGCTAATAGCGCAATGCCGATGTGAAACGCAGTGTCGGCTTCAATAAACCGCACGCAACTGCCGCGGTTATCCGGGCTGCAGGATGCCTTGGCAAGGTTGGTCAACTCCTTCAGGGCCTCGCCGGTAGCGCCTTTTGCGGCGGCCAGTTCAGCGGCGGCGCATTCGACCGCGCTGCGGAATTCGTAAATGTCATTCAGAACTTGTAGCGTGATCTGAGCTACGAAATATCCGCGGTTCGGAACAATGCGTAGCAGCCTGTCGTTTTGAAGCCGGACTGCGGCCTCACGCACGGGCGTGCGGCTCGCCTTATAACGACGCGCGAGATCTTTCTCGTTCAAGGCCTCCCCCGGCTGAAAAATGCCGTGAATGATGTCGCGCTTGAATGCGGAATATACTCTTTCGCTCAGGGTCGCGGGCCCCGTACTAATCAGATACGGTTGCGATAAAGAAGAAAGGGTGTGCGACAGGATACGATATCCTTTGCCCCGCGTGGCGGCCTTTGGCAAGAATTCCTCCACTCACAAAACAATTAATTGTTCCCGAGAGTAGCTGCTGTGTCAACGAATACAATATGTCTCGAACGCCCAGGAGTCGCTCCATCACGCCGGTCATTTGCAGCAACTCGTATACAATTGGTATGTGTATGATATTCTATCTGCCGCTGGCTGCTCATGAACGCCTGCCTGGAGCGAGCGGCGGAGGGTGAATGAACAAATCTACTGGCTTGGCAGAAACTCGCGATAGCGCCAGCCAATTCCCGATCAAGACCGTTCGCGGCGCGTTTCCCGCTCTGAATCGCGGGGAGAACTTCATATTCTTCGACAATGCAGCCGGAGCCCAGGTACCCCAGGTCGCCTTCGATGCAGTCAACAAGCACCTGCTCGAAAATAATGTCCAGCGGGGCGGACGATACGCCAAGAGCCAGGAAGTTGATGCGGTGATCGCACGCGCTCGCGAGAGTGTTGCTGTGCTTGTCAATGCGCGGCATCCGAGTGAGATCGCATTTGGAATGAACGCAACTTCCTTCATCAGGCTGATGAGTCTGGCGATTGGTCAAACGCTGGCTGAACGCGATGAGATCATTGTTACCGACATGGACCATGAGGCGAACGTTGCCACCTGGCTAGCTCTCCACAATGCCAGGTTTGCCTGGTGGAAGATACGGGAAGACGGAAATTTGCACGTCGAAGATCTGCAGGGACTTCTTATCATCGCGAACGCGGCTGGTAGCATGCACCGTCACCTCTAACGCGCTTGGCTCCATCGTGGATGTGGCGGAAGCAGCCAGGATTGCCCATCACGCGGGCGCGGAAATGTTTCTCGATTGCGTCCACTACGGTCCGCACGGAATCATCGACGTGCAGGCCTTCGACTGCGATTACCTCGTTTGTTCGGGCTACAAGATATTCTCGCCCCACATGGGATTCCTGTGGGGCCGGCGCGAGCTGTTGAAAACTCTGCCTACTTTCCGCGAAGATTTCATCCCTGACGAACCGCCTGGGAAGATTGAAGCCGGTACATTTATTTATGAAAACGTTGCCGGCATGGATGCAGTCGTAAGGTACTTGGAAAGCCTTGGGGCCAGCTTCGGCGGAAATTTGAACCGCGATCCCGAAAGTTCCCGGCGGAGCAACCTCGTGATTGCCATGAACGCAGTGCGGGATTACGAAACGTCGCTCTCGGCGGAATTGTTGCGCGTCTTGAAAGAGGCCGACGCCACTATCTATGGCATCCGCGATGAAGAGCGGCTTCGCCAGCGCGTTCCCACCTTCTTTTTCAACCTGCCGAAAAAGCATCCGGCACGCGTCACTGAGACACTGGCGGACGCTGGCATCGGGGTTCGCGATGGGCACATGTACGCACCACGACTCATGCGGAGGCTGGGTCTGGCCCCGGAGGCTGGAGCGGTCCGTGTGTCTCTCGTGCATTACAACACCGTAGAAGAAATCCATCGCTTCCGCGACGTAATCCTGCCCATGAGCCGCCATGCCTGAGGCGCCGCAGCCCGCACGTCTTCTCCGGAGTTCACACGCAACTGCAGCAGCCGATTAGTGCTTCGCCGACGCCTGAGAACCTGCAACGCCGGCTCACCCAACGCCAACTCACCATGCTCGCCCTGGGTGGAGCGATCGGTGTTGGTTTATTCCTGGGCAGTAGCATAACCATCCGCCTTGCTGGACCGGGAGTGATTTTGTCCTATCTTCTCGGGGCAGTCATAGCGATGATCGTTGCTTATGCGCTGGCAGAGATGGCAGTGATTCATCCCGTCGCCGGTGCTTTTGGTGTATACGCTGAGACCTATCTGAACGCATGGTCAGGATTCGCGGTGCGCGCAACCTACGGGCTCGTGCAAATTATCGCCATCGGGGCGGAGGTGACCGCCGTGGCCATCTACTGCGGATTTTGGTTTCCACACGTGCCGCAGTGGATTTGGGTTGCGGGCGCCTCGCTCGCCTTGGTCGCGATCAACGCTCTCCAGGTCGGACGGTTTGGCGAATTTGAATATTGGTTTGCTTTGATCAAAGTGTCTGCCATCCTCGTTTTTATCGCCATTGGCGCAATGCTGATATTTGGTGTCGGCCCAAGACCCGCCCTCGGATTCTCGAATCTGGTTGCGAATGGCGGCTTCCTGCCCTTCGGCCTGAAGGGCGTCTGGTTGGCGCTTACTCTCGCCCTGACCAGTTATATGGGGGTGGAAGTTATCGCCGTGACAGCCGGCGAGGCGTGCGATCCCGAACGCTCCATTCCACGCGCTATGCGCACTATTGTCTACAGGCTGATTTTCTTCTACGTTCTCGCGATTTCCGCGATGTTGGCCATGACTCCCTGGAACCGGGTGGGAAGCGAAACCGGAATTACCGGCAGTCCATTCGTGAGCGCCTTTGCCGGGATCGGAATCCCATACGCTGCCAGCATCATGAATCTGGTGGTCATCACCGCGGCGCTTTCCAGTTGCAATGCCGATCTTTATCTGACCACCCGCATGCTGTTCTCGCTTTCGCGCAGTGGCTACGCGCCCGCGTGGCTCTCCCGGTTGAGCCCTAACGGAGTCCCACATCGCGCGCTTGGTCTTTCCACGGCTGGCATGATCGCGGCTATATTGCTTGCTGTTTATGCGCCTTCACGCGCCTTTCTGATGCTCTACGGAGTAGCCGTTGCCGGCATGTTCTTTGTTTGGGTTGTCATTCTTCTCAGCCACATTCAATTCCGAAAGTCCCTTAGTCCAGAGGTCCGCTCCCGCCTGCCCATCAAATTAGCCTGCTCACCGTACTCCAATTGGATCGGCATCGCCGCCCTGCTGGGCATCACAGCGAGTACCTTTTTTGTGGATGGTTTGCAGTATGCCCTCCCCGCATTCTTGCCGTTTCTGCTGGCAATGTCGCTCGTCTACTGGAGAGTACGAGCGTCGTCCCGAGTTCAAGAAGTCTTGATATCGTCGGCTTGGGCTCAGATGGTGCCCCGGCTGATCCAGTTTGCGCTTAAACTTGATTTCTCGTGCCGACTCGCTTGCAGTGCCGAAAAACTCGTTTCGTTTTAGCAGCAGTGCTTCTCTGCTCCGCCTTGGCCCCCGTCCAGGCGGCCACGCGAGCAGATCGGCAAGAATCTTTATGCCTACATCTCAGGAAAACGATGCGAGCGCGAACTCCACATTTCTGGTTGGCGAGACAGGAATATTAGTTGTCGACACGGGCTTGAATGCCACCGAGGGTGCAAAGCTGTTGAGCGCCATACGGCAGATTTCAAACTTGCCGGTCAAGTATGTCGTCAATACTCATTACCATCCCGATCACCAGGGAGGAAACTCGGTAGTTGCGACAGGCGCGGTCGTCATCAGTACCGATTACACCCGCGAACGGACGCTCGCCCTGATGAAGGCTCCGGCATGGAGGGTTTCACTTCCGCCCGGCGGATCTGACTTTCCAGCATCGAGTCCGGCTATACGTGGATACTTATCCGGTAGAGATTTATTTTCCCGGCAAGGCGCACACTTCCGGTGATGCCCTCGTCTATTTTCCGGAGCAGCGCGCGATCGCGACGGGCGATCTTTTCCTCAATAACTCCTGCCCCGCGATGGATGATGGCAGCGCCGAAAACTGGATTCATGCGCTTGACCAGGTTCTCGATTTACCGATTGAGAAGGCGGTTCCAGGGCACTTTGATGTGGGCACGCGATCCGATCTGCAACGCTTCCGCGATTATCTCAACGACCTCTACGGACAGGTAAGCGCCCTCAAAAAGAAGGGCGAAACGGTCGAGCAGGTCCGCCGCGATGTTCACATGGAGAAGTATTCCGACTTTCGCCAATATCCCAAGTACGAGGCGACGTTTTCTGACAATGCGGCCACCATCTATGCCCAACTGAAATCGCGGTAGTTTGGGATCGCGGCACGGCGAATGGCACGCATGCAGGTAGAACGCGCCAGAAATCATGCCGCTTATAGCGCTTTACCGCTCGGGCTGTGAAACCCTTCCTGAACTCGAACGTAGGGCTCAACATGAGGGTACACGCTAGCCTTATCCGCATTTTGTTGCTGCGTATCTCTGTTCGTCAATGAAAAGGAAGAACCACATTTAAGACAGTCTCGAAGCGCTATCTTTACCTCGTGCTGTGGACGGTTTTTCGAAGAACTGTAAATTGAGGTTGAGTTCAGGATCTTCTCGCAGTTCCTCCGCACGATTGCGAAGAATAGCCTTCGCCTTCTATTCATAATCGAGTTCATTCGTTGCTGCTATCGATCTTGAGTGGCTCTTGGAGTTTCTTCTCCTTTTCGGCCCGGCACCCTGTCTGCCATGCGTTATCCTGAAATTTTCAATACTGGAATCGAGGACACGGGTTTCGCATGGTAACTGCTCCCCTCGGGCACGTTCAGGCTCCCGCTTATAAGAAGCTGATTCTCGCTGGGCAGCTTGCGTTTCTACCTACCGGGATACTGACGACGCTACTTGGCCCCATGCTCCCAATTCTGATCAGTCGCTGGGCCTTGGATGACACACAAGCGGGCAATCTGTTTCTGGTGCAGTTCCTGGCCGCTTTGTTGGGCGTGCAGTTGTCAGGAGTTCTACTTTCCCGCCTGGGTTTTCGACCTGCATTTTTGTTGGGATTGCTTTTGATGGCCTCGGCACGGCCACACTATATGTGGGATCGGTGAGGCTGGGGATGGCCTCCGTGGCGGTTTACGGCCTCGGTCTGGGTCTGATAATCCCTACCGACAATCTGCTGATTGCCGAAATAAGTCCGAACTCGCGCACGAGTGCGGTCAGCCTTCTGAATTTCTTCTGGGGCGTCGGCGCGGTACTGTGCTCGCTGCTGGTTGCTTGGACGGCTGCGCACCGGCTGCTGCCATTCTTTCTCGGCTCGGTATCGCTTTTTCTGGTGTTGCTGGCGTTGGTGATGCGCGGGTTACCTTTCCCCGCAGCGGCACATTCGTCGGAGGGCGCGCCCCGCTGGCGGGAACTTGCCAAGAACCCGGCAATTTGGCTTTTCGCCGCCGTGTTCTTTCTTTATCCGGGCGCGGAGACAGCGGTGGGGGGATGGATCGCCTCCTATGTTTCGCGGCTCGGCCCGCATGAAGCGGAGATGGCGCCTCTGATGCCGGCGTTCTTTTGGGCCTCGCTGACGGTTGGCCGGGCTCTGGGGACCTTATTTCTGCTGCATGTTCCGGAGCGGCGAGTTTTGCGTGGCGGTTTTGCTGCGGGATCGGCCGGGATCGTGTTGATGCTCTGGTCTTCCGCACTGCCCGGAGTAATCGTGGGCGGCTTCAATTACGGGGCTTAGTTTTGCGACGTTATATCCGATTACGGTGGCGCGCCTTTCGCAGCGCTTCGGCGTGGCCGCTCGCAGCATTGGCGCATGTCATGTTCTCGCTCGCATCGGTGGGCCCGGCGGTCATTCCGTGGCTGGTCGGCATAACCTCTCAGGCCACGGGCAGTCTGCGCGCGGGATTGTTGCTGCCGCTGGGAGCCACGGTGATTTTGTTTATGATCCACTTGCGGGAATGGTAGCGGTCGCCGGCGAAGTTGAGGAAACAAAGTTAAGCCCGCGAAGTTACGAGTGAGACGCTTTGACGCGCCTGGTTTTTTCCAACTTCAGCGGGGCAGTGTAAGCCAGTTCGACGCGGTTGCGTCCTTTTTGCTTGGCCCGATACAGAGCCTGATCGGCAGCCTGAATCACGTGCTCGGGTTGGCGATAGCGAGTGCTGGGCTCGGCCACACCGATACTGACGGTCACCGATAACTGCTCGGAGAGGCGAACGGAGGGCCGGTGGCAACGCTCTTTTTTTTCGCGGGCCTTCTGCGATCGGACTCGCCAGTCCGAGATTCGGTTCTTCGGTCGCCGCCACGCATCTGAAACATGGATTTCGCAATGGTTTTCCGCAACGAATCCAGATGCTCAAATGCATCTTTGGCAGACATGCCGCGGAAGATAATGGCGAACTCCTCGCCACCGCAGCGGAATGCGCGGCCATCGCCACTCACCTTGGAGATGTGTGCCGCGACCATGCACAAAACCTGATCGCCAACATCGTGGCCGTAGGTGTCGTTAAATTTCTTGAAGTGGTCGATATCGACGATGGCGATAGCGTATTGCTGATCGAGTGAGAGCAGCGCCTCGTTGAATGCCCGGCGGCCACGAATGCCGGTCAGTTCGTCGTGATAGGCGAGTACGTAGGAGGTCTCGATCAGCGAGGCCGCCAGGATGAGGGCGGCGGTTGCGACATATGCGTCGCCCACTTTTCCGACGGGAGCAAATTCGAGCCACACAAAAACCGTTACCGTAGACCACGCAAAGCCCGGCTCGATCGGCTTGCGAGTTTGCAGGAAACGACGGACGAACAGCGCAATCGCAACCACAAAGCTCAGCAGCATCCAGATGGGAATTTCGCCCATGCTGGGCCGAGTTGAACTCACGGCGCTATTTTCCGGGCGGCAGAGTACGGCTACGACCACCGACTCAAGAAACAGCAAACCGACTCGGGGAGCGATTCCGGCGATGACGAATCCTCTCTCGCGCGCCAAGGCAAACACAATGAAGTTAAGCGGGATCAGCAGGGCCGCGAGCATCGCGACGGTATGGCCAGGCCCAATCCATGCGTGGCCAGCGGAGAAGAAGTCGACCGCGCGGTGGGCAAGCAGCAGCGTCAGCAAAGAAAATAGAATGCGGCTGGAATGGAATCGCCAGGCCAGAAACAATCCTGCGGCGAAGACGGCGACGTAATAAAAGCCAAGAGATGGCGCGATCTGAGCGAAGATGGGGCTATTGGCGAGCCCCGCGGCAAAAATCAATAAGAGCCCGCCGGGCAGCAGCCATGCCTTCCATGCCTTCCCGTTCACATTGACCTCCGAGCAGGAAGCTGGAGCCTTCGGAATAATGACTTCACGTGTTCAGAATACGGCAGGGCCGCTCGCAGAAGTGGTTATGTTTCCGGCACCCACAGCGCCACCGTTCCTGCGTTGCCAGACGCGCCCACATGGTAGTCTTCCCTGTTCATGAGCCGAGCATTCCAGCCTGCACTCCGGGTTGCCATCGATACCGGTGGAACCTTCACCGACTGCGTTTGGGTGGAGGGCGGTCGCCTCAAGACTCTCAAAGTATTTTCGACGCCGGACGATCCGTCGCGCGCCATTGCCGAGGCTCTGGAAAAAATCGGCGCCGGGGCCGGAGTCACATTGCTCCACGGTACGACCGTCGGAACCAACGCGCTGCTGCAGAGAAAAGGTGCGCGGGTCGCATTGATCACTACCTCTGGATTTGAAGACGTGATTGAGATTGGACGGCAGGCGCGCCCGCGGCTTTACGACTTCTTTTTTGATCGCGTTCCGCCACTCGTCGCCCGCGACATGCGCTTTGGCGTAAAAGAGAGGGTCGATGCCGAGGGCCGCGTGTTGGAGCGGCCCGACCAGGCAGAATTGGCACGAGTACGCGCGGCCGTGTTGCGCGCTCAGCCGGATGCCATCGCAATCTCCTGCCTGTTCTCATTCGCCAACCCGAAAAACGAAGCGCAAGTGGCTGCGGCCGTCGCCGATCTTGGCAAGCCGCTGTCGGTATCGCACCAGATTCTTCCTGAGTTTCGGGAATACGAGCGTACCAGCACGGTTGTCGTGAATGCCTACCTTCAACCGCTGATGCAAAGCTACATGGAGCGGCTCGGCGGAGCGTGCCGAACAATTGGGAGATAGCGCGAGTGTTCGAGCAAATGCCCGGCCAGCCCGGCCCAAATCGCGGATCTTTGTCATGCAATCGAGCGGCGGGATCACCGCTCTGGAGTCGGCGGCGCGGGAACCGGTGCGCACCGTACTGTCGGGTCCTGCCGGCGGACTGGTAGGCGCCGACGGCCATGGCCGCTCGCAGCGGCTTCGCAAAGATTCTGTCGTTCGACATGGGGGGAACCTCGACCGATGTTGCGTCGGTCCAAGGCGAGATTCAGGTTGGCAGCCAGTCGGAACTGGCCGGGCTTCCCGTAGGAGTGCCCATGCTTGAGATCCATACCGTCGGCGCGGGAGGCGGATCGCTGGCGCGCTTCGATGCCGGTGGCCTGCTGCGCGTGGGACCGGAATCGGCGGGCGCCGATCCCGGTCCAATTTGTTACGGCCGCGGAATGCAACCCACCGTGACCGACGCCAATCTGCTGATGGGACGCCTGAGGCCTGATCGCTTTCTCGGCGGCGAATTCACGCTCGACGTCGAACGGGCGCGACGTATTACTTCGCAGTGGCTGAAGAAACAGGGATCACGTTTAAGTCTTGGAGCAATTCTCCGCGGGCGTGGTGCGAGTCGTAAACGCGAATATGGAGAGGGCCTTGCGCGTCGTCTCCATCGAGCGCGGATACGATCCGCGCGAATTTGCGCTGGTAGCCTTCGGCGGCGCGGGAGGTTTGCATGCCTGCGAACTGGCGGAGGCGCTGGCGATTCCGACCGTCATTATTCCCGCGCGGCCCGGCGCGCTTTCCGCCTTCGGAATTCTGGTGAGCGATGTGGTCAAGGATTTCTCGCGCACCCTGCTCTGGCGGATTGGCGGTCGTCTGCCGCGCGCTGAACTCGAGAAAGAATTCCGGAAGCTGGAGACAACGGCAAAGAAGGAATTCACCGCGGAACGCTGGCGCGGCGCTCTTCACTATGAGAGGAGTCTCGACCTGCGGTATCGCGGGCAAGGCTACGAACTCAATGTGCCCGCCGGCGGAGATGTCGTCGCCCGTTTCCACGAAGAACATCAGCGCCGTTACGGATATCACCATCCCGGGCGAGAGATCGAACTCGTCACATTGCGCCTGCGGGCCAAAGTGAAGACGGAGAAGCTTCGCGTTGCACAGGCAGAGCAAGAGCGCTCGCGGACAAGGGCCGAGCGCTACCGGTCGAGCGCGCAAACATAATTTTTGAAGGGAAGAGTGTGGCGACTCCGGTTTACGAGCGCGGTGACCTGCCATCCGGGCAATCATTGCGCGGGCCCGCCGTAATCACCGAGTACAGCGCCACGACCGTGATTCCGCCGGCAAAGAAATTCCGGGTGGATTCGGCGGGGAATTTGATTGTTAAGATAAAGGGCCAACTTACCGGTTAGCAACCGCGCAGCGTGCACAACAAAACGAACGGTCCTAAAGATACTGCCCCCAAACTGAGCGGCAAGGTCAATCGAAGGCTACGCCCTCGTGATTGCTCCGACGGGGGCAAACAAAACAACCGGGCGATTCTGAGGTTAGAAGCAAAGCGAGCAGGATGAAAAAGAGTCCTATCAGGAATGTTGCCGCAAGCTCGCCGGGTCTCGGTTGATAGCCACCTTCACCGAGAAACCACATGGCCGTTCCGAGCCATAAGAAGAGCGATGCAAGAATGAAGTAAACGACAACTTCCGGGTGATCCTGCGGGTTTCCATGGCGCTCTTTCATCGACATCTATCACGAGCTTATCACTCTTCGCCGCGGCCCTTCTTCTCCTCAATCTCCATATCCCTGAATTCGCTGGATTCGAATACATCTCCGCATTCCTTGCATTCCACGTACTCAGTATCTTCGTCGCGGGACACGATCTCGACCTGCGGATGCTTGCATAGCTCCGGGCTGACTTTCTTGGGAGTAGGCTGCGAGGGCGGGCTCGGCGTCATAAAGCGTCGGGAATTATCCCTTTAGAGAGGGGGACGTTCGTATCTCTCAGGGAATTGGCGTATTTTGGTGCGGATAGGTTCCGGATGTCAAGTCCCCAAAGTCACGCAAAGCCACCCCTGGAATTGGTGCCAATCGAAGACAGTCCGCGACGCAGCCCACCTCACGCGCCTAAGCCATTTACCATCTGAAACTTACCGTTTGCTGCCAAATTTCGACCATTTTCTGATCCAGCCTTGCCAGAAGTGGCCGCGGCGGTTAGAATAAAAGGCGACCGAAACAGTCGTAGTTTCTATGCGACTATATTGGTCGTATTCTATGCTGAAGCTGACCAAGAAAGCCGACTACGGGTTGATGGCCATGAAGCATCTGGCCGAACATGTCGATGGTGGCTCGTGCAGCGCCAAGGATGTCGCCGAGGCTTACGGCATTCCGCAGGAAGCTTTGGCGAAGATTCTGCAGCGGCTGGCGAAAGTCGGGCTGGTGCAGTCCCAGCATGGCATGAACGGCGGGTATACGTTGGCCCGCGATCCGCGGACAATTTCCGCGTTCGAGGTGATCAAGGCAATCGACGGCCCTCTCTTTATTACTGCGTGCGTAACGGTGCGTGGCGAGTGCGGGCAGAGCGATCGCTGCACGATTCGCGAACCGCTGCGGAAGGTGAATGAGAGCATCGAGCAGGTTCTGAAAAACATCAAAATCTCGCAGATGAAAGAAGAGCCGGAAATGATCGAAATCAGGAAGGCGAAGCCGGGCGACTTGGTGACGATTTCATAAGCGGCTTCAGAAGGCGGCGAGGTATTAGCGTTTCGAGGGTTATGGATTCGTGCAGATGCATATCAGGGCATCAGTTCAGGGATGCCGGAAGTAGTGAAAATAAATGCCCCTTCAGGGGCTTAGAGGAGAAAAGGAATCATGAGCAGCAATGTGAACACGGCGACCCCCAGCATCAGGAACACGGACAGCGCACAACTCCCGACGGCATCAAGCTGCCCATATACATGGATAACCACGCGACGACCGCGATGGACCCGCGTGTTCTGGAAGAGATGCTTCCTTATTTTATGGAGAAGTTCGGCAACGCGGCCAGCCGCAATCATCCGTTCGGATGGGCGGCGGAGGAGGCGGTGGAGCTTTCGCGCGAGCGGATCGCCAAGCTGATTGGCGCGAGCGCGAAGGAAATCATCTTTACCTCGGGCGCAACCGAAAGCGACAACCTGGCGATCAAGGGCGTTGCCGAGATGTACCGCGAGAAGGGCAACCACATCATCACGGCGGTCACCGAGCACAAGGCCGTGCTCGATACCTGCAAGCACCTGGAGAAGTTCGGCTTCCGCGTGACCTATCTGCCCGTGCAGAAGGACGGCCTGGTCGATCTCGATGACCTGAAGCGCGCCATGGACGACAAGACGATTCTTGTCACAATCATGGCGGCCAACAATGAGATCGGCGTGCTGCAGCCGGTTGCCGAGATCGGAAAGTTGTGCCACGAGCGCGGCGTCGTCTTCCACACGGACGCGGTGCAGGCGATCGGCAAGGTGCCAATCGACGTCATCAAGATGAACATCGACGTCGCGTCGATCACCGGCCACAAGCTGTACGGTCCGAAGGGTGCTGGAGCCCTCTATGTGCGCCGCAAGAATCCGCGCGTGCAACTGGTGCCGCTGATCGATGGCGGCGGCCACGAGCGCGGAATGCGCTCGGGTACATTGAACGTTCCGGGGATCGTGGGGCTGGGCAAGGCTTGCGCGATTGCACAGGAAGAGATGCCGCAGGAATCCTGCAAACTCGCCGGCCTGCGCAACCGCTTGCGAGACAGCATCATGAGCCGGCTCGACGAGACTTACATCAACGGTTCGATGGAGCACCGTCTGCCCGGTAACCTGAATATCAGTTTTGCGTACGTAGAGGGCGAGTCGTTGCTGATGGGCATCAACGACATCGCGGTTTCCAGCGGGTCGGCCTGCACCTCGGCGACGCTGGAGCCATCTTATGTATTGAAGGCTCTGGGCACGGGCGACGATCTGGCGCATAGCTCGATTCGCTTTGGCATCGGCAGGTTCAATACTCAGGCCGAGGTGGATTACGTCGCCGATCGCGTGGTCGAGACGGTGGCGCGTCTGCGCGAGCTTTCGCCGCTCTACGAGATGGCGAAAGAGGGTGTGGATCTGAAGAGCGTGAAATGGGCAGCAGAAGCGCACTAAAACAAGGCGTAAAAGTTTGAGGTGAGGAGAAAGTAAAAATGGCATACAGCGATAAGGTAATCGATCACTACAACAATCCGCGCAACGTGGGCTCGATGGACAAGAAGGACAGCGACGTGGGAACTGGCCTGGTTGGAGCCCCGGAGTGCGGCGACGTGATGAAGTTGCAGATCAAGGTCAATCCGCAGACCAACGTGATTGAAGATGCGAAGTTCAAAACGTTCGGCTGCGGTTCGGCGATTGCGTCTTCTTCACTGGCCACGGAATGGGTGAAGGGCAAGACCGTCGAGGAAGCCTTGGCCATCAAGAACACGGAGATCGTGAAAGAACTGGCATTGCCGCCAGTGAAGATTCACTGTTCGGTGCTGGCTGAGGACGCGATTCGCGCCGCCATTGGCGACTGGAAGAAGAAGCAGGAAGCGGCGAAGCCAGCCGAAATGCAGGCGCAGTAAAACTGCTGCGAGCCACGAGCATCGAGCTTTGAGCAACCCGCGTTTTACGCATGAATCGTGACTGTGGGTTTTACTTGCTCGTAGCGGGCTCGAAGCTCGTAAGCTCGATTTATGGAAGACACACTCAAAACGATTGCTCCTCCGGTTCAGTCGACAGCTCCAGCCAAGGGCATCCAGATCACCGACAAGGCGATCGCGAAGATCCGCGTTGCGATGGCGAAAGAGGGCATTTCGCCCGAGCAGGGCGGGCTGCGCCTCGGCGTGCAAGGCGGAGGATGTTCCGGACTGAGCTATAACATTCGCTTCGACACGCAGCCGCGCGGAACGGGATCGCGTGTTTCAGTTCGACGATGTGCGCGTGTTCGTGGACCCGAAGTCATTCATCTATCTGCACGGGATGATTCTCGATTATCAGGAAACTCTGATGCAGCAGGGATTTGTTTTCGTGAATCCAAATTCGACCAAGTCCTGCGGCTGCGGCAGTTCGTTCTCGGCGTAGATCGTGTGGTGACGGGGCTATGCCCCGTGCAAGTGAAGCGACGGGCGAATCTCGCCTGTCCCAATCAGACGGACCATGGGGCGGGCGACACGTCCGCCCCGAGTTTTGTATGGCAAATACTGAATCCAAATCGTCGTTAATCGTGCCCGGAGATGCAACCTCGAGTTGCTGGTCATGCGGCACCATGCGCGCGCAACACTTTTGCAGCGCATGCGGCAAAGTGCAGCCCGCTGTTCCGGTCGACTATTTCACATTTTTCGGCTTTCCGCGAAAGCTTGATCTTGACACGGCGGTACTGGAGAAAGAGTTTTACGCTCTCAGCCGCCGTCTGCATCCCGATGTCTTCGCGCAGGCCGAGCCGGTCGAGCGCGCGTGGAGCCTGGAACAGAGTTCCATGCTCAATGACGCGTACCGCACTTTGAAAGATCCAATCAAGCGGACGGAATATCTGCTGCGCCTCGAAGGCGTCGAACTGGAAGAGCAGTCCAAGCAGGCAACGGAAAAGGCCCGCGCCGCCGGCGAACTGAAGAAGCAGGTCGTTCCTCCTGATCTGCTCGAAGAAGTTTTTGAACTCAACATGCATCTGGAAGAACTCCGCATGCAGAAAAAGGCGGGGGAAGACGATCCCGCGCTGCTCGAGGAAATTGGAAAAGCCAAACTCTCGCTGGAAGAAAAGTACGACGCGCTCTTCAACGAGCTGAAGGACGAATGGAAAAAGTGGGATGTGGCCGTGGATAGCGGCACGGAAGAGGAACTTATCCCGATCCGAGACCGGATGCTGGATGTGTTGAACCGGCGGAACTACGTGCGGAATCTCGTACGGGATGTAAATGAGGCATTGGAATAACTAGGTCAGGGGTAAGAGGTCAGATTGCAGAAGTAGAATCTCGCAGGTCGCGTTTTGTTCGGTTTTAACCTCTGCAATCTGACCTCTGACCTCTTCAATCGCACAAATGGCAAGAACTGATCACATTGTCGGTATCGATCTGGGCACCACGAACTCGCTCGTGGCCTATATGCAAGGGGATTCGCCCACTGTCATCCCCGGAGAGGATGGGCTCAACCTCGTGCCCTCCGTGGTGGCGCTCGATGAGAACAACCAGATCATCGTTGGCAACGGGGCCCGCAAATATCTGATTGAAACCTCGGACCGCGCTGTTTACTCGGTGAAACGGCTGATGGGGCGCGGACTCGAAGACATTCAGGAAGAGATGAAGCTGTTTCCCTTCCGACTGGCGGAGGATCTGCTGTCGGGAGAAGTTCTGCGCATCAAGATCGGCGAGCGCACCTATACGCCTCCTGAGATTTCGGCGCTTATCCTGCGCCAGCTCAAGCGGAATGCGGAGCGGTTCTTCGGGGGACCGGTCACGAAGGCGGTTATCACGGTGCCCGCGTACTTCAACGACGCGCAGCGGCAGGCGACAAAAGATGCGGGCCGGATCGCCGGACTTGACGTGCTGCGGCTGGTGAACGAACCGACCGCGGCTTCCCTCGCGTATGGACTCGACAAGCGGAAGAACGGCATTGTCGTGGTTTACGACCTGGGCGGCGGCACCTTCGACATTTCGATTCTCAAACTGCATGACGGCATCTTCGAAGTCGTCGCCACCAACGGAGATACGCATCTCGGCGGCGATGATATCGACAATCTGCTGATCACGATTGCGCTTGATGATATTCGCGGAGATCTCGGGCTCGACGTCCGTCGCAACGGCGAAGCCGTGCAGCGGATTCGGCAAGCTGGGATCGAGGCAAAGATTACGCTTTCGTCGCGGCCGACGGCAACGCTTGACGTGGATTTGCCCGGCGGCAAGAAGTATCAGCGCGAGATCTCGCGCGAAATGTTCGAGCAGATGATCCAGCCCGTGATCGACCGCACGGTCGGGCCGACAAAGCAGGCTCTCAAAGATGCCGGTCTGAAGCCCGCACAGATCGATGAGGTCGTCCTGGTCGGCGGATCTACGCGGATTCCCAAAGTGCGGCAACTCGTCCAGGATTTGTTCGGGCGCATTCCGCACACGGATTTGAATCCTGATGAAGTCGTTGCGCTCGGCGCAGCGGTGCAGGCAAATATTCTTGGTGGCGGCTCGGAAATCACCAAAGAGATGCTGCTGCTGGACGTGACGCCGCTGTCTCTCGGGATCGAAGTCGCGGGCGGCGTTACGGACAAGATCATTCTGCGCAATTCGACGATCCCTGCGTCGGCGACGCAGTACTACACCACGCAGGTAGATGGTCAGACGAATGTCGCTATTCATGTGCTGCAGGGCGAGCGCGAACTGGCTCGCGATTGCCGCTCGCTGGCGCGTTTCGACTTGAAGGGCGTTCCTCCGATGACGGCTGGAATGCCGCGCATCGAGGTCAAGTTTCTGATTGATGCGAACGGTATTCTGCATGTTTCCGCGCGCGAGCAGCGCAGCGGGAAACAGGCGGAGATCGATGTGCAACCCAGCTACGGTCTCACCGATGAGCAGGTCGAGAGCATGCTGCTCGAATCGTTCGACTTCGCCGAAGAAGACTTCCGCCAGCGGCAGGTGATCGAAGCGCGCCGCGAGGCGGATACGATTCTCACCGCGCTCGCGAAGGGAAAGAAGAACGACGCTTGGCAGTACCTTTCCAGCGAGGAACGGCGAAAGGTCGAGACTTTGGAAACGGTTCTCATCGCGGTGAAAGAGGGCGACAATTATCAGGCGATCCGCGACGCGATCGATGCGCTGAATCAGGCGACGATGCACCTCGCCGAATTGATGATGGATACTGCGGTATCGACCGCGCTGAAGGGGAAGGCTATGGATGATACCGGAATTGAAGAAGGGCAGCAGGCGGGTCATCCGGTGGCGAAGGCGGAATTTAAGTAAACAGCCGCGAGCCCCGAGCTGCGAGCAAGCTTCGAATCGGGTGGGCCAGGGCTTAACGGTTTGGAGGTTGCTCGCTCGGAACTCGATGCTCGCGACTCGAAACTTGAAATTTGGAGCGTTATGTCAGACGAAAAAAGTCAGAGTACCGGAGCCGCGACTGTGGATGCGCTGGGCGAAAACACGGTCGAAGTGACCTTTCTTCCCGAGGGGAAGACGGTCACGTTTGAGCACGGCAAATTGCCGTATAAAGATCACGGCAAGGAAGAATCGCTGCTCGATGTTGCCCTCAATTACGGTGTAAAGCTCGATCATGCCTGCGGAGGCAACTGCGCTTGCACCACCTGTCACGTGTGGGTGAAAGAAGGCGCGGATCTGATCTCCGAGATGGAAGACGACGAGGCCGATAAACTCGACATGGCGGCTGATCTTCAGCTAAACTCGCGTCTCGGATGCCAGGCCGTAATCAGGAAGCCGGGCAAGGTGGTCGTGGAAATTCCGGCGTGGAATCGGAATTATGTTTCGGAAGAGCATTGAAAATCGTCGTTCGCTATTCGTCGTTCGTCGTTCGCCACCCCTGATTCGTTGTCCTGCGACGGACTACATCATGTGAGTCGGCTACGCGAACGACGAACTGCGAAGGACGAATAGCGGGGTTACTATGCCAAAAGAACTTACCTGGAATGATTCCGAAGACCTTGGGATTCTGCTTTCCGAAGTGCATCCGGAGATTGATCCGCTCTCGGTCCGCTTTACCGATCTGCATAAGTATGTGATTGCGCTTCCCGGATTCAAGGACGATCCCGCGAAGTCAAATGAATCGAAGCTGGAAGCGATCCAGATGGCTTGGCATTCGGAAGTTCTCGACCGTACCCAGGGCTAGAGCATTTCTTTTGATGGTGTAGAGCGATCAGCCCTCAGCGGCTAAAAGCCGCAAATTCTTTGCAGACTTTGCGGCACGACTGAAGTCGTGCCCTTCCCAACTCGATCCGAACTCTACAGTAACGACCGCTCTAGCTTCGACTTTTTCCTTCCTCCGGAAACTCGATCTGACTTGCGACCTCGAAGTTAGAAGTATTTTCTGAGGGTATCCCTCCCCCCGGTACCCGGTCTATTAGAATCATAGACCTACCGAAATTTTCCCGCCAAAGTATTGAGCCTGCTTGAGTTATGGGCAAAGTCTTGAGCGCGTGGGACTTAGCCTGTGAAATCGGGCACTTTCCGCGCAAAGTATTGATATCTAATGGCTTGCTGATAAGCCATTGATAATCATGAGATTACGCGTTCCCAGTTCCCAAGTTCCCTTCCCAATCTCGAGGGCCAAGCACGCTACGCCTCTATTCAATTGTCACAGATCGAAGAACTTTGTTGAAAGCGATGGCCCTGGGGCCATCCGATGAAGCTTCCTACTTAACGTTAGCATTGTAAGTTGGTAAGTCAAGAACATGCATCACTTAGCGAATTCGAGTTATGCGCTCATGAAGATGGACTCATTGTGTTCGTCAGTAAAGTCGTCGGTTTTCGACCGACCGCGCGGCAAGCGGCGAAAGTAATCTTGGGATCACCCGTTTCCCGCCATACACTTCTTTCAAGGCAGAGGCTTACGCATTTGCCGATGGAGTAGCGGGACGCAATGGAAGCGAATGATGCTGCTCAAGTAACGCGGGCTATTCCCTGCGGCAGCGACCCAATCCCACGCCGGAGCAGAAGTCAAGTGCGGAAGGAAGAGATAGTCGAATGATGAAACTCGTCAATGTATTTCGGGTATTCGTCTTTGTGATTCCTTTCGTAATGGTGTCCTTGCCTGCAATTCCCCAATCGATAGGAAGAACAATCGCCACGTCGATATTCATGTTTTCTTTGACGGTTGGCGTTTTCTGGTATGGCCTTAGTTCAAAGACGAAAATGATATTGCCATCGGGAAAACTCAGCCAATCAGAATACGATAGCGTGCGGCCGACAATTGAGAGGGGTATTCGCGTTTTTATTGTCCTGTTCGGAGTGTTCTTCTTCTATTACGTCACTCTTCCTTTTTCGGTGGATCTGGCTCGCCTAGCAGGGGGCGAGACGCCCCTTAGGGTCAGCGGGGTCGTCAGGAACACGTCTGTTCCCCTTTTCGGGCTCTGGTTTGTCGAACAATCCGTGAGAGTTTTCCCGGAGACGAAGGTCAAGTACCGACTGTATTACTCATGGAAACCACTCCGTGTCGGAGAGGCATACGAATTCGCTGTTCTGCCCCGTTCCCGAGCAATTATCGAGTTTCATGAACGCTAGGCAAGGGCTTAGAAGATGGCCTCACGCGTTCATTTAGTGAGATCGCCGATTTCAACAACCGTCCGGAGCATTGTCCTCGTCGGTGGAAATTGGTTGATCTAGGAGCGCCATGGCCGCGTCAGCGTCAGCCCTGTTCACCTGCAACCTGATACCCGGAATGTTTCCACCGATAATACGAGCTGCGTTATCGTCCGCCAGAAAGCACTCGATACCTGCTGAGTCAAGCAGCGCTTTGGCGAGCATGCCTTCAGAGGGATTGAAGAAACTCCGAACCGTGACCAACTCTCTCAACGTCGTGTGATTGCCTTCGCGCTGGTGTTCTTGCTCAGAGCCACTCTTTCGCATGGAAAGGATTTCTTATCTTGTTCCCACCGTCTGCGGTGCCACATCCTCAATGCTGGCCTCGCGCAGGAACTTTGCTGCCTCTTCGGGCGGCGTGGGGTTGATGTAGAAGCCTGTGCCCCATTCGAATCCTGCCGTCTTGGTCAGCTTGGGCATGAATTCTATGTGCCAGTGGTAGTGCTCGTTGGTTGGGTCCTGCACCGGCGAAGAATGGACCACCAGATTGTACGGTGGATTGTCGAGGACGCGGTCGGCTTTCATCAGCAGCGATTTGAGCGCCTTTGCCAGATTCTCGAACATCTGCGAGGACGAATTCTCGAACGCCGACTCATGGCGTTTGGGCAGAATCCAGGTTTCAAAGGGAAAGCGCGGAGCATACGGGGCCAGCGTCATGAAGTCGTCGTTTTCGCCAACCACGCGAATGCCAGTTTCGATCTCCTGCCGGATGATGTCGCAGAAAACGCAGCGCTCTTTATAGATGTAATACTGCTTCGCGCCTTGCAGCTCCTCGACCACGTAGATGGGCAGAATGGGCAGAGCAATCAACTGCGAGTGCGAATGTTCGAGCGACGCGCCTGCGGCTTCGCCATGGTTCTTGAAGAGCAGAATGTACTTGAAGCGCCGGTCTTTCTTCAGGTCGAGGATGCGGTCGCGAAAGGCCCAGAGAACATCTTCGATCCTCTTCGAGGGCAGCATGGCCAGGCTCATGTTGTGGTCGGGAGTTTCGATGATGACTTCGTGGGCGCCGACGCCGTTCATCTTGTCGAACATGCCTTCGGCCTGCTTGTTCAAGCTGCCTTCGATGCCGAGCGCCGGGAACTTGTTGGGCACGACGCGAATGGTCCAGCCGGGGCTGTCTTTCTGGGGCGCGGCACCGTTGGTGTTGGGGCGGTAGGCCAGAATCTCAGGAGGGGTCTTGCCCTCATTGCCGTAGCAGAAGGGGCAGAACCCGCCTTTGATTCTCATTGTTTCGCGCACAAAGTCGGTCGGGCGTTTGGCGCGATCTGTCGAAATAATTACCCATCGGCCCACAATGGGGTCTTTCCTTAATTCGGGCACGTACTGAAAGTCCTTTCAATGTGAGCGTGCGAAGCCGTGTTTGTGCGAGTCATGTTGGTACGAGTTTGGATTGTACGCCACGGAAAACGCATTTTGAAACAGCTCGAATGAGGGCTGGTCAAAGCCGTGATCATAGTATACGGCGAGGACATCAAACCGCCACTCGGGCACATCCTGCCCGGGCCAATACTGCAAAGAATGCTGGGCCGACTGGCGCGACGCGGGCAGGTGGCGCAGGAAGTCGCGCGCGACCCGCGTCAAATCCTTCTGTTTATCCCGATCCACGGCAGCTTCTGCCGGCTTTACGGCGCGCGTGGTGCGAGTTTTCACCTCCACAAAGCAGAGAACATTGCCATCCCAGCCGACCAGGTCGAGTTCTCCGCGATGATGCGGAGAGCGGTAGTTGCGGGCGATCATCGCGTAGCCGCGGCGGCGGAGGTAGAAGTAGGCATCTTCCTCGCCGCGACGGCCTGTCTTTAAATGTCGGGACTCTGGTCGGTCGGGCGGGTCTTGGCTGCCAGCCAGTCCAGTATCCTCAATGTCGTTTGTGTGAGGCGTCCGGCAAACATGAAAGATGATGACTCCATCTTCAGGCTAATGGTCCGGAACTCTGCCTACTGTGAGCCTCATCACGGCTGGTTCGGTACATTTCGCGGGGGGAAATTGCATGTGTGGTGGCGAGGCTTTGCCGCCGTTCTGATAGAGATGCGGCATGTCGCGTCTCCGTGGGCAGTGGTTCCACCCGCAGCCTGGGAGACGAGGCAAGCCTCGTCTCTACGAGAATTTACGGTAGATCCCGTCACCACACAGGCTCAGCTCGCTGGATCCGAGACAAGTTCGACACTCGCAACTGGCTTTTCTCTGCCCATGGTATTGACCAGCAGGACGCCGGCGAGCGCGATGGCGCCTCCGATCAGTGAAATTGGTTTGGGTACTTCTCTGAGCCAGATCCATGCAATCCCGATCGCCAGCACGGGAATTACATAGAGCAGCGTGGTGGTGCGTCCGGCTGCGCCGTGCGAAAGCACATATGCCCATCCCACGTAGGCGAGGGATCCGGGGAAGATGCCGAGGTAGACGATCGCGCCGGTGGCTGAAAGTGGCGCCGCTTGCAAGCTGTGCAGCAAGCCTCCGGCGAAGGGCAGCATCAGCAGCGTTCCCGACCAGATGGAGTAAGCGGTGAACTCGAGGGCGCTGTAGCGGGCTAGATACTGCTTCTGGAGGATCATGTAAATAGCCGAGGTGATCGCCGCCGCCAGTGTGATCAAGGCCGGCATCGAGAGATGAATGCCTTCACCCTCACCGCTGGCGATGAGAGCGACTCCTCCAAAGCTGACAAATACGCCTGTCCATCCAATGGCGTTAAGCTTTTCATGCAGCCAGACGCGCGCTGCCAGCGCGGTCCAGATGGGAGTCGAGGCGATCAGCATGCTGGCCGCGCCTGCGGTCACGCGGGTCTCACCGTAATTCAGCGCGAGATTGTAGAACGTGATTCCGATGGCTCCGGTCAGAATCAGGCCGGGAATGTCGCGTAATTTCGGCCGGCGGAAGTGCGCGATCGCGGCATAGACTGCGAGCACTGCGGAGGCGATCAGAAAACGCAGGACGGCAAGATTCGCCGGACCATAGGCGCGAAGTCCGGCTCGAATGCCGGCGAAGGCGGAGGCCCAAACGACCAGCGTGAAAGCAAGGGCAGAGAAAGTTCGAGATGTAAAGCGGGGCATAAGGCCTCCTTTCGGGCGGGTTAAGTTGCGATGTTAAGTTGTTGGAAAACGAGCGGCGAGCGCCTTACCAGGTGACGCCGCCGCGTTCAGGAGGCCACGCGCCAGCCTGCCGCCGCAGCAAGGCGATCTGGCCGGCATGATAACTATTGTGGGCCATGATCTGCCACAGCGTGGCGGACACGGTCGATTGTCGCGGAGTCTTTTGCGGTCCTGCGTCGTGGACAATCCGGGCAAACTCTTCCGAAGTCGAGTCCGCCAACGTTGCCAGTCGCGCCAGCAAGGCAACAAATTCCTGCCGCGCATTTTGCCAGCTTGTCTCGCTGGCAGGCTCGGGATGCTGGGGCCAGCTTTCGATCGCCTTATCAGGGCAATGCGGATTCTTCCCTGCAATTTTGCGCAGTTCATAATCCATCCAATAGTTCATGTGCAGGACGATTTGCCAGATGGAATGCGGATAACCTGAAAACGGGCGCGCTGCCAGCTCCGCGGAAAGATCTTCAACGCAAGCGACCGGATCGACATGAGCGCCTTGGCCGTAAATGAGTTCGCGTAGTGTCTGGTCGCTCATGGTTGTTCCCTTGAAACTGTGTTTGAACTGAGGTCCTTCTTGATCTACCCCCCCTGCGTCGGTCTTTAAGAATCAGAGACTTGGCGCCTTCTTTTTGCCAGGTCTTTGAAAAATAAAGACTTATCAGTAAAGTATTTATTTGTCAATAACTTACGTCGTTCGCGCCTCATCGATTGCGGGTTGGAATTGATTCGGTTCCACGGGAACCTCCGCTACCTGAGCACCCACGTGAATCGTTCCTTCGGTCAGGATCTGGGCGCGCAAGCCTCCTCGATGAAGCAGGCCTTTGATGACCGGCTTGCCCGTGACGGTTTGCAAATGACCACAAGGCTCGCACAGACGGATGCCGCGAATGCGCACTTTGCCGATGGTGAATTCCTTGCCGACGAGGTGGTTCAGGGCGACTCCGCGGGTTACCAGGTTGCGGCGGGCGTCGCCTACAGCCAGCTCGACGCCATAATCGCGGCGCAAGGCCTCGACGGCCTCCGACTCAATCAGCGTGAGTTCGCGGTCGGGATCGGGCTTGTAGAAAGTGCCCAGCTTCAGGGCATAGCGATCTCCCTCAATCCCAACACCGGGAATCGCCAGGGCGGAGTCGATGGCCCTGGTTTGACCGGCAGCCGTGCTGGAAATGTAAATCGCTTCTACGGTTCCCATTGTGCACCTCTCGCATACACAGCACTTTACCCGGCGCTGAAGCACTGGGCTAAAGTCAGCTTTGTCCCTCCGGGACTCCAGGTTACAGACTTTTTTCGACTGCTGCGATTGACTCTTCCAGAGTGTCGATCGCTACGTCGGCTTCATCTTTGGTGACAATGAGCGGCGGCGCGATGCGAACCGTGCTGGGACCGCAACCGAGGAACAGGACTCCGCGTTCGAAAGCTGACTCAACGATGCGATCGCGCTCGACGTTCCCGTATTCCCTGGTCTTCTGGTCTTTCACGATGTCGACGCCGATCATCAGGCCTCGGCCGCGAACGTCGCCGACGATTTTGTGCTTCTTTGGCCAATCCGCCATGCGCTTCATCATGTGGTCGCCGACTTCCTGCGCATTCCGCAGCAGACCATTTTGCTCGATCACATCTAGCGTGGCAAGCGAAGCGGCGATGCAGACCGGGTTGCCGCCGAAGGTCGAGGCGTGCGATCCCGGCACCCAGTCCATGATGTCGGCCTTGCTCATGGTGACGCCGAGCGGCATGCCGGATGCGATGCCTTTGGCCATGCAAACGATGTCCGGCTGCACGCCCGAGTGCTCGACCGCGAACCACTTCCCGGTGCGGCCGATGCCGCTTTGCACTTCGTCGACGACGAGCAGGATTCCATGCTTATCGCAGATGCGGCGCAGTTCCTGCATGAACACGGTCGGGCCCACGATGTATCCGCCTTCGCCCTGGATCGGCTCGACGAAGATTGCTGCAACTTCTTCCGGCGCGAGAACGGTCTTGAATAATTTGTCTTCGATGTAGCGGGCGCAGCCGAGCGCGAATTTCTCAGCATCCTGCGCACCGCCTTCGCAGCCGCGATAGACGTCAGGATAGCGGACGTGGGTCACTCCCGGGACGAGGGGCGAGAAACTGCGCTTCTGCTGCGGCTTCGACGCGGTCAGCGAGAGCGCGCCCATGGTGCGTCCATGGAATGCGCCCAGGAACGCGATCACCTGCTGCCGCTTCGTGTGATAGCGCGCCAGTTTCAAAGCGCACTCGATGGCTTCCGCTCCCGAGTTGCCGTAGTAAATCTTGTGCGGGCCCGCCATGGGAGCAATTTTCGACAGCCGCTCCGCCAGCGTCACCATGCCTTCGTAATAGAAGTCGGTTCCCGACATGTGGATCAATTCGGCTGCCTGCTTTTGAATCGCGGCTACAACTTCCGGATGACAATGGCCGGTCGAAGACGACCGCAATGCCGGCCGAGAAATCGAAGAACTCGTTGCCGTCGACGTCTTCGACGACGATGCCACGGCCGCGCTTGGCGACCATGGGATACGAGCGGGTATAGGAAGGCGAAATATATTTTTCATCGCCTGCGAGAATGCGGCGGGCGTTGGGGCCCGGAAGGGCGGTCATGATCTTGGGGCCGAGAGTGAGAGTTTTGGTCGTCATGGCAAGTTCTCCTGAAAGTCAGTGGCCAATGGTTGGTGGCAAAGTGTGTTGCGAGCCGGTTCAAAAGGTTGTGAATCGCCGCTCGAAGGCTTGTTACACGGTGTGCTGCCGTCATGGTTGAGACGGAGTTTTACCTACCAGGAACATCTGCGAGGAGAACAAAAACTAGTCGCTGCCGAAGAGGTTGGCGCGCACATGCGAGGGCAGGACGGAGAGGTAGCGGCGTGGACAAGCGCGTCCTTCGATCCAACACATCGCGGGGATGGAGCCATTCAAGCGCATAAAAACTATGTGAATTATAGCCCGGATTTGTGGTGGGCGTAACCCCCTAATAAGGTTACGGTAGTGAATGTCTTTGGCATGCGACATTTGGCATGGGACCACCCTCTCACAAACCGTTGTTCACGACAGAGGACACAGGGGACCCAACCCATCATCGGACTCTTTCTGGATCTGAAGTTCCAGATCTGATTCAAGCAGAGTCCGATTGACGGGGGAGGGTCTTCTGCGGTTGGATGGAAGCTGCTTGGAATCCGCGCCTCCTATCTTCGATCCCGAGTCCCGGCGGTTTACCCGTCTGGATGCGTTATGGCTGACGATCTGGCTGATCTTTCTGGGCGGGCTGGCAGCGCTTCCTCCCCAACTCGAATGGCACAAGCAGCTCATCCTGCTGGCGATTGGCATTGTGCAGCTGCTGGAGGCGAAGGTGATTTCGCGTTTCCCCAAACGCGGCGTCTTCTACGTCATGCTGCTCAAGATTACGCTTGCTACGCTGCTGCTCGATCACACGGCGGAGCGTCGGCATCAACAGCAGTTACTGGCCGATTTACTTCGTCCCGGTGGTGACGGCCGCGCTTTATTGTGGGCCCTGGGCGACGATGTTGTGGACGCTGTTTGCCTCGGCCGCCTACTGCTCTTATCTTTACCCGGCGCTGCAGGAATACGAGTTGACGCACGGAGGCGCTGGGCTTACTCGGTCTGCGTGTGATGTTTTTCTTTCTCGCGGCCATGGTGGTCAACCGTTTCTCGCTGCAGAGCCGGCACCAGACTGAACTCTACCGCGATCTGGCGGAACGGCTCGCGGAAACGAACCGGCGTCTGGAGCAAGCGCAGGCGGAGGCGCGTCGCTCCGAGCGACTGGCTGCGCTGGGACAGCTCTCGGCTGGATTGGCGCATGAGATTCGCAATCCGTTGGGCGTGATCAAGGGGTCGGCGGAGATGTTGACGCAGAAATTGCAGGCCTCCGACGAGCTGTCTCGCGAACTGGCTGGTTACATCTCGACGGAGGTCAACCGGCTGAGCGCGCTGGTCACCGAGTTTTTGGACTTCGCCCGGCCGCTGCACGCGCAACTGCAGCCTGCCAACCTGACGGCAATTCTTGACCGCGCGCTTGACGTGGTGGCGGCGCGATGGAAAGGGAAGCCGGTGCAGGTCGAACGCCACTATGACGCAGATCTGCCGCTGGTGCCGCTCGATGAGAGTCTGTGCGAGCAGGCGTTTCTCAACCTTGTGCAGAATGCCTACGAAGCGATGGAAGCTGACGGAGGCAACTTGCGAGTCGAGGTTCGGCGCGTTGCGCAGGATGATCGCGATGGAGTGCAGGTTGTGCTGGCCGACACCGGCCCGGGCGTGCCGGAAAAGCTGCGCGAGGAAATTTTTAATCCTTTTGTGACTACCAAGAAAACCGGGATTGGGCTTGGGCTTTCGATAGTGTCGAAGATTGTGGATGGGCATCAGGGGTCGATTCGGGTGGAGAATGGGCCGGAGGGAGGCGCGGTGTTTACATTGTTCTTTCCACTCGAAGATGCAGTTGAGCCAGCAGGCGGCTTGGACGGGCGAGGACGCCCGTCCCCACACCGTACTACACTAGACTATGCCTACCATTCTCATCATCGAAGACGAAGCCAAGATGCGGCGGCTGCTCGAACTGAACCTGGGGGAGGATGGCTTCAAGACACTCTCCGCGGGCGATGCGGAGGCGGGATTGAAGCTGCTTGCCTCCGAACCGGTGCATCTTGTGCTCACCGATCTCAAGCTTCCGGGCATGAGCGGGCTTGAGTTCCTGCAAGCGGCCAAGCGGCAAAATGCGGCCTTGCCGATCGTCGTCATGACGGCATTCGGCTCGGTCGAAACCGCGGTTGAGGCCATGAAGGCTGGGGCGAGCGACTACGTGCTCAAGCCGTTCTCGCTGGCGGAAATGCGGATGGTGGTGCACAAGGAACTGGACCACTCGCGGCTGCAGGAGGAGAATCGTTCGCTGCGCGAGGCGCTTGGGCAGAAGTACAGCCATCCGAATATTGTTGCGCGCAGTCCGAAGATGCAGGAGGTGCTGGCGACCGTCGAACGGGTTGCGCCGACGAACTCGACCGTGCTGCTGGGCGGCGAGAGCGGCGTGGGCAAAGACCTGATCGCGCGCGCTATTCACGAGAAGTCGCGGCGAGCGGCCGGTCCGTTTGTGAAAATCAACAGCACGGCGATTCCGGAAAATCTTCTGGAAAGCGAACTGTTCGGCTACGAAAAAGGAGCGTTCACCGGCGCGGTCACGAGCAAGCCTGGAAAATTCGAACTCGCGGACAAGGGGACGCTGTTTCTCGACGAGATCGGCGATGTGCCAGCGGCGATCCAGGTCAAGCTTCTGCGCGTGCTGCAGGAGCGGGAATTTGAACGGCTGGGAGGCACGCGCACGGTCAAAGTTGATGTCCGACTGATTGCCGCCACCAACCGCGATTTGCGGGCGGCGTTGGAACAGGGGACTTTTCGCGAGGACCTTTATTACAGACTCAATGTCGTGCCGATCGATATCGCGCCGCTAAGGGAACGCAAGGAAGACATTCCCGACCTCGCTGAGCTTTTTCTGGCGCGCTTTGCGAAAGATTCGGGAAGGCAGCTTCGCGGCCTCTCGTCGGCCGCGATGCAGGTTCTACTCAGCCATTACTGGCCTGGGAACGTGCGCGAGTTGCAGAACGTGATCGAACGAGCGTGCGCGCTGGCTGCCGGACCTGAACTGCAGGCTGGCGACATCCAACTCGATTTGCCGCGGAATCGCGCCGGCGGCACCACCGAGCGCTTCTTGCCCGAGGGCATGACGCTCGACCATTGGGAAGACGAGATGATCCGGGAAGCGCTCAAGCGCGCCAATGGCAACAAGTCGCAGGCGGCGCGGTTGCTCGGCTTATCGCGGAATGCCCTGCGGTACCGGTTGTCGAAGATTGGGATTGAGGATAGCGAAGGGGAGTGAGGTGGCTGCGTTGTTAACCAACCGTGCGGTGACGTTTGTTAATCGGTAAATCTCAGTCGCAGGTGACGCTGCAGGCCGAAATGGAGGGACACACTTTCAACAAAGTCCAGGCTACAAATCACCGCATCTCGACTCTTAAGCCCACGGCATTCCGGTATATCTATTTGCTGGCTGTGCTGGCATCGATGGCTACCTGGTTTCTGGCATACAAAAGTCCGCTTTGGCTGGATGAAACCGTGTCCTATTGGGGAATCAGCGGCGGCTTTGCGCAAATATGGAGGCGTTCAGTCGAAGCACTGTACTTTCCGACGTACTTCTACGTCCTATGGGCGACGCGGGAGTTATTCGGAAGCCGCGAGATTGTGCTGCGTATCCCCTCTGTGCTGGCGATGCTGGCGGCTGTATTCGTTCTCTATCGCATCGCGCGGCAATTCTTTGATGAAGACGTTGCATGGATCGTCTGCATCCTTTTCTGTCTTCACAGGGACGTTGCTTTTGCGGCAATCGACGTGCGACCTTACGCGTTTGCAATCCTGACCACTAACCTTGCGATCTATGCCCTGATTCTGTGGGTTCGCGAACCGAAGACTTCCCGATCCATCCTGCTAGGCGTGCTCTGCGGATTCATTTTCTACTTTCAATACCTTTATGCTGTGATTCTGCCGGCGTTCCTGGCGTACTACCTTCTGGTGAAAGGCAGGTCGATCGGTAAGGAACTCAGGCAGATCATGATCGTCCTCGCCGGCTTCGCAATGGTATTTCTGCCGGTGGTTCCCCGGCTCTTATATCTGATTTCGCGGCGCAATAATTACAACTTCACTGGACCTCCAACGGTTCCACAGTTGCTCGTTGGTTTTCTGCCAACGGCCGTGCCCCTCATCTGGCTCACCGCGGTTGCCGCTGCTGCCGGCCTTAGCAAGTTTTACTTGCGCCACCTTCAACTCTCTCAACCGTTCCTGCTCCCCTTGCTGCTGGCAGTTATTCCCCCGGCACTTCTATATGAAATTTCCGTTCACGCTCCCATAAGAATTTTCGTGGGCCGGTACCGGCTTGTCGGAGTGATGGGAATGGTACTGCTATGGGGAGTTCTGGTTTCGGTCATCAGTTCGGCACCACTTCGACTGATCCTGTGCATGGTGTATGTACCTTGGGCAATCTTTTCTTATTCCAGTTCGCCAGCCGCGCATCACCACTTGTACTCATGGAAGGCAGCATTGGAATACGCCGATCGCATAGCCAGAACGGATCAGGCTCCGCTGCTGATTTGCAGCGACCTCCCGCAGGCAGATTTTGAGACCATGCCGAGTGGTCCGCCGGTCGATAGTGAGTTATTTGCTCCCTTGAGTTATTACAAGGTCAGTACGCCGGTGGTACCTCTACCGAGAACATTGAATGAACAGGCCGAGTCGATTGGCAGGCGATTTGTCTCGGGAGCCGAAGCAAAACACGAGCGCTTCCTTGCTCTTGGGTACCGGGCGTCATATCCCACGCTTCGATGGCTGAGGAGTCTGAGTGCGGCAAACTACGTAACGCACGAACTCGGGGACTTTGACGGTGTTGCTGTGGTCGAATTTGATCCTCGTTGATGGGCAACAAGGGTGTTCGCGCACCTCAAGTCCAGCCTGGCCGAAAAGCACCACCCTGGTTGAACCGGGCCACCGAACCGGCTTGCCCGCCATATATTCTGATTTGCATTCGCTGCTGTAACTTACTAAAACCACTAGCGTTAGCAGTATAAAGGTGCAGCCTGCAAAGTTGGCATTCTGCCTGCATTCACCTGAGCAGGATTTTCTCGAACCAGTGGTGGAGGTTGGTATGCAGGTTATCAAGCTCAAAGTCATCTCTATTGCCGCACTTATCGCAGGACTTCTGATCGCAATTCCGGGTACGGTCGGCGCGCAGAACGCGGACCCGTCCCAGAACCCGTCTTCTGATCAGGGCCAAGTCCAAGGCCAGGCTCCGGCCGCGGACGGGATGCAAGGCCAGACATTGGATCAGGATCAGGACATCATGCAGGATCAGGGGCAGGATCAGACGCCAACTCCGCGCGGGCCTGGTTCGGCTCAGCAAGGTCAGGCGCAGCAGGATCAGAATGAGCGGCCGCCGATGAGCGAACTGCCGCCCAAGCCGAGCCCAAATATTCAGGCTCCTGGCCCCTACGGAGGCGGCAATCCGAATTATCCTCCGAACTCGCCTCCAAACTATCCTCCGAATTATCCTCCGAATTATGGCAACTCTCCCTATGGCAATCGGGGCTATGGCAACTCCGGAAATTCCGGCGATACCAACGAGACTTCTGAGAATAATGGTGTTGCACGCGTCAGCCTGATTCATGGAGACGTCTCGACGCAGCGCGGTGATTCGGGCGACTGGTCGGCGGCTCAGCTGAACGCTCCGCTGATGACCGGAGACCGCGTTTCGACCGGCGACCAGGCGCGCGTCGAGCTTCAGCTTGACTATGCCAACATCCTGCGCCTGGCGGAGCACACGCAGGCCAACCTTACGAACCTGACGCGTTCGCAAATCCAGATTCAGCTGGCTCATGGGATGGCGAACTACACGGTTATGGGAAAGAGCGACGCAGCAGCGGAGATCGACACGCCCAATGTTGGCATTCGCACCGAGCAGAACGATGCCAGTTTCCGGATTCTTGTAAGCGCGGACGATCACACCGAGGTACTGGTGCGGCGTGGCGAAGTTGAGATTACTACTCCGCAGGGCGGCACGCGTGTGGGCGCGAACCAGTTCATTACCATTCGCGGCAACGGCGACCAGACGCAATATCGGATCGGGGAAGCGCCGGCGCGAGACGATTGGGATCAGTGGAATACCGACCGCGACCGGACGATCGACGATTCCGCGTCGCGAAAGCACACGAACGATTACTACGTGGGATCGCAGGATCTCGATAACAATGGCACCTGGCAAGACGTTCCCGACTATGGTCAGGCGTGGTTCCCGAATGAGGGGCCGGACTGGGTTCCGTATAGTTCAGGTAACTGGGTCTGGGAGCCATATTGGGGATGGACATGGGTTCCGTATGAGTCGTGGGGCTGGGCTCCGTATCACTATGGACGGTGGTTCCAATATAACGGCGCGTGGGGATGGTGGCCGGGGCCGGTAGATGGGTATCCGTATTATCGACCGCTGTGGGCGCCGGCGTATGTCTCGTTCTTTGGCTACGGGGGCGGCTTTGGAGGCGGGTTTGGCTTCGGCGCGGGATTCGGTTGGGGATCGATTGGGTGGTTCCCGATTGGGCCGTGTGACTTCTTTCACCCATGGTGGGGCGGCTACCGCGGACGCTTCGGATACACCGGCTTCAACGGCTACAACCGGGGCGGATTCGCTCCGCTGCATCGGGGCGACCGCTTCTCGAACGTGCGGCTGGCGCAGAACGATGCGCATTTCCGGGGCGCAACCTCGGTTGCGGGCAATCAGTTTGGCCAGGGACACGCGCACTTCCAGACGGTGAATCACGCGTCACTGCAGAATGCGCGCTTTGCCACCGGCAACCTGCCGGTGACTCCAACTCGGGCGAGCCTGAGTGCCAGCGGCCGTCCGGCGGCTGCGTCGACGCTTGCTAATCGTGGCGGGAGTCAACGTTTCTTCTCGACACGCGGCGCCAGCCCGGCCGGCAGCGGACATTCGTTTGTACGCGAGCAGGCGCAGGTTTCGAATGCCATGCGGCAGAACGGGATTGCACCCGTGAATGGAAATCAGCGCGGCACCGAGAGCCGGAATAATGGCTTCGGGGGTCGAAATAGCAATCAGGGCCGAAACAATGGGGGCCCGACCAATAACGCTCGTTCGGAGCAGGGCGGGCGGGGATTTAGCCGGCCAGGCGAGAATGCAGCGCGCTCGAATACCGAGACGCGCGGTAATTCCAGCTTCGGTTCGGGCGCGAGGCCGGGCAATACTCCGAATTCCTCTTCCGCTCGCGTGAATGGCAGCGCCAGCAACGGCGGATGGCAGAGGTTTTCGCCAATGGCGCCGCGCTCCTCATCGGAGCAGTCCACGGGTCGATCGGCTGCCGGTGGGGAACAGAGACCGCGGGTCGTACGGTTCGCCTCGGGGATCTTACGGTAATCCGGGTTCCGCGGGACGGGGTTATGAAGGACGAGGCTATAGCGGCCCCGCAGGTCGAGGTTACGGCGACCCTCAAGGGCGTGGCTATAGCGGCTCCCGTCCGCCACTCAACATGAGGCAGCCCATCGTCACACCGCGCTCTTACGGCAGCCCGTATGGCGGCCGTGGCTATCCGGGGTACGGCGGTGGACGCTCGGCTCCGAGCTATGGCGGCGGAAGGTCTGCCCCGAACTATGGCGGCCACTCGGCACCCAGCGGCCATGGATCTTTCGGTGGCGGCGGATCGCACGGCGGTGGTGGATCGCACGGCGGTGGCGGATCGCACGGTGGCGGCGGCGGCCGTGGTGGCCATCGCTAAATGACATTCGGGGCGCTTCCCGCTTGGCGGCGAACGTTGACGGCAAGCGCTCCCAACGAAGTCTCTCTTCCCAGGTGGGACGCATAAGGTTCGCGTCCCCCTTTTTTTGTTTTTAGGGAAACCCTGACTGTGTCGGAAAAAAACACAAAACCACAGGGCTCACGGGGCGCATGGGTCCCTAGGACCCCTGAGACTTAATCAGACCCTCCTTAGGTCGCGACCCGCGGCTCCAAACTCGCATCGAAGACATTGCGGAATTCGGATTGACTCCGAAACGGCTGCTTTCCATTTCCGGCCAAGCGTGCGGGGATTATGCTGAGCGGCACGAACTGGATTGCTTTTAACGTGGACGAGACGTTCGCCGCCTGCGGTATGCGATCTTGGGGCTGACATCGGATAAAGAGAATGAATCATCTCGTCACCGTAACCCACCGTACTCTGGCGACTGTCGACCTCGTCATCATCGGTTTTTATTTCCTGATGGTCTTTGCGATCGGCTTTTATTTTGCCCGCAAGGACCGCAGCTCTACCGATTACTTTCTGGCCAGCCGCGATATTGGATGGTTCGCGATTGGCGCCTCTCTCTTCGTATCGAATATTTCAACCGAGCACTTCATTGGTCTTGCCGGATCGGGCGCCAGCACGGGCCTGGCGGTCGGCCACTTCGAGTGGCTCGCCTGCCTGATTCTGCTCATCCTCGGATGGGTGTTTGTGCCCTTCTACCTGCGTTCCAATGTATTCACCATGCCGGAATTTCTGGAGCGCCGTTTTAACCGGCAGTGCGCGGTCTATCTGGCAAGCATCTCGATCATCGCCTACATTCTGACAAAAATTTCAGTTCACCTTTGGGCCGCGGCGATCGTGCTGGAGCGGGTGGTTGGATGGAGCCCGATGGAAGCGGCGATCATCCTGGTGATTGCGACCGGCGTTTATACGATCGCAGGCGGCTTGTCGGCCGTGATCTACACCGAAGTGGTGCAGACGCTGGTGCTGCTCACCGGCGCTATCGCGCTTACGTTTATTGGACTGCATCGCGTGGGCGGATTCGCAGGATTGCGGGCCGCAGTTCCGGCGAACTATTTCCATATGATCAAGCCGATCAGCGATCCCGATTTTCCCTGGACCGGAATTTTTCTTGGTGCGCCGATTCTTGGGATCTGGTACTGGTGCACCGACCAGGTGATCGTGCAGCGCGTGCTTTCCGCGCGCGATGAAGGCCACGCCAAGGCTGGAACCATCTTTGCGGGCTTTCTCAAGATTCTTCCTGTTTTCCTGCTGGTGCTACCCGGGCTGATTGCCTTCGCACTTTATCGCAACTTATTCACGACCAATGCAGCGGGCCAGGTCACCAATGGCGACATCGCGTTTCCTACGCTCATCATCAACCTTCTGCCCACGGGACTGGTCGGGTTGATGATCGCGGCGCTGCTGGCGGCGCTTATGGGCGGCATGGCCTCGGTTTTCAACTCGGCATCGACGCTGGTCACGCTCGACTTCTATAAGAAATTGCGGCCCGATGCCGACGAGAAGAAGCTGGTCCTTTTCGGACGCATGGCCACCGGCGTCATGGTGGTTCTCGGGCTGGCGTGGGTGCCGTTCATTCATCTCATCAGCAGCCAGCTCTACATTTATCTGCAGAGCGTGCAGGCCTACATCAGCCCGCCGATCGCGGCCTGTTTCGTGCTCGGCATTCTGTGGACGCGGCTGAACGGCGCGGGCGCGATCTCTTCGCTGCTGACAGGATTCGTGCTCGGCTCCGTGCGCTTTGTCGCGGAGATCTTCGCGGCGAAGGGCACCGAGTTCAGCGGAATCATGTTCACGCTGGTGAAGATGAATTTCCTGCACTACGCTATCTTCATGTTCATCGTGTGTTCGATGGTGCTCGTAGGCGTGAGCCTGATGACGCCAGCACCCGAGCGGAGCAAACTTGCTGGCCTAACTTTTGCCACTGTGGATGAAAAAATGGACGTCACACCGATTGAAGTAACAGCGCGAAAACCCGCGAAAGAGACGCGTGGCGAGCACCTGATCAATATAATCACCAGCCTGGCATTGGTGGCGACGGTTGTCGGGCTATGGGTTTATTTCCGGTGATGTGAGTGCCGCGTTTAGTGCGGGGCGCGAGCGAGCCTGAGATCGGCGAAGCTCGTCCACTTACCATCTTTATTCTTCTGCTCCATCAGCCATTCCCAGGAATTCTTCTCCGCGGACCAGCGGAATGTGGTGTGAAACGGGCCGTCGGGATACTCAAACACGAAGTGGATGGCGTTACCATCGCGCGTACCGTAGCCGAGTGTTTCCGAGAAGCGCCCTCCAAAGACGTCGAGCAGGTGAAGCACATAGCGCTCGCTGACAGGATCGTAACCGAGAAACCAGGTTGCCTCGTATTTGTGTTCGCTGGCCGGAGCCTCGGCGGAGGTCTTCTCGTGGATGCGGAGGAACTGGTGATCGAGCACCCACTCCGCCTGCACCTCATGATGCGCGTCATGGCCCATAACCTGTCCAGCCATTTTCCAGGCACCGGTCATGTGGTCGACGAGATCGTCATGCCACTCAGAGGCAGTTTGGGCGGTTGAGCGCGCGCAAGGCAGCGCAATGAGCAGGGCGCGCGAGGATCGTCCAGGGAAAAAAGGCTTTCACGGAATTGAACCTCCACTGATTATTGGTGGAGTATCAGAATAATCGGTCTAGGCAACTTATACTTCTGAAAAATGCGGGCGTGGCGGTGCGGTCGCTGGGCCGCGCAATATAAAAAGAGGGACCCGCCAGGACCCCTACAATATTCGCACCCCTCAATTCGTCTACATCCGTAGATGAAGGACGCGGCCAGCACGGTGCGGATGAGCGTGCGGATGACCGAGCGGATGAGCCTCGAACAGGACCGGCGAATCTCCGAAGTGGTCAAGCATGAGCAGTCCCGCCTGCGCAACTTCATTCGCCGCCGGGTGCCTGACCCGCGCGATGCCGAGGACATTCTGCAGGAGGTCTTCTACGAACTGGTGGAAGCCAACCGCCTGCTGATGCCGATCGAGCACGTCACGGGATGGCTCTTCCGCGTCGCACGCAACCGCATCACCGATCTCTTTCGCAAGAAGAAGCCGGAGAGCTTCAGCGAGGCCGACGTGGCCAACGATGAAGATGAGTTGCTGCAGTTGGAAGATTTGCTGCCTTCGCCCGATGCCGGCCCGGACGCTCTTTACGCTCGCAGCGTGCTCCTCGACGAACTCGAGTTTGCGTTGGACGAGCTACCGGATGAACAGCGCGAGGTGTTTGTTGGACACGAGCTTGAGGGCCACTCCTTTAAAAAGATGGCGGCCGAAACCGGCGTGAGCGTGAACACGCTGCTGGCGCGCAAACGCTATGCAGTCCTGCATCTGCGGGAACGATTGCAAAGCATCTACGACGAATTTACGAAAGCATGAGGTATCGAACATGAGAAAAAAATGGTTTTTCATTGTTCCGGCGGCGATGGTGGGGATTGCGCTCTTCATTTTTTTCGGCGGCTGGTGCGTGACGATGCTGTGGAACTGGATACTGCCGCCGCTCTTCGGCTGGCACCAGATCACGTTCTGGCAAGCGCTTGGCCTGCTGATGCTGTGCCGGATATTGTTCGGCGGCATTAGTGGTCGAGGGTTTCACCGCTCCAGATTTCGCGGTCGCATGGGAGGCCGCTGGGAACGCATGACGCCCGAACAGCGCGAGAAATTCCGGCAAGGCATGCGCGGAGCTTGCGGCTTCGGCACGCCGGCGAGTGAGAGCAAGGGATAAATCGAGCTGAGGGATTTCGTGCCAAATGAACCCCATCGGAGGGTTCGTAGAGTGCGGCGCGAGGGATCTGCGGCCGATCCGACTTACAGAGGCCGCAGATCCCTCGATGCCCGGTCGATCAAACGAACGTTGGGACAGTTATCCGCGGCCATCTATTTCGGACTCTTGATCGCCGCATTCAACTTCGAGATGTCGAACGTGCCCAGGCCGGTGGTCAAGTCGTAGCCTGGCAGGGCGGTGTACAGGCCGTTCCCGCCCAGGATGATGTCATGAAATCCCGTGGGGGATGCTGCGCTGGGAAGGGCGGTTGCGCCGTTGTAGAGTGCGGGGGCTGCGAACCCGAGCTTGTTGTTGTGCGCACTTTGGAGTCGCGCCCACACGCCGAGCGCCAGCGGTGAAGCAAGGCTGGTGCCTCCGTAGCAGCACTGTTCGGCGCCGTTCAGCCAGAGATAGACGCCGCTGTTGGGATCGGCGTCCATGGCAATGTCAGGAACGCCCTTGCCTACGGTGGAGAAAGTATTCACAGGCGTTTGCCAGAATCCGCCGCCATCGAACTGGCTCAGGCCGCCGCCACCGGCATACCAGGTGATCTCCTGATCGTAAGTGCCATCGCTGTTGGTCAGCAGAGTGGTACCGCCGACACCCATCACGTAGGTTGAGGACGCTGGATACTCGACCATGGGTGCACCCGCTCCCGGAACGCCGTTCGCACCGACGGCGATTCCGCACGCCGACCCGGTATCGCCGCTCGACGCAAACACGGTTTGCCCCTGGGCTGCGGCCTCGAGGAATGCGTTGTCATCGGCGAGCATCGAGCCATCGAGGAATGGAAAGACTTCGCAAATGCCGAAGGAGGCGCTGCCTGCGCGCGCCAGCTTCTGGGCGGCAAAATGATTGAACATCAAGGCTGTGTCCGAGTCGGTCAGCGAGGTCGTGTCGTAGATATATAGCGTGGAGACGCTGGCGGCCATGCCGGTCGAGTATTGGGTATCGAGATCCCACTCGTCTGCGCCTGAAGTGTCAGGACTCGCGATCCCTACTGACACGACCTTCACCGGAACTTGTTTCAATCCATTATGCTTCTCGGCAAGGCGCAAATCGGTGATCACTCCGGAAACATCGCCCTCGGCAAAAATTGCAATGGCGGTCTTCGAACCGGTAGGAGTTTTGCCTGCATCGTAGGCAGTCCAGAAATTCGCCGGCCGATAAGAGCCCGGGAAGTTGGGCACGGAAACCGTCGGCGTACTCATTACGCCCGCATTGTTCAAGCCGAGAACAGCGGCTACAATTCCACCCAGACTGGCCGGAACTTCCGCCGCACTTAAGTTCGCATACACTGGCTTGTTGTCGATCTGGTACGCCTCAAGCTGCGTATTGAATGCCTGCCGCACGGCGAGCGCGGTGCCATCGGCAGCAATCATCAGGTTGTTCGGTTCGACCTGGATATTTTTGAATCCCTGAGTATTGAGGTGACTTACGACTGATTGCACTTGCGCGCTGGTGGGAGCATAATGCGCGACGAAGTCGGAGGGCTGCAGTTCCTGCTCCGTATTGCAAACTTGCCGGGATTGGTAATGCTTTGAACGTAGGCGAGCAGAGCAGCGCGGTTTTGAATTTGCAATGCAACGTTGACGTGGATGGGGGTCGAGTTGGGCAGCGATCCCTGATCGATCGCATTGGCGAGAGCGGGACCGATTGCCTGGGTTGCGGTGGGCGCCCAGGTTTGAGCGGCCGCAAGGGTATAGAAGAGACAGATACAGACAAGCAAGACGAGAGACACACGGACGCGCAGGTTTTTCATTTATTTCCTCCAAAGTTTTATCGGGTGTTCAGGAATTGCTGGCGAGCCGCCGAGGACGGGGCCCGCAGAATTGTGGCGCGCAAGCCAGCAACGAACAGACTTGTCTAAAGCATCTGTTGTGCCAAAGACAAATCGAGCGTGAGTCTGCGGATAAGTTATTGACATTTCATCGCGAACTGCGAGGGATAGCGAACGTGCGCTTCAGACAGCGGGGAGCATTGTATAAATTTTTCGCGGCACGGTAATCGACGCAACGCGAATTTATGTAGTTAGAAAACGATAACTACAAGATTCGGAGGAAGTAACTACAGTGTTCTACTGAGAAGGTAAATTCATTTCGAAACGCATTCGCGACCCTGCACTCATGACGAATAATGCAGACTGCGGCTGAGCGAGATTGCCGGTTACCTCGCAAGGTTCACTCTGCTTGTTGGCTCAGGCTCACTGGCTCGGGTAGAGTAAAGTGTGAGCGGGTCGCGGTACCGGCCCGCCAACCAGGAGGAATTATGCGTAGAGTTCAAGCTTCCGCAGTGATCGGTTGCCTTTTCGCCATGACCGCATTCGGCCTGGCGCAGGCCAGAAAACCCGGGCTGTGGGAATTGACTACGACCATGACTTGGCAGCAATCCCCACTTCCTCCGGGCATGGCTGCGGGCAGCGGTGAACATTCGCCCTTCAGCGGAGTCCCGCATACCACGCAGGTTTGCCTGACTCAACAGCAGATCGACAAGTACGGCGCCATAATGCCGACGACACGCGGGTGCAGCCTGACTCACGTCGTCAAAAAGTCGAACAGCATGACGGCCGACATGGTTTGTACCGGCATGATGAGCGGCAAGGGAAGTTTGGAATCTTCGTGGGTCGACGATGAACATGCCACCGGCAAGATGCACTTTGTCGGACAGATGGAATTCGCCGGGAACAGCAAGCCAATCGAATGGACGACGGCGTCCCATTCGGTCTACAAAGGGGCGGATTGCGGGTCCGTGAAAGCTAATCCCATCATGCCGGATAAAGACGCGCCGGATAAAGATAAGTAAGCTTACGACGGCGGACACACGACCGTCCCCACGTTACCACTGTGGCCACGCCCTGACCGCTGGTCCTGGTTTAGAATGCTGATACTTCTAGGTCATCCCCAATTTACAGGGAGCCCGCCATGGAAAGCTCCGGATCGCCGAAGAAACTGGCCGGCCGCTATGAGGTAAGGGAGATCCTCGGGCAGGGCGGCATGGGCCTGGTGTATCGCGCCTACGATACCGTTGTGCGCCGCGAAGTCGCGGTCAAGACTATCCTCGACATTCCCGATCCCGCCTCGCTGCAGTTGTTCTACAAGGAATGCGACGTGCTCGCCTCGATGAGCCATCCCAACATCGTCGAGATCTTCGACATCGGAGAATTTGAAGAAGAGGGAAAGAAGAAACCGTACTTCGTGATGCCGCTTTTGCCGGGCACGACGCTCGACCACTTCATCCGCAAAGCCAGCCACCGCCTGACGGTGGAGCGCACGGTCGAAATCATTTCGCAGACTTGCCGTGGGTTGCAGGCAGCGCATGAGCGCGGCCTGGTGCATCGTGATCTGAAGCCGAGCAACATCTTTGTAATGGAAGACGACTCGGTCAAGATCATCGATTTCGGTGTCGCGCACATGGCGGACGCGCACACCACACGCGCGCAAAAGGGAACGCTGCTCTACATGTCTCCCGAGCAGATTCAGTTGAAGCCGCTATCGGCCGCCTCCGACATCTTTTCATTGAGCGTGGTCTGCTATGAGGCGCTGAGCGGGAGGCATCCTTTTCAGCGCAGCCGCGCGGACGAGGTGGTCGAGGCGATCCTCACGCAGATTCCGCCTCTGGCCTCGGAGTTGAACTCGGCGGTTAGCCAATCCGTCAGCCGCGTCGTGCACAAGGGGATGGCCAAGCAGCCCTGGCACCGTTTTGCGAGCGCGCGCGAACTGGGCGACACGCTGGGCAAAGCCATGCGCAACGAGCCCATCGGATTTTTCGATCCGGAGCGGACCCGTCCGCGCCTGCAGCGCGCCACCAAAGCGCTGGCCGACGGCGACCTTCAATTTGCCGGTGAAATTCTGGGCGAGTTGGAAGCCGAAGGCCACATGGACACCGACATTGGAACACTGCGCCGCCAACTCGATACAGCCGCGCGCCGCAAGACGCTCGCGCAATTGCTGGATGCGGCCCGGGCGCGTTTTGAAGAAGAAGAGGATCCGCTGGCGTTGCAGAAATTGCAGGAGGCGCTGCAGATCGAGCCGGACAACGCGACCGCGCTGGCGTTGAAGAAGAAGATCGAAAACCGGCGCAGCGAAAAGCAAATTGAAAGCTGGTATCGCCTGGCCCGCGAGCACATCGACAATCATGCTTATCCGCACGCGCGCGAGGCATTGGAGAACGTGCTGCAACTCCGGCCGCAGGAGACGCGGGCGTTGCAGTTGCGGGCAGAAGTGGACCGGCAGGAACAGGACTACAAGAAGCTTCGTCAGGAAAAAGAGCAGGTCCATCGCGCGGCCGTGGATGCCTGGGAAAAAGGCGATGTCAGCAGCGCGTTGGCGAAGTTGGGCGTGGTGCTCGAACTTGACCGGCGGGCGCCCGATTCCATCAATCGCGAGAGCGGGGCGCGATACCAGAGCTTCTACAACGAGGTGCGCTCCGAGCACGACGCGATGAATACCGCGTACGCGGAGGCGCGCAAGCACCTGGCGGAGCAAAATTTCGCGAAGGCGATTGCGGTATGCCAAACCTATCTGGCCAAGTATCCGAGCAACGCAATTTTTCAGGCGCTCCGCTACGACATAGAAGAACAGCAACGGCAGAATCTTTCGGCCTTGATCGCTTCGCTGGACCGGCAAGTCGAGGCCGAGCCCGATCTGGACAAGCGCGCCAGCATTCTTCGCGACGCACTGCAGCAGCATCCCGGGGAATCGCATTTCGAGCGCGCGCTGAGCCTGGTGCAGGACAAGCTCGAGCTGGTGAATTCCATTGTGGCGCGCGCGCACCTGCACGAAGAGCAAGGCGCGTTCAGCGATGCCTTGAACGATTGGGAAATTCTGCGAACCATCTATGGGCAGTATCCGGGACTGAAGTTTGAAGTGGAGCGTCTGCAAAAGCGGCGCGATCAGCAGGCGCGCATCGAATCGCGAACGCAACTGATCGAGCAGATCGACGCTTGCATGCACTCCGGCGATTACGGCCGGGCGTTCGAACTCCTGCACAATGCGGAGACTGAATTTCCCCACGACGACGAATTGAAGGAACTGGAAAAGCTCGCCCAGCAAGGGGTTGAGCGCAAGGCGGAATCGCACCGCCTGATGACAGAAGGGCAGGAGTTGTGCGCGCAGCAGAAGGCTGCCGAAGGCATCCCGTTGTTGCGGCAGGCATACGAACTCGATGAGAACAATCCGCTTGCAAAAGCGGTGCTGGCCAATGCTCTGGTCGACCATGCGCAGGCCCTGGTCGAAACCGATTTGCGGGAGGCGGAGAAGCTGGCGAAAGAGGCGTTCGATTTGAACCCCTCGCATCCGATGGCCAAGACGCTGCGCACGCTGATTCTCGACCAGAAACGCGAGATGTTTGTCAGCGAATGCGTTTCTCAGGCGCGCAAGCTGCAAACCTCAGGCGATCTGGCGGCGGCTCTGGCGCGAGTTGAAGAGGGACTGGCGGCCCATCCGCGGGAGCAGCGGTTGATCCAGATCAGAGACGCCGTGCAGCGCGATCTTCAGGCACAGCGGCGGCAGACGCGCCGGCGCGATCTGGAAGAGTTGCGCCGCCTGGAAAGCGAGGCGGAAGCGGCTACCGATCCCGACGCGAAGCAAGGCCTGCTGGCACGGGCTCGGGAGTTGGCCGACAAATATGTCGAGGATGAAGAGGTCTTATCTACCGCGAACGGAGTTTTGCAGAAGTTCAAACTTCCGCCCGTCGCCGGAAAGGCATCAAGTCAGGACGTAGCTTCGGGAAGCGCAACGCTTTCACACGCTGGATCCACATCCGCCGGAGCGCCGACAGTAGGGGTTGGGCCGACGGGCGGGGCGGCACAGCCGCCTGCGGCGGATCCTTCTCTTTCGCCATTGGCAGCGGCACCTGCGCTGCCGGCGGCCGGCGTGCCGTCCGAGGCGCCGGGGACGAAGATTCCCGCGCCGGCGCCCAGGAAGATTCCCTCTGCGGCGGCGCAACGCTCCGGCTTGAGCGCGTCCAACATTAAGGTGCTGGCGGGCTCCGGTGCGGCCATCGTGTTGTTGCTGGCAGTTTCAATGTTCTTCCGCAGGCACAAGCAGCCCGTGGAGACTCCGCCTCCCGAGCCTGTTGCCGTGCAGCCCGCCGCTGCCCCGGCGCAACCGGAGCCGCAGTTGCCAATCGTGAAGCTATCTTCCGACGAGGCGAGAGGCAAGGTGGGGTTCGACGACCAGCCGCCTGCCGATCTGCGCGATGCGCAGTGGACGCTCGACAAGATTCCTGCCGGCGATCACACGTTGAAGTTTGACGGCCCTTCGGGCGGCTTCGTGGCCGCTTTTACCTCGGCGGCTGGAAGCTTGCCCGTCATCAAAACGCCGATCACGGCCAATGGCGTTTTCGCGGTGGTTGTAAGCAGCATGGGCGATCACGTGCACGTTTATTCAAGCGATGCCGGAGCCAAGTTAAGCCTCGATGGACAAGCGGCGCTCGACCTGCCCGCCGACGGCACGGATCTTTCATCCGTCAGCGCGGGCGCGCACGAATTGACCGTGCGCCACGAAGGCGAAGAATACAAACTGGCAATCGAGGTAGCGGCCGCGCCCGGCGCTGGACGCATTTGTCGAGTCGGGGAAGAATGTCGGCACGCTGGTCGTAGTTGCTGGACAGGATAAAGCGCGGGTATTCCTGAACGGGAAAGCGCTCGAGCAACAGACAGAAAAGGGCCAACTCCGCATTGCCAACCTTGAACCGAAGGAGTACGTGGTGCGGGTTGCGAAGGCTGGTTATCAGGATGTTCCCGAACAAAAAATCCGCATTCGCAAGGGCCAGCAAGGCAGGCTGGTCTTCGGACTGGTGGCCGTACCGCATCTGGCCTCGCTCAATATTCAAAATGGACCTCCGGGGGCGACGGTTCTCATCGACCAGACGGTTGCGGGAACCGTGCAGCCTGATGGCACGCTGAACCTTTCGACGGTCGCTCCCGGGGACCACGTGATCGAGCTGCGCAAGGATCGTTTCAAAGCCCGGCAGATCAGGAAGCACTTCGTTGCTGGAGCCCCCGTCTCTCTGGCAGCGAATGAAGTCGCCCTGGAGGTTGCGCCGGGTGAGCTGAAAATAAGCTATTCTCCCGCCGACGCCCAGGTCACGTTGACCAAAACTGGCGAGTCCCCCATCAAGGCAAGCAATGGCAGCGTGCTAAGTCTGGCCGCCGGCACCTATACTCTTACCGCCCGCACCGCCGACAATTTTGTTCGTGCTTCCACGGTGGAAATCACGGCGGGCCAGTCGCGGCGTCTCGACCTGTCGCTCGGCTCCAGCGGAATGTCGAAGTGGGACGACCCGGCGGGTTGGAAACAAGACGACAAGGGACTGTTCGTTCGCAAAGGTGGCGACTTCATCACTTATGGCGTTTCACCGGCGGCGGGAACATTCATCTTCTCCGCCATGCTGACGAAGGGACATCGGCTGCAGTGGGTGGTCAACTACACGGATCCGAGCAACTACGACCTGTTCCAGATCGACGACAACAATTTTTATCGGACCGACATCCGCAACGGCCAGAAGAGGTCCGAGGCAAAAATTCCGCACAAGAGCGGAAAGAAGAGCTTTCGGACTGTGCAGATTCACGTGTCTCCAACGGAAATCGTCCACCAGATCAAGCAAGGAGATGCCTGGGTGGTTCTCGACCGGTGGACGCTGCCGGGCAACAATCTTTCTCTGGGTAAGTTCGGGTTTTACCTTCCCGGCGGAGATCAGGTTTCGCTGGCGAGCTTCAGCTATTATCTTGACCTTAACCTGCGCTAGGTGCAGAGCGAGAGGCTCCTTCGAATACTGAGCGAAGAAACCCCTTATTTAATTTGATTTGCAAGGGATAAAACGAAAGCGCAATTGACGCTGTTAAGCTTGCCCCCGACTTCAGTAATCTTTCCGGAATGGTGGCTGAGTCGTAGGCTTGTATTGCGGGTTCGTACCGCAAGCTTATGCGGTAGACCGCAACTCCATGGCCACCGGAATCGCACTCCAACCATATCCAGTTAAGCGGCGTTGGACCCGTTATAAGGTGGATGTGCCTCTTCGGTTGATCGTCCAACGCCCAACCAAAGTCGCCATCGTGGAAGGTCGTGGTTCAGAGCTGAACTGCGGAGGGATGACTGCTTTTGCTGGAGTTGAACTCTCCGTGAACGATCAGGTCGAAGTTGAGTTCACACCGCCATATTCGGGCAAGCCGATCAGGGTCCGATGTTTTGTTCGTAGCCGCCATGGTTACACCTATGGTGTCGAATTCATAACCGAAAACGATGACGACTATGAAAGTGTAGGGCAGATCGAGTCGATTCTGAAGAGCATGGGTTCGCCGACCGGGTAGACTTACCACGACACTCTGGATAAAAGCGGGCTCTCCCGCCCTGGACAGGCCGATCCCTGGCCCACAATCTTCTCCTCGAATAGGACTCTCCAAAAGAAGTAGTTAAATTGTCCTTACTCGGCACTAACTTCACGGTCCTAACTGTTGTCACAAGTGGCACCGTGGTGCCATTTACGCTTTGTATCCCCGGAGAATAGAGTGGCGAACGAGCAGTTCTGGGGGAGGGCTGTTCAACGATAACGCCCCATCGCTCAAATGAGGCTGGGGCGTTTTCGTTTGGTTTCCCCAAGCGCAGTCCGCAAGTTGTGGCAGAGAGCGGCTGGCAGGTCTTGCTTGGCCGAATCGTTCAAGCCTCATCATTCTGCACTAATAGTTCATTCAGGTCGTAGTACGGAGAAAACATGACTCATGACAAGTGGGGCATAGGAAGGGAATAACTTGAGTTTCCCCCTCCCAAGCCGATTGCCAACGCGTCGTGAAGTGTTGCTTGCGTGCAGTCTATTGGCTGCGTTCGTTTCTCTGTTCGGGTTTGCTGTTCCTTCCGCACAGGCTCAAAATGTTCCGCCCGTTCTGATCACACAAAATGTGGATGAAAGCACTCTGGTGACGCTGGGGGGCAATACACGGCCCGAGGCGAAGGCGAAATACGATCGCGGGCGGGTGGACGACAATCTTCTGATGGAGCACCTGCAGCTTCTGCTGAAGCGCTCGCCGCAGCAGGAGCAAGACCTGGAAAAGTTCATTAGTGACCTTCACGACCAGTCCTCGCCCACCTATCACCGGTGGCTCACGGCCAAGCAATTCGGCGAGAGGTTCGGGGTATCGAAACAGGACCGCGATACGATCAAGAATTGGCTGCAGTCGCATGGTCTGAAGGTCAATGTGGATTACCCGAACGGTCTGCTGATCGATTTTTCGGGGACGGCCGGTCAACTGCGGGAGGCGTTGCACACCGAGATTCATACCCTGGACGTGAACGGCGTGAAGCACATCGCCAACATGAGCGATCCGCAGATTCCGGCGGCGCTGGCGCCGGCAGTGGCGGGAGTGGTGTCCTTGCACGACTTCCGGCCCCACACCAACTTCAAGCCGCGGGCGGAGTACACCGTCTCTGAAAGTGGAACGAAATATTATCTGGTGGTTCCAGGCGATCTGGAGACGATCTACAACATCAATCCACTTTTCAGCGAGGGCATTACGGGTTCGGGTCAAACGATTGTGGCGGTCGAGGACACCGACGTTTACACCGCCGATGATTGGACGTCGTTCCGTTCCGTATTTGGCCTTTCGTCGTATACGGACGGTTCCTTCACGCAGACCCATCCCGCGCCTCCGAGCGGCACGAATAACTGCGCCGATCCGGGAGAGAACGGAGACGACAGGGAAGCGATTCTAGATGCAGAATATGCCAGCGCATCTGCACCGAGCGCGGCCATCGTGCTGGCTTCGTGCGCGAATGCGGGAACCTTTGGTGGCTTGATCGCGCTGCAAAACATTCTGAACGCAGGCAACACGCCGCCGATCGTAAGCATGAGTTATGGGGAATGCGAGGCCGCGAACGGTGCAACGTCCAATGCCGCTTTCAACGCAGCCTTCCAGCAGGCAGTCGTGCAGGGGATCTCGGTCTTCGTTTCCTCAGGCGATGATGCGGCCGCGGGCTGCGGCAGAGGACAAGAGGACAACCCATATGGAATCGGAGTCACCGGCTGGGGATCGAGTCCCTATGTCGTTTCGGTCGGCGGCACCGACTTCGGCGATACTTTCGCGGGGACCAACGCCACTTACTGGAAACCCACCAATTCGAAGACCTATGAATCGGCCAAGTCCTATATTCCCGAGATTCCATGGGATGATTCCTGCGCCAGTTCACTGCTCGCGCAATTCGAAGGCTATAGCCAGACTTACGGGCCGAGCGGCTTCTGCAATAGCACCAAGGGAGAGACTAGTTTCCTGAATACGATCGGAGGCAGCGGTGGGCCCAGCGGGTGTGCGACAGGAACGCCTGCCCAACCGGGCGAAGTTGGCGGAACGTGCGCCGGTTGGCCCAAGCCGTCGTACCAGTCGCTGCTCGGAAATCCAAGCGACGGGGTGCGCGATATTCCCGATGTTGCCCTCTTCGCCGCGAATGGACCCTGGTTACACTACTATCCATACTGCTACTCCGGGCCCACAGGCGCTCCCTGTACCGGAACGCCGGCCACTTGGCCGGGAGCGGGAGGCACGTCATTCACCGCGCCCATCATGGCGGGCATTCAGGCTCTGGTGAACCAGAAAGCCGGCGCCCGCCAAGGCAACCCGAACTTCATTTATTACAGTCTGGCCGCCGCCGAGTACGGTACGACGGGCGACAAAGCCTGCAATTCCACGCTGGGAAACGCAGTCGACAGTTCGTGCATTTTTTATGACGTGACGCAGGGCGACAATGATGTGAGTTGCATCGGGAAAATCAACTGTTACCAGCCCCAGGGCGCAAATGGTGTGCTCTCCACTTCAGATAGTGCTTATCAGCCGGCTTACGCTACTAACGTCGGATGGGATTTCCCGACCGGCATTGGAACCGTGAATGCCTACAATCTGGTGACAAACTGGCCGGCGACTGAGCCTCCTGCGATTGCGACTCCGAATAACACGACTTTCGTCGTGGGTACGGCAGGTTCATTTACGGTGGGCACCGCAGGCATCCCGGTCCCCAGTATCAGTGAGGCGGGCACGCTGCCGGGCGGCGTGACATTCGTCGATAACGGAAATGGCAGCGGCACCCTTAGCGGCAAACCTAGTGCGGGTGGCGTGTTCAGCATCAGCTTCACGGCGCAAAACGGAATCGGGTCGCCAGTGACGCAGCCGTTCACGTTGACGGTGAATCAGCCCCCGGCGATCACGAGCGCGAATAACACCACGTTCACGGTGGGCGCGGCAGGTTCATTTACGGTGGGCACAACGGGCATCCCGGTCCCCAGTATCAGCGAGACGGGCGCTCTGCCGACGGGCGTGACATTCGTCGATAACGGAGACGGCACCGGTACCCTCACCGGGACATCGACGGTTGCCGGCTCGTTCAACATTAGTTTCACGGCACAAAACGGAGTCGGGTCGCCGGCAACGCAGTCGTTTACGTTGACGGTAGGGAAGGGAAGCCAGGCTGTCACCTTCACGACTGACGCTCCGGCGAGTGCGATCTACAACACGAGCTTTACGGTCGTGGCGACGGGCGGCGGCAGCGGGAATGCGCTGACCTTTACGAGTGCTGGATCGTGCAGCAATGCGGGAGCGATCTACACGATGACGAGCGGCACAGGGACCTGCTCGGTGATCGCTAATCAGGCGGGAAACAGCAACTATCTGGCTGCGCCACAGGTCACAGAGGCGGTAAATGCGACGCCTGCCAGTCAGACGATCACATTCACGACGAACGCTCCGGCCAGTGCGTCTTACAACAGCAACTTCACCGTCGTTGCCACCGCCAGCTCGGGGTTAGCGATCGCATACAGCAGTGCGGGAGTCTGCAGCAATTCGGGTGCGGCCTACACGATGGCGAGCGGAACGGGAACGTGCTCGGTGATCGCCAACCAGGCCGGCAACGGCAACTACTCAGCTGCGGCTCCGGTGACAGAGACGGTGACCGCGACGTTAGCCACGCAGACGATCGCGTTCACGACGAGTGCTCCGGCCAGTGCGGCATATAACAGCAATTTCACGGTGGCGGCTGCTGCGAGTTCAGGGCTGGCAGTCGTTTACACAAGCGCTGGAGCCTGCAGCAATACTGGCGCAACCTACACGATGACGAGCGGGACGGGCACGTGCACAGTAATCGCCAACCAGGCGGGCAACAGCAACTATGCGGCGGCCACGCAGGTGACGCAAACTGTCAATGCAAGTCTAGCCGCGCAAACGATCACGTTCACGACGAGCGCTCCATCGACGGCCGCCTATAACAGTAGCTTTACGGTGGCGGCGACTGCCAGTTCGGGTTTGGCGGTCGTGTACACCAGTTCGGGAGTATGCACCAACACGGGTGCGACCTACACGATGACGAGCGGTACGGGCACGTGCTCGGTGATCGCAAATCAACCTGGAAACGGCAACTACTCGGCGGCACCGCAGGTCACGCAGACGACAAAAGCAACGCCCGCCACCCAGACAATCACGTTCACGACGAGCGCTCCATCGAGCGCTGCCTATAACAGTAACTTTACGGTGGCGGCAACCGCCAGCTCAGGTTTAGCGGTTGTCTACACCAGTTCGGGAGTCTGCAGCAACACGGGTGCGACCTACACGGTAACGAGCGGGACGGGAACGTGCTCGGTGATCGCAAATCAGGCCGGCAACAGCAACTACTCGGCTGCCCCTCAGGTAACGCAGACGACAAAGGGCACGCCTGCCAGCCAGACGATCACGTTCACAACCAATGCTCCGACGAGCGCAACCTACAACAGCAGCTTCACCGTCGCGGCTACGGGTGGCGGCAGCGGGAATGCGGTGACCTTCACGAGCTCTGGATCGTGCAGTAATACGGGCGCGACGTACACGATGACGAGCGGCGCGGGAACGTGCTCGGTGATCGCTAATCAACCCGGCAACACCAACTACCTGGCCGCGACGCAGGTGACAGAGACGGTCAACGCGACGCCTGCGAGTCAGGCGATCACGTTCACGACGAACGCTCCGGCAAGTGCGGCGAACAACAGTAACTTCACGGTGGCGGCAAGCGCCAGCTCAGGCCTGGCGGTCGCTTACAGCAGCGCGGGGGCTTGCAGCAATACGGGCGCGACGTACACGATGACGAGCGGCACGGGAACGTGCTCGGTGATCGCTAATCAACCCGGCAACACCAACTACCTGGCCGCGACGCAGGTGACAGAGTTGGTCAACGCAACCCCCGGTAGTCAGACGATCACGTTCACGACGAGTGCTCCATCGACCGCAGCCTATAACAGTAGCTTTACGGTGGCGGCAACCGCCAGTTCGGGCTTGGCGGTCGTGTACACCAGTTCGGGAGTTTGCACCAACACGGGCGCGAGCTACACGATGACGAGTGGAACGGGCACGTGCTCGATAATCGCCAACCAGCCCGGCAGCAGCAATTACTCGGCGGCAACGCAAGTGACGCAGACGACAAAAGCAACGCCCGCCACCCAGACAATTACGTTCACGACGAGTGCTCCATCGACCGCAGTCTATGACAGCAACTTTACGGTGGCGGCAACGGCCGGCTCTGGGTTGGCGGTCGTATACAGCAGTGCGGGAGTTTGCATCAACACGGGTGCGACGTACACGATGACGAGCGGGACGGGAACGTGCTCGGTGATCGCCAATCAGGCCGGCAACAGCAACTACGGAGCGGCACCGCAGGTCACGCAGACGGCAAAGGCCACGCCCGCCAGCCAGACGATCGCGTTCACAACGAGCGCTCCCGCGAGCGCGGCCTACAGCGGCAGCTTCACGGTCGCGGCCACGGGCGGCGGCAGCGGGAATGCGGTGACCTTCACGAGTTCTGGATCTTGCAGCAATTCGGGTGCGACCTACACGATGACGAGCGGGACGGGCGCGTGCTCGGTGATTGCCAATCAGGCGGGCAACACCAACTACTTGGCCGCTACCCAGGTCACGGAGACGGTCAACGCGACGCCTGCCAGTCAGACGATCACGTTCACGACGAACGCTCCGGCAAGTGCGGCGAATAACAGCAACTTCACGGTGGCGGCAAGCGCGAGCTCTGGGTTGGCGGTCAGTTACAGCAGCGCGGGAGTTTGCAGCAATTCGGGCGCGACGTACACGATGACGAGCGGTACGGGAACATGCTCGGTGATCGCCAATCAAACAGGCAACAGTAACTACGCGGCTGCTCCTAAAGTCACCGAGACGGTCAACGCGACGCCCACCGCCCAGACGATCACGTTCACGACGAGCGCACCGGCGAGTGCAGCTTACAACAGCAGCTTTACTGTGGCAGCTGCCGCGAGTTCGGGATTGGCGGTTGTCTTCACAAGCGCCGGAGCCTGCAGCAATTCGGGCGCGACGTACACGATGACGGGCGGTACAGGAGCATGTTCGGTAATCGCCAACCAGCCCGGCAACAGCAACTACGCGGCTGCCCCTCAAGTAACGCAGACGGTCAAAGCAACGTTAGCCACCCAGAAGATCACGTTCACGACAAAAGCTCCGGGGACTGCAGGTTACAACAGCAGCTTTACAGTGGCAGCTACCGCGAGCTCAGGTTTAGGGGTGGTTTACACCAGCGCTGGAGGTTGCAGTAACACAGATGCCACGTACACGATGACGAGCTCGACGAATACGTGCTCAGTAATCGCGAACCAGCCCGGCAACAGCAACTACGCGGCCGCACCGCAGGTGAAGGAGACGGTTAAGGCGGCGTTAGGCAGCCAGACGATCACGTTCACGACGAGCGCTCCGGCGAGCGCGGCATACAACAGCAGCTTCACCGTCACGGCGACAGGCGGAGGCAGCGTGAATCCGGTGGTCTTCACGAGCGCCGGATCTTGCGGCAATTCGGGTGCAGCTTACACGATGACGAGCGGCACCGGCTCCTGCTCGGTAATTGCCAATCAGGCAGGCGATAGCAACTACATGGCTGCGCCCCAGGTCACGGAGACGGCCAACGCGACGCCCGCCAGTCAGACGATCACCTTCACAACGAATGCTCCGGCGAGCGCGGGCTACAACAGCAACTTCACCGTGGCAGCAAAAGCCAGCTCAGGCTTGGCGGTCGCATACAGCAGTGCGGGAGTGTGCAGCAATTCGGGTGCGGCCTACACAATGACGAGCGGGACGGGAACCTGCTCGGTGATCGCCAATCAGGCGGGCAACAGCAATTATTCGGCTGCGCCTCAGGTGACAGAGACGGTCAACGCGACGTCCGCCACGCAGACGATCACGTTTACGAAGAATGCTCCGGCGAGCGCTGTCTATGGCGGCAGCTTCACCGTGGCCGCGAGTGCGAGTTCGGGATTGGCGGTTGTCTTCACAAGCGCCGGAGCCTGCAGCAATTCGGGTGCGACCTACACGATGACGAGCGGGACGGGAACGTGTTCGGTAATCGCCGACCAGCCCGGCAATGCAAACTACTTGCCCGCGCCCCGGGTCACGCAGTCCACTACCGCCGCCCAGAAAAGCCAGACCATCACATTCACGGCCGACGCTCCGACCACCGCGCCCTATCAAGGCAGTTTCACGGTAGCAGCCACGGCCGGTTCAGGGGACGCGGTGGTCTTCACAAGTTCCGGAGTATGCACCAACAGCGGCGCAACGTACACGATGACCGCGGCCACCGGCACGTGTACTGTGATTGCGAATCAACCGGGCGACAGCAACTACTCCGCTGCCGCTCAGGTAACGGAGTCTACAACGGCGGCAAAGGCTACGCCGACGGCCATCCTCAGCGGCGCTCCGGCCACGGCCGACTACCAGTCCAGTTTCACCGTAACGGCGACCACGAATGCCAGCACGAAGGCCGCCATCACAGCGACTGGTGGTAATTGTTCGATTAGCGGCACGAGCGTGACCATGACAAAGGGCACCGGAACTTGCGTGATCACGGCACGGTGGGCGGCCGATACGCACTATCTGACTGCAACCGCCACGCAAAAGACAATTGCCGAGAAATTGACATCCGGCATAAAGTGGACCACCCCGGCGGCGATTACCTACGGGACCGCGCTCAGCGCAACTCAGCTTGATGCGACGGGCTTTTACAACAGTACGCAGTTAACTGGCACTTTTGCATATACGCCGGCGAGCGGAAACGTACCGGCCGCAGGCAACGCCACGCTTTCTGTGAAATTCACTCCGACGCAGAGTACCAACTATTCAACCGCGACTGACACGGTGACGCTGGCAGTGAACAAGATCGGCACAACGTCCAAGATCACGAGCACCGCGCCAGCTGCTCCCACCGTAGGAGCAGCCGTGACCGTGCATTTTAGTGTGACGGCTGGTTACGGCAAGCCAACCCAAACCGTAACGGTAACGAGCAGCACGGGAGAGACTTGCAGCGGTAGTCTCGCAGGCGGGATCGGAACGTGCGCGTTGACCTTCGCGACGTCAGGGACCCGAACGCTAACCGCAGCCTACGGGGGAGACGCCAACGATTTGGCCAGCACATCCGCCGGGTTTTCGCTGACGGTCAATCCGTGATGCAATAGGGAGATTGGCGGAAGCGAGTGTGAGTCGAGTTAGCTCGCAAACGCAGTTACTACAACTTAGACAGCACGGCTGGCACCGAAAATTTTGGGGCTCACGGATCGCAAACGAATCACGGAAGTAAGTCGAGTTAGAGGTGCCCTCGGATCATGAGCACGATCTGGATCACACCTACGATCAGGATCACTGTCGTCAGCACGATATTCACTATCGCTAACCGACTGCTTGTTCTGTCGAGTCGCACCACAGCTTTTCCCAAGAAACCAATTGCCTTCGTAGTTCGAGCATCTCCATAATTCGATTGTCCGCCACCCTCGCCAACCGTGAACCGATCAAACTCCCGATCCAAATCCTCTTTTCCCATCTATCACCCCTCTACCGAGGCTGTGCAATCGCCTCGTTTCTTATCTCGTTCATGGTTTTATCGTCCAAACCGCGTGCCTTGAATATATCGGTCAAGTTGCCAGGAAATGTGTTTCCCGCTTCGGTCAGTGCTTTGACCAGAGCATTCTTGTATTCCAGTTCCAATCCTGTTCGCTGTTTTGTCATGCGAGGAGTGTATACGATGCTCACAACACAGTAACGCGCTACTGCTTAGTCACTTTTAGGGAGGGAATACTACGTGTAATGCTGTGGTATGCCGAGTGGAGGAAAGAGGGCTGGGGCGGGCAGGAAACGAAGTCCGCCGGTGGACTTACTGAGGGCGACATTCTTCGTGTGCTCCGTTCGCCCCGATCAATCGAGAAGTTGTTTGATTTGCGGCTCAAGAAGTTTGGTCTAAACAGGGAACAGTACCAGCAGATGTTGAGCGACCAAAAGGGCCGCTGTGCAATTTGTGATGAGCCTCTCAGTGGCGGGTGGGTCATCGACCACTGTCACATGACGATGAAGGTTCGCGGTCTAGTACACCCGAAATGCAACACGTTTATAGGGATGGGCAACGAAGACCCCAAGAGATTCGAGATGGCAGTAGCATACCTGAAACGCCATAATCAGTTTCTCTAGAGTGCCACGAAATACAAAGCGATGAACTTAACCGATGAGATGGCCCGTGCTGCCTCGAAAGTGGCAGGACTATCTGTCAAAGGATCACGAACCGATCACACGCCTAGTTAAGTCTTTATAAGCTGGCGGAAGCGAGTGGGAGTCGAACCCACCCAGGACGACGGAGTCGCCCTACGCCGGTTTTGAAGACCGGGACGATCACCGGACCGCATGCGCTTCCGTATTGATTGCTACAAACCATTCCTAACGTCCATCATCCTGCGGTGCCCTGCACCATGGCATTCATAGCTTCGATCGCACCATCTAGCTTCAGATCTTGTGGACGACAAACCGAACCCTGCGAACGGTCCCTCAGTCCTGTCGTGAGCCACTCCAGGGCCTCCGCGATGGTCTTGAACTCGGGGAAATTGCGCCGGGAAAATTTGCTGACGTCGTCACGGAACGAAGAGGGAAGATTTTCCGTCCCCACCCATGCTGATTTCTTGATGTGCGGTTTGTCGAAGACGGCGACCTCCTTCATGGTGCGGAGGGCTTCGTCGTTGAACGATGCCCCTGTGAAATCCGCGCACAAGAGGACCGATTCCAGCGGCTGGGCGGTCACATGGTCAGGAAGCGAACGCACAAGGCTTTCGACTTCCGCTGGAGAACACGATGAAAGATCGACCAGCAGAATCTGTTTGCCATTGTGGGTGATGAATCGGATACGTTCCATCCCGGAAAAGTTCTCCTTTCTCGGGAGCAGCCAGCAGGAACGATACCATACCCGACTATTTCGGCTGGGCCACCGTCCGCAAGTAGGGCTTCAGAGTCTTGAAGCCGGCGGGATATTTTTGTTTCGCCTGCTCGTCCGACACCGATGTTGGAATGATCACATCCTGCCCGGGCTTCCAGTTCACGGGCGTCGCAACGTTGTGTTTTGCGGTGAGCTGCAGCGAATCGAGCACGCGCAGCACCTCGTCGAAATTCCGCCCGCTGCTCATGGGATAGATCATCATCATCTTGATCTTCTTGTCGGGGCCAACGATGAACACCGTGCGCACAGTGGCGTTGTCGGCGGCGGTGCGGCCTTCACAGGACTCACCGGCCTCGGCGGGCAGCATGTCATAGAGCTTCGCGACCTTTAATTGCGGGTCGCCGATCATCGGATAGTTGACCTTGTGCCCTTGCGTCTCTTCGATATCGTTGGCCCACTTGCCATGATTGGTGACCGGGTCGACGCTCAGGCCGATAATTTTGGTGTTGCGCTTGGCGAATTCGGGCTGCAGTCCTGCCATGTAGCCGAGTTCGGTGGTGCAGACGGGCGTGAAGTCCTTGGGATGGGAGAACAGGATTGCCCAGCCGTCGCCGATCCATTTGTGAAAATCGATTGTGCCTTGGGTCGTTTCGATCGTGAAATTCGGAGCTTCGGAGTTGATGCGCAGAGACATGATCGTTCCTCGCGATTAGGGATTTAAGCGAATAGACTGTCCGCCGTTTTATTCAACAAAGAATATGATGTTCAGCCGCGAAAAAGGCTTCAAACACTCAGCCAGTCGCGGACTATACGCCGCGCAAATGGCGTTCGCAAGAATAACATTGCGACCAAAACATAGTTTCGACAATCATAAGTTCGAGCATATGGTATCGCATCCGAGGACGAAACGCGGCTTGGCTGCCGCCCTCTGCTACAGCCGATAAGATTGCTGATATGACGACCTCGATTCGGAAACTCTCTCTGGTGCAGGTCGATGTATTCACCGACCGCGCCCTCACTGGCAACGCCTTGGCGGTCATTCCTGATGGACGCGGCCTCACGACCGAGCAAATGCAGGCGCTGGCGCGCGAGACCAATCTTTCAGAAACGACCTTCATCCTTCCGGGAGACCCTGCGGCGGAAAAAGCGCGCGGCGTTCGTGTTCGCATCTTCACCGTGCAGGAAGAACTGCCATTTGCCGGCCACCCGACGCTGGGGACCGCATTTGTTCTGCGCGGGCAGTCAGGGGCAGCGGAGGTAAAGCTCGAACTGAACGTGGGCACGGTGCCGGTTCGCTTCACGCAGACCGATCGTCGCCGCTCGCCTTTGGGGAGATGACGCAGAAGGATCCGGAATTTGGCGCGATCCACGAAGCGCAAGCGATAGCTGCGCTCACCAACCTGAGCGCGTCCGACTTCGATCCCTCGGCGCCGATCCAGACCGTTTCTACTGGGATGCCATTTACGATTGCACCCCTGCGGTCGCTTAGGGCGCTGCAAGGCCTTAGAGTCGATGTCCCGCGCGCCTCAGAATACCTTTCCCGCAGTGGAGGAAAATTTCTGTACTTTGTCTGTCCCGAAACCGTCGACCCCAACGCGCGGTTGCACGCGCGCATGATTTTTTACAACGGGGAGGATCCCGGCAACCGGTTCAGCGGCCGGATGCTGCGCCGCCTGGATGGTCGCGCATGACGTTGCGGCCAGCGACGAGCAAATAATGATCGAGCAAGGCCTCGAAATGCACCGTCCGAGCAGCATTTTCGTGCGCGCGACCAAGCGAGATAACCAAGTGATCAATGTGCGCGTCGGTGGAAATTGTGTAGAAGTTCTCCGCGGCGAAATTACTTTGACGATCTAGTGTGCGAGACGCTACTGAAGTTGCGGCTTGCAGCCTGTAGCACGATCCTGCCATCCACCGGAGTGCCATTGGCGAGCGCGGCACTTTCCCAACGCCGCGATTCTCGTTAGGATGCAGTCGCTCTGGATCTCCAGAAATAAAAAGCGGTGACGACAGTCCCCCGGTCAGGTCAATGAAGCCCAAGAAAACAATTCTCTGTGTAGACGATAACGAACAGGCATTATCCATTCGCAAAATCATGCTGGAAACGCGCGGCTATCGTGTAATCGCGTGCAACAACGCTGAATCCGCGCTCGAAGCATTTCGCCGCGGCGGTGTCGACCTCGTGCTGACTGATCTGATCATGCCCGGCGTGGATGGTTCGCGGCTGATCGAGCAGATCAAAGCGATCTCGCCGCAGACGCCGGCGGTGTTGATCTCAGGCCGTGTAAAAATCTACGAGCGCGATACTCTGGCTGACGTTTTTCTTCCCAAAGGAATGTATGAGCCGGTCGACCTGCTGGAGAAGATCCGGCTGCTCCTGGTAAGAAAACGCGGCCCCAAGCGGCAGGCCGGACTCGACACTCATCCCGTGAAGGCGCAGCATGCGACCGTCGCATGAAATCATGCGATGATGGGACGGCTTGATACAGTGTCTTCCCCGCTTCCTGTGATATCGTTTTCACTGGATGGCCGTATTCATCGAAGCGAAGGAACTCCGCAAAACTTATCGCATTGGCAAGATTGCTGTGCCGGCGTTGCGTGGCATTTCCTTCAGCGTGCAGGAAGCGGAGTTCGTCACGGTGGTGGGGCCGTCGGGCAGCGGGAAGTCCACACTCTTTTATTTGCTGGGCGGGCTGACTCGCGCGGACTCAGGTAGCGTGAGCATCGACGGCGTCGATTTCGCTTCGCTGTCTGACGCCGAACGCACGCGCTTGCGCAAAAGCAAAATTGGATTCGTCTTCCAGAAATTTAATCTGCTGCCGACGCTCAGCGCACGAGGGAATATCGAAATCGCGGCAGATATCGCGGGCCTGGGCGCGCCCGATCCCGCGTTCCTGAAAAAGATTACGGAAATGCTCGGCATTGCGGGCCGGCTGGAACATCGCCCGAATGAACTCTCCGGCGGCGAGCAGCAACGCGTAGCGCTGGCGCGGGCGCTCATCAATCGTCCGGCAATCGTTCTGGCCGACGAACCCACGGGCAATCTCGATTCCAAGAACTCGGCGATTGTGCTCAACATGCTGCGCCAGTCGAACAAGGAGTTGGGACAGACCGTACTCATGATCACGCACAATCCGGAGGCGGCGGAGTTTGGCGACCGCATCATCCATATGCGTGACGGCGAGATTGTGACACCGGATCAAGATCCGCAATGGATGCCACATACCCCGGTTGAAGGATTGCGGCCTTAATTGAAGACGAGCAGATTCTGAAATGGGGCATCGAATGGCAGATCGCGACGAACTCACCAAACCGATTCTTCCCGGCACCGCGCCCAGCGATTACGAGCGCTACCTGCACACCGACGAGCTGCTCGCATTGCAAAAAGCACCCGAAGCGCTCGCACACAAAGATGAGATGACCTTCATGGTCGTGCACCAGGCCTCGGAGCTACTCATGAAGGGAGCGGCCTTCGAACTCGAACGCGCGCTCGAACATCTGGAACGGGGCGACTACGGCCACACGGCGCGTCTGATTCGGCGGGCGAACCAGCTGATCGAGCCCCCCATCGGGCTGTTGCATATCCTTGAGACAATCACGCCTTACGACTATCACATCATTCGCGCGGGGCTGGGCCATGGCAGCGGCCTCGACTCGCCGGGATTTCTGTCGTTGCTGCACGTCGGCCCGCGACTCGGCCACGCGTTTCATGACAAGCTCAATGCCGCCGGCCTGACGCCGGATGACCTTTATCGCCGCCACGAAGAATTCTTCGGCCTGCACGACGTGGCCGAGCGGATGGTCGACTTCGACGAACGTATGCAGCTGTTTCGCTTCCACCACCTCAAGCTTGCCGAGAGGATCATCGGTGGCCGGGTCGTGGGCACGATGGGCACTCCGGTCGAAGTCTTGCAGCAGCGCATGGAGCACTGGCTCTACAAAGACCTGTGGGACGTCCGCAACCAGATTACGGCGGCCAGCCCCGTGCCGGCTGATAGCCATCGCCAGTAAGGCGGGACACGGCAGGGCACTGTCGCACAGCGCGCTGGCCTGGAGCGGGGGCCCGTAAAGCTCGGGCTGAAGGGCCATTTGGCAGTGAATGAAAACCACGTTGCTCGGCGGGATGGGGTCATTTATACTGACGATGTTCGGGCGGGAGTAACTCAGTGGTAGAGTGCGACCTTGCCAAGGTCGAAGTCGCGGGTTCAAATCCCGTCTCCCGCTCCAGTTTTTCATCTTCCCCGAGCCCGTGAGGGCTTTTCGTTTGTCGGGACGTTGGGCGCGGTAGCCAAGTGGTAAGGCAGAGGTCTGCAAAACCTCTATTCGTCGGTTCGATTCCGACCCGCGCCTCCAATTTTTCTATTTTGCCCTCCGGGAAGATCTCTTGAAATTCCGCATGCAAAAAAGGCCACACCTACAAGGGGTGGCCTTTTGAAAACGCGAAACCGATCCTATTTCTTCAGCGTGCTGTGGTGGGATATCGCTACCACTGTCGCTGGTGTCGCCGCTTTCGCTGACGGTCCGTTGGGCGAAGGCCCGAGCAGTGGAAGTTTGTTGGTCAGATAACCCCAGCTGGTGAGATAAAAGTCATAACTGTCGTAAAAGTTATAGAAAACCTCCCATCCGAAGTGGCTCTTGGAGGCTTTCGTTTGGCTTACAACAATCCCTTGATATCCCGTGTAAAACCCAAAATAGGCATCTTCCGAACTCGTACCCAACATTACAATCGGGCCCGTAACGGGAAGCGGTCCGGAGATGGAGGTGACGACGCCAATCATAGTGCCATCATTTGCACCGCAACCTTCCTCCACGTCAATTCCGGAGGCGAGGGACGTTCCATACGAAAAATTGAAATAGTCGCAATACAAAAAGCTCTGGGTGCTATCCAGGAGACCGAACGTGGCCAAGCCCTCACCAAAGGCGGCGCTGCATCCGAACACAACAAAAAGAGTGATTACCACGAAACCTGTTAAACGCTTCATCGCTAATTTCTCCTTTCCCCAAAATGGGGTTTTCCTGGTCGGTTATCTGGCTGATCGGAGTGAGTGCCGGACCGGCCAGCTTGATTTCATCCTTCCTCATCCTCAACCAAGAGCACAGCGGGCGGCTTCTCCGACCTATGGGTTCATCATGTTGCGATCCCGGGAAAGATTCTTATATGACGCCCTCATGGGCAGCTTCTTGGTTGGCGCACCCTTGGTGAGTGCGGCCGGCAATTCGTTTGTCAGATAACCCCAGTTGTCGAGGTATGCGTAAAAGCCGTCGTAGGTGTTGACCAGAACCTCCCAGCCGAACTGCGGGGAGTGAATGTTGTAGGCCTTGGTTTGCGTGATCGAGATTGCCTGGTCTCCGGTGAAACAATCGCAACTGGCGTCAAAAATGGAGTCCGCCAGCACGTAGACTGTGCCCGTAAGCGGCAGGTTGGAGGCGGGAAGTGTGGCTTTCAGGCCGATCATTGAGCCATTCGGGAAACCGCACGCGTCCGACACATCAATTCCGGCCGCCAAGGGCCCCGAGTAATCGAATGCTTCGTAGTCGCAATACAGGGTACTCATATCGCTCGACAAGAAACCAAGTTCCACCTGCCCGAACGCAGTGCTGCATCCGAGCAGAAAAAGAGTGATTACCACGAAACCTGTTAAACGCTTCATCTAGTTTCTCCTTCCCCGGTGGGGGAATTTCCTGGATGGTTGACTTCTTGATTTAGAGCGGTCGTTGCGGGACCAATTTATAGAAACATCATCTTTCCTTATTCGCGGATCCAGAGCACTGCGGGAAGCGGACTGCCTCCGGCCTTGCACCACCGATTCAAGAAAAAGGCATACCGGATTACGCCAAAAGTTTGTGCGGCCCCCATGAAATGCCGCGCCCACAGCGCCGAATCATGCTATGGCGCGATTGCCTTGTCAATAGCAAATCCAAACATTGTTTTGGAAAACTCTCACCGTCCGCCGGGGGCGCGGCGGAAGGTTGCCCTCGTGAGGTACGCGGATTTATCGGCGGAATGGTCCAGCTGGGACCCGATGGACGGGACCGAATTCTCCAAGTCGGTTAGCGCGGGAGAGCCGCGCATTCCCTGCTTTACTGGGGTGGCCACTCATAGGGGAACACCTTGCCGGCGGTTTCGGGGCTGAGCCTTACGCCGGCAATTTCCGCGGCGCGAGCTAGGACAGGATCGCGGCCTTCCGCGAGGTCGGCCACGGTTGGCAAAACGACTTCATCCGGCTTGACGCCGGCATGCTCAAGACTCTTGCCGTCGGTCATGATGACATCGGCATCGGTGATCTCAGCTCCCACTCCACCGTAACTGTAGAACTCCGCTCTCATTACCATGCCGGCGCTGGAATCGCCGAGAACGACGCCGCGCTTTTCGATCTGCACAATGCGCGCAAAGGTTTCGGCGGCCGAAACAGAGCGGCTGTCCACCAGCACCAGCAGCTTCCCTGCGAAGGCATGGCCGTGCCTTCTGGCCATCATCGCCTTGCGTTCATCGCGGCGCACAAGGTCTCCAATCTTGATCTCCTTGTCGAACACACCGCCCAGCAGATACTTGAGCGTCTCCTCGCTGCCACCGCCGTTTCCCCGCAGGTCGAGGATAAGCGCTTGGTGGTTTCGAGCCTTGCCGATCATGCCATCGATTTTCCACTCGTTGAAATAGAAGTGCGGGAACTTGATGATCATTAATTCATCACCCATCTCGACCAGCCGTTCGCGACTCATGCGGCCCAAATCCATATCCCGGATTTTTTCGTGGATATCCCGGCCGCCCGAGAACGCGCCCGAGTTGTAAAATTGCCGGTCGGTGACCCGGGCGGCTATGTTCGCGGTGCGTTCTTGGCCGGCCGCATCGCGCAGCACCATGCGCAGACTCGGCTGGGGTTGCAGCGCGTCAAAAAAGTACGCAATTTTTACAAACGTTTTTCTGGTCGGTGCGTAGCCATTGATGCCTAATATCTCGTCGCCTGGTTTCATGCCTTTGGTTTCAGCATCGCTGCCGGGGCGAACTCGAATCACGTAACAGCGCTCTCCGATCAACTGCGCCTGCCAGCCGTATTCGGGCGAAGGGCGGCGCGTGGCGGCACAAAGAGAGTGTGGGAATCGTCAAGTGAATCAAGGAGGGCCGCTATCTCTAAGAGCGCTTTGTTACCAGACTCAGCCGATCAATTTTTTGGCTCGTTTCATGCACTTTCTCTTCCCAATCCAGGCCGTGAAACTTGGGATCATAGTAATGTTTTCTTACGTCGGCGGCGATGTCGTGCAGTATGGACTGCGCCCGGCTTCGCTCAAGGCTGGTGAGCTTTTGGCACCATGCTGCAATGGTTAGAGAAATGCAAATGAAAGTCCAGCCGGCGGTGCGGCCCAACGTTTTTCCAATATTCATAGCGACTCCAAGAGGTCGCGTGCGATGTTAAAGCCAGGCGACTCAGCCACATTAAACACCGACTACTCGACTTATGTAAGACTTTTGTATTTACTGTAAAACTTCTGTATTAGCTGTTATTCCTCACTGAACTTACGCCACTTCTCTCCGCTAGGTTCAGATCATGACAAGTGTGCCAGAAGCAGAAGTTCACCCCAAGGGCAAGCACGCACGTGTGCTGTTGAGTTCAGTGTTCGGCCCCTATGCGCAAGACGACGAGTTTGGTTCGCGCGCAATCAATCCCATGGAGCTCTACCACAACCAGGTGACCCGCGCGCAGGGCGGATTTTCGCTGCGCATGTTCCACCGTTCGTGGGGAATCATGATGATCCAGCAGAATATTTCTGCGCCCTGCACGGTGCTGGATTTCCCGACCCGCGAGGATTTCGCGCGCGAACTGAAAGCCGCCGAGTATGACATCGTTGGAATTTCTTCGATCATCGTGAACCTCGGCAAGGTACGCGAAATGTGCCGCATGGTGCGTGAGCTCTCGCCGCAACTCCACCATCGTCATCGGCGGACACGTGGCGGCGACCCCGGGCCTCGAGCACATGATCGACGCCGATCATATTGTGCGCGGCGAAGGAATTTCCTGGATGCGCCGTTTTCTGGGCGAAGATCCCGACGCTCCCATCAAGCATCCCGAGATTGTTTCCGGACTCAAGACGCGGATTATGGGTTTCCAGTTGCCAGAAAAAAGAGGTCAGACGGCGGCGACTATCATTCCCTCGGTCGGTTGCCCGATGGGCTGCAACTTCTGCACGACCTCGGCGTTCTTTGGCGGCAAGGGCAAGTTCGTGAATTTCTACGAGACCGGCGACGAACTCTATAAGGTTATGTGCCATGCCGAGGCGGCGCTGGGAGTGCAGACGTTTTTCATGATGGACGAGAATTTTCTGCTCCACCGCAAACGCGCCATGCGTCTGCTCGAACTGATGAAGGCCGACAACAAGGCGTGGGGCATGGCCGTATTCGCATCGGCGAATGCCATCCGCCAATACAAAATCGAGGAACTCGTCGAACTGGGCGTGTCCTGGATCTGGATGGGCCTGGAGTCTCCGCGTTCGAACTATGCGAAGCTCAAGGACACCGACTCGCACGAACTGACGCACATGCTGCGCCAGCATGGCATTCGCGTGCAGGGTTCGACCATCATCGGCCTCGAACACCACACGCCCGACAACATCCGCGAGGAAATCGAATACGCGGTGGCGCACAATACCGACTTCCACCAGTTCATGCTCTACACGCCGGTGCCGGGCACGCCGCTGTTTCAGGAGATGTCGGCGCAGGGACGGATGCTCGATGGCATCGATGTGGCGGACATCCACGGACAGGACAAGTTCAACTTTCGGCATGCGGCGATTTCGCGCGACGACTCCAAGCGTTTTCTGGACTGGGCATTCTGGCGCGACTTCGAGCGCAATGGGCCAAGCCTCTATCGCATGTGCGAGACCATGCTGCAGGGATGGCGGCGTTACAAGAATTATCCCGACTTGCGGGTGCGCGAACGCTTCGCGCGCGAAAACTCCAAGCTGCGCACCGTCTACAGCGCCGCCCTGTGGGCGGCGGAGCGCTATTTCCGCAAAATAAATGAGGATGTGAGCCGGCAGATCCACGAATTGCGGCGCGAGATCGGCAAGGAATTTGGCACGATGTCGCGCGTAGTATCGAGCGTGATGGGCCCAGTGTTATTGTGGAGCACGCGCCGCGAAGATCAGCGCCTGGCTCGCGGCGTCACCTACGAACCGCCCACAATTCTGGAGCGGCGCAACTGGGAACTCCCGCCGCCGAGAAGTCCCCACCCGCGCAGAGAAAGCATTCTCGCAACTGCTGAAGCCGCCGCGACGATTCAGTCGTAACTCGTCGCAGGATCTATGTGGCGGGCTGTGCGCCGCTTACGGGGCGCAGCCCCGATACCACACAAGATGCCTGAATCAACGCTGCTGCCACGCACAGGTGTTGGTCGTTCCTGCCTGCTGTGACTGCGGTCACATTTCACCATTTCCCAGAGGTATACAGTCACGACATACCCTGTTTTTCGCACTTCGAATCGCAGGAACAGGGGAGTCCTCCTCGTGATCTAATGGAGAAGGAGCTGTCATCTACCGCATTCTCGCGGTGGCGGCTTCGCACTTTAGAGACGAAGGAGGGTCGACTTGCATCAAATGACTGAAGATCCTCTGGTGAGGGTCGAAGGGTTAAGTAAGGTCTTTCGCTCAGGCGAAGCGGACCTGGTGCTCTTTGAGAATCTGTCGTTTCAGGTGAATAAAGGAACGATGCTCGCGATCGTGGGAGAATCAGGTGCCGGCAAGAGTACCTTGTTGCACATCCTGGGAGCGCTTGATCGTCCTTCCGCCGGTGCCGTATACTGCGCGAATTCCCGGGTGAACACGCTTTCCGAGGATGTCGCCGCCGAATTTCGTAACCGCGAAATCGGCTACGTCTGGCAGTTCCACTACCTGCTGCCGGAATTCACCGCGCTGGAAAATGTTGCCATGCCTCTGCTAACCCGCGGGCAGGCGCTTTCTACGGCCAAACAGGAGGCTTCGCGGTGGTTGCGCGAAGTGGGCCTCGAAGCACGCAGCCAGCACCGTTCCGGAGAGCTTTCAGGCGGCGAGCAGCAGCGGCTGGCGCTGGCGAGGGCATTGATCACCCAGCCCCAAATCCTGCTGGCCGATGAGCCTACGGGCGATCTTGACGGGAGAACGGCGGAAGTGGTCTTTGAACTGGTATCTCGCTTGCACCGCGAGCACCAATTGACCTCTTTAATTGCTACTCATAATCTGGCTTTCGCACGTCGGTGCCATAGAGTATTGAGGCTGGATCAGGGCAGAATAGAAGAGGTGGCGCCGGAATCGCTTCCGGCGTGAGGATAGGTAAAGTGGTAACCGAAGTACTTGGCCGCCAGGCAAGACCAGGACACTCCGGTCACTGCGAGGCAAATATCGCTTGCAAGTTTGAGCGACATAAAATGCCATAATCGTGGTAGGTCAGGGTTTGGCGGAGAACCTCTCTCCGCGGAAAACTCTGGGGGGAATGGGCTTATGTTTGAACGCTACACGGAGAAAGCCAGACGCGTCATCTTCTTTGCGCGCTATGAGGCCAGCCAGTTCGGCTCTCCTTACATTGAAACCGAACACCTGCTGCTCGGGCTGCTGCGGGAAGATAAGGCCCTGACTAACCGTTTCTTGCGCTCCCATGCGTCGGTGGAATCGATCCGCAAACAGATCGAAGGCCATACGACGATCCGGGAGAAGGTTTCCACTTCCGTCGATCTTCCCCTCAGCAACGAATGCAAGCGCGTGCTGGCATACGCGGCCGAAGAGGCCGAGCGTCTTTCTCATAAGCATATTGGGACCGAGCATCTGCTCTTGGGTTTACTGAGAGAAGAGAAGTGCTTTGCCGCCGAAATTCTCCACGAACGCGGCTTGCGCCTTTCGACCATCCGCGAAGAACTGGCCCGCACCGGCCAGGAAAAAGCGCAGCCGCAACGCGGCGGCCAGCGCGAATCGTCATTGCTGAGCGAATTTTCCCGCGACCTGACGCAGGCCGCCATGGATAGCCAGCTCGATCCGCTCGTCGGCCGCGATGGCGAAGTCGAGCGCGTCGTGCAGATTCTGTGCCGCCGCACCAAGAACAATCCCGTGCTGATCGGCGAGCCTGGCGTCGGCAAGACCGCCATCGTCGAAGGACTCGCCCAGCGCATCGCCGATGGCGAGGTGCCATCGTTCCTCGCCGACAAACGGATCCTGGCCCTCGATCTCTCGTTGATCGTCGCCGGCACAAAATATCGCGGCCAGTTCGAAGAGCGCCTCAAGACCATCATGAAGGAGCTGATGGAATCGCAGAATTCCATCATCTTCATCGACGAGCTGCATACTCTTGTCGGAGCCGGATCGGCCGAAGGCTCGCTCGATGCCGCCAACATTCTGAAGCCGGCTCTCTCGCGCGGCGAGATTCAGTGCATCGGCGCAACCACGCCTGCCGAATATCGCAAGTCGATCGAAAAGGATCGCTCACTCGAACGCCGCTTCCAGGCGGTAAAAGTTCCGCCACCGAATGAGACGGACGCGGTCAAGATTCTTTTCGGCATCAAGGAGCGTTACGAGAAGTTCCACGCCGTCACCTACACCGACGACGCCATCAACTTCTCCGTGTCGCATTCGAACCGCTATATTCCCGATCGTTTCCTTCCAGATAAGGCGATCGATCTGATCGACGAGGCAGGCGCGCGCGTCAAGCTGCGCCAGACCTCGCTTCCCGAAGAGTTGACCGAAGTTCAGAAGCGCATCAAGTTCATCGTCCACCGCATGGAGAACGCCATCGCGAACCACGAGTTCGAGAAGGCGCGCTTCTACTCGGACGAGGAACGCAAGGAGCGCGAAAACCTGCGCGCTCTTCGCGAAAAATACCACCTCGATGAATCCTCCACCGGCGTAGTCGGTCGGGAGGACATCGAGGACGTGGTAAGCCGCTGGACCGGCGTGCCCATCACCTCGATCAAAGAGGAAGAGACGCAAAAGCTCCTGCGCATCGAAGAAGAGCTGCACAAGCGCATCATCTCGCAGGATAAAGCGATCAGCGCTCTCGCTCGTGCCATCCGCCGTAGCCGCGCCGGATTGAAGAGCCCGAACCGTCCGATCGGCTCGTTCCTGTTCCTCGGACCGACGGGCGTAGGCAAAACCGAAGTCGCGCGCACCCTGGCGCACTTCATGTTCGGCAGCGACAAGGCTTTAGTCCGCTTCGATATGTCCGAATTCATGGAGAAGCACTCGGTCTCGAAGCTGATCGGCTCGCCTCCGGGATACGTCGGCTACGAAGAGGGCGGCCAGCTCACCGAACGCGTGAAACGCGCTCCCTACTCGGTCGTGCTGCTCGACGAAATCGAGAAGGCGCACCCGGATGTGTTCAACATCCTGCTGCAGGTGTTTGAAGATGGCCAGTTGACCGACGGCCTCGGCAACACGGTCGACTTCAAGAACACCATCATCATCATGACGTCGAACATCGGCGCCCGTCACCTGATGAAGCGCGAGGGTCTCGGCTTCCAGCATGCGAAAGACGAGATGGTGTCGGCCAAGGTCGAAGACCTGGTGAAGGGCGAGGTCAAGCGCACCTTCAATCCTGAATTCCTGAACCGCGTCGACGAGATCATCCTCTTCATGGCGCTCAGCGAGCAGGATCTGATCCAGATTCTCGAACTGATGGTCAGCCAACTGAACCAGAACCTGGCGCAGCGCTCGATCACAGTCAGCGTGGCGGATGAGGCCAAGAAGTGGATCCTCACGCAGACGCTAACCGACCGCAGCTACGGAGCCCGTCCACTGCGCCGCGCTCTGCAGAAGTACATAGAAGACCCGCTGTCGGAAGCGCTGATCCAGGGCACCATCACCACCAGGCCGGCGTTCATCGAGGTCTTCCTCGAAGACAACAAGCTGTACTACCGCCCGGTGGATTCGGAAAAAGCCGAGGGCGTGCTGCTGTACGAAAGCTAAACACCAGCTTCAGCCATCAGTTATCAGCCGTCAGTGAAAACTGGCGGCTTTTGTTTTTGCTCGTGTGGGGACGGGCGCCCTCGCCCGTCCAAGCCGAGCGCAGCTCGGCGGGTAGTGGGCCGTGGGTGAGAAATGCGGTCTTCGTGGAGGAGAACCGATCAGGACGCGCCGCTAAGCACGACGGATTGTTGAGCCTTACGTTCTTGGATTTCTGCCTGCCACTCCAGCCACGATTCTTTCAATCGGTCGCGAGCGGGTCCTGAGGTTGAGGTTTCTATAAAGGTGAGCCCTTCTCGCCAAGCGACATCAGCAGCGTCGTACCGTCGGTGGACACAACATAGGGCCAGATCGAGTCTGAGTTGTGCGAGACGCTGCGTGAGTCGCGGTCTCTTCAGTTGATTGAGCCACTTATCCGCAAGAGATGGGTCATCTCGAAACCAAGCAACAAAGACCGTAGCCTCTTGAGCAACAACATCCCTGGCAGAGAGAGGCAACACACTTACTCGCTCAAGGCATCTTTCCAAGTGGGCGGCGGCAACGGTAGCATCCTTCCGGTCACTGGCCCAGATATATGCCAGCCAATCGCCGGTGAATGCATCCAGAGAAGCGTCGTGCACCGATGTAGCGGACTGCAACCACGTGCGTTTCCATTCCTTGGCACGTATTCCTTTGTCGTATAGATTTCCGAGTGCAGCGATTCCCAACCACTGTCGGCTGCGATCGCGTGAGCGAAGCAACATCTCAATCCGCGCGCCATCCGACAGGAGGAGGGAGCGGATCGGCATAAGGCTCACCATTGCGAGAAGCAAGGAGAAAACGGCAAACTGCGCCGCCAGTGTTCCCCACCCTAGTCTCTCCTAGACTAGGAAGAACATTGTTGACCAGAAGGACCGCTATCGGTATCGAGAGAATGTTTGCCGCGGGACCACCGGCAACGTGGATCAACAAACGACGGCGCAAGCGTCGTACTGTCATTACATGCATACCCGCAGAACCTAGCGCGAGCATTTCCCGACGGACGCGCGCTTTGAGCCTTCCTTGCTCCATGCTCAACGAAAACGGTCCGATATGAATACGGCTAAAGCGAAATCCCACCATCCAGCCCGCTACCAAATGACCGAGTTCGTGAATTACGGTTGCAGACCAAAGCGCGGACACCAGCAGCACTAGTCCAAATATCGGGTTGCGCGCCTTGTCAGCTTGAGCACTAACGGCCACCATCAAAACGAAGCCAACGATGAATCCAGGAACCGCTCTGATGGCCGCTCTCGCCCCTTTTCGGCGGACCACCGGCGGTAACAATCCTGAATCAAGGAGCGGGGTTAGTGAACTCGTAACAGATGGTTCGGAATCCGGCATTGCGCACGAATGTTAACAAATATTCGGTTCAGTAGAATGGCCGTGTGTGTGGCTCGCGAGTCCAACTCCCTAATCGCCCGCCGCCACTTCCTTCCGCCGCGGCCGCCCGCCCTTCAGCCCATTCGCCCGAGCCGCTCTCTTCTTGGCTGCGCTCCTCACAGATCCCCCGCTGCGCCCGATCTGCGCCATCCATTTCTTGTTGCCGTAGACGCCCTGCAGCAAACCGGGAACATAGAGATCGACGTTGAGGTCCGGCCAATGAAGTCCAGTCCCGCTCCCCAAAATCTCCACTCGCGCGATCTGCTCTTTCGTCGCCGTTTGCAGTCCTTGCAAGTCTTCCCGTGGAATCACGTGCCGGTGCCCATCGCCCAACTTCAGGATGAGCAGGTCCAATCCCGGCCCCGGCCTGTATTCCACCTCCGTCACACGCTGCTCGTCCCTCAAGTTTTTCGCGCGCTGAATGGCGCGATCAATCTCCGCGTCGCTGGTGACGATCTCATGAACAATTGCCTGATGTCCGGTGCCCCTATGTTTTGCCACGTACTTCCTCCCATAGTTCCACGAGCTCCTCAAAATGCAGAGCCGCAGCGTTCAAGATCTTCTTCACCTCCGATTGCTTCGCATTGGCGGCCGGATGGCATCGTTCCGCTTTGCCAATGCAACGGTGCCTTCCTGGCGAAGATCGACACTCGCCTCCGTCTCGCCAGCGAAGCCATGAACATAACGCGGCGGGGTGATCGTTAGAATAGGCAACGAATCGAACAGCGCCAACCCTCAACGAAACCACCATGCATTATAACCTAAGCATGCTTAGGTTTATAGCTTTCTTCTGGCAATAGCTCCAGCGCGATCCACTGCTGTCCTTCCACTAAGTCTATGAATTATAAAGACTTTATCTCTATCTCCTTATTCCTCAAAGACCTGGCGCCAAAAATCCCCTAAGTCTTTGATTCCAAAAGACCGCACTAGGGGGGTCTCATGAACTCACATGCTGTTTCGCGCAGCCCGAAAAACCGCCAACCGCAAGGAGTTGCCAGCCGACAGCGAACAGCGGCGCATAAACCTATCGCCCCCGATTGACCCCAACCCAAACTTATGCTTTACTGCTTTCAATCGGGGCTGGCTCACCGCAGTTGCTTTGGCACGACGTACCACGAATTTCGGGGCGTGAGACCGAGGTGATGTGATGAAACCCAGCTCTCTGTGTGCAGTTCTCGTAGTGTCCCTCCTGAGTTTGACCCTTTGTGCCAGTGCGCGGGAGATGGTCCTGCCCGCTGGAACAATTCTGCGGTGCACGCTCGATGAACCTAATTTCTCTACCGCAACCGTGGCCATAGGCGATCCCGTGCTTTGCCGTCTGCACTCCATCACCGAATTCGGCCGGCCAGCATTTCCGCGCGGAAGCTATCTGGTTGGCCATCTCGAGGCCGCTCAGGATCCCGGCCATTTCTGGGGCAAAGGCTACATGAAGATCCAGTTCGATCGCATCGGCCTGCCCGACGGCGACATGCCACTCGAAGCCAAAGTCATCGGCGCTCGCGGCTACAAGGTCGACAAGTATGGCGACATCGATGGCAAAGGCCATGCCAAGCGCGACATCGTCGAGTGGATGCTACCGCCGCTCTGGCCGTGGAAGATCATCATGCTACCCGCGCGCGGTCCGCGCCCCACGCTCAAGGGTGAGAGCCAGCTCACGCTGCGCCTCATGGATGACGTGCAGATCCAGCAGGTCGCCCAGACCTTCGGTCCGGATTGGCATTTCTTCGGGCATCCTTACAACCAGTCGAACGGGAATGATTCGTATGGGAGCGATCCGCATGCGAACGAGTCCTACAGGAACGACGCCTACAATGGTCCCTCTGATAGCGCCATGCCTCGGCTGGCTGTACGCCGGGTTCGACCCGCGGCCAGTGAGCCGGTGGTGGAGGAAGTTCCCCAGGTCGCGTATGCCAGCTACACTCCGGCGAACGTAACGGCAACAGATTCGCGCTTCGCGGGCACGGCACCGGGAGTGCCTGTCTTCGTGCTGAAAACCGGAACAGTCCTCGCGGTGGGCAATTACACCTACCAGGACGGCCGCATCCGCTACGAACTGGCCAGCGGTGGCAGCGGTGTGATCAGCGCCGATGAAGTCGATTGGACGACAACGACTCAGGTCAACCTGCAACGTGGCGTGCGCGTGACGCTGCGCGGCGGATCGCCGAGTTCGGCAACGGCAGGCTACTAAACTCCTTCGTAGAGGCGCGGCTTGCCGCGTCTTGTTGGCAGAGGCAGGCCGGGAACGGAAATCGAGAGCGGTAGTGTGGGCGGTAGAGACGGGGCAAGCCCCGTCTCTACGCCAAAGTGAAAGGCTCCAGTGAATCTGGGCGGCTTTTTTGCCGCCAGCCAACTTTCCTGCGACCCGCGGGACCGATAGGACATCCATCTAGAAGCTACAAACGCGTGCCAACCAACCCTACGCCGAGGATCTCATGCCAAGGTGAACATCGCCGACAAATTCGCTAGGATCACCGAATACTGGAGGCCGTACATCGCCGGTGAACTCAACGGTCAATATGTAAAGCTCGACAAACTCAAAGGTGAGTTTGTGTTTCACCATCACGAAAACGAAGATGAGCTGTTTCTGGTGGTGAAAGGCCGTTTCCGCATGGATTTTCGCGATCGCCACGAATGGATCGAAGAGGGCGAATTTATCGTTGTGCCGCGTGGTGTGGAGCATCGTCCAGTGGCGGACGAGGAATGCTGGATCCTTCTGTTTGAGCCAGCTTCGACGCTGAATACCGGAAATGTCAAGAACGAGAGAACGCTCCATGAGTTGGAGCGAGTTTGACATTCCGCCGGCCTGCGACTTTCGTGGGGATTGCCGCATCTGTCTTCGGTTAGACTTCTATATTCAACATGCAAATCACCGTCTATTCGGCTCCCTGGTGCCCCGATTGCCGCGAGGCCAAGCGCTTCCTCGACGGTCACAACATTGCTTACACCGACATCAACATTGAAGCCACTCCGGGAGCGGCCGAAGAGGTAGTCAGGCAGACCGGTAAGCGCGCCATCCCCCAATTCGTCATCGATGGAGAGTGGATCCAGCCCTACCTGCCGGGCGAGGGCTTTCTCTACGACGAAATGACAAAGCGGTTGGGCATCGGCGAATCACTGTAACCACTCTGATCATGTGCAAGCTCTTGCGCACTCGTTAGGTCATGGCCTAACGTGTAAGGTCATAACAGACAAAGCTCTACGGGTTAAGGTAAACTTGTAACTCGCTGATTCAAAAAACCAAATCGACATTGGGCGCGACCCAGAACCGCAGCCTGTCGCGGCGATCGGGCCGGTTCGGGCACCGACTTTTGTACCCTCGGATTCCAAGAGACCTGACGATGATCAAAAATTTGCTGTTTGCAGCGGCTTTGTTGAGTCTGGCTCTGGCCAGCGGATGTGCAACCGGCGGCAAAGGCCCTGGGCCCGCGATCACCGTGAAGGTAAATGGCACGGTGGCCGTCGCTTACGTGACGCAGACCGTGACATTTACCGCCACGGTGAGCAATACCAGCAATCAAGCTGTGACATGGAGCCTGAGCGGTACGGCATGCACGGGAACTCCGAACCCCTGCGGGAGCATTGGTATGAACACGGGCGTTTACACGGCTCCGGGGACAGCGCCGAATCCTGAGCACGGTGACGATTGTCGCCACTTCCGTAGCGGATACCACGGCGAGCGGATCGGACACGATCAGTGTGGCGCAGGTAACGGTGAATGTTACGCCTGCGACCGCCAACGTAGGGCTTGGGCTGACTCAGCAGTTCACCGCTATCGCTGTGCCGGACGATGCCCCGCAAACCTTTGCCTGGAGCGCTCCGACCTGTGCCGCGCCCCCTTGCGGAACAGTCGTGCCGGACGCCAATAATCCCGGACTCGCCGTCTATACAGCTCCCGGCAATACCAGCTCTACGAATGGAGTCTTGCTCACGGCGACATCAACGCTCGATCCTTCCGGCATAGGCCAGGCGAGCCTGACGGTTGTGAAATCGCGGCTCGGTGGGAATGCCACGAATCCCGCCTATGCATTTCGCTTCTCAGGCTACAACCCTTCCGGTGCCACCGCGCTGATTGGAACCTTCGTAGTGGGCAGCAATGGCCAGATTACCAGCGGGGTAGCGGACGGTTTAACGGCATCTGGCCCGCAACACTATGCCAGCCTGACCGGATCTTATGTCGGCGAGTTTAAATAACCAGGGAAAGATCACGCTGAATCTCGGTGGCGGGCCAACGTACGTGTACACGGTCGTGCTCGATGCGAATGGCGATATCGGGGCGATCGAGTCAGACAGCAATGGCACTGGCTCGGGCGTAATCGAGCCGCTCGTCGAAAGTTCCGCCAGTTTTGATTCCGCTCTTTAATCAGGTTCGTTGTCTTCGGCTTCACGGGCGTGGACTCGGTCAGCGGGAAGCGCACAGGCTATGCCGGATTGCTGCAACTGGACGGGAGCAGGCACCATCAGCTCCGGACAACTGGACATCAACGACGGCGGCACCGCAACCACCGCGAGCGACCTCTCCGGAACCTACAGTATGGCCAATGGAATTGGCACGATCCAATTCACGTCGACCACATTGGTAAAAACTTTCAATTTCGAAATATACGGCGTCTCCGGGACGACCAACGGCAACAATCCGCTCACGCTCTATGCCGTTTCCACCGATCCGGCCGCCACAAACCCGGGAGTATCGGGCACTGTCGTTTTCCAGGATCCCAAAGGTTCACCCTACAACAACGCCACGCTGAACAGCGTGTCGGTTGCCAGCCTCACGGGCGCGGACAATGGGGGAGCGAATGTCTCGCTGAACCTTCTGAATACCGATGGCGCTGGCAACGTCAACGGCAATTTCGACCAGAATGATGCCGGGACGATTCTTTCTGTTGCCAATTTCAGTACCGGCTACAAGTATTCGGCGACCGGCAGCGGACGCTATACGATGCAGCTTCTGGGGAATCCGAACGCATCGCCAGTGGTTGCTCCGCTCCCCTTTATCCTGTATGCGAGCGGAAACGGTCGCGGCTTTTTGCTGGATCAGTCCAGTACATCCGTGATCACCGGGACGATGGCTCCGCAGGGAAAAGGTAGTGGCACGTATTCCGCTTCGCAGCTCCCGAGCACATTCGCCGCGGCGACTACCAGCAGCGCCGTTTCGGGAGTTTCGCCGCTTGCAGCCAACCTGCTGTTTACGTGGACGAACCCATCCCAGGGGATGACTGGGACGCAGTACGTCGGTACGGGGTCTCCCCAGACGATAACCGGAACCTACACGCTGAATGATACTGGCGTGGGTACGATTACGTTGACTGCTCCTGCGGCCCAGAGTTACGTGATCTACACAGTCGACAGCTCAGGCTGCACCGGGCAAGAGATCTCCTGCACTCTCCAGGATTTCTTCATGATCGACGTGGACAAGACGATTACGAATCCTTCCGTCATTTTTGCGCGCCAGTAGGAGTGGAGCCCCAAGGCGGAAAATAACATACCCACGGAACCGGCGTCCGCGTGTAACATACTCGGGATAGCTGACACTTCAAACTTATGAGGTGATCCTAATGACTTCCCGAGTTGCTTCCTTCCATGCCTTGGCGCTATTCATTGCCATCCCCGTGACTCTAGCTTCGGCCCAACAGAAAATTCCCCTGCCCGCCGGTTGCGGTGCAGGGAGTACGTTCGATTCCTGCTTCCATCAGCATGCGGTTGTTGCGCATGAGAACGGAATATCGACTAAGCCCTTACAGGGCAAACTGCTGGAAGATTATCCTGTAGATGGCCCGATTGGCATCTCCTTCGACAACAACGAGGCGACGGCGTTGACTGACCAAGCCTTAATAACTTGTCCGCCGGCTTCTAAGTGCTTCGCTGAAATCGACGTAAGCATTCAACTTGACGACCTTCAACCGGAAGATCCCGTTTACAACACATTCGCAGCATTTGTATTGCTGGACGGTTCGATATCCAACATTCTGCCAGTCAACGTTATCTCGGTTGAGAACATGTGCAACAGCGGTACTTCGGTTGTCCGGTCGATAGCCTGGAGGACAGGTATCTTGTCTCCTGGGATCCACACCATTCTGCCCGCTGGATTTGCTACCGAGACGAATGGCTACGCCGGTTCGTTTTCACGCAAAGCTTCAATCAAACTCTATAAGGTTGATTGAAGGCGTTTGTCCTGTATTGGGCGAACTCTTCTTTTGGAGAGAAGCCGTTTTCTGATCGGTCGAACCTATTTCACGCGGATCATCGTCTTTGCCGTGGCCAGATTGTCGAAACGGTCGTAGGCGCGAACTACCACTACGTGATCGCCCGCAACGGCTTCCATCATCGGAGTGGGCGCCGCTTCCGGTTGCGGTACGGGAACGCGAAAATCGTAGTCTTCTGTTTTCGAATCCGATAACTGCCCGACCGGATCGACAAATTGCCAGTCGCCGCCATCCAGTGAGAACTCTGCCCGCTTGATCGTCGAGAACGAATCGCTCGCGCGGAAACGTATATGGATGTGCTTTGCCTCGGACGTTTTTCCCTCCAGCACGGCGCTCAGGTTCTCGATCGCGGGAGAGGTGTTATCCACCTCGAAGCGCGCCGACACTTTCTGCGCGTACAGCGCTTCTCCCGGTGAATGGGAAGGCGCATCGGAGGCGACCAGCATTACGGTGTAGCCGCCGTCGGGCAGAAGGCTCGAGTCGAACGAGTAGAAGCGATCCGTCAGGCCACTCTTCAAGAGCAGCCAGCGCGTTTCGCCGTCGCCACGATAATAAACGGAGTAAACAAGCTGATCGTCATTGTCATCGTGCGCCGACCAGCGAATGCCGATCGAGTCATGGTCGCGGACGGCCGTCGGCGGCGTATCGAAACGCTGCTGTCCGGGAGGCGTCACGTCTGTACCGGTCGCGCGCGGGACTGGCTGGTAGCGGTATCCAAGCTGCACCATGACGTCATCAACCTCGGGCGCGATGTTCTTGGGCAGGTAGTTGACGAGAACATCGTCGACGTGCGGCGCGGCGGTGCCCTCGTGTAGCACCGACTTCCACTGAATGAAGCGAGCGGGCGGTACATTCAATTCCGAGTTTGCGGCGAGGTCAACCCGCATCCATGGGCTCCAGTTGCGGTCAGGGTTATCCACGTTTCCGCTGCGCGCGTAGAGTTCGACGTTGCCCACGCTGCGCATGCTGCTGCGTCCCCAGCGCGAAAAGATGTGGGCATCGAAAACATCGCTTTCGTAAGACCCTTCCGACTCGGGACCGGGACCGAGCACAAAAATCTTGCCCAGGTTGCTGCTGGAAACGTACAGACCTCCGCCGGGCGCGGGAGCGAAAGCGGTAATCTGGCTGGCGCTTGCTCTGACGAGGTCGGTGAAATCGTCGACGCCATTGATGGCGAAGATGTGTCCGCGATTGCCGGTTCCAGCGAGCAGGCGTCCGCGCTGATCGAAGCCGAGAGCGTAAACCAGGTCGTCGTGCGAACTCCATAGATGCTCGGGAGCGCCATCAGGGGCGATGCGATAGATTTCGGAGCCGCCGGTGGCGCCCGTGCCGGGCGATGGAAATGGTTGCGCAGGCACAGATGGCGCGGGACTGATGATGATACCTCCGCCAATGGCCGGTGCATTCTGCGCCGGAGGAGCAAGGTTGATGTTCAGTCCGGGGGGCGCGGTTCCTGGCCGCTTCTCTCCTGCGCCGGCAGCGTAGATGTTGCCCGCGCTATCGATTGCCAGCGCGGTGATTTCTTTCTTGGGAGCGCTGTAGAGAACGAAGGCCTCTGCCCTTGGGCGAGATGCGGTACACCAGGCCGCTGCCATCGGAGCCGGCAATCACGATTTCCCTTGGGATCGAGCGCCAGAACGCGAATGTGTACCTCGTCGCTCTTGAAAAAGAGTGAATGCTGTCCGTTCGCGCTGACTTTGTAGATCTCACCATGATCGCCGGTGGCCACATAAAGGTCGCCGGCGTCATCGAGCGCGAGGTCCCAGATGTACTTCGCGCCCGGATCGAAATAGACGGACGCGCTCCACGAACTTGTCGTCCAGCTGGTATTGCCGTGCCCGTCGTTGCCGCCTCACTCCTTGCCGTGTCCACTTGGCTGGCCGTGCCTCGGGCGCAGGGGAGTTTTTTGTTACGGCGATTCGATAGACCTTGCCATCCGGAGCCGTGGCTGCGTAAACGATTCCGCTCTTCGCGACCACCAGAGCCTGCACTTGCAACTCCTGCGGCTCGAAGATGGTCGTCATCTTTCCGTCGGGCGTGATGCGATAGACACGAGCGGGGGCTCCTGCAGCCACGTAAATGTTGCCCGCCGCGTCCGAGGCGATGGACCAGATGTAGGTCGATGGAGTAGTCGCCAGCGCCTTGAACGCGGGGGCAAGTTCGAGCCCTCCGCCGCTCCGGAAGGCAATGCCATGCGCGGTGCCCTTAATCAAGTCTTCGAACTTTGATTGTTCCCAGGTGAGCGTGCCTTCGGCGAGGGCGAATATGGGACAGCGCGAGAATAGAAAGAGTAAGTGCGGAAAATAGAGCGAGCTTCTTACGAGCCAAAATCGTACCTCATTATCTGTTTGATCGATTAGATTGTAGCGCCGCTGTCTCAGCTGGGGTCGTTTACCCGCCGCACGCTCGAGAGTGAATTACAAAATATGCAGCCGCGTGTGAGGGCGGGAGGATGCCAGGGCAGATGGCAGCGATGCCGGCGCTGCGTCGCAACGCTATTTGATGTTAATCGTCAGCATCTGCGCGCCGGAAACAACATAATCCAGCGGCTCGGTGGATGCTTCGCTCACCGACGATTCGCCGAGCACGACCATGTCCTGCGTGCCTCGCATGTTGTCCATCACATTCATCACCGAAAGGGGTAGGGTCGGCATGATCTTATCGGCGACCATCGCCTCCGGATCGGAGTCGAACAGCGAAACATACACGCGGTCATCCGAGCGCTCCTTGTTGAGCAATGCGATCGTCGGGGCCAGACCCAGGCCGCGGCTCATCATCGGCGCGCTGCGATGCATCCGGTCCAGCGTGTCGCCGTCACTTACCAGGATGCGTAGCGGGCCCTTCGATGCCGAAGTCGGAATGCGGATCGGAATCTGGCGCACCAGCCGTTCGCCGCGATACGGACGAATCACGGTTTCCACCGTGATCTGGTCGCCGGGCCGCGCTTCCGTCACGTCCGTGCGGGAAGCTTCCAGGCGCGCCGATCGCCGTTCGCGCACCAGATCGAAATCGAGTTTCACTCCCTCAACGTCGGGAGCGTCATAAGGATTGCTGTAGATGCGTCCAAAACGCTCGCCGATACTGGCCGCCGCCAGCGCCGCCGCAGGCTGGCCGTTATCGAGCGGCGCAAACATGTTGCGCATCGTGACGTCCGGATAACCCTTGACACTCAGCACACCATTCATACGATAGGTAATGTCCTCACCGTATTCGTTGGTGCCGTGCAGCGCGTTGAACACAGTTGCCATCATGGCCAGTGGGCTGAGCCGCGCGTTATTGAGGACCTCATAATGGAATTGTTTCGTCGTGGAGCCGCTGTGCAGTGACACGGTAACAGGAATCATCTTCGGCTCGTGACCCATCACTCCAAGAATGCCCGCCTGGCGGTCCTGCACGAATGCGCCGACCGTCTCCGTCGTATTGACGATTTTGAAAGCATTCAGCGGCGAAGGCAGCGTGGCCACGACCGTCGCCTTCGTCATCGGCAAGTCCACTTCGCCAAACTGCAGCAGAGGATGCCCGCAGGCCAGCAGGCGATGCGTATCGACATAGGTGACCGTGCAGGTTGCGGCAATATCCATGTCGCCGCGCACCAGAACGGCGCTGACTGCCGAGCCGGCCTCGAGAGGTTCGGGTTGCTTGCGATCACTCGATGATCCCGTGCCCATCACCGGCACAATGCCCGCAGCGGCAAACTGATCCGCATAGCGCTGCAACGTCGCGTCCGAAAAGCCGTTGAAGACGAATGGAGCGTCAATCGGCCTCAGATAATTGTCATATTTTGATGCCGAGGCAAAGTTTGTGGTGGAGTCGATTGCCGCCAGGGCCGCGCCGTCTCCGGGACTCGCGGTCTGCGACTTCCCGCTCTGATGCGTACCGCTTGCACGTAACGGCGCCTCTGTGGGACGGCGATCGAGGGCACTGATCTCAAGCATCTCCTCAATCGGTGTGACGCCCGCAATCGGCTCCTTCGAGAACTCGCCAATGCGGAAGGCGAGCGCGCCCGCCAGTTTGCCCTCGAAATAGACTGGGCTGCCGCTCATGCCGGCAACTACGCCGGTATACTCCGGTTTGGTACCATGCAGCCGCACCAGGATGACGTCGCCCTTGGGGCCGTTCATGTTGCGCAGCACTCCGAGAACTTCCACGTCCATGGATTCCGGCTTGACGCCCTGAAACACCGTGAGGGCCGTGCCCTTCATACCTTCATGGATCTGGCTAAGCGGTATGATGTTTGGCTTGTCTGCTTTATTCTGGGCAGACGCAGGCAGAGCGGGCGCAAGACACAAAATGGCGGCTAGAATCGCCGTGATTTTCATGGATATCCCCGGAGGTCAAAAAACGACCGATAGTTGTTTGACTCCGCGTGTTGTCAAAATGGTTTTGCCAGGGGAGGTAAGTTTTTTTTACGGCCAGCAAAATATCCCAACCGCAGAGCTGTTGCATCTATACTAGCACAGGTGTTTTCGAGGATTTTCCATGTTTTTTGATGTTTTCTTGAGGCCAAACTCCGCCCGGACTGCCTCCCATAAGCGTCTGACCCTGCTGGTGTTTCTTGCCTGCTGCCTGTTGATTCAGGGGTTTTCGACCCAGGCCCAGGCCCAGAATCAGGATACTTCGCAGCAGCCGCCGGCCAATCCGAACAAGCAGGAAGCTCCTCCCGAGGCTGGTGGGCCCGCAAAATGACGTCGGACCTTACGTGATCCCCAAGAAGAAGGAGGAGCCGCCTCCGCCCGCGCCCGAAAGACCCAAGAAGATCGACAACATGCCCGATTACTCGATCAAGGTCGACGTGCCGGTAGTGACTCTCGACGTGCTCGTCACCACCAAAGATGGTCAGACGGTTCCCGGACTGAGGGAGGAGAATTTCAAGATCCTGGAAGATGGCACACCCCAGAAAATAGCATCATTTAATCAGACGAGAGCCCCCATGACCGCGGTGCTTTTGATTGAATTCGCAGCGTCTGGCATATTTCACGAATTGCGGCAGTATGCATACATGTATGACGCGCTGAATGCTGCCTACACCTTCGCTGGCGGGCTGCAAAAGGATGACTATGTTGCGGTCGTCTCCTATGACATGAAACCCACAATTCTGGTCGACTTTACACAGGATAAGGGATCGATCATGGGCGCGCTCAACATGCTTCGCATACCGGGGTTTTCGGAACGCAACATGTTCGATGCCGTCTTCGATACGCTCGACCGGGTCGATCGCATCGAAGGGAAAAAATACATCATTCTGATTTCCTCGGGAGCCGACACCTTCAGCAAACTGACATGGGATCAGACGATGAAAAAGGTCAAGGCTACCAAAGACACCACAATCTATGCCGTGAGCATCGGATGGCAGTGGCGGAATTATGTGGACGCCGCCAGCATGGGCAACGACCCGTTCGGAAGGAGTGTCAGTTGGCTGCAGAATGACAACCAGTTGAAAACGCTGGCGCAGTTGACCGGCGGACGCTCCTACTTCCCGCGTTTCGAAGGCGAGTTGCCCGGGATCTTTCAGGAGATCTCCACCGACATTCGCAATCAGTACAGCATTTCTTACCACCCCACCAATACCAAACTCGACGGGACCTATCGCAAGGTGAAAGTCGAACTGCAAGCTCCCGACGGAGGACCGCTGAAGGTTCGAAATCAGAAGGGCAAGGAAGTCAAGACCGTCATCTACGCCCGCGAAGGATACACGGCGAAGCATCAGGTGGACTGAGAGCCCTACCGCGGTGACGGGTTAAGTATTCGTAAGAAGTCAGAAGTCAAATTGCAGAAGTAAAATCTGAATCGAGGTAGATGTACTTCTTCAATTTGACTTCTGACTTTTGACTTGCCTTTTGATTCTTGACTTGCCTTTCGTCTGATTTACAATCCTGAGTTCCCTTTCAGGAGATTCCCTGTGATTCCACGCTACACGCGGCCTGAGATGGCCCGCATCTGGAGCGACGAAAATCGCTTCCGCACCTGGCTTGCGGTGGAAGTCGCGGCGACCGAGACGCTGGCCGCTGCCGGAATCGTACCCAAGGATGCCGCGAAGGCAATCCATGAACGCGCCGACTTCAACGTCGAGCGCATTTTTGAGATCGAGGCCGAGGTCAAGCACGACGTCATCGCCTTCACCACCGCCGTGGCTGAGATTGTCGGACCGCATGCGCGCTGGTTCCACTACGGCCTCACCTCGAACGACGTTGTCGATACCGCGCAAGCGCTGCTCATTCAGCAGGCTTCATCGCTGATTGCGGACGATCTCGAACGATTGGCCGATGTGCTCGAACGCCGCGCGTGGGAGTTCAAAGACACGCCCATGATCGGCCGCACCCATGGCGTCCATGCCGAGCCGATCACGTTTGGATTCAAGATCGCCAACTGGTATTCGGAGACGCGACGCAACATCGCGCGCTTCCAAGCCGCTGCCGAAGATCTGCGGGTTGGGAAGTTTTCCGGCGCGGTGGGAACGTTCGCCCATCTCACGCCGGAGCTTGAAGAAAAAATGTGTGCGCGGCTGGGCCTGAAAGCCGCTGCAGTTTCGTCTCAGGTGATCCAGCGCGACCGTCACGCGCATTACCTGGCAACGCTTGCGGTCATCGCTTCGACGCTCGACAAAATCGCCATTGAAATACGCCATCTGCAGCGCACCGAGGTTCGAGAGGCCGAAGAGTATTTCAGCGAAAAGCAAAAAGGCTCTTCGGCCATGCCGCACAAGCGCAATCCCGTCACCTGTGAACAGATCAGCGGGCTGGCGCGCATCGTCCGGGCAAACGCCCAGGCCGGATTCGAAAACGTGCCGCTCTGGCACGAGCGCGACATCTCACATTCGTCGGCAGAGCGCATCATCATTCCCGACTCGACTACGCTCGCCGATTACCTTCTGAACAAAACCGCGAACCTCATTGAGACGATGTTCGTCTATCCGGAGCGCATGCTGGCCAACCTGAACAGTACCCGCGGCCTCGTCTTCAGCGGACAACTGCTGCTCGATCTGGTCGAAAGCGGCATCTCCCGCGAAGATGCGTATCGCCTGGTGCAGGGCCATGCCATGCATGCCTGGAAGGAAGACCTTGATTTCCATCAACTGATCCTCAACGATCCCGCGATTACCAGCCGCGTGCCGCGAGCGAAGATCGAGCATGCCTTCGATCTGAAGCGGCAACTGAAGAACATCGGCAAGATTTTCGCGAGGGTATTCCCGAAGAAGCTGCCCAGCGCTATACTGCATCATCAAAGAAGAAAGCTCCGAAACGGAAATAGAGCGCCAGACTATTCGTCGAAGTGAAGGATTTTCTGGGAGGTTAGCCGGAAATCGGCGTCTCCAACAATCTGGTTCACGCCCGGCCGCCTTCCAATCCCTTGATGCGCTGTTCGTGGCTTGCGGCAATTCGAGCTAATTCGCCAATAAGATCGGCATGCCCTCGCAGAACCCGGTCGTGCTCCTTCACCGATTGTGCAAGGCTCTGCACGTCAGAAGTCAACAATTGGAGGCTTTCCGCCAGTGCCTGATGCCTTTCCGTCAGGCGATCCAAGCGTTCGTCAGTCGTCATATCCGGATAATAATCTGTTTTGGCAGGCATTGAAATGAAATCCCGCGGACCTGAAGTCGCACGTCCCTAAACACAATCGGCGCCGCTTTTGTAATTCTCTGTAAAGGTAATAGTTTGTAAAGCCTCTCGCCGGCCGCATCCGCGCCATGCGGCAACGCATCTATTTAACTAACCGGTTAAACAGAAGTGGGACCGGAATTCGAGTGAGGATGGCAACCATGAAAAGGAATTTGTCAGCGGTGACCGTGGTGCTGCTCGTCCTGCTGAGTATAACTGCCATGGCGGCGCCTTCATCAAATGGCCGCTACGATCAACAGATACAGCAGGCGGTCAGCCAGAAAATTCACGGCGCCAAGCAATTGCAGAGCGTGAACTCAAGCGTGGAGGATGGCATCGTGACCCTGGCCGGCACAGTCGGTCTCTACCAGGACAAGCTGGATGCCGCCAAAAAGATCAGGAAAATTGCAAACGTCGCGGGCGTTCGTAATGACATCGTGGTCGCGGGAGCAACCGTGCCCGACGATCAGCTTCAGCAGAAACTGGCAAGGAAGCTGGCCTATGACCGCGTCGGCTATTACGACAACACGTTCAACTATCTCGCGATTGAAGTCAAAGATGGCGTGGCCACGCTCACCGGCGACGCGATGTATGACCTGCCCCTGGATTCAGCGATGGACATTGTGGCGCGAACACCCGGCATCAAAGATGTAGTCAACGACGTGAAGGTGCTGCCGGTTTCGACGTTTGACGATTCGCTGCGCATCCGGACCGCGCGCGCAATTTATCGCGACTCCGTGCTCGGCCGTTATGCCACCGATCCCGTTCATCCCATCCGCATCGTGGTCGACAACGGACACGTGACGCTGTACGGGTCAGTCCAGAGTTCAATGGATAAGACGATTGCCGGAATACGTGCCTCGGGCGTGCCGGGAGCATTTAGCGTGGATAACCAGTTGGTGGTCGACTAACCGCTGCGGTGTTCAACAAAGCAGGTGTTGAGGCAGACGTACTCTCTCTCCAAGGCGCGGTGCAGGCCGCGCCTCTTTTTCGTCAAACGAGTTTCGTCACTCGCGCACAGGCTTCGAAAGCCGCAGAATGTCCGCAATAGGGGTTTCTTAGTTCGCTTTGCGTGAGTGCACCAGCTTCAAACTATCGCTCTGCAGAATGCGCTGGATCTGATGTTTGGCGTGCACCGTCCATGGGCCGGTCGTATCGAGCTTCACATACGCGCGCCAGTGCTGCAGCGCCTTGCGCGGTTCGCGAATCTTTTCGTAGGCGAGCGCCAGGTTGTAGTGCGCATCGGCATAGGTGGGAGCGAGTTGAATCGCGGCCTTATATGTGTTGATGGCCTCTTCGATGCGCCCGGTCTCGTCGAGCACGTTGCCCAGGTCGAAATACGCGAGCGCATACCGGGGATCGATCTGGATCGCCGACCGGTAGTGTTTTTCGGCGAGCAGATATTCCTGGCGGTTGTAATAGAGCGTTCCCAGGTTGATGTGCGCGGCAGCGTGTTGAGGATCCATGTCGAGAACCTTCAGGTAGACGGCAATCGCTTCACTCTGCGTCGACGGACTCTCTTCCAGTTGGATTCCGCGCGCAAACAGATCGACCACGTCGGTGACGACCAGTTCCGGGCCGTTGCGCCGAGGACTGGTCACGATTTTTGTTTCTTCGGAGGCGAAGTCAAACATGAATTGTCCAGCAATCGGCTCAAGCAAGCGTCCGCCGTGCCGGAAGGCCACGCGGTGCCCGCTCTGGTAGGCGCCCGCTTCCAGCAGAGGATTCTGCATTCCCGACACCTGCTGCAACATGGCATCGAGCGAGCGCCGGATTACCGCCGGACGCACGCGCTGACTGCACAGGTCGCGGACTTTCTTGATTTGCAGCAGATCGAAGAAGGAATAATCCTCGCTCGTCTGGACCAGTCCCGCCTTTTCCCAAGTGTGCAATTGGCGCGGAGCGAGCCGGAGAATGCGCAGCAGGTCAAGACGGCTATAGCGATACATAGATGAAAAGAAAGTTCGTTCATGATTATCCGATAAGTTGGGCGTGGATCGCAAGTGGCAACGCGGTGGAACCTGTGGAGAAACGGGGCGAAATGGCACAGAGGTGGTAGTGCTGCGGTGTAATGGGGAAACTGCCGGCGTTCGCGACGACCCGAGAGCTATCGCGCGATGCGGCGATTCGCGAGAGCTTGTCGTGCGGGAACCCGGAACATGAGGATTAGCATCACCGTAATGTAGCTCATTCTGCGCGATGGATGCAGAATGCCCTCATGGATATGGGCAACCTCTTTTTCAACTTTCTCCAACGCATCGCGATCGGAGCGGGAATGGTGTTTGTCGTAATCCTCATGGTTTGGCTTAGCCTGCCCCGACGCTCGCCGAACGTTGTCCATCGTCGAACACCCGACTAACGGCCGAAAGCTTTAACCCGCCCTCCCTCCCACAAGACCCACCGTTCTGAAAGTCTTCGCACAGCTGCCAATCGAGAACGCCCGTTTGACGGGAGCCGCACGGCGTGAGATATTGACTGGCTTCACTCGCCACAATTGAATATAGATGCCAGCATCGCACTCTTGGAGCATTTTGTCCTTCCATGTTCAGCCTTATTCCAAAAGATACCAGTTTTTTTCGAATGTTCTCCGCGATGTCCGACAACCTCATAGCTGGGGCGCGCTCTCTCGTGGACCTGTTCGCCGATTACCAGGATGTCGACAAAAAGATCGACACAATTCACCGTATCGAACGCGAAGGCGACGAACTTACTCACGCCATCCTCAGGAAACTGAATCAGACATTCATCACACCGTTCGATCGGGAAGACATTCACCAGTTGGCCTCCAAGCTTGATGATGTTCTTGATTTCATTAATGCCGCCTGCGCCCGCATTGTGATGTATCGCATCTCGATGCCGCCGTCAGCCGCCGCGGAACTGGCCAGGATCATTCTGATGCAATGCCAGGAACTGCAGAAGGCTGTATCTCTCATGCAGAAAAACGGCAATATCCTGGTCCATTGCGTGGAGATCAACCGCCTGGAAAATGAGGCCGATCAGGTGGCGCAACAAGCGATTGCCACCCTGTTTGAACGTGAGAAGGATCCGATCAACCTCATCAAGATCAAGGAATTGCTGGAATTTCTGGAACGGGCCACCGACAAGGCGGAAGACGTCGCCAACGTGCTGGAAACCGTAGTATTGAAGAACACCTGAAGCTTCAACAATCTGGATACACGGGAAAACTGGTGAAGCCTGACCTGCTGCTGCTGATCATCACAATAATGGTCGCCCTGACCTTTGATTTCCTCAACGGATTTCACGACGCCGCCAATAGCATCGCGACCGTGGTTTCGACGCGGGTCCTGTCTCCCAAACTGGCGGTGGTTTGGGCTGCATTTTTTAATTTTGTGGCGGCGTTTGTTCTCGGAGTCGCGGTCGCGAAGACCATTGGCAGTGGAATGATTCGGGTCGAAAACGTGACCCAGTACGTGGTGATCACCGGGCTATTCGGCGCCATCGTCTGGGACTTGCTGACCTGGTGGTTGGGACTGCCGACTTCCTCCTCACACGCCCTGATCGGTGGCTATGCCGGAGCCGCAGTCATGCGATCCGGATGGCACGTGATCATTGCCGCCGGTTGGTATAAGACCCTGATCTTTATCGTGGTGGCGCCAGTCATGGGACTTGTTCTGGGCTGGTCGTTCATGATCACCATCTACTGGCTACTACGAGATAAGGCCCCCCAACGGATTGACGGCTGGTTCCGCAAGCTCCAACTTCTCTCCGCAGCCGCCTACAGCCTCGGCCACGGCGGCAACGATGCCCAGAAGACCATGGGAATCGTGGCCAGCGCTCTATATGGGGCGCACTATTTGAGCGCCAGGGAATTGGCTGGTAACTGGGGAAAATTTCACTGGCCCATCATCCTGGCCGCGCATTTGTCGATTGCGCTGGGAACCTACTTTGGCGGTTGGCGGATCGTTCACACCATGGGCTCGCGCATCACCAAACTCAAGCCCGTGGGAGGATTTTGCGCGGAAGCGGCGGGAGCCATCACACTATTTTCCACCGCCCTGGCTGGAATTCCGGTGAGCACCACGCATACCATTACCGGAGCCATCGTCGGCGTAGGCGCGACCCATCGGCTTTCGGCCGTGCGATGGGGGGTCGCGCGGCGGATCGTATGGGCATGGATTGTAACTATCCCGGCGTCGGCTTTTGTCGCCGCGCTTGCATTCTGGCTCGTCCAGTTGGTTCATCCTGGAGCCTAGAATTACAGATTCTCCGAGGTCCATCATTTCCCAATCCTTGGCGATGAGACTGTCCCCGCAACCGGGGTCGACGCGACTAGGATCTACGCGGAATCCTGCTTGGAAGCGTTCAAGACAAACAAGAAGGTCGTGCCGTGATTCAGTTCGCTCTCGGCGCGAATCGTTCCCCGGTGTGCCAGAATAATGTGCTTCGCTATGGCGAGTCCCAGGCCGGTTCCGCCGGATTCCCGTGAGCGAGCTTTGTCCACTCGGTAGAAGCGCTCGAAAAGCCGAGGCAGGTGCTCCGAAGAAATTCCCGGGCCGAAATCGTGAACATAGAACTCGATGCCACTGGCCGTCGTTTCCGAGCACCGGCACTGGAGACCTTGCGGGCGCTCCGAGAATGATCTTTTTTGCCGGACGCCGCATACTTAAGGGCGTTTTCAATGAGATTCGAAAAAATCTGGTGGATCGCTTCTCGATCGGCATTCACATGCGCTTCAGGGACGGCATTCTCGACGACCAGTTCCACTCCGTAAGAGCGCGCCACTTCGCGGAAGCTTTCGAGAGCATCCTGCAGCAATTCCTCGGTGCTGACCTTCTGAACATCGAACCGCTGCTCGCCCGATTCAACACGCGCCAGGGTGAGAAGATCCTCGGTAAGGCGGGACATGCGGGCTGCATTCTTGCGGATGATTTCGAGGAATTCCCGAATGTGATTGTCCGCGATCGGGCTATCGAGCAACGTCTCGGTATATCCCTGGATAGAGGTGAGTGGGGTGCGAAGCTCATGGGACACGTTGGCGATGAAATCGCGACGGGTCTTTTCCATGCGCTCGGTTTCGGTGAGGTCACGAAGCACGGCGACCGCGCCGCCTCCCGGCATGGGCGCTGCCGTGACATCGAAGGTGCGTCCGGCGGTGATGGTATTAGAGCGCGCGGAGGTGACGACGTGATCGCGCGCCGCCTCCTGAATGGCGGCGAGAAAATCGGGATCGCGAACGCTGTCGATCAAAGGCGCATTCAGGCGCGGCGAGCGACGGAGCAGTCGATCCATGCCGTGATTCGCCCACTGCACCCGCCCATCCGCGTCCACTGCGATTACCGCATCCTGCATGCTGTTAAGAAGGGTTTCAAGTTCATGCTGGCTGGTTTGCACGCGCGCGAAGCTCTCCTCCACGCGGCGGGCGGTCTTGTCGAGAGCAGCGGCCACCTGACCGATCTCATCGGTCGAAGTGGAGGCAATTCTGGCGGTGAGGTCCCCGCTCGCAGACGCGCTCGGCAAAACTCACGATGCGGCCCAGACGCCAGCCCAAATATTGAGAAGTGGCGGCGGCGATCAAAACAGCGATAACAAAAGCGGTGAGCGAGCCCCAAAACAAGGCTCGGACCAAAGGGCGGTTCGGTTATCTCGATCTCCGGCAAAGGGTAGGCGAGGCGCACGGCGCCTCCTGAAACGGGCGCAGCCACGTATAAAAACGCAATCCCAAGAGTGTGACTCTTGCGTTCATCGATACCGACCTGACCGCCCGAGAGCGGCGATAAACTCCTTGCGATGCGCATGATTTTCCATCGTGCTTGGATCGGCTTCTGAATCGGCCAACACCTTGCCAGTGGGATCGATGACGGTGGCGCGTGCGCCCGCAGCTTGACCTTCCTGCGAGGTAATATCGGCCAAACCATGCTGCCGGTCGGTCTCCACGCGATTGGCAAACATCAGGGTCTTCTGCTTGAGGTCGCGTTCGATTTGCTGGTGGAGCGCATGCTCCCAGACATTGCGCACGGTCCACTGCAAAGTGATCGTGGTCACCGCGATCACGAGCAGAAACACAAACATTAGCTTGACGAAGATGCGACTTCTCAATGCGGAACCTCGAAGCGATAGCCGGCGCCCCGGACCGTTTTCAGGTACCGGGGATTCTCCGGATCAGGTTCGATTTTTTCGCGGATGCGGCGCACATAAACATCGACGGAACGTGGCGTCACGTAGGCTGTGTCACGCCAGACCGAATCGAGCAACTGGTCGCGGGTGAAAACGCGACCGGCATGCCGCATGAAAGTAGTCGAGCAGGCGGAATTCGGTGGCCGTGGTCGGAACTTGCTTGCCGCGAACGGTTAGCGTCATCGCGGCGGGATCGATGTGCACCTCCTCGATCTTGGTGGGCAGAGGCGGCAAGCGGGCGCTCGAAGCGGCGCAAGACGGCTTTTACACGGGCCACAAGTTCGCGCGGACTGAAGGGCTTGGGAATGTAGTCATCGGCGCCCAATTCCAGTCCGAGAATGCGATCGGCTTCGCCACTTTTGGCGGTTAGAAAAATTACCGGGACCGAGGCCAGTGATACCGATTGCCGGATCTGGCGGCAAAGTTCCAGGCCGTCTTTTCCGGGAACCATGATGTCGAGCAAAAACAAAGCGGGACGCTGACGCTCGGCGTCGGACACCACCACGTTGCCAGTCGAATACAAGCGCACGTTGAAGCTGGCACTCTCCAGATGATGGCGTACGAGGCGGGAAATGTCCGGATCGTCTTCCACTACAAAGATCGTCGGTTTCACGGCCACTATTGTAGCCGGGAAATGTAACAATCTTGTAACAAGAGAGCGGCGAGTTGCGAGCCTCGAGCCCCGAAAATCGAGGGCGGGCTGATCTTCCTTCCTTAGGATCGCGCTTGGCGAAGAAGCAGGCGGATCGGCAGACAAACTTCGCGCCATGACTCTTCTCGCGGCACTCTAGCGTAGGGCCATTCCGGCCTCGGCGGAAAAATCCATCGGCATGAAGTCATGGCGCAGAAATTTCGGAAAGGCGGCGGCGGCGATCATGGCGGCGTTGTCGGTTGAAAGCGGACGCGAGGGAAAGAAAACGGGCAAACCTTCCATCCCAGCTTCGCGTTGAAAGGTGGCGCGCAACTCCTGGTTGGCGGCGACTCCTCCACTTACAAACAAAGTGCGGACGTCATATTCACGCGCGGCCGCGAGCGTTTTCGTGACCAGATCATTGACCATGGCATGCTGGAAGGAAGCGACCAGATTGAGAGTCTGCCGATCGCAAAGTCGAATATAGTCGTCGAGCGTGGGTTGGGGAGGCTTTACCTGGGTGAGATTCGTTGGGACGGGTTCTGTTTGGCGGCGTTGCAGCGAGATTTCGGCAAGCGCCTTCCGTCGAGCCTCAATGGACGGTTCGAGGTGATGCGTCTCCACATAGCGCAAAACCGCCGTCTTGATTCCGCTATACGAAAAATCAAAATGGGGCCGTGAATCCTCGACTGGCCTGTGGTGTGGTGCGATCATTCCGGTCGCGATGCTTGATCTGCGCGATCTGGAATTTAACGGCGTGCGGATCGCCGTGTGGCGCGAGCCGGTCGATAATCGGACCTCCCGGATAGCCGAGTCCGAGCAATTTGGCGACTTTGTCGAACGCCTCTCCGGCTGCATCGTCGCGCGTGTGGCCAATGTTCGCGTACGACCAGAGGTTTTGTCTGTCTTTCTCGAACTCAGCGAGATAGAGGTGCGTGTGGCCGCCAGAGACAACCAGCGCGAGCACCGGAAAATCGAGCGCGCCATTTTCACTTTGCCGCCGCTCGAGCAACACGGCATGAACGTGTCCCTCAAGGTGGTTGACCGCAATCAGCGGCTTATCGAGCGCGAAGGCCAGAGCCTTTGCGAAGCTGATGCCGACCAGCAAAGCGCCCGCTAGTCCTGGACCTTGCGTGACGGCGATGGCATCGACTGAATTATAAGTGTGTCCCGCTTCCGCCAGCGCCTGCCGAACGACCGGAACAATCGCGCGCAGGTGCTCGCGGGAGGCGAGTTCGGGAACGACTCCGCCATAAGGCTGGTGCGTCGAGATCTGCGAAGCGACGACGTTGGATAGAATCTGCTCGCCCGCGCGCACGACCGCAGCGCCTGTCTCGTCACAGGAGCTTTCGATGCCGAGGATGATGGCGTCAGGCATAATTGAGCTGCGAGCTACGAACCTCGAGTAACGAGCCACGGGCTTGCTTCTTCCAGTGTAGACGATTGATACGAACGCCTTGAGTACTGCCCAACAACACGCTACCAACATCGTGCGCACGCTGCGCGAGCGCGGGTATCAGGCTTACTTTGCCGGTGGATGCGTTCGTGACCTGCTGCTCGGCCGCGAGCCTGCTGACTATGACGTTGCGACTGACGCGACTCCGCAGCAGGTCATGCAGATCTTTCCGCGGACGTTTGCCGTCGGCGAGCAGTTCGGAGTCGTGCTCGTACCGATTAAGGCGTCTGAGACGAGTCTGGCGCGCGAGGGAGCGCGTCGCTCCACAGGCGCGGTTGAGGTCGCGACGTTTCGTTCCGATGTCGGCTACTCCGATGGGCGTCATCCCGACGAAGTCCGCTTCACCAACGATCCTCGCGAGGACGTGCAGCGGCGCGACTTCACTATCAATGGCATGCTGCTTGATCCGCTCGTCATTGATCCACGTCATCACTTACTTCCGATCCACTTACTTTCGATCCGCTTGCTCTCGATTCGACGACTCTTGACGCGACGAGGCTCGACAAGACGCCAAACGCGATTCTGGATTTCGTCGGCGGCCGCGATGACTTGAAAGCCGGAATCATCCGCGCAATCGGCGATCCCGAGCGCCGTTTCTCCGAAGACAAGTTGCGCATGTTGCGCGGTGTACGTTTTGCCGCGCGCTTTGATTACAAGATCGATCCCGCGACATTCTCGGCCATGCAACATCTTGCTCCGCAGATTCATCAGGTCTCGCAGGAGCGTGGGCGCGACGAGTTGACCAAGATGCTCACTGAAGGCCGCGCGCAGCGGGCGTTTCAGCTGCTTGATGAAACTGGACTGCTGCGCGAAGTGCTGCCCGAAATTTCGGCGATGAAAGGAGTCGAGCAGCCGCCGCAATATCATCCGGAGGGTGATGTGTTTGTGCACACATTGTTGCTCCTCGATAAGCTTCCCGCTGGCTCGTCGAAGACGCTCGCCTGGGGAGCGCTGCTGCACGATGTTGGCAAGCCTCCGACGTTTCGGGTTGCGCCCGATCGCATCCGCTTCGACGGGCACGTCGAAATCGGAGTGAAGATGGCGGCCGAAATTTGCCGCCGCCTGCGCTTCTCGAACGACGAGACCGACCAGATTCTGGCGCTGGTCGACAACCACATGCGCTTTGGCCACGTGCTGCGCATGAAGCAATCGACGCTGAAGCGATTTCTGCGCCTGCCCGGCTTCGACGAGCACCTGGAATTGCACCGCATCGACTGCCTTTCCAGCCACGGACTGCTCGACGCGTACGACTATGTGAGCCAGCAGTTGCGCTCGATGCCAGCGGAGGCGATGCGTCCCGAACCGCTTGTTACGGGAGACGATCTGATCGCGGCGGGATACGAGCCCGGTCCTCGCTTCAAGGAAATTCTGGGCGCCGTGGAGGACGCGCAACTCGAAGGCCGGCTTGCTTCACGCGAGGCGGCGATGGAGTACGTGCTCCGCGAATTTCCCTCGTAGATTTGACGCTTTTGGATAATCTCATCGTGGCGGGAAGCCATTGATTATGTGATGTTTATTGACGATTGTGGCTGAAATTTGGGGGGGTGCCCCCCCTCCCCCTGTTTTCTCGCAAAGTATTGACAAATAAACTACTTAACTCCAAAGTATTCAATAATAAAGACTTAGCGGAGGACTTTGCTTATTTCCGGCCATTCGGCATGCTTTCCGTGGGACCGTTGAGTTGTCAAATAGCGTTTTCGGAGCGCTTTTTTGTGGGCCGGGATACCCGTCTCTGGAGACGGACGCACTTCTGCCTTGCCACAGGTCAGTCGTTATTGTCGCGGGCGGTGGGTTGGAAGTCTGTGATGCGGGCACCGGAGATTTGTGATGAAAAAGCACGACCTCAAAGCAAGCTGGATCTCTGGAGAGGAGATCTTTTATTTACTCGTCTATTCTTCGCTTCGAACGGGCGTACACCAGGCGAATATCAGGCGAACAAAATATTGTTTTCCATACAACTGTGTCCATACAGGCTGTGCAACGACAACACACGAAAGGGTTTCGGCGATTTCTGAGGGTCAAACGGGGCTTGACACGGTGTGATATATCGCAAGGGGACGCCATTACTACTTCGACGACTCGGGAATCAGAGTAATCGATGGGCGGGATCGTTCCTGGTTGAGCTGGAGGAGCCGGGTCAGAATATCCTGGTCGCTCAGATTTTTCGGCCAGCCGTAGGCGCCGAAGACGGCTCCGTCCAGTTCGCTGTGTGCGTCCTGCAGCCACGTGGGATTTTCGTTGTACAGGTTCGTCAGCGTGCGCTTCTTCAATTCCGCCGCGGAAGCGCCGGGCGGATTGAGCCACGCGTCGCGCTTCTTCACGAGTTCGCGGGCGGCGGCGGCGATCGCTTCGACGCGCGGATCGTCTTTCGGTTCCTTTCCGGGCGGCCACGGGAAGGGGAACGTCTCAAAGCAGGTCTTTGGTGTGTATCGGAATCCACTTTCGACTTCGCGAAGCTGTGTGCCCTGTTTGCGAGCCCAAACTTCGTGAAGTCGCGAATGGAGAACTCCAAGTGTGTAGTCATCTTCAACTGCGAAAACTACCACGGCGCAGTCTGGTAGAACGTCCTTTGAAACCCACTGGAAAATCCTGTGCTTCGAGACCCGGGGAGTTGCGATGTACCGAGAGAGTGAATTCAACCACACGCGGAGGGTTGGGCGCGCCTCAGCGTGAAGCCACCAATAGTTTTTAT
>CAVPUZ010000023.1:0-173421 GCA_963709055.1 uncultured Acidobacteriaceae bacterium
GAGATCGGGGATTTTAAAGTTGAACCGAGTTTGAAAATCAATAGGTGACACTAATTCCGCGCCAGTTCCTGCCCCAGCAGCGTGGCATTGCTCGCGAAGCAAAGCGCGGTTTCGGAATCCACCGTGCCCGCGCGAACCAGCTTCGCAATATCGGCATCGAAGTGCTGCATGCCTTCGCGTTCGCTGGTCTTCAGGCAATCGAGAATGGTACGCCCCGGACGTTCGCCCTGTTCCACGCAATCGCGTGTGCGCGAATTGGATTTGAGAATTTCAACGACCGCAATCCGCTCTGCTCCATCGGCGCGCGGAATCAGCCGCTGCGCGATGATATAGCGGAAAGTTTTGGCAAATCGCTCCCGCACCGATTGCTGTTCCGCCGCCTGAAAGGAGCCAATCGTCCGCTCCACGGCCTTCGAAACATCCACCGTATTCATGCTGGAGAGAATCAGGTGCCCGTTTTCAGCCGCCTCCAGCAGGATTTCGAGAGTTTCGCGATCGCGGATTTCCCCCACCATCATCGCCCGCGGCGCTTGCCGCAATGCCGCCCGCAGCGCGAGCGCAAAATTGGGCGCGTCGCTGTGCAGTTCGCGCTGGTGCACCGTCGATTTCTTGTGCTTGTGCAGAAATTCGATGGGATCTTCGATCGTCAGAATGTGATAGCAATGCTCGCTGTTGATCCGGTCCACCAGCGCCGCCAGCGTCGAAGACTTTCCGGACCCGCTTCCTCCCGCAACCAGGATGATGCCATTCCGCACATTAGCCGCATCTTCCAGTTGCGCGGGCAGCCGCAGAGAACTGAATGTAGGTATCACGGTGGGAATTACGCGCATCACCATTGCGCAACTCCCGCGCTGGATAAAGACATTGACGCGGAAGCGCGCCGCCCCCGGCAAGCCGTACGAAACATCGCACGATCCCTGTTCGCGCAGCGTGTTAATCGCCTGCTTGTTGGTGCCGATCAGGTCGGCCGCAATGCGCCGCGTGTCATCGGCGGAAAGCATCCCGACTTCGGCCATTTCGATGGCCGTAAGTTGCCCGTGAATCTCAACCTGCGGAGGACGTCCGGGCGAAAAAATCAGATCGCTTACTTTGTCGGAGGCGCGCAACATGCCGGCGAGCAGTACCGGGGTCGGGATCGAGCCCGTTCCATGCACGCCTTCAAAGGCAATCGCAATCGGGGAGTTCCCCGGAGCCGCCACGCTACATGCTCCAATCAATCAGAATTGCCACAGGGGAGACCAACCCCAAGGCAGGGGAGGCTATGCTTTGACTGTAACGCGATTGCGCCGGACGACGAAGAACAGTTAGACCATAGACCTCGGTAACCCAGACAGTACCCGGTACCCAGTTGCCAGTATTCCAGTATCCAGCACTCAGTGCCACTACCCAAGTCTCAGTAAAACCTCCACGCCAACCGAAACAAGTTCTCGATAGGAGCATGGCAAACCCAGCGGCGTTTCTGGCTACTGGCAACTGGGTACTGGCAACTGGCAATGACTTTAAGCTATTTCTTCACCGCCTTTTTCTTTGTTCCAAAACCAGTTTCCACGGTAGCGCCAATGCTGGCCAGCATATCTTTGGCGGTCTGCGCCATCGGGCCCGTTGGATCCAGCTCAATATATTTCTGGAATGCCTCGGCAGTGCCAGGCGGCGCTACCATCTTGTTGTCTTTGCCGATCGTCGCCTTGCCAATCAGGTTGATGCCTTTCCAGTAGTACGCCAGAGCCCTGTTAGGATCGGCGGCAATGACTTTGTCGAAGGCGGCGATCGCGTCATCAACCTTACCCGCGTTGGTGAGCACCGCGCCCTCGTTGAAATAGTAGATGGCGGCGTTTGCGGGATATACCTGCGCGGCCTGGTTATAGGCAGCGATCGCGTCGTCGATCTTGTCTTCTTTGGAATAGGCGTCGCCCAGATTGTTGTAGTAGCTGGCAATTTTCTTGTTGTTATCGGGATCCTTCTGCGCCTGTTCGGAGGCCTTCCGCAGATCGATCGCTTTCTGGTAATCCGTGGCCGCCATCTCATAGCGTTGCTTTTTCTGATCCAGATCAGCCTGCTTGGGCGCCGACAGTCGATAGGCATCCCCCAACTTTGCCCAGATCGGGTCGCGCGTGTTGTCGATCGTATTGGCTTCGTTCAGGGTTGCTATGGCCTGGTCGAAGTTTCCGGCATCGGTGTCCGCGATCGCCTCTCTCAGTTTTGCGTTGAGGGAGGTGACCGTTGTCTGCTCCTTGGTGGCCTTCGCCCGCTGCTCCTCCTCGGCCTTGATCTGCTCCGGTGTCTTGCCTTGGCCGGTGGCTTGGGTCGACTGTTCTTTCTTCAGGTCGAAGGGCAAATCGGTTTCGTCGAGTCCGACATTGACTCCGTTGAAATGAAAAATTTCCTTTCCGTCCTTGCTCAATTTGACGTTGTATTTGCCGGGAACTATGCCGAGCGAGAAGTACTCACCCTTGTTGTTCGTTTTAAGGGTATAGGTGTGGCCGGTCTCAGTGCCCACCCAGTCCACTTGGGCCCCGACGATCGGTTTTCCATCCAAGTCTTTGCAAACTCCCTTCACGCTGCCTGTAGTCTGCGAAAACGCAAGCGGAGCCATCAGCCCCACTGCGAGAGCGAGCAAAACAGGAAGGATAAAATATTTCTTCATATAAGCCTCCCGGCAAGAACCTGTAATTTTTCCAACCAACTCAAAAATTGCCTGCCAAATCCGAATATACTTTTGTCATCCTGAGCGGAGTGAGGCGAATGCCGAACGGAGTCGAAGGACCCCTATTCCCGTCGAATCTTTACTTGTGCGGCAGGGCCTTTCCTCTCATCGCGCACTTCGCGATGACCCGGATTCCGCGCCCTGTCGCACCGTCTCGGCATACGGAATCGGATCCTCCGCGCCCGCCTCGCGAAAAGCCCGCAGCCGCAGTCGACAGCTGTCACAAACCCCGCAGGCCCGATCTTCGCGCTGATAGCATGACCACGTTAAATCGAAGGGCGCATTCAGTTCAAGGCCAAGGCTCACAATCCCGGACTTGCGCAGGCCAATGAGAGGCGTCACCACCTGAATCGTGCCTTCCTTCGTGCCCGCCCGCACCACTTCGTTGAACGCTCGATAATACTCCGGCCGGCAATCCGGATAACCCGAACTGTCCTGCTCCACCGCCCCGATGTAAACCTTCTCGGCGCCCAGAACCTCCGCCCAGCTCACCGCCACAGCCAGAAAATGCGCGTTGCGGAACGGGACGTAAGTCACCGGCACGCCGCCACCGATCATATGCCCTTCGGGAACGCTGATGCTGGGATCGGTCAGAGCGGAGCCCCCGATGGCGCGCAGCGCCTCATTGCGCACCATCAGACGGTCGGCGATGCCGAGCCGGTCGCAGATGGCCTCAAAGGCGCGCCGTTCGCGCAGTTCAGTGCGTTGTCCGTAGCTGACATGAACCGCAGCAGCGTTATAATCGCGCGCCGCCAGTGCCGCGCAAACACAGGAATCCATGCCGCCGCTCAGTAGAACGGTAGCGCGCGAAGCCGAACGATCGGGCGAATGGGTCATCTGCACTGAGAAGGCGCTTCATTCCGATTTTACGCTCCGTCGGATTTTACGGCCCGCTGGGCTTGCGGCCGATTAGAGCGGACCGGGATCGGCCACGAAAACGTGTTTACACGATAGCGCTCAACAAGCCAATTGCCGGCCAGGTGCTCACTTCCGCAATCTGACCTCTGCAATCTGCAATGACAGTTTCATCTCTGATCTTCACCTGATCTACTTCACCACCACTTGCGTCACTTTCAAGTCAGGATAGGCGTGGTTCCATTGGTTGGAGATGTTTTCGAAGGTGAGGCGGAAGGGCTTGCTTTGGCCGGGGAGGAGCGGCGACATGTTGAGGTCGACTGCTTCATCATAGGGTCCGCCGGTGCGCAAAACGTGGATAGGTAGTTCGTCGCGTTGGGCGGTCTGTCCCATGTCGTCTTTGAACGTGACCTGAACGGCCGCGTGGATGACCGTCTGATTGCCGGTGTTGGTGATGACGCCATCGAGATAGCTGACGGTTGCGCCGGCGAAGTTCTGCGCGGCACTGGCCTTCAAATCGGAAAATTTCAGATTGGCGGCATAGGGCGACGGCTCGGCGGGCGGTTTCTGTTGGGAGCGCAAAATCAGGGCGAGAATTCCGATGATGACGCCAACAATGACGATTCCAATCAGCACGGGACGCAGGCTGGATTCTGACGGCTCGGTGGTGGGATTCGCGTTTGACGGGAACAAGCCGCCCATGCGGGGATTGTACTACCGACAAGTTGCGTGAATGCCAAGGTTCGTTAGCGACCGGGGGAGATTATTTGTCCGCCGCAATCTCACCTCGGTGACTATAAAGCCAGTTCTGAAAACCAACTAGTTATCGCAGCGGTAAACCGCTGCGCCACCGAAAATCAAGTGCCATATTGAGTTCTTCGCAGCCCATGTTACGGAGCCAAGAGAGCGCCGAAAACTGACCCGGCTTGCCGGAACTAGCGATTGTAGTGCAGCAGCGAAAACACATCATACTTCGCGAGCTTTTCCCGTCCCTTCAGAAAGTCTAGTTCGACGACAAATGCCAGTCCTGCAATTTGTGCGCCCAGGCCGTTTGCAAGCTCCGCGGTCGCGACGGCGGTTCCACCAGTGGCGAGGAGATCGTCGACGATCAGAACGCGCTGGCCTTTCTGAATCGCATCTTTGTGGACCTCCAGCGCGTTGCTCCCATACTCGAGGTCGTAACTTATCTTTGCGGTTTCCGCGGGAAGCTTTCCGGGCTTGCGCACGGGGACGAAGCCGGCATTCAGGCGATAGGCGAGTGCGGGACCGAAGATGAAGCCGCGAGCCTCCATGCCGAGGATGAGGTCGATCTCCTTGCCAATGTAATGTTCGGAGAGCGCGTCGATGAGGCGGGCAAAGCCGAGCTTGTCTTTCAGGAGCGTGGTGATGTCGTAGAAGAGGATTCCTGGTTTTGGGAAATCGGGAACTTCACGGATCAACTTCTTGAGTTCGGAGCAGTCGGCGGCGGTGGCGTTCGCGGTTCTGATTGTCATTGCACTCGATTTCCTGCTGGTTTGAGTGTAAATCTCTTTTAACTGTTCAAGAACTGCCGGCCGAGATAGAATAAAGAAAGGTAGAACAATGGTAAAGAAAGCAAGAGATGTTAGCTTGAACATCAAGGATCCAGAGGCGCATCGGCTGGCTGAAGCCATCGCTCAGGAGACCGGAGAAACGCTAACACGGGCGGTCACCGAGGCTCTTCGGCAGCGTCATGAGCGACTCAAGAAACAGGATCACGAGGCTCTCGCCGCCGACATTCGAGCCATTGCGAAGCGCGCGGCTGCCCGTATCAAGCGCCCCTACCTCGACCACGCCGAGTATCTTTATGACGAGCGCGGCCTGCCGAAATGATTCTCGATACGTCGTCGCTGGTGGCCGTAATTGCCGAAGAACCGGATGCTGAGTTATACATCGAGGCAATCAGCCGCGCCCCGCTATGCCGTATTTCGGCCGGCAATTTTCTCGAACTCTCCATTGTCATTGAAAGTCAATTCGGGAGTGACGTGCTACGCCAGTGCGACGCGCTCTTTCGGAGGGTTGGGATCGTAATCGAGCCGGTCACGGTCGAGCATATTCACGTGGCGCGACAGGCATATCACGATTTCGGAAAGGGACGGCATCCGGCTGGCTTGAATTTCGGGGACTGCTTTGCATACGCACTCGCCCGGGCCACTGGGGAACCGCTTCTTTTCAAGGGAGGCGATTTCGGGAAAACCGACATCGTCTCTGCGCTGCCGTAAGGGAGCGCAGGTGGTCTTAAAAATCCACAAAATTGGTGGCGAAACGGCTGCAATGATTTTATCTGCGGGCGCGGTCATGCGCCGCGAATCTGAAACGCGGCGAGACCAGGCGTCGGGTCGGCGTCCTTGACTTCCACAGCGTCGACGCGGGCGGCGCGGGGGCCTTCGCGAAGACGGGAATAGAGTCCAGCCAATTGGTCGGGCGTGCCCTGGGCCATGACCTCGACCGTGCTATCAGCATTGTTTCGCACCCACCCCGCGACCTGTAGCAAGCAGGCTTCGCGCTCGACGAACCAGCGGAAGCCGACACCCTGGACGCGGCCGCGGACGAGAAAACGGCGAGCGAGGAGTTGAGATTCGTTATGAGGAGAATTCATCATTCCGAAGTCAAAAGGCAGAAGTCAAACTGAAGAAGTACAACCTGTGGGGCGAACCTGCATTCTGGAATCAAAGAGAGCCTTTACTTCTTCAATCTGACTTCTGACTTCTTACTTCTTACTTTCTTATGCCCTCGACAGATACGTTCCTTCGGCGGTGTCGACCTTGATTTTTTCGCCTTCGTTGATGAAGGGTGGCACCTGGACGATGAGACCGGTTTCGGTTTTTGCCGGCTTGGTGACGCTGGAGGCAGTTGCGCTCTTCAGGCCGGGCTCGACTTCGATTACCGTCAGCACGACTGTCTGTGGCAGCTCGATGCCCACGGCTTTGCCGTCGAAAAACTCCACCTTGATCTGGAGGTTCGAGGTCAGATACTCGACGGCATCGCCGAGGGTTTCGCGCGTCAGGTGGGTCTGCTCGTAGTTCTCGGTGTTCATGAAGTAGTAGTCGTCGCCGTCGCTGTAGAGGAACTCCATATTGACCTCATCGACATTGACCTTCTCGATCGGGTCTGGAGAGCGAAAGCGTTCCACGAACATGGCGCCGGTGCGGAGGTTACGCAGCTTGGCCTGGATGAAGGCGCGAAGGTTGCCGGGAGTGCGGTGCTCGACGCTGAAGACGGAGTGCAGATCATCCTTGTGCTTGATGATCATGCCGGGACGGAGTTGGGTCGCGGGAATCGACATTGCTGGTTTACATCTCCTTCACTCTGCTCAGGAATTTTCCGCAGTGGGGCGGGTCGCAAACTTCCACCGCTCTCGGGATTAACTGTCTATTTTACACAGGCGGCGGGAATTGTGGGAATTGAGCCGGTTGGTAGATCGATCCTAATCCAGTTCACCACGGAGTCACGGAGACACGGAGAAACCCAACTGACCGGCAAAACCTTCCCTTCGTAGGTTCAAGAAGTAGCTTGCCTTACTGTGCAGAGGCGGGTTTACGGCTAACAGCGGGAGAGGGTTTGACCAGCTGGATTTGGGCTGTGGGTTCGAGCGCGACTGGACTCGGGGCTTGAGTTGCAGGCGGCGTGGGCGTTGGCGTCACTACCGCGGCAGCGGGATCGGGCAGCGGATCGCGGCGGAGGATGACGATATCGACGCGCCGGTTTGTGGCGCGACCGTCGGCGTTTGCGTTGGAGGCGATCGGATGATATTCGGCGAATCCGGCTGCACTGAGACGAGAGGGATCGTAGCCATAACGCACAATGAGAAGCCTCACGATCTCGGTGGCGCGGGCAGTGGAGAGCTCCCAATTTGAGGAGAACTGCGAGTTGTGAATAGGAATGTTATCGGTATGGCCTTCGATGCGCACGCGGCAATTGCGCTGCAAGAGACGTGGCGATCTGATCGAAGGTGGCTTGCGAAGTGGATTTCATCTGGGCCGCGCCGCTTTCGAAAAACCCAGCTTCGCGTAAGCTGATGACCAAGCCATCGGGGTCGCGGCGCATGGCAATTTCTTTGCGCTTGATTTCCGCGGCCAGCAGGGCTTCAAGTTCAGCTTGCAACTGGGCAAGATCGCCGTTCTCGGTGCCTCCGCCAAGCGCGCCGTCGGGGTGGGACGCGATGCGTGCCACGCTGCCGGTGCGCTCCACGTTTTCGATGGCTTGCACGCGGCTGAATGGCATGGGCTCGTCGGATCGACGGGCACGTGCGTGGTGGACGCCTCAAAAACGCCCATCTCCTGAAAAGCGACCTGGATCGCCATCGCCAGTTTGCCGACCTTGCGCTTGTCGACCTGGGACGAGGCATAAAGCACGACGAAAAAAGCAAACAGCAGAGTGATGAAATCGGCGTAGGAAACCAGCCAGCGCTCGTGATTGACGTGAGCGGGGCGTTTGTGGCGGCGGCTCATGCGTTGCGCGTCCTCCGGCACCGATGCCGCTTCGCGCGCCTGCGTCAGGAAGCCCCAGCAGCGTGGTTTCCAGCATGCGCGGGTTCATGCCTTCGAGAATGGAGATCACGCCCTCGAGCGTCATCTCGCGGATGATCTGTTCTTCGCGGATGCGAATGCTTGCAGTTTTCCGGCGACGGGCAGGAAAAAGAGATTGGCGAGCGCCGACGCCGTAGATGGTGGCGACGAAGGCGACGGCGATGCCGCGCCCGACCTCGTCAATCTTGTCGAGGTGCTGCATGACCTGAATCAAGCCCAGCACCGCGCCGATGATTCCGATGGTGGGCGAAAAGCCGCCCGCCGATTCGAAGATCTGAGGGATTTTTTCTTCCTGCTCTTCCTTATTGTCAAGTTCGAGTTCCATGATCTTGCGGAGTTCCTGCGGTTCGGTGCCATCGACCGCCAGCATCAGGGCGCGCCGAAGGAAAGGCTCCTGGATGGTATCGATTTCTTTGTCGAGGGAGATGATGCCTTCGCGGCGGGCCTTATTGGCATACTGACCGAGCAACTCGATGGTTGAGTCGCGCATCTTGTGCGGGCTCGACGAAGACGTGTGCCAGTCGCTTGAGCGCTGCTGATCGCGACGGGCAGAGGATATTGAATCAGGATCGCGCCCAGCGTGCCTCCGAAACACAATCATGGCTGCGGTCGGTTGGAGGATCTGGCCTGAGGTTGCCGCCCTCCAGCAAGCAAGCCGAGCGAGGATGCCGCCCATGAGCGAGCACCAGCCCGGCGAGGGTTGCCTTATCCATGCGGCTCCTATTTCTCGTGCTGGTGAGTTTCTCGTTCGCGAGGCGGCTTGTCGATCGGACCAGCAGGCAAATGGCGGCGCGGTTGTCCCACCAGAGCATGATTCCCTGGAGCACGAGCGGCGGAACTGGACGACTCGTTCCAGGACGTCTTGCGCGCTCTCGCGAACCACGATTTTTTCGCCATTCACCAGCGTCATGACGGTATCGGGAGCTTGCTCGACGAATTTGATCAGGTCAGAGTTCACGGTCAGCGGATGATTGTTGAGGCGGGTGAGTTGAATCATGGTGCACTCCTCGGAAAGGACAAAGGGGGAAACGATGAGACTCCATCATATAAGGATCGGCGGAGGACGAGGAAGCGGGAGAAAGGGAGAAATAACAGGGCAGTTACCGAGGGTCTTGACCCGAGTGTTACTTGTGAAAATAAAGCCGGCGAACGTAGCAAGCCGATGTCCCGTATGAGGCACAAGAGGTTCCGCAGGACAAAGGGAACGAGCTCCGGGAAGGTTTCGGGGACGGATCCAGGAACGGAACCAACCAAAACCCAATAAGGAGCAATTCAAATGGCGCTAACCATCCTCAATAACATCGCCGCTCTGGCTGCGGAAAACCAGCTGAACGTCACCAGCAACAATCTCAGACTCAACTCTGGATCAGTTGTCTTCCGGTTCGCGTATCAATAGCGGCGCTGACGATCCGGCTGGTCTGGCCATTGCTAACGGCTTGGCGGCAAACATCAGCGCTCTCACGCAATCGGCCAGCAACGCCACGGATGGCGTGGGTGAATTGCAGGTAGCAGACGGCGCACTCTCCCAGGTCACCACGCTGCTTGACCGCGCGGTTACGCTGGCCACGGAATCCGCCACCGGCACGGTTTCCAATACCCAGCGCACCTCGCTGGATGCCGAGTATCAATCGATCAAAGCTGAAATTGCCAGTATCGGCGCCACCACGAACTTCAACGGCGGGCAGGTGTTCACCAATAACACCCTGAATATCTTTTTAAGTGATGGCAGCACTCCAGGGCAGCAGCACCATTGGCGTGTCGACCGGGTTGTTGTCTCCCACCCAGCTTGGTATTGGCGGGACCCCGGCCACGGCCACGTTGGCGGAAGCGGTGGCGACACCAGCCGCGAAGGCCACTGACATCCTGACCGGCGGCACGTTTGTGGGATCGACTCAGGCCAACAGCCTGTTAACCGCGAGTACGCAATTTAACGCCCTCGCCAAAGCCGCCGCCACCTTTACGGCGGGCACAATCAACCTCGCGACCCAGGCTACGCAGGCACTGACGGGAGCAGCGACGTGGGCCGGCTCGACGCAAGGGACCAGCGTCGGAACCTACGGTGGCACGATCGCCGACGGCGACACGATAGCGGTCGGCGGCACAACCTATACGTTCAAGACGGCCCTGACCAACGGGGGTGGCGCAGGATCCCAGAATCAGGTTCTAATCGGCGCTTCCGGTAACACTACCGCGCTGGCGAATCTTCAGTCCGCGGTCAACAACACCGGGACCGTTGGGACTGATTATGGCACCGGGACTGCGCTCAATACTGGCGTCGTCGCCTCCGCCGCTTCCGCTACCAACCTAACCTTCACCGACAAGCTGAATGGCACCGCCGCGCCTACGGTCACCTACACGCCGACGGGGTCGGGAACGCTAGCCTCGGTAACGACTGCCGGCGCCGTTGGCACCGCAGTGACGGTTGGCAGCAAGACCTATCAATTCGTGACCGCGCTCAGCGGGAACGCTGGCGGCACAGCGAATGAGGTGCTGTACAGCGGCACGGTAGCGACAGCCCTTACGCATCTGGAGGAGGCGGTCAACGCTGGGGCGAATAGTGGAACGGACTACAGCACTGGAACTACTGCCAACGCTAACGTCACCGCCGGGGCACCAGCGTCGGGCGTCATTACTTTTACTTCGAATGTCAATGGCACCAGTGGCACCATCGGCGGATCGATCACCGTGGGTACGGGAAGCGGGGGATCGTTTGCGAGCCAAGTAAACGGGACTGCCGGCAGCACCGTGAGCGTTGGCGGCACAACCTATACCTTCGTGACCAACCTCGCTACCAATCCTGCAGTTGCGAACGAAATCAAGGGCAGCGTCACCCTGGCCACGAGTCTGACCAATCTGGCGGACGCTATCAACTACACGAGCCCCAACACGGGCCTATATAGCACCGCGAACAGCGTAGCCAATACCTACGCCGCGGCGGCGGTGAATGGCGATAATCTGGGGATCACCCTCACCGCCACAACCGCTGGTACTGGCGCGAGCGGCCCCGGGACGGGCAACTTTGTCGCTGTGTCCGGCACGGCAGGCACTTTCACGAACGCGGCCGGAGCTGCCACCACGGACCTGGCCGGAGGCACCGCCGCCAGTGTGGTCACGATTGGCAACCAAGCCTACACTTTCGTGAATGCGGCGCAGCTTGGCTCTGCCAACCCGTATTCAGTCCTCATCAACACCACCGCGAGCGGCACGGCCGCCCAGATTCTGGGCAGCCTGACCAATCTTGCAGACGCCGTCAACGCCGGTGGCACCCCCGGCGTCAACTATTCCAGTGCTGCCGCAAATAGTTACGCCACAGCGGGAACAGCTACGGCAGGCAGTGGGAACACGTCTACCCTGGCCTTTACGGCGCAGGTCAATGGTCTGGGCACGAGCCCCGCGGGAACGGGCAACTACACCGTTTCGACGACTTCGGGCACAGCCAACGGCTTTGCGTCCACCACCTTCGCTAATGGCACTACCGGCGACAGCTTAACCGTCGGCGGCCAAACCTATAACTTTGTGACCGCACTCAGCACGAACTCCGGCGGCACGGCAAACGAGGTTGTAGCCGGCACTTCGGTGGCGCAAGACCTGATCAACCTTCAGGAGGCGGTTAACAACGGCCCGGCTGGCACCGGGTCCGGAGTTGGCTATAGCACGGGGACCGCAGCCAATACTTCGGCCTCGGTCACTGGCACGACTGGCACCACCGCCACGTTCCAAGCCTTGAGCAGTGGCACTGGCGGCAACGCGATCGGCACTGCGATTAGCGGTGGCATTGGCAGCTTCCTTACCACGGACTTCACGGGAGGTTCCAGTTTGCAGTCGGTAGGTGGACCCGCAGTCGCGGGCGACACTGTCACCGTCGGTGGAAGTACTTACCGATTCGTGACGGCGATCACCGCCTTCTCCAGTGCAAACGATGTCCTGGTCGGCGCGGGTACGGGAGCGGCTTCGGAAACTGCCAGTCTTACCAACCTGGCGGCAGCGGTCAACGGGGCCACCGGCGAGGGCGTGACCTACGCACTCGGGACCACTGCCAACACTTCGGCCACGGCGACATTAGTTGCCAATCCAACCAGCGGTCCGGTAAATCAGATCCTCTTTACCGCCCTCACTGGCGGCACCGGCGGCAACTCGATCGCCTCCACCAGTACGGGTGGGGACAACATTTTCTCCGGGGCGTTATTCACCGGAGGCGGCGCGGCCACCAACGACCTGCTCAGCAGCGCCGACGCCACCGCTGCGCTGACGCTCATCAACAACGCTGTCGCTACCGTTGCCTCGCTTCGCGGCAATATCGGCGCCACCGTCAACCGGTTGCAGGCGGCTTCGAGCGTTATCACCAACCAGACCCAGAACCTGACTTCTGCGGAAAACGACGTCACGGCTGCCGATATTCCGACAACTGTGGCCAAGCTTTCCCAGTTCTCGATTCTGGAGCAGACCGGCGTTTCCGCTCTGGCCCAGGCTAACCAGCAGAATCAGCTTGTTCTGAAGCTGTTGCAGTAATTCAGGAAATTTGGACAAAGGGAGGCGGTGAACCAGCCGCCTCTTTTGTTTAATTCCGGAGTAGTGCGCGGAGTAGTGATATGAGCATCGCACCGGTTCAAAGTTTTCCGCCCGCAAGAGTTGAGCAGGCCGATAAGGCCAGTGGGCGTGCGAGCCAAAGCCCAGCCCGTCCCGTTTCCAAGGTGGTAGAAGAGCCGGAACAACCCGTTTCGGCAACGTTGCCAAAACAAGAAAAAGCCGCCGTGAAAAATGCCTCCTCCACCTACCAATTAGCCGAAGATGTAGTCGAAGTGCACGAGGATCCTGAGACTAAGGGCCAGATAATCGAGTATCTGGACAAGGCTAAGAACGTGGTCGAACAGGTTCCGAGCAGCGAGGAGCTTAGCGTGGAACGCGGAATCGCCCAGGAACTTCAACAAGCGGCGAAACTGGGCAGCAGCGCGAACACGGAGGCAGCCGCCAGCGAAGGAGGAAAAACTCATGGGGATTAGCTTTAACGCGGCGAGTTTGTTGAGCGGTAACGGTATCGATGTGAATTCGGTTGTCTCGGAGATTCAGGCTGCCCAAAGCGGGCAGGTGACCGCATGGCAGGCGGATCAGACTACCCTGCAAACCCAGGCTACCGCCATCAGCAGCATCAATACCGATCTGTCCAATCTGGCGAGCGCGGTGCAGGGGCTATCGAATGGAGCGCTGGCGACGCTCACGGCCAGTTCATCGGAATCGGCAATTGTGACGGCAACGCCAAAGAGTGGAGCTACGCCGGCCAGTTACAGCGTAGTGGTAAACGGTCTGGCGTCTACGGGAACCCTGTACACGGACGAGGTGGCGAATGCGACCACCTCGATTCTTCCCAGCAGCCAGACCACCGGCAACCTCACCGTGCAGATTGGAGGAACGGGCGGGACGACGGCAAACATTGCCATCACGGCGGGCAGCAATGACACGCTTACCAGCCTCGCCGATTCCATCAATTCGCAGAGCGCCACCAACCAGTGGGGTATCACCGCCAAAGTGGTGACAGACGCCACCGGCGCGCGCCTTGCAATCTATAGCCAGTCGACGGGCAGTGAGGGGGCGCTCTCCATTCCCGCCGACAGCAACACGACGAGTCTGGTGTTTGAGCCACCGATCGGTGGAACCAACGCCGAGATCACGATCAATGGAATCCCGTATGCGAGCTCGACTAACACGGTGACCGGCGCGATCCCGGACGTGACGCTGAACCTGGTGAGCGGCGATCCGGCCACGCCAGTAACCATAACGGTGGGCCCAAACACGGCCGCGATTACCAACTCAATCAGCAATTTTGTTACGGAATACAATACGGTTATTGGCGACATCAATGCTCAGTTCGCCGCCAATCCCGGCACCAATAAGCAAGGACCGCTGGGCCCAGACACCTACCTGCGTACCCTGCAATCCAGCCTGGCTGCGGACATAAACTACGCAACGACCGACCCGACTTCCGTAAGTAGCGGATTGACCAGTTTGGCTTCGCTCGGCATCAGCACAAACAGCGACGGAACTCTGACCGTGAACCAATCTCCGGTCGATACACCGGCCAGTTATTCCCCAGGGTTCTCAGATGTGCTCGCCTCCAACCTTAATGGAGTTCTGAATTTCTTCCAGAATTCCAACTTGACCGGGTTTGCCGACAAGTTCAGTGCCGACCTCACCAATCTGACCGATCCGGTAAACGGTATTCTGAATCAGGATCTTGCCTCAAATCAGAGCCAGCAGAACACCGTGAGCACTGAGATCGCCAACTTCCAGACTCAGCTGGCGGCACAAAAAGTGCAGTTGGATGCGCAGTTCGACGCCGTAAACACGTCGCTCGAACAGTATCCGTTCATGCTCTATGAGGTCACAGCGGCGCTTGGTTCGCTGACTGCTGGCGGAACGACGACAGGCACGACTCCGAACACAAATACCACTCCGACCGCGGGGCAAAGCGTGGCCGGTTCGGGCACCAGCAGCACCGGCGGCTAACCGAAAGGGCAAGTCATCATGAATATCCAGCAATCGTATCGCGAGGCGGCGGTTCGGGGCGCGAACCCCGTACAACTGGTGGTCCGGCTCTACGAACAGATGATCGCGGATTTGCGGCAGGTGGCTCTGGCCATCGACGAGAACAACATCCGACGGCGGACCGAGCGCGTCCGGCACGTGATCCTGGTCATTGGGCATCTTCAGTCATCAATCGATTTTGCGCAGGGAGGCAAGGTCGCCAACGATCTCGACAATTTCTACAACACTCTCCGTGAGAATGTGGTGGCATTGCAATTCCATCCCACGAGACGCGCGGTTAGCCAGCTGATCACCGATTTGTTTGCGGTGCGTGAAGCCTGGATCGAGGTGGAGCGAGCCGAGTACCAATTGGTTCCGACTACACCGCCGACAATTTCTTCCGGCGTCGCCGCCCGTCAGCCCAGTGGCGCGAATGAGGTTCCCTATGCCGCTGCACCGGAACTTTGGGAAGACGTCCAGGGCCGCGCTCGGGATGACGAGGCTCGCCACCTGGACTGGAATGGATAATGCCGCACGCCGCACTTCGACGTCCTGCGCCGTGTGAATGACGATCTTCGTTCTGCGCTCGTTCGGCTGCGTCCGGAACGCCGACACTGCTCGACCCTTCGGCCCCGGGATTTCTCCGAACTGCTTTGCCAGGTGCTTGAGGCAGCCGAATGCCTGCAAAACATCCGCTCCCATTCCGCAGCCCAGACCGCAGCTGACGTAGATCTGATCGAAAAAGCGGCACTCGAGAAAGAAGCGCTCGAATACCGCGGCCATCTCGAAAAGCTGAAGCACTTTCTCCCCGACCTGCATGTACGTCTCCTGGCCGAACGAGCGCGCCTCGAAACAGCACGCGCCCATGCAGCGTCCGCCTCCGCCTGGGCCCGCGTCAGCAAAAAGACGCTGTGAAGCAATCGAATCACGGGTGAGCTACGTGCTGCATGGAGGCTGACTCAATGCCCTGGGCGTGGCTCTACTTCAGGTAATCGAAGAGGTTGTTCTGGCTGAATTTGCTGATGGCGTCAAGCGTCGCCTGCGTATCGGGCTGCGCCTGGCAAAGATTCGTGGCGGCCACCGCCATGTCGGCGTCGCCCAAGCGTGTTTTGTTGTTGGCGATTTGCAGCTTGGCGGTATTCAGATACGTGGTTTGCGACTGTGCCTGGCTCAGCCGTTGCCGTAAAAGACCCGTCGGCCGAAAAGTAACTGGACGCGGAATTCAGGAGCGTGACCGCGTCTCCGATGCCACATTGCTTTGCATGGGAGAATCAGATTATTGATGGCGAGAAACACATCGTTGCCGCCGGCTGCGGAAAATAGTTGCGACCCCGGCTGATTCACCGCCAGTTGATAACCATTCCCGATGGCAACCTGGTTGACGCCGTTATTGCCGATATAAGCCACGCCGGAAGGGAGTTCGTTATTAAGCACGAAGGGCGCGGTATTCGTGATGGTGCCGGCAAAAAGATAAATGCCCTGGTAGGAAGTATTGGCTAGCGAGAGCAGTTGGCTCTGGATTCCCTGCAACTCGCTGATGATCGCCGCGCGGTCGCCATCGGAAAGCGTTCCGTTGGCGCCCTCGATGCCGAGCTGGTGGCCTGTTGCAGCGCGGTGCCCACCGAGCCAGCGTCGAATCGGCGGTGGAAAGCTGGCCCTGAATGGCGGTCAGACTCTGCAGATACCCGCTATTGAACGTAGCCTGCATCGTTGTTTTCGACCAGCAGCGCCGCGGCAGCCGGATCGTCGGAAGGCACGTTCACGCTGCGGCCCGTTGAAATTTGCATAGTCGCTTCCTGCGAATCCAGTTTGGTTTGGTTGAGTGCTGCCAGCAGATCGGGCATGGGATTCGGATTGACGCGCATATCGGCTTTGTGCTCCTTCGGCGTTATTGCACGCCTTACTGCACTGCGGCTCCCAGACCAAGGTTGACAGCGTCGGCCAGCAGAGCGTTTACCGTCGAAACCACGCGCGCCGCGGCTTGATACGCGGTTTGATACTGAATGATGTTGGCCGCTTCCTCGTCGAGCGAGACGCCCGAAATGCTTCCGCGCTGGTCCTGAAGCTGCTGCAGGATCTGGGTGGAGGCGTCGACGTCGGCGGAGGTATTGGAAGTCGCATTGCCCGCCTGAAACACCAGGTTGGAATAAAAGTCGATGGGCGTTTGTCCATTGGCAACCTTCTGCGTGGCGACGTCGGAAAGGTTGGTTAGATTGCCGTTGCTCCCCGGCGTGCCATCGGAGCTGGCGGCAATGAGCGACGGGATCGGTGATGATGACCTGCATGGCGGCGGCCGCGCCAGTCCTGCCCGCGGGCGGAGCGGTGAAAAGATGTCGGCGCCCTTAGTGCCGTTCAGATCGAAGCCTTGCGCGTTGGCGCGTGTTGACGGCATTCGAAAATCCAGCCGCCAACTGGTCGAGCTGGCTGAGGAAGCCTGGGAATTTCCTGGTCGCGAATCTGAATCGTGCCAGCCAGGCTTCCGCCCGTGAGCGTGCCCGTAATGTCCGCGGCGCCGGCCATGACCTGCTGGTTGCCGCCCACCCCGGTCTGGGTGGAAAGCGCAAAACTCTGTCCGCCCGCAACCAGCGTCGTCCCGTCCGAGGTCGTCAATTCGATGCCCCCATGATCGGTCTGGATAACCTGGACATCCACCAGGCCGGAGAGCTGGCGGATCAGGTTGGTCTGCTGGTCGACCAAAGTGGTGGCGTCTTCGTTGCGCATTCTCCAGGCTGGTGATCTGCTGGTCGATGCTCGCGATCTGCGAGGTCAGCGTGTTCACTTGGCCGACCGACTGCGACACACGTCAGGTTGAGGTTGCTGCCTCTGGGTCGCAAGACTGCTGGCGGCGTTGTTGAAGTCGGTGGCCAGGGTGCCGGCCGCCGTCAACACCGACTGGCGCAGCGCCAGATTCGTGGGATCGGGCGAAAGCTGCTGCAGGCTGTTGAAGAAATTGCTGATGTCGGCGCCAATGCCGGAACTCGAGCTGCTGAACTGGGTCTGGAGCTGCTGCAGTTGCTCGAGCTGGGCGTTCAGACTGCTCTGTTGCTGCGTTTCCTGGTTGAGCTGGATTTCGAGAATCGGGTCGCGCAAGCTTTCGGATTTTCTCGAGCACCACCCCGGTGCCGATACTGAGCGGTCCGAGATGGACGGGGGCGCCCGGTGCGGTCACCGCAATTTCCCGCGAATATCCGGGCGTGTTCGCATTGGCCACATTGTTCGAACTGGTTTCAAGCTGCTGCTGGCTCACCGACAGCCCGCTCAGAGCAATCGAAAGAGATCCGAACAAACCCGACATGATTATTCTCCCGCCCGCGGACGCGCTTCCTGATCGACATCCCCGGAGTGGAGTGAAGCAGGCGTGTAAGTGGACGCGCAACTGTCGACCACCCGCTTCAGGATTCCGAGACTGCGCTGCATGTGCCGCAACAGCGACCAGTGCACGCGCGTGAGGTACCGGATACGCGCGGCGAGCGCGCCCCATTCCGCTTCGAGACGCGCCGATTGCCGTGCTTCCGGGGAGCCAAGCGGAAATCGCAGCGCAGGGCAAAGCCTTTTGGCGGACAGATTCGGCTCGCAACTGATTTTCAAGGCAGCTCCATTGGCGGCAAAGTTCGGCTTGGTGCGCGGCCCCGCGCGCAATCGCCTCCGCGTCGTTCTGCCCAAGCGCCAGCCGGCTCGCTTCCAGACTGTGGGCGAGTGTGCCGACCACAGCCATCCGCTGCGCGAGCAGGCTTCCCAGTTCGGAGAGCGATTTGTCGAAATCGGTCATCGCAGGCCAATCGTCGTCAAGCCAGAGTTTGTTGAGGCCAGTTCTGCTGAGGCCAAACTGCTGGTGAATCTAAGCTCGTTGTCGTGCTAAAGCTTTATTTGCTTTGCCCCGCCGCCCGGCGTTCCCTTTTGAGGCCCATTGAGGCCGGATTCCGATGGCGCAGCCTTCAGGCTCACGATGACCGCTGGCAGCGACAGCCACTCATTCTGCCGGGCTGCGAATGCTTCTTCTGCCCACTCAAGCCAGATCGTCTAATTCGTGCTTCGGAGCATCCGGACTCTGTTCCGGGTCATCCTTTTGTTCTTCTTCTACCGGTGACTCGGGCAAAGGCGGGCGTTTTCGGCGCAGCGCCGGGTCGCGCTCCTGGCCGCGCTTCTCGAGCACGCGCAAGAGCGCGGGATCGATCCCGTTGGTGATCAGCGGATCCATCGATCACACCGCTAGCGGAAGCTGGCGGCGCTGAACTCCGCTGTCATCGCCTCGGCTACCTTGCCCGCATCCACCGAATATCCGCCGCTGCCGATCGCCTGCTCCAGCGACGAGACCTTGGCCTGGCGGATTTCCGGCGCCGCCAAAACCTGGGATTCGAGTGTCTGGACCCGTGCCTGATCGAACGAAAACTGCGTACGATCGATGGTTGCGCTGGCCCCTGTACTCGCTCCCGCGCTCGCTGCAGCTCTGGCGTTCGCCTGATTCGATTGGTTCGCCGGCTGCCCGGCCCGACCCGTCTTGCTGTTGTCCGGCTGCTCTATTCCGCTGGTTGTAGGATCAATTCTCATAAGTTGACTCCGATTTCCCCTGCTATTTCCATCGGCAGATTCTTAGTAAACCTTAATGCGAGCCCGCCGCCCGAAACGCGCACCAACCCAATTCTCAGATCGGCCCAGTTCCGCAAACCTTTAGCTCTTTTGGCCACTCTCCCGTTCATCTTCCGCCCGGACCTTTTGGTGCATGCAAATGGCGCAAGATCAGCCGCGCGATGCCGATGCCGCCCGCATCGGCGACGGCCTCGGCGAGCGCCCGCGTTCCCATCATCCGATAGTCGCTTGCCCCGGGCGTGCTCATCCTGCGCGTCGAAGGTAAAACTTTTCTGCAGCGAGTCGAAGAGCGAGGTCAGCAGCACGGACTTCAAAATCGCGCGCCGCCTTCTCCGTTTTTCCGCTGGGAGGAGAACTGCGTCCGCAGTGCGCCCGAGCGCGGCCGGGGAGCGACACGTTCATTGGATCACTCGCCAGCGGAGCCCATCTGCCGACCGCTCATCAGATCGCCCCGCATCAGATCACCTCCAGGTCGGCATCGAGCGCGCCCGCCGCCTTGATCGCCTGCAGGATCGAGATCACGTCGCGCGCGCTGGCGCCCATCTTCTGCAGTCCGCCGACCAACTCTTCGATGCTTGCGCCCTCGCCGATTTCCAGGCGCTTGGCGGGCTGTCCTTGGCCTGCACCTCGGTCTCGGGCACGACCTCGGTCTTGCCCTGCGATTGCGGGTTCGGCTGGGAGACCGTGAAGGCTGGTCGAAATCTCCACCGAGAAGCCGCCATGCAGAATGGAAACCGCTCCCAGGCGCACATCTTTCCCCATCACGATGGTTCCGGTGCGCTCGTTGACCACCACCCGGGCGCGGGTAGTGCACGGTGATCGGCGAGGTTCTCGATCTTCGCCAGGATTTCCGTAAGATTCTTCAGTCCCGTGTCCTCGGGATTGAACGTCGACCCGTCCGCCATCGCGCGCGATGGCCAGTTCATGTCCGAAGGCGCGATTGATGGCATCGGAAATTTCCTTGGCCGTTGAAAAATCCGCCTGGCGCAGCAACAGCGAAAGCGGGGCCAGCCGGTTGAAGTCGAAGTTCAGGCTGCGCTCGATCCGTCCGCCCGCCGGAATTCTGCCGATGGTCGGATGATTCATCTGCTTGCTTGCCCCCGCGCCGCCGGCGGCAAAGCCTCCCACAGCAATCGCGCCCTGCGCCGAGGCATAGACCTGACCGTCGGCACCATAAAGCGGCGTCAGCAGCAGCAGGCCGCCTTCGATGCTTTTGGCGTCGCCGATCGAAGAGACGGTAACGTCGACGACGGTGCCGGGCCGCGCGAACGGCTGGCAGGTTGGCGGTCACAAACACGGCTGCGACGTTGTTCACGCGCGCCGTCGCGGGCGGAATCTGCGCGCCCATGCGTTGCATGATGTTGGCCAGCGTCTGGGTGGTAAAGATCGTCTGCTGGCTGTCGCCGGTGCGCGTCAGTCCCACCACCATCCCGTATCCGATCAGGGCATTGTCGCGCACCCCTTCGACGGTGGTCAGGTCGCCGATCTTGACCGGGAAACTCCTCGGCTGCCTGCAGCCGTCCGTGCCAGCTCAACAAAACGAGAGCGGCGGCAATGGAAGCAGAGCTTTTCATACTCAATCAAAATTCGTAGTTGGTTGGTTCGTCATTCGTCGCCTGCCGTCACCCGAGTTGTTCCGCGTCATGATCCTCCGCAGCGCGAACGACGAATAGCGAACAGCGAACGACGGTTAAAAATTCAAAATGCGCATAATGGCCCGCAAGACCAGATTCGGCGGCCGCACGCCGTTCGAGACCACGCCCTTGCCCTTGATCTCGAGTTCGAGATCGCCGATCGCATTCGAGGCGACCGTGTTTCCCGGACCGATATCGCCGCGCCGCACCAGACCCCGCAGCTTGACGGTTTGCTTCTCGTTGTTCATGTTGATCACGCGCTCGGCTTCGATCACCAGATTGCCGCTCGAGAGCACGGCCACCACCCGCCCTGCGAGCGTAGTCGTCAAGCTCGAAGAAGAATCCGCCTGGCCCTTGCCCGCCAGCGTTTCGGCGGACTGCAGGCCGAGCAGGCTGGCTGTGCCTCCGGTCTTGATCTTGCCGGGCAGGGAATTGATCCCGAACTGGCGCTATAAGCTGCGCGCGGTCGAGACCGTCGCCCGCATTCGACGAGGTCAGGCTGTGCGCGACCACGATGGTAATCAGATCGCCGGCTGCCGCCGCTTTGTAATCGGTGGACAGCGAGGCGATCGGCCCGCATCCAGCCAGCAACTGCCCAACGTGGGAGACGGCGCCGGAGCTTCGGTCTGGGCGCGCAACGTATTGCGCGAGACTGTCCTTCGCTTTTCTTTCTTCGAGGCTATGTGGCGCAGCCCGAGCAGTCCGCAGCACCAGGAGCAGCCCTGCCAGCAGCCATCGCATTCGCTCCTCCTCGTCTCTATTGCAGCCACGGTTCCTTGCTCGCACTGCGCTTCGATCTACGCGCGCAATCTTTTCACGTCACGGCAGAGCCTCGACCAGCGCCTGCCCGGCTACCCGCGCCCGGAAAATACGGCCTTCCTGTCCGCGCACGCGGACGATTTCGCCGCCCGCGCCGCGGTCCAGACAGGTCACGGCCGCGCGTCATGCGCAAGCCGGAGGCGGCCAGAACGGCAGTCGCGCGTTGCCCGGCACGCACCGATCGGCGCGACGCGGCGTCACATCTGGCGGAGATGGCGACTGTGACTCCTCCAAATCGGCACGATGCGTGCACGGGCATGGCTCCGCAACGCCTGAGACATAGACCAGAAACGGCAGGCACGCCCCGGCCTCGCTGCATTCCAGCCGAAAACGCGCGCGCCGCATGCGCGTCCCAGCACACCGACGACACCCGCAGCTTCCGTCCAGCGCGAGCAGGCACAGCGACCGGCAGTTCCAGATCTTCGACACGTGGCAGATGTTCTTCCTGAAGCCCCGCGAGCGCAGCTCGTCCGCCACCGCCTGCCGAGGCCTCGGCGCCGGTGACCGGTGATGAAGCCTGCGCGAGTCTCCCGGCGCGAGGGCGAAGGAACTCGCCGCGATGACGAAAGCGAAAATGCGGCCAGGCAAAGTCCACTCTTGTTCCTGGTGCGCGGCTTCTTCAGATGGGTATTCACGTCGGTCCGCAGTTATCTGCTCCCGTTGTGGGCTCCATTCGTTCTGTTCCTCAGTGCCTTAGTGGCCCAGGTTGTTGATCAGCTGAAACATCTGGTCGGCGGCCTGCACGACGCGCGAACTGGCTTCGTAGGAGCGCTGCGCGACGATCATGTTGATGAACTCGTCGACCACGCTCACATTGGACTGCTCGAGATAGCCTTGCTCGATCGGTCCCAAGCCGATCCGAGCCGCCCGGCGTGCCTACCACGGCATCGCCCGAGGCGGTCGTGGCCATAAACAGGTTTCCTGCCCGCGCTGCTCAGCCCTCCCGCATTCGGAAACAGCGCGAGCTGGATGTTGCCCACCTGCTGGGCCGCCGTCTGTCCGGGGAGCGTCACCGACACCGTGCCGTCGGGGGCGATGGTGATCGAGGTTGCGCCCTGCGGGATGGTGAGCGCGGGCTGGAGCGGGTTGCCGTTGGCGGTGACGACATTGCCTTGCGCGTCGGTGTGAAAGCTTCCGCCGCGCGTGTAGCCAGTCTCGCCCGAAGGCAGCAGCACCTGAAAAAATCCCTGGCCCTCGATGGCCAGATCGAGCTGGTTGCCGGTGGCGCTCAGGTCGCCCTGCAACTGCAGGATCTCCGAGGCCGAGGTGCGCGTCCCGAGGCCGATCTGCAGGCCGGCCGCAACCGTGGTCTGCTGCGAAGCCGCCGCGCCCGGCATGACGATGTTCTGGTAAATCAGATCCTGAAACTGCATGCGGCTGCTGCGAAACCCGGCCGTGCTCGAGTTGGCGAGGTTGTTGGCGATGGTGTCGAGATTGGTCTGCTGCGCCTGCATTCCGCTGGCGCCGGTGTAGAGCGCTCGAAACATGACTTCCTCCTGCAAATCTTTGCATGCTAGACTTTGCCCAATTCGCTGGCCGCAATGTGATTGAACTCGGTATCAAACAGGCTCATGGCGCGCCCCAGCATTTCGGCCTCGCGCTGCACTCCGATCAGCGCGACCACAGAGCTGATCGCATTCACGTTCGAGGATTCGAGCGTTGCCTGCCGCAGCGAGACTTGCTGCGCCGGTTGCTCGCTCCTTGCCGGAGCCGAGAGCAAGGTTCCGCCTTCGGAGATGAGCCTGGTTCCCTCTGGAAAATCGACCACGCGAATCTTGCCCGCGATCGCACCGTTCACCGACAGCGTCCCATCGGGGCTGATCGTGACTGCCCCGCGGGGACGCGAATCACGCTCGGGCTGTCCGGCATTGTCTCCAAGAACCGGATCGCCCGCCGCCGTCACCAGTTCCCCGGTGCTCGAAACCTGAAAGCTGCCATTGCGCGTGTAGCGCGTGCCGCGCGCGGTCTGGACCGCAAAAAACCCATTGCCCTCGATCGCCACGTCGAGCGGGTTTCCCGGTACTTGCCAGATTGCCGGGGGTCAGATCGAGGTGCGTCCCTTCGAGCACTCCGTAGTTATTGGTTGCCAGGTTGAGTGGTTGCGGAGCGATGGGACGCGCCCGAGCCACAGCGACTGGAAGGTGGTTTGCTCCCCGCGAAATCCAGTGGTATTCACGTTGGCCAGATTGTGCGCCGCCACTTCCAGCGCCTGACTCTGTGCCCGCAATCCGGCGCAAGCTGCATAGAATCCACTGTCCACGTTGGCTCCTTCGTCTGCTGTAGGTGCAAGCGAATAGCCAAGGCACGAAGGTTAGCGTTTTCTCAAGTGCAGTGCTGTCAAGCGATTGAGCGCGGAGGCGGCAGGGAGAGAATTGGAATGCTCTTAGAATTTGCCGTGCCGGGAAAAGCCTGCCGTGCGTACGAGCGCGCGGCGCGGCAAAGAATTCCTGCGCTGTGTATCCGCGAATGCACAAGGCGCGGACATTCTTAGTTTTCAACTGTGCAGCTGCAAGGTGATCTGAGATCGGTGAGTTCCCGAACAGCATGACCGTTTCCAGGCATTCGCCATCGGCCAGGGAACGGAAGCGTGTATTCTTCGCCCTTGATGACGGTCGGCACGCTCAGCATGCAACGTCCGTCGGTGCCGGCTAAGTTTATTCTTGAAGTTGCCGGCAATCATGTTGCAGATTTCGCCGAGCGCGTCCGAGACTTGCTCCTCCGAGTCGGCGATTTCGGGGCCGAGCATGCATTTGGCAAGTTCGCGGGCCGCGTCGCGGTCGCTGGAAAATGTCAAAATCCCACAGAGCCTCCCGGCCAGACCCACCATCGCAGTAAAGCCTCCGGGCGCGGTTGGATGCTCGGATTTCGGTACCGGCTTCACCCGGCTACCCAGCATGATCTCAAATACTTCCTCAACCGCCAGTTCCAGAATCGGAAGCCAGTTCTCTTCATGAGAACGCACCATCAGTGACGTATCCATGCTCATGATTTCTTCCCCATGACGGGCAAAACGTGTTCCTTGACCTGGTCGGGAGTAAAGGGCTTGCGGATATATCCGCGGGCGCCGGCCGAAAGCGCCTGCACGACGTGGTTTTCGCTGCCTTCGGTGGTGATCATGACGACCGGAATTCCCTTGGCGTTTTCGACCTCACGCAATTGCTTGACGAACTCCAGGCCGTCCATCACCGGCATATTGATGTCGCACAGAATCAGGTCGACCGGTTCCTTCGCCAAGGCGGCCAGGGCTTCCGCGCCGTTTCCCGCCTCCACGACTTTTTCCAGTTCGATGCCCGCCTGGCGCAGCGAGCGTTCCACGATTTTGCGCATCACCGAAGAGTCATCCACAATGAGTGCGCGGATCTTATCCATGATCTCCACCGATATGCGGATTCACGGTCGGGCCGCAAAGCCGCCTGCCGCCGGTCTTTCCGGCTGACTTGATATACATCGGCAGGGGAATCGCGTGCGCTTTAGGGGAGTCCCGATTAAGCTCGGGTTAGAAGACATAATCTACAGAGGACACAGAGGGCACGGAGCGCTATCTGTTGGCCAGCGCCAGCACCTGGTTAGCGGGTTATTCGCCGCCTACGGTAAGGCCGTCGATGCGGATGGTGGGCGAGGCCACACTGCCTCGGAATTCCAGGTCGGTGCGCGATCTCGGAGATGTTCTTGAACATGTCCTTCAGATTGCCGGCGACTGTGATCTCTTCTACGGGATAGGCGAGTTCGCCATTGACGATCCAGAGGCCGGAGGCGCCGCGGGAATAATCGCCCGTGACCAGGTTCGCGCCGTGGCCCAGGAATTCGGTGACGTAGAGGCCGTCTTTGATTTCGCCGATGATCTGCTGCGGAGTTTTCCTGCCGGGCTGGAGAAAGTAATTGCCGGGGGCGATGCCGGGAGTGCCGGCCAGTCCGCGGGAGGCGTTGGCGGTGGTCGCAAGGTTCAGCTTCTTGGCGGTGTAGGTATTGAGCAGATACGACTTCAGAATTCCGTTTTCGATGACGACGGTGCGGCGCGTGGGAATGCCTTCTCCATCGAAAGGAGCGGTGCCGAAACCGCCGGGCATGGTGCCATCGTCGATAACGGTAACGTTCGGGCCGGCGATTTGTTCGCCGAGTTTGCCGGCAAGGAACGAGGCTCCGCGATAGACGGAGTCGCCATTCACGCCCTCGAAAATATGTTCGAGCATGGAGGCGGCGACCATCGGATCGAGGACGACGGGAACGTGCGCAGTTTTTACTTTGCGTGCGCCGAGACGGCGAAGCGTGCGGCGCGCGGCCTCTTTGCCAACCTGTTCGGCAGATTCGAGTTTGGCCAGACTGCGGGCGACCGAATACCAGTAATCGCGCTGCATGTTGCCGTGTTCGTCCTGCGCGATGGGGACAGCGGCGACCGAGCAATAGGATCGGCGATACTCGCCGAGAAATCCGTGCGAGTTGGCGAGAACTTTGCTGCCGGTGGCGGCGTCGAAAGATCCGCCGTCGGAGTTTTTAAGGCGGGGATCGGTGTCGAGCGCAGCCTTTTCGGCGCGGCGAGCGTAGTCGATGCGCTCGGGGCCGGGAAGCGAATAGACGTCTTCGTGATAGAGATCGAGCGGGCCGGAGAGCGCTCCCAGGATGGCGGCCTCCGGAATGCCGGCGAAGGGATCTTCGGAAGTGATCTTCGCCAGTTCCAGCGCGGACGTGAGCATGCGGTCGATGCCGGCGGCGGAGAAGTCGCTGGAATAAGTGGAGGCGGCGCGCTGTCCAAAGAAGACGCGGACGCCGATGGCGCGCGAGCCGGATTCTTTCAGTGTTTCGACCTGGCCGAGGCGGACAGCGGTGGAGAATTCGTCGCCTTCGCGGACGACGCATTCGGCGGCGGAGGCGCCGGCGTTCATGGCGCGGCGAACCACGTCGGAGGCGAGAGATTAAGGTCGTCGCGGATTTGGCTGGCTGGCTGTTCTAGTAGTTGTTGTCATTCTTGAATTCTGAATCTACCACGGAGACAGCGACTATCGTTGGAATCTTCTGGTCTTAAGCTCGATCCGGAGGGACGCTATTAGATTTGAATAACAAGGCTGTTAAGAGATGCAGAGGTCAGGGTACATTGCAGTAATGTAATTTTGCATTACAATGTGGACATTTGACGCGGAGGTACTGCTATGGCAGAAACTGACGGTGACTCAGCAAGAGGGCAGGTCACATTCCGCAAGAAAAGTGATGGAGCATTTGGGAGTAAAGCCAGGCGGCGAGAATAGAGCACGATCTGCTACACGACGGCCGGGGAGTGATTCGTGCGGCGCGGTCGACGTGGAAAGATAGAGGACTTCTTTGGGATACTTGCCGGCAAGACGAAGAAAGTCGCCACCATCGAAGAAATGAATGAGGCCGCAGCGGCGGGCTGGGCGGGCCTTATCGATATGAAGAAAGGTCGAGTTGGACAGGAAATGAAGATCGCGGTAGATACGAATATTCTGGTGCGGGCGGTTAGTGCGAGGATGATCGCGAAACAGAGCGACGCCGCGACTCAAGCGGATAGCGGAAAGCGGAAACGCTTGTCGCGATCGCAGATTTCAAGTCTTTGCGAATTCGTTTGGGTTTTACGCAGCGTTTATCGCTACCGTTCAAGACTTCGGAGATGGCGAATGCGATACGCTACATTACTCGGCCGCCGGATAATGTAGAAAATAAAAAACAGTCTCGCAATTGAGGCGGAGTGGCAATGGCTGTTGATGCGGGCGGAGATTTTGCCGATGGCGTGATTGCCTATGAAGGAAGATGGCTGGGCGGCGAGACGTTCGTTTCGTTCGATCGGAAAGCAGCGAGATGCTGAAGGCACAAGGAGTGGCGGCACGAACTGTTGTGATGCAAGCACAGCAAGGATACGCATTCGATGGGATATGCGCTTGCATGAGGATTGAGCTATCCTGACAGTAACGGTGGCTAGGTTCTTCTGGGAACAGCCGGAGGACACTGCGATGCGACGTAAACCGCCACAGAGCGATAGGAGCAAACACGTGCAGTTCAACTTTGAAGTAGATCGCGAGACCGACGGCCGCTGGATCGCCGAGATTCCTGAAGTGCCCGGAGCGCTCGCGTACGGCACTTCCGCCGAAGAGGCGAAAGCAAAAGCGTATGCATTGGCGCTGTACGCGATTGCGGACGACGTCGAGCGGCAAGACAAAGAAATTCCGGATACCATCAGCGTGCCCAGAGCCTCGGCTTGAGCCAGTGGGCAAGCGCCAAGGCAAGAGTTGTATTACGCGCTCTCCTCAGAAAAGGTTGGACCGTGGTATCCCAGCGTGGTTCCCACATCAAGCTGAACCATCCCGAACGCGGCAATTACATGTTCGGCTTCCACGAGAACGAGGAAATCGGTCCGAAGATGCTAGCCAAGATCGCAAAGCGCACGGGTTTGGAGCCGGAGGATATGTAGGGTTCTCTGCGTCGCTTAACGGCGCCTACGGTGTCTCGAGACTAATGTAACAGGGGGATGCAGACGGAGGTAAGCCATGAAACCCGGCAGTCTACCGGAACTGTTGCAGCGATGCCAAGACGACACCGCAGAAATAATTGGACAGGGCGCGGCGGGCCGACTAGTCCCACTGGCAGAAGCACCAATTTGACGAGGCTAGGCTTGTGCGCTTTATTCAAGACAGACTAAGGAGCGAAAGTCGCGAAAACGGTCGTAAGCTCGAGCTCGCGGGGAAACTGAGTCTTGAGAGGATTGTTGTTTACCATTGTTCCGATCTTTTCAGCGGAAGAAGACGTTGTTTGGGCACGAGCGACACTAACTGGTCAGTAGTGTCATGAAGCTAACACTGCCAGACAAAACATGGACGCTACTGGGGATCGCTTTCAACGTCGCGCTGGCGGTATTTCTCGTCCGAAACTGGAAGTCAATTCTTGCTTGGCTGGCAGACACCGGGCAGTTCTATTAGAGGCTGTCATTCCCCTAATCCGATTAGCCTTGTTGCTATCTGCCTTCGAACGAAGTGATTGATGGGCCCGTCAAAAATAAGCAATAGTCCCGAATGAATTAATTTCAGCCATAGCTGCGCAGTGAGCTCCCGAGTTCGCATGAACCGTCCGCCGAACCCTCGAACAGAATCTCACTGCATGTATCCGCCGGGATCCTTCCGCGCGGTCCCGCCTACGGTCAGGCGATCAATCTTGATAGTCGGAATGCCAACGCCTACCGGAACGGCCTGGCCATCTTTGCCGCAGGTGCCGACGCCTTCATCGAGCTTCAGATCGTTGCCGACCATCGAGACGCGCGTCAGAACATCGGGCCCATTGCCGATCAGCGTGGCGCCTTTGATGGGAGCGGTGATCTGGCCGTCCTCGATCAGATAGGCCTCGGAGGCGGAGAAGACAAACTTGCCATTGGTGATATCGACCTGGCCGCCGCCGAAGTTCACGGCGTAGACGCCATTCTTCACCGAACGAATGATGTCGCCGGGATCGTCCTGGCCGGCCAGCATGTAGGTGTTGGTCATGCGCGGCATGGGAATGTGCTCGTAGCTTTCGCGGCGTCCATTGCCGGTATCGGCGAGGCCCATGAGCTTCGAGGAGAGCTTGTCGCTCAGATAGCCCTTGAGGATTCCGTTTTCGATGAGCACGGTTTCCTGCGTGGGCTGGCCTTCGTCATCGACATTGAGCGATCCGCGGCGCCAGGGCATGGTGCCGTTGTCGACCACCGTGCATTTTTCGCTGGCGACGCGCTTGCCGATCAGTCCGGCGAAGGCGGAAGTTTTTTTGCGGTTGAAGTCGGCTTCGAGGCCGTGGCCGACGGCTTCGTGCAGCAGCACTCCGGGCCAGCCGGGACCGAGCACGACTTCCATGTCTCCGGCGGGAGCTTCGCGGGCATCGAGTTGCAGAATGGCTTGACGGGCGGCTTCTCTGGCGAAGAATTCCGGCGTCTTTTCACCGAAGAAGAAATCGAGAGCGACGCGGCCTCCGCCGCCGGAGGTGCCGCGGCCGGAGCCGGCCTCGGTTTTGGCGATGCAGGAAACATTCATGCGCGCCAGCGGCTGCGAGTCTTCGGCAAAAGTTCCGTCGGAGCCGACGACGAGAATGTTGCGCAGTTCGTCGGCGTAGCTGGCGCGAACTTCTTTAATGCGCGGATCGAAGGCGCGGGCGGTGCTGGTCGCCGCGCATGAGCAGTTCGACTTTGGCGGTGATCTCGGCGTCCACCGAAGGCAGGGCGACGGGATACAAGACTGCGCGCGGGCTTCTGCTGGAATCCGGTGACGGTGGTCTTGGCGGGCGCGCTGGCGATGAGCGCGGCGGTGCGGGCGGCGTGCAGAATGCGCTCGGGAGAAAGATCGTCGGTGTAGGCGTAGCCGGTGCGCTCTCCGGAGACGACACGCACGCCACAGCCCGCCGAAATTCCCTGCGACGCGGACTTGACCATCGACTCATCGACCATCAGCGAGGTCGAGGTCAGGTATTCGAAATAGAGGTCGGCATAGTCGCCGCCGGCTGAAAGGGCGGCCGCGAGATAGTGCTCAAGGTCTTGATTTGTAAGGCCGTAATGCTCGAAGAAGAAACGCTCTTGATGTGTGCTCACGGTGTTTGGATGCCTTTGTCTGGGAAATGACTCGGTCACGAGCATTATCCCACGAGCGGGAATCGGCGGGAGCTGCGTAGATGAAGGGCCTGATTACGCGCGTAACGGTTCACGAGCCAGCGGGAAGTCGCGTCGGGGACGGGCGAAAGCAGATCCAGAGCCGGACGGCACGAGTCGCCCGCGCTCCATTGATGCACGGCGGATTCGACACAAATGCAGGGTGCCGGGCGTCACTGCCTGCACGCTCGTGGACGGGCGAACAATTCTGGATATGACTCCGGAATCGCTGGGCACAATGCTGGTCGGACTTTCTCGAAGGATCGCGCGCGGCGGTCGTGGTCGAGGATGGCGCCGTTGTCTTTGATCTGGCGGACGCGAAGTATTCGATTTCCGGCGAATACAACAAGTGCCTGATGCATCTGTGGTCGAGCGAGCGCAACGTTGTGCGGCGGGTGCTGGATGCGGAGGTGAAAGGGCGCGACGTTGCGGTTGCAGGTGCAGCGCATGGGGCAGAATCGGCCGACGCGGCTCGATATCTGCCGCGATCGCGATCAGCGCACGTCCGGCGGCGCGGCGGGCGGCGCGCGTGGCATACGAGCCTCGGTTGCGGCGGGCGCTGGAGCGGAATTTTCCCGGGTGGACGGTGGTTCGGCTGACGACCGGCATGGATCTGGAACGCTCGTTCGGTCCGGCTTACCTGCGCGGATGGATGCGGCAGGGACAGCGCGCTCTGGCGGTGGTCGGAGTGAACGACCAGGAAACGCAGGCGACCGTGGATGGCGCGCTGACCTGCGGCATCCTTTGGCTGGAAGCACTGCCGGCTGGCGCAACAGGAGCGCCACGTCGTGGAGGGGCTGGTGCTGGTGGTGCCCAAAGGGGCGGCGACACTGACCGCGCAGCGCGTGGCGCATCTGCATCCGACGGCGGCGAAATGGCATTTGAACGAGTTCGATCAGCGGGAGGATACGCTGGTCCGGCTGGAAACCGGCGATTGCGGAAATCTGGCCACGCGACTGGTGCGGGCGGTGGATGAAGGTCAGGCCGCTGGAGCGCTTTGCCTCATCGATCGCGCGCATTCGCGGCATTCTTCCGCAGGCGGAAGTCGTGGTGCTCTCGCCGGCGCTGTTTCGTTTCGGCAATGTGGGCTGGAGTTTGCGCAGGCGCGGGTGGCGCACGATCCGCGAAATTTTCAGAGCGGGGAGGAAATTGTTTTTGGGCTGGGAGCGGAAGAGCGCGTGCTGGATGAGCGCAACGAAGCGCAGTTCGCCGACCTGGTGCGCCTGGCGGCGGCCGTGCGTCATAAGGATGGACCGAAGAATCATGCGTTGTGGCGGATGCATCCGGAGCGCTGGCTGGAATCATTGGCGGGCGCGAACATTGCGGCGCTCGATGGGCGGTTGCGGCCCGATTGCGTGTACCGGCAGGTGCCCGCATTTTCGGCGGCCGATCGGGCGATGATCGACATTCTGGCGGCGACTTGCGACGGGCGCCTGGCCGTGATCGAACTCAAGGCGGACGAGGACATCCACCTGCCGCTGCAAGGCGTGGATTACTGGTCGCGAGTGGCATGGCACCAGAGCCGGGGAGAGTTTGCCAAGTTCGGATATTTTCCGGGCCGCGAGATCTCGGCGGAGAAGCCGCTGCTGATGCTGGTGGCGCCGGCGCTGCGCGTGCATCCTTCGACGGATACGATTCTGCGTTATTTGTCGCCGGAGATTGAATGGGAGCTTCTGGGGATTGACGAGCGCTGGCGGGAGGAGTTGCGGGTAGTGTTCCGCAAACGCCCGAGCGACTTGAAAAATCAGCCTCGCACATCGCTGAGGTCTATTCGCGCAAGCGCATAAGGCTGTGCCAGTTATGCGACTCACCGCATTGTGCCAACCGCCGCGATTAGATCACTTCTTCGCCGTCGGCGGCGTCAGCCCGTTCATGCGCAGGTACATGGCGGTCTCCGCATAGTGGTCGGCCCAGCTTCCAGCCAGGATTAGGGCGAACCTTGCGCGCGAGAATTTCTGGCCGCCGAAGCCCTCGATGGTCTCGCCCAGCTTCGAATCGTCCATCTTGGAGAGCGCATCACCGCAGAAGTCGAACGATGCTTTGAGCGCGGCAACCAGCTTGTCCTTGCCGTCTGTTTCTTTTGCCTCTTCCACTTTGGGTGCAGGGACGGCGGCGGTTTTGCTGCAGAAGCTGTTGTTCGATTCGATCATGTGAGTGACGAGGTGGCCAAATGTCATCTGTTCGGGCGTGGGCTTGTATGAGAATTTGTTGGCGGGCATGGCTTCGACCGCTGCGACGGTGTTTTTCTGGCGGCCCGGAAGAGTGTCGCGCAGAGCGCTGCTGATTGGGTTCTTGACTTGGGCAGCCGCGGATGCGGCGAGTAGAAGCACCACCAGAGCAAGCGTGCATGATTTTCATGGCCATCCTCCGATGTGCGTTGCAAGGATAACGCGGGCGAAGGCCCCCGCGCCACCCGAACGGCACCTTGCTGGGAGCAGGCTGCGACCGTATCCTTAAAGGATGCACTCGCACGGCGGTCACGGGCATTCGCACTCGCATGGAACGGGCCGGGTGCTGCGCATTTCGCTCGGCGTCACGGCGCTCTACATCGCGTTGCTGGTCGTTGCCGGCATCCGTGCCCATTCCCTTGCCCTGCTGTCGGAGGCGGGGCACAACCTGTCGGATTTTCTGGCGTTGCTGTTGTCGCTGGCCGCGGTATATCTGGAGGGCCGTCCGCCGAGCGCAACCAAGACTTATGGCTATCGGCGAGCGGGAGTGCTGGCGGCGCTCGTAAATTCTCTGTCGCTGGTCGTCGTGTCCTTCTTCATTTTCTACGAGGCGGTGCGCCGTATACAGAATCCCGAGCACGTGCATGCCGGGCTGATGATCTGGGTGGCAGCGGCGGGCGTGGCCATGAATGGCGTGATCGCGCTGCTGCTGTGGCGCTCCGGACGCGACGTAAATGTGCGTAGCGCGCTGCTGCACGAGGTCGGCGACACGGTCTCAACGGCCGCGGTTATCGTGGGCGGCTGGGCCATCCTGTGGACGGGGCAATACTGGATCGATTCGGCGCTGTCGATTGGAATTGGCGCTCTGATTTTGTGGTCGAGTTTCGGCATCGTGCGCGAGACGCTGAATATTCTGCTCGAAGGCACGCCGCGCGGGATGAGCCTGGAAGAGGTGGAGTCGGCGGTGCGCGCGATTGCGGGCGTCAGTGACGTTCATGATCTGCATGTCTGGAGCATCGGGTCGGAGAATCACGCGCTCTCCGCGCACGTGAAAATTGCCGACATGCCGACGTCGGAAAGCGACACGATTCTGCGCGAGATCAACGAAAAGCTCGGGCGGAGCTTCGGCATCCACCACACGACCATCCAGTTGGAGCACGTGGTGTGCGAGACGGCGCACGCGCTGCGTGATTGCGGTCCGCGCAGAAAGCGAATCCATCGAACACATTCATTCGGAACACGAGCACGGCGAACACAGGCATTGAACCAGATGTGAGGCACCGAAAGCCGGCCAGACACTCCGGAGTCCAATCCAGCTAGTGGTCTTGCCGATGAGGGTTGGTTTTTGCTGGCGCCATCTCGCGTTTCGCGTCGCTATAGCCGTGTTACACAAAGACTGGATTGACCGGGACGATTTCGCTCCCATCCTTGAGCGCGATCTGCGAGATGGTCACACCGCAACCACACTGCGAATCCTGAGTATTTCACAACGGCGTTCTTCCACCGTCCTTCGGAACTGGCGCAAGAAACCGCCGAATCCGGGCTCAATTTGGCGGGACTGTTTCCGGTCGAGGGTCCAGGATGGCTGGCCACCAATTTCGACAAGGTGTGGGCCTCGGAAAAACAGCGCCAACGTCTGCTGGCCTGCATAAGGCAGATCGAGGATAAACCGGAACTGCTGGGTGCGAGCGCCACTTGCTGGCGGTCGCGCAGAAGTAGACGCCTGCGGGACTGGCGGCTGAAAATCTCCCTGACAGTTTCGATCGTATCGGCATCTTCCGGCAGTTTATCGGGCCGCAAACGCACGATGCGCGGAAAGCGTAGCGCGTAGCCGCTCTCGTGGCGCGTGGACCGCATCATGTTATTGAACGCGACTTCGAGAACGATCTTCGGCTCCACTTCCAGCCTTAATCCCTGCTCGCGGATGGTGTGCGCGAGAAACCACTTCGTCATTTCGGCGATCTTGGCGTCAGTAAGACCCGAGTAAGCTTTGCCGATATTCACCAGGCGATCGCCATCCCAAACCGCAAATGTGTAGTCGCTGAGCACGCCGATGCGTTTGCCGTGCCCATACTCGACGCAGTGACGACCACGTCAAGCGTTGCCAGCTCGCGTTTCATCTTGAGCCAGGATTTGCCGCGGCGTCCGGGGGTATAGAACGAGTCGAGGTCCTTGATCATCAAGCCTTCGTTGCCGCGTTTGCGAGCGGCAGTGAAAAGCTGTTCCAGGTCTTCGGTGGTATGCGCAATGGCAACGGGTGCGCGAAGTACAAGAGCGGGAGGAGTAAGTTCGGCAGCGAAGTCAAAAAGAGATTGCGCGGAGGCTCGCTCCGCTTGGAGAGGAGAGATACCGGCTCCTGCAGGATCTCGTCCGAGTAGTGGAGCAAAGAGCTGGTCAAGAATCTTGGCGCGCTCCTGAAGCGGGCGGTCGAGAAGCAACTCGCCGCCGGCGTACAGGACGTCGAAAACCAGATAGGCGAGGGGAACGTCGCGCATAAGTTTGGCGCTGACCTTCTTTCGGCCGAGGCGCTGCTGGAGCACGCTGAAGGGGAGCGCGCGTCCGGCATTATCGCCTTCGCTTGGCGTTGCGGGCGGAGCGTCACCCGACCACGCTACAATTTCGCCGTCGAGGATCGCATCTTCGCAAAGCGCTGCCAGAGCGGCAGGGAGTTCGGGGAAAGATTCAGTGATGTCGTCGCGGGTGCGCGAGTACAGGCGAACCTCTCTTTGCACCGGGCTGATATGCGCCTGCGCCCGGATGCCATCATATTTATCCTCGACCGCCGGATTTTCGAAATAGCCCAGTGCTTCTTCGGCGGACTCGACCGGGCTGGCGAGCATGAAGTCGATCGGGTGAAAAAGGCGCAAACGCGCCTCGGCGAGCTTACCGGAAGAAGCGAGGCGGAGAGTTTCGCCCAGATCGCCGAGCAGCATGTTGGCGCGCTTTACCTGGTCAAGCGGCGCCTCGAAAGCGCGGGCGACGCCTTCCTCCACGAGACTCTCTTTGAGGCCAATGCGCATATCTCCGCTGATGATCTTGACGATGTATTTGGCTTCGAGTCGGAGTGGCGCGCTCAAGAAGTTGGCGCAGGAGATTTGCCTTGGCCGCGGTGCCGCGCGCGGCCGCAATTTCGACGAAGTGATTTTGAACATCGGTGAGAGAAAGCACTGCATGGGACTTGGGCGGAAGTGCATCGGCGGCAACAGACCCGGCGTCGCCGTGCCGGCGGTAGATCTCGGTAAGTTGCTGTTCGGATTTTCCGGAGAGCTCGGCGATGACCCGCCAGAGCAAAGATCCTCCCACTTGTAAGGTGATTTCTTCGTAGGCGGCGAAGGGGCGTCCAGAAAAAAAGACGGCGGCAATGGCCGCCTGATCGACCGGCAAAGAGCGAAAATATTCGGCGACCAGAGCGGTCTTGGCCAGCTTGCTGTTCGTGGCGCCGATCGACTCCGCAGTCTGGGCGAATTGGAGCATGGCACTCAGAATTTTACGTTGGATGCGATGTTCGTTGAGATTGTGTGGTGGCGGGGCTCTGCCCCGCTGGGACCGCTCCCTTCGACCTCGCTCCGGGCAGCCTCCGACCCGTTCCCAAGCATCAACATGGAAGAAAGGTCGTCTAACCGTCGGAAACACAGCGAGTTAGCAGCCTCGATTGCAAGGCTGAAATCCGCGCTTTCTGTGGTACCCTAGCTCAGGAAGGTCGAGGAGTCGTCCCACCCCCAGCGACATCCAATCACTATGCGGCATTGGCGGACAATTCTGCGTTTTTTGGCGGCGGTGCAACTGCTCCCGGCTTTGGAGAGCGGCGAAGAGACCACTCTGGTCGGCGGACAGGCTGTCCTGGAAGGCGTCATGATGCGCTCGCCCCACGCCTGGGGCATTGCGGTGCGCAAGCCTTCGGGTGAAATTCTGACGCATAGCGAACCGCTCGACCGTCCTTCAGATCAACATAAATGGATGGGCTGGCCGGTGGTGCGTGGCGTGATGACGCTCGGCCACGCGATGACGCTCGGGTTCCGCGCCCTGAAATTTTCGGCCAACGCCGTGCTTGATGAGATTCCCGCCGATGCTAGCGGCAAGAAGATGGAGATCAACGGATGGGTGGCTGGCCTGAACGTAGTTTTTTCAGTCTGCCTTTTTCATCTTCATGTACAAGTATCTTCCTCTTCTGGCGACCACCGAGTTAAAGAAGGTGAATCCGGTCTTCGGGCAGCAATTTGTGTTCAACTTCGTTGACGGACTGATCCGGATTGCGATGTTCCTGCTATTTGTATGGGGCGTTTCGCTGTGGAAGGATATCCGGCGCGTCTACGAGTATCACGGCGCCGAGCACAAAACAGTATTCGCGTTCGAGAACGGCGATCCATTAGAGACCGCTGCGGTACAAAAGTATTCGACGTTTCATCCGCGCTGCGGAACGAGTTTCCTGATGACGGTGATGATCATCTCCATGGTCGTCTACATGTTGATCCCGGTGACGACGTTCTGGGCGCGCTTCGGCGAGCGCATTGCCCTGCTGCCGGTGATTGCGGGAGTGTCATACGAGATCATCCGCTTCGCGGCCAAACATCGCGGCTCGCTCTTTGCGCTCATGACAGCCCCCGGCCTATGGCTGCAACGGATCACGACCCAGCCTCCCGACGACACCCAGGTGGAGTGCGCGATGATTGCCCTCAATGAGGCCATGGCCCTCGAAAAGCAACACGGCGGCGAACTGGTGATTGCGTAGCGGCCCCCGCCGCGAACTGGTTACTCTCTTCTTAATAGGTTCAACATACAATTGAGTAGAGACGCGGCTTGCCGCGTCTTCTGCCGCAGAATGAAACGGTGTAAGTGCCGTCTCAACGGAGCTATATGTTCGAGAGATTGGATCAAATCGAAGCGCGTTATGAGGAACTGACGCAGGCGCTGGCGTCGCCCGGCATCACGAACGACTCGATGAAGTACCAGAAGACCGCCAAGGCGCACAGCGAAATCGCGCCCGTCGTCGAAAAGTATCGCGAGTTCAAGGACCTGACGCGCGGCATCGCCGAGAGCAAAGCGCTGCTCGCCGATGAGACCGATGCCGAGATGCGCGCCTACGCCGAAGAAGAACTGGCGAAGTTGCAGGCGCGGGTCGGGGGCGTGGAAGAAGATCTCAAGGTCCTGCTGCTTCCCAAGGATCCGAATGACGAGAAGAACGTAATTCTGGAAATCCGCGCCGGGACGGGTGGCGACGAGGCGACGCTGTTCGTGGCGGAAGTCTTCCGCATGTACACCCGCTATGCGGAAAGCCAGAAGTGGAAGATCGAAGTGCTGTCAACGTCGGAGTCGGGCGTGGGCGGCCTGAAGGAGGTGATTGCCCTGATCGAAGGGGACCGCGTGTACTCGCGGCTGAAATATGAAAGCGGCGTGCACCGCGTGCAGCGCGTGCCGGCCACCGAGCAGCAGGGACGCGTTCATACGTCGGCAATTACGGTGGCAATCCTGCCCGAAGCCGAAGACGTCGACATCAAGATCGAGGCCAAAGACTTACGCATCGATACGTTCTGTTCCTCTGGCCCGGGCGGGCAGTCCGTGAACACGACCTATTCGGCGGTGCGCATCACGCACATTCCGACCAACACGGTGGTCAGCTGCCAGGACGAGAAATCGCAGATCAAGAACCGCGAAAAGGGCATGCGAGTTTTGCGCTCACGGCTCTACGAGGTCGAGATGCAGAGGCAGCAGGATGCCCTGGCGAAAGAGCGCAAACAGATGGTCGGCTCGGGCGACCGCTCGGAAAAAATCCGCACCTACAATTTCCCGCAGAACCGCCTGACCGACCATCGCATCGGCTTCACCATCCACCAACTCGAGCAGGTCATGGATGGCAAGATCCAGCCGCTGATCGACGCGCTCATCACGCACTTCCAGGCGGAGAAACTGAAGCAGGAAACGGCGAGCGTCGGGTGAGGCGGAGGTTAGAAGGTGGAGGGCAAATTCCAGAAGTAATCGCCATTCACTTTTTACGGAATTCAAGATCCATGGTATGATGGTGCCATCATGATGGCACGTACCCAAATCACGCTGGAACACCAAATTCACCGGCGGGCTCGCCAACGGGCCAGCGAACTCGGGGTCTCCCTGGCGGAGTATGTGCGCCGGCTTGTCAGGCGCGATCTCTCCAGTCCCCAAGCCGAGGTAGATGTCAGTTGCGTGTTCGATTTAGGCAGCTCCGGCGGTTCCAACATCGCCAAGAATAAAGATGCAATGATCGCGGATGCCTTCCACTCGCTGCGGAGAAAATCGCGGCGCGCCTGACTCCCGGCAGATCTGTACCTATGAGTATTTTCGTAGATACTTCCGTCTGGTTTGCCGCAGCCGACTCATCAGACCTGGACAACAGCCGCGCCAAAGCGATTCTTGCCGGCGGCGAGCCTCTGCTAACCACGGACCACGTCCTCGCGGAGACATGGACTCTTCTGCGCTCTCGGATTCACCGTCGCGCGGCGGAACGGTTTTGGGATGGATTGCGAAATGGCACCGCGACAGTTGAATCGGTCGGCCCAGCAGACTTGGAAGCCGCCTGGCAAATTGGACTGGCCTATCCCGATCAGGATTTCTCTCTGGTCGATCGGACAAGTTTTGCCGTCATGCGTCGCCTCGGGATCGACCACGCAGCATCCTTTGACGATCACTTTGCGGTGTTTCGCTTTGGTCCGAAGCGTCGCCACGCATTTGTTATCGTCGGGTAAATGGTAGTGCCAAGCGATTCGGGGTCTGATGGTCAGCGTTTTTGCGTGGTGAAATAGATTCATGCAATTGCGGCAGTCTCTCAACGCGGCTGTCGCACGCCTCACGGCGGAACACGTTCCGTCTCCGCGCATGAACGCCGAACTCCTGATCATGTTCATGCTCGATTGCGACCGGGCATACCTCTATGCGCATCCGGAGCGGGAGCTCACAGCGGACGAGACCGCTCGTTATGACGATGCTCTTACTCGGCGCGCGACGGGCGTTCCTGCGCAGTACATCACCGGGCATCAGGAATTCTGGGGGATGGATTTGATCGTGTCTCCCGCGGTGCTGATTCCGCGTCCCGAGACTGAGCATGTGGTGGAGGCGGTGCTGGAACTGGTCACGCAGACGGATTCAGCGCAAAAACAAAACCAAAATCAACGGCAGCGGGCGGGGGCGCCCGCTCCACACAATCTGCGAATCGTCGATGTGGGCGCCGGCTCGGGAGCGGTTGCTCTGGCCCTGGCGAAAGAATTGTCAGCGGCCGAAATTCATGCGACCGACATTTCAGAAGACGCACTCGAAGTTGCCCGCGCTAACGCCGCCCGGCACGAACTCAGTTCGCGAATTAAATTTCATCACGCCGACTTGCTTTTTGGGCTGACGCCCGAAAGCTTTGATTTTGTCGTTTCTAATCCGCCTTATGTTGGCGAGTCGGAGGAAGACTCGGTGCAGCTTGAGGTCCGCAAATTCGAGCCGCGCAATGCTGTGTTCGCTGGCCCTACGGGGCTCGAAGTGATCGAGCGGCTGATCCCGCAAGCCCACGGGGCGCTCGCTCCCGGCGGATGGCTGGTATTCGAGATCAGTGGGACGATTCGGAACGCCGCGCGCAACCTGTTATCCGGCTGGTCCGACGTCGCGATCAGGAACGACTTGCAGGGAATTGCTCGCGTGGCGATTGCCAGAAAGACCGTGAGCGAGCAAAGCGCAGAGACACTCCAGTAGAGACGCGGCTTGCCGCGTCTCTCGCTCCGCCTGCAAAGAACCGCGACGGAGACGCGGTAAGCCTGTTTCTACCTCTAGAATGTCACCCGCACTCCCAGTTGCGCAGCGAACGGAATTCCAACCGTCGTTCCCGGACCGAAGAAATCTCCCAGACCGCCCGCTGGAATTTCCAGTTGTTTGAGGCTGGTCACAGGTCCGCATGTCGGATTGCAAACGCCGGTGATATTTGTGCCGTTGTTGTCGGTCATCACGGGAAGCAACGCCACGTTGGCAACGTAATTCGCGCCGGGATTGTTGCGGTTAAACAGGTTAAACAATTCCGCGAACGGGTAAAGCTGCCAGCGCTCATTAAGCTTTACGGGCCGCGCCACGCGGAGATCCGCTTGGATATACGGTGTGCCGCGGAATTCGTCGAGGCTCGTGGTAACTCCGTTGATCTGAACTCTCTCGCTGCCGTCAGCGGTTGTGATCGTAATGGGTCGCGCACTCTCGGCTTGTGTAAGGGTTGTCAGTTCGAAGCCGCCGGGAATGTGCAACGTCCCAGCAAGAACGAAACGATGGCGTACATCCTCGCCCGAAGGTCCGTAGTCCCCTGGCGCGAATGCATTCAGAGGGTCGCACACGCCGTTCACGTAATCGAAAAGCTCGCCCAGCACGCAGCCCCAAGTCTGCGCTTTTGACAGCGTGTAGTTGGCAACCACGTTGAAGCGTCGCGAAACATTCCCTTGCAAGTGCAGCATAAGGGAGTTGTAGCTCGACCGGTTATCGGAGTGGAAAATAGTGACGTCGGGGTACGGATACGCGCGGTAGCCGTGATTGCCTTGCTCGTGCGTGTAATCGGCGCTCGCGATCCAGTTCGGACTGAATGCGTGCTGGATGCCGCCGGTAATATGGATCGCATAAGGAGTCTTGTAGTTCGGGTCAATAAGCGATGCGGGTGCAACTGAATTCGGATTGACCGCCTGGAAGGCCGCTGCCCAGCCATTTTGCGCGAGATCGTTGAAATACATTCCAAATCCCGCGCGGATAACGGTCTTCTCGCTGCTGCCCGGCGCGTAAGCGATTCCGAATCGAGGGGCAACCTGCTTGCGATCGTCATGAGGAACGGCCAACGGATATCCCCACTCGGTAAGCAACGGGAAGGATGGATTGGCAGCCTGGCTCAGTCCGGAGGCTTTGAACAGGCCGAATGTCGTCTGCCAGCGCAGCCCGTAATTAACAGTCAAATGCGAGGACACTCGCCACGAATCCTGTGCATAAAGCGCAAGGCGTTGTACGCCCTGGGAGAAATTCCCATTGCCCGCGGGTGTGAAGTTGCAAGTAATGCCGGTGGAAGGATCGGGCGGAGGATTACACATGGAATTTGGCGGAGTGTAATGGAACGGCAGCGGAGAGGTAGCGCCATTGCAATCGGAACCCACCGGACTGATGTAGCAATCTGGGTTGAAAGGATAGACAGTGAGTTGCTCAGCGGTTGCGGGGAATGCCCCGCTCAACACTGGCTCGTGAATGAAATTGATCCCAAACTTCGGCGCATGGCGTCCGGAAACGTGACTCACATCGTAACGAAACTGATATTTCTCCTGGTTACGCAGGTCGGGAAACAGAGTGATCGGGGTGGCGAATTGATTATCGCCAAATGTCTCGAAGCCTGAGACTGTGAGGGCAGTCGAGCTGAAGGGGAACGCAATGGCAAAGCCAAGATCCGAAGTGCGGGTCTCGGTCAGATGCAGTTCGCTCGCGTCAAATACAAAACTGCCCAGCCACGTCGGACTGAAAGAATATTGATTGCTGATTACGGTATTGAAGTAGTTGTTGTGGGTGGTCAGTCCGGTGGATGGCAATGTTGCCTGTGCCACCAGGGCGTTATGCGTGATGTAGCTATCCTGCGAGGTGCGCAGGAACCACTGTGACTTCGAAGACTGCGCCCAGTCGAAACGAGCCGAGCCGATGTAATCGCGGAACGGCACGGGAACATTGGCTGGAACATCGATCGACGGAGTGCCGGGAATCAGACCGTTGGCGGCAATCTGCGCCAGCGCGTCGAACTGGGCTGTGCTCGCGGGACTATAGGCAATGCTGGCATTCTCGTGCACATGCTCAAACGATGCGAAGATCCAGAGTTTGTTTTTTGCAATCGGCCCGCCGATCGTGGCAATGTAATTCTGCCGTGAAAACGGCTGCTTGGGATTGTGCACACAGGTTCCGCCGCTACAGGTTTCGGCTGGGTTCTCAATCGGAAACCGCGCGTTAAGCGCGGCCGTCCGTCCGTAAAAAGCGGCATCGCCGTGCCATTCGTTTGTGCCGTGCTTGGTCGTGATTACGACCGAGCCCGCGGTCGTTCCGCCCGTGTCGGCATCCTCATTGGCGGTGCGCACGTCAAATTCCTGAATCCCATCGGGCGAAAAATTCTGCAGGAAGCCGCCAATCCAATCATCCGAATTGTCTCCTCCATCGACGGATATTTCGTTGTTGAGGCCCGAGCTTCCCCCCGTCGATACGGCGGTGATGCGCGCCTTGGTGGGATCGGAAGGTTCGACCGGCTCCGTTCCGGGCACAAGGTAGGCAATGTTCGCAAAACTGCGCGCAGCCAGCGGCAGCGATTCGAGATCGCGACTGGTAACAACTCCCTGATGCACAGCGCTCGCCGTATCGATAGGCTCGCTGGTGATGGAAGAAGAAGACTTCCCCTGCACGTTCACGGTTTCGCGACCGGTCTCCGGGGTCAGCGTGATGGAGACATCGCGCACCAGACTGACCTCTACTCCTACCTCGGCTTCGGCTTCGGCAAAACCCTTCGCGCTGGCCGTCATGTGATAGCGCCCCGGCAACAGGCCTTCGATGCGGAATTCGCCGCGGTCATTCATGATGGCTTCGCGTATGACCGACGACCCCGCCGATTGCACGGTGACGCGGGCGCCGGCAACCCGAGCTCCGCTGGAGTCCTGAACCTCGCCGCGCAGAGCGCCGTTTGGATTCTGGGCTGGCAGATTCGACGCGAACAGGAACGTCAGGAATAAAACGCCGAGGAACTTCCAGCGCGACTTACGCACATTGAGAAGCGAAGGCGTCATGAAAAACCGTCCGTTGAACGCAAAAATTGCCGCTTGTCTGGAAATTGCCAGAGAAATCATCTGGAAGCGGCCGAGCCAGTAGCTCGCAGGCAGCATAGCGGGGCAGAGGGAATTACTACCAGCAGTAGTCGTAAGTGTGGTGGCGGGGCTCTGCCCCGCCAACGGGGCGGAGCCCCGTCACCACACGGGCATGAATGACAAATTGTCGAAGATGAGAACGACTAGCGGACGAGCCACTCCGTAACTTCGTGGGTCAGGGCCAAAGCCGGGCCATATGTGACAAAGGCGCAGAATAAAATCCCAACTACCGGTAGAATCGCAGCCCAGCTCGGAATACGGCGCTGACGGGATTTGCCGGAATCATCCCACGCCAGCAGCCGAGCCACGCGAGAACTGATAGATCCCGTCACGAAGCCAACGGTACAAGCGGGCACTGCTTCCGCGGGGAACAGGCGGGAAAGTTTGACCAGAGCCGCTGCGAGGTCGATGGCGTCGCTCAGGTTGGAGACAGCGGCATCGTCGGCGGCAAGTTCGGCGGCTTCAGACCATGCGGCTTCGACTTTCGCCAGGCCGGGAAATGGGGAAAAACGGAACAGAAGTTTCTTCAGGTTGTCGCGCGAGCGGATGTGCGCCAGTTCGTGTCTCAGGGCGACATGCAGCTCGTCGCGGCTGAGAACCTCAACCGTCGAGTCGGAGACGAGCACCCGCGGTTTGCACATCCCCACCAGGGTGAGGGGCGGCGTTTCACGTCGCGAGCGAAAAGTGATCGCCTCCCCGCAGGACGTCAAGCGGGCGGGCGCCTTCAAGCCATCGAGCTACGATTCGAGACGTCCGCATCTGCGCGGCGATCCCGCGATAAGAACCATAGGCGATGAGAAGTAGCGCGGCAACGCCCGAGGCAAGCGGCAACGTACCCAAGCCTTCGTCAATCGAACGAGGCTCCAGAATCTGAAACGAGGGCACAACAAAAGCGGCCGTGATGACTATGGAAGCAAGCAAAGGCACAACACGCAGCGCAAAAAGCAGGTCCGCGACGGTTTGCTCGGCGGCGCGCCGCCACTTGAGCGATCGCCATGATGCCGCAACCACCACCGACAAGAAACAGTAAATCAAAACGAAGAATGTGAGCGAGACGGCGATTCCGCGCAAGGCAAACATTAACGCCGCTCCTTCGCTTTGAGTTCTTGCGCCTTGGGCCCGGCGGCTTGGGCGCCTGCCTTGAGTTCCCGCCGCTTCCGTTCAATCAAAAGCTGAAGTTCATCGAGCAGTTGCGCATCGTGTGCGCTGAGCGCTTCCACCAGATACGAAAGCGGCAGCGAGGAAGTATCGCCCGACCCCAGCAATTGTCGAATGCCATCCAGGGCAGCGCCGCGTTGGATTTCTTCTGAAGTAAGGCGCGGAGAGTAGCGGAACGCCCGGCCTTCCGCCACCCGGTCAAGCAGGCCCTTTTTGTAGAGACGGTCAAGAGTAGTCATGACCGTCGTATAGGCCTGATGAATCTTTCCATCGTCGACCAGGTCCCGCACGGTAGCGCTGCCGCGCGACCAGAGTTCCTGGAGCATTTGCTGCTCGAATGGCCCGAGCTGCGGCGTAGAACTCGATCCGAAAATTGAAAACTTCCTCGTCATAAGTTCAAAGAGCGACCTAGCGTGCAGCCGCTTGGATGAACGATAACAATACCATCAGCGTGCGGGATGCGCGAAGAAAGGGATGTCTTGTGTGGTGGCGGGGCTTCGCCCCGCAAACGGGGCGAAGCCCCGTCACCACACTGTTACTTATCGCGCAGCGCCGACCGGGAGGATCTCTTCCACATCAATCTTGGTCGGGTAATTTCCGGTATAGCAGGCGGAGCAGTAAGTCGTTTTCTCGCCGTCAGCGCAAGCCTTCTTCAGGCCTTCAATCGAAAGATACGCCAGCGAATCGGCGCCAATGAATTTCCGAATTTCCTCGATCGATTTATTGGCGGCGATCAGCTCTTTCTTCGAGGGAGTATCGACTCCGTAAAAGCAGGGCGAGATGGTGGGCGGACACGAAATCCGCATGTGCACTTCCGTCGCCCCGGAATTGCGAATCATGCGGACGATCTTGCGGCTGGTGGTGCCGCGTACGATCGAGTCGTCAACCAGGATCACCCGCTTGCCCTCCAGCAGGCTGTGAACGGCGTTGAGTTTGAGCTTCACGCCGAAGTCACGAACCGATTGCTGCGGCTCGATAAACGTGCGCCCGATGTAGTGGTTGCGGATGAGTCCAAGACGAAATGGAATGCCGCTTTCGGCCGCGTATCCAATGGCGGCGGTGTTCCCGGAATCGGGCACAGGAACAACGATATCCGCGTCGACCGGAGCCTCTCGGGCAAGTTGGCGTCCCATGTTGTCGCGACTTTGATCCACCGAGCGGCCAAAAACCACGCTGTCCGGCCGAGCAAAATAAACATGCTCAAAAATGCAACTCGAAAGCGCCGGAGACGGCGAATAAAAGCGCGAGCTGATCCCTTCCGGCCCGACGATGACAAGTTCGCCCGGCTTGACATCGCGTTCGTAGATCGCGCCGATTAAATCGAAAGCGCACGTTTCCGAAGCAAAGACGACCGTGTCTTTTTTCTCACCCGTCAGAGCCGGAATGCGGCCCATGGCCAGCGGCCGAAAGCCGCGCGGATCGCGGGCGGCGAAGATGCGGTCGCGGCTGATCATGACCAGCGAAAACGCGCCTTCAACGCGGCGCAACGCGTCCGCGATGGCGTCTGGCAGCGTTTCTTCTCGCGACAGGGCAATCAGGTGAACCAGCACCTCGGTGTCGCTGTTGGTCTGGAAGATCGAGCCCTGACCTTCGAGCTTGCGGCGAATCGCCAATGCATTGACGAGGTTGCCGTTGTGGGCGATGCCAATGGTCCCCTTGTTGGATTGCACCATGATGGGCTGCGCGTTCAGCAATGCCGAATCGCCAGCCGTGGAATAGCGAGTGTGCCCGATCGCCAAAATGCCGCGCAGGGAAGACAGTACATCCTCGCTGAAGATGTCGGCGACCAGGCCCATGGACTTGTGCTGGCGCAGCCGCTCTCCATCGGAGGTCACGATGCCGGCCGACTCCTGCCCGCGATGCTGCAAGGCGTGGAGCCCAAGATAGGCCAGCTTCTCGGCCTCAGGGTGGGCATGAATGGCGACCACTCCGCACTCATCACGAAATTTGTCAGAAATCGTCATTCAGCAACCAGCTTTTAGCACCTGGCACAACAAATCGTGTGGTGACGGGGCTTTGCCCCGTTCTCCGGACGCCGTCCGGTTCCCTCATCTTGCAGCGCCAACACCTGCCTCCATGTGTAGCGCCTTCTCCAGCGCGCCTTCGTACGCCTCCCACAATTCTTTCACGTTCGCTGAAATCACGGGCTGTCCGTCAATAGAAATCTCGACGCGCTCGCCCCCGGTTTCGCCGAGCACATCCGCTGCGATGCCGTATTCTTCCGCTACTTGTTGGATTCGCGGCAGGTTGGCCGGGTCGCAGCTTATCACGACACGGCTGGCGTCTTCCCCGAACAGGCGAAACTCGGGCGGCAGTTCGTGCCCAGTCAAATTGACTCTCAAGCCAACTCCAGCCGGCAACGCGCATTCCACTAGCGCCACCGCCAAGCCGCCATCCGCGCAATCGTGCGCGGATTCGACCAGTCCCGCCTGAATCAGCGACACCAGAGCGCGCTGCAGCGTGGCTTCCTTTTCGATATCGATTTGCGGCGGATAACCCCAAACCGCGCCCAGAATCTCCTTCGCATATTCGGACGAGCCAAATTCCGATTGCGCGTCGACCGCATCTCCCAGGCTCATTAGCGCGAAGCAGAACAATCGTCCGCCCCGCCTTCGCGAAGTGCATCTTGGTTGCCTTGTGCACATCTTCGAGAAGGCCAACGATTCCAATCACGGGCGTGGGATAAATACCTTCACCCAGAGTTTCGTTGTAGAAGCTGACATTCCCGCCAGTGATCGGAGTATCGAGCTCCTCGCAGGCCTTGGTCATGCCGTCAATCACCTGCGAAAACTGCCACATGATGTGCGGCTTTTCGGGATTGCCGAAATTAAGGCAGTTCGTAGCGCCAATCGGAGTCGCGCCGGCACATGCCACTTTGCGCGCAGCTTCAGCGACCGCGTGCATCGCTCCCAGGCGCGGGTCGAGATAACACCATCGCCCATTCCCGTCGAGCGCCATCGCCAGCCCGCGTTTCGATCCCTTGATGCGAATCACGCCCGCATCCCCGGAGCCGGGCGCGTCAACCGTATTGGTTTGCACCATGTGATCGTATTGTTGCCACACCCAGCGCTTCGAGCAGATGTTGGGACTGGCGAGCAGTCCTTTGAGTTGCGTCGTGAAATCGCCGCTTTCCGCGAGGTGAATGTGCGCCGGCATCTCGCGCTCGACCGGTGGTTCCCAGCGAGCGAGCGGACGCTTATAGACCGGCGCATCATCGGTCAGCGCGGCATTCGGAATCTCCGCGACAACTTCGCCGTGTTGCAGCACGCGCATCTTCGCATCGCGCGTAACGCGGCCAACTTCGACCGCATCCAGGCCCCACTTCTCAAATACGCGGAATACCTCGTCTTCGCGCCCTTTCTGCGCGACCAGCAGCATGCGCTCCTGCGACTCGCTCAGCATGATCTCGTAAGGAGTCATGCCCGTTTCGCGCTGCGGAACGCGATCCAGTTCAATCTCAATGCCGGTGCCGCCGCGCGCGCCCATTTCGCACGTGGAGCATGTGAGGCCGGCCGCGCCCATATCCTGAATTCCGACAATGGCGCCCGTTTGCATGGCTTCAAGGCAAGCCTCGAGCAGCAGCTTTTCAAGGAACGGATCCCCCACTTGCACATTGGGCCGCTTGGCCTCCGATCCCTCACTGAACTCTTCGCTCGCCATGGTTGCGCCGTGGATACCGTCGCGTCCGGTCTTGGAGCCCACATAAATGACCGGATTACCCTCGCCCGCGGCACGCGCGTAAAAAATCTGATCGCGCCGCACCAGCCCAAGCGCGAAAGCATTCACCAGAGGATTGCCGGAGTAGCAGGGCTCAAATTTGACTTCGCCACCAAGGTTAGGAACGCCAAAACAGTTCCCATAAGATGCGACACCGCTGACCACGCCCTCCATCACCGAATGATTCTTGTGAATTTCAGCTTGAGTAGGCAAAGCCCGTGTGGAGACGGGCGCCCCCGCCCGTCCAGCCGAGCGCAGCTCGGCTGCCGTCTCAATCGGCCCAAACCGCAACGAGTCCATCACCGCAACCGGCCTGCGCCCCCATCGTGAAAATGTCGCGCAAAATCCCGCCCACTCCCGTCGCCGCGCCCTGAAACGGCTCAATAAACGACGGGTGGTTATGCGACTCGATTTTAAATGCGCAGGCCCAGCCGTCGCCAATGTCAACGATGCCGGCATTTTCCCCCGGGCCCTGCACCACCAACTTGCTGCGCGTCGGCAGCCGCTTCAGGTGCACGCGCGACGATTTGTACGAGCAGTGTTCGCTCCACATCACGCTGAAGATACCGAGTTCGGTAACGGTAGGTTCGCGCCCGCCCAGCAGTTGTTTGATCTTCTCGAACTCATCCAGCGTAAGTCCGTGCTCCCGGATCAGTTCAGGTGTCAAAGGAGAAATCGCCGAGGTGGTCATGAGGGGAGCTTCTATTGTCGCATTTTGATCGGATTTTTACATGCGGAACCTTGGGAACTCAGCCGACGTATGTGTTAGCGTTGGCGATCGGGTCAGTGGCTTCGAAATTTCTTGTGTGGTGGCGGGGTTTTACCCCGCGAACGGGGCGGAGCCCCGTCACCACACGAAAGCCTGATCGCGCGAAATTTTGTTCTATGAACAGCGCCACGATTGAGTCCGTTGTCACTCAGCCACCGGAGCAACCCTCCCAAGGTACTGGCATGCTTGCTCTCTGGGGAATCGCGCTGGCTACCTTCTTTCTGCACCTGATCTGCAACGGCCGCTACGGATATTTTCGCGATGAATTTGATTACATCGCCTGCGGACGACACCCGGCGTGGGGCTACGTCGACCAGCCTCCACTACTGCCTATCCTGACGCGCATATTCATGGGCATCTTCGGAGATTCGCTTCGCAGCGTCCGCCTTTTGCCTGCGCTTTCGAGCGCAGCGCTTATTGTGCTCACAGGTTTGGTCGCGCGCGAACTCGGCGGCAAGCGCTTCGCCGTCGTGCTCAGTGCCCTGGCCGTCCTTGTTGGGCCAATCTATTTATCCGGCGGAAGCCTGCTTACCACCAATTGCGATCTCGAAGTCCTGCTCTGGACGGGCTGCCTGTACTTCGCGATTCTGGCCGCAAAGCGCAACGATCCGCGTTATTGGCTGTGGTTCGGGGTGGTGGCGGGAATCGGACTTGAAGAAAAGTATTCGATTGCCGTGCTTGGCCTCGCCGTCGTCGCCGGGCTGCTGCTCACCCGCCAGCGGCGATTTCTGCTCAGCAAGTGGATGTGGCTTGGGGGTCTCGCCGCGCTGCTCATCTTCCTGCCGAACCTGCTCTGGAACATCCACCACGACTGGCCGTTCGTACAGCTGATGAGAAACATCCGGGCCGAGGGCCGCGATGTCGTACTCTCGCCCTGGCAATTTTTCTCCCAGCAAATGCTGCTTACCCACCATGTCTCCGCGCTCATCTGGATCGTCGGAGTGATCGCCCTGCTGGTTGCGCGCCGCTTCAAACCGTACCGCTTTCTGGGATGGGCGTATCTCGTGGCGTTTGTCCTCTTCGTTGTCCTCAAGGGGAAAAATTACTACCTCGCGCCAATCTACCCGGTGTATGAGGCGGCCGGAGCAATCGTGATTGCCGCAGCCATCGACTGGCTTCGCCAACCCTGGCTGAAGCCAGCAATCATAGTACTGGTGCTGGGGACCGGTGCAGTTTTTGCGCCCCTTGCAATGCCAATCCTTCCCATCGACCAATTCATTCCGTACATGAACCGGCTGCCAATTAAGGTGCCACGCACCGAATATGAACACGCGCGAATAGCTTTGCCCCAGCATTACGCCGATCAATTTGGGTGGAATGAGATCGTCGAGAAGACTGCCGAAGCCTGGCAAACAATTCCTGCCGCTGACCGCAAAGATAAAATCTGCGCCATTTTTGCGCAGGACTACGGTCAGGCGGGAGCGATCGATTTTCTCGGTTCAAAGTATGGCCTGCCCAACGCGCTCAGCGGAGACCGAACCTGGTGGCTGTGGGGACCTCGCGGCTACTCCGGCAATTGCCTGATCGTGCTCGGCGATCGGCGTACGCAGGCTCGAGCAACTCTTCGACCACGTGGAATATTTGGGTAACTCAGCGCCCAATCCTTACGCATTTGAAACTGAGATCTCGGTCAACATTTGCCGCGGCGCGAAATTCGGCACGCTTGCCGATCTGTGGCCAAAACTGAAGCACTGGCACTGAAGATCATTCGCCCAACCCCGTCTATACTGTTTTCGCGTGAAATCTGTCATCGTAGGCACCGCTGGCCATATCGATCACGGCAAAACTTCGCTCGTGAAGGCTCTGACCGGGATTGATGCCGATCGCCTGGAAGAAGAAAAGCGCCGCGGCATCACGATCGATATAGGATTTGCCCATCTCGAATTGCCCGCTCCCAACGGAGAAAAGCTGCGCCTCGGCTTTGTCGACGTGCCCGGCCATGAGCGTTTTGTTCGCAACATGCTGGCAGGCGTGGGGGGCATCGATCTCGTCGTGCTGGTGATTGCGGCGGATGAAGGCATCAAACCGCAGACCCGCGAGCACTTCGACATTTGCCGTCTGCTGGCCGTGCGGCGTGGCATTACGGTGCTGACCAAGTCAGACGCGGTGGATGCCGAGACGCTCGAAGTGGTGCGTCTGGAGGTCGCGGATTTCCTGCGTGGATCGTTTCTCGACCCCACGCACTCGCCCATTGTCGCCGCCAGTTCACTGACCGGCGCGGGCCTCGGCGACGTGAAAACAGCGCTGGCAAGAATCGCGTCGGAGGCAACCGCAAAAGACTCAGCCGCCCTTGCCCGTCTCCCGGTAGATCGCGTCTTCACCATGAAAGGCTTCGGAACAGTCGTCACCGGAACCCTGGTCGCTGGAACGATTCGCAAAGAAGAAGAGCTGGAAGTATTTCCCGCGGGCCAGCGCGTGCGCGTTCGTGGAGTGCAGGTCCACGGTTCGTCCGCCGAAGCCGCAATCGCCGGACAACGGACGGCACTGAATCTCGCCGGAGTTCCGACCGAACACCTGGCCCGGGGAATGACGCTCGCAACCGTCGGATTCGTTTCGCTCCACGCCCCGAGTCGATGCGGAACTTTCGCTGCTTGCCTCCGCCAAGCCGCTCAAGGACGGCGCGCGCGTACATTTTCATGCCTACACAATGGAGACGATCGCCGAAGTCCGGCTGTATGGAACAAGGCAGTTGAAGCCGGGCGACGAAGCATTTGCGCAACTGAAATTGGCAGAGCCCGCTCTGCTGCTTCCAGGCGATCGTTTCATCGTCCGCCAATTTTCGCCGGTGGTAACGATCGGCGGAGGAATCGTTTTGGATGCATGGCCGCCGACCCGCCGGCGAAGCGCGGATCATGTCACCGCATTCCTGAGAACGATGCTGGAAGGTTCTCCAGAACAAATGTTGACCGCACGAGTGGCGCGCAGCGGAATCGCGGGCCTGACGCTGGACGTCATGACTGCGCAGATGAACCTTCGACGAGCTGAGGCTGAGCAATTAGCCGCCCGCGCCGGGTTGGTGCGCTGTGCCGGAGTCTTCGTTTCGCCGACCGTATTTGCAGAAGCAGGTTCCAGCGCGATCCAAGCAGTCCGGAATTTTCATGATGCGAATCCGCTGGTTGCGGGCATCAGCAAGGAAGAGCTGCGTGACCGGGTCGGACTTGGGCCGGACGTATTCTCAGCTCTGCTGGCCAGGGCGGTGACCGACAAGAAGCTGGAAGTCGCAGGTGAACTTGTGCATGCACCCGGCCGCGGCGTGTCCATGAAAGACGAAGAATCCGAATCGAAAAAGATTATCGAGCAGGCGTTTCTCTCCGCAGGACTCAAGGTTCCGTCGCTGAAAGACGTATTGGCAGGTCTAAAGGTAGACAAGGCGCGGGCGCAAAAAATCGTCACCCTGTTGCTCCGCGATAAAGTGCTGATCAAAATCTCGGAGGACCTCGTCTTCCATCAAACCGCGCTGGCGGATCTGAGGCAGAAAATCACGGCGCTCAAGCCCGCCACGCCGAAAATCGACGTTGCCCGCTTTAAAGATATAACCGGAGTCAGCCGGAAGTACGCAATCCCATTACTGGAGTATCTGGATCGCGAACACGTGACAAGGCGCGTGGGAGACGAACGGGTAATCCTCTGACTGCCGGCGGTTGCCTCCTGCGAGCGACCGGACAGTCGTGTAACGACTAGATTCGTGTGGTGACGGGGCTCTGCCCCGTCCAAGCTGCTGTTTCTATTGCTATCATTCAAGACTAGATGAAAAATAAAAACGGCTTCGCATGAACGCAGATTCGTACACAGTCCGCGTCATCGGCGCAGGCTTAGCCGGATCCGAAGCTGCCTGGCAGTGCGCGCGCCGGGGCATTCCCGTCGAATTGTTTGAGATGCGGCCCGTCCGCGCGACTCCCGCGCATCAAACGGGCGATTTTGCCGAGTTAGTCTGCTCGAACTCCCTGAAGTCTGATAGCGAGAACACCGCGCCCTGGCTTCTCAAGCAAGAGATGCATCGCGCTGGATCGCTGCTGCTTGAGATCGCCCGCGCAACCGCCGTTCCAGCGGGACACGCCCTGGCCGTGGATCGCGCGGAATTTTCGAAGAAAGTAACTGGGGCAATCGCGAAAGAACCGTTGATCGCGGTCCACCGCGAAGAGGCGACACAAATCGAGGAAGAACCAGATTACGGTAATCGCAACCGGGCCGCTGACTTCCGATGCACTCGCGCAGGAGATCGCGCGGCTTGGTTCGACGAACGAATTGAAAGCCGACTCCGCTCCAGGTGACACGCGGGCGGGGGCCCCTTCGGCTCTCGCTCAGGGCGGGTCCGTTCCACACAATCTCTATTTCTACGATTCCATCAGCCCAATCGTCGAAGCCGATTCGATCGATATGAACAAGGTGTATATGGCGGCTCGCTACGACAAAGGGTCGGCCGATTACATCAACTGTCCCATGTCGAAGGACGAATACGACGTCTTCTACGACGCGCTTATCGCCGCGCAGTCGGTGGACCAGAAAGACTGGGAAAATCTGAATTACTTCGAAAGCTGCCTGCCTATTGAGGAAATCGCACGCCGCGGTCGCGATACCTTGCGCTTCGGCCCCATGAAGCCGGTGGGACTGATCGATCCGCGCACCGGCCGGCGGCCCTACGCCGTCGTGCAATTGCGCCAGGAAAATCTGCGCGCCGATTCCTACAACCTCGTCGGCTTCCAGAATCACCTCAAATTCGGCGAGCAGGCACGCGTCCTGAGCCTGATCCCGGGCCTCGAACACGCACACTTTCTGCGTTACGGCCAGATTCACCGCAACACCTACATCAACGCGCCCACATTGCTCATGCCGACACAGCAGATGAAAGCGCACCCGCACGTGCTTTTCGCGGGACAAATTTGTGGAGTCGAAGGCTATGTCGAATCCATCGCAACCGGCCTGATGGCAGGCGTCAACGCAGCCGCGATTGCGAGTGGAGTAGTGCCTGTGCCGCCGCCGCGTGCCACCGCATTCGGCTCGCTTCTCCACTACATCACGCAGGCCGACAGCCGCAACTTTCAGCCGGCGAATATCACGTTCGACCTTTTGCCCGCGCTCGAAACCCGCGTCCGCGACCGCAAAGAACGCCACCGCCTGCAATGCGAAAAAGCGCTGCAAGAATTTCAGATTTGGCTAAGCAAAACGGATTGGGCAAACAAAAGCGCGACAAATTTGATTGCTCGCAACTCGTAACTCGAGGCCCAGGGGCCGTTTCCTTCATTGACTACCCCACTCGCGAAGCGATACCTTGGCATCACCTCGAGGAGCGCTCGTGCCGACTTCTGCCGTCGATTGTGTTCAGCCCGCCATTCAGCACACTCGGGACCAGCTCTTCCGGCCTTTCCGATTCGGGCAGTGGTCGCGTCTGGCGCTGGTAGGAATCTTAGCCGCCGAGTTGCATGCCGGCGGATGCAATTCTGGCGGCTGGCATTTCCCGATGTCAACGCATCCGCGCACGAGCCACGAATTTGTCACCACGTCCTTCCCGCAGATCGACCCGTCGCGCTTCGATCCAGCTCGTATCGCGCAGTTTGCCGGCCTGATCGTTGCGCTCGTATTGCTGGCGACTATTTTGTTCTTCATCTTTTTGTACATCAACAGTGTCTTCCGCTTCATTCTGTTTGATTCCGTTCTCAAGAAACGCTGCTCCATTTCCGAAGGCTGGCAACGCTGGCATCGCGCCGGCCGCAGGTTCTTTCTCTGGCAAATCGTCTTCATGATCGCCGAATCCCTCATTCTCGGAGTTCTCATTGGCGTGCCTTTGGCGGTGGCAGCGGCGCTCGGGTGGTTTCACGATTTCCAGCAGCACGTGGGGCGCACAGTCCTCGGAGCAATCTTCCTGTTCGGGCTATTTCTTGTTTTTGTGCTGCTGGCCGTGGTCGTTCAACTGCTGGCGAAGGATTTTCTGGTGCCCATCATGGCGCTGGAAGAGGTCGATTTCGCCGATGGCTGGAGCCGTTTGCTGACGCTGATCCGGCCCGAGCCCGGGAAATATGTAGTCTACCTTCTGTTAAAGATCGTCCTGGCGATTGCAGCCGCGATACTGTTCGGCATTCTCACCCTCATCCCGATCCTGGTCCTGATAGTTCCGGTCGTGGTGGCCGTATTCGCCGGCCACGCGGCGGGCCTGGGCTGGGACGTCACCACCGTGAGCCTGGCGATAATCCTCGGAACCCTGCTGATGATCGTTCTGATCTATGTGATCGCCCTGGTGAATGTACCCGCGACAGTTTTTTTCCCGGCGTTCGCAATCTATTTCTTCGCGGCGCGATATCCTAGGCTCGATGTTCTGCTCAATCCGCCGCCCCCCGCGCAGGAAGTACCTCCACTGCCGGAGTCTCCGCCGCCACCGAACCGCCTCCGCTGCCACCATCACCCGAGCCCATTGGATAGCGAGCGTAGCGCCGGCACCTTGCCGGCGGTTCCGAGCGCGCCTCGCGCTCGGCGCAACATGCTGGAGCCAAGGTGCTACCGAACCCTCCCGACGTGCTCCAGGCTAGAGCGGTTCTCGAGTTACCGTAGAGTTCGAATCAAGTTGGGAAGGGCACGACTTCAGTCGTGCCGCAAAGTCTGCAAAGAATTTGCGGCTTTAGCCGCTGAGGGCGATCACTCTACACTATCAAGAGAAATGCTCTAGCTCAGAACTACTTCTGCCCATCTTTCGCCTTGCGTTTCCAACTAAACCGCCGCCCCACAATACATTTCACGATCAGGTGATCGCTGGAGTTCGTCACGTCCACGCCCACGCCGAAATTGAACTCCCAATCGGGAGAAAGATTGAGATCAATCGTGGGAAAAATCTGCTGCGACTGCTGCGAAATAGGATCGAAATTCGAAACCGGTCCCAGCGCGCCGTAATATTCGATACCGCCCGCTATCTTCTTCGTGAAATCAAAACTAACTTTCACATTCGGAGAAAACTCCCACCCTTTGCCCACATTCAGCCCGTGCAGCGAGCGATCGAACGTCGGATTGAAATCGAGATACCAGGGCCCAATTTTCTTGTCGATGATGGGCCGCAGCTCGTAGTCCCAGCTATCTTCGGCAAACGCGCGCCGCTGGTAGCCAATCTCCTGCGAAACGCTCAGCCCGACCGGCCAGTGCCACGACTCGGGCACTGCAATCCGCGGACGAATGTGATCGCCCACCCACTGCCATCCGCTGTCAGGACTGGCGCCGGGCTGAATACTCGAAAACACATAGAAGCCGGTTTCAAACCAGTTCGTCCATCCTTGCGTGATCTCCAGCGTCTCGTGCTCGGCATGGTTCGTAGGCACCACGCCGTTGATCACCTGTTTGGAGCCGTCCACCGTGAAATTCGAGTGAATCTCCACCATGGTCGTTTTCGGCGGAACCGTGTCGGAGGAATAGACCTGAATCTCGTAGTTGTCCTGCGCACGTGCTGCACGACGGAGTGAGCGCAGACAGGAAGAGCGCGAGAAAAACAGGCCCACGACGCCTCGCAAGAAATGTTCCGCCGCACGCTGCATGAATATTTGATTCTAGAGCAGTCGCGCCGTGCCCGCTCAGGTCGCGTGGTGACGGGGCTCGCGCCCACGTACAACAGCCGCGACTGCAGGGCTCGCAGTTCCGGATTTTGTGAGCAGTCCACCCCTCACCGGGAACCATCTGCGACCACGGGGTGTCCAATCCATTCAAGACACGCGCGTGCCGATTCAATGAGGAGAGATTCCAATGGCATTCTCGGCAGGCGGTGGCCCCAACTCGCCCCAAATGAACGTCACGCCCCTGATTGACGTTCTGCTGGTGCTGATCATTATTTTCATGGTGGTGGTGATCGAACAGCGGCCGACGGGCTTGACGGCCGAGGTCCCGCAACCCGCGCCGTCAACCGCAAAGAACATCCCGCCGCCCGACCGGACTATCGTGATTCATGTTCACCAGGCTAAGCCCGGAGATAAAAGTCCTGAGCATCCGCGCGTGACCGTGAATGAAGAGACAGTCGAGTGGGATCGCCTGCGCGAACGTTTGCGGGATATCTTCGCCATCAGAGTCGAGCGCATAGCCTTCATCGAAGCCGACGACGACACCGACTTTCAGGACGTAGCCGACGTGATCGCGCTCGCACGAACCGCCGGGGTAGACCGCGTGGGACTTGTTGACAGAAGACGGCAAGCATGCGCCGATAGCGGGGTAAGCTCGTATGGTGACGGGGCTTTGCCCCGCCAAAGCGGAGCGAAGCTCCGCCTCCACACAGTCTTAATTCCGCGCCCGATTCTTGATCCAGATCGGCGACCCCATAAATCCAAACGCCTCCCGAATCTGATTCTCAAGAAATCGTTCATAGGAAAAATGCAGCTTCACCGGCCGGTCAGTAAAGAGCACAAACGTCGGCGGCGCTACCGCCGCCTGCGTCATGTAATAGATCTTCACGCGCTTGCTCACCGGCACGGAGGCCCGATCGAAGTCAATTGTCCTCAGGAATCGATTCATCTCTCCGGTGGTAACGCGCTTGCGTCGCTCGGCCGCGACCTTCTCGATCAGCGGCAGAATCTTCTCCGTCCCCTTGCCCGTATGCGCGGAAATAAAAACAACCGGCGCATAGCTAAGAAACTTGAGCCCGTACCGCAGCCGCTCCTCATAAAGCTTGCGATCCTGCGGACGCTTCGCATCTTGAATGCGCGCCGTCTTCGACTGGCTGATGGCCCGCTTCTCGCCGCTCGTCACCAGGTCCCACTTATTGACGACGATGATCACCGATCGCCCACTCTCATGCGCATAGCCCGCGATGTTAGCGTCGAGCCCGCTCACGCCCTCCGTGGCGTCCATCATGAAAAGCACGATGTCGGCGCTTTCGATGTTCTTCCGCGCCATAACCACGGAAAGTTTTTCGGCCATCAGTTCGGTCTTGCCCTTGCGCCGAATGCCGGCCGTATCGATGAAGCGAATTTTGCGCCCCTTGTACTCGACGACTTCATCAATCGAATCGCGCGTCGTGCCGGCAACCGGCGAGACGATGGCTCGGTCCCTGCCCGTGAGCTGATTCAGCAGCGTGGACTTGCCGACGTTGGGATGTCCGATGATGGCAACCTTGATTTCCGTCGGAGAATCGTCGTTCGCTGTTCGTCGTTCGCCACTGTCCGGGCGCTCTAAGCCGTCCCCCGGTGCTTTTTGTTCCGCAGATTCCTCCGTGCCCTCAGTGACCCCTGTGGTTTTGCTTTGCGCCGGCGGCAGCACCTCAAGCACCGCGTCGAGCAAGTCATCGATCCCGCGCCCGTGCTCCGCGGAAATCCCAAACACCTCGCGAATCCCCAGTTCGTGAAATTCCCCGACCAGCGATTCCTGCTTGTCGCTGTCAACCTTGTTCACCGCCAGAAAAAGGGGCTTGCCCATGCGCTGAAGCTGTCGTACAAGCTCGCGATCGGGACCCGCCAATTCGGTGCGGGCATCGACGACCATGATGATTCCAACGGCTTCTTTCAGCGCAACTTTGGCCTGGCGAAAAATTTCGGACGGAATGAATTCCTTGTCCTCGGGAATGATGCCCCCGGTGTCGACAACGCGGAACGCATGCCCACGCCACTCTGCCTCACCGTAGAGGCGGTCGCGCGTGATGCCCGGCTCATCGCCAACAATGGCGCGCCGCGAACCCGTCAACTTGTTGAAGAGCGTCGATTTGCCAACGTTGGGACGGCCGACGATGGCGAGGAGAGGCAAGGCATTCGGGTTTGAGGAGATTTGTTTCACTGGCAACTGGCGGCTGGCAACTGGTTAGCTATTATAGAGACTCCGTGTCTTCTTCATCCCATCCCGCTCCCGGCCGCTGCCGGATTCTCGCTCTACCAGTTCTTCGCGCCCGGCGGAGTGTTGTCGAAATGCCATCCTGCCTATGAATTTCGGCGCGGACAACTGCAGATGGCCCAAGCCGTGGAAGAAGCGCTCGGGGAGAAGCGTCACTTGATCGTCGAAGCAGGCACCGGCACCGGCAAGACCCTCGCTTACCTGCTGCCGGTCATTCGCTCCGGCAAGCGCGTAATCATTTCCACGGGCACGAAAAATCTGCAGGAGCAACTGTATTTCAAAGATGTGCCGTTCCTTGAGCGCGCCCTCTTCGGCGAGCAAGCATCAGTGGAGCGACGGGCGCCCGTCGCCCGTCCAGCCGGGCGAAGCCCGGCAACTCTCCGTCTGCTACATGAAAGGCCGCAACAACTATCTCTGCCGCAAGAAGCTTTACGACCTCACCGATCAGCCCGTCCTAAGCGGCCTCGAAGAAATCGAGCACTATCGCGCCATCGCCGCCTGGGAAAAAACCACGCACACCGGCGACCGCTCTGAACTCGCCGAACTGCCCGAGGCGAGCGCGCTCTGGCACAAGCTTGATGCGCGCGCGGACACTTGCCTCGGCCAGAAATGCAAAGAGTATGACCGCTGCTTTATCACGGAGATGCGTCGCCGCGCGGCCGAGAGCGACATCATCATCGTCAATCATCATCTTTTCTTCGCCGACCTCGCCATTAAGCTCGAAGCTGACGGCGCGCCCGATGCCGGTGTTCTTCCCGAATGTGGAGCGGTCATCTTCGACGAAGCCCACGAACTCGAAGAGGTCGCCGGAAATTATTTCGGTATCTCCGTCAGCAATCTGCCGCATGGACGAACTGGCGCGCGACACAGAAAATCTCCTGCAGCGTGAAAAGATGTACACGCCGCAAATGTCGGGCGCGATCAGTTCGCTGCGTGAGCGCTCGCAATTGTTCTTCTCGCTGCTGCCTGCGCAGGAAGGCCGTTTCGCCTTTGATACGCGCCGCGAGTTCCTGGAAGAAAATGGAGAGGAGTTTCTGGCGCTGAACCAGGCTCTCACCCGTCTGGCCGCGGAGTTCGAGCAACTTCCCCAAAAGCCGGACGAAGTCTTCACACTGGCGCGGCGGGCGCAGCAACTACAGGTGCAACTGCGCTTCGTCATGGAAGACGAGAATCCGAACACGGTTTTCTGGATCGAGCGCCGCGGCTTTCGTGGAGGTCGTGCGGCGGGCGCCCCCGCCCGCCGGAAGGCATCCGAAGAACAAGTCAGCGCCCGCAGCAATGTCTTCTTGCAAGCCACGCCCATCGAGGTCGGCCAGATTTTGCGCGAGTGCCTCTGGTCGAAGCTGGAAACAGCCGTCCTCACCTCGGCCACACTCGCCGTCGGCGGCGGCTTCGATTACATCCGCCAGCGTCTCGGCCTCGACCACGCACGCGACCTCATCGTCCCTTCGCACTTCGATTACGAGAGCCAGGCAATTCTCTACGTGCCGCCCGAGCTGCCCGATCCGCGCACGCCGCAATTCGCAGCGCAAGCCGCTGACGTCATCCGTCGCCTGCTGGAAATTACCCGAGGCCGTGCGTTTGTCCTCTTCACCAGCTATGCGCAAATGAACGATATTTATGACCGCCTGCTGGGCCTCATCGAGTTCCCCATGCTCAAGCAAGGCGACGCGCCAAAGTCAGCGCTGCTCGAGGAGTTTCGCCTTACGCCCAATGCTGTTCTGTTCGGGACTTCGTCATTCTGGCAAGGTGTGGACGTGCAAGGTGAGCAGCTAAGCTGTGTGATCATCGACCGCCTGCCATTCGCGGTGCCAAACGACCCGATCGTGGCCGCGAGAGTCAAGGCAATCGATCGCGCCGGAGGCAACGCGTTCAGCGATTATCAGGTTCCGAGTGCGGTCATCACGCTGAAACAAGGCTTCGGACGCCTCATCCGCTCTCTCCACGACCGCGGCCTGCTAACTCTGCTGGACAACCGGATTCTGAAAAAGTCCTACGGCCGAGTATTCGTAGAAAGCCTGCCGAATTACGCAAAGACAACAGACTTGAGGAAGGTAGAGGAATTCTTCGGGGTGGAGAGAGACTGATGCGAATCTTGTCCAGAAGGATCGAGAGACTGGTGTGGCCTGTCTGCTGGTCGCGCCTTCATCATCCTGGCATGTTGCATGCTCACGATTGCGGCTTGCGCTTTCGCCTTTAAAACCATGGATCCTCTACGCTTGCGCCTCGTACCAGCGGAGTTGTATGTCAGCAGCAGCGTCAAAACGAGTCAATCAGACGATGGGGCTACCCTGTGCAGCGCGGTTGAGTCCGTGCATTACGTTGTTGGCGGAAGAGACTTGTCCGTCGAAAATGGCGGCCATACTTTTACCAGCGACTGTGTCAGCGTTGCGCGCGGCCGTGGCAGCTGCTCCTGCTCAGAGCCAGGACGGTGATTTATAACAAACGCGCACCCGGAGCAACATACGTCGACCCCGGTTTCACTATTGAGTTTTATCTTGTGGCGTTCGTTTTGACCTGCATGGCGGGGGCGTTCGCGTTCGCAGGATGGGTGGGAATCAAAGTTAATCGCTGGATGATAAGAAGAGGAATTGATCTTCCGTAGGCACAGAGACGGGCGGGTCACCCGTACACGTCGAGGTCCAAACCTACTCGGTGACCGCTTCCTTGTCCACGATCACCTTCAAATGCGTGGTCACATCCTTGTGCAATTTGATCGGCACAATGAACTCGCCCACCGTCTTAAGCGATTCATGCAACTGGATCTTACGCCGGTCGATGTGGAAGCTCTTTTTCTCGAGCCCTTCCGCGATATCGCTCGCCGTAACCGACCCGAAGAGCTGATCGTTCTCGCCCGACTTGCGCGTGAACTTCACTTCCAGCCCGTCAAACTGCTTGGCCAGCGCCTCTGCTTCCGACTTTTCCTTGGCCGAGCGCCGCACGGCGGCCGCTTTCATCTGCTCGATGACGGTCTTGTTCGCAATCGTGGCCTCGATCGCAAGTTTCCTGGGCAGCAGAAAATTCCGCCCGTATCCTTCGGCGACCTTAACCACCTCGCCGCGGTTGCCCAGCTTTGGCACATCTTCTTTGAGAATGACTTCCATTCCATGACTCCGTTTTCTCGGGTCGTCCTCCGTGACCTCTGTGTCCTCCGTGGTTGAAAAGAATCTTAACCACGGAGGTCACAGAGTCACAGAGGAACCCTGGATAATTGAATTACTGCGCGCGTCCCGCGAACGGCAGCAGTGCTATGTTGCGCGCCTGCTTGATCGCCTTCGACAGGCGGCGCTGGTGCGGCGTGCACACGCCCGTCAGCCGCCGCGGAGTGATCTTGCCGCTCTCCGCCACGAACTGCGCCAGCAAACGCACATCTTTGTAATTGACCGCTTCGATTTTCTCGACGCAGAACTTGCAGACTTTCTTGCGCCGGAAATACTTGCGTCCGCCTTCGCGCGGACCGCCCGGCCCGCCGCCGCCCGCACGCGGACCTCGAGGTCCACTCCGCGTCACCGCCACTGCGCTCCGGCCGTCCTTCCGGCCGAGTCCCGCCTCCGCTTGTTTCTGCGGAAGCGCTTGGTGCTTTCGTTTCTTCTGCCATATTGCTCCTTAACTCCAAAAAACTGAAAAACTAGTTACTCAGCTAAGTCGGACTCAACTCGGGCCTCAGAGGCTCGTGTGGTGGCGGGGCTATGCCCCGTCCCAGCGGAGTGCCACTACGCTCTTCGACCTAGACCGTCGTCGGCGCCGGCGTCGCTTCCGTCCCTGCTTCCGGTGTAACCGGTGCCGGAGCGGGCGCCGCAACCGCCGGAGCCGCGCTCGTTTTCTTCTTCGCGTCCCGCAGCTTCTTGATCTTGTCCAGCCGCTTCAGCTCTTCGTCGGTCCGCACGCTCAGGAACTTGATGACCTGCTCCGTCACGCGCAGGCGCCGTTCCACTTCGTGGATGATCGCTCCCGTGCCCTCAATCATGAGCAGCACAAAAATCCCGTCGTTGAACTTCGAGACCTTATATGCAAGCCGCCGCTTGCCCCAGACTTCCGCCTTGGCCGTTCCGCCGGCCGAGGTCACCGATGACTCCAGCGTCGAGATCAGCTTATTCAAATCCTCGTCCACCATGTCCGGCCGGACGATAAACATCAATTCATAGCTACGATTCATTCGTTCTCTCCAAAACTTCTCTGCTGCAAAAACGCTCTCCGCAACAACTGCACTTCGTGGCTTCCTGCATTAGTCTGCCGGTGGCTCATCTCCGCCGTCATTCTTGCGGTTGAACCGGTTCATGGCTGCCGCCGCGCCTTCCTTCAAAATCACTTCCACCGCCGCGCCGCCTTATCGAGCATTTCGTCGACGACCGCATCCTGCGCTTTGCGGAATGGCGTCAGCACATACTTCACGCCGTCGCTCACCTTGCGGTCCGGCGCAATCCCCAACCGGATCCGCAAGAATTCATCCGTCCCGAGCGCCCCCAGAATGGATTCCATTCCGTTGTGCCCCGCCGAACTTCCCCGCTGCCGGATGCGAATCGTCCCCAGCGCGAGGTCAAGCTCGTCGTAGATCACGATCAGGTCCGTCTTTCACATCGACCTGATGTTCCGCCACCAGTTCCCGCACCGAAAGCCCACTCAGATTCATGTAGGTTTCCGGCTTGGCCAGCACTACCTGCTCACCGGCGATCGCCGTCCGCGCCGTGAGCGCCCGGCACTGGCGGTTTCGGACTTCAATTCCGCGATCGCCGGCAATCCGGTCAATCGTCAAGAACCCCAGATTGTGGGGCGTGAACTGGTATTCGATTCCAGGGTTGCCCAAACCGACGATCAGTTTCACGCGAGTCGCTCTTCAGCTATCAGTTAGCCAAGTTCGTGTGCCCGCAGGCTCGCAGCCCGCAGCTTTAGGACGGGCGAGTACGATCCGTCCAGCTCAAGCTATTTCTTCTCTTTCTTCTCAGCCTTGGGCTCAGCCTTACCCTTGCCCTTATCGCCCTCGGCCGCCTCTTCTTCACCCTCAACTTCCTGCTTGCCCTTCTTGATGACCTCAGGCTCAGCCGGAGCCGCTCCCGCTTCCGCAGCCACTGCCTCAGGTGTCGCCACCACTTCTTCCTTCACCGAGGTGATGTGCGCGATCATCTGGTTCTCTTCCGTCAGGAACTTCAGCTTGTCGCTATGCGGAATGTCCTTAACGCGCACTTCCACGCCAAACGTCAGGTGGCTGACATCGACCTCGATCGATTTCGGAATATCGACCGGAAGGCACTCGATCTCGATCTCGCGCAGCAGTTGTTCGAGAATGCCGCCCTCCTGCTTCACGCCCGCCGCCTCGCCCTTGAGCACAATCGGCACGGTGACGGTGAGCACCTTGTCCATCGCGATTCGCTGCAGGTCCACGTGCAGCAGTTTGCCCTTGATCGGTTCGAACTGCCAGTCCACGATCATGGCCTTCACCCGATCGCTGTCGAGCGCCAGGTCAAAAATCGTGTTGTGTCCGCTCTCCGACCGGAGAATGCGCAGCACCTGCCGAGGATCGACCGCGACCGTGGCCGCCTGCGCGCCTGCCCCATAAACAACCGCAGGAATTTTTCCCGCCGCTCGCACACGCCGCGCCGCGTTCTTGTTGCCCGATTCGCGCGTCTGTGCTTCCAGAATGCTGATATCCGTTGCTGTAGCCATAATCCCGTTTCCATCCTTCGTTAAAATCGTCGTTGGTCGCTCATCGTTGGCCGTTTGCAACCACTCGCTCACAGCGAGTAGCGAGCGACGAATGACCAACGACGAACGACGGGTTCTAAATAAAAAGTCTGCTTACTGACGTCTCTTCGTGAATCGACTGAATCGCCCGCCCAATCAACCCGGCAATCGAAAGCACTTTGATCTTCGGCAGATTCCGCGCCGCTTCGTTCAGTGGAATCGTGTTCGTCACGACCACTTCGCTGATCGGAGAGTTCATCAGGTTTTCCGCCGCCGGCCCCGAAAGCACCGGATGCGAGCAGCACGCATAAATCGTGCCCGCGCCATTCTCGATCAGCGCCTGCGCCACCTTCACCAGCGTTCCCGCCGTGTCGATCAAATCGTCGATGATCAGACAAGTGCGGCCGTCGACGTCGCCGATCACGTGCATCACTTCCGCCACGTTCATCTCGACGCGCCGTTTATCGACGATCGCCAGCGCGGCATCCATCTTCTTCGCGAAGAAGCGCGCCCGCTCCACGCCGCCCGCGTCCGGCGAAACCACCGTCAGATCCGGCAGGTTCAGCTTCCGGAAGTAATCCACCAGCACCGGCGAAGCGAATAAATGGTCCACCGGAATGTTGAAAAATCCCTGCAACTGCGGCGCGTGCAAATCCACCACCAGCGCCCGATCCGCTCCTGCCGTCGTCAGCAGGTCCGCGACCAGCTTCGACGAAATCGGCACCCGCGGCTTGTCCTTGCGGTCCTGGCGCGCGTATCCGAAATAAGGAATCACCGCTGTAATGCGCCGCGCCGAAGCGCGCTTCAGCGCATCCATCATCAGCAGCAATTCCATCAAGTGCATGTCCACCGGACGGCACGTCGGCTGCATGACGAAAACGTCGGCCCCGCGCACATTTTCCTGGATCTGCACGTAACATTCGCCGTCGGCAAAACGCGTCACCTGCGCCTGCCCGCGCGTCAGACCGAGAAACGCGCAGACTTCGTCGGCACAGCGCCTCGTTGGCGGTTCCACAAAAAATCTTGAACCGGTCGTCGACGCGCGCGCGTACTGGCTTGCGTTCCGTCTTCTCGTCCGGAGTGGGCTTTTTTTCCATCTTCTCCGCAGTCGTAGTCGCAGTCGCCATAGTCAGTTCTCAGGTCTCAGTTGTCAGTTCTCAGGTTGTGGCTCCAGAGTCTCGACTGAGAACTGAGAACTGGCAACTGAGAACTGCTTTTCTGGCTGGGCCGCTAGGATTCGAACCTAGACAAAGTGCTCCAAAGGCACTTGACCTACCATTAGTCGACGGCCCAGTAATCGTAGCGCCGGCAACTCGCCGGCAGTTACGAGGGCGACCCGCCCTCGCCTACTTCAAACTTGCTCTGAGGTCGAATCCAGTATGCCGAACTCAAGCCTGCGTGCAAACAAGAAAATTGACTACTCACCGCCCACCCGCGCCCGACGAACCCGACCGACGAACCTAAGAGCGCCGAGCACCGACCACTTCCGATACTCCCGCCGCGTCAGCGTCCGCGTCGCAGTCGCCCGTAGGCCCTGCTTGCGCAGCTCGCGAGCCGCCTTTACCGCCGCCTTTTCGGACTCAAAAAGCCCATACAAGCTGGACCCGGATCCGGAAAGCGAAGCGTACCTCGCCCCGGCGCGCTCCAGCGCACACTTCATGTCTCGTAGTTCGGGAGATTGCGGAAAGACGACCTTTTCAAAGTCGTTTTCAATCCCGGTACGGACAAGGTCGGAAAGCAAATTTCCAGCCCGGCCCCCGCTCTTGGCGGGAGCACCAGCGTCAGGGTAGATACTAAGCCACGCCGACAGCGCGCAGCCAACCTCAAACAGTCTATCGGACGAGCCAGAAGGCGTCAATTGTGCAGTGCTGCGTAGGGGCTGCTTGCGTAGGGGCTGCCCGTGGGGGCCGCCCGGGGACAGCCGCCCTCGCCCGTCCGAGCCCGCGTGCTGGCAACCTGTTTGGTGCCAGCTCGTGTGGTGACGGGGCTCGGCCCCGACCCGAGCGCAGCTCGGCCCCACTCTGACAGCGCATCCCAATCCGCGAACGCCCGAGGAGTCGACACTCCCACCTCCGGCGTAACCACCACCATCGCCGTCGCCGCCAAATCCGCCAGCGGATACACTTCCTCGCCCCGCCCCACGCCCAGCACAGTCCCGCCCAGCACAAACAGCGGCAGATCCGATCCCACCGCAGCCGCAATCCGCAGCCGCGCAGCAACCGTCAATGGTTTCTTCAGCGCCTGCTCTTGCTGAAGCGCCGTCTCCAGCGCAAACATCGTAGCTACCGCATTCGACGAGGCCGCGCCCAGCCCGCCTTGCACCGGAAGTCTCTTCTCAATCTCGACCGTGACCTTGCCGCGAGCGCCCAGCGCTTCCATTACAAGCGAAGCCATCCGATGGCAGGTATTCGACGAATCGAGCGGCACGCGCGGGTCGTCGCACCGAATCTCAATCCCTGTCCCGCTCCTGCGTCACGACGCTGACTCGAATCACGTCATGCAGCGCAATCGTCTGATACACCGTACGCAGCTCATGGAATCCGTCCGGACGCAGCGCACCGATGTACAGCCCGAGATTGATCTTGGCAAACGACCGCACCGCAATGGTCATAGCTAAGTAGTCTTAACCAGTCTTAGGAAGATGAATTGTAAGCGATTTCCCTGTTCGCAAGTCGTCGTTCGCTGTTCGTCGTTCGGAGAATGGCGATCGTTGCCGCACTCTCGCAAGCTTTCCCCAAAATCCTTGACTTAACCGGATAAGCTCCTACAATTTTAGTCAGACGAACGAGCCATTGAGTTCCGCAACCAGTCGCTCAGGCGACAAACAGGCAACAAAGGAAAAATCTTTGAAATACAGAAATCGTCAGGAATACCAGCGAAGACGCTAACTACCACGCGCTCAATACTTTGCATGTAACCGATGTAGGATCAATACTTTGGCGGGAATTTTTCTCTAAAGTATTGATTACAATAGACCGCATCAAGGGGGGGGTACCCCCTAGGGGTGGGTATAGACCGGGCGGGTCCCTACAAAGCGTATCCCTGGCAAATCGGAGCAGGCGCGGTGCCTAGCGCACATCGACGGAATGGGGGCCACTCGCAAACTGAAAAATCCCTAGCGAGCTGCGAAGCCATCGACGGCAATGCTCGAAACCGGCACCATGGAGTAACGGAATATGGAGTGACGGAATATGGAGTAACGGGGTGACCGGGCAGGGACCGGCAAGCCACGGCACTGCCAACTGTTTTTCCGGTATCATAAAAACTTCGGAGGGGTGATGGCTGTTCCTGTTTCCCAGATGTGGACCGTGGCGACCTACGTCCTACGCCAGAAAATTGCTGGACGCAAGCGCTACCCGCTTGTCCTCATGCTCGAGCCGCTCTTCCGCTGCAACCTCGCTTGCGCCGGATGCGGCAAGATCCAGTACCCGGCCCACATCCTGAAAAAAGATCTCTCCCCGGAAGATTGCTTCAAGGCGGTCGACGAGTGTCCCGCGCCGATGGTGTCGATCCCCGGCGGCGAACCACTCATGCATCCCGAGATCCACAAAATTGTCGAAGGCCTGGTCGCGCGCAAGAAATATATCTATCTCTGCACCAACGCGCTGCTGCTCAAAGAAAAGTTGCACCTGTTCAAGCCCAGCAAGTATCTGAGCTTCTCGGTGCACGTTGACGGGCAAAAAGAGCATCACGATTTTTCCGTCTGCCGCGAAGGCGGATACGAAATCGCAATCGATGCCATCCGCGAGGCCGTGAAGGCCGGCTTCCGCGTCACCACTAACACGACGCTCTTCGACGGAGCCGATCCCCAAAGCGTGCGCGCCTTCTTCGACGAGATGATGGATGCCGGCGTCGAGAGCATGATGCTCTCGCCCGGCTATTCCTACGACAAAGCGCCCGACCAGAAGCACTTCCTGGGCCGAGCCCGCACCCGGCGTTTATTCCGCACGATCCTCGCGAATCGAAAGAAACGCTGGACCTTCAACCAGTCGCCGCTCTTTCTCGAATATCTGATGGGCAAGCGCGACTACAACTGCACGCCTTGGGGAATGCCGACCTATAGCCTCTTCGGCTGGCAAAAACCCTGCTACCTGCTGCAGGACGGTTACGCGGAATCGTTCAAAGAACTGATGGAAACAACCGACTGGGACGCCTACGGTACGCAGTCTGGCAATCCACAATGCGCGAACTGCATGGTGCATTGCGGATACGAGCCCACGTCGGTCGATGACACCTTCGGCTCGCTCCGCGGATTTGTTGACACAGTAAAAGCGACGTTCTCGCTCTATCCCGATAAATCCGCGCTCGACGATCTAGATCGCGAAATTCGCCCGGTGTATTCCTACAACCCGCTGGTGCAAATCAGTGACGCGCAGATTAGCGACCCGCAAATGGGCGCGCAGGTGAAGCGCCTCCGAAGTGGAAGAAACACACGCATGAGCGGTCGCGAAGCCGGACGAGAACCCGCATTGCCGCATGCTGCCTCGCCGAACGCGCATGTTATCGCGCCTGCCGCGAATCAGCCCAGGCTCCGACGCAGCTCGAAGTCGTTCCCGGTTTCGAGCGTGAAAATCTGCAAGGCTGGATTCCGGAACTCGCCAGCGAAGCCGACATCCGCGCCGTAATCGAAAAAGCCTTCGACTATCGCGGCGATATCACCGTGACTAGAAAAGACGGATCGCAAATTACCGGCTATCTCTTCGACCGCCGCATCGGCAAAACGCTGAACGATTCTGTCATCCGCCTGATGCTCGCCACCGGCAACGATCGCCCGGCGATCCCATATTCCGATATCGCCGGCATCGCCTTCACCGGCCGTGACACCGCCGCCGGCAAAAGCTACGAAGCCTGGGTGAAGAAATATTGGGAAAGCCGCGCCAAAGGCGAGAAAAATATTTCAATCGAGCCCGAAGCGCTGGAGTAATCCTGGCTGTGTGGTGACGGGGCTCTGCCCCGTGCTCTCGCATTAATGATTTCCATGCCCATGCTCGTACTCGCTTCCGCCTCGCCGCGCCGTCAGGAACTTCTGCGCAATGCGGGAATCGCCTTCGAAGTCCAGCCTGCACACATCAACGAAGATCCTCTTCCAGGCGAGCAGGCAAAAGAGTGCGCCGAGCGCCTGGCGCGCGAGAAGGCGTTGGCCATCGCGAAGAAGCGGCCTAACGATGCCGTGCTCGGAGCCGACACGGTGGTCGTCATCGACCACCAGATTCTCAATAAGCCCGTCGATGCAGCCGATGCCATTCGCATGCTGCGCCTGCTTTCCGGACGCACACATCAGGTAATTACAGGCGTGTGTCTAGTCGTCGATAGTCGCTGCTCAGTAGCCAGCGAGACGACTGCGGTCACAATGTCAGAAATCTCCGACGAGGAAATTGCCGACTACGTAAGAACTGGCGAGCCAATGGACAAGGCAGGCGCATACGCGATTCAAGGCATCGCATCGCGCTGGATTCCTCGCATCGAAGGGGATTACAGCAATGTGGTGGGATTGCCGGTCGCGCTGGTGTATCGCATGCTGCGGCAGGCACGAGTTATCAGCGACCGACCTCGGCCTCGCCCGATGAATACGCGGACAAGAGTGTCCGCGCCACACAGGAACTAGGACTTCTTTTCGTCCTTCTTGTCGTCGCCATCTTTTACGGCGGACTTGAAGTTTCGGATGCCTTCGCCCAGACCTTTGCCCAGATCGGCAAACTTGCTCGGGCCAAACAGCAGTAACGCGATGCCCACAATCAAAATGATATGCAGCGGCTGGAACAGACCCTCACCCATAACTTCCTCCATTGCGACCTCGGACGGACACAAAACTGCATCCGCTCGAAACGCCGGGACTTTGCCAGAGCGGCTGCTCGTTGTTTCGGCAGCTCGTCAGGCCAAACTCCCCAAACTGAATTCTAGGTTAGTGTAGAACGCGAGTCAAAGCACGCCCGTACTAACTGTCACCGGGACACGTGATTCCGATCACACAGACTCGATCAAACCAGCGATAAGTGCCGCCCGACGAGGCAGTTCCGGGATCAGGATATGTTCGTGAACGGCATGAGCGCCATCGCCCACTCCGCCCAAGCCATCGAGAGTCGGTATCCCCAATCCAGCCGTGAAGTTACCGTCGGAGCCACCGCCAACCGCGGCCTCGCCCAGCTTCCAACCCAGCTCACGCGCGATGGCGACAGCCTTGGCATAAAGCGCCGCCACGCCAGCGGTTCGCTCCATCGGCGGACGGTTGATGCCACCAGTAATCTCCAGCTTGCACTTGCGGTTGAAGGGACGCAAGCCGCGCATCTTCTTGTCGATTCCGGCGGCGTCTTTCAGCCGGGCGATTCGCACATCCACCTGCGCCGTCGCCTCGGCAGGAACCACGTTGGTGCGTGAGCCTCCGCTCACGATCCCCACGTTTACCGTCAAGCCCTTCTTCAGATCGGTGAAGCTTGAAATCTTCTCGATCTGCTGCGCCAGCTCAATAATTGCGTTGACACCCTTTTGGAAGTCGAGTCCGGCATGCGACGCCTTGCCTCGTCACCTTCACCATGTACTCGCCCACACCCTTGCGTGCCGTCTTGACCGCGCCTTCGAATCCATAGGAAGGTTCGAGCACCAGCACGGCCGCGGCCTTTTTCGCCAGCGATTCCGTGATCTTGCGTGACGAGTCGCTACCGACCTCTTCGTCCGAAACCAGAAGAACGGTGACGGGCCGCGGCAAACCACCGCCCCACTCCCGGAGCGCGGCGAGCGAGTGCAGCATCAGGGCAATGCCCGATTTCATGTCGAGCACGCCAGGCCCGGTCAGCTTGTTATCCACGACGCGGCACGGCATGGATGCAAGCGTGCCGAGCGGATAGACCGTGTCGTAGTGGCCAAGTAAGAGCACCGGCTTGCCGCCAGATTTGCCGGCGAAATCGACCTGCAGATGATTGCCGAAATCGGTGGCACGATGGACATGTACTTGTCCGCCCAGCGCGGCGAACTTTTGCGCGACGGTTTCGGCCAGGCGATCGACTGCGGCTTTGTTGTCGCTTGGCGATTCGATTTCGACCAGTTCGCGGACGGTCGAGACGATCTGTTCGCGCCGCTCGTTGAAATATGCGAGTCGGCGTTGCGCTTCAGAACTCGCGCTGGTAAATGCTTTTCCGGCTTTCACCGCGTTTCCCATCCTTGAGTTGCTCAAGCCTCGCCCCAAATTTCGCCGATTACCCGCTGAAAGTTTGCGCCGAGGACTTTCTCGATCACCGACGATGACTGGCCGCGTTTCGCTAACTCAGCCGCGATGATCTCCATATGATCAGGGCCATTGAGGTCGGGCACGTAAGGATAACGATCCTCGCCGGGAGCGCCGATGCCGAGTTGCTTGCGGCGCGCAATGTCCTGGTCAAACGCAGCTTTCTGCTCGGGCGTAAGCACCGTCTTCTGGATGGCGCCATCGGAGCCGATGCCAACGTGGTCGCTACCGCACACATTGATGGCATGCACAAGGTGATCGAGCACGTGTTCGCGGGTCGGCACGGTCGGCGAAGCAACCACGTACGGCATGAGGTAAACACCGAAATAGCCGCCGCGATCAGCGAGCGCCTTCAGAATGTCATCGGGCTTGTTCCGAGGATGCGCATAGACAGCGGCGCATCCGGAATGCGAGATCAGCACAGGCTTGGCGGATTGCGCGATCCCATCGGAGGTTGTGCGATATCCGCTGTGGCTCAGGTCAACCGCGACGCCAACTTCATTCATCTTCTTTATGGCAGCGATGCCAGCTTTGCTGAGGCCGGCGTTGCCGGGCTCAAGGCATCCGTCCCCGAAAATGCTGCGATTGTTGTAGGTGAGCTGCATGATGCGAACGCCCAGCTTGCGAAATGTGTCGATGCGCCCGGGATTCTCCTCCAGAAATGCCGTGTACTGGAAGCCGGGCATGATTCCAATCTTGTTTTCACGCTTGGCGCGGGCAATATCGGAGTGGCGCCGCACGATCAGGAATGCGTCGGGATAACGATCGACCAACTCCTGCAGTGTCGCAAGATTGTCGATCGTTTCTTCAAACGCGGGTGCGGAGATGGTGAAGTTGACGGCGGTGATGCCTGATCGCCGCACATGCGCTAGGATCTCAGCGCTCGGCAGCACGTCCATGTCGTTGAATGGAGCGCAAAGCGAATCAATGACAATTGCGTTTGCATAAAGCGCGGAAAGCGAAGGCGGCGCATCGGCGTTCGTGCCCGCGGACGGCTGCGCCAACAGACGCGGCGCCAACAGTGCGGCAGCCGATGTCTTCAAGATCGAGAGATTGAAGTCGCGACGATGCACAACAGAGCTCCTGCGGGATTCTAACGCATGCGATGGCGGGCGCGGAGCATAACACCATACAATTTCGAAGGCTTGTGACATTCCGGCGGCATTGCCCGCAATCACGCCCTAAGCGATCACTCGTCACAGACAAGAATCGCCCATTGCGAAAACATAAAGATGACAGGATCAAAGTGGTCCAAGGCTGCTTCCGATCCACAAGGGGGTGCGTATGAAGAAAGGAATCATTTTCTTCTTTCTGCTGGCCCTTTTCGTCTTTGGCACTTCGAAAGCATGGGCCCAGGAAAAATCTGCTATCACGGTAAAGAGCAGCGAACTGAACAATGGCGTCGTGATCGTGGATGTGCTGAAAGCAGGTAAAGGATACGAACTGCAGTGCAACCAGGGACTGCCGAGCTGTACTCCGCTGAAGAGCGGGAAATATCAGATGATCGAACTGCCCAGCAATTCTGGAATGTACGACTGCCGGGACGTCGAGGTGTATCCCGATCCCGCAGCCAATCCGGAAGGTGCAGACCAGAAAATTGGAGAATATTGTTTGACCGTGAAGTGACCCACTGGGCGGTAATAGCCATCGTGGCCGGGCTGTTCTGAATAGGGGTGATGCATGCATCACCCCTGCCTTTTCGCGCCGAATCCCGCGGCAACAGCACACACAGCATAAACCCTCGCACAGGTTGCCCGATGTTTTCAAACGAGCGTGCGATGCTCAGCTCGCAGTGCATTTGATCGGTAGCCGACAACTTATGCTAAGTCTCGCGCATCCCAAGCATCCCGGTGCGAAGACTACGACAAACAGTTTTGCGGCGACTGTGCACACTCTCCTTCCTGCTCCAGGTGACGATCAGTTGGGCTCAACTCGCTGTTGAGGGCCCCCAGCCAATCTATGACGGCCAGAATGTCAGTGCTGTAGATTTCATCGGTAACCCGCATCGCGACATGGAGCCCTTTCATGCGCTGGTGACGCAAGAACCAGGGCAACCTTATTCGCAATCCAAAATAGAAGCCAGTATTACCGCGCTCGAACGCACCGGCCAATTTCCAAAAGTTGAGGTCAATGTGGTACCTGACCTTACCGGCTTGCGGCTCGATTTCCTGCTTGAGCCTGCCTACTACCTCGGCATGGTCACTTTCCCCGGAGCCACCAAAGCTTTCTCTTATATACGACTCCTGCAGGTCGTCAATTTGCCCGACGAGGATCCTTTCGATAAAGCGCGAATTCCAGTGGCCGAAAAAGCTTTGTCGGAGTTCTTGCGCCATAGCGGATATTTCCAGGCAAGCATCCAGCCCAACTTCTCAATCGATGACGCACATCAACTCGTCAATATCCAGTTCGCAATTGAACTCGGCAAACAGGCGCGCATCGGCGGCGTGATGTTTGAGGGTGTGGAAGGCAACGACGGCGCGCGGCTGGCGCATTCGGTGCGATCACTCCGCGCTCGCTTCATCGGTGGACTGCTCAAGCCTGGCAAGCCGTATGCTGCCGGGCGCATCAAGCAGGCGACGTCTCTGATCCGGCGAGAGTTATCCCAGGAGCACCGGTTGGCGAGTAGAGTTCAGGAACTCCCACCCCAATATCATGCGGAAAGCAATCGCGTTGACGTGACGTTCCAAGTCGAAGAAGGGCCAGTCGTCATTGTGCGAACCAAAGGAGCGCGCCTGTCCCTTATACCCTTCCTATCCGCGAGGGAGATGAAGAAACTGATTCCGATCTACTCCGAGGGAACGGTGGACAGAGATTTGGTGGAGGAAGGTCAGCAAAATCTCGTCAATTATTTTCAGCGGAAGGGTTACTTCGATGTAAAAGTGAAAACCGACCTTCAGCGTCAGAGCGGCGCAGATCCTGCTGACCTATGAAATCGAAAAGGGGAGAAAGCACAAGGTCAATCGGATCGCGTTCAACGGCAATCACGAGTTTTCTGACAAAGACCTGCTCGCTCAAGTCGTAGTTAAGCGGGCCCACTTCTGGTCGCATGGCAGCTTCAGTGAAAAGCTATTGAAGCAGAGTGCCGACAATGTGGAGGCTTACTATCGCGACCATGGATACGAAGAGGTCAAGGTTACTCCCCAGGCAGTCGAGCGCGAGTCCAAGGTCGAGGTAGCGTTCACCGTCGAAGAAGGCGCTCAGACTCTGGTCGACACGGTTGAGGTCACCGGGAACAAGAGCGTGGCCCGGGCCGATCTGACAAAGCCGGTGGGCTTTCAACTGCAATCCGGCAAGCCATTTTCTCCGCGGCGGCTGTCGGAGGACCGCAACCGCATCTCCGCCAATTACGAAAATCGCGGTTATCTCAATGTAGAGGTTAAGCCGAGCATAAAGCGCAGTGCGAATGATCCTCACCATGTGGATGTGGTCTATGCCGTAATCGAGCATCAGTTAGTGCGCACCGGTGATGTGATCTATCTGGGACAAAAGCGAACTCGACTTTCCCTCCTTCAGAAGGCCGCGCAACTCCGCACCGAATCTCCGATGCAGACGAGGGCAACTGCTGGAAGCTGAGAGCAGACTGTACGACCTGAACATCTTCGATTGGGCGAGCGTGGGTCCGAAGAAACCGATTACCGATCAGACAGAAGAGGCAGCGCTCGTCAAGGTGCACGAGGCGAAACGCAACGACATCACTTACGGATTCGGATTTGAAGTGTCGCATCGCGGCGGCAACATTCCGGCTGGTTCCGTGGCCATACCGGGAATTCCTCCCGTGCAACTGGGCGACAACCAGATCGCGCCCAGCCAATCCACTTTTGCCAGTCCACGCGGTTCGATCGAGTTCGACCGCCACAACATGAGGGGACTCGGAGAAACCGCGAGCGCCGCCATCCTGCTTTCCCGCCTCGACCAGCGTGCGCTCACTACTTATGCTCAGCCCCATTTCATTGGTTCGCAATGGAAATCACTGACAAGCTTTTCGATTGAACGCACTACCGAGAACCCGTTATTCGCAGCCGGCCTCGGCAACCTGTCTTTTCAGGTGGAACGCCTCATCAGCCACAAGACCAATACTCGTCTTCAACTCAACTACGATTTCAATAAAACGGAGCTGTCGCATCTTCTTGTTCCCGCTCTTGTGTTACCGCAAGACCGGAACGTCCATTTATCGACTTTCTCTGGCACTCTGGTGCGGGACACGCGGGACAAGCCTCTCGATGCGCATCACGGTGTGTTCGGAACTCTCAACCTGGCGATTACTCCGCAGGCTCTGTTCTCCAGCGCGAATTTCGCGAAGCTGTTTGGGCAATACGCCTATTACAAGCCCGTACATTCCGTTGTTTTTGCAAACAGCATCCGGCTAGGACTTCTGAAATCATTTAGCAGCAGCTTCGTGCCTACCAGCCAGCTCTTCTTCTCAGGGGGCGGCACCACGCTTCGCGGATTTCCCATCGACCAGGCTGGCCCGCAGCGCATCGTGCCATTTTGCAATGTGCTGAAAGGCCAGACCGGGTGCGTCAACGTCACCGTGCCGGTGGGCGGGCGGCAGTTATTTATTTTGAACTCGGAAGCGCGATTCCCGCTCGGAATCATGAAAGCGCTCGGCGGCGTTGTTTTTTATGACGGAGGCAACGTCGACAGCGCGATCAATTTTCATAACTTCGCCGATAACTACACCAACACAATCGGCGTAGGTTTGCGCTATGCCACGCCCATCGGCCCCGTGCGCTTTGACATCGGCAAGAATCTCAATCCAGTTCCTGGCATTCCGTCCATTCAGTACTACATCACTTTGGGCCAGGCTTTTTAGGAGCGGCAATGCAATGGAAGAAGACGATCGGTTGGACGTTAGCAGGGCTTGCGCTCCTGTTGGCGATCGGTATAACGGTCGGATATTTCTATCTGAGGAGCACCAGCTTTCAACAGTTTGCTCTGCGGGAAATCGAGGAGAAGGCGGACCAGGCAACCGGAGGCCGAACACAGATTGGCAGCCTCGACTTTAGCCTCTCCACACTTACCGCGCATCTCCACAACATCGTGGTCCGCGGCACCGAGGGTCCCGGCGAACCGCCGCTTCTTCACGTGGATGAAATGACGGTCGGCTTGAAGATTGAATCATTGCTTCGCCGCAAAGTCAGTCTGAGCGAACTTCTGATTCAGCATCCCGTCCTGCACATCCAGGTCGACCGCCAGGGCAAGAACAACCTGCCGCAGGCGCCGCCCAGCAATTCGAGCGGCAAGAGCAACGTCTTTGACCTGGCCGTGGGACATTTCGCGCTCGCTAATGGCGAGGTCAATTACAACGATAAGAAAATTCCCCTCCGAGCCGACCTCTATGACCTCGCGGCCGATATCAAGTTTGACTCTCTGGCGACACGTTACAGCGGGACGATCTCCTACAACGATGGCCGCTTGCAATATGCCGAATACGCGCCACTACCGCATAGCTTCAGCACCAGGTTCAGCGCCACCCGGTCACGCTTGTCCCTCGAATCCGCCGTGATGAAGGTCGGCTCTTCGACCGCATCTTTGCGCGCGGACGTCACGAACTATGCCAATCCTGCGGTCGCGGGAGATTACGAAATCCACATCCATTCCCAGGATTTCGCGGCACTGTCGCCTGAGATGAGGACTGCTGGCGACGTTTCGCTCATCGGCAAACTTGAATATCAGAACAAGGCCAATCAATCGTTGCTCCGAGATGTTACTCTCAGCGGCCAACTCTCCAGCCAAAGAGATCTCGGCGGCCACATCGCAGGCGCGCCTTGAGGTCCAGCGGCTTTCGGGAACGTATCGTCTCGCCGACGGCTCTTTGCAGACGCAGGAAATCAAAGGCGATACGTTGGGAGGGCAATTTCGCGCCGCAATCGAAATGAAGCACCTCGACACAACTCCCAGTTCCGACGTCCAAGCCGCGCTGCACGGAATCTCACTTCACGCCCTGCAGCATGCGATGCGTGGATCTGAAGTTGAAACAAGTCGCAGTGTCGGGAACCGTCGACGGCACAGCCAACGTTTCCTGGATCGGGTCCCTCAGTAATGTTCGCGCCCGCTCCGACTTGACCATTCGCGCCGACGCGAAGAGCCCCAACCCTGGTTCTACCGCCAACATTCCGTTGGATGGCGTTATCCATGCGATCTATGACCGGCCGCAGAACCTGCTTACGGTTCGGCAGACTACTCTTCATATTCCTGCCGCAACGCTGACCGCAGACGGTGAAGTCAGCAGGCGATCGAGTCTGCTGATTCACGCCCAAGCGAGTGATCTGCACCAATTGATGCAACTGGCTTCGGCGTTCGCTCCGAGCAATTCTGCTCTGCCCCTGATTTCCGGCTCTGCGAAGCTGGATGCCACCGTGCGCGGATCTGTGCAGAAGCCTCAAAATCTCAGGCCAACTCGGCGCACAGAATCTACGCGTGCAAGGGAGCGAATGGAAGAGCGCTGAACTCGCGGTTGCCGCCAATCCCTCCCAGATCGCGGTCTCCAAGGGAGTCCTCGTAGGTGCGAAGCGCGGTCGAGCTAAATTCGACGCGACGATAGCGCTGCGAAATTGGTCCTATCTTCCGAGTAATCCAATCCATGCGAATCTCTCGGCGCAACAAATGTCAGTCACCGATCTCGAACATCTGGCCAATGCCCACTATCCCATCAGTGGAGAACTGTCCGCGAATCTTACGGTCAAGGGATCGCAACTCAATCCCTCCGGGTCCGGATCAGTCAGTATCGTGAATGCGCGCGCCTACGATGAACCTCTCCAAACGCTGGGATTGAAGTTCGAAGCTGCAAATGGATCGATCACCTCGACGCTTGCACGCTGCTGCCTCTGCGGGAGTCGCCAACGCGAGCCTGACATACACGCCCAAATCCAGGGCATACAAAATTTCGCTGAATGCACCCACAATTGTTTTGCAAAAGCTGCATACCCTTCAGGCAAGAAATATGGATTTGAAAGGAACGCTGTCCGCATCCGCAAATGGGGAAGGGACACTTGATAATCCGCAACTCACCGCAAACATCCAGCTACCGAAACTCGAAATGCAGCGGGGATCGGTTACCGGGTTGAAAGCCGAGGCTGACATTTCGAACAAACATGCTGTCTTCACACTCGATTCGCAAGTAGCGCAGGCCCAGATTCGCGCGCGCGGAGCGATCGACCTCACCGGCAATTATGAAACCGTCGCGTCCATCGATACCGGCACCATCCCACTCGACGCGCTGCTGGCAAGCTTTTGGCACAGCGTACCCGAAGGCTTTCAAGGACAAACTGAACTGCATGCTACCCTCAAGGGACCGCTGAAGGACAAGACGCGACTTGAGGCTCATGTCACAATTCCCACCCTCACTGCAAGTTATCAGCAGCTGCAGATTGGAGCGGCTGGCCCGATTCACGCAGACTACGCGCATTCCGTCGTGACAGTGCAGCCCGCGGAAATTCGCGGGACGGACACCTCCTTGCGCGTTCAGGGCAGCATTCCGTTGGCGGGTTCGTCAGTTCCCAACCTTACTGCACAGGGAACGATTGACATTCGCATTCTCGGTATCCTCCGGCCCGATCTGAAAAGCTCCGGAATCGTCTCGGTCGACCTTCATGCCTCGGGATCACCCCAGAGTCCTTCGGTGCAAGGCCAGGTACGAATGCAGGACGTCGCCTTGCTTACGGCCGACGCGCCCATCGGCGTGGAGAAATTAAATGGCAGCCTGGATGTGAGCAACGACCGTGTGCGGATCGTCAGCATGACCGGCGAGGTCGGGGGCGGAAAAATGTCGGTTGGAGGCTCGATCGTGTATCGTCCAGCCCTCCAATTTGATCTCGCATTGCAGGGGACATCCGTCCGTCTTCGCTACCCACAGGGTTTGCGAACGGTTCTGGACGGCAATCTCACCTTCTCGGGCAATGTGCAGGCGTCGTCATTAAACGGAGAGGTTCTCATCGACTCGCTCTCCTTCACGCCCGACTTCAATCTCGCCAGTTTCAGCGATCAGTTCAGCAGCAATGAGGCGATTCCTAGTGCAGCCGGGATTTGCCGACACGATCCATCTTGCGATCGGAGTGCAATCAAAAGCCAATTTGAGCGCCCAGAGTTCGCAGGTCAGCGTCGAAGGAAACGTCCTGCTGCATGCGAGTGGCACCGCCGCCAATCCTGTGATCACCGGCCGCACCGATCTCACGGGCGGAGAACTCTTCTACCGGAGCAACCGTTATGAACTGCAGCGCGGCATCATCACGTTCAACAATCCGAATCGGATCAACCCGGATCTGGATGTTTCGGTAAAGACAGAAGTCGAACAATACAACTTGACCATCACTCTGCGTGGCCCACTCGACCGGCTCACCACCTCTTATGTGTCCGATCCTCCCGTCGCCACCGCTGACATCATTAACTTGATTGCTTTTGGGAAGACCACGTCCGAGTCCGCCAGCGGCGGTCAAAGCACCGACTCCATGATTGCGTCGGGTGTCCAAAGCGCGATTGGCAGCGGGGTCAGCGGTAGCATCCAGAAACTTGCCGGACTCTCCAGTCTGCAAATCAATCCGCTCCTGGGGGGAAGCAGTCAAAACCCGTCGGCGCAGATCGCCCTGCAGCAACGCGTCACCAAGAATTTTCTTTTCACTTTCTCGACGGACGTCTCGCAGCCCGGCAACGAACTGGTGCAGGGCGAGTATCAGATCAACAAACGCTGGTCAGTCAGCGTGACGCGCGATCAGGTAGGCGGGGTATCCATCGACGGCCGTTTACATACGAAATTCTGAACGGTCCTTGGCAAAGAAAACGGGATGCTACCTGTATTACCATTCTTTGAAGACAGTGTTGTTTCTGGTGAGTCTGGAGGAAAACGGTTGCCATTGAAGCCCGAACCAGGCTGGTACAAGGACGCCATCATTTATCAGATTCATGTGCGGACTTTCCTCGACGGCAATGGCGATGGCATTGGGGACTTTCCGGGTCTGGCCCAGAAGCTCGACTATGTGCAAGAACTGGGCGTGAATGCAATCTGGTTGATGCCCTTTTTTCCTTCTCCCCTGCGGGATGACGGATACGACATCTCGGATTACAGGTCTGTTCATCCCAGGTATGGAACGTTGGAAGATTTCAAAACCTTTCTTTCCGCTGCTCATGACCGCGGCATTCGGGTGATTATCGAGTTGGTCGCGAACCATACTTCCGATCAACATCCGTGGTTCCTGGAATCTCGGAGTTCTCGAGACAATCCGAAACGTGATTGGTATGTGTGGAGCGATACGGATACCCGGTATCGCGGAACTCGAATCATTTTTCTCGATACCGAGATGTCGAATTGGGCATGGGATCCAATTTCGAAGTCCTATTATTGGCATCGCTTTTTTAGCCATCAACCGGATTTGAACTACGACAACCCAGCCGTGCGCGAAGAGATGTGGAACATCATGAAGTTCTGGCTGGAGCTCGGAGTCGATGGCTTCCGCCTGGACGCCGTTCCCTACCTGATTGAGCGGGAGGGGACGAACTGTGAGAACCTGCCGGAAACACACGAAGTCATCCGCGAACTGCGCAAGAAAGTCGACGATGAATTTCCTGGGGCAATGCTGTTAGCAGAGGCGAATCAATGGCCCGCCGATCTCCGCCCGTATTTTGGGAACGGGGACGAATTCCACATGGCCTTTCACTTTCCCCTGATGCCGCGCATGTTCATGGGCCTGCGGCTGGAAGACCGCAAACCAATCACCGAAATTCTGCAGCAAACGCCGGAGATTCCCCCGTCCTGCCAGTGGTGCATCTTTCTGCGCAATCACGACGAATTGACGCTCGAAATGGTCACGGATATCGAGCGCGATTATATGTATGACATCTATGCCAGCGATAAGACGATGCGGCTGAATCTCGGCATCCGCCGGCGTCTCGCGCCCCTGCTCGATAATGACCGCCGCCGTATCGAATTGATGAATGGCATGCTGATGTCCCTGCCCGGCACACCTATTATTTATTACGGTGACGAGATCGGCATGGGCGACAATATTCACCTCGGTGATCGCAACGGAGTTCGCACTCCGATGCAGTGGACAGGGGGCAGCAATGGAGGCTTTTCGACCGCTGATCCGGAAAGTCTTTACTCTCCCCCGATTCTCAATCCCGTGTATGGGTACCAGGCAGTAAACGTCCTATCTCAAAAGCGCTTTGAGCATTCTTTGCTTTCGTGGATGAAGCACCTCATACGGGTTCGCCGTTCGACCTCGGTGTTCGGCTGTGGTTCGATCGAATTTATCTATCCGGCAAATCACCGTGTGCTTGCTTATGTCCGGCAATTGGGGAAGGAAACGGTATTGGTCGTGAACAATCTCTCCAGTAGCGCGCAAGCGGTCGAGCTGGATCTGCGCCGCTACAAAGGAAACATTCTGATTGAGATGTTCGGCAAGAATATCTTTCCCCGCATCGGAGATCTGCCTTACTTGTTAACCATGGGTCCTTATCAGTTTTTCTGGTTCCGGCTGCGCCGGATCTGATCTAACGTTGCGCATATCCACGGGCTTGCTCTAAGGTTCGCTGGGAGGTCGAATTGGCCGAAGAAACCCTTTTAACAGATGAGTTCCTTCGCCAGTTGATCAATGTCGGCGAGGTCGACATCCTGGTGGGTCTTCCGACCTATAACAATGCCACAACCATTGCGCCCGTCCTCCGGGCCATTCAAGCCGGTATTCTCAAGTGCTTTCCACGGGAACGGGCGGTAATCATCAATGCCGATGGCGGATCACAAGACGGAACCCCACAACTGGTCACCGGCGCCTCGATCGATGACATGTGGAGCGCGTCCAAAGTGTTTACGCTGCGCACGCTGCACGCCATTACCACCCAGTATGGGCACAGTCCGGAGCCCGGAGTTGCGCTCCGGACAATTCTGGCGTCCGCGGACCTGCTGCAGGCCAAGGCCTGCGTAGTCATTTCCCCAGATTCGACGACCATCGAAGCCGACTGGATCCAGCGGCTTGCCCGTCCTATTTACAAGGACAATTTCGATTTCGTTTCGCCTACCTATCGGCGGCAGAAATTTTCAGGCGTTCTCATGCGAAATTTACTCTATCCCATGACCCGCGCAATCTACGGCTATGGAGTTCGCGAGCCTTACGCCACGGAATTTGCGGTCTCCAGCCGTCTCGCTACCGATTTCCTGAACAATGAAAACTGGGATGACGAGTGGGGCAAAAGCGGCGCGGAACTTTTCCTGACAATCGCCGCGATCACTGGAAAATACCGCATGTGCCAGTCGTTTCTGGGCGCCAAGCCGCCACAGGATCGAAGCGCCACCGATTTGGTCGAGGTGATGCGGACTACTGTGGGAGCCTTGTTCCATTCACTGGACCCTAATTTTGAGCTTTGGAGCACGCTCGCAGGTTCTCAACCCCTGCCCACGATAGGCCCTCAATCGGAAGTCACTCTTGAACCGCTTGACGTGGATCGCGCGCGGTTAAGGGAAATGTTTGCTACCGGCATCGCGGAACTGGAACCGGTCTTCCGTTCGATTCTTTCGCCCTCGACGGTCTCCGAACTGCAGAGAATCGCGGCTCTTGAACTCATCGCATTCCGCTATCCGGCGGACGTGTGGGCCAAAACCGTATTTGAGTTTGCGGCTTCGTATCACAAAGCGGTTATCAGCCGGGACCATATTATCCAGGCCCTGGTTCCCCTTTATCGCGGAAGGGCTTTGACTTTTCTACTTGAAAACGAGAACGCATCCGGGGACGACATCGAAGGAAGCGTGGAATCCCTGTGCGGCGAGTTCGAGCGGCTGAAGCCCTATCTGCTCGAAGTCTGGGCCGACAGAAAGTGAGACAAACATGCGGGAAATCATTATCGCGGAACTAACCCGGGCCTTACAGGATCTTATGCAAGGCGTCGCACATTATCTGCCGCGTCTTATCGTATTGCTCATCATTGCTTTCGTAGGTTGGCTGATTGCCTACGCATTGAAAGCGCTGGTGCGAAGTATCCTGCGGCTGACGAGGTTTTCCAAGCTTTCAGAAAATACCGGCGCCACCCAATTGCTGCATCAGGCGGCCCTCCCATCTTCCACGGAGCTGTTGAGCAGGGTTGTGTTCTGGGTGGCTTGGGTAGGCTTCGTTCTACTGGGGGTGAGCATCCTCGGGATCGTGGGTTTGGAGGAATACACCGCTCGCTTCTTTCTCTTTCTGCCGCGCCTGTTCGCGGCCCTCGTGATTCTTTTCTTTGGATTGGTTGCTGCCGGCTTTTTCTCCCGTGCGGCATTGCTGGCGGCGGTCAATGCGAACTTTCGATCGTCGCGACTGCTGAGTATTTCGATTCGCATCTTTATCAGCATTTTTGCTCTCAGCATGGCCTTCGAAGTATTGGGAGTTGCCGAGCGGACCATGATGATCGCATTCGGGACCGTGTTTGGAGCGGTAATGCTGGGTCTGGCAATTGCTTTTGGCCTCGGAGGCCAGGATCTGGCGCGCGAATTCCTGGAAGAGAAGCTGGCAAAGGGGAAAAAACAGCAAAAGCAGGATGAACTATCTCCGCTCTAGGAGGTTCAGTATTTCCCGCGGGTGATCTGAACACGTCAGAAGACGGCTTCGCTCGATTCAAGTCGTCCCCTTGAACTCGTGGACCGGATTATCGACCCTCTAAGCCCGCCGCTTAACGATTCCCATCAATGAATTCGTCAAGATTAACTGGCCTTCTTCGCGGGGACCTTGGCGCCTTTCTTTCGTGCCTCGGAAAGCCCGATCGCGATTGCCTGCTTTCGGCTGGTTACCTTCCCGCCTTTACCGCCCTTGCCGGAGCGAAGTGTCCCTTTCTTTTCGCGACGCATCGCGCTCTCGACCGATTTTCCAGCCGCCTTGCCGTATTTTCGACTGTTCGCTTTCTTCCTTGCTGCCATCCTATCCTCCTGTTTGCCTGCAATTGGAATTACCTGCGCCGCTTGGCGTATTTCTCAAGCCACGGACCCGCACATGGATCACGCCGCTTTGTCGGCTTTGGTATTGGCTGTATCCGATATTTCTGTCAGGACCGCATCCGCATGCTTCTCCTCATCCAGAGTTTTCTCCAGAAGGTCGGCATGAGCGTCTTCGCCCAGAATTTCGGCAAAGTTCCTGACGGTGCCATAGGCAGCCATCTCGTAGTGCTCCACTTTTTGCGCGGCGGCAATGATGCTGGCATCACGTACCGAATCGTCCGTCGCATCTTTAATCGCGTCCTCGCCTTCGGAAATCAGCGCGGCCAGCCCTTTGCACTTTTTTGAATTCGCCGAGCCTTGTACCAGATTGAGAATTTCATCGAGCCGGGAGACGTGCGTTTCTGTTTCCTGCAGATGAGTTTGGAGCGCTTGCCTCAGTTGGGGCTCATTTGCAGCTTCAATCATCTTGGGCAGAGCTTCCATAATCTGTGACTCGGCGGAGTGCAGTTGTTCAAGTTGATCGACGTACAGTTTGCGAAGGTTGTCGAGATTAGCGGAGAACAATTTCACAGTATCACCTCACGATTGTTTGTTTGTTCAACGACAACCTAGGATGCAGGAGTATGAGATGGCGTTGTGCTGAACGAATTTTCCTGGGAGCGAAAAGTGGATCGCTATTCCGGGAAAAAAGTGGGCGTCTCATGGAAAAGTCGAGAGGCCTCGGCGGACTTCTAGGGCCCGCGTGATACACGCATCTCATGCCGCAAAATCAAGCGGCTTTTCCGGTTGGCGCTGATAGCGCTACGTCAGGAACCATACAGCCGAGAGAGGCGACATTTCCCCGGTCACCAGTACATCAGGGTTCTCCGCAGAGCTGTACAGCAAACGCCCTCGCGGTGGATCTTCCAAACGCACAGAGTTGCGGCCAAGATTCGCGAGCAGTTCCAGCCTGCCACCTTGCACGAAGGGCCAGCCAACGCGGATGGCGCACGGGCTCAGAACGCTAAATGTTGCTTGTTCTGCTGCGATTGCTTTAATTCGGGGAACGATTTCCTTCCGTCTGCACGCCAGCAGCGAGCGATAGAACTCCAGCCACGCACGATTAGGAGGTTGTTCCACAGAACCCCAATTCAGTTTCGAACGTAAGAACGTTTCCTCACTATTGGGATCAGGGATATGGGGTTCCGCCTCCGAAGATCCACGCTTGCTCAGATGCGGAAAGAGATGCGGAAACTCCGCCCGGCGCCCGGCGGTAACTTTCGCCGCCAGTTCATCTCCGAAATCGCAGAAAAATAGGAACGGAGTTGTCGCGGCGAATTCCTCCCCCATGAACAGTAAAGGAGGCGAAGGTGCCAGCAACAAAATCGTCATTGCAACCTTCACCGCCGCTGGATTTGCCAGTTCGACGATCCGTTCTCCGAAAGGGCGGTTTCCTACCTGGTCGTGATTCTGCAGAAACGACACAAAACTGGTGGGCGGTAATTCCCGGCTCGGCTCTCCGCGCAATTCACCATTGCGATATTGCGATACCTCTCCCTGATAGCTGAAGCCCTCGGCCAGGCAACGTCCCAGGTGGCCCGCCGGGTCGTCCGAATAATCCGAAAAATAGGCGTTCGTTTCACCGGTCAACAGGACATGAAGTGCATGGTGAATGTCATCATTCCATTGCGCGTCATACCAAAAGGGCCGTCCCTTTGCGCCACGAGCCAGGTAGCGAGCCTCATTGTGGTCGTTCTCCAATACAAGATGGATCTCTCGCTCACCAGCGAATCTGCTTCGCACGGTTTCTGCCAGCTCGGTCAGGATGTCCGGCCGTGAATCGTCCACAATGGCGTGAACCGCATCAAGGCGAAGACCGTCGAAGTGATATTCCTCCAGCCAATAAAGCGCGTTGTGAATAAAGTAATCGCGAACCGTCCTGCTCTCCGCGCCATCGAAATTGATCGCTTGTCCCCACGGAGTACAGTGGCGATCGGTAAAAAATTGCGGTGCACAGAGCCAGAGATAATTTCCTTCCGGCCCAAAGTGGTTGTAGACCACATCAAGGAACACCATCAGATTTCGGGCGTGCGCGCTTTCGACAAAACGCTTCAAATTTTCGGGACGGCCATAAGGCCGTGCCGGAGCATAAGGCAAAACCCCGTCATATCCCCAATTCCGTTCGCCGGGAAAGCTCGCGACCGGCATCAGTTCAATAGCAGTAATGCCCAGTGCTGAAAGGTAATCCAACTTTGTTTCGGCTCCGCGATAGGTTCCCTCCGGCGAAAAAGTCCCAATGTGCATTTCGTAGATCACGGTTTCATCCCATGGTCGGCCTCGCCAGTTGGCGTCGTGCCATACAAACGCCCCTGGATCGATAACTTCACTGGAACCGTGAACGCCGTCGGGTTGGTATCGAGAAGCCGGATCGGGGAAAGACGGTCGACCTTCTGGTTGACCTTCCGATTGCCCTCCAATGACGAACTGATACCGAGTGCCGGGGCAGGCCACTGCGCTGACAATCTCGAACCATCCCCCGTCGATCCCCGACATGGGAAAGTCTCGTGGCGCCGGGTCGAGGAGGCGAAGTGATACGGATTCAAGTTTCGGCGCCCAGAGTCGAAAACGAACCGCACCGTCCTCGCGGCATTCGGCCCCGAAAGGCATCTTGTGCTGACGCTTCATGCCGTGGACGCTGTGGGGATAGACCGCCGGTCGGCCGGACGAATCTGGCTGGCGGAGCGTTCCACCAGCAGCGCCAGAGAGCGAGGTTGCAGCGGATACGACAGTGCCGCCTTCGTAGAAAGCGTCCGGCCGGCGCGTCGTCTGGCAAGAAGTGTCCACCAGCGCAATCCATCCGGCTCCAGAATCCGCCGCCGGCAGCACGAACGGAAGTTCATCGTGATACGCGTTCATAAGCAATAGGAAATTCTCATCGCGAACGCGTCGTCCGCGCTCATCCACCTCATCAACGGCTTCGCCCGAAAGTGACATGCACAGGCAGCGCGCAAATTCCTGGTTCCATTCCTCGTCCGTCATTTCTTTACCATCGGGCCTGAGCCAAACAATGTCTTTGATCTCAGCTCCTTTGATCTTCCTCCCCTGGAAGAAGTTCCTGCGTCGAAACGCAGGATGGTCCACACGCAGAGCGATGAGCCGCTGAACAAATCCGAGCAGTTCGCCATCAATCTGCGCAGGATCCCAGCATATCCAGCTTATTTCGTTATCCTGGCAGTAGGCGTTGTTGTTCCCCTCCTGCGTGTGCCCGATCTCATCGCCAGCGAGCATCATAGGTACGCCTTGCGAGAGCAAAAGCGTCGCCAGGATATTTCTCTTCTGCTGTGCGCGGAGTTGCTTGACGATGGGGTCATCCGTCGGACCCTCCACACCGCAATTCCAGCTCCGGTTATCGTCCGTGCCGTCGCGATTCTCTTCGCCATTGGCCTCGTTGTGTTTGGAGTTGTAGCTGACCAGATCCTGCAAGGTAAAGCCATCGTGCGCAGTCACGAAATTAATACTCGCGTAGGGCTTGCGGCCGCTGCGAGCATACAAATCACTCGATCCGGTGATGCGGTAGGCAAGCTCCCCAATCAGCCCGCCATCGCCCTTCCAGTACGCTCGCACGGCATCGCGATATTTATCGTTCCACTCCGCCCATCCCACCGGAAACTTGCCCACCTGATATCCGCCTTCGCCCAAGTCCCACGGCTCGGCAATTAGTTTGACCTGCGAAAGAATTGGGTCCTGGTGAATGATGTCGAGAAATGCGCCCAGGCGATCGACTTCGTGCAGTTCGCGCGCCAGCGTCGCCGCCAGATCGAAGCGGAACCCATCCACATGCATCTCCAGCACCCAGTAGCGAAGGCTATCCATAATCATCTGCAGAACGCGCGGATGCCGCATGTTCAGCGTGTTACCGGTACCGGTGTAGTCCTGGTAATAGCGAGGGTTATCTCCCACCAGGCGGTAATAAGCGGGGTTGTCGATGCCGCGGAATGAAAGTGTCGGCCCGAGTTGATTGCCCTCGGCCGTGTGGTTGTAGACCACGTCCAGAATGACTTCGATCCCCGCCGAGTGAAACCTCTTCACCATCGTTTTGAACTCGTTGATATTGCCGGTCGCGCAATACCGCGGCTCGGGAGCGAAAAAGCCAATTGAGTTATAGCCCCAATAATTACGCAGACCTCGCTCGGTCAATTGACGATCGTCGACAAAACTGTGGACTGGAAGAAGTTCTACCGCAGTAACTCCAAGCCGCGTCAGATAATCGATGATCGGTGCGGTAGCCAGCCCGGCGTATGTGCCACGCAGTGCCGACGGCACGTCCGGATGCTGAATCGTAAAGCCCTTCACGTGCACTTCGTAAATGATGGTGCGATGCCACGGCGTGTGAGGAGGACGATCCGATCCCCAGGTGAAAGCCGGATCGACCACTACGCCCTTCAGCATTCCGGCAGCGCTGTCGCGCCGGTCGAAGGAAAGATCTTCATTGCGATGGCCGATCCTGTACCCGAAAAGCGCATCGTGCCACTTCAGGCCGTTCTTAATCTGCTTGGCATAAGGATCCAGCAGAAGCTTGTTTCGATTGAATCTCAATCCCTTGGCAGGTTCATACGGTCCCTGGACACGGTAACCATAATGCAGGCCTGGCCGCGCTTCCGGCAGGTAGCAATGCCAGACCTGGTCCGTTTGCTCGACCAGGGAAATGCGGTTGAGTTCGCGGCGCCCACTTTCATCGAACAGGCAAAGTTCAACCTTTTCCGCGCGCTCGGAGAAAAGAGCGAAATTCACGCCCTCCCCGTCCCAAGTGGCGCCCAGCGGATAAGGCTTACCCGGCCAAACGATCATCGCCATAAGTATTCAACTACTTTCGGCATTTGTTCCCGTGAGGCTAAACAGATCAAAACGATTACGCCGCTTTGTGGGGCAGCACTTAACATTCGTCCGTTTAGGGCAGACGCACCAAAGCAGCGTCCCGCCAGCAGTCTGCATGATTAAGAAGATACTGTTTGGAGACAATACAGGACTATCCCCATAGACAAGGGAGTAGGTCTCTAGAAGAAGTCAGGCCCGCACGTAGTTTCCCGCAAAATTAACAGGCACTTGCCGAGCGCCGTCTGACCCTCATTTTTCACCACACAGTACGCGTCGTCCGAGAGTCGCAATTAGCATCCAACGTGCCGGACTGTGTAACTCCAAAGCGAGTCGCTTTCGTGGTTCCCACTCGCTGTACGAAGGTTGATTCCAAAAGCTTCACTCAGCCATGCAGACAGCTCACGGGCGGGAAATTAGTGTGCAATGGAGTAGTTGTTACTGCTTCCTGCATCCAATCCACGCAATCGATAAGTACTCGGCAGGTACACGATTCCCTGTATTCCCTGCGCCGCGTTGGATCCGTAGGCTGAAGGCGAAACAGGTCAGCAACATCTTCAGCGACGGAGGTCAGCAGCAGAATTCAACAATTAAGACGAGTTCTAAAATGGACAACGAAGGTTCTGCACGGAGTTAACCCGCTAGCCAGACGAAGACGAAAAGACTTTCCGTGCTCGCCTTCAGTTATCGTCGCGGAGATGAAAACGTGAACACTCTCTCCCAAGTACCGATCGCGACATATCGCTTGCAATTCAATCGGACGTTCACCTTTCGCGACGCCGCTGCGCTCGTTCCGTATCTCGCAGCTCTGGGAATCAGCCATTGCTACGCTTCTCCTTACCTGAAGGCCAGGCCTGGCAGCTCTCACGGATATGACATCGTCGATCACAACTCTTTGAATCCGGAGATCGGTACCCCGCAAGACTACGACCATTTCGTCGCCGAATTACAGCGTCACGGGATGGGCCAAATACTCGATATCGTTCCTAATCACATGGGTGTAATGGGAAGCGATAACGCATGGTGGCTGGACGTTCTCGAAAATGGCGAAGCCTCCGAATTCGCGGAGTTCTTCGATATCGATTGGAACCCCATTAAGGACGAGCTGAGAGGCAAGGTCCTGATCCCGATCCTCGAAGATCAATATGGCAACGTGTTGGAAAAGGGGGAGCTCAGGTTAGCTTTTGATGTTGAACGCGGTGAATTCAGCATCTTTTACCATCAGCATCGTTTTCCGATCGACCCGAGCGAATATCCGCGAATCCTCAATCAAAATCTCGAACGTCTCCCTGAAAAGCCGAAACCAGCAGAAGCAGATCTTCTCGAAATCCAGAGCATAGCCACCGCCTTCAGTCATCTTCCAAAGCGGAACGGCGGCTTGGGATTCGAGCAGCGGGTTGAGCGCAGTCGCGAAAAAGAAGTTCAAAAGCGCCGTTTGGCTTCATTGTGCGAGCGCTCTCGGGAGGTCAGGGATCTTCTGATCTCGAACGTGGCCACCTTGAATGGGAACCCAGGTGATCCCCAAAGCTTCGAGGCGCTGCACGAGCTGATCAAAGCTCAGGCCTACCGTCTGGCGCAATGGCGAGTGGCGGCTGACGATATTAATTATCGCCGCTTCTTTGACATTAACGAACTCGCTGCTTTGCGCATGGAGAACGCGGAGGTCTTCAACAAAACGCATCGCTTCATCATCGACCTGGTAAAACAAAACAAAGTGGATGGACTTCGCATCGATCATCCGGACGGACTCTACGACCCCAAGAAGTACCTCTCCCAATTGCAAGATGCATTTCGGTCGGAACCGCAGGCTGGAGAGCAAGAATCAGATCTGCAAAAGATAGGTGGTGGCGGCACTTTAACCCACCAAGGCGGCGCGGAGCCTCATCGCCGCAATGAATACATCGTCGTCGAGAAGATTCTGACGGGGAACGAACGACTGCGCAAGGACTGGCCGATCCAGGGGACAACGGGCTATGAGTATGCCAACCTGGTCAATGGCCTGTTCGTCGACCCGACAGCATCGTCAAAGATGGAGCGCATCTATCGTGCTTTTTCCGGTCGCAGGGAAGAATATCCGGACCTGGTCTATGCGCTGCAAAAAACAGATCTTAAAGGTGGCGCTCGCCAGCGAACTCAGCGTGCTGGCAAACCTGCTGAGCCGGATTGCTCTCTCCAATCGCCATACTTGCGATTTCACACTGAATAGCCTACGAAGCGCTCTCGCCGAGATCATTGCCAGCTTCCCCGTCTATCGCACTTATGTCAGCGAAAGTGGGGTGTCCGACGAGGACCGGCGCATCATAGGGCAGGCCGTTGATGGCGGACGAAAGAGAAGCAATGCTGCGGACCTGACCGTCTTCGACTTTATTCATCGAATCTTGCTGATGGAAACCAACGGCTCCGAGAACTCCTGGTATAAACGCGCGGTTACCAAATTTGCCATGAAGTTCCAGCAGCTAACCGCCGCCGTAATGGCAAAGGGCCTCGAAGATACCGCTTTCTATCGCTACAACCGCCTGATCTCACTCAACGAGGTTGGTGGCGATCCATCCAAGTTTGGCACCACCATCGACGAGTTCCATTGTGCGAATCGGCGGCGCATGCATTGCTGGCCACACTCTATGCTGGCGTCCTCCACTCACGATTCCAAACGCTCCGAAGACGTACGCGCCCGCATCAACGTCCTCTCCGAGATCCCCGCGCTTTGGCGGCTGAATCTGCGTCGCTGGCGAGACTGGAATCGTCGTAAGAAGCGTTGGGTCGAGGGCAGGCCAGCTCCCACCAGAAATGATGAATATCTCCTGTATCAGACTTTGGTGGGAACATGGCCGATGGAAACGCTCGATGATGCCGGCTGGCAGACGTATTCCGAGCGAATCGAACAATACATGTTGAAGTCAGCGCGGGAAGCGAAAGAGGTAACCCGCTGGGCGAATACTAACCCCGACTACGAAAACGCGCTGCTGAATTTTGTCCGTCTAGTTCTGCAGCGCGGGCCGAAGAATAAGTTCCTTGCGGACTTTCCGCAATTTCAGCGGCGCGTCGCGCGGTTGGGTATGTTTAACAGTTTGTCCCAATGCTTGCTGAAAATGACCTCGCCCGGCGTTCCCGACATATATCAGGGCAATGACTTGTGGCAGTTCAACCTGGTTGATCCCGACAACCGGCGCCCCATCGATTATGATCAGCCGCGGCGCCTGCTTGAGAAAATCCCAACGGCTTGCCAGCCTCCACAGGAATTTCGGGACGCGCTTCTCGCAAACATGGAAAACGGCTTGATCAAACTCTACCTCACGCAGAGAACGCTCCGAGTACGCAAGAAGGAGGCGCTCCTTTTTCAGAAGGGAGGTTACTTCCCGCTTAAAGTGAAGGGCTCGAAAGCCGAACACGTTTGTGCGTTTGTCCGGGAATATGAGGGTCGATCCGTTATTGTGGCTGTGCCGCGGCTATATGCCACCTTATTGGGCGAAGATTTTGAGAGCCCCTCTAATGATGCACTGTGGGGTGACACCGGCGTGGAGATCCCCTTTACCGAAAAAAGGTGCTATCAACAAGCTTTTACTGACGCCTGCATTCCTATAGACCAAACAGAACATGGGCGATTCCTGCCAGCAGCTAAGCTCTTCCAAAATTTCCCTGTCGCCCTCCTGGTCAGCGAGTCATTAACCTGACCGGCAAGAGCTAGCATCCAAAATGTAACTCGTAACGATCCAAAGAATACATGGAATACCTGATTGACCTCGTGATACCAATCTAGGGTATAAGAAGTACATCGGGGGTGGACCGTGGCAACTTCTTCTCAACTCGTAAATTCCAGTCTGTGGAGAAGCCTCTATATCGCGGCTCTTTTTGAGCCGGATCGCGCTATTTTACCGGGCAGAATTGCCGAGGCGCAAACCGCGCTGGTTCGCCGTGCCCGTGAATTGTTTTATGCTCCAGGGGACCATATCGAAGAGGAAGAAGCATTAGAAGACGCCTTGTATGCCTTGCAGGCGTTACGGAACACACATTTGGGGGGTCACTCGACCCCGGAACCCGGTACCGCAGCAGCTTAATTTTGACGGCTTTCATGACGAGGGAAGGTTAGCTTCTAGATTCGCTTTCGGGTCAGCTAGGGCGACACTGAGACTGTCAGCCAGGCGAGAGCCGTCACCGGTTGCGTCAGCGGATTTGTGCACGGCAGGAGTCGGCAAACTAGAAAAACAAACAGGATGCTATCCATCGCCCGCGCAGAGGATCAATGCCGGCTGCTCCGTTTCCGCGCTCTGCCGTTTTCAGGCTCATAACCTATCAGTTACTACACGAAGCACCTGATTGACCCCACCGGCTCTTCTACGTATAAGGCTGAGATCGCTACTGCTCGCCTGTCGTTTGTCGGACGAGTAATTCTTGAGAGTGCAACAACAAAAACAGGTCTGCCCTCTACTCGTTCAGCGATTGAGGAATGTTCATGAAGAAGGCCACATCGTCTGAAATATCGACAGATGCGATCCATGACTGGACGCAACTGTTTGAAGCAGCTTTGCTAGAGGATGACCCTTGCCTGTTTCCCCAGCGACTGGAAAATGCACGGGACGCGATTGTGGATCAAATTGAGAATTCCTTCGATACAGCGTCTTCTTCGGATCGCCTGTTACTACTGGCGGCCCTGAATACGATCAGCGGGCTTTTTGAGTCAGATTTGCATCGCTCTCGTTTCAGAGCGCTTGGGAATTCCGCTTAAGAAACCGGTCGCATAAAACATCCGATCAGATCGGCACTTTGGGCGGCGGGCCGCAAGATCCGTGCTGAAGCAGGTTTTCGCCGTTCGGGACCGGTTTTCTCCCACCCAGTGTTGTAAATTAGATAATAAGCAAAATGGAATGATCCAATGGGAGTGTGTCGATTTGGGATGGAACAAGCTGAAATGACGCCGTCGACAAAAGTCAAATTGCGGCGCAGATTCAAAGCGCTTGAGCGCAACGCCCATGGATTGTGGCAAATCCTGAAGGCGGTGGCATCGACCGATCATCCTCTACTCGCGCACCTGATCCCGATCCGGCGCTGCAATCTGGCATGCACTTATTGCAATGAGTTTGACGATTTTTCGAAGCCCGTGCCGACCGAGTTCATGCTGCGGCGTGTGGACAAACTGGCCGAGTTGGGCACTTCCGTGGTTACGATCAGCGGGGGCGAGCCGCTGCTGCATCCCGAACTCGACGACATTATTCACCGCATGCGGCAGCGAAGAGTCGTCTCCGGCCTCATCACCAACGGCTATCTGCTCATGCCAGACCGAATTCAGAGCCTGAACCGGGCTGGGCTGGAATGGCTGCAGATCTCGATCGACAATGTGAATCCCGACGAGGTCTCGAAGAAGAGCCTGAAGGTGCTGGACCGCAAGTTGCAAATGCTGGCGGAGCACGCCGAGTTTCACGTCAACATCAATTCGGTGGTGGGCGGCGGCGTGAGCAATCCCCAGGACGCTCTTACGATCGGCAGGCGCGCTCTTGAGCTGGGCTTCAGTTCGACCGTGGGGATCATTCACGACGGTTCCGGGCAGGTGCAGCCCCTGGCCGATGACGAGCGGCGCGTATACCACGAAATGAAGCAACTCGAGAAGCGCAGCTTCACCCGCATCAATGCCTTCCAGGACAACATCGCACTGGGACGTCCGAACCAGTGGCGTTGCCGGGCCGGAGCGCGCTACCTCTACATCTGCGAGGACGGACTGGTGCATTACTGCTCGCAGCAGCGCGGGTACCCGGCCATCCCGCTGGAGAAGTATACGGTCAGCGATCTGCGGCGGGAGTTTTATACCGAGAAATCATGCGCGCCGCACTGCACCGTATCGTGCGTGCACCAGGTCTCGATTCTGGATGCATGGCGCGCCCCCCAGCGCCCGGCGCCAGCTTCGGCGAACGGGGCTGGTGCAGATCGAGTAGCGGTCAGCTGTCAGCCCTCAGCTTTCAGCAAAACCTTTCCCGAATGATCCTGCTCTCGGAGGAAACTCGTCGTCCGGCAACAAACGTTATCAATGATGTATGAATCGCGAACCGAGAGCTGACGGCTGAGAGCCGATAGCTGTGCTCAGAACGTCGTAGCGACCGTAAAGCGGAAGGTCTTGCGCGGCTCCAGCAATGTGTATACGGAGCCCAAGGTCGAGCGCGTCAGGTCATAGGTATATTTGCCCGCAGCGTAATCCTGGCACGGTAGCATTTCCTCCCGGACAAGGGAACATGCTGCGTGTAATTTGTACGGGCGGCGTCGCGCTCCCGTCGAGACGCATCGCGTTATAGGCGTAATAAATGCGGAACGGCGCATTGATGATCGGAAGCATCACCTGCAACTCCAGCCCGGTAGACATGCGCGGAACCCAGTTGGTGCCAGGAACGGCCTTCAGATATTGCGAAATACCCTTCAACTGAGTCCCCTAGAGCGTGTAAGTAGGGTCGCAGGCGTAGGCCGGCATTGTGCACCGGGCAGCCAAAAAGGGTATTCAGGAGTTGCTCATATTGCGTCGGATTGATCTGCAACTGCGAACTCCGCAGGATGGAGTCGGTGCCGAGGTCGACAAAGGGCGCAATAGCAACCGGGCCGGCGACGGTAATGCGGTATTCGAGATTGCCATTCAGCGCGAAGTCGCCGCCCGGCGTTACCAGTTGCTGGTAGGGAATCGGAATATTCCAGCAGTTGGCTACGCAGTTACTACCGTTGGTCACGACCGGGTAATTTGGATTAGACGGGACGAAGCTTCCATCGTGGTTGCGCAGAGGCACATTCTGCACGCTGGGCAAATAGGCGATGGGCGAAACGGTCCGGATGTCAAATCCGCGCAGATCATTCTCGCCACCCAGATAGGCGCGTTCAAAGGGTGGAGCAACCACTCCGTTATATCCCGTGATGAACGATCCCTGAACGTTAAACCCGAGTGCATTGCGGCGTTTTTGCATGGGGAAAAACTGTTTGTACTGAACAATGGGCCGGATGGTATGAATGGTGCCCCCGACTCCGGCGAACTCTCCACCGATGAACAGGCTCTTGCCATGGTGTGGAGCATAGGCGGCATCGAGCGTGTTCATCGAAAAGCTGGGAGTGATTTTGCTGGTCACAATGCCGTTTAGCGCATTGGGGCCGGTAATGCCGCTGAAGTTGAGATTGTTGAACAGCACCTTGGAAGCGTCACTGAGGGCGATCAGTGACGACCGGTCAAACGAATAACTGATGCCGAGGCGCTTGAAGGAACGGCGCAGCGGGTAGCTCACGCTCAGGGTGAATCCGCTGCTCGATTGCGAGTAGTCCTGCAGGTTTTGCAGATATGCCGAGGGAAGGTTCAGATTCTGTCCCGTGAGGATGGCATACTGCCGCGCCTGGTCGTAGCTGGTTTTGCGCACATAAACGTTGAAGCCGGCCTGGATGGGGCGGTCAAACAAATACGGTTCCGTAAATCCGAACACGATATCGCGCTGGTAGTTGCCGATGCTGGCCTGCACGGAGAGAGTTTCGCCCAATCCCAGAAAGTTGTTCGTGCTGTAGTTGATGCCGACAAAAGCGCCCGCCAGGCCGCTGACGCCGCCTTGCAATCCGATGCTGTTCTTGCCCTTTTCGTGGACTTTGAGCGTCAGGTCGACGGTGCCGTTCTTTTCATCGAGGTGGCGTTCGGTGGTATTGGGGTCGTCGGGCTTGAGTTGGTCGAAATAGCCGAGCTGGTTCAGACGCAGCAGGCTGAGCTCCCAGAAGCGCGAGTTGTAGATCTGGCCCTCCTCGAGCGCAATTTCGCGGCGGATGACTTTGTCTCGGGTGGTGGTGTTGCCCTGGAACTCAATCCGGCGCACGTAGAACTGCTTGCCTTCGTCCACGTCGATGACCAGGTCCACGATCTTCTTCTCGTCGTCGAACTTGGTGTCGGGCACGGACGTAAAGTTGATATAGCCCGCCTCGCCATACGCCTTGCGCAGGTTTTCCAGACCCTTGGCCACCTTCTCCCGGCTGAAAATATCGCCATCCTTCATCGGGAACAGACTGCGCAGAGCATTGACGTTCTGAATCGCTTTGTTGTGTTTGAAGGTAATCGTGCCCAGTCGATAACGCGCGCCTTCTTCGATCGGCATCGTGATATCGACTGACTTGCCTAGGCCAGCCTGGATGAGCGGGATATGGAACCCGGTATGGCCGGTGTCGTGGATCTCCGTTTTCGGGTCTTCGACCAGAACCTTGAAATAGCCGCGGTTCTGGAACTCGGCCCGCACGCGTTCCGTGTCCTCTTCGAGTTTGGTAGCGTCGTAAGTCTTGGCAAAAATGTTTTCCAGGAAGATGGAGTGCGGAATTCCGATAGGCTTCAGGTTTTTCATGGCCGCGCGCAGGGTGCGGTCATTGATGTGCTTGTTGCCCCGGAAGCGGATCTTCCCGACTTTAACCTTGGGACCCTCTTTGACGACAAAAGTGATGCCCACGGCAGCCGGCGGAATGTCACGCTTCTCCGTGCGGATGGTCGCGAACTGGCGTCCGTGCTCGGCCAGTAAATCTTTCAGCACAACCTCGGCTTTCTTGATCTTGGTAGGATCGTACTGGCTCTCGACCGACAGGCCCACCTTGCGCTCCTTGAAGCGGTCAAGCACGTCGCTGGTGGAGACTGCATTCAGGCCGCTGTAGTTGATCTCGCGGATGGTCGGGCGCTCTTTGACGTAGATGTGAAGAATCCAGCCCTTGGCGCTCTGCTCACGCTCAAACCGGATGTCCTCAAAGTAGCCAGTGTTCCAGAGGGCATTGAAATCGCGTTCGAGGGCCGCCGTGTCATAGACGTCGCCGACCTTGGTAAAGATGCGGGCTCTGACGGTTTCCGCAGGGATGCGGCGATTGCCGTGAACCTGGATACCGACGATCAAGTCCTGCTGTCCGCGCGATGGGATGGCGAAAAGCAGAAGAAGCATGAGCAGACTGAGGATGCCCGCCCAGGCCGAGCTATGGCCCGCCCTTTGCCGCAAAGAGAACGGAACGTGGAGCCCGCTGTGGGCGCGCTTGGAGCGGCCAAAGAGCGGGGCGCGCACAGGGATATCCTGATGAGGACGTTGAATCGCAACTACCTCGAAAAGTTAGCGTTAGGAAAACCGTAATTATACGGTAGAGACCGGGAACCGTCCAAGGCAGGACACAGGTTTTCGCCTGCGCATCACGCCCGAAAAAGCTCCACTTCAACACAGACGGAATAGAACGTCGCCGCGTTGCCCATGTCGGCAAGTTTTTCTGAGGTTAACACATTAATGTTGCGAGCGCCGGTGCCAAAGCGTGCCCAATCCAGACGAGCGGCCACCACTCCGGGCGATACCGATCCGTCGACCCTGGCCTGTAGAACGATTTCGCCGCGCGAGTTGAAGACGCGAACGCGGTCGCCATCGCGAACGTCCCGGGTACTGGCATCGGCCGGATGCATTTCGAGCATGCCGATCCAGGGCTCCATCTGGCGGACCGAAGGCACATTGGAAAAAGTCGAGTTCAGATGATTGTCGGGCTTGCGAGCCAGAAGTTCGAGCGGGAACGCCGCCGCCCAGCGATCCATGTCGGGATTCTTCGGGCGGAGTGAAGGCGACCACGGGATCAAGGCCCTGGCGCTCCAGTGCCTGGCTGTAGAACTCCGCCTTGCCGCTGGGCGTCGGGAAGTTGCCGCGAGCAAAAGGAAGGAAAGGCGCGGCGGTTGCTGACGGGCCAACAGCCGAGCTCTGTTCGACTGGACGGCGGGGGCATCCGTATCTCCATCAGTCGCGGCAAAGTTGAGGCGAATTTGGGGCTCGCGTTCGAGCCGGTCGCGCGTGATTCCGTGGAGCCACGGGTTCGGTGAATCGAGGGCGCGATCAATCATGGAGTCGACGGATCTCGCGGAAGCATTCGTCTTGAAATCCCATGCGCTGGGCGAGCGCGGCAAACACCTCCACATTGGAGCGGCATTCGCCCAACGGCTCGATGGCTTGATTCGAGACCTGAAGGTAGTAGTGACCGTAGGCGGCCTGCAGGTCTTTGTGCTCGAAGAAGGTGGTTGCCGGCAGCACGATGTCGGCGTAGTCCGTCGTGTCCGTGAAGAACTGTTCGTGGACAACCGTAAAAAGGTCTGGGCGCTTCAATCCGCGCACCACCTCATTATGGTTGGGGCAAACCGCCGCCGGGTTCGAATTGTAGACAAATAGCGCGCGGATCGGCGGCCCATCGAGCGTATTCAGAACCTTCCCGAGTTGCACCATGTTGACGATGCGGGCAGGCCGTCCCAACGCCTTCTGCATGAGTTCCGGCATTTCCAGCGCCGCTTTGTTCAACCCGAACGAGCCACTGAGCGAGAGCTGCAGGCCGCCGCCGATTTCTTTCCACGATCCGATCAGGCAGGGCAGCATGGTGACGGCGCGTATCGACATTCCGCCACGCTCGGAGCGCTGGATGCCATAGTTCAAGCGGATCACCGACGGCCGCTCAGTGGCAAACTCGCGCGCCAGTTTGCGGATGTCGTCGGCTGAAATGCCAGTCCAGTACGCCACTCTCTCAGGCGAATATTGCTGCGCACGCGCTTTCAGATCCTCGAAGCCAACCGTGTAGCGTGCCACATAGTCGGCATCGAAAAGATTTTCATTGATGATCACGTGCATCAAGCCAAGCGCGAGCGCAGCATCCGTTCCGGGATTGATGGGCAGATACCAGTCGGCACATTTCGCGGTGCGCGTGCGATAGGGATCGATGACAACCAGTTTGGCGCCCTTGCGCCGCGCTTCTTCGATGAAGGGCCAGAGATGGACATTATTGCCGTGAATGTTCGAGCCCCAAGCGATGATGTAACGCGAATGCGCGAACTGTTCTGGTTCGGTGCCAAGCTTGACGCCTATGACAGACTTGAGCCCTTCTTCGCCGGCGCTGGAACAAATACTGCGCTCCAGTTGCGAAGCGCCCAGGCGATGAAAAAACCGCCGGTCCATCGAAGCGCCATTCAGCGCGCCAAGCGTGCCTCCGTAGGAGTAAGGAAGGATAGCTTCCGGGCCGAAGTCGGCGATGATGCGGCGGAAACGATGCGTGATTTCGTCGAGAGCCTCATCCCAGGAGATGCGCTCGAACGTCCGCGTAGGGACAGCCGCCCTCGGCTGTCCAGGCGGAGCGAAGCTCCGCTCTTTCGCGCCAACCGCCGCCGGTCCTTTGGGTGCAATCCTCCGCATCGGATACAGCACGCGGTCCGGTGAATAGACGCGGTCGAGATACTTGGCAACTTTGGCGCAGAGAAATCCGCGCGTGACAGGGTGCGCGGGGTCGCCTTGAATCCTGGTAGCGCGCCCGTCCTGAATGGTAATCAGAACGCCGCAAGCATCCGGGCAATCATGAGGGCACGCGGCATGGACGACCGACTTCACCCATGGATTATAAAGCGAAAACGTCGCCAGTTCCCAGTTGCCAGTAGAGTCACAACCCCGGTTTTTCTGGCAACTGGCAACTGGGAGCTGGCAACTGATCTACTTGAACTCCAGCACTTCTTTTTCTTTCGCCTTGCTCATCTCTTCCATCTTCTTGATTTCGTCGTCGGTCAGCTTCTGAATCTCGTCGAGCGCGCGCTTCTCGTCGTCCTCGGTAATCTTCTTATCCTTCATCGCCTTCTTGATCGCGTCGTTGCCGTCGCGACGTATGTTGCGGACCGCCGTGCGGTGTTCTTCGAGAATCCGGTGCAGATGCTTCACCATTTCCTTGCGGCGCTCTTCGGTGAGCGCGGGGATCGGCACGCGGATTAGCTTGCCATCGTTCATCGGATTGAGGCCGAGATCGCCGCTGCGCACCGCTTTTTCGATGGCGCCCAGCGACGAGGGGTCGAAGGGCTGAACGGTGATCATCTGCGGCTCGGGCGCATGGATGGTGGCAATCTGATTGAGCGGCATCTGCGAGCCGTAGTAATCGACGGAGACGGTGTCGAGCATGTGAACGTTCGCGCGCCCGGTGCGCGTCGCCGCCATTTCACGGCGGAAGTCTTCCACCGCTTTGTCCATCCGCGTCTTGAGTTGTACGTAGGTCTCTTTCAGTGCGGGGTTCGCCGCCATCGAGGCTTGTGCCATGTGTGAGGCTCCAAGAATGTAAGGATCAAAACGGTTGATTATAAACCGCAGATGAGGTCAGAGGTCAGATTGCGGAAGTAGCTTCGAGCCGCGAGCCGCGAGTTTCGAGCAATCCAGCTACCCGATTGCTCGTGGCTCGAGGCTCGTGACTCGCGACGCTTCACCTCTGCAACTGACCTCTAACCTCTGCTCTCGCCCTACGCGCTGACGAGCGAGCCGATCTTGTCCCCAAGAATCACTTTGCGGAGATTGCCATGCTCGTTCAGATTGAAGACGATGATGGGAAGATTGTTGTCCTTGCAGAGCGAGATGGCGGTCGAGTCCATCACTTTCAGGCCCTTCCGCAGAACATCCATGTAGGTGATGTGTGAGAATTTCTTCGCGTCCTTCACCTGCATCGGATCGGCATCGTAGATGCCGTCGACCTTGGTCCCCTTAAGAATGGCGTCGGCCTTGATCTCCATGGCGCGGAGCGAAGCGGCCGTGTCCGTCGAAAAATAGGGATTCCCTGTACCGCCCGCAAAGATGACGACACGCCGTTTTTCAAGATGACGGATGGCGCGCCGCCGGATGAACGGCTCTGCCACCTGGTTCATCTCGATGGCCGATTGGACGCGGGTGTAGACTTTTTGCTTTTCGAGAGCGTCCTGCAGGGCGAGCGCATTGATAACCGTCGCCAGCATCCCCATGTGGTCGGCCGAGACGCGGTCCATGTCCTTGGCCTGGTCGGCGACACCCCGGAAAAAATTGCCGCCGCCAACCACAATGGCGATTTCCACGCCCAGGTTGTGCACGTCGGCGATTTCGCCCGCAATCGAATGAATGTGCGCGGTGTCAACGCCGAAGCCCTGGTCGGCGGCCAGCGCCTCGCCAGAGAGCTTGAGCAGGATGCGTTTGAAGATGGGAGTGGGCATCGAACCTCAGGTTTCTGAGTTTCAAAGTTTCAGAATTTCAAGGTAAACCCATTCCGGAAGTATTGCCACTTTGAAACCTTGAAACTTTGTCACCTTGAAACCCCATAAATCAAAAGGGGCGCCGAAGCGCCCCTGAGTTTACTTGGCAGCCGGTGCTGCCGCCTCGTCCCCGCCCTCATCGGCCTTGGGGTTCGTAAAGGCGACAGTAGCCGTTGCATCGCCCACCTTGAAGCGGGCGAACCGGCGCACGGCGATATTTTCACCAAGCTTGCCGATCTTGGCGGCAATCAACTGCGAGATGCTGATGGTCTGGTCTTTGATGAAAGGCTGCTCGAGCAAGCAGACTTCCTCGTAGAACTTTTCCATCTTGCCGGCGACCATCTTCTCGGCAATGTGGGCGGGCTTGCCGCTCTTAACCGCCTGATCCAGGAAGATGTCTTTCTCGCGTGCGAAGTCCGCGGCCGTCACGTCTTCTTTGCGGACGTACTTGGGATCGCTGGCCGCAATATGCATGGCGATGTCATGAATCAGCTCTTTGAAGTCTTCCGTGCGCGCAACAAAATCGCTCTCGCAGTTGACCTCGACCAGCACGCCAATCTTGCCGCCGGCATGAATGTAGCTGGCCACCGAACCTTCGCTGGTCACACGCGCCGCCTTCTTGGCTGCCACCGAAACGCCCTTTTTGCGCAACACCACGATTGCCTCTTCGAGATTGCCCTTCGCCTCGGTCAGAGCCTGCTTGCAGTCCATCATCGGCGCTCCGGTTTTTTCGCGGAGCTCTTTAACCTGGGATGCGGAAATATTTGCCATACTCGTACTCATTGGAACCTCATGTCTCAAAGTTGCAAGATTTCAGAGTTTCAAGGAAGAAGCATCGGAAGGCCAATCAATCATTGAAACCTTGAAACTTTGTAAACCCTGAAACCTGCTTTTATAAAACTCGACCCGCGCACAGCCCGGCTGCGCGGGTCAGATCCTCGTTGGTTGTGATAACCAGAAGCCAGTAGCCGATTTATGAACGCCGCGTCTCAGCCTGCAGTTCGTCGACATCCTCGATGATGGCCGCCGGACGCTTGCGTGTGCCCGCGCCCAGCACGTCTTCCATGCGAATGTCTTCACCGTCCGCACTCGCAGCGGCCGCGCCATCCCCTTCAACCGGAGCCTCGCCCTCGACGTCCACTGCTTCGGCGGCAGCTTCCGCGGGCGCCTCGATCTCGGCCACAGCCTGAATCTCGGCCATCTGCTTGTCGCCCATGGCATGCACGCCCTCGGCAATCGATTCCGAAATCTTCGACGTAAACAGCCGGATCGCGCGCAGCGCGTCATCATTGCCGGGAATCACGTAATCCACTTCGCTCGGATCGCAGTTGGTGTCCACCACCGCGACCACCGGAATGCCCAGCTTGCGCGCCTCGCGCACCGCAATCTGCTCTTTATTCGAGTCGATCACGAAGATCGCATCCGGCAACCGCGTCATATTCTTGATGCCCGCCAGGTTCGCCTGCAGATGCTTGCGCTCGCGCTCGAGTTTGATCACTTCTTTCTTCGGAAGCAGGTCATAACGGCCATCGGTCGCCATCTCGTCGAGTTCTTTGAGCCGCTTCACGGATTTCTGCACCGTGACCCAGTTGGTCAGCAGTCCGCCCAGCCAGCGCTGGTTCACATAGAACATGGAGCAGCGGCCCGCCTCTTCGGCAATCGCGTCTTGCGCCTGGCGCTTGGTGCCCACGAAGAGGATGACTCTCCCTTCGGCGGCCAGGTCCTGCACGAACTTCGACGCCTCTTTGAACATCTTGAGGGTCTTCTGCAGATCAATAATGTAGATACCATTGCGTTCGCCGAAGATGTACTCCTTCATCCGCGGATTCCAGCGCTTGGTCTGGTGCCCGAAGTGAACGCCCGCTTCGAGCAACTCCTTCATGGTGATGTTAGCCAATCAACCTCCTCAGTTGGTCTACATCCGGATTAAAACCAGTTGTCAGTCGACCAGTTGCCAGCTATCAGTGAAATCCACTGAAACTGGCCGCTGGCAACCGGCAACTGCATCTTCCGGATTGCCATTCCCGTCCACCCCATCTCAGGGGAGGTGGGGGGATGAATTGAACACAAAAAACCAGTTGCCAGTACCCAGTTGCCAGTACCCAGTGGCTCTTGGTGCTGGGTACTGGCAACTGGGTACTGGGTACTGCTTTTAGCGCTTGCTGAACTGGAAGCGCTTCCGTGCGCCTTTTTGCCCGTACTTCTTGCGCTCTTTAGCGCGCGGGTCACGAGTCACCATGCCCTCGGCTTTGAGCTTCTTGCGCAGTTCCGCATTAAACAGCATGAGCGCGCGCGTAATCCCAAGGCGCACCGCATCGGCCTGTCCGGCAACTCCGCCGCCGCAGACCCGCGCCAGCACGTTGAAGTTGGCCACGGTGTCGGTCGAAACCAGCGGAGATTTCGCGCTGATTCGCTGCGAAGGCGTCACGAAATATTCTTCGAACGCTTTGCCGTTAACCTTGAACTCGCCGCTGCCCGGACGAAGATAAACGCGCGCGATCGCCGCCTTCCGTCGCCCTGTTCCGTAGTATTGAACCGTCTCTGCCATTGTTAGCTTCGAGCCGCGAGCTTCGAGCCCCGAGCAATCGCCGCGCGGAAGACTGAAGCGTCTGGCTCAATAACCTTTCTAAGAAATCCTGAATTCATGTGCTCCGAGCTCGTAGCTCGAAGCTCTCTTACGCAAACACCTTCGCTTCCGGTTTCTGCGCCTCGTGCGGATGCTTATCGCCCTTATAAACCTTCAGCTTCGTGAACATCTGCTTGCCCATTTTATTCTTGGGCAGCATTCGAGACACGGCCTGCTCGATCACCAGTTCGGGCCTGCGGACCAGCCGCTTCTTCAGATCCTCCGAGCGCAGTCCGCCGGGATAGCCGGTGTAACGGTGATATACCTTCTGATCGGCTTTCATGCCAGTGATCTTGACCAGCTCTGCGTTGATGACCACCACGTGATCGCCGGTGTCGATGAACGGCGTGTATTGCGGATTTTCTTTTCCAATCAGAATGCGGGCTACGCGCGAAGCCAGGCGGCCGAGCGGTTGCCCGGCTGCATCCACCACAAACCACTTACGCGCAATTTCCCCTTCTTTCGGGAAATAGGTTGACATCGGAACTCTCCCAGAAAATTAAAGAACGCATGAAGACCGCTGAGTGCCCTGATCTTCTAAGTAAAGATCGAATCTAAAAAGCAATCCACGCAGAACGCGCGCAAGGTGTTCCGGGCGGGCAGCCGCAGGACTTCCAAAGACCTCAAGAATAGCCTAACCCCGAAGACATTGTCAACGAACAGATTCAGGGCAAAGGGGTTACTGAAGGCAGCTCCCAGCTATCAGCTCTCAGCCGTCAGTTAAATCGAGAGTCGCGAAGATTCGAAAGCCGCGAGCGAATGCCTTACCTGACGGCTGATGGCTGTGAGCTGACAGCTACTTGCCATCCACCGCTTTCAGGCACTTGTCATACAACTCGAGCAGGTGGTCGGCATACTCCTCGGGCTTGGTGGCTGCCGGGCCGCCCTGGAAACCCACGCCTCCAGTCGCACCAGTTGTCTTGCCATAGCTCGTTGTCATGGCGATGAATTTCATCAGGTCAAGCGCAATGTCTTCGTTACGGCGATTGCCAAGAGAAAGACCGGGTAGCTCCATAAAAAACTCCTCAAACTGGTAGTCAGTGGCCAATGGTTAGTCCGAAAATAACGGCTTCGCCGAGCCTTGCCGCGATGATAGCAGAATGTAGCCCGGCAGAAACGCAGCACGAAGTCCCAAACCAATGAATAGAGCCCTGCCACGCGAATTGACAACCTCGCAGATCGCAGCTCCGAACGGCCCTTACACTGCCGGACATTTTTCCATCAGTCCGGTCCTTAAAGATTCTCACAATTCCTGCCGATCTTTTTTGTTGACGCGCTACGCGAGTCATCGCGCAAGCCCAAGTGGAGTGCACAATGTCGATCGCGCAATGGGATCAGAGCCTGAAAACTGGCTATCGACCAGTAGATGATCAACATCAGCGACTTTTTGCATTGATGAGCGAGTTGCACATCGCGATTTCCTCCGGCCGAGGCAATGAAGTCTTGAAATTCACCCTGGACGAGCTGGCCAAGTACACCGTCGAGCACTTTGCCGACGAGGAAAGGCTCATGGCATCGATCCAATATCCTGACATGGCCGCCCACAAGAAAAAGCACGACGGCCTGACTCGCCAGGTGCATGAGCTCCAGCAAAAGTTCAGCGACGGCAGACTTGTCTTTTCAATGATGGTTTCCAACTTCCTTGCAGACTGGCTAGTTCACCACATCAAGGAGAATGACTTCGCTCTGGTCCAGTACATGAACGACAACCCGGACACCCAACACTTCAGCGCGACCAGCGGTTGAACAAGGACTGAGAACTAAGAGTCTTACTGACAACTGAGAACTCGAAACCGAGAACTGACTTACCCCACCTCTGCCAGCCCATAACTAAGCGCCCAGAGCGACCGCATGTGCTTCAGCGCGCGCGCGATCTCTTCTTTAGAAAGCTCGCCATTGGGCCCGGCAACCACAAACGCGGCCTCGCGCTTGGCTGCTTCCAGCAGTTCGCGGTCGCGAATCAAATTCGCAACGCGAAAACTCGGGATGCCCGCCTGCTTCGTCCCAAAGAAATCCCCCGGGCCGCGCAGCTCCAAATCGAGCTCGGCGATCTGGAATCCGTCGTTCGTCCGCACCATCGCATCCAGTCGCCGCTGGCCCTCTTCCGAAACTTTGCCGCCGTGCATCAGCACGCAATAGGACTTCGCCGCACCCCGTCCAATGCGCCCGCGCAATTGATGCAACTGCGCCAGGCCGAAGCGGTCGGCATGTTCGATCACCATGACAGTCGCGTTCGCCACATCGACGCCCACCTCGATCACCGTCGTGGCGACCAGGATTTCGATCTTGCCCTGCTGAAACTCGCGCATGATCCGCTCTTTGGCATCGGAATCGAGACGCCCGTGCAGCAAACCTACATGCAGATTGGGAAAAATCTTCTCGCGCAGCTGCCGGTGCATCTGCTCGGCCGCTTTCAGTTCGCGCTCTTCGTTCTCTTCGATCACGGGATAAACAACGTACGCTTGATGTCCGGCGGCAATCTCGCGGCGAACAAACTCCCAAACATCGGCTCAGCCCGCTCGTCGGCAACCGCCTTGGTAACAATCGGCGTGCGTCCCGGCGGAAGTTCGTCAAGCACGGAGACATCAAGATCGCCGTAGAGGGTAAGAGCAAGTGTGCGTGGGATAGGCGTGGCCGTCATGACGAGCACGTCGGGTTCGACAGATTGCGTAGGGACAGCCGCCCTCGGCTGTCCACCCGAGCGAAGCTCAGCTACCGAAGCGTCAACTGCCGGTGCGGCGAGGGTCGCATCGACGTTTTTCCGCGGCTGTAATTTCTGAGCATCCGCGCCTTCCTTCTTCATCAGTTTCAACCGCTGCATCACTCCAAAGCGGTGTTGTTCGTCGACGATGACCAGCCCCAGCTTTTCGAACTCCACGCGGTCCTGAATCAGCGCATGTGTCCCGATGACCAAGCTGCGCGTTGCCCTGCGCGATGTGCCGCCGCACCAGCCGCTTGCGATCCTGTTCCAGCGATCCGGTGAGCAGCACAATGCGATAGCCCGCATGTTCCAGAATCTGCCGCGCCGAAAAATAATGTTGCTGCGCAAGAATTTCGGTAGGCGCCATGAGCGCAACCTGGTAGCCGTTTTCGATGGCGATGATGGCCGCCTCAAAAGCCACAATGGTCTTGCCCGATCCGACGTCGCCTTGCAGCAAACGCCGCATCGGATAAGGCGTCTGCATGTCGCCCGCAATTTCCTTGAGCACGCGCTTCTGCGCAGCCGTCGGATGAAACGGCAGTATCTTCTTAATGGCTTGCCGGACGCGATCGTCGAGCTGAAAAGCGATTCCGGTTTGCGCCTTCTGCTCGCGGCGCTTGAGTTCCAGGCCAAGCTCGATGAAGAACAGCTCATCGAAGATCAGCCGGATGTGCGCCGGCGTCCGCGACGATTGCAGGTCGGCGAAGCTCTCACCCGCCTCCGGCCAGTGCACTTGCCAAAGAGCTTCGCGCGGAGACACCAGGCTGAGATGCGCCCGCACCGCAGCCGGAATCGGATCGGGCAGATCGGGATTCAAATTCTCCAGCGCCCAGCGGATAATGCGCCGGAACCACCGCGGCGTAAGCTTGCCCTGGCCGGTGGACTCGTAGATGGGAACGATGCGTCCGACTTCGAGCGAGGCGGCGGCTTTCTTTTCGGCTTCATCGGCGCCGCCTTCTTCGTTAATATCGCCGAGAATTTCGAACTGCGGCTGCATGATCTGCAGTTGCCCGTCGCGGTCCTCTTCAACTTTGCCGTAGAGAGCAAGCATCTGTCCCGGCTGAAAGCGGCCTTGCAGATAGGTGGCGTTGAACCAGAGGCACTTCAGCCGGTTGCGTCCCTGGCCCACGGTAAGCTGGAAGATCGGCATGCGTCGCGTACGAAACAGGCCGGAGTTGCGCACCTCGGCGATCACGGTCGCCATTTCTCCGGCGCGCAATTCGGCCACCGAGCGCGGGTTCAGGCGGTCTTCATAGCGGAAAGGAAGGTAGTGCAGCAGATCGTCAACCGTGTGGATGCCTTTGGCGCCAAGCACCTCGGCCAGCCGCGGGCCGATTCCTTTGACATACTGCACTGGGGTGGAAGGTTCCAGCATCTCAAGGGATGTTAGCAGGAACCCGGTTGCCGGTTGCCAGTTGCCGGTTGAAGGATAAGCGGCGATGGCAGTCGTGGCGCAATTCGCCGGCGACTTAGCGGCGCGCCCGGGGAGATGTGATGGCAAAGAGCCCGACAGTCAGGAATTTCCTGGATGCGCTGGCGGCTGTGCTTGCGGGCAACGCGATTTATTTTGTGCTCATGCCGCACCTGCCGCGAGTGATGCGCCACTCCCTGTTCAAGGAAGACTGGGGACTGCTCGTCGACTTTGCGATCTGCACAATCATTTTTGTTGGAGTAAAAATCATCCGCCGGTAATTTGTCTCGTCGCAATCGAGGTCGCCCTCGAACCGGGGACGCTCTTGAAGAATGACCACGAGGAACCTGCGGAAGCCAATCTGCTGCGTCGGTTGTCGTAAACTCGTCCATCGTAGAGACGGGGCTTGCCCCGTCTGCCAGCGTCCAATCTTCAAAGAAGGATTCCATGCTAAAGCCAAAAGTACCCATCCAGAACCTGCACCCATATCACTCGCCCATCGTGAGCCGCGCCGGATTGGCCCTCGATCTCAACGAGAACGCATCAGGATGCTCGCCCCGTGTCCTCGCCCGGCTGCGCGCGCTCACGGCAGAAGAAGTGTCCCGTTATCCGAAACGCGAAATTGGCGAGCAGTTGGTCGCAAAATTCCTGGGCATCGCGCCCGAACAGGTATTGCTGACCAATGGAATGGACGACGCGCTGGCGCAACTCTTTGCGGCTTACCTTTCTTCGGCGCCAGAGCAGGGCATGCACGATGAACTGCTTTTCGCCGATCCCACATTCGTCATGTATCCGATGTTGGGGCAGGCCTGCGGGGCAAAGGTCGTGCGCTTGCAGTCCGGTGAAGATTTGGCTCTGCCAGTCGCCGATTTTCTGAAACACATTTCTCCGCGTACGCGAGTGATCGCCATCGCCAATCCCAATAATCCAACCGGCCTGGTGGCGCCGCGCGCCGATTTATTACGCATTGTGGAAGCGGCTCCCGACGCGGCTGTGCTCATCGACGAAGCCTATTTCGAATTCTGCGGCGAAACGCTGATCGGAGATTTGGCGCACCACCCAAACCTCTTTGTCGCGCGCACGTTTTCGAAAGCCTACGGACTCGCCGGACTTCGCCTCGGCGTGCTCACCGGAGCCGCCGAGCAAATCGAATACATCCGTCGCTTCTGTCCTCCCTTCAACGTGAACTCAGCCGTGTTGGCGTGTCTTGAAGAGGCGCTGGCGGACCAGTCGTTCGTGCGCGATTCCGTGGCGCAAGCCCGGAGCGGATGCCGCCAAATCGAAAATCTGTGCGCGGAATTGAATCTGCATTTCTGGCCAAGCTCCGCAAACTTTGTTCTGGTCCGCGTGTCAGGGTCAAAGAACGCGAAGCCATGAGGTCAGCCAGAGCGCCTGCGCGATTGCGGCGGCCTTCGTCGACGCAATGCACCGCCGGGGCATCGAGGTGCGCGATGCTTCACCCAATCCAGGCTGCGAAGGATGCGTCCGCATCACCGCCGGCACAAGCGAGCAAATGCCTCAGCTCTTGCAGGCAATTCGCGAGGCGGCTACCGAAGTTCTTCAATAGAGGATCAGGTCCAGTCGTACTCTTCATTTTCAATAATTTAATGATCGCTGCTGGGCCTGAGAGGTTCACCGGCGGGCCGCAATGGCGCCTCTGCCTTTCGGCGTTAGAATAGGCTGCATGGACATTACTCTTACAGCCGTCTATGAAGAGATTCCCGAGTCCGAAGGCGGCGGCTACGTAGCGTACGCCGAGGAATTGCCAGGCGCAATCACGCAGGGGGAAACGCTGGATGAGGCTCGTGAAAATCTGCGTGACGCGATTGAACTCCTGATCGAAGCCAATCGCGAGTTGAGCGGAAAGCCGAGTCAGGGCCAAAAGATCCTTCGCGAAAAAATCCAGATTACGGCCTGAAGCCGTGAAACGCGCTGACCTTATCCGACATTTAGAGGCTCACGGCTGCCGGTTGCTCCGGGAAGGCGCCAGGCACAGCGTGTACTACAATTCGTCAGCGCAGCGAACCAGTACCGTGCCCAGACACAAAGAAGTGAAAAACCCGACTGCCATTCGAATCTGTAAGCAGCTGTCGGTGCCAGACCCGCTGCACTGAACTTCGGGAGCCTGGTAATAGAGTGCGTCAAGCTAACTGGTAAAAGGCGAAGTGCCAAATGCTGATCTTTCGTAAGCCTCTTCCCAACGTCGAGCATCCTGAAATGCCCGCCGACGTGGTCATCGTCGGCGGCGGGCCGGCCGGCATGGCCTGCGCTCTGCGCCTCTCGCAACTGATCGATGAGCACAACACGCATCATCCCGACGCGCAGCTTTCCAAGGAAAACATCTATGTCCTCGAAAAAGCGCGCGAGGCCGGCCAGCACTGCCTGTCAGGAGCCCTGCTCGATCCGCGCTCGATGAAGGAATTGCTGCCCGGATTCGAGAAAGAAGCGCCGCTCGACGCCGAGGTTCACAAGGAAGGCGTTTACTTCCTCACCCGCGAGGGTCATTACAAGCTTCCGATCACGCCTCCTGCTCTGCGCGATCACGGCAATTACGTCATCTCGATCAACCGGTTTGTGAAGTGGCTGGCCGGCAAAGTCGAAGAGGCGGGGATCACGATCTTTACCGGATTCGCCGGCTCCGAACTTCTCTACGACGGCAATCGCGTCACTGGTGTGCGCACCGACGACAAGGGTGTCGACAAGCAGAATCAGCCGAAGTCGAACTTCGAGCCCGGCTATGACGTCAAAGCCAAGGTCGTGGTGCTCGCCGAAGGCCCGCGCGGATCGCTGACCAAGCAACTGATCGAGAAGTTCGATCTCATGAAAGATCGCAATCCGCAGACCTACGGCGTTGGAGTGAAGGAGCTGTGGGAAGTCCCCGCGGGCCGCATTCAGCCCGGCGAAGTCATCTACACCATGGGCTATCCGCTAACCACGAAGGAATACGGTGGCGCGTGGATTTATGGCTCGAAAGACAACGTCGTCTCGCTCGGCTTCGTGACCGGCCTCGACTATCAGGATCCGCGCCTCGATCCGCAGCACGTCCTGCAGACGTTCAAGCAGCATCCTTTTATTGCGAAGCTTCTGGCCGGCGGCAAAATGATCCGCTACGGCGCGAAGTCGCTGCCCTATGGCGGTTGGTGGTCGCTGCCCCCGCTCGCCGGAGACGGCTGGATGCTCATCGGGGACTCCGCCGGCTTCCTCAATTCAGCGCGGCTCAAAGGCATTCATCTCGCCATCAAGAGCGGCATGCTCGCCGCGGAAACGGCTTTCGAAGCACTGACCAAGGACGACTCGTCAGCCGCCACACTCGGCCAGTTCCAGCGCCGCGTCGAAACCAGTTGGCTGAAGGACGAACTCTGGCCGGTGCGCAACTTCCATCAGGGATTCAAAAACGGCCTCGCCGCGGGCATCTTCAACACTGGCCTGCAGACAATTTTCAACGGCGGTCCAGCCAAGCGCCTCCCCTCGCACGCGGGATACGAGAACTTGAAGCGGCTTTCGCTTCCTGCCAGCCGACGGAGGCAAAGAAGCAAACCTTCTCGGCCCGGCCAAAGGCGATGGCAAGCTGACCTTCGACAAACTCACCGACCTCTACCACTCCGGCACCAAGCACGAGGAAGATCAGCCCGCGCACCTCGTCATCGATGACACGAACATCTGCAATGAACGCTGCGTGAAGGAATTCGGCAGCCCGTGCCAGAACTTCTGTCCCGCAAACGTCTACGAAATGATGGAGGATCCCTCCGCGCCCAACGGCAAGCGCATCAGCCTGAATCCCTCCAATTGCGTTCACTGCAAGACCTGCGATATTCAGGACCCGTACCAGATCATCACCTGGGTTCCACCCGAGGGCGGCGGCGGCCCGAATTACGACGGAATGTAAACTCCATAACCCTTACAAAGTGACGCGCATCACGGTTACTTTGCCCGGCAAGTACCATTCTGCAGTAGCCAAACATTTCGAATCATCCCGGTAAGGTTCCGATAACGAAAGCGATCAGTCTGAACACCGCGCTCAGGAGGTACACAATGGACAGACGAACGGATTGGCCATGGAACTGGGAAGAAGAAGTAGAGTGGAAGATAGAACTGGAAGAAAGAGATTATGACTTTCTCGCCGAACTGATCGACAACGCCGTCGAGGATGGTATCCCCCATCCGCAATATATTCTCGCGCCTCGGCAGGAACCGGAATCAGCGGAGGAAGCTGCGCCCGAGAAGTATTTGGTGGCGGCGTAACCGTTTTAGTAAATGTCGAACCAGACTCCTCTAAGGACCAGAGACTAATGGTCATTCCTATGTGCTGGTTCGCCTTTTCAAGCCGGTATATACTGCCTCCGTACTGCTTGTTGAAATCACGGTACATAGCTGGACGCGGAGCACATTCCATTTTTTATACCGCTCCGCGATAACAACGTCGGCACAGGGCGTCCTCTCATTTGACCCTGGAGACTGGCGCGGGGCGGGCGGAACGTGGGGCCTTCCTCGAATGGAGGTATCTTCGTGGACGTCGTTCTTATACGCCTTTTTTTTGTTCTGATCGTTGGCGTCATTTGCTTCTTCATTCGCCCGTTTGACCTCCCGCCCAATCTGGACGCCGTAGCGGGTCTGGCCATCGGCTGCGCCATCATCGTATTTGAGTGGCGCCTCCGGGTCATGAGCCTCAAGCGCCTGATCGGCGCCGCCATCGGCAGCGTGCTGGGCATTTTCGGCGCCTATCTTTTCGCCATTGTCATCCGCAACAGCGTCCCCGCCGGACGCATGCAAAGCTTTCTGCAGATCATGGTCATGTTGATCATGGCCTATGTGGGTTTGGCGGTGGGAGCGAACAAGGGTGACCTGCTCAATCTGGCGGCTCTGGGCGGAATCTTCGGCGGTGAGAAGCAGGGCAAGAAGAGTTACAAAATCCTCGATACCAGCGTCATCATCGACGGCCGTATCGCCGACATTGCCGAGACCGGATTCCTCGACGGCATCATCGTGATTCCCCAGTTCGTGCTCCGCGAATTACAACTCGTCGCAGATTCGGCCGATTCGCTCAAGCGCAATCGCGGCCGGCGCGGCCTCGACATCCTGCAGCGCCTGCAGAAAACCGCTTCGCTCCAGATTCAGATCGTGGAAGACGACTTCCCCAGCGTGCGCGAAGTCGATATGAAGCTGATCGAACTGGCCAAGCTCTATGAAGGCAAGATCATCACCAACGATTTCAACCTGAATAAAGTCGCGCAACTGCAGGGCGTGGCCGTGCTCAATATCAACGAGCTGGCTAATTCCCTCAAGCCCATTGTGCTGCCCGGCGAGATCATGCGCGTGTTCATCCTCAAGGAAGGCAAGGAATACAACCAGGGCGTTGCGTATCTGGATGACGGCACCATGGTCGTGGTCGACAACGCGCGCAAAATGATTGGCAAGACGATCGATATCTCGGTGACCTCCGTCCTGCAAACGACCGCCGGCAAGATGATCTTCGGCAAGTGGGATGAGCGCACTGGAAGCCGCCATGAGTCGAAGAGCATAACGGCGCCTCCGATCACGGTGACGCCCGCAACCGGAACCAGCGGACTGCCCACCGACGCGCCGAAAAAGACCTCTCCGCTGTCGATCGACCGGGCGGCCGACTGACGCCCGCCCGCCTTTCGCAATTCGGGCCGTGTGTGAGGCCGCCGGCGCTAGTGAAAAGTCCAGATTCAGCCAAGGGCACTCCGTGTACCTCAGTGTCCCCTGTGGTTATGGTTTTTGTCGCGTGCTAACTTGACCATCGTCAATTCTGTGAGCGCTTTTTCCATGTCCCTCGCGTCTGTACTATACTGATCGCCCCGATGAAGGTATTTGTCATCATTCCGGCCGCCGGGCTGGGCACGCGCATGGCTCCGCCGTCGGCGGCGAAGGCCAAGAAGAAAGCGGCGCTTACCAAACAGTTCAAGGAACTCGGCGGCGTGCCCATTCTGGTGCACACTCTGCGGGTATTCGCCAACACGCCTGCGGTTTATGAGATCGTCGTTGCGTTGCGCAAGAACGAGATCGCTGGTTTTCGCACCCAGCTTGAAAAGCAGTTTCCCGAAATCCTGAACAAGCGTCTCCAGATTGTAGAAGGCGGCGAACATCGCCAAGACTCGGTGGCCAGCGCTTTGGCCAACCTCGCGGCCGATCCCGAGGATCTCGTGCTCGTGCACGATGCGGTGCGTCCGTTCGTTACGCCCGAAATCATCCTCCATGTAATTGAGGCCGCCGAAAAGCACCATGCCGCCATCGCCGGCTGGCCCGCGGTTGACACGGTGAAGCAGGTGGAGCGAACCGCCGAAGGCGCAATTGTTAAGGCGACGATCCCGCGCGCGAGCATAGTGATGGCGCAAACGCCACAAGGCTTTCGCTACGACATCCTGAAGAAGGCTTTCGATGACGCCGCCGCCGACGGGTTTCTCGGTACCGACGAGGCCTCGCTGATCGAACGCGCTGGCCTGCCGGTCGTGGTCGTGATGGGCTCGGCGAAGAATATCAAGATCACCACGCCCGCGGACATGGAACTGGCCGAGTTTTACTTGAGAAGCAACGAGGCCATCCATTGAGCCCTCTATTCCGCATCGGCTACGGCTGGGACTCGCACGAATTCAAGCCCGGAATTCCGCTCATCATCGGAGGCATCAAACTGGCCCACGACAAAGGACTGGGCGGCCACTCCGACGGAGACGTCCTGCTGCACGCCATCACCGACGCGCTGCTCGGCGCCATCGCCGCACCCGACATAGGATCGCTCTTTCCTCCCTCCGATCCACAGTGGAAGGGCGCAGATTCGGCGGTATTCCTTCGCGAAGCGTTGAAGCGGGTTGCCGCTGCGGGCTATGAAATAGTCAATCTGGATTCGACCCTGATCCTCGCCGCTCCCAAGATCGGTCCGCATGCCGCGGCAATTCGCAAGCACGTCTCCGAATTATGCGGCATTCCCGGCGATTGCATCGGCATCAAGGCAAAAACGCCCGAAGGCATGGGAACAGACAATGCCGCGATTGCGCACGCGACGGTGCTGATAAGACGCACAGAGTCGGGCAACTCTGAGGATTTGCACGACGCACTGACGGCTATTGAACCTCGGCGCGCCTGATGCGCTCTCCGTATTAATCGCGAATTGTCATCCTGAGCGAAGCGAAGGACCCCTGCCCCTGCACCAAGGGCCGCCCGATTAAGGCGGTTTGACGTCGGGATGTAGCGAGCAACATGAAGGACCTATGTATTTGCAGGCAGCTCCGATTGCCTGGGTCCTTCGCCAGCTCTGCATGCTTCTCCCGCGCCGCCTCAACAAACGCGCGGAAGATCTTATGCGCCGATTCCGCCACCTCCTGCCCATCATTCACCGACCGCTCCGGATGCCATTGCACGGCCAGCACAAAATGCTCCGGCGCGGTTCCCTCCAGCGCCTCGATCACTCCATCGGCGGAAGAGCGCGCCACAACGCGCAGACCCTCTCCGGCAACGTCGGCCGATTGGTGATGCGAAGAATTTACCGCGATTGGCTTCTGCTCAGCTCCAATAATCTTCGCCAGCCTCGACCCGCGATCGATCTCGACCGTGTGCGCATTCGCCACCGCCCGTCCCGCGCTGTGATTGATTGCCGACTCGATATGCTGCACCAGCGACCCCGAGCAAAATACATTCAGCGATTGCAGCCCGTAGCAGATACCGAGCACGGGCTTGCGCGCGCGATAAGCGTCTTCAAGCAGCAGGCAATCGACGGCATCGCGCTTCGCATCTGTCTCGGCGGTTTTTTCATGCCGCGGCGCGTGGTATTTTTGCGGATCGACATCGGCGCGGCTGCCCGGCAATAGCACAGCGTCGCAGTGTTCGATCCGCTTTCTCACCTCGGCGGCAGATTGATCGAGTTCAATGCGGACTGGCTCTCCACCGGCTTGCCGCACAGCATTTTCATACTGCGTCACGGAACGCTCGGCATAATCGCGGTCGCCCGAATGCGGCATGGGGATCGCGATTCGCGGCATTTTGATCGCGTGATCGACTGATTCACGTCATTGGGTCATGCTCTGCTCGATGCCGGCCAGCACTTTGCCTCTGCCGGTAATTCCGGATTTCCACCGCCAGCGTGGCAATCAGCACAATCGCTCCCACCGAAATGGCAATGGGAAAAGCGATGCGCTTGTACGCGAACATGAGGTTGGGCGGAACGTGTTCGACCAGCGAATAGACGATCGTCCCCAGAATACTCAGCAGCAGTGCGACTGCGAAGGAGAGCAGGGTCAAAAGAAACGTAAAGCCAAACACGCGCCCCAGAATGCCAAGCCAGCGCGGGCGGTGCGATTGCGGTTTCGGCATAATCCTAAGTTACACCCGCCATTAACTCTCATCTCTCGGAAAATTTGGCGCAGTGACCGGTTCCCCATTCTTGACCCTTAGCCCGAGCCCAGAGCCTAAAGCCCATCCCCATACGCTACAATACAAGCCATGTCGCAAGCTGCTTCGGCGATCACCCGCAGCCCCGCGGAGATCGTACAACTGAGCCCCGTCTCGCAGTCGGCCAATGGCATCTGTTACGCGCGCGCCGGCGAAGTCACGATTGCCGAGAACGATCTTGATCGCATGATCGCCGCGGTGCCGCGCCCGATCGCCGCTTCGCTCACGCGCAAGGCCTACTACTTCGTGCCCCTGACCATCAATCAGGGCGACGAAACCGTGATCGCCGACCGCTACGACGTCGTTCTCAGCGACAACGCGGTTTGCCATCGCAACCTGAATATTGGCGATGCCCAGTGCGTTTTCATCTCCACCCGGCTCATGGACGACAAGTTTTCCATCGCCTTCGAGTTCTATATCAATGTCGGCCACGCGCTGGTCGAGCGGGCTGGCGTTTCGGCGGCGTTTGCCGAGTTGGCCTGGCAGCAGGTCGAGGCCGGCGTGCGCGGCGAAACCTCCCTCGATGCCTGGGAGGCGCGCAAGCTGGCCACGGCGCACGGCCCCGATGCGGAGAAGTACAAGAACGAATACCTGGCCGCCAGTTTTGCGGATGCGATTTCCATCTACCTTCTCTCGCTATATCTCGATGTCGATTACCACGATCTGCGGGAGCGCGATTATCCGCTGCTCGCGCCCACGCCCATGGCCGAGCGGCTGCGCAAGATCGCCGAAATTTTCCCGCCCAATCCCGGATTTGAATTCAACATCTACTATCGGCGTCGCGGCTAGCCCCGCTCTCGCCGCTGGTCCCGCAAATTCCTGGATTCCTCAAAGATGTTTGTTTCCTCAATACCCACAGGCAAAGCGTGAACCCACCGCTGCATCTATTTCCCAATAACTCGGATTTTCATGACTCAGACACGGGAGCATTGAGATGCATAGGTTGTGGCTATTTGCGTTGTCGGCGCTTGTGTTGTGCCCTTCGGCCTGGGCGCAGGTTCCGAAGGGGAACGTATTCTTCGGCTATTCCTATGACCGCATGCCGGTCGTCACCAATGACACCTTCAATAGCAATGGATGGGACGCTTCACTCGAAGGCAAGGTTTTTCCTTTTGTTGGATTGGTGGTCGATATTGACGGCCACTATGGCAGCGGCACTTTTTCGGGAATCGGCGCCGATGTGGCCGCGCACAATGTTCTTTTTGGCCCCAGGGTTTCGGTGCAGGTCGAGCGCTTCCGTCCGTTCGGAGAATTTCTGGTCGGCGCGGGGCACATCAGCCGGAGCAACGGCATCTCCGATTCGGATACTTCGTTCGCCAATGCTGCCGGCGGCGGCCTCGATTACCGCGTTGCCGGCCCCGTCTCAATTCGCGGGCAACTCGATTGGATCGAAACCCGTTTCTATGGACAGACCCAGAACACCGTGCGCTTTTCGACCGGGATCGCAATCCACTTCTAGCGGCGGGGGAGCGGGGAGAATCATGAAGGTGCCCCAGGTTCGCGCCCGTTTTTTGGGCGCTAACCTGGGAGCGCGCCCGCTTGAAGAGGCCCGGCTTTGCTCGATTCGCGCCCCGCAGCGCCCCCACAGCATTTCTCGAGGATCTCGGAGACTTCCAACAGCGCATGGTTCGAGTAGCTGGCGGTTTTCCGGCGAACTTCACCAAAAGTCGATGGTTCGATCAATCGCTGCACCGCGGGCGCAATTTCCCGAAAGTTGCTAACCACAATACCGAAGCCTTTTTCGGCAACCCACTTCGCGTTATAACGCTCCTGCGGAAGTGTCCGGGAATTGCACTCCACGATCACCGGCAGGTGGAACTGCAAAGCTTCGCTGATCGAGCCGGGGCCGGGTTTGCCGATGAAAAAATCCGCCAACGCCATGTAATGCTCGACGTTCTCGGTGAAACCCAGAACCAGTTTGGGTTTTCGCGTCTTGAGTGCGTTGATTTCCGACGCGAGCTTCTCGTTATGCCCGCAGATCAGTATGAGCTGTACTTCAGCCGCGCTTTCGTCGAGACGCTTGACAATATCGACCATCACGCGCGACCCATGGCCTCCAAATAAAACAATTCCTGTCAGGCAATCGGGTTCAAGCCCAAGTCGCTTCCGTTCGGAGACGCGATCCTCTCCGCTCAATGCCAGCGAGTTTTCATCGTAAAATTTGGGCTTTAACACCATTCCCGAAGTCTGGAAGACGTGGTCGGGAGGATGGCCCATCGCCAACGCCTGCTGCTCTGCCCATTCCGTGCCGGCAATAATAAATTCAGACTCGCGCTCAACCCAGAAGTGCGGAGGATAATCCGCCAGATCGGTTATGAGCGTGACGAACGGCGGTTTGTCTTCTCTCGTTTTGCCCAAACTCTCTGCCAGTTCGCGATTGAAGTGCGGGATGACGGACAGGACAAGATCCGTGGGATGCTCCGCCCAGTAAGCTTCGAGCGCCTTCACGATCGGCGAGTGGTACAGCCAAATCGTTCCCTGAAGAATCCGCAGAAGTTGCAGCGTGAATCTCGTCCAGCCTCGGCGCAGGATCTGGTTGTAGGTGTCCTGAATCCGTATGCCGGTAAAGCGGCGCAGCAGATCGAGCGGGTCGAGCAATTCCTGTATATCGAGGAGGCTAACTTCCCAGGGTTGAAACTGCAACGGATGCTCTTGCTGAGTGAGTGTGCCGCGGAGTGCCTCGGCGGCATTGCGATGTCCGCCGCCGGCATGGTGGAAGACGATGGTCAGTCTTCGCAAACCGGAGTGTCGGTCGAGGTTTGAGTCAGTGACCAACGCGTTGGTACTGGCCATCTTTCACTGGTCCTGTGACTTTCTCGGGAACTGATTCTGCGTCATCAAAGAATCCCGTCTCGTCGGCGAACACAGAATACCCCGAATCGCCCCGGCTCGCGTCTTCTCTGGAATGATCTTCGTTGGAATGATCTTTGTTGGAGCAATCGTGTGCGAAATGATCGTCTGAGAAACGACCGTCATGATCCGGCACTTCCGGCCGCGCGACGTACTCGTGGATCTGCACCCCGTTCTCCCCAACCGTGATATATGTCGGACGCTCGTCGATCCATGCCCCACAGTTGAAATAATCGGCCCCGTGATCGTGTTGATGAAGTGCGGCATGAGTATGTCCGCAGAAAATGCGGTCGGCCTGATGATGCTTCGCGTGCGCCAGAGCGCCGTCGGCAACTTTTTCAGACAGCCGTTGCCAGCGCGTACCCAGGCGGTCGAGAAAACGCGTGAGCGCCTTATTCTTCGAATCCCATTTCTGGAGTTGCAGATAAAGCAGCGTGCCGAACCAGTAATTGAAGCGAACATTCTTGACGACGAAGCTGTCGAACTGGTGTCCGTGCACCGCGATGTGACGCAAGCCCAGGTAATTCCATTGATACTCCTGGTACACGCGTATGCCGACCAGGTGCGACATGATTTCGGTGAGACCGTGATCGTGATTTCCCTCCACCCAGACGACTTCGACCTGGCGCTTCGGGTTCGAGAGTTTGCGGATGTAGCCGAGAAATTTCCAGTGTTCTTTTTTCAGGCGTCCGAAATTCAGGTCGGCAAAAATGTCGCCCAGCAGAATAAGCCGGCGGTAACTGGTCTCCTGCAAAACATGCAGAGCTTCTCGCGCGCGGCTCATGTCCGCGCCGAGATGTAGGTCCGACAGAATCAGCGTGTCATAGACCGGGGACTCCATGCTTTGATTGTTTCTGAAAATTGTTACGAGGTGATGAATTAGGTACTAACAATTGGATACAGGTAACCGGTCAGTAATCGTGATAAACAGATTGGATCACAGGTGCCAATGGCCGAAACTGGCCTTTCCATCGCAGCTTTTCGCCGATGTATCTCCGATGGACCTGGCAAATCGCAGGCGACTTCAGTGCGATGGAGGAACATATTCTTTGGGAGGCGCGGCGCCTTCGCCAAAGAAAAACTGCTCCATCTGTTGCACGATGACCTCCTGATCCTGCTTGCGTGCGGGGTTCAGGCGGTACTCGTTGAGCAGCATTTTGCAGTGTTCCGTCCACTGCGCCCAAGCCTGCTGCGAGACATGTTCGTAGATTTTGTTGCCGAGTTCGCTGTCGAAAGGAGGCTCGGGAAGACCGGGCAACTGTTGATGTAGTTTGGCGCAAAAGACGGTGTGTTCTGACATAAGTTTTCTTCTGAAATTATCGCACAGGGCTAGCGGGTTGACTGTGTCGCTGGGCGTCGACGCGTCGCAAAGAAGGGTAGACAGGTGAAAAAAGAATCGTGAACTGGAGATGAGACGAGGCACGTGGTCCGCCAAAATCGGCGAAGTGCATGAAATTTATGTTGACAAATTACAGACCCATGGCAATATCTTGTATCAGGACAGCTACTCATACCACAAGTTGGGTAGCACGGGCATCAAGGTGCCCTGTCGAACCTTGGGAGAACAAAAATCGTTCAAACGGAGGAATCACTTCATGGCAACCAAGAAGAAAGCCGCCAAAAAAAAGAAACACTAAGCGGTCAATGCTCGTCCAGAAATTCCCCAAAGCCTCTCAAGAGAAGCACCTCCTGAGAGGCTTTTCCGCTTGCGAGAGGGCTCCGGTATCGACAATGACGATGACTTGATTGCTGGCGTGGGCGAATAATCCCACGAGTCGTCCAAGCCCGATGTTCGTGTGGTGACGGGGCTTTGCCCCGTCCAGTTGGTTCATTTCTTCTAATAATCGATACAGTTCCCTAAATATGCGTGGGATTTAAAATGAGGTGACCAATGAGCGTCCAGACAATGGACACTACCATACAGCGATTTAACAATATTCGGTGGCATGACTCCAAACTGCGCGGCCTGTGTTTCTACAGTGCAGAGGGAGAAGAGCTAGTAAAGCTTTCCCTGGAATTGCAAGGAGTAGGCGGTGTTCTGATGCCAGCTGAGGTCATCTTCAAGGAGAGTGCTTATATTGTGGCCGACGTGTACTTAGAGGCTAAATCCATGTGCTCCGATGACATTTCGGATGCAGAATGCTCCAAATCGTCCGACTGGAAAAGTACTGTCTCGAAACCCAGCCTCTTCGATATCACTCGAGGCAATCGGCGATTTGAGGAACTTCTGCACTTTAGGATTTCCATGTGTCCGCCCGGTGGCACGATAAACATTCTGGCGAAGGATTTCTTGCTCGAAATGAAAGCCCCGAAATAATTGCGCGAACCTTAACGAGCCTGGAGCTCAGTCCTGATGGGAGAGTCTCTTTGTCACTGCGATCTCGGCCATTTCGACAAGGAGGTCGAGGCAGCTTCGGAAGCCGTTGCGCCCACATCGCCATACCGCCACCACTCTCCGCATAGTAACGCAGAGGATGCGCAAGCCCACATCGGCGGGAGCGCGGCAATTCGAATTGATACCATGAAATTACTTTGCCGCTTTCCGGTTCCGAACAGTCGTCGGTCTCGAGTCATGCGCGCTCGCACTCGCTGCGGCAGACTGCCTTCTGGCTCTTTGCGACCTTCCAGTTTTTCTACCTGCTGACTTCGACCGGACGAGTGCGCACGCCCGATGAATACAACACGCTCTACACCACGGAAAGCCTCGTGCTGCACGGGACAACGGCAGTTCCACAGGCGGTCGCGCTGCATAATTTCTATGGTCGATACGATGTCCATGGATTGCCCCGCGCGGCCTATCCTCCGGGACAAGCTTTGCTATGCGTGCCCTGGTATGCCATGGGGCAATACGTGCTCGCGCGTTTGCCCGGAGTGCCCGCCGAAGACACCGACCTCATCGTAGCCTTCGCCTCCTGCCTGAGCAGCGCGACCTTCGCAGCGCTCACAGTCACGTTCTTCTTTCTGCTGCTCGTGGGAACCGGTATCCCGTTGCGCCCGTCGTTGATGGCCACGGCCATGCTCGGTTTCGCAACGCCCATTTTTTCTTATTCAGCCTGGCTGTTCTCAGAGCCGTTGTCGGCGGCGATCTTTACGGGTGTGGCGTGGCTGGTCTTTTGTTCGCAAAATAACGGGCAGAACGAAGGCGGGGAACTCGAAGCTCGCGCCGGCCGCGAACCGATCCGGCTGTCAATCGCAGCCATCGTCGGCCTGATCCTGGGACTCGCCACCATGGTGCGTCCCACGAATGTTCTGGCGATTGGCATATTTGCGTTGGCTATTCTAGCGCGTGATGGAAAGGCCGCGCTACGCTCGGCGTTCGTGTTGTGCGTAACTGCGACCATCGGCGTGGCCGTTTTGCTCGCCCACAATACTCTGCTGTTTGGGAGTCCATTTGCATTCGGCTATCCCGCCGCGGCCGAGGGTGCGAAGCAGCTCAATCGTTTCGATACCCCAATGCTGACCGGCCTTTACGGATTCCTGTTTTCTCCCGGCAAGTCGGTATTGATTTTCGCGCCGCCGGTGATTCTGGCGCTGGCCGGACTTGCCGGACTCTGGCGTCGCGACCGCGGTCTCGCAGCGCTGGCTATATTGTTCCCTCTCGCGGATCTGTTCTTCTACGCGAAATACTCACAGTGGGAAGGTGGATATTGCGTCGGCCCAAGGTATCTGGTTCCGGCTCTAGGACTGCTCTGCCTGGGGCTTGGCCCAGTTTTGGCAGATGCCGAGGTGCGCCGCCGATCCCGCATAAAAGCCATCGCCGCAGCGCTCTTGGTGTTAGGTGTGCTGGTGCAAGCTATTTCGCTGGCGACTAGCTTCATGGAAGACCAGGCGCCCCGCGGACACTACTACGACGCCAATTGGACATACCGCCTCGGCTACTCGCTGAGCGGACCCATTCATTTATTTTGGAAGTATCTGACAAGTTCCCAACCGGCAAGGCTGGGCCTGGGCTGGGATCGATGGTTCGTGTTCCTTTACAAGGGTGGAATCTCCCGCGCCACGCTCCTGGCTCTCGGTGCGATCATGGCGGCCGGGCTGGCGATCAGCCTGCTGGGCTTGGTAAAAACAGTTTGGCAAAGAACATCGCTTCCGGCATAGCTTCAAACCGCTGACGATCAGAAATGGTGCCGACTCCCGGTACAATGGCCCAAAGCACAAAGGGTACACATTAGGGCAACTCGGTACTTTCGGGGATTGTCCGCGAACCCGTCTCATGCTAAAAGGCATATAAAGGGTGACCGAAACTGGCTCCATGACGATGCGAAAGAAAGCGTTGAAGAAATCCGCGCGCAACGCTGAAATCATTATTCCCGACAAGCTCTACTTCCGCATCGGCGAAGTCGCGCAACTGTGTCGTTTGCCGGCCTACGTGCTGCGCTTTTGGGAGACGGAATTCCCCCAGCTCAAGCCGGTAAAAGGCAGCACCGGCCAGCGCATGTATCGGAAGCGCGACGTGGAGTCCGTGGTGCGGATCAAGAAGCTGCTCTACGAAGACGGATTCACAATTCCCGGAGCCCGCGTACAGCTACGCGAGGAGATGAAGTCGGAGCGAAACCAGTCGGCTCTCCCATTCCCGGCGAATCCCTCCACCAATGTCGCGTATCTGCGCCACGAACTGCAGCAGATTCTCCACATCCTTTCAGCCCGCTCCTAACGCGGAAACACCTACGCTGTCATCCTGAGCGCAGTGAGGCGCACGCCGAACGGAGTCAAAGTTGAGGCTCTTGCGCGGCGTTCGAGCCGCGCGCCGAAATCCCGAGCGTAGCCGAGGGAGCTTCTACCCCTAGTCCCACCCGCAGCCAATTCCCCTGCATAGCTCAGCCCGAAGCCCTCAGCGAAAATCGCCAGATTTCGCTAAGAGCTAAGAGCTGAGAGCTAAGAACTCGAACTGTTATGCCGATCTCCTCGCCGTCTGATCGCCAGCTTCCACCAGCGGCTCGTTTACCAGGTGCTCGCTAACGAACCAGGCCTGCAATTCGTTGGTGCGCAGCACATCGCTTACGGCCAAATCGTTGGTGCCGGCATCGCCGATTTTGTTGGCGCGCTCGGCCAGTTCACGCACGTGTTCAATGATGATCTGGTGCGCATCGAGCAAACGCGACAGCTGCACCGGAACCTCTTCGCGTCCCTTGGGAGGCCGCTCGATTCGCGTCGTCTCGGCCACATCCGCAGCCATCGCAATGCTGATTCCGCCGAGCAGCTGAATGCGCTCCGCGATCGTGTCCACCAGTTCGCTCTGCTCTCCGTAATGCTTGTCGAAAAGCAGATGGAGCTGATAGAAGGTCGGCCCGGAGACCTGCCAATGCGACTTCTTATAGAGGTCGCGCAGGGTCATGGTGTCGGCGAGCAGCAGGTTGAGTTGCTCAGTCATCTCCAGCCGGATCGGTTCGTCAAGCTGCAGCGGCTGCATGTTGGTCACGGTGCCAAACGCCTGAATTTCACGGGCGGATTGATGAAAGCGCGGTTGAGCGGAAACTTTGCCGGAATTGGTGGTCATCGGTTTCTTGGCCATGAAGTTCTCCTGATAGTTCAAAATTGGTATTGCGAAATTCCTGACTGCGAATGTTCCGAGGCAAGCCAGCCCGGCCAGAATGGTCAGACTGATCCCGTGCGGATTCACTGGCCCTGAGGTCTGGTCGCCGATATCGCTTTCTTGGATGCGAACGACCGCAAAGAGATTCCACGGCTCCGAAAAAACACAGCCGTCTCCCGCACAGGCCGGAACGGTCGCCGGGGACCCCGCCCCGCTCAGTCGGCGGCGCTCCGCCGGATGCTGAACATCTCGGTAAGGTATTCGACCCGCGGGGTCGATTTCACGCCCGCCTTGGCCATTTTTTCCTTCAACTCATCCTGCGTGATAAAGGCATGAGCCTTCTCGAAGCTTTCCCATTCGAACATCAGCGTGAGTTCGTTGGGATTCTGCACGCCCCGGAAGATGCGGCAGTTGCGCTCGCCATGCTTGGTCCGCCAGTCGAGAGAGGAGTCGAACACCGTTTTCCAGGCTGAGTAGTCGGCGACTTCGTGATGGACGAAAAGATAGATCATGTGATTAAACACTCCTTTCGCAACACAAAACGTTGCTCCAAACTTCAAAGAAATGCAAGGGCTCGGGTCACGAAGGCGGGAGTAAACCAAAAAGAATTGGTCGGGACGGCGAGATTTGAACTCGCGACCCCTTGCACGCTCGGCAAAGAGCCGAACGGAGAGGGACGTCCCGTCGTGTATGTGGAACCTCCGGCTCGTAAAGTTTTCCAGTTGGCCTATTCGGGCAGGACGTTTATCATCTCCACAAATGTCCTCTAAGGCGAACGCGATTCAGAGCCAAGTTTCCACATATGAACCACTCAGCAGCGTTTGGGAAGGCAGCGACGGAGCCTTGCTAGAAGCGATGTTCAAGTTTTACGCAACCATCCCACCAGAGCCGATCTTGGACTCAACGTACAACGCGGGACGATTCTGGAAAGGCTCCAAGCGGCGCGTGGTGTCTATGGACATTGATCCCCAATACAAACCGGAGATCGTTGCTGACAATCGCAAAATGATCGGCGTGAAGCCCGCGCAGTTTGGGGTGGTTGTGTATGATCCGCCGCACGTCGGGCCGCAAGGCCGCGATAAAAGCCGGAAGCGATTTGATGTGGATTTCGGGGCAACAGTTGAGTGCGGCAAGGAACACGATTGGAACCTAAGCTACTTGTATCCGCCTTTCTTGAAGCAGGCAAAGCGCGTGCTGAAACCCAACGGCCTCTTGCTTGCGAAGATCACGGACATGGTGAACAACCACAAGTCGAAGTGGCCGCATTGTGACTTCATGCGCATGGCCGAGGAAGCGGGTTTTACCGTGTGCGATTTGATTATCAAGATAAGAAACGGCCCGATGGTTTCGACAAAATGGAAACAGGCTCATCACGCAAGGAAGCGGCATTGCTTTTGGATCATCTGCCGCAACAGTGATGAGTGCGAACGGCGGACGGTGGTCACTTCAATGGAAACAACTCGTTCCAACGGCTCACGCGATATGTTCCCGGACGGCCCACTCCCGGAACCTTGCTACCAAACCCGCTCTCGTTCCATTCCGGTCGGTAGTGAGTCATAAGCGCAAATTCGGCCGCAAACACCCACCACTCACTGTTGAATGTCAGATAGCGGCATTTCATGTCTGACAGCGCGATCTTCTGACGCCCGCTGATTTTTCTGACATGCTCCGACAGGCGACCACGCAACGTCCGCTTGCTTTTGGTCGTTCCCTTCGATGCTTTGCCGATGTAAACGAGCCGGTCTCTGAAATAGAGGACATAAATTCCACTCGCTTGAGGTCCAACGCCCTTTGTTAAGGGAAGAAGCGGACTTGCCTCTAACTTCTCCACGGCCTGCGTGCGGATGCCTTTGTCCAGGTCAAAGTCGAAATGATGTGGATTGTCATTGGCATCCGACATGACGATGTAAATAGCGTAGTGAATGCCGCCCGCGCAGAGTAGAGGGACGAATCCGATTGATTAACCGCCGAATGTTCGTGTTCCGCCTGCGGTAGTTTTCTTCTTCCGTCCCCCAAGGCTGTTGTGCCCAAGAAGAGAATCGTTGATCTCCCTTTGGAGTAGTTCGGCTTTCTCTTCGGACGTTGGCTCGCGCATGGGAAACTTCTTTTCCAGCTTTGCGCGCAGAGCGCCAAACTTAGCTAATGCAGAGCGTTGGGATTTCGTGGACAGGATGGCTTGACCGCACATCGTGATGGTAAAAACTCCATCTCCATTCTTCGACAGATGCAGATCGCCGGGCAAAAACGAAAGATTCATAATCCTTGCGCTGTTTGACCCCTTGCTTTAAAACTCCCGCCCGGAGAGGAACCCGCGTAACCGCTTGATTTGAAAATGGTCGGGACGGCGAGATTTGAACTCGCGACCCCTTGCACCCCAAGCAAGTGCGCTACCAGGCTGCGCTACGTCCCGACATGATTCGCTGCGAAGAACAGCGTGGGGTCAACCTTGAAACTCTTTGAAACTCAACTCTGAATATTACACCAGCCACCTGCACCCCGTATTCTTGGCCTGAGAATCATCCGACTGAGAACTGATCAGGCCAAAGAATGACCTGGCCAAAGAATGACCGGCCAAAGAATGATCGTGAACAGTCCTTGACTTACCGCTGGAAACCCTCAAACTGAAAGTGGAGCACAAATCATGTTCCGCACCCATTCGTTCTTTGACAAACAAGCTGGGTCTAAGAGCCGCGCAGCGACGCTTTAAGCCAGAATAAGCGAAGCAGACGACGCGACCGGGGGGCGACCCTAAATCACGCTCAATAGAGAGAATATAGAGGCTAAGCCCAATACTTTGAATACTTTGCCTTTAAGTGCTTATTTCCGAATACTTTGAGAGGGATTATTCGCTAAAGTATTGATTCTAATATACCGCATCAGGGGGGGGTACCCCCAAGGAGCGGTCAAACAGACAAATATCCCGGATGGCACGGCGATGAACACCGCCTATCCAGCTTCTCTCGAAGACGGCTCGGATTCCTGCTCGTCCGCCTGCCCTAGCCCAAATTTCTTGAGCTTGTAGCGCAGAGCATCGCGACTGATGTCGAGCAGCTTGGCGGCGTGAGTTTGATTGTTGCCCGCCTGCTTCATCGCAATCTCCACCATCGCGCGCTCCACCTCTTCGAGCGACGTGCCGCCTTCGGGAATATAAAGTCGGGGCAGAAAGCGTCCGTTGGGGAGGCTCTGGCCGTTGTCGCCCGCCGCGCTGTGCTCGAAGGCGGTAATGCCGCCGCTGGCCTGGTTTACGGCAAAGGGCAAATAGGCGGGCCGCAGCAGTGGCTCGTCTTCGAGAATCATGGCGCGCTCAATGGAGTTTCTCAGCTCGCGGATGTTGCCCGGCCAGTTGCTTTGCAGCAGTAGTCGCCGGGTTTCGTCCGTGATGCCGCGAATCGACTTGCGAAAGCGCAGGTTATAGCGGTCGATAAAAAAGTCGACCAGTGGAAGAATGTCTTCCTTGTGCTCGCGCAGCGGCGGGATGAAAATCGCGATTATGGCCAGGCGATAATAAAGATCCTGGCGGAAACGGCCTTCGCGTACCTCTTTTTCCAGGTCGCGATTGGAGGCGGCGATCACGCGCACGTTAACCTGCATGTCGCGCACTCCGCCAATGCGGCGGATGACCTGGTCTTCCAGCACGCGCAGCAGCTTGGCCTGCAGCAGAGGAGACAGTTCGCCGATCTCGTCAAGAAACAGCGAGCCGCCATCGGCCATTTCGAACAGGCCTTTCTTCATGGCCTTGGCATCGGTGAACGCGCCTTTTTCATGGCCGAACAATTCGGCTTCCATCAGCGTCTCGGGAATAGCCGAGCAATTGATGGCCACGAAAGGCCGCTCCTGACGGCTGCTTTCATAGTGAATGGCTTTAGCAATGAGGTCTTTGCCGGTACCGCTTTCGCCCTGTATGAGGATCGTCGTGGCTTCGCTGGCCGCGACCTTGCGCACGAAGTTCAGCAGCTCGGTCATCTTGGGAGAGTCGGCGACAATCTCGTGATAACCGGCGCGGCGCTTCATCTCTCCGCGCAGAGACTGCACCTCCGAGCGGAGGCGCGTCGCTTCGAGTGCGTTCTTGATGGTGACGTGCAGCTCGTCGAAATCGAGAGGCTTGCCGATAAAGTCGTAAGCGCCGAGCTTGATGGCGACCTTCACGTCGTCAAGCTGCGGGTCGGCGGTAATCATAATGACCGCGGGCGCGCCCTCGTTTTTCTTGAGCTGCTCCAGCACCTGGATGCCATTGATGTCAGGCAGGCGCACATCGAGCAGAACCAGGTCGGGAGACTCATGCTGGGCGATCTTCAATCCGGGCTCGCCCGCTTCCGCTTCGAGGACGTGATAGCCCCACTCTTCACACTTCTGGCGCAGCGACCAGCGAACAAGGCGCTCGTCATCCACCACCAGGATTTTCTCGGTTGGCATGGAAACCCGCTCTATTCTAGCGCACCGCCTTCAGGAAACCGCCCCGACGCCGCGCTCGCCGTGGGCCCGCCAAGCCCCGGAATCAGAACTCCGCCCTCTGCGTGGCCCTGTGATGTAGATCACACGCGCCTGTGATGGCACTTGCTGTTGTCGCGGTGCCCTGGCAATTAAGGTAATCAGGGTCAAGATTGCGAAGTTGGCGGGTGAGAAGAGCAGCCTTCGGGAACAGGTGTTCGACTGCTGCCCCGCGGGCCGGGAGTATAAAGTTTTTAGAGCATGTTTTAAAAATAGGTTTTGGGTAGGGCACGGCTTCAGCCGTGCCGCGATGGGCCAATAAAGTGCGGGCTTTAGCCCCTGAGGTATGCGCCGTCAGACCCGAAAGGCATTTTTGAAACACCCTCTAGCACTCGAAAGCAGGAGTTGGAGATCATGGCGAATGAAGTGGCAACGTCGGAAACGACCTCTTCGGGATGGCAGGCCAAGCAGGTCTACGCGCTGGCTGCAGTTTGCCTGCTGATCGGCTTGGCCGTCGGATACCTGTTTCGGGGATCCCGGTCGCCCGCCGTCCCGCCCGCAAATGCGATGCAAGCTGCAGGCGACGCGGGCGCTGCCGCGCATGCCGGAATGGGCGGTCCCAACGCGATGGGAAGCGGAATGGGAGGCCAGCCGACTCTCGATCAAATGAAGCAGATGGCCGACAAGAAGGCCGAACCTCTGCTGGCCAAGCTCAAGGATGATCCCAAAAATGCGGATCTGCTCATCAATTTGGGCAACATCTACTTTTCCACCCATCAGTTCAAGACCGCGTCCGACTATTACGGCAGGTCGTTAGAGGTGAAGCCGAAGAATATCCCCATCCGTACCCAGATGGCTTCCTGCCTCTTTTACCTGGGCGACGTGGATGGCTCCTTGCAGCAATTAACGCAAGCCACCGCCGATGATCCCAAAGACGCAAACTCGCTGTTCAACCTGGGCATGATTCGCTGGCGAGGCAAGAAAGATTCAAAGGGCGCTTTGGCGGCTTGGTCGCAACTGCTGAAAACCAATCCTGAGCTGGAATCTTCAAAAAAAGCGCAGGTACAGAAGCTGATGGCGGACGTCAGGGCGCAGCAGAACAGCGCGAACTAGAGATTTGTAGTCGATAAGGAGCACAGTAATGTCAGAAACTAAGAACACTTCTTCGAGCGTCAACTGGACGGGAGTTCAAGCCTACACCCTGGCAGTGGTTTGCCTGCTGCTGGGCATGGCTGGCGGTTGGCTGATTCGCGGTTCGCAGTCGCCAGCCGCGGCAGCGGCCGCAGCGGCCGAGACCGCGGCCACCAGCGGTTCGGCACCCGCAATGGGCGGAGCGACGGGCGGAGGCGCGAACTCCCAGCCCAATCCCGAGCAACTCAAGAAAATGGCCGACGTGCAGGCCGCTCCGCTCATCGAGAAGCTCAAGTCGGACCCGAACAATCCCGAGTTGCTGACCAACGTCGGCAACTTCTATTACGACGCGCAACAGTATCCGATCGCGGTGGACTACTACGGGCGCGCTCTCAAGGCAAAGCCCGCCGATGCGGGCGTGCGCACCGATATGGCGACTGCCTACTGGTATATGGGAAATGCCGACTCGGCTATCACCGAGTTCAACAAGGCGCTCACCTACGAGCCCAACAAGCCGAATACCCTGTTCAACCTTGGCCTGGTCAAGTGGCAAGGGAAGATGGACATCAATGGCGCAGTGGCAGACTGGGAAAAGCTCCTGGCGACCAATCCGAACTATGAGGGCAAAGATAAAGTCGAGCAGATGATTGCCGAGGCAAAGAAGCATTCGGGAGTAAAGCCGGGAACCAAAGCGAAACCGCTTTCGGAGTAACCACCCTTAGCAATCAATCGGTCTTAGAAATCGATGGGTTGACGGCGGGTCGGGACGCCAACGCACGATGGGCACCTTGAGGAGTGAACCGGGGTAACGGCGCCGCATGGCCGCAGTCCTAAAGTTCTGCACGAAGGGCCGATGTTCTCAGTGTGCCCCGGAACTTCAGCCTCCGCCCCTCGTGCTCCGTAATTCTCCGAACGCTCGCGCGCGCCGCGATTTTCGGCAGCATGGCTTGCTCCGGCTTCGCCCAAGCTCCAGTTACTCCAACGGAGTTGACCCTCCGCTCCAACGTCGTCGAAGTGCGCCTAACATTCTCCGCCACCGACCAGAACAACCGGGTCATCGCCACTCTCCAGCCCAGCGATCTTGCCATCGTCGACCAGGACATGGTGGTGCGCGAGTTCCGCAGTTTTACCCGCTCGGAATACACGCGCCTCAATGTGGCCATGCTGGTGGATGCGAGCGGATCGATCAGCTCCATACTTCCGTCAGGAACTTTCGAACGTTGTTCAGCTAATCGCGCAAAGCGATGGCGTGCCGGATGAGAGCTTTTCCGTCGTCACGTTCCGCGACCTGAAACCTTCTGTCGTATGCGACGGAAACTGCCGGGCCCTGACCGCAGCCGCACAGTTTCCGGCCGTTGCCAGCGGAGGACTGACGCCGCTCTATGACAGCATCGTCTTCGCCTCGCGCATGGTGGGACATCGCAGCGAACTTCACGCCCGAAAAATTCTGATTATATTTTCCGACGGCGCGGACACCATCAGCCTGAAATCCTTTAGCGACGCGCTCGACTCGGCCCTCGACAATGACGTCGCTATCTATAGCGTCGATACCAGCAAGGTTCCGCACGTCCATGCGGGCACGCTCGTTCTGCGCAGCCTTGCTTTCAACACAGGAGGCCGCTACTTCACGGCCGAATCGGGCTCCGCCAAAGTGCTCGACGCCATTCTCGATGACTTCCATGCGACCTACACCGTCGCTTACAAACTGCCAAGCCACGCGGCCGGGTTTCACCAGGTCCGCATACTTCCCACCCACAACCTGGGCCTGCAGTTCCACTGCCGGCGCGGATATTACTTCCCCAGCGATCCGGAGAATTGAGGACTATATGAAACGTTCACTGCTGCTCATCGTTTTCCCGAGCATGGTTCTGCTCTGCACGCTCCCGATTTCACTGCGCGCCGAAAACCGCGCCCGCCAGCAAGGCACCATCGTGCGCATGCGCATGACCGAGTGTATGGGCTCGCAACATCCTTTCATGACTGCGATGTCCGGCGCCCAGGCGGCCGCTGCCGAGTCCTGTCCCGAGTACGTACTCGTTACCGACACAGTCGTCTATGTAATCATCGGCAAGAGTTCGGATCAACTTGTGCCCCTGGCGGAGACTACCAATTTTCACTTCCAGAATAATGAAGTGCTGATCCGTGTCGACGACGCACGGAAGGAGTCCCGCTTCCACGTCAAGGAAATGGTGCTGCGTCCGGAGTGGGATCGTAACCAGAAAATGGTGGAAGCCGCAGCGGTGGCAGCAATGCACCACCATCTCGAAGGCGCCGTCATGGTGGAGGCTCGCCAGTAGGCTAAGCTTTGCTCCTGCTGCACTTCGAGGCACGCGCGAACTTGCGCGCAGGGTCCCCGTTCTGTTGAAGGTTTGGACACAACAATTTGAGTCTGACGGTTGTTTTGTGCGCCGCGTCTCATGCAAGCGTGATTGAGGTCACAAATCGTTGCTTAGTCCTCAATGCAAATGACTTAGTTGCGATTCATACCTGATTTTTGGGTTGATTACCGCGGACCTAATCGATTCCTACTAATGATCGGGCAATTGCGGGTCGGTAGAATTGCGCCCTTAGTCCATGAATCCCCAATGGGACGCACAGTTCTCCTGTTTCGACCTTGTCGTTAGGACAACCGAACGCTCTCGTAGCATCGTGCGCGTGCGCGACATCGAGATCGGCGGCAACGACTTCGTCGTTATGGCGGGTCCTTGCGCCGTCGAGTCCGAGCGCCAGTTGCTCGAGACCGCCGAAGCGGTGGCCGAAGCGGGCGCGCGCATCCTGCGCGGCGGAGCCTACAAACCCCGATCCTCGCCCTACTCTTTTCAAGGGTTGGGCGTTGCCGGTCTGAAGATTCTGCGCAAGGCTCGCGAAGCGACCGGACTTGCCATCGTCAGCGAAGCGATGTGCAAGGAAGATGTTGATTTGATCGCGGAATACGCTGACATCATGCAGGTGGGCACGCGCAGCATGGAGAACTACTCCTTGCTCGAAGCCCTGGGACGTTGCGGTCGCCCGGTGCTGCTGAAGCGCGGCATGACCGCGACCCTTGAAGACTTGCTCCGCTCCGCGCAAGTCATTGCGATGGCAGGCAATTCGCAGATCATTCTCTGCGAGCGCGGCATCCGCACATTTGAAACGGCTACGCGCAACACGCTCGATATCGCTGCAGTGCCGGTGCTGAAAGCCGTCTCGCACCTTCCCGTGATCGTCGACCCCAGTCATGCCGCTGGAGTTCGGTGCTTGGTCCCGGTGCTCGCGCGGGCGGCCGCAGTCGTGGGCACCGACGGACTGCTTGTGGAAGTGCATCCTCATCCCGGGCAGGCCATGAGCGACGGCGAACAAGCGCTCACCTTCAACGATTTTCGCGTCATGATGGATGATCTGAAACCGTACCTGGCGTTGCAGCAAAAAGCTCGGCAGCTTCGCCCACAACTTCTCGCGGTGGGAGATGCAAGCTAGTGTCGCCGCGCGCCATTCTCGCCTGCCTACTTTGCCTGTTCGCTGCGGGCTTCATGCGCAGTCGGCGTGCAGTTTCGGCCAGCACAAATTCGCCGTCATTTCTATTCACCGTTGCGAAAAGCTACGAACCACTCGCCTGGATGCATGGCGCAGATCGTTTCCCTGCAGGCGCGACTCATCTTCGTCCGCGACGAGAAGGGTCAACATCCACTGGTTCCAGGCTTTGCCGCGTCTGCCGATTCTGCCGTATCGTTCGACGGTCAGAATGTGCTCTTCTCCGGCAAGCGGAAAGCTGAAGACCCATGGCAGATCTGGGAGACCGTACTGGCCAGCGGAGAGATGCGACGCGTCACGTCCACTCCCGACGACTGCATTCGGCCCTTTTATCTGCCCGGCTCTCCGGGAGAAGATCGCTTGGTGTATGCGCGCAAAACCGCCGGCCGATTCGTGATTGAAACTGTGGACCTTGCTGGCGGAAAGCCGCTAGGCCTTACCTATGGCTCGGCAAACTATTTGCCCACAGACGTTCTCCGCGATGGACGTATTTTGTTTGAGGCTGGATACCCGCTCGGAACAGATGCCACTCCAGAAATCTATACCGTGTATTCCGACGGCAGTGGCGTCGAGTCGTTTCGCTGCGATCACGGCAAAATTCGCTACCAGGGCAAGCAGGTCAGCTCAGGTGACATTGTGTTCGCCTCTGATCGAGGGCTCGCAAGATTCACTTCGTCCAAGGCGCAAGAAGTCCGCATTACTTCTCCGGCCGGGGAATACGCCGGTGACGTTGCCGAAACATCCTCAGGCAACTGGCTCCTGTCATGGCGGTCGAACGCGAAGAGAACATTTCAGCTGATGACTTGGACTCCGGGTTCTACCATGCTGCGCGCGCTGGTGGCGGAACAAGACGCCAACATAATTCAGCCAACGCTTCTTGCCGGGCGCGCGGCCCCGAATCGTCATCCTTCAGGCTTGCATGACTGGCCGAATGCAAACCTGCTCTGCCTGAACGCATACACCTCGAAATACCAGTTCGCCGCGGGATCTATTCATTCAGTTCGGCTCTACACACGCGATGCTGTTGGCAATACGAGGCTGCTCGGCAGCGCGCCCGTAGAGCGCGACGGCTCCTTCTTCGTTCAAGTACCCACCGAGCAACCACTGCAAATCGAACTGCTGGATGGTTCCGGGAAAACATTGCGGCGCGAATCGGGATTCTTCTGGATGCGTCGAGGCGAGCAGCGTGCCTGCGTAGGATGTCATGCCGGCCCGGAAACCGCGCCGGAGAATGCAGTGCCGATGATCCTGCTGAAATCGACCACGCCCGCAGACCTGACCGGCGCTGCCGCGCACAACACGTCGGGAGGGCAATAGCATGAGAGAGCGAATTCTCGGGCTCCTGCTGTCTGCCCTGGTTATTGTGCGTTATCTTTATTGGCGCAATCGCCGCGAGTGAGCACGAGCAGGCACAAGCCCGCCGAGCACGATCCGCTTCGAAGACGCCACTGCGAAGTCAGGCATTCAGTTCACGCACAGTTTTGGTGCGCAGGAACTGGGCTCATTGCTGGAAGGCACCGGCTCCGGATGCGTCTGGTTCGATTACAACAATGACGGTCTGCCCGATCTGTACGTGGTCAGCGGCAAGCCGCTTGAAGCGGGGATGCATCCCTATCCGCTCAAGCAGCCGCCCGCCGTTCCTCCGCATAACCATCTCTACCGGAACAATGGCAACGGCACTTTCACCGACGTCACCGGCCAGGCTGGCGTCGCGGCGAACATTTATGGCACAGCCGCGATTGCCGCCGACTTCGACAACGATGGATTTGTCGATCTGTTCGTTACCGGCTACGGCAAAGCGATTCTCTACCACAACAACGGCGACGGGACGTTCACCGACGTGACTGCCAAGGCTGGCATCAAGGTGGATGGCTGGTCGATCAGTTCTGCCTGGCTCGACTACGATCGCGATGGCTGCGTCGATCTGTTCGTCGGACGCTACGTCAAATTTGATCCGAAGTATCGCAATTACTACGCGGCCGACAACTATCCCGGCCCGCTCGACTACGCCGCCGACACCAATCGCCTCTATCACAACAATTGCAACGGAACGTTCACCGATGTGACCGATAAGTCCGGAATCGGCGCTTACAAAGGGCCGAACCATGGGCGTGACGGCGGCGGACTTTGACGGCGACGGCTATCCCGACATCTACGTCGCCAACGACAAGACGGAAAATTTTCTCTTCCACAACAAGCACGACGGAACCTTCGAAGAGATTGCCGGCGATCTGGGAGTGGCCTACGGCCAGAACGGAGAGAACACCTCCGCCATGGGCCCGGTGTTTGCCGACATCGATGGCGACGGCCGGGTCGATCTCTGGGTGACCGATGCCAAATACAACCGGCTCATGCGCAACATTTCTACCGGCAAAAGCGGGCAGATGGGATTCGAAGACATCGGCCCGAGTTCAGGAATCTCGCAGGCGACGGCGCAGTACACGAGTTGGGGCACGGGCGTCTACGATTTCGACAACGACGGCTGGCTCGACATTCTGATTTTCCATGGCGGATTGATTCACCTGATCCCGCAGGAGCACTCGCTCTTTCGCGGCCTGGGAAACGGCAAGTTTGCCGACGTGTCGCGCGAGGCCGGTCCGGTGCTCGATGCAAAAACGGTCGCGCGCGGCGCCTGCTTCGCCGACTACGACAATGACGGCAAGATCGACGCCTTCGTCGTGAATCTGGGTGCGCCGGGCACGCTTCTGCACAACGTCACGCAGAACAGCAATCACTGGCTGACGGTGAAGTTGAAAGGAAAGAAAAGCAATCGCGATGGCATCGGAGCGCACCTGGAGTTGCTGGCCGGTGGCCGAAAACAGATTGCGGAGCGCACCGCCGGATCAGGCTATCTCTCGCAGGACGACGGCCGCATCCATTTCGGTTTAGGGTCGACCGTCAAGGTTGAGAAGCTCACGATCGATTGGCCGAGCGGACAGAAGCAGGTTCTGGAGAATCTTGCCGTCGACCGCGTGCTTACGGTGGAGGAGCCGTAGATGCCACCGCTCGTAACGCTCGAACGCATATCGCACGAACCCATGGCTGATCGGCAAGAGTCGCCTCTGTTCTCGCTGTCGTTCTGCTGGCGATCGCGGCCAAACCTGTAGACAAGCCGCCGAGGGCGCACACAAGGGAGCGCTATCTGTCGCCGATCGAGATGGCTTTCTCGCCGGACGGGCGACTGCTCTATGTGGTCTGCCAGGAGAGCGATGAGTTGCGAGTCGTTGATCTTCAATCCTCGAAGGTAGTTGGGAGTGTTCCAGTCGGCCACGTCCCGCGCGGAATCGCGCTGTCGCCCGATAACCGGCGGATCTACATCACGAATGCCTGGTCCGACACCGTATCCGTAATCGATACCACCGCTTTGAAGGTCGTGCAGACCCTCTCCACCGGCTTTGAACCGACCGGCGTTGTCGTCGACCGCAGCGGCAAGACGCTCTACGTGGCTAACCGCCTCAGCAACGACATCTCCGTGATCGACCTCCAGACCGCGACAGGAGACTAAACGGCTTCTGGCCGGACGCGGGGCAAGCTATCTGGCACTTTCGCCCGATGGCAAGTTCGTCTACGCGACACACATCTATCCCAATCCCGGAGCCTTCCGTAGCCAGCCGAATTCGGAAATCACCGTGATCGACACCGCGCGCCAGATAGTCGTCGAACGTAAGGCGCTCCACAACGTTGCCGGCGTTTTTCATGTAGCGATCTCTGCAGATGGCCGGCTGGGCGTCGCGGCACAGCTCAGGCCCAAGAATCTGATTCCGCTCGCGCACGTCGAGCACGGTTGGGCGTTCGGCGATTCTCTCACTCTATTTGGGCCAGATGTAGGCGGAACCATCCAGATCCCAATTGACGAACTCGATCGCTACTACGCTCTGCCATGGGGCGTCGCGATCGCGCCCGACAAGTCGAAGATATTCCTGACCACCGCGGGATCGGAAAGCGTCACCGTCATTGACGTTCCCCGTCTCCTGAAAACTGTGCGCTCGCGGCGGCGACCCTTCGTCAACGATCTTTCTGCCTCCGCGGATTATGTGCTGGCCAGGATTCCGGTCGGCCACAATCCCCGAGGCGTCTTGTTGTCGCCAGACGGCAAGCGCCTTTACGTTGCCAATCGCCTCGATGACAACATTGCGGTGATCGACACGTCGAAAGAAAAAGTTGTATCGACCATCGATCTCGGTGGGCCAAAGAACGTCGATGCGCTCCGCCGCGGCGAGCGCATCTTCTACACCGCCGACTATGCGTTTCCAAGGCCAGTTTGGCTGCTCCAATTGCCATCTCGATTCGACCATCGACGGCTTGCAGTGGGATCTCGAGCCGGACGGATTCGGCAAAGACATCGTCGATAACCGGTCGCTCGAGAACCTGGCGGGCACCGAGCCTTTCAAATGGAATGGCGGCAATCCCGACATGCCGACCGAATGCGGCCCGCGCACCGAGAAATTTTTCTTCCGCTCCCAGAGTTTCAACGACCGGCAACTTACCGATCTGGTTACATTCGTCTACTCGCTCCCATATCGCCCCAACCGCTTCCGGCTTCCCAATGGAGATCTGACGCCGGCGCAGGAACGAGGCAAAGCAATTTTCGAGCGGACAAAATACAAGAATGGCAACCCGATCCCAGAAACGAATCAATGTGCGACTTGCCACAGTGGGCCCAAATACACCAACCAGCAACAGGTGAACGTTGGCACCGGCAAACTCACCGACCGCTCGCCCGTGATCGATGTGCCGCAGCTGTCGAACGTGGTTTATTCCGCTCCTTACCTGCATGATGGCTCGGCGCGCTCGCTGGAAGAAATTTGGACCGTTTTCAACCCGAAAGACGCGCACGGCGTGAGTAACGATCTGACCAAGGACGAATTGAACGACCTTATCGAGTACCTGAAAACGCTATGAAGCCCAGACTCTGGCTCACGACGCTCGCTTTGCTCATTACGGCATCCCTGGCCGCCGCCCAGGATGTGCCGCATTTCCGCTGGGAAAATTTCACCACCGCAAACGGCCTGCCCGACAACCACGTCTTCTGTGTGCTCGTCGATGGAACGCGCATCTGGGCGGGAACGGAAAATGGATTGGGTCTGTACGAGAACGGTGCGTGGAAGGTCTTTCGTCCGGCCGCGACTCTCGATCAGCAGGGCATAGCGCACCAGGCCGTGTTGTCGCTCGCTCTCGACCGTCGCACTGGCGACTTGTGGGCTGGCACCATGGGCGGACTGAGCCGCATCTCCGCCGGCCGCATCGACAATTTCACTCAACTGAACTCCGGCTTGAGCAACGACATCGTTTACGGAGTCGGGGTACAGGGCGACTTCGTTTGGACTGCGACTGCCGCCGGCGCCAGCCGCCTGAATACACGCACCGGACAATGGTCGCTGTTCAACGAACGCAACACCCCGATGTATGAGATCTGGACCTACGCGGTTAGCCCCGCGGAGGACAAAGTCTATTACGCGGTTTGGGGTGGCGGAGTACTCGAATATGACGTAAAGACCGAACACTGGAAGGATTACAACGATCCCGACGGAGAAAATGAGATCGTGCTCATGAAGGATCAGGGGCTGATTCACGAGATCACGACTTCAGTCAGTTATGTCGACAAGATTCTCTGGGTTGCCACTTACTTTGGCGCCAGCCGCTACGACGGCCGCTACTGGCATAACTTCCTGCAGAAAGACAGCGGCCTGCCCAGCAACTTTCTCAACCAGATCAAGGCCGTCGACGCCAATAGCGCCTGGTTCTCAACCGACAAGGGACTGGCCTATTACGACGGCACGAACTGGGCAGTCTACCGTCCAGCGCTCGATACGCATAAACCGGAAATGCTCGTACGCGACGCGGCGGGTACTGTGAGAAAGATCGCCGTGCAGAGCGCACCCGCGCACAACTACGTGCTCGGCGTCGATTTTCAGGGCGACGACATCTGGGTCGCGACCGCCAAGGGACTGAGCCACGGCATTCGGCAGAAGGGTTCCATCGAGACAGCACAAGGTTCTTAGCACAAATAAGGCAACAAGACAGAAGTAATACGATCAGGAGTCATTTTATGAATGTTCAGGACTTACTCGCGGAAGTAACAATGGCGCCAGTTATAAAGCGGGCAATTACTAACCACACCGCGCTGAACGAAGCTTACGACTATGGCAGCGCGTTTTCACGGGGGATGCGGATTGACTTGAACGGCCTCACCATCCTGCTGATCTCGGGCACCGCCAGCATCGACGACGCGGGGCGAACGGTGCACGTTGGCGACCTTCGCGCCCAACTCCGGCGCACCTTCGACAACATTACCAAGCTGCTCGCCTCCGAAGGCGCAACCTGGCACGACATCGTTCGCACCACCTGCTACCTCCGCGATATTGAGCGCGACTACCAGGCATTCAACGAAGAGCGCACCAGAATTCTACAAAGAGCAGGGACTGGACCCGCTGCCCGCCTCCACCGGAATTCAGGCAATTCTCTGCCGTCCCGATCTGTTGGTCGAAATCGAAGCGATTGCCATGTTCCGGCAGAAGTCGCCCGGCGAGCAGGAGTCCATCGCAGGAGTAACGACATGCGCTTCGTGTTTGTTTCTGTGATGGCGGCCGCGCTTGCGTGCGCAGCTTGGGCTCAAACGCCCGCGCCATGCGCGTGCGGCCAAAATCCGCCAGGCGTCGCCCGCGCCTCGCTCCCTGAAGCCCTATACCGGCGCGCCCGAAGACCTGCGCCCGTTTTCGAAGTTCACCACTCCCTACCACGAGTTCTATGAGGATCTAGTCGAATACAACGGCGCTGCCCGCGACATCCCCGATCCCGACCTGAAAGATCTTTCGGAAATCCGCATCGGCTTCATTGCGCCGCTCCATGACCATCCCGATCAGGCCTTGGGCAATCGCATGTTGAATGGCGCGACCCTCGCCATCGATGAGGCGAACGCCGCCGGTGGCTACGGCGGCAAGCCGTTCAAGCTGATGCTGCACAACGACTCCGCTATTTGGGGCGCGGCCAGCAATGAGATCGTGAAGATGGTTTACGACGAGAAGGTCTGGGCCATGTTCGGCTCCATCAGTTCTGACACGACTCACATCGCCTTGCGCGTCACTCTCAAAGCCGAAACCCCGCTCGTCAACAGCGCCTCCACCGATCCGACCATTCCGGAAACAATCGTGCCCTGGTACTTCACAGACCTGCAGGACGATCGCCTGCAAGGCTACACGCTGGCGCGGCACATTTACACCGAACTGGGTCTGAAGCGCGTCGCCATCCTGCGCGTGAACGATCGCTATGGCCGCTTCGGAGTCCTGAAATTCCGCGACGCTTCCCGCCGCCTCGGCCATCCCGTCGTGATCGAGCAGAAATTCATGCCCGGCGACACCGACTTCCGCCACCAGTTGCAGGTGATCGAAGATTCTCGCGTCGACGCCATCGTGCTCTGGACCGACATCGCCCCCGCCGCCATGATCCTGCAGCAGATGCGGGAACTGGGCATGAAGCAGCGCGTATTCGGCAGCCATCGCACCATCGGCGATGAACTGATCAAGCTGGCTGGACCGGCGGCCGAAGGCTTCGAGGCCGTCTTCCCTTACGATCCAAACCGCACCGATCCGCGCTGGCAGGAATTTAACGCCCACTACGAAGCCCGCTTCCATGAGAAGCCCGATCACTTCGCCGCGCTCGCTTACGACGCAATGCAAATTCTGCTCGAAGCAATCTGCCGTGCGGGCCTGAATAAAGGCCGCATCCGCGACGCCCTCACCGGCATGGAAACTTATAAAGGCGTAACCGGCGATATGGTTTTCGATCCAAACTGCAAGAACATCGCGCCGCTGTTTCTCGCCCACGTGCACAACGGAACGATCGAGTACCGGCCGATCACGATGGAAAAACCATACGCTCGCGTCGGTGAAGATGGAGTGCAATACGCGGGGCCGTCGCTGCCGGACGAGCAAGCCGGCAGTCTGCGAATCGGCGTTTTCGGGCCTCACGCCGATGAAGTCGTCCGGTCCCCGGAAACTCTCCGCGTGGTGAGCGCGTTCAACAGAGCAGGCAAGCACCTGTCGCTGATCGCGATTCCATCCGAAACTTCGTGGGGCAAGGCCTCGGACGATCTCGTTAAGGCCGTCTATGATGAACACGTGCTGGCGCTGATTGCGCTGGACCGTCCTTCCAGCCACCTCGCCGAACAGATTGGCGTGAAGGCGTTCGTGCCCGTCATCGCCATCTCTGCCGACCGCACCCTTACTTCAGCCAACATCCCCTGGATCTTTCGCCTGCCGGAAGGCACTCCCTTTCAGCAGGCCTTGGGCAGTCTGTCGGTCGCCATCGATCAGGCCGGTCCGAATCGGGCCAGGATCCGGCTATTTCTCGCCTCTGGCACACCTGCGGACGGAATCCGCTTCGACTCAACCGGTGAGTTGAGCAAATGAGCTGTGGCTGTGATTGCGGATGATCCAGAAAAGTTGGGAGGCGCAAAAGCCTCATTCGTTGGCCGCTCTGCGGGCAGACTTCAAACAACGCGCAAAAATCGCCGATACCTCAGGAATCTGATCTTCTTTGAGTTGAATCGCGCTGCCCAGTTTCTTCAGGGCTGCGTTCAGGGCCGGCGCCTGGCCGCCCGTCAATTCCATCACCTTCTGCCACTCCCGAGCCACCGGAATGCGCTCATCGCTCTCGGCGTCTTCGCAAAACTGGTCGGCCGCTTCCGGCGGGGTCCCATATTCATCGGCCACATCTTCATGAAAATATCCCCGCAGGAACGTATGGAGCGCGGGAAAATTTTCCGCAGTGATTGCCACTTTCGAATTTGGGTCGTGTGGTTTCATCAGCGACACTCCGGATAAGAAGTCAGAACGTAATAATTATTCGGCCCGGCGTACTTTAGCACCACCAGCGCGTGCGTGCACGGCCGCGAGTGAACCTCTCCACGATTCATCGTGCGTCCGATGGCCTCATCGCCGTCATAGTCCAATACCAGGTTCGGATGCCGGCCCTGGCGGTTGAGCCAGCTCTGAATCCGATCCTGCGATTGCGCAATCGCCGCGCCCACTACGTGCTCGGCCGTAGAGCGATCGGTGTAGGTGGAGGCGCCGGTAATATTCTCCTCGCGCTCGAGCCGGCGGCGAAGATCCTCTTCGGTCTGTCCCACATGCTTGCGCAGTATATGCCCGCCGGCACGCTCGTCCTGGCTCAGATCGCGCACCGGGCCACTCGTTAGCCGGTTTTCCTCTTGGCGGGGCGCTGCCGGTGTCACCGCCGGCGTCGCTCCACCACTGTTTTTCGCAGCCGGAGGTTGGCACGAAATCAGTCGCACACAGGCCAGCGGCCAGAACCAGCCAAACCCCAACGCGAACATGGAAAAGTCTCGTCATTTGCTCTCATGCCATCCAACCCGCCAGCCATTGGAAAAGGTCTTGCGGTAAAGATTCGGGAATTGTGCTACTAAACAGGGTGTGCGGGCAAGTCTATTGGACTATCTGGACGATTTCGAGCGCTGGGGCGCGGAGCCCGCCTACGTGTATCCGCGCGGATATCGCCACGAGCGCTGGTCCTACGCGCAGGTCGCCGGAGCCGCTCATCAGTTCGCGCGCGAACTCGCCGCGCGCAACATCGCCAAGGGCGACGCGGTCCTTCTCTGGAGCCCTAACTCGGCCGAATGGGTCGCTGCGTTCCTGGGCTGCGCTCTCTCGGGAGTTCTCGCCGTTCCCGTTGACGACGCTTCCAGTCCCGATTTCGCGCGCCGCATCAGCCGGCAGGTGCGTACGAAGCTCGTCCTGTGTCCACGCGAGCGCGCCCCACATTTCGAAGGACTCGCCACCCTCGATCCCGCCGACCTCACCACGGCTGTCGCTCAACATTCCGCTGACCGCTTTCGTCCGCTTGCCATTCAGCCTTCCGATCCCCTGGAAATCGTCTTCACCTCCGGCACGACCGCCGAGCCCAAGGGAGTCGTTCTCTCCCATGCCAACGTGGTCGGCAACCTCGCTCCCATCGCGGAGGAGATCGCAAAATATCTCAAATACGAGCGCTTCGTCCATCCCCTGCGTTTTCTCAACCTTCTTCCACTCAGCCACGTCTTCGGACAATTCCTCGGAATTTTTATTCCACCGCTTCTCGGCGCCACCGTCGTCTTCGAAGATACCTTCAATCCCACGGAAATCGTCGCCACCATTCATCGCGAGCGCGTCTCCGTTCTGATCGCTGTTCCCCGCCTGGTCGACTCGCTCAAGCAGAAGATCGAACGCGATCTGGAAGCAGGCGGCCGCCGCGAGTCTTTCGCCGCCGATTACGCGCGCGCCGCGGACCAGCACTTCCTGCGCCGCTGGTGGACCTTCCGCCGCATTCGCCGCCAGTTTGGGTGGAAATTCCTGGCGATCATCAGCGGCGGCGCCGCGCTCGATCGCGAAACCGAAGAATTCTGGCATCGCCTCGGCTACGCGGTCGTCCAGGGCTACGGACTCACCGAAACTACTTCGCTCATCAGCCTGAACCATCCCTTCCACACCAGCCGCGGCTCGATCGGCAAAGTTCTACCCGGCCGCGAAGCTGCGGCTCGCCGAGGATGGAGAAATCCTGGTGCGCGGGTCGGGCGTGGCCAGCGGCTACTGGAACGGTCACGAACTCATGCCCGTCGCGGGCGAGGAAGGCTGGTACGGTACCGGAGACCTCGGCGCTCTCGACGACGAAGGCAATCTTTTTTTCAAGGGACGCAAGAAGGAAGTCATCGTCACTCCCGCCGGAATGAACGTATATCCCGAGGATCTGGAAGGCGCGTTGCGAGCACAAAAGGAAGTGCGTGATGCGATTGTCGTCGGGCTCGAGCGCGGAGGCAACGCCGAGCCGTGCGCGGTGGTGATTCTTGACAAGACAGATTCGGAAGCGTCAGAAGCGGTGGCGAAGAGAGTTGTCGACCGCGCCAATGAGACGCTCGCCGAATATCAGAAGATGCGTCAATGGTTTGTCTGGCCCGAAGAGGATTTTCCGCGCACCTCCACGGGCAAGCCGCGCCGCAACGTAATTCGCGATGCGGTCGCCGCCCACATGAGCGGAACTGCAAGCGCAGGAGCGCGATGCCATCGCCAGCCCACTCGCCGAGTTAGTGGCGAAAGTTACCGGTCGCGCCGCCCCGAAGCTCGCGCCCAACGCAGACCTTGAGCGCGACCTCGGCCTGAGTTCGCTGGAGCGCGTCGAACTGCTGGGAGCGCTGGAGGATCGTTATCAGATAGATCTGAGCGAGACAAGCTTTGCGAGCGCGGCAACGGTAGCTGACATCGATAAGCTGCTACGAAATCAGTGTGGTGACGGGGCTTCGCCCCGTCCAAGCGGGGCAGAGCCCCGCAACCACGCCAGAGCGGGAGAGTCCCAGCCTCACACGCGAAGCATAGAAACACTCTCCCAAACGACCATTACCACGCGCCCATTTCACTATCCCCGCTGGACCCTGCGCTGGCCCGCCACCTGGCTGCGCCTCACCGCGCATTATCTGCTCATGCGTCCCGCGGTCTTTCTCCTCGGACGGCCGCGCGTTATCGGGCGCGAAAATCTCCGCGACGTTTCTGGTCCGCTGCTGGTCATCTCCAACCACATCGCCGACGTCGACATCGGCTTGATTCAGACTGCGCTCCCCGCGCGCCTCCGCCACAAACTCGCGACGGCTACTCGTGGCGAGGCTCTCGAAGCTCTGCGCTCGCCCGCGTCCACTCGGCCGTGGTTCCTGCGAATCTATGACCGTTTGCAATGGCTGCTCGGCGTTACGCTTCTCAATTTGTTTCCGCTGCCGCGCGAGGCCGGTTTCCGCAAAAGTTTTGCCTATGCCGGAGAGGCCGTCGACCGCGGCTACAGCATCCTGGTTTTTCCCGAAGGACGATACACCGAAAACGGCAAGGTTCAGCCATTCCGCGCCGGCATCGGCTTGCTCGCCAATAATCTGCGCATTCCCGTCCTTCCCATGCGCATTGATGGACTGTTTGAACTCAAGCGCGCCAGGAAAAGAATTGCGCCGCCCGGTAAAATTCAGATCCGCATCGGCAAGCCCGTGCAGTTCGCGCCCGAAACTCCTCCCGAGGAAATCGCCCGCGAGTTGCAAGAAAATGTCGAGAGACTCTAGCAGCGCCTATAGAGCCGCGAAGCGGCGCAAGAATGCAGCCCACGGCGTAAGCCGTGGGTGTACGGTGAAAATGATCAAGCCCCAGCGGGCGAAAGAAGAATTTTCACGCATACGTCTACCGCTCCCTGCGCGGCATCACGATCCATTGCAGAACCGAACTGACCAGGCTCATCAGGACGGCTCCGATCAGCGCGGGGATGAAGCCGCGTACCTCAAATCCCTTCACAAAGCCGGAGGCCAGTTCGAGCATCAGCGCGTTGATGACGAACCAGAACAGCCCGAGCGTCAGGATGGTCAAAGGGAAGGTAAGAATTTTGAGTATCAGCCCGAGCGTGGCGTTGATCAGGCCGATGACCAGCGCCGCAATCAGCGCCGCCTTCGGCCCGCTCACGTAGATGCCGGGCACAAAATGCGCGACAATCCACAGCGCCGCAGCGCTTAAAATCCAATGCAGAAGAAGACGCAAGTGAACCTCCCGTTGTACTCTGAACAGTATCGTCAGCGATGTCATCGGAGGATGTCATCCTGAGCGGAGCCGGAACGGAAGCGAAGTGCAGTTCCAGCGGAGTCGAAGGACCCCTACCTGACCAGACGTATTGGACACTATACAACGTGAAGCCACCTTCGAAAATCGCCGCTCAGAAAACAAATGCCGCCCGCCTGCTCGATCAGCTGCGGCATTCACTATGAGCTGCGTGCTTACGAGGTCGATCCCGAAGACCTGGCCGCCGAAACCGTGGCCGCCAAGATCGGCCTGCCTGCCGAGCAGGTATTCAAAACGCTGGTCGCGCGCGGTGAGAGAAATGGGATCGTCATGGCCGTAATCCCAGGCGATCAGGAACTAGACTTGAAAGCGCTGGCCGCCGCCGCAGGCGAAAAGAAAATTGAGCTAGTCCCGGTGAAGGAACTGCAAGCCCTGACCGGCTACATTCGCGGAGGCGTCACAGCCCTCGCTGCCAAGCGCGACTATCCGGTCTTTGTGGACGAGACGATTGAACTGTTCGATGTGGTCTCGATTTCGGCGGGCATGCGGGGTTGCAGATTCTGATTGCGCCAGCGGATTATCTGCGCGCGACCAAGGGAACGATCGCCGCGCTGGGCCAACCGAAGCTGGGTCAGACGAAGATCGGACAAACCAAGCTCGGCCAGCCGAAGAAGCAAGGCTCCGCATGAGCGTGATAGCGTCAAGAGCGATCCCATGCAACCTCCAGCCTTGCTCGATCTCGAAAACGTCAGCGTGATGCGCGGGCAGAAAGTCGTCCTCGACCGCATCAACCTGCGTGTCGCCCAGAACGAGCATGTGGCCATTCTCGGCCCCAACGGCTGCGGAAAGTCCACGCTTATCAAAAGCATCACCCGCGAGTGTTATCCCGTCGCTGATGACAGCTCAAGCATCAGAATTCTAGGCCAGAGCACCTGGAATGTTTTCGAGCTGCGCTCGTTGCTCGGCATCGTCTCGAATGACCTGATGTCGTCCTGCACCGGTGAAGCCACCGGACTCGACGTAGTCCTCTCCGGTTTTTTCAGCAGCACGCGCATCTTTCCCAACCACACGATTGACCCCGAGCACCGGCGGCGCGCCGAGGCGGCCCTGCTCGAATTGGGGATCGCCCATCTCGGCGAGCGCGCCGTCGAGGAGATGTCGTCGGGAGAAGCGAAACGCGTCCTGATTGCCCGCGCCCTCGTGCACAAGCCGCGCGCGTTGCTGTTTGACGAGCCCTGCAATTCGCTCGACATCGCCGCCCAGCACGATCTCCGCACCACCATGCGCGCGCTGGCAAATTCCGGAACCGGAATCATCCTCGTGACCCACGAACTCCCCGACATCGTCCCGGAAATCGAACGGGTAGTGCTGATGTCCAAAGGCCGCATCGTAGCCGACGGACGCAAAGAAGAAGTGCTGCAAGCCGACGCCCTAAGTGGACTGTTCGGACGCAAGGTTGAGCTTGTGCGGAGGGATGGCTGGTACGGCGTGTGGTAGAGCGGGGTGTTCGAACGGGAAGCTACTGGATCCTGTCGTTCTCCTCCGGCGTCTTCCTGGGAGCAGTACGCAGAAACTTCATCACCCTCTCCCGTCGCCGACCCCGCCCGCTTTTTGAAAAACTCGGCCGCGGTTTCCACAACCCCGACCTTTTCGGCGACAGCGGCAGCAATCCACTGGTTCAACGACACGCCGTCTTCTTTGGCCAGCCGCTGGGCAGCCTTCTTGACCGAGAGTGGAAGCTTCAATGGGTACGTGGCTTTGCTCATCGTCTCACCTTTTTCAACACTTCCGGCGGAGTCAGCACGGGAATTCTAAAGCGCTCTCCCGGCACGGCAAAATCCGCTACGTTGTAGGTCACTAGCGCATCGGCCTGCCCGTTGATCGCCGCCTCCAGGACCATCTCGTCGTTCGGGTCCTTCGACTGTGGCCGCCACTGAAAATGAACATCCACTGGTTCGATCAACGCCCCCAACTCCGCCAGAAATTCGTCAATCGAAGGTAGCGCCAGTCCATGCGCTAGGCGATGTTCGGGACGCTTCAACACGTCCTCATACTCCAGAAACAGCGGTGGAGTCGCCAGCATCACCAGACGGCCTTGCGCCACCAGCCGCAAAACCGCATTGCCCGCCCCCAGCCGCGTCCGTAACCCGGCGACTACAACCGAGGTATCGAGAACTACCTTCCTAATCATTATACATCCTATAGGATATCACATTGTATAAAATATCCGACTGAATCATCATCCTCAGCAACAGCAACCTTCCCTTCAGGTAGTTCTATCCCCGGTCCCGGTATTAAACTATGTATTCGAATCCGCGTTAATCCGCGTATATCCGCGGGAAAGAATTCGCCGAGGTACGACCCATGCCCACAGCCATCCGCACCAACCCGCTCTCCTTCCTTGCCGATCAAATCGAAGAACTCAAGGCCAAGGGCACGCATTTCAAGCTGCGCGTGCTCGAAGACGAGCAGGCTGCGGTCTGCACCTTCGACGGCAAGAAGGTCATCAACCTCGCCTCGAACAATTACCTGGGCCTGACCACGCATCCCAAGCTGCGCGAGGCCGCGCTCGAAGCCACGCGCAAATATGGAGTCGGATCCGGCGCCGTCCGCACCATCGCGGGCACCATGCGCATTCACATGGAGCTGGAAGAAAAGATTGCCCGCTTCAAGGGCGTCGAAGCCTGCGTCGTCTTTCAATCCGGATTCACCGCCAACGCCGGCACCGTCTCCGCTTTCCTCGGCAAAGACGACTTCATCATCTCCGACCAGCTCAACCATGCCTCGATCATCGACGGCGCGCGCCTCTCCCGGGCGAAGATTCTGGTCTTCAATCACAAAGATCTTGCCCACGCCGAGCAGCAGCTTGCCAGCGTGAAAGATCAGCCCGGCCACAAGCTGCTCATCACCGACGGCGTGTTTTCCATGGATGGCGACATCGGCGCGCTGCCCGGCCTGTGCGAACTTGCCGAAAAATATGGAGCGATCATGATGGTCGATGACGCGCATGCGTCGGGCGTCCTCGGTCGCAACGGGCGCGGCACCGTCGATCACTTCAAAATGCACGGGCGCGTCGACATCCAGGTAGGTACGCTCTCAAAGGCAATCGGCGCACTCGGCGGATACGTTTGCGGCACCCGCGACCTGATCGACTTTCTCTATCACCGCGCGCGGCCATTCTTGTTTTCGACCTCGCATCCACCATCCGTCGCGGCGACCTGCATAGCCGCTTTCGATGTTCTGGAGAAAGAGCCGCAGTGGATGGATCAGCTATGGGCCAATACCCGCTTCTGGAAGAAAGAGCTCGGCCTGCTCGGCTTCAACATCGGAGGCCAGAACACGCCGGCAAGCGAAACTCCAATTACTCCCATCATCATCGGCGACGGCCGCTTGACTATGGATTTCTCGCGCGAACTTTTCAAAGAGGGCGTGCTCGGAACCGGCATAGCATTTCCAACCGTTCCGGAAGGCAAGGCGCGCATCCGCACGATCATGACGGCGACCCATACGAAGGAAGAGTTACAGCAGGCGCTCGAAGTGCTGGAGCGCGTTGGGAAAAAGATGGGGATTCTTGTCTGAACATCATCGATGGCGGGAAACCGCTGCTCTCTCTCCCTGTGAATTCGACTAAAGTATTTATTCTTCATCAACATACCAAGAAAAATGCCCTCAAAATCCTGCTCGTTCCACACCTAATCGATTGATTACAAATACTTTATGGATAAGTCCTTATTTCTCAAAGACTCAGCGAAAATCGCCTTCTAACTCCTTTGTTTTCAAAGACCACATCAGGGGGGAGGGAATGCCAAAGTGGTAAACTCAGCAGCGGCAGCAGCTCGCTCGTTGTACCATCAGAGCGCATGTCATTTGTGCCCAATCCCGTTCCGCACACCAGCTCGCGGCTGCTGGAGTTCGAGAGCCTGCGCGATTTGCTTGCCGGATATGCCTCGTCGCCGCTCGGCCTGCGCCGCATCGCGGACCTTCAGCCCTCTCTGGATCGCGCGTGGATTGAAACGCAGCAGGTGCTTACGACGGAAATTCGTGAGTATCGCCGCGTGGGTGGAAGATTCGAATTCGCCGGGCTCCCCGAAGTGGAGAAGCTCCTGGAAAAGTCGCGGATCGCCGGAGCCGCTCTGGAAACCACCGAAATCCGCGACGTTGTCCTCGTGGCCGATCGCGCAGCGGAATGGACCGAGATCGTGCGTCAGCCACCAGCGGCTATGCGCTCCGATTGGAAAGCCGTGATCGCGCCTTTCGGCTGGGATTGGCGACTTCTCGGGTTTCCTGCGTGTGTTTCGCAACAAGATATTGCCGGATGGAACTCTTGACGACCACGCATCGCCGGAGCTGAGCCGCATCCGGCGCGAGATCGAGAAGCAGAAGCGGCAGATTCAGGAATCGCTGCGTGGCCACCTCCGAAAACTGGCCGAAGGAGGAACTGTTCAGGATGAGCTGGTCACGATCCGCGGCGAGCGGTTTGTGATTCCGGTGAAGGTCGAGCAGAAGCGGCGCGTGCCGGGCGTTGTGCATGGCGCAAGTTCGAGCGGCCAGACCGTCTTCGTTGAGCCCCTTGAAACCATCGAACAGAATAACGAACTGGTTCGGCTGCTGGATGAAGAGCTCGCCGAGGTGCATCGAATTCTGCTCGAGATGACGCGGCAGATCGGCGAGAACGCGGAGGCGATTCTGGCCGCGGCGGATGTGCTGGCGGAGCTGGAATTGCAGTTTGCCAAGGCGCGATTCGCCGAAGATTACAACTGCGTCGCGGTGACGCTCTCGACCGTAGCGTCGGCGTCTCGCCGGCGGTGGGACGGCGTCTCGCCGTCCCCTGCCGGGAAGAAGACGGTGCAATCCCCGTCTCTACGCTGATTCTGCATCGGGCGCGGCATCCTCTGCTTGAGCGGAATTTGAAACTCAAGAAGGCTGCGATTGTGCCGGTGTCCATTGAACTGGAAGGCGAGCGGCGGCAACTTGTCATTACCGGTCCCAATACCGGAGGCAAGACCGTCACGCTGAAGACTCTCGGCCTGCTGGCGCTGATGGCGCAATCGGGTATGCCGGTTCCGGCCGACCGCGCCGACCTGCCGGTATTCGATGCGATTCTGGCCGACATCGGCGACTATCAATCGATCGAGCAGAATCTGTCGACGTTTTCGGCGCACGTCACCAATATCGATTTCATCTCGAAGACGGCCACTGCGGATTCGCTGGTGCTGCTGGATGAGCTCGGATCGGCGACGGATCCGGAAGAAGGCGCGGCTTTGGCGGTCGCGATCTCGGAGCACTTCCGCGCGCTCGGATGCATGAGCGTGATTTCCACGCACCACACTTCGCTCAAGGTGTATGGGGCGAATACTGCGGGCGTGGTGAATGCGGCGGTGGGCTTCGACGAGGCGACGCTGCAACCGACTTACGAATTGAAGATTGGCGTGCCGGGAGCTTCGGCCGGCATCAACATTGCGCGTCGGCTGGGGCTGAACCCGGCGATTATCTCGTCGGCACAGGGGCGACTGGGATCGCAGACGCAGGACGTGGCGCGCTTTCTCGACCGGCTGCACTCGGATTTGCGGACGCTGGAAGACGAGCGGGCGCAGATCAGGACGCGCGAGCAGGAATTGGAGCGCGAGAAGGCGCAACTGGCCAACGAAGGCCGCAAGGAGCAGCAAGCCAAGATTCGCGAGATGGAGAAGAAGCTGGAGACGCTGTTTCGCGATTTCGAATATCACGCGCGCGAGGCGGTCAATGCGGTACAGGATCGCGCGGCGCAGCAGAAGCTTTCGAAAGAAGCGGAGCGGCGGATCGCCAAGGCGCGGCGGGAATTTCGCGAGCAGTTCGATTCGACTGTGGTCGCGCATGCGACGGGCGCGGATCGCGGCGATCCGCATGCCCAGCCGGCAATGGTCAAGCATGTGTCTGAGGGCGACACGGTGAAGCTGAAGTCGATGGGCCGAGCAGCGGTGGTCAAGAAGAAGGTTGGCGAGAATCACTTCGACGTCGAGATCGGATCGATGAAGATGCGCATTGCGCGCGACGATATTGCCGAGGTGGTGTCGCAGGTCGGCGGCTTCTCCGGTGGAAGCGGCGCGGGCGCGCGGCATCAAAGTTTCGCTGGAACGGGAGGCGAGCGGCTCAACCACGCCGAGCGAGATCAACGTAATCGGGCGGACGGTCGACGAGGCGACCAGCGAGGTCGAGAAGTTCGTCGACCGCGCATTTCTGGCCGGGATGCCGCGCGTCCGGATTGTGCACGGCAGCGGCATGGGAATTTTGCGGAAGGCGCTGCGGGAGTATTTGAAGAAGCATCCGCACGTGGAGACGGTGGCGGAAGCGCCGCAGAATGAGGGTGGGGGCGGGGCTACGCTGGTGGAGTTGCGGGTGTGAAAGCACCGCTTTTCCTCAATTTCCGAGCAGGAATACTGCTGTTTTTCACACCTGTCTTTCCTCAATTCCCTAAAAGGAATCCTGTTATTTCACACCTTTCCCACAGGGTTTGCGAGCCTTTTCCAAAGTTCCCTAAAAGATTCCCGGTATTCCACATCTTTCCCACAGTCTCCGTTCATTGCCCACCGCAGGTGAGGTTTGACCTTCAATGATCGACTTTCACCGTTCATAATGAATGTGGCTTCATTTCAATTCCGGCCATGACCTCTTCCGACAATTTCAAGGAGACCCTCAAGCAGCAGGCGGACATCGTCCGCATCGTGGGCGACTACGTCAAGCTGCGGAAGGCTGGGGCGCAGAATTTCTCCGGGCTATGTCCGTTTCATAGCGAGAAGACTGCTTCGTTTTCCGTGCATGCTACGCGGCAGTTTTATCACTGCTTTGGGTGCGGGGCTTCGGGGGACGTATTCAGTTTTGTGCAGAAGGTGGAGAACGTTTCCTTTCCCGAGGCGGTGCGGCTGATTGCCCAGAAGCTGGGCGTGCCGATGCCGAAGGTTGCGTTCTCCAGTCCGGCGGAGGCGAAAGAGGCACATTTGCGCGGAGGCTTGCTGGATGTCCACGAGCGCGCCGCCGCGTTTTTTCCGCGAGTGTTTGCGGCGTCCGGAGGGGCGCGCACGCGCGCGAATATCTTAAGGGACGCGGACTGGACGACGAGACGATTGCGCGCTTTCGCATCGGGTATGCGCCGGATTCGGGGTTTCTGTTGCGCGATGCGCTGCGGCGGGAGTTTGACGAGGAACTGCTGCGGGAGAGCGGGCTGTTTTCGTGGAAGGAAACAGCCGCGAGCCACGAGCCGCGAGCCGCGAGCAATCAAGAAAATGCGGAGCGGGTGGTGGATACGCTATCGCGAGAGTGCCGATGCGAACGACGAACAGCGAACGACGAACGACCATTCGCCGGCGCGTGACGCCGCTGATCCTAAGCTCGAAGCTCGAAGCTCGAAACTCGAAGCCGCGATTTACTCCAAATTCCGCAACCGCGTCATGTTTCCCATCGCCAACGACCAGGGCAAGGTGATCGCTTTCACCGGGCGCACGCTTTCTTCGGATGAGAAAGGCGGGGCCGAAGTATTTGAATTCTCCGGAGACGAAGATTTATTCGAAGTCGCGCGTGCTGTTCAATCTGGACAACGCGAAGGAAGCAATTCGCAAGCTGGAATACGCCATCCTGGTCGAAGGGCAGATGGATTGCATTTCCGTATACGCGGCGGGCTTTCACAATGTGGTGGCCAGTTCGGGGACCGCCTTCACTGAGCTGCAGACCAAGCTGCTCGGGCGCTTTTCGAAGAACATCATCGTCAACTTCGATCCCGACACGGCCGGGGCGCGCGCTACCGAGCGCACTCTCGGTCTACTGGTCGAAGAGGAATTCAATATTCGCGTTCTCACGCTCGAGGCTGGATTCGACCCGGACCTGTTTATCCGGCGCAAGGGGAAAGATGCCTACGGCGCGGCTTTGAAGAACTCGCAAAAGTATTTTGATTATTTGATTGACCGGGCGCGTGCCCAATTTGGCGTGCGCAACGCCGAGGGCAAGGTGAAGGCGGTCAATCATCTGTTGCCGCACATTCAGCGCGTGCCCAACCGCATCGTACGCGATGAGCTGGCGATGGAAATCTCGCAGAAACTGGGGATTGATTCGGCGGTACTGCGGCAGGAGCTTAAACATGCCGCCACCTCTCGCTCGGCTAGCGCGGTCAAGGCTCCGGCTGAGGCGCAGATTACCGGGGCGGAGCGCGTGCTGATCCGGGCTTTGGCCTCGGCGCGGCAGATGCAGGCCGGCGAGTCACGGAGTTCGGCCCGGGACGGAGCAGAAGAGGAGTTCGATCCCGCGCGGCAGGCGCAATATGCGCTCGAATCGGAGCGCCTGCATGAAGGACTGGCGTCGGAATCGCTGATGGCGGCGCTGCTTGAGCCGGGCGCGGAGGCCGCCGATCCGCTGGAGTTGGCGAAAAACGATGGCGACCGGCGATTGCTGGCGTCGATTTTGATGCACGAAGAAGAAGAGCTCACACCCGATACCGTGGAAGGCGCCGTGCGTGCTCTGCGCAGGATTACGCTGCGGCGGCGGCTCGAAGAGACGCAGCGGCATCTGCTGCAAACCGGGCTTTCCATGGAGGAAAAACAGGCGCTTTTACAGGAAAAAGTGCGGTTGAAGCGGGCTCTGATGGATCCCTCGCTGGCCGAGGCTGCGGGACGGGCAAGCTGACAGCGCTCATCTCATCGCAAAAGACGTGATGAGCCGCGCATCCGTGAGTGGCGTACCTGCAGCGCAGGCTCGCGGGCGACTCCGGCGCTTGGAACCGAACCGGGGCTTGCACCATCTAAGAATCTAGCGGCTAAAGAGATACGGGCAATCGCGGGCGCTGGCAACCTGAAAGGCGAGTTCATTCGCGCTGGCAGCATCGGTTTCGATGGTGCTATACTTTTAAGGTTTGTGCGCTTTTGGCACAGCTCCGTAATAACTCCCACCGCTGGAATGTTTCGGCGTCCGTGAATCGGCGGGCGTCTTGAGGATGATCTGTTTTGGCACTTGACGATAAGTTCGACGACATTAAAAAGCTGATCGATGCAGGCAAGGAAAAGGGATATCTGACCTATGACCAGGTCAACGACCTTATCCCGCACGATGTGCATTCTCCTGAAGACCTGGAAGATCTGCTGACCACGATCGGAACGCAGGGCATCGATGTACTCGAAGGCAGCAAGATGCCTTCGACCGATCTGGAAAAAAAATTCGAAGAAGTGGAAGACGGCGCCGAGGATGTTGAACTCGACCTAACCCCCGGCGCCCTGGAAAAAACCAATGATCCCGTCCGCATGTATCTGCGCGAGATGGGAACCGTGCCGCTGCTGACGCGCGAGGGCGAAGTCGAAATCGCCAAGCGCATCGAGCGCGGCCAAAACCGCGTACTGAAGGCGCTTTCGCGCTCTCCCATCGTGATTCGCGAACTTCTCGCCCTGGGCGAGGACCTCGAAAAAGGCGTCCGCTCGATTAAAGAGCTGGTCACCTTCGACGAAGAGGAGATCACGGAAGAGATCGTCGACAAGCGGCTGCAGGAATTTCTTGGCAAGATTCGCGTGCTCGACAAGCTGTACAAGAAAGTCGCGCCGCTGCAGGAAAAACTGGTTGACGTCAACGCCAAGAAGCGTCCGCGTGACCACCGGCGATATCGGCGCAACCTAGCCCGCGCAATTGTGCGCACGTCGCAAGCGGTGCGCAAGCTGGGCTTCACCAACAACGAACGCAAACGTCTGATCGAGCGGGTGAACCGCACGGTCGACGGCATGCGCTCGCTCGACCGCCAGATCCAAAACCTGGAGAAGCGTGCCGAAGCGACACGCAGTGAAGAGCAGCGCAAGGAATATAAGAAACAGGCGCGCGCCGTCCACGGCGAACTCGAAAAGCTCGAAGTCGAAGCGGGACTGTTGTACCCGGAGCTCAAGCGCACACAGCGCGAGATCATCCAGGGCGACATGGACGCCGAACAGGCGAAGCGCGAGCTGATTGAAGCCAACTTGCGACTCGTCGTTTCGATTGCGAAAAAGTACACCAATCGCGGGCTGCAGTTCCTCGACCTGATCCAGGAAGGCAACATCGGCCTGATGAAGGCCGTGGATAAGTTCGAATACCGCCGCGGATATAAGTTCTCGACTTATGCGACGTGGTGGATTCGGCAAGCGATTACTCGCGCCATCGCCGATCAGGCGCGTACCATTCGTATCCCGGTGCACATGATCGAAACCATCAACAAGCTGATCAGGACCTCGCGGCAACTGGTGCAGGAGCTGGGACGCGAACCGACGTCGGAAGAGATCGCCAAGCGGATGGATATTCCGGTAGCGAAAGTCCGCAAGGTGCTTAAGATCGCGCAGGAGCCAATCTCACTCGAGACGCCGATTGGCGAAGAGGAAGATTCCCATCTGGGCGACTTCATCGAAGATCGCGGCGTTGTTTCGCCGGCGGACGCGGTGATCAACGTCAACCTCAAGGACCAGACTGGACAGGTCCTGCGCACCCTCACGCCGCGCGAAGAGAAAGTGATCAAGATGCGCTTCGGTCTCGAAGACGGGTCGGAGCACACGCTGGAGGAAGTAGGCCAGTCGTTCGCGGTCACGCGTGAGCGTATACGGCAGATCGAGGCGAAAGCGCTGCGGAAGCTGCGGCATCCATCCCGCTCGCGCAAGCTGCGGGCGTTTATGGATGGAGTGCGAGACTAAGCCAAAAATCAGAAGCCAGATTGCAGACTTGGGCGCGAGCAATCGCGCCCTTTTTCGTGTGCCGAGCATGTTTGACAGCTTGGAGGTGAAAGTCCTCTTCACATCTTGATGGAGGAGAAGTGATAGCGAAGCGCAAGGGCGTCGTCGCGAGGCGGGGTCTGAAAGAAGCGTGGAGCAAAGGCGCGAGCCGATGAACAAGAACCGGATGAAGAGGCCTACGGCAGTGGGCGAGCGGGCGAAAAGCCGCGAAGCCCACATCCATCAAGACTGCTGGTGGTAAATCCGGCGGTTGCGCGTCGAAGGCGGTCGAACTTACCTCGGGAGATCTGCGGCGTGTCCCGGAATCGGGACTGAGAGTGGAGCGATTCACTCCGAGCGCGCTGCAGAAGTCAGCAGCGGGCGTAGTAGTCGCGCGAGCGGCGAAGGCCCAAACGGAAGGGAGCGGCGAGTAGCCAGCGGGACTCGATGGGCGACAAGCGGCAGAAGAACCAGCTACAGATGGTGCTGGCCTTTACCGACGAGGGGAGGAGTGAAGCTCCGAAGGCTCGGCGGGAAGGGACCGAATCGCTCACGGCGAAACGCGCGTGCGAAAGCCCGGCTATCCCAGAGCAAGCGATGGAAGAGGTCTGCGGGCGGGAAAACTGCCTGCAAGCCTTGAAACGAGTGAAGTCGAATAAGGGAAGTCCGGGGATCGACGGCATGAAAGTGTCGGAGTTGCCGGGCTACCTGAGACAGCACTGGCCAGCGATTCGGGAACAGTTGCTGAGTGGAACCTATAAACCGCAAGCGGTGAGGAGAGTCGAGATCGCCAAGCCGGAGGGAGGGGTGCGCAAGTTAGGCATTCCGACGGTGCTGGATCGGTTTATCCAGCAGGCGGTGATGCAGGTTCTGCAAGGCAGATGGGACGGAACGTTTTCCGAGCACAGTCACGGGTTCCGTCCGCAACGCTCGGCGCATCAGGCGGTGGCCCAGGCGCAGCAGTATATCGCAGCCGGCAACCGCTGGGTGGTGGATCTCGATCTGGAAAAGTTTTTCGATCGAGTAAACCACGACAAGCTGATGGCCGCAGTGGCGCGGCGGGTGAGCGATAAGAGAATGCTCAAGCTGATTCGAGCTTTCTTGGAATCGGGCGTGATGGCGAACGGGCTGGTGAGTGCGGTGGAGGAAGGAACTCCGCAAGGAGGGCCATTGTCTCCGCTGCTGTCGAACCTGGTGCTCGACGAACTCGACCGGGAGTTGGAGCGCCGCCAGCACCGTTTCGTGCGCTACGCGGATGATTGCAATATCTACGTGGCCAGCGAGCGGGCGGGGAAGCGAGTCATGCAGAGCGTGACGGTTTTCCTCCGGCGACGACTCAAGCTCAAGGTGAACGAGGCGAAGAGCGCGGTGGCGCGACCGCAGGAGCGGAAGTTTCTGGGCTTTAGCTTCACGGGAGGAGCGGAGGTGAAACGGCGCATTGCGCCGCCAGCTCTGCTCCGCTGTAAGCGAAGAGTGCGGGAACTGACGCGACGGACGCGGGGCATCAGTCTGGAGCAGATGACGAAGGAACTGGCCAGTTACTTACGCGGCTGGAAAGGGTACTTCGGCTACTGCCAGACGCCCTCGGTGTTGCACGGATTGGATCGGTGGATACGACGTAGATTGCGATCCGTGATCTGGAAGCAACGGAAGCGGCGCAGCTCGTGGCACCTGGCGAACAGCCCGGCCCTGAGCACGACGTTTCCCAACGCCTACTTTGCCTCGCTCGGCCTTCCCCGCTTGTCTGGATGACTCAACTCTTCCGAACCGCCGTATGCGGACCCGCATGTACGGTGGTGTGGCAGGGGCGAGTGGGTGACCACTCCCCCTATGCCGATTCGCGCCCAACCCGCCACTTCGAGCCCAGACTTGATTCAATCATGCTTGTAACCACTCTCAGACCTTAGAAAACCTTTACATGGAAGGTCAAATACTTTTTGGGATTCTCGCGGATCGCCTTTACCAATTCCCGCGTTTCCAGCAGCATCTGGTTGCTGTTGTTGTAGAGCGCGGGATCCTTAAACAGCATACCGGCCGTGCCTTCCCCTTTTTCCAGCCGGTCCGTAAGGGCCGCCAGATTGTTCATGGTGGTTTGCAACTTGTTGGCAAATTCCTGATCGTGGGTAAACTTGCCGAGCGCGCCCTTGCCGGCATTCATGTCATCGGTCAATTGGCGCAGGTTGGCGACGGTCTTGTTGGTATTGTCGTAGAGCGCGGGATCCTTCAACAGCTTGCCGGCCGAACCTTTGCCCGCCTGCAAATCGTCGACGATCATGTTGACTTTGTCGATGGCGGCGATGGCTTTCTTGTATGCTTCGTCGCTGGTTAGAAGCGGGCCGAGCGAGCCTTTACCACTCTGCACGTCATCCATCAGCGCCTTGAATTCGGCAACCGTGGCGTTCAGGCGGTCATACAATCCGGGATCGTAAATGACCTTGCCGATCGAACCCTGCCCGCTTTCGATGAAGCTCACGATGCGGTCGAGGCGTTTGAGCAGGGCATCCATATTTTGAAGGGTACCCTGGCTGGCGCGCACCACATCCTGAACATCCGGCTGGTCGCGGCCCGGCAATGTATCGCCGTTTTGGGCGGGTGGCCCTTTGGCAAAAGAACTGTCGATGTCCACGAAGGTTTCACCCAGAATGCCAGCGGTCGCCAGAGTAGTGACGGAATCCTTGCGGAGATCGAAGGAGTACTTGGTGCTGACCTTCATGATCACTTCGACGGGCGTGGCCGGCTTGCCGGACATGATTCGTATGCCAGTGACGTTGCCCAGATCCACGCCAGCCAGGCGCACGGGCGCGCCGACGCGCAAGCCCCCGGCGTTGTCGAAATATGATTTCAGAGTGATCTTGCGGGTGAACCAGCCCCCGGTTCCGCTCATCAGGAAGATGAGCACCATAAGGATGACGCTGCCGGCGAGGACCGTGAGTCCTACGCGGAGCTGCGACCACTTGAGCTGCTTCTGGCTAGGCAAGGCGGTCTGTAAACCGAAAGAAGCATCATAGCAAAAGCAGACAATTTCAGGGTTCGGGATTCATTCGAGGGAAAATAAGAGCCAGAAGTGAAAAAATCCCCCGATCTCTGGAAGGTGATCCTCGGCCAGTTCGACCAATTGCGGCGATCTGTCTATCTTCTTTCATGGTGGTTGCGCAGGCTCAATCGCCACCCCCAGCGCAGACGCAATCAAAGTCGACTCAGTCAGGCACACGTCGCGGCGACCCTCAGCGTTTGGATTCCGGGGCCCGCATTCGGAACGAGAAGCCATCGACCTTGTAGATCACCTGGCCCGGGTCTCCTGCCGTCGCGACGGCTTTGCCGGCACGGACGGCCTCGAAAGCCACAACCAGGCGCGGAAGCACCGACGGCGGCGCGACAGGAATGTTGTGGGCGCCAAGAACAGTCTTAATCTGCGGTGCGAGCGCGGCCAACTTGTGGATCGAAGCATCGTAGGCGTCGAGATTGGTTTCAGGGCGGTAGAGCCAGATTGTCGCGGGATAGTACGTGTCGCCAGTAAAGAGCAGGCGGTTTTCGCGATCGAGAAGAGAGATGGCGTCGGGAGTATGGCCAGGCGTGGCGATCACTTCGAGAGTGCGTCCTCCCAGATCGATGCGATCGCCGTCATGGATATAGGACGAAATCTTCCACGGGCGCGTGGAGTAAGTCTTCGGATCGAATCCCTTCGGTAGACGTGCCGCAAATCTGGTCAGGCGCGATTTCCGCCTGTGCATCTTCGCGCGACCCGCGAGCATTCTGACGAGTGAAATCCGTGTCCATGCCGTAGATCGTGTCGAACTGCCAGTTGTCGCCGACGTGATCGTTGTGCGTGTGCGAATTAAGCACGACGATCGGCAACGACGTCAACGCGGAGACAACGTTTCTTCAGATCGCTGATGCCCATGCCAGTGTCGAAAAGCGCGGCGCGCTTGTTGCCGAGAATGAGATAACTGATGGTTTCTTCCGACTGATGCGGCTCGTAGATGGCGAAGACCGCTGCCCGTCGCGCCCATTGCCACTTTATAGACCTCATACCACGGATCGGCGATTTCGACACGCTGGAGGGTCTTGTATTCCGGGCGTGGCAGCGGGCGGCACCAGTCGGGAACTTGCGTCTGCGCGAATACACAGGTTACGAAGAAAACGAAAAAGGCGAAGAGAGCAGCGAGCTAGTTTTCCAGGATGACATGGGCGAGGGCTTCCTCGGAGGTATGGGTGAGCGAGAGTGCGATGTGTTTCGAGCCGAGTTTTTCGGCGATGGCGGCGGCTTGGCCGTGCAACTGGAGAGTGGGACGCTGGCCCTTCGGGCGTACCACTTCAATATCGCGCCACCGGACGCCACGGCTCCATCCGGTGCCGAGAGCTTTCATGCCGGCTTCCTTGGCGGCAAAGCGGGCCGCGTAGCTTTCAAACCGAGTGGCTTTGGCCTCGCAGTAGCGAATTTCTCCCTCCGTGAAGATGCGATGCAGGAAGCGCTCGCCATAGCGCTCAATCGATTCGCGAATGCGGGGAACTTCGGCGATGTCCACTCCGGTGCCAATGATCATGCAGACATGGTGAATGCAGACATGGTAATGCAGAGACAGTAATTGGCAATTGCTCGATTTGTAATTTGTGCCCGGCATACCGCTCCGATGGACTAGAAAAGGCCATCGCCGCGGTAGATCATCTGGCCATCGACTCATGCGGGCTTCGGCGGTAAGTTTGTGTGGACGCGTCGGGCCCTCGGCGTCGATATGCAGCACCTCGTGTCCGTGAGCCCCAGCCAGTCGGAAACAATCATCCGATGGCAGCGAAAATAGACTCGTTCGGCGCACATGTACGCGGTCGGAGATTGTTGCGCGATTCGTAGTAGTTCGTCCATCGCCTGTTCGAAATCGGACGTGAGCGTGTAGTCGGCGTAGTTGCGGAAACTGGCGTTGCGCAGAGCGGTATGCGGCGAGTCCTCCCGCGTCTTCTTGCGGTATCCGCCGAGCGATTTCATCCAGACATAGCGAATGCCGTGTTTAGGGAGTTCGCTCTCCAGCGACTCGCGATTGAAATGCGGCAGCCGGCGCGACATCGGGAAGGCGCGGATGTCGACCAGCGTTTTGATCGCATGCGCCTGTACTACGGATACGAATTCGTCAAATGTGCGCGTGGAGTGCCCGATGGTGTAGACCCTGGCCACACTCCCATTTCACCACGAAAGGCATTTCTCTGAGAGCCGCGAGACGGAGATGGTTCAGCCGATCGACTGCAGAATTACCAGCGATGTGAGAATCCTGCTCGGGAAACACAGTGCGCAGGTCGAGCAGCACGCGGCCTTCTTCCACGCGCGCGATTACTGGCGGATCGGCTCCGCGCAGGCGAACGCTAAGTTCGTCGGCGCTGAGATCGTCGTGCGTGACCGCGATGAGGCAGGTCGGCAGAACCGCCGTGGGAGCGGCGCCGCCGCCGATGAGGGACTCGCCGTCTAACAGTTCCAGCCTGAGCTTGGAGGAGTTCCTGGCGGCAGAATTGACCTGAGAGATGAGTCTTTCCCCGCGCGCGGCGATTTCATCTTTGGACAGGCGCATCATCCGCAGCACAGGGACCGCATCATGATCGTGTTTGACATAAGCCAGCAAAGTGGCTTCGAGCGCGGCATAAGTCAGCTTGTCAACGCGCAGTGCGCGAAAGAGCGAGTTGGAGCGCATGCGGGCAACCAGATCGGCCCGTCCGCTGATTAACCCGGCTTGCGGGCCGCCGAGCAGCTTGTCTCCGCTATAGGTGACGACGTCGACGCCGGTGTGCAGGCTGTCAAGAACGCCAGGTTCGTTGATGCCGATGGAACGGAGATCGAAGAGTGCGCCGCTGCCGAGGTCCTCCATAAGAGGAAGGTTGCGGCGGCGCGCAAGCTCCACTAAATCGGAAAGCGCGGGTTGCTCGGTGAATCCGGTGATGGCGAAGTTGGAGCGATGGACGCGCAGCAAAAGGCGGGTGCGATCGGTGATGGCGCGCTCGTAGTCGGCAATGTGCGTGCGGTTGGTGGTGCCGACCTCGCGCAGGGTGGCCTGCGATTTCGACATCACGTCGGGAATGCGGAAGGAGCCACCGATTTCGACCAGCTCTCCGCGCGAGACGATGACCTCGCCGCCTTCGGCAAGCGAGTTAAGAGCGAGGAGAACGGCAGCGGCATTGTTATTGACGACGATAGTGGAATATGAAGCCACGGGCGCCCCGCCCGTCCATCCATCGCCCTCGAGCAATTTCCGGAAGAGGCGGTCGACGTGGATGTCGCGCTTGCCGCGCTCGCCGGTCGCGAGGTCGAATTCGAGATTCGAATAGGCGATCGCCGCTTCTCGCACGTGTTCGAGGCCGGCAGCAGCCAGTGGGGACCGTCCGAGATTGGTGTGCAGAATTACGCCGGTGGCATTGATGACCGGACGCAGGGAGTAGCGGAGCGATTGATGAAGCTGGCGCTCGATCGCGGCCGGAAGGCCGGCGAGGGCGAGATCCAGGGATTTCGCGTCGAGGCGGTCGCCGGAAATTTCATGGCGCAGGCGGGCGACGACGACGCGAATGCTCTCGACAACTGCGGCGTGGCCTTCGCGAACGACGAGAGCTTGAAGTTGGGGCATCTGCAGAAGGTCATCGATCGAGGGCAGCTTCTGAAACAAGGCGGATTTGGGCGTGCTGGACACCGTTCGGGATTATGCCACAGCGGCTCCGTAGAGCGCGGGCCCATTCTCTGCCGGTCTTGTTCCTGAGAGTTGGCAAGCAGATTCCGGATATGCTACTGTATAAATGGTACAAAATGGAGTTTTAGTACATGTCAACGCATCGGAAAGTTACCAGCAGCGCCGCCCGTAGCGAGTTCGCCGAAATCGTGAACCGCGCGGCTTATGGAGGAGAGCGCGTGATCGTGCACCGGCGGAAGAAGCCTGTTGCCGCTGTCGTGCCTCTTGCCGACCTGGAACTGTTGGAACGACTGGAAGACCGTATCGACCTGGAAGATGCCCGCAGTCGCCTGAGCGAACCGACCGTGCCCTGGTCAAGGATCAAGAAGGATCTTCACCTCTAGGCGCTCGGGCATGTCCTATACCATCGAGTTCACCACGTCGGCGGCACGTGAGCTGAAAGCTCTGGAACGCGCCATCCAGCGCCGCATCGCCACCCATATCGATTCGCTGGCCGCCAACCCGTTTCCCGCAGGTTCAAAGAAACTACAGGGCGAAGCGGGTCTTCACCGCATTCGGGTTGGTGATTATCGTATTTTGTATCGGGTGGATGGGAAGCGAGTAACGGTGCTTATCGTGAAAATCGGCCACCGGCGCGATGTGTACCGTTAGAGACTACCGTTAGCTAGACGCGGTGCCTCTTGGGGTTAAGCAAGACCCACTCCCCTATTGTAGATGTACCGCCGCCTCGGTCTTTTTTGGCCCCGCCGCTTTCGCGCCTTTCACCTTCGGCATAGCATACTTTCGGTCTTATCTCGTGGCATCCGGGCTCGCAATAGACTCCGCCTGCCGCCGATTCAGGCGACTGGCATCGGCGAATTGACGGCAAATTCGCGGTCGGCTTCGAGCTGGCGCTCGACCTCCTGAATCAGCATGTGGTTTTGTCCGATGTCAGCCACTTCTTTTTGTTGACCAGATAATCTTCCAGGCGGGCGATGGGATCGCGTCTCTTCCAATACTCGAACAGGGGCTTTGGCACGTATTCGGCGGCATCGTGGATGGCATGGCCTTTCATGCGCATCATTTTCGCTTCGATCAGCGTGGGGCCTTCGCCGCGCCGGGCGCGCTCGCAGGCTTCGTGGCAGGCGTCGTAAACCTGGCACGCGTCAGTGCCATCGACGATGACGCCGGGAATTCCATAGGCAATCGAGCGCTCCGCGAGGTCCTTCACGCGGAACTGCATGTCGGACGGAGTCGAGTAGCCCCATAAATTGTTCTCGACAATGAGCACGAGTCCAAGTTCTTGCACGGCTGCGAAATTCAGTCCCTCATAAGTCACGCCCGTCGATTGGCCACCGTCGCCGATGTAGGTCATGACCGCGATTTTCTTGCCCTGCAAACGCGCGCCCAGCGCCACGCCCGCCAGCACCGGAATCAGATCTCCCAAGGTGGAAATCGGCGAAACCACATTACGCTTTTCGATATCACCGAAGTGCGAGGACGCGTCGCGGCCCTTGGTGGGCGAGCCCGACTTCGCCATGTACTGCATCATGATGTCGGCGGGCGAAAATCCGCGCACCAGCAGCGCACCCTGGTTGCGGATCATCGGGCCCATCCAGTCGTCTTTTTCGGAGCGCATAGGCCGAAGCGCAGGAGCAGGCTTCCTGGCCGAGTCCGAAGTAGACGCCGCCCACGACCTTGCCCTGCTTGTAGAGATTTTCGAGCGCGGTTTCCATGCGGCGGTTGAGCAGCATCCAGCGATAGATTTCGATGAGCTGCTGCTTCGACAAATATTTCGATTCGCGGATTGGCGGCGCGGGCCGGGAGAGATCGCCGCTTTCGACTTCGTAGCGCGTTTCGTCGCCGACGCGGACTTGGCGGAGGGTAAAACTGGGTTTTTCGAGGCGGTAGTCGAGGATGGGGTAGGTGCGAGAGTGGGGTTTCGGTTCACGGCTTTCGGCTGAGCGAATCGGCGCTAGTGTTTCTCGGGGGCTTGCTCTTAGGTTCTGGCCGCGATGTTCGAGTCTTGTCGAGAGGCTTCGCAGCGGGGGAGGAGTTCTTTTTCGCCATGATCGATCCGCGAACATGCTAACCCACGATGCGTGTCCACGTCTCGACTAGCGGCGACTAAATCCGGACTCCCGCGCGATTTAAGCACGAAACAGATCGTCTTGGCCCCGCAAGGCGCGCAAATCGGCCGGCGCTTTCATGGGGACTCCGACCGTATTCCCCAGCAGCGCGTCGAGTGTTTCGACCCACAGCATCTGCCGCCCAAACACGTCGCCGAAATTTCGCGAAAGCGAATGCACTACTTCGTCGAGAATCGACTTCGCGGCCCAACTCTTTCTTCATCGAGGTCACCGGCTTCGCAGTGATCCCGCAGGGGACGATGAGGTTGAAATAGCTTAGGTCGGTATTTACGTTGAGCGCGAAGCCGTGGGAGGTGACGCTGCGTGAGATGTGCACTCCGATGGCGGCGATTTTGGCTTCCGTTTTTGTGTGGTGGCGGGGCTCCGCCCCGCTTGGACGGGCGGGGGCGCCCGTCCCCACACTAACGCCCGTTCCCACATCAGCACTACCGCTCTCAGAATCGGTCCAGACACCGGTCCAGCCCACTACGCGCTTCGTTTCAATTCCAAAGTCTCCACAGGTGCGAATCAGCACCTGCTCCAGCCGCCTAACATAGTCCAGCGCGCCTAGCGTCTTTCTTCCCGCTGGCAGCGAACTGTGCTTCGATTCCGCGCTCTCCTGAGAACTGACAACCGAGAACTGAGAACTTCTTTCAAATCCCCGCAGATCAAAGATCGGATACCCGACAATTTGTCCGGGGCCATGGAACGTGACATCTCCGCCGCGATCGCACTCGAAGACTTCGACGCCTCGCGCGGCCAGTTGCTCGGTTGAAACAAGCACGTTCGCAGGGCGGGCATTGCGTCCCAGAGTGATTACGGGTGTGTGCTCGAGCAGGAGCAGCACATCGCCGATCTCGCCCGCCTTGCGCAGATCAACCAGCTTTTTCTGCAGGCGCAGTCCTTCGCCATAATCAATCTGGCCGAGTTGGATGACAGAAATCACTGCTGAAATTATAGGCCTGCGGTGGACATCAGTGGGGCGTGGAAAAGAGCCCATGCGCAGCGCTCATTAACTGAGGAGGCGCGAGGACTGAGAGGCGCGAAAAAGAGAGGCGCGAAAGAGAGGCATGAGCTGCGGGTTCTCAAATGGTCATGCAGAGGCCAGCACGCCGGCTGTCCGAGGCGGGTCCCATGCACGCTCATGCACTATGAACAGGTAGAGGCAGAAGTACGGTACTCCGGCGACGCATTCGTGCGCCAGCCACCACGGCACTCCTCTGGTCATGGCAATAAAACCGAATTCGAGGCGGACAATGTTCAACAGGAACACCCCGCCCAGCACCGCACTCAGGCGTACGAAGTTCTCGAACCATGAAACATACGTTCGCCATAGCAAAGGGATGGCGCCAAAGAAGGCGTCGATCATGGTGCAAGCCACTACGAACTGCGCGCTGATGCCGGCGACCGAAATTACGTCCGTACCGATGCGGTACATCGGTACTCCGAGCGCCGCCGAGATCCGGACCAGCGTGACCGTGGTCAACACGCGCAGCCAGGACCAGTCGTCGAGACAATAGCCGGCAAGATAGCATCCAGCCACGAATACGGGGATGAGCAGCACACGGATCGCCAGGCCATGATTAACGATGCTATGGTCGAGCAGCTTGCGAATTTTTTCCTTCACGCTCATGGCATTGCGGCGCGCTAAAACGATGGACGCGCCATCCGGCTTATTAACTGTTAAGGTCTCCGCTCTGCTGCTCATGACCTCGGCCGCAGGCGACGCTTCCACTGGCGACGCCGATCAGGCCTCCCAGCACGGCTAGCGCAATCAGGGAGGGTCCCGCCGTATAGAACGGCTGGTTTTGCGTCTGGTCGCTGGGATCCGTATTGCCCTGGTTTGCCAGGTTGTGCGTGAAATCCGGTTGCCCCAGGACGATGATCGCTGCCGTTCCGTTCGCTGCGGGCGCGGCGAATTGCAAAGTCCGGTTATTATAGGTGTCCCCCACCCATAGGCCTTGGTCGCCCTCGACGACAATCCCGTATGGTAAATCCAGGGTCGACGCGTTGGCGGTACCGAGATCCTGGTTGGGATAGTTGCTCATAAAGTCTGGCTGACCGAGTACTAAAGCGGCCGGGCCACCGTTGTGAAAGCTGGGGTCGAACCGGAGCACGCGGTTATTTTGCGTGTCCGCCACCCAGAGCCGGTGTTGCGGATCAAATCCAATGCCTTCCGGCGCGAACAGCGTATGCGCTGAAATGCCACCGTTGTTCGAAATATGTGATGTAAAAGCTGTCGCTGCCGGCTGGCCCAACTCCAGGTTGGCTGTGTTCTTCTGGGGCGACTTAAACTCTAAAACCCGGTTGTTAGACGCGTCGGCGACCCAAAGATAATTGTTCGAGTCAAAGGCGACCCCCGTCGGACCGCACAACGTGCTTGCAGTTGGAGGTTCGCTGCAGGCAGCGGAATTCAAATCCGGCTGCCCGACCACCAGATTGGCTGCTTTCCCGGTCTTGAATGGCGGCTTGAATCGCAGGACCCGGTTATTTCCCGAATCCGCTACCCAAAGATTACCGGCCTGATCAAACGCCAGTCCCGCAGTGTGTCCTAAGTTAGTCGCACTCGCTGGTCCCCCGCAAGACGTATTGGCATCCGGCTTCCCGATCACGACCTGTGCTGCTTCTCCGTCGGTATAGGGCGGCAGAAACTCCAGCACGCGGCAGTTGTAGGTATCGCTCACATAGAGGTTCCCAAGCTCATCCACGGCAGTTGCGGCGGGTGAACCCATGGTGCTTGCCGAGGTGCCGGAAGCGTTTGTGCTAAAGCTGCTCTGGCCGAGCACTACGTTTGCCGCCTGGCCGTTGGTCACGGGGTAGTAATAAATCAGAACGCGGTTGTTGTTCGCGTCTGGCACGGCCAGACTCGTTGTTTGAAAAAGGGAGGAACCGTAGGCAAGCTCAACCCCAGACAACAGCACGGCCACAAAGCATACAGCTAGTTCCAGTCGAAATTTAATTTTAGGCATGTGAATCGGCCCTCCCTTTTTATTGGTCTTGGAAAAACTGCTCTCAAAAAATCTCGCTGCTTCGCACAGGTGAAAGAAGCGCCTGTCGTGAATGGCGCCGGCAGTGTTTGCAACCGTCGCTCGGATTGCTGGCCGGGAAGAGCATTCTCGATGGGAGCTTAAGACATACTGGGCGCTGAAGTAGGAATCCAATGGAGCTCCAGCTAGAACTCCACCTCACGAATTGCGAACAACGATACCGAGAGGCGTGGCCGCCGTCAAGATGCAGTGTTTTGCACCAGCCGAACTTCAGCGCGATCTACATCGCGAAGAACGCTTGTGGGACGCGGCATTTCGGTGGCTGGAGTCCCGCGGTGCGATCGTCGCGAAGACCGGACGGCGCGCACGGGTGCCATCCCTAGCTTTCGGCCAAAATCGCCTCTGTGTACTACAAGTAACTTTCTTGATTCTCCTCTTGCGTGCTCCGGAGAGTTCTGGTATAAAAGATTGACCGAGGACAAGTGACTGGTGTCTGGGCTGTCTGCTGAATCCTCGCGGCAGCTTGTGCATCCAATATCGTAAGCCTCCTTAATTAACCCCAGTTTGTGCCGGGGTTCGCATTCGGGGACAGAGTTCCCTGAAGGGTTTCCGCGAAAAGCAGAACCTCCAAGCGATCTTTCAATTTTGAATCGTCTTTCGCTTCGTCATGAGCCGATGTTCTCGGCCATCGCGCGAAAGAGCGTTTTCGAACGCGCTGCAAAGAGTTCTCCCGGTTATGTCGCCATCAGGAAAGATGTGCGACCCAGTCTGGATCGAAACTCCCCGAGCTGTTGAAATCAGGTGGAAATCCTGTGATTTCAGCGGGTTGACAGCGCTTCGAGAAGCGAATAGGTTTAAAAAGGTTTCGAGGACGGACGGATTCCCTCTGTGGAGTCTGGACGGACTGAAGGCGCACCGCTCAGGCGGAAAAGCGAATCGGTCTTTGACAAAAGGTTGAACGTGCCAGTCGTGAGTGTGATGCGGGCATTATTGCCCGCGTTATGCAGGCATCGGCAAGGGCTTCGGTTCTTGCAGGATGCCGTATTTGGAAATGTTCGGGCCAAAAGTCTGAACGTACTCACAAGATAGACCTCGTCTCAGCAGATGAGGTCAGCCTGTCTACCCAGACAGGCGTCAGGTTTCAAATGAGAGTTTGATCCTGGCTCAGAATCAACGCTGGCGGCGTGCCTAACACATGCAAGTCGAACGAGAAAGTGGAGCAATCCATGAGTAAAGTGGCGACCGGGTGAGTAACACGTGACTACCTGCCCTTGAGTGGGGGATAACCTCGGGAAACCGAGGCTAATACCGCATAATATCGCAAGATCAAAGGAGCAATCCGCTTTTGGAGGGGGTCGCGGCTGATTAGCTAGTTGGTAAGGTAATGGCTTACCAAGGCGAAGATCGGTATCCGGCCTGAGAGGGCGCACGGACACACTGGAACTGAAACACGGTCCAGACTCCTACGGGAGGCAGCAGTGGGGAATTTTGCGCAATGGGGGAAACCCTGACGCAGCAACGCCGCGTGGAGGATGAAGCCCCTTGGGGCGTAAACTCCTTTCGACCGGGACGATAATGACGGTACCGGTGGAAGAAGCACCGGCTAACTCTGTGCCAGCAGCCGCGGTAATACAGAGGGTGCGAGCGTTGTTCGGAATTATTGGGCGTAAAGGGCGCGTAGGCGGTGCGGTAAGTCACCTGTGAAACCTCTGGGCTTAACTCAGAGCCTGCAGGCGAAACTGCCGTGCTGGAGGGTGGGAGAGGTGCGTGGAATTCCCGGTGTAGCGGTGAAATGCGTAGATATCGGGAGGAACACCTGTGGCGAAAGCGGCGCACTGGACCACTACTGACGCTGATGCGCGAAAGCTAGGGGAGCAAACAGGATTAGATACCCTGGTAGTCCTAGCCCTAAACGATGATTGCTTGGTGTGATCGGTACCCAATCCGATCGTGCCGCAGCTAACGCGATAAGCAATCCGCCTGGGGAGTACGGTCGCAAGGCTGAAACTCAAAGGAATTGACGGGGGCCCGCACAAGCGGTGGAGCATGTGGTTCAATTCGACGCAACGCGAAGAACCTTACCTGGGCTCGAAATGCAGGAGACCGGGGTAGAAATATCCTTTTCTCGCAAGAGACTGCTGTATAGGTGCTGCATGGCTGTCGTCAGCTCGTGTCGTGAGATGTTGGGTTAAGTCCCGCAACGAGCGCAACCCTCATCCCTAGTTGCCATCGGGTCAAGCCGGGCACTCTAGTGAAACCGCCCCGGATAACGGGGAGGAAGGTGGGGATGACGTCAAGTCCTCATGGCCTTTATGTCCAGGGCTACACACGTGCTACAATGGTCGGTACAAACCGTCGCAAACCTGCAAAGGGGAGCTAATCGGAAAAAGCCGGCCTCAGTTCGGATTGAAGTCTGCAACTCGACTTCATGAAGCTGGAATCGCTAGTAATCGCGGATCAGCATGCCGCGGTGAATACGTTCCCGGGCCTTGTACACACCGCCCGTCACATCACGAAAGTGGGCTGCACTAGAAGCCGGTGTGCCAACCCGCAAGGGAAGCAGCCGTCCAAGGTATGGCTCATGATTGGGGTGAAGTCGTAACAAGGTAGCCGTAGGAGAACCTGCGGCTGGATCACCTCCTTTCTAAGAGAGAACGTCATAGCGCTTTTGCTTCGGCAAAGGATGTCGCTATGTACCCCTCAAGTTTTACTACCTGAGAAGACGCGAGGGAGCTTATGTTCAGACCTCTCTTTCCTGAGCATTTCTGCATGATGGTCAGACTGGGCTTAGCCCGGTCGCGCGTTCAACCTTTCCTCGAAATAAATCAGCTGCGAGCTACGAGCTTCGAGCTACGGGCAAACAGAAACTGGGTCTTGATGACCAAGGTTTGCCCGGAACTCGCGGCTCACGGCTCGAAGCTCTATACTGAGCTCCGGGAAGCTTTCGGTAATGATGTGCTGAATAAAGACCGGGCCTGTAGCTCAGGTGGCTAGAGCGCACCCCTGATAAGGGTGAGGTCGGTAGTTCAACTCTACCCAGGCCCACCAGAAATCAGCTGTCGGGTCATCAGTTATCAGCCATCAGCAAAATGGTTACTGATAGCTGGCGACTGAAAGCTGAAGCTGCATAAGGGGCTGTAGCTCAGCTGGGAGAGCGCCTGGTTTGCAACCAGGAGGCCACCGGTTCGATCCCGGTCAGCTCCACCAAGTTAGCCTCGAGTAACGAGTCTTGAGTAGCGAGCAGTTGGATTTGGTTCGCGGCTCGTCAACTCGAAATTCGTAGCTCAGCCTGATGTTGGGCGTCAATGCGACAACCGATTCCGTATCCCGGTTAGAGAAAGTTGCTTGGCGCCGAACATTGGGTTGGAAACGGAAACATTCGATGTGATATCGAATGTTCTGTAGAGCAATCCAAACCCGCCTAGGCGGGCGAGCGGTGATTGGTCTATGTCTTTAGC
>CAVPUZ010000024.1:0-68682 GCA_963709055.1 uncultured Acidobacteriaceae bacterium
TCATCAGGTGGCGGAAAGACCGGTAGGAGATCCCGAGGACATCGGCGGCGCGAACCTGCACTCCCTGGGTTTGCCCGAGCGCGGATTGCAGCAGGGAACGCTCGATCTGCGCGACGTAGTTTTCCATGTTTACGCCCTCGGGAAGAACCGAGCCGCCGGCGAAGGTCATGGCAGTTTCCGCCCCTGCAGCCACGGCGCGCGCTTTGGGACGCTCGGCCGGTAACTCGACGTGCAGTTCACTGCCGGCCTCGAGCGCCACCGCCCGCTCGATCGTGTTCTCAAGCTGGCGCACATTGCCCGGCCATTCATAGCGGGTAAGCGTGTCGAGCGAAACCGGGTCCATCCCGTGAATGTTCTTACCGGCGCCCGGCGCATACTTCTTCAGAAAGTGATTCGCCAGCAGAGGAATATCTTCCCGGCGTTCGCGCAGGCTCGGCACGCGGATCGGAATCACATTGAGCCGGTAGTAGAGATCTTCGCGGAACGTGCCGTCGCTGACCTGTTTGTCGAGATCGCGATTGGTGGCGGCAATGACCCGCACGTCCACCGCAATTTCGCTGGTGCCGCCCACCGGACGGACCGGTGCGCTCCTGCAGCACGCGCAACAATTTGACCTGCATCGGCATGGTCATCTCGCCGATCTCATCGAGAAAGATGGTGCCCTGGTCGGCGACTTCGAACAGCCCGCGCCGGTTCTGGTTCGCGCCCGTGAACGCGCCTTTGACGTAGCCGAACAATTCGCTTTCGAGCAACGTCTCCGGAAAAGCGCCGCAGTTGACCGAGACAAACGCTTCCGAATCCCGTGGAGAACAGGTGTGAACGGCGCGCGCGACCAGTTCCTTGCCGGTTCCGCTTTCGCCGTAGACAAGAATTGTGCTGCTGGTGGTAGCGACCGTGCGGATCGTCTGCTTCAGCTTCTCGAGCGCCGGGCTGACGCCAATGATATTGTCGAGCGAGTTTCGGGCGGCGGCATCACGGCGCAACGCAAAATTCTGGCGGCTGAGCGTGACCCTGGTCAGCGCCCGGGCAATCGCCAGTTTCACTTCATCGACCAGCCCCGGACTTTTGCGGATGTAATCCGTCGCGCCGCCAGCCTTCACCGCCTGCACGGCCGCTTCGTAGTCGTCGACCGCCGTCATCAGGATGACACCCGATTCGGGCGAGACCTGATGCGCATGACGCAGCACCTCCACGCCATCCACGCCCGGCATCTTGATGTCGGTAACGATCACATCGAACAGCGCGCTGTCGATCTTGCGCTTGGCGAGGTCGCCACCGGTGACGGTCTCCACCTTGTGGCCATCCCGGCGCAGGGCAATATCGAGCAGTTCGCAGATCGAGCGCTCGTCATCGCAGACGAGAATGTTACCCACGCGTTCTCCCTCCCGTGCTCGCCTGCGCATCGGCCAATTCCGTCGCGGCCGCTGAGCTGCACGCTACGGTCGACCCGGGCTGCTCGACGTGGCTGGTTTCGGTCTGCTCTGCGCGCCGCAGGCGCAGCACGAAATTGGTGCCCTTGCCTACTTCCGACCGGGCCCACACCTTACCCTCGTGGGCCTGCACGATCTGGTAGACGATGGCCAGGCCGAGCCCGGTGCCACCTTCGAAATTCGACTGGAAGGGCTCGAAGATCTTCTCCGTCTGCTGCGGCTGGATGCCCGGTCCCGTGTCGGCAAAAACCATCTCCCAGTCGGAGCCACGTTCCCCGAGCGATACCGTCAGCTTTCCGCCCTTCTTCTTCATCGCGCGTACCGCGTTTTCACAAAAGTTCCAGAACACCTGCTTCAACTTGTCGCCGTCGCCCAGAACCCAGGCTTCCGATTTCGCGAAATTGCGCTCGAGGCGGATGCCGGAGTTTTCGGCGATCAGACGATTCTCGACCAGCGTGAGCGTGTCTTCGAGCAACGGAAGGAGATTTACGCGCGCCAGACGGTATTGTTTGCCGCGCGAATACGCCAGGAAATCGGTGATGATGTTATTGAGACGATCGGACTCCCGGATGACAATCTGCAACAGGTGCCGCTCTTCGGCATTCAATGCGGGCGCATCCGACAACATGCTGACCGAACCGGCGATCGAGGTCAGAGGATTGCGGATTTCGTGCGCGATAGCCGCCGCCAGCCGGCCAACGGCGGCGAGCCGGTCCTGCATGCGCACTTCGCGTTCCAGGCGGCGGATCTCGGTGAGATCGTCAAAGGTGTAGACAAAGCCAAGATCGCCGCGGGCGCTGACATTCAGCGCGGAAACCATAACCCGGAATGTCTTGCGGAATCCTTTCGCATTCGCGTAGCGGACTTCGGCGCCCGAGTTGGCCACTCCGAAGTGGGGCAACGGATCCTGAAAAAGATCGCTGACGACGCGCCCGCGCAAATCGGCGTTGGAGATCTCCAGCAGTTGCTGCGCCGCCCGGTTCACCAGCGTGATGCGCCCATCGGGTCCGGTAGTGATTACGCCGCCGCTCATCGACTGAACGATGTTTTCGTGCAGGGCCTGCAAATTTTCCAGCGCGCCGCTGGCATTCTGGAGCTGCACATCCACCTGGCGGAGCTTCGTCATCAGCAGGCCGGCCAGGTAGGCGATCGCAAAGTACGCAAACAGGTTTACGAAGATCACGACCTGCAGCGCTTTTAGCTTGGGATGCGAATGCGAATAGGAGTGAATGATCCCGTAGTAATCGAGCTCGAGAATTGTTCCGAAGAGGATGAAAGCCAGAGCCGCGCTCAGATATGCCCAGGCGCGCGGCAGCAGCATGGAAGCGACCACGATCACCAGCGGATAGAGGAAATTCAGAGAGCTCTCGATGCCGCCCGTCAAGTGGACGACCATCGTCACCATTGCCAGATCGGCGAGTACCTGCAGCAGGCCCTGCAGGCGATGTTCGGTCCAGACCGAAACCAGAAACAGGAAAAACAGCGACAGCACAAACCACAGCACCATCCCCGTCAAGAAGGGCACCACGGGAACGGGGCTGGGCGTCAGGCGGATAACGGCCAGCTCAATAGCGAGCAGGACCATGAGGATCAGGATGCGAACCTTCACCAGCCAGGTCAGCCAGTTCCGCTCATCGGAGATGGAATGCATGGAATCAGCCGTCAGCTGTCAGCTGTCAGCCGCTCAGTTCTCAGTTGTTTGCGGTTATCGCTTGCCAGCAACATCCGGCGCCTAGCAGTCGACTGATGGCTGATGGCTGACGGCTGTCTTTCCTATCCCGCCAATTTCGAGATCATGGCGAACAGCGGCATGTAGAGCGAAATCACGATGCCGCCAATACTGATGCCCAGCATGCCGATAATGACCGGCTCCAGCATGGCCAACATGTCTTTGGTGGCAGCATCGACTTCGTCCTCGTAAAAGTCTGCGATCTTCTGGAGCATCGCATCCATTGCGCCCGTGGCTTCGCCCACGCCGATCATCTGCGTCACCATGTTTGGAAAGACTCCGCATTCGCGAAGCGGATCGACGATGGTGCGGCCTTCTTCGATTGCCTTGCGCACCTTCATCAACGCTTCTTCGAGCACGGCGTTGCCCGATGTGCGGGCGGTGATCGCCAAGCCCTCCAGAATTGGAACGCCGGAAGTAATCAGTGTGCCGAGGGTTCGAGTGAAACGCGCGACCGCGATCTTGCGCAGCAGATTGCCGATGATGGGCGTTTTAAGGAGCATTGCGTCAAAGTGATAGCGACCGCGGGGATGCTTTCGAATCTGTTTGATGCCAAAAACGGAGCCGATTCCGCCCGCGATAAAGAACCACCAGAAATGTCCGACGAAACTGCTCAGACCGATCACGATGCGCGTCGGCAACGGGAGCGCCACTCCGAGTCCGACAAACAGGTTCGCGAAAATCGGTACCACCCACTTCAGCAGCGCGCCCACGATCAGCACGGCCAGCGAGACCACTGCGACCGGGTAGATCAACGCCGACTTGATGGCAGCGCGCAACTTGACTGCTTTTTCAACATAAATCGCCAGCCGTTGGAGAATGAGGTCGAGAATGCCGCCCGTTTCGCCCGCCTCGACCATGTTGGTGGTGAGATCGTCAAACACGACGGGATACTGGCGCATGGCATTGGCCAGCGTGGCGCCGCCTTCCACGGTGGTCCTCACTCCCAGCAGCGTCTTCTGGAAGTTCGGGTTCTCCTGGTTGGCGCCCAGAATTTCCAGGCACTGCACCAGCGGTAGCCCGGCGTCAATCATGACGGAGAACTGGCGGAAGAAGACCGCGACTTCCTTGACCTTGATCTTGGTGCTGCCGAAAGTCGGCAGGGAAAATTCCTTGCCCTTTTCGCGGATAGAGCGCGGCGTGATGCGTTCCTTCCGGAGTTGCGAGGCCAGTCCATCCTTGCTGGGGGCGATGCGCTCGCCCTGAACTTTTTCGCCCGTGGCTGTTTTCCCTGAAAATGTAAAAACCGGCATGGCTACTTTCTCCTGATTCGTGTTTCGCCGGCGCGGCGAACTGATCGTGCCGGGTCTTCCAATCTGTCAGGGCTCGGCCCGGTCTTCTGCCGGGTCTGGCCTCGTAGTTATCTCTTCAGCGGCACGCCCTTGCCGATCGGAGCCGGATTCGTACGGTTCAGAAGGTTGGCGCCACGGGCGATCATCTCCTGCAGCTCGTCCTGATTGCTGGAGCGGGCGATCGCCGTTTCAAGTGTGATTTGCTTCTGGAAGTAGGCGGTGGCCAGCGACTGGTTGAACGTCTGCATCCCGAATTTTTCCTGCCCCGATTGCATCGACGAGTAAATCTGGTGAATCTTGTCTTCGCGGATGAGGTTACGGACCGCGGCATTGGGCACCAGAATCTCCATGCACATCGCGCGGCCCTTGCCGTCGATTTTCGGCAACAGGCTTTGGCACATGATGCCTTCGAGAACCAGCGAAAGCTGGGCGCGGATCTGCGATTGCTGGTGCGCCGGGAACACGTCAATGACGCGGTTGATGGTCGAAGACGCCGAATTGGTGTGCAGCGTACCGAAGGTCAAGTGACCGGTCTCGGCGATACGCAGCGCCGACTCGATGGTTTCGAGGTCGCGCATTTCGCCGATCAGCACCACGTCCGGGTCTTCACGAAGCGCGGCGCGCAACGCGTCAGTAAAGCTCTTGGTATCCGAATGCAGTTCGCGCTGGTTGACCACGCAGTTCTTGTTCATGTGCACGAATTCGATCGGGTCCTCGATAGTGAGGATGTGATCGTGCCGCTCGGTGTTGATCTTGTCGATCATGGCGGCCAGCGTCGTGGATTTGCCCGAGCCCGTCGGCCCCGTCACCAGCACCAGCCCACGCGGCTTGTCGCACATCTTGCTGACAACGGGAGGCAGTCCGAGCTGATGGAACGACTTGATCTCGAATGGGATCAGACGGAAGACGCAAGCCGTGGCGCCGCGCTGGTTGAAAACGTTGGCGCGGAAACGGGCCAGACCTTTCAACCCGAAGGAGAAGTCCATTTCGAGGTTTTCCTCGAAGCGGTGCTTCTGCGAGTCGGTCATCACGCTGTAGGCCAGTTGCTTGGTTTCGGCGGGCGTTAACTGGGGCAGGTCGAGCGGCACCAGATGCCCGTGCACGCGGATTTGCGGCGGGGAGTTGGTCGTAATATGAAGATCGCTTCCGCCCATCTCCAGCATGCGCCGGAGCAGATCGCTCAATGAGAGTGCCATAGTGTTTTCTATCCTTCTGCCGTTTTCTAGTGAATCGTTTCGCGGGCCACTTCTTCCAGTGTGGTCCAGCCTTGTGCGACCTTCATCAGCCCGCTGCGTCGCAGGGTGATCATGCCGCGTTCAATCGCCTTCTTCTTGAGTTCCACCGCCGAAGCGCCCACCAGCACGAGTTCACGGATTTCGTCATCGACTTCCATGACCTCGTACAATCCGGTCCGCCCCTTGTACCCGGTCTTGTTACAGACGGGACAACCTTTGCCCTTCATGATCTGCACGGTCTTCGATTCTTCGGGCGTATAGCCTTCGTCGATCAGCGCCTGCGGAGGCATCTCCACGGGCTCCGCGCAGTCCTTGCAAATGCGACGCACCAGTCTCTGCGCGCAGATCAGGTGCACCGAGGTCGCAACGAGGAATGGCTCGATGCCCATATTCATCAGCCGGGTGATGGTCTCGGGAGCGCCGTTGGTGTGCAGCGTCGACAACACCAGGTGTCCGGTGAGCGCCGCCTTGATGGCAATCTCCGCCGTTTCAAAGTCGCGGATTTCGCCCACCAGAATGATGTTGGGGTCCTGCCGCAAAAAAGCGCGCAACGCGGTCGCAAAGTTCAGGCCGATCTGCTCCTTCATCTGCACCTGGTTGACGCCGCCCAGCTGAAATTCGACCGGGTCCTCGGCCGTCATAATGTTGGTATCGGGTTGGTTCAACCGCGAAATCGACGAATACAGAGTGTTCGTCTTGCCCGATCCGGTGGGCCCCGTCACCAGCACCATGCCGTAGGGCTTCAGAATCGCCTTCTCGAACTTGACCAGCGACTCCTGCTCGAAGCCCAGCTTGGTCATATCGAGCCGCAGGTTTTCCTTGTCGAGCAACCGGAGCACGATCTTTTCGCCCCACAGCGTGGGCAGCGTCGAGACGCGGAAATCGAGCTGCTTTTTCTTGCCGCCGATCTGCATCTTCAGCATGATGCGGCCGTCCTGCGGCAGCCGCTTTTCGCTGATGTCAAGCTTCGCCATGATCTTCAGGCGCGATGTAATCGCGTCCTTCAACTTCAGCGGCGGATTCATGATCAACTGCAGAACGCCGTCAATACGGAAACGCACACGAAATTCTTTTTCGTACGGCTCCATGTGAATGTCGCTGGCTCCGCGCTTTACAGCGTCGGTCAGCACCAGGTTCACGAGCTTGACGATGGGAGCTTCGTCGGCCGCTTTTTCCAGCTCCTTCAGTTCCAGTTCCTGCTCTTCGGATTGGACCTCGACATCGGCGGCGTCGCCGAGATCGTTGATCGACTGCATTACCGACTCAAGCTCTTCTTCCTTCGAAGTGCCGTAGGCCTTCTCGATGCCCTCAACGATCGAACTTTCCGAAGCCACCACCGGTTCAATGTTGAACCCGGTCATGAACTTGATGTCGTCCATGGCGAAAACATTGGTGGGATCGACCATGGCGATGGTGAGCGATGCGCCCACGCGGCTGAGCGGCAAAATCTGATAGCGCTTGGCGGTTTCGAATGGAATCAGCTTGACGACTGCCGAATCAATTTCAAAGTAGGAAAGATTGATGGCGGGCACGCCGTACTGGCGCGAGAGAAAGTTGGTGACATCCTCGTCCGAAAGGAAGCCTAACTTCACCAGTGCCGAGGCAAGCCGGCAGTGTGTCTCCTTCTGCAGCTTGTTCGCCTGTTCTAACTGCTCGGGGGTGATGACCTTCTCTTTTACAAGCAGGTCCCCCAGCCGCTGAGACATATCTCTCCTGTTTCCCGCGAAGGCGGAGATGCGAAACCGCTGATTTCCGGGGGGATTCAGCGGGACTGTTTCGCACTGACACAAATTGTCAACCCAATGGGAATTCTGAAAAAGTAACTTAGGTACCTGTACTTGGCGAAGGACTACTGAAGTGCGCTGAGCACGCCACTTTACGAGCAAAAATCACAAGATTGCGCCGATCCTGACTCACTAGATCATGTTCTTCGGTGTAGAAATAACGTGATGGAGCACACTGCATCAAAAAGCACATCGGGCGCGAGCGTTGCTACTAACGAGGCTACGACCTTGCAGCCCGATGAACAACTGCGCAGCTACTTCCGAACGCTCTATCGGGCCTGGGGACGCCAGCACTGGTGGCCGGCTGAATCCTGTTTCGAGGTCATCGTTGGGGCATATCTGACGCAAAACACATCCTGGACGAATGTCGAACGCGCACTCACCAACCTTCGCCAAGCCAGGGTTCTCAGCGTCCGCGGCATTCGGCGCACGCCATTGTCAAAGCTGGAGCAATTGATTCGCTCGGCAGGCTACTTCCGGCAAAAAGCCCAACGCCTGAAAATATTTGTTCGGTTTCTCGACCATCGTTACGCCGGATCTTTGTCCCGCATGTTTGCCGAGCCTACTACCGAGCTTCGAGAAGAGTTGCTCGGGCTCAACGGCGTCGGCCCAGAGACCGCCGATTCGATTTTGCTGTATGCGGGCAATCATCCGGTATTCGTGGTAGACGCCTACACGCGCCGCATTCTGGAGCGCCACCAGCTCAGTCGAGCCCGGCGCCGGCTATGAGGAAATCCGAGAGCTGTTCGAGCAATCCCTCAAGCCCCTGGCGGAGGAATTCCCCGCGCAGATGCACGATCCTCTTTCCCCGACGGCTCCCGGCCCGCGCGGTTCCTCGCATTCGCCCTCGCGAATGAGCACCGCCAAGCGCACCGCAATCGTACAGGTCTTCAATGAAATGCACGGCCTGATCGTGGGCGTCGGCAAGAACTACTGCAAAAAGTCACAACCTGAGTGTGAGCGCTGTCCTTTGCAAAAGTTTCTTCCCGGGGCACAGTAACGGCAGGATGGCCCCCACTCCAAAAAATCGGCTTCTGATCTGGAGCCTGTCCGCCCTCTGTTTCGCTTTTGCGGCGCCGTCTCTGACGGAAACCCAGCCCGAAACCAAGCCCGGAGCCAAGCCTGAAACCCTGCGCGAAGCCGCTCAGCATTCCGGAATTCTCATCGGCACCGCCGTCCGTCCGGCGCAGCTTTCCGAGTCCGCGTACGCTGCGACGCTCGCCCGCGAATTCAATATGCTGGAACCGGAAGACGCTCTGAAATGGGAGGTGTTGCGCCCCGATCCGCAATCCTTTGACTTTCTCCAAGCCGATCAACTCGTCGACTTCGCCGTCCGCCACAACATGAAGGTCCGGGGCCACACGCTGGTATGGCACCGCCAGAACCCGGCTTGGTTGACGACCGGTCATTACACTCCAGACCAATTATCCAAACTGCTTGAGGCGCACATCAAAACCGTCGTCGGGCGCTATCGAGGGAAGATTTTCGCCTGGGACGTCGTCAACGAAGCCTTTGACGAAGGCAAACGTAGCGGTCAACTTCGCAGCACGATTTGGTACGACCAGCCCGGCATCGGCTACGCTCAACAAGGTCCCGCCTACCTCGCCCAGTGTTTTCGGTGGGCGCACGAAGCCGATCCTCAGGCTCTTCTGTTTTACAACGAGGCGGAAGCCGAGGAGATCAACCGAAAATCGGATGCGGTCTATGCGATGGTCCGCGACTTCAAGCGGCAAAGCGTTCCGATCGACGGCGTCGGCCTTCAGATGCACATCGCCCTTCACACGGGAGCCGCGCCTCCGGATATTGCCTCCATCTCCGCCAACATCGCCCGCTTCACAGCCCTCGGCCTTCAAGTTCATATCACCGAAATGGACGTCTCCTTGCCCGTCGACGCCAACGGCAACGCCAGCGCCGAGGATTTACAGCAACAAGCAAACGTCTATCGTCAGATCGCTCAAACCTGTCTTGCTCACCCCGGCTGCACGGCTATCCAGACCTGGGGATTTACTGACAAGTATTCGTGGATCGGATCGCATTCGAGGAAAACACGAGGCGAGGCTCTGCCGTTTGATCGCAACTATCAACCCAAACCAGCTTACGAGGCGCTGCGCGATGCGCTGGGATCGGGAGCGTCGTTAGTCGTTGGTCGTTAGCCATCCGCGGGGGTGCCGTTCGTCCTTCCGCCTGACTCCCGTCGCCTTGTCAGCGATTAAGAGTTCGCGTCTCGGCGTCTTTTGTTCCCTCATTTTGTGGATTTAGAAAAGCGACGTTGACAATCCCGGAGCTCTTCGTGAGCAGAATACCGGGGCTGGTATAGGGACTGTCGTCGTTTTGCCATCCTCCCCATATCCAATCCAACTAGCGTCGCTAACAAAAAGGCAGCCGTCTTTCGGCTGGTCTGAATAATATCGCAGATAACCAAGCACGAAACGTCCGTCCGAAAGTTCGACCTGTACGTAGCTTACGTCTCCGTAATCATAGAAGGCATCGTGCCAGACGGAATTGCGTGCGCTTCGATGTACGAGTTTAAGTTTACGCAACCACTTCCATGGGACGTCGAGGTTGTTGCAAATCATTACGAGAGCGCCCCATGCCACGGCAATGAGTAGCAGCCAAACGAGTGGCCCCCTCAGGGCATCTACGGCCTAATGTGTTTTGTTCCCATCTGTCCATGAAGTGACTTGCAAGGGCAGTCTTTTCACAAAGACCGCATAAACAACTGCTACAAAGAAAGTGTGGATAAGGGCGTCAACAACTTTGTCAAAGTCGCTTCGCTTGGCAGCGCCAAGGCAGAACGATTGTACGATTCGGGCCGAAATGAACCCGGGAAGTAACAATAGAAGCACGATCCCGGCTTCGTACCCAGTAGTAGGCATTGCATTGCCTTAGCGCCTTGCCTTAGCGCCTTGCCTTAGCGCCTTCCCTGGGGCGGTCTCCCTGGCGGTGGGATAACGGGCTGAGGGGCTCTAAGGTTTGGGGGCTTCGGCGGAACATAGCCGCTATCTTTGGCAAAGCCGCTATCGTTTCTGAGCGGTTCTGGTGGGGGAGGAGGCGTTTCTCTTTGGGGTGTGGTCACTTCAGTCTCCTGTGGCTCAATCCTGCAATAATGTTACTCGTACCGAGTCCTGCAATCAACCGTCGCGTCGCTGACTAAGATCCGCGCCGCCAATGGCGGATTTTCAGTCAAGACGCCCGGCTCGTATCGTTCCGTTCGCTATTCGGGGCTCCTTGGATAACGGCGAACGACGCCTATAATGTGATCGACCTTGGCCTCGCCCGATCCAATTCGCGCCGAACCCAAAACCTCCGGTCGGAGGAAAGCTGTCATCGCGCTCGCGATCGCCGCTTTCCTGCTGCTTGCGCTCCTCATCGCGCAGGGCTCGTTTAACCTGAAGTTCATCAGTCCAGACAGCAACCAGCAGCTCTTCTTTTTCGTCACCCTGACAGGCCTGATCTTCGCCGCCTTCGTCGCCCTTTCGTTTGTTCTGGGGCGTAATCTTCTAAAGCTCTACGCCGAACGCCGCCAGGGCATTGCCGGATCGAAGTTTCGTACCCGCCTGGTGGTCGTCAACCTGCTTCTTTCTTTCTTGCCCGTGATCGCCATGTTCTGGTTCTCCTACGGGCTGATGAACCGTTCCATTGATAAATGGTTCTCACAGCCGGTCGAGGAGGTGCGGACCGACACGGCGGCGATGTCAGCTTTGCTCTACGACTACGCGGGGCAGAACGCCACGTCGGAGGCGCAATCCATCGCTGAGTCGGAGGAATTTCAGACGGCCTTTGCGAAGGGAAATTTTTCCGGCGTTAACGACGAACTCAAGGAGCACGTTCCGACGCTGATGGGCGGATTTGTCGTCGCCTTGGTCGACGGCAACGCAGCAGCCTCGTTGAATACTCCCGTGGATTGGCCAGAAATGAAAGACCGCTTCCCGCTCGGGCAGGCGCTCCGCGGAGAGCATCCTCACTTCCAGTCGGGCAAGACCGACTATATTATCGGTGCTGCCCCGGCGGGCGATGGCGAGGTGGTTGTGGCCATGCCGCTCCCCCCTAAGTTTGCTGAAACGGCGAGGCAGATTCAGGAGAGCCAGCAGCGCTATGTGGAACTCGCGCGCCAGCGCAAGCTGGTTCGCCGCATCTACCTCGGTTTCCTTCTACTTCTCACCGTGCTGGTGCTATTCGCCTCGACCTGGCTCGCCTTGTTCCTTTCCAAGCTGGTGAATCGGCCGGTTGCAGCCCTCGCCGCAGGTACCGAGGCAATCTCCAAAGGTCAGTTGGACTATCGCGTCGATATCCGCGCCACCGACGAATTGGCAGAACTGGTGCAATCGTTCAACAGTATGGCGGCGCAGCTTGAATCCAGCAGCCGCCAGATCGAAGCGTCGAGCCGCGAATTGGGCGACGCCAATGAAGCTCTCGAAGGCCGGCGCCGCTACATCGAAACTGTGCTCGAGACGATTCCCACCGGAGTCATTTCGATCGACGGGTCTCGCCGTGTGACGCTCGCGAATGCGGCTTTCTCCAGGATGTTCCACCCGGAGCGACCCGAGTTCGCCAGTCCCGCTACGCTTGCAGATCTTCCCTTGCGTGAAATCCTGCCCGCCGAGGTGTTGGACGACCTCGAACCGCTTCTTCGCCGTGCCGATCGCATGGGCCTCACGGCGGCCAACATGGAAATCTCCTTGCCGCACGCCAAGCTCAACGTCGCCGTAACGGTAGCCGCGCTTGAATATCCAGCCAAGCGTCTGGGATATGTTCTCGTCTTCGAAGACTTGTCTGACCTGCTGCGCGCGCAAAAGCAGGCAGCCTGGCGTGAGGTGGCGCGGCGGGTAGCGCATGAGATCAAGAATCCGCTCACTCCAATCGCGCTTTCCGCGGAACGCATTCATCGCCATTTGACGCGTGGACCCGCTCCCGACGCAGCTTCGCTTGAGGTGATTCGCAGTTGCGCGGACACGATTAATAACGCCGTCCAAACAGTTCGGAATCTGGTCGACGAATTCTCCGTCCTGGCGCGTTTTCCCGCCTCGCAGCCGCAGCCCGCGAGCCTGAATGATCTGGTAGAAAGCGCGCTTCTCTTGTTCAGTGGAAGACTGGAAGGGATTCGCGTGCACACCGAACTCGCGCACGATCTGCCTGCGGTCATGGCCGACCCCGAGGCCATCAAGCGCGCTGTCGCTAATCTGGTCGACAATGCAGCCGAGTCGATGCGGGATGCCATGCTCAAAGAGATCACGATTTCGACCGCGCTCGTCGCCAGCCGGGATGCCGTCGAACTGGTCGTCTCTGACACCGGACATGGCGTTTCACGCGACGTCAAAGAGCGATTGTTTCTTCCCTATTTTTCGACCAAACAACGCGGCACCGGGCTTGGCCTGGCCATTGTCAGCAGAATCGTGGAAGACCATAACGGTTCCATACGCGTAGAGGAAAATAAGCCGGTCGGCAGCCGTTTTGTAGTCGAGTTGCCCGTAGCTGAAATAGGCTCCCAGCTTCCGGCTCTAAGCTCTCAGGGGAACCGCTAAGCAATGCCTCACGTCCTCATCGTTGACGACGAATCCGCGATCCGGGAATCCCTCCAAGGCATTCTCGAGGATGAAGGCTATAAGACCAGTGTCAGCCCGAGCGGAGAAGATTGTCTTGACCAACTTCGCAAATCCAGTTGCGACGTAATTCTGCTCGATGTCTGGCTGAGCGGAATCGATGGCCTCGAAGTCCTGGAAAAAATCCGCGCGCTCGACGATCCGCCCGAGGTCATCATGATCTCCGGGCATGGAACCATCGAAACCGCCGTGCGCGCGACCAAGCTCGGCGCTTACGACTTCGCGGAGAAACCGCTCTCGCTCGAAAGGATGCTGATTCTGGTAAAGAATGCGGCCGAGGCTCGCCGCCTGCGCCATGAGAATCTCGATCTGCGAAAGCAACTGCAATCCAAAAGTGTGATCGCCGGCGACAGTGTTCCCATGAAGGCCCTGCGCCAGCAGATTAGCCTGATGGCGCCGACCAATGGACGCGTGCTTATCTATGGCGAATCCGGTACCGGAAAAGAACTGGTCGCCCACGCCATCCACATGCAGAGCCTGCGCAAGGACCAACCTTTCGTCGAGATCAATTGCGCCGCGCTTCCCGAGGATTTAATCGACAGCGAACTGTTCGGCCATCGCAAATCGTCCTTCCCTGGAGCGACGTCCGATAAAGAAGGTAAGTTCCAGAAAGCCGATTGCGGAACGCTGTTTCTCGATGAAGTCGGCGATATGAGCCTTAAGACTCAATCCAAAGTCTTGCGCACGCTGGAGCAGCAGCGCTTTGTTCCGGTCGGCAGCGACGATCCCGTAACCGTCGACGTCCGCGTCATCGCATCCACCAACAAAGATCTGGAAGAAGAAATCGCCAAGGGCAACTTCCGCGAAGATCTTTTCTACCGTCTGAACGTGATCCCATTCGTCGTGCCCCCACTGCGCGAGCGCAAGGAAGACATCCCATTGCTGGCGCGGCATTTTCTCAAGGAATTCGCGTCCGCATACGGTCGTCGCCCTCGCGAGATCACTGACGATGCCGTCGACTCGCTGATGCGCTATACATGGCCGGGTAATGTGCGCGAGCTTCGCAACGTCATCGAGCGCATCGTGATCATGAATCCCACCACTTCGCGGTTCGAGCGCAAGCATCTTCCGCCGCTGGTGCATCGCGACGGCAGCCGAAAAGTCGCTGGCACCGAAGGCTCCACGCTTCACCAGGCCCGCGCCGCCTATGAACGCGACTACATTCTGAAGAAACTCGACGAGAATCACGGCAACATCAGCCGCACGGCGGAAGTATTGGGCCTCGAGCGCAGCCACCTTTACCGGAAGATGAAGAGCCTGGGAATTGCCGCGAAGGAATAAAACCGTCGTTCGCTGTTCGTCCGCCTGCCGTCGTCTGCCATCTCGGAAAGCCAATCCGCATGGGGGAGGTAAAGCAGGCCGCAAGAGCATTTGCGAACGACGAGCGACGGCGAGCGAACGACGAACTACTTCTTGAACATATGAATCTCAGTCCCGTTCTTGTGGAACTGGACTTCATCCATCAATTGGTTGATCAGAAAAATGCCGCGCCCGTGATCGGAGTAGATATTCTGTCCGTGGCAAGGATCGGCGATTTTTGAGGGATCGAACCCGGGCCCCGGATCACGGACCACGATCAGCATGCCTTGTTGCTGGTTGCAGGCGACGTCACACTCTACAATCTTCGACGGATCGCTTCCCGCGCCGTGAACGACCGCGTTGGCGAGCGCCTCCGTCAGTGCCAATTCAATGGCATCTTCGCTGCCGGTGGCGCACTGCGTCTCTCGCACCACATTCATGACGCTTCGAACAACCGGGTCCACCGCATCGCGGTCGGCGCTCAAGGTGACACTCAGCTTCAGATCGAACTTTCGCCATCAACATTCGGAGACTGGTTTTCAGGCGACACCGAAGGATCGGTCATAAGTGGAGCGGTTCTTTCATTCCAGCTCGGCATTCTTACTGCTTCTGCTCTCCGCCCTCATGTAGATATGATGCACAAAGGCGCTGCAAGATTGTAGGGATTTGTCACCTTCGATGCAACTTAATTTGGAGGAATGAAACTCGTTTAACGCTAAAGAATTCGACGAGGGATATATCGGCGGGCGACGCAAGGGCGAACCAGCACCGATGAGGGGCGGGAGGCAATCACACCTGAGCGTTGTGGCCGGGATCGTGGAGCGCAATGGCGGGCGAATAGTGGCGCGGGTTGACCCGATGACCAAGCCGTCCGTGCGGGCGCTGGTGAAAGAGTATGTGCTGCCTGAGACTATCGTGTTCACGGACGAAGCTGGCGCTTTCCATGGCATCGGGACGCTGACAGAACGCTACCAGCATCGGCGCGTCAATCATCTCCAGAAAGTCTACGTTTCCGGCGACGTGCACACGAACACGATTGATGGATTTTGGAGCCTAGTAAAACGCGGAATCGGCGGGGTCTACCACTCGGTCAGCGCGAAGTACTTGCAGAGCTATCTTGACGAGTACTCTTTCCGCTATAACCGACGCGACTTCGGGAATTTGATTTTCCCCGCACTTTTGCAGCGGGCGAGTGAGATGGTGTCTCACAAGCCCGCTGTAGAAGCGTAGAGAAGTGTTCTTTTGTAAATACGGGTTCGTCACGATTCAGCTTAACGGGCGTTTCGAGACGAGCCTTAATGGGTGGCACGAAATGAATATACCAAAACGCGTCAGACGCTGGGTAGCCACTGTGGGTATCTCCCTAATTACCGGAATATTTGCGAATGAGATTTCCGCGTGGATTCATCGATTCCACTCAACTCTTTCTATGCCGCACCTACAGCTTCAAAATCCCTTTCCGCAGGCTCTCTTTTACGCGGCAGTCGCCTTCGTTGGAATCCTTATAGGCCGATATCTGGAGCGAATTGGCCCTGTCGCGGCGATCACACTTTCACCTTGCGAGTTGCGTAAATCACCGGGGGTAAATCAACTGACTCATGTGTTCCTCCGAGCAAAAATTGAAATGTCAGGAGTGGTGAGGACGCCTGTTGCTCGGTACCGGATGGAGTTGTCGTGTGTGGGCATTATCAGTAACCCTGAGTGGCGTAAAGACCTCGGGAAATTTGAAATCACGGATTGGGCACAAATTCCCATCCCACAAGATGATGTGACGCCCCTGCCTAGCGAACTGTTTTCGGGAACTTTGGCTGAAGGGTGGGTGCATTTCGTAACGGACTGGAGTGATAGAAAACTCTACGAGAGTCATGTGAGACTGATCGCTGAAACTCCAAACGGTTCTGGGTCTCTTGAGATTAAGCCCGGTCGCGACAACTGGAACGTAGTTCCCAACAGGATGATAATCGAGAAATCCGTTAGCGACATTTCCTAAAGGATCGCGCCTGAGTTGCACTCTCCCTGCCAAAACACTGCCTTGTTCTGACGGGATATTTACCAAGGACTAGCCTCCACACGTGCTCTCTGTACGTATGTATGTACTGTCGTGCAGGGCGGGATAGTTCTAAACCGATGAACGCTAGACTAATGGTTTGGGCACCGGTTGAGCGGGCTCAGTTACACTCCAAGTTTGCTCAGTGTGGAGAGACGAGAGCAGTTGGGACACTGGATCGGCGGTGGGACGCCCCAGGAGATAACCCTGAATCTCGTTTCCGCCGAAGGTTTTGATCAACTCCAGTTGCTCGTCGGTCTCAACCCCCTCGACTATCACGCGGATGCCAATATTGTGCGCCAGGGCGACCAGCGAATTGACCATGGCCCGGCTTTCGGGCTTTACGTGCAAATCTCTGACAAAGCTCCGATCGATTTTCATAGAGTCGAAAGGCAACGCCGGCAAGTAGGTCAAACAGGAATACCCGGTGCCAAAATCGTCGATGGCGAAGCCGACTCCCAGGGCTCGAAGACGGTTCATGGTTTCGACCGCCTGATGCACGCCGGTCAGCATGATGGTCTCGGTGAGCTCGAGTTGAAGCAGGTCTGGCTTGAGCCCGGTATGATTCAGTACGCTGATCACTTCGTCGACAAAGTGGTCTCGCCGGAACTGGATGGTGGAGACGTTCACTGCGACTTGAACGGGATGCGGTGATATTGCCTGCCATTTGACGGCCTCGGCGCAGGCCATCTCCATGATGTAAGCGCCCAAGCCTACGATCAGACCGCTTTCCTCGGCGACCGGAATGAATTTGCAGGGCGGAATGCTGCCCAGTGTGGGGTGAGTCCAACGGGCCAGAGCCTCAAATCGGACGAGGCGATTGGAAACGACATCAAATTCGGGCTGGTAATGCACTTGAATCTCACCGCGGGCAATCGCTCCCCTGAGTTGATTCTCGAGGTTCAGCCGTTCCCGCACCATGGATCCGAGTTCGGGAGTGAAGTAGGTGGCACGATTTCTGCCATCCCGCTTGGAGGCATACATAGCGCTATCGGCCTGTTGCATGAGATCGGCGCCATCCTGGGCGTTCTCCGGGAAAATGCTGATGCCGATACTGGCGCCGATTGTGAGTTGGTGGCCTTCCACGAGAAATGGCGCTGCCAGAGCATCCAATACATCTTTGGCAACCAGGGATGCCTCCTCTTTCTTGTGGAGGTTGCCCAAGACGACGGTAAACTCGTCTCCACCGAGGCGAGCCAGAGTATCGGACCGCCGGACCCGCGAGAGCAGCCGGGTGGCCACCTGCACGAGGAGGGCATCACCGATCGAGTGGCCGAGACTGTCATTCACTAACTTAAAGCCATCCAGGTCGATGTACAGCAATGCGAGGATCTGGGATTCACGGAGTGCGGTTGCGAGCACCTGAGTGAGCCGGTCGGAGAAGAGCCTGCGATTCGGGAGTCCGGTGAGGGCGTCGTTAAAAGCCTGAAACTGCAATTTGGCTTCAGCACTTTGCCGGGCAGCATCGCGACGCTCCAGTTCGGAGAGCATGGCATTGAAGCCCCTGCCCAAATGGACGATTTCATCGATTCCAGATTGCGACACTCGAACCGCGAAGTTCTGGTCGAAGGTGACTTCGTCCATGGCTTGTGCCAATTCGAAGATGGGCCGGGAAATCCTGCGCTGCAGGAGGGTCCCGGAGATTCCGCCCACAATCAGCGCAAGGACCGCGAGAAGGCCGGCAACCAGCAGCAGGTGTTTCCGTCTTTTATCGAGATCCTGCAGGTCGGACGTCAGAAAGAGCGTGCCTACTAATTCGGCGTGGCGAATTATGGGACGGTTGACGCTCGGGTGGCCGCGAGACGGGAGATGAAGCTGGGCGATATGCGGAACGCAGTCGGTGGCTCCGCGATCGCGACGATATTGTGCGAACAATTGCCCGGATGCATCGTACAGGCAAGCAGAGACGACCGGCGGTTCGGCACGCAGGGCCTCCAGCACCTCACCCGCCGCTGGCGGGTCGTTGAAATTCAGAGCGGCGGTGGAGTTTTGGCCAACTATGTCTGCCAGAGTCGAGAGACGGCTTTGCAACAGAGCACGGGAACTGATGTTGTCGGATACGAGAAGGGCGCCAGTCAGGGTGCCGAGCGCCATACCGCTGGCGAGCAGCCCGGTAAGTGCCATCCGGTACGCGAGACTGTTCCGCCCGGCAATTCGCATGTCAGTTTTTCACCTCCGGCGCCGGAGAAACGACGACGGCAATATTCAAAAGGCGGGAGCTGATCTTGAGGCGAGACTGGCGGGCCACTTCCAATCGGACCTGAATCTGTACCAGGTCGCCAACCGTGACCAGGCTGATCATGCCCCCCTCACGCACAAAAGATTCCGTATCGCCCACCGTCAGAACGCTTTTGTCGCGCACTCGATCGAGAGCCGCATGAATTTTCTTAGGAGAGGGATCTGCGATGTAGAGGATGTAGCAACGCTCAAGTTCTTGATCCGTGGGGGAGAGCAAAACATGGATCGGCCTGGACTCACTGGTCTTGCCATCCAGCATTTTTTTCAATACCTCGCCCATCGGGCCCTCGCCGACGAACCCGATGACCACATCGTTGTTGCCTTGGGGCCACTCGACATACTTCGTCAGGTTGAACACCAATGCCGCTTTCACGGCCAGTTCGTCATGGGGCTGAGATTGTCCGGTCCGCGGCATCAACAACAGCAAGCAAAGCGCGCAGGCCACAGGGGCCAACCGCGGGCGCTTCACGGCATTTCTCCCGTCGAAAGAATGGACGGTCGAGTACCACTATGCTTGCGCGGGCACACCGCGAATTTGGCGGCAGTCCCGCTCATTTCTTGCTCCAATCTTCTTTGTTGGGATCTTCTTTCCTGCGATCTTCCTTGACCGGCAACCGGTACGAGATCTTGAAACGGTAGGTTCTGCCGTCCTGCTGAATCGCCGCTTGCGTAAGCCCAGGACCAGCGGGCGAGTACCATCGCTGACTAAAGGCGTTGTAGCAACTGGCCGAGAATTGCCAATCTCTCCACAGAGGCTTGGTGGAAAACGTAGCGTTGGTGAGGAACGACGCGGGAACTTGAGTTCCCTGGTAACTGGTCTGGGAACTTGTATAGAGCAACTCCAGTCCTGCGAAGGCTCGATGCGAAGCCGGGATCGTGCCGTGCAGCTTGGCCAAATGCATGGGAGAGTTCGCCAGGCGCGCGCTTAGGAGCTCATCCAAGGCATCGGAAAATGTATAGCTGGCCTGGGCCGACAGACCAGACTCTCGCTTCGCCTCCAGTTCGAACTCGGCTCCGCGCCCCTCATCGTGGCCGATGTTCACGAAGTGATTCAGGCCGCTTGCCGGATCGGGCACTTCGTCGATTAAATTCGAGAGGTTGTTGTAGAAGCCATCCGCGGTGACTCTCAGCCATGGTTTCGGGCTGTGTTCGAAAACCACTTCGTGCGATCCTATGTGTTCGGGCTCCAGGAGTTTGATGGGTGCCACGAGCGAAACACCGTCGGTGTAATAGTTTTCGTACGCATTGGGCGCGCGGAAAGCTCTGGCGAAAATATATTTGAGGGTGGTGCGCGAATTCGGCTGGTAGATCACGGCCGCACGCGGGCTGAGCGCGGTTCCGAAAATATCAAACCAGTCCAATCGCCCGCCCAGGCGGAAAGTCAGCTTGGGAAGGAAGTTCAACTCGGCCTCACCGTAAGTGGCCACGAACCAAGGCGTGCGGGTGTCGTTAAAGCTGGGAGGCTGTCCGAGAGTGATGTTCTTCTGGTTGACTCGAAAACTATATTGGTACTCTGCTCCGAGGGTGATTCGCTGGCGCCCGATCCGATGCCCCAGGTTGGCTTCGACTCCGATCCAGTCGGCACGCGCCGTTGTTAGAAAGCGGTATACGTTTCCGGCTTGGAGAAAGCCGCCTGTGCCGGTGTAGTTATAGTCATCGAAATGAGCCCGCAGATCGAGATCGGTCGCCGACGAAAGAGTCCGGTGATCGAAAACATCGACATAGGCGCCCGCATCGGTCCCGCGACTTCCGGGGTCGTTGAAAATCGTGCCATACGCCGCGGTTGGAATAGTCTTGGTTCGCGTTCCCCACTGTCCCTGGACGTGCAGTTCGCCATACTGCATGTCGGCGAAGGCGTCATCGTAGTGTTCTCCGTCGATGTTTTCAGCGATACCACCGTTGGTTCCGACGAATTCGGGGAAAAACAGTTTGGAAACTCCGGCGCTGCGGAACATGCTGCCCGAGACTAATCCCGACAATTTTCCCTTCTGGTAGGTGCCGGTCAGCCGTCCGCTCCGGCCCAGAAAGGAGCCCTCATCTCCCGAGGCTTCGATGGTTGTGGCGCCCTTTGGCCGGCGTGTGATGACGTTGATGACTCCGAAAACCGCATTGGTGCCGAATAGCGAAGAACTGGGTCCGCGGACGATCTCGATGTGGTCGATCAGATCCAGGTCAAGCGGGAACTCGGAGCCGATGGGCGCGCTGTCATAAACGTTGTCATTCAGGCGATGGCCGTTGATCAGCAGCAGAATGCGGGAGTTGTAATCGCCGGGCCGCTGAATTCCGCGCACCCCGAGATAGGTGTAGTCGCGATCGTAGGAGGTGTAGAACCCGCGCAGACTGTTGAGAATGTCGCCGAGCGTGCGCCAGCCGTATCGGGCGATGTCATCCGACGTCACGATGCTGACCGACGATGGAGCCTCCCGAGTGTCTTCCAGGTGCCGGGATGCGCTGAAAACCTTGGTTTTGGCCAGATCTTCGATGCTCAACGACATTAGATCCTGATCGGGTGGGACTTGCGCGCGTGCCAGCCCGGCCACCAATAGCAAGAAGGGAAGAAGAGCTATGCATATCGAGAGCCGGAGAATCCCAAAAGCAGAGCGCCGAGACATAGCCTAGTGATCGGCATTTGTGGCAGAAAAATGAGAACGCGAAGTATCGAAGCTGCACAGAACTCGGGTTCCGCAAGAAGTAGACGTTCGAAGGGGTGGACCTTCGTAATCGAGCGGAGCGAGGTTTATCGTTCATCCGCCCACTTGGCGTGGTCGATCTAGTAAAAGACGGCTCCGCTATGCCACTGAGCCAATTACTGCAAAGGTCATCCGGTGAGTTGCAGGCTGAACTGCAGCTCATCCTGAATGCCGTCGTCGAGGGGCTTTGCGGGGTGGACGCGCAGGGAAATGCAACATTCTGCAATGACGCTCTATTAAGGATGACCGGCTATCGGAGCGAAGAGCTGATCGGAAACAATCTCCACGCCTTGTTGCATCACAGCCGGCCGCGATGGAACGAAGTACCCGGAGGAGGAGTGCGGCCTGCGCAAGGCGCTGGATGCCTGCCAGGAAATTCATGCGGTGGGTGAGCTTCTCTGGCGCAAGGACGGAAGTAGTTTTCCGCGGAATACTGGGCGCATCCTCTGCGGCAGCCCTCGAGCCTGACTGCCTCGGTAATCACGATTCAGGACATCAGCGAACGCGAGCGGGCGATCGAAGCGTTGCGAGCCAGTGAAGAGCGCTTTCGGCAGATCAGCAACAACATCGACCAGGCGTTTTATCTGGTGGACGTGATCGCGGACCGCATGGTTTACGCGAGCCCCGCTTTCGAGACCATCACGGGACACAGTTGCCAGGAGGTCATGCGAGGCGCCTTCGCCGTGGCGCAATCTTGCAGTTCCCGAGCATCGAGAAAGAGTGATCTGCGGACTATCTTCGGCTGGTGGCTGGCCAGGAGACGCGCAGCGAATATCAGATCCGGCATGGCGACGGTTCGACGCGCTGGATCAAGGACCATGCCAAGCCCATCTGCGGCGCGAACGGCGAGGTTTCGATGTTCGCTGGAGTGGCCGAAGACATCACCGAGATACATGAGGCTAGAGACACCCTGCAGCCGAGCGAGGAGAAGTTTCGCAGAATTCTGACCAGCATCCCGGACGTGGCCTGGACATCGGACCGGGAGCGCCGGACGACCTATGTGAGTCCGAAGGTGGAGGCGGTTCTTGGGTACACGAAGGAGGAATTCTGCGCCGCCGGCGGGAATCTCCGGTCGGGTCTGATTCACCCTGAGGATTTTGGCCGCGTGAATCGGGGCTATCGTGCTCTTTTTGAAAAGCAGAGCGCCTTTGACGAGGAATATCGCATCCGCCGAAAAGATGGAACATGGATCTGGATTCACGATCGCGCTACCGGCACCCACGAGGAAGATGGAGTTCTGTATGCGGACGGAGTTTTCAGCGATATCACAGAGCGCAAACAGGCGGAGGCCGAACTGCAGATCGAAAACGGCATTTCTGGAGGCGCAGGCGAACTCGACGATCGATGGCATTCTGGTGGTGGCCGGCAACGGCCAACGGCTCATGCAGAACCAGAGGTTCATGGAACTGTTCCAAATCCCGCCCGAGATTGTGGCCAACCAAGAGGACGATGCCCCTTGCTGCAGCACGTGGTCTCGCTCATCAAGGATCCCGAATCCTTCGTGGCCAAAATCAAACACCTCTACCGACATCCCAGTGAGACCAGTCGCGACGAAATTGAGTTGAAGGATGGAAGGGTCCTGGATCGCTATTCGGCTCCCGTCGTCGATAAGAGGGCAGATACTACGGGCGGATCTGGACTTTTCGCGACATCACCGAGCGAAAACGCAATGAGGACATGCTGCGGCAATTGTCCACGGCGGTCGAGCAGAGCCCGGTATCGGTGGTCATCACTGACCCGCAAGGCCACATCAGCTACGTGAATCGGAAATTCACGGAGGTGACGGGATATCAGGCGGAAGAGGTTCTGGGGAAGAATCCGCGCATCCTGAATTCGGGACGAACTTCACCCGAGGTGTACCGGAATCTGTGGTCCACCATTCACGCAAGGGCAGGAGTGGCGCGGCGAACTTTGCAACAAGAAAAAGAATGGGGAGCTCTACTGGGAAGTGGCCACGATTCGACCGATCACGGATGCCAAGGGCGCCATCACCCATTACCTGGCCATCAAGGAGGACATCACCGAGCGCCGGCGGGCGGAGCAGGAGCTGCGGCGCAGCGAAGCCCATCTGGCCGAAGCACAGAAGGTGAGCCACGTCGGCAGTTGGGTTTGGAGCGTTGCCAAGAAGGAGATCGTCTACTGGTCGGACGAACACTATCGGATTTTCGGCATGGAGCCTGGGAAAGGAACGGCACCGTTACGACAATCTCAGGAAAAGATTCACCCTGAGGATTTGCCCCGCTTCCATCGCCTCATCAATGAATTGCTGGCTCAGAAAAAGGACTATGAAGCGGACTTTCGAATTGTGCTCTCGGATGGATCGGTAAGAAACCTCCGCAGTGCCGGGCACCCGGTCGTCAACGAAAGCGGTGACCTCGTCGAGTTCGTGGGCACGTGCATGGATATGACCGAGCGCAAGCGCGCGGAGGAGGAACTGCAAGGGTCGCGGCAGATGCTGCAGTCCATTCTGGACGCCATTCCGCAACGCGTCTTCTGGAAAGACCGGAACAGCACCTATTTGGGCTGCAATCGGGCTTTTGCGACCGATGCGGGGTTAGAGGCGCCCTCCGCGATTATCGGCAAGAACGACTTTGATCTGGCCTGGGCGGGCACGGCTGAAGCTTATCGCGCCGACGACAAACTGGTAATCGAGACAGGATCGGCCAAGCTCAACTTTGAAGAACGCCAGAGTCGGCCCGACGGAAGCGTGCTGTGGCTGCAGACGAACAAACTGCCCCTGCGGGACCGGGACGGCAAGGTGACGGGCATCCTCGGCACTTATGAAGACGTTACAAAGCGCAAGGAGACAGAGCAAACGTTGCAGAGGAGCGAAGAGAAATTCCGCCAATTGGCGGAAAACATCCATGAAGTGTTTTGGATGATGTCCCCGACAGCCGACGAGATTCTCTATGTCAGCCCGGCGTATGAGCAGGTGTGGGGCCGGACGTGCGAGAGCCTCTATCGGAATCCCATGGCATGGATAGAGGCGATCCATCCCGATGACATGGAACGCGCCCATGCGTTATTTGCGAGGCAGATGCAAGGCGAACGGGTGGAATCAGAATATCGCATACGAACACCCGACGGGCAGGAGAAATGGATTTCGGATCGGGCCTTTCCCATTCGCGACAAGGACGGGCAAATCATCCGGGTGGTTGGCATCGCGGAGGAGACAACCGAACGCAAGCGGGCGGACAAGGAACTGCGGCTGACGCAAGTATTCGCTGGAGAACTGCCTCGGACGCAGTGTTCTGGATTGACCACAAGCCCGCATCGTCTATGCCAACGAGGCGGCTAGCCGCTCTTTGGGACGTTCCCGCGAGGAACTTCTTTCGCTATCGGTGCCGGATATCGATCCGCTCTTTCCCAAAGGAAGCGTGGCGCAGCATTGTGGGAAGAACTCAAAACCCGGGGCTCAAAGACTTTTGAAACGCAGCACAAAACCAAAGACGGGCGGGTCTTTCCGGTGGAGGTGACGGCGAACTATCTGGAGTTCGACGGGCAGGAATACGGCTTCGCCTTCGTGCGCGACATCACCGAGCGCCGCGCGCTGGAAAGCCAGCTTCGGCATGCGCAAAAGCTCGAAGGGATTGGCCAGTTGGCGGCCGGCATCGCCCACGAAATCAATACGCCCACGCAGTTCGTCGCCGACAATCTTACGTTCCTGCGTGATTCGTGGAAGGCGACGCACGAACTGCTGGAACAGTACCGCAGTGCGATTCGAAATGCGGCAGGGACACTGCCGGAGGGCATAGCTGCAGCCCTCAACGAGGCGGAACGAAACTGCGATCTGGAATTTATTGTCGAGGAGGTGCCGCGCGCCATCGACCAGGGTCTGGATGGAGCGCACCGGGTGGCCAGGATTGTCCGCGCCATGAAGGAGTTTTCTCACCCCGACTCGGCCGAAAAGACGGCCACCGATCTCAACCGCGCCATCGAGTCCACCATCACCGTGGCGCGCAACGAGTGGAAATATGTCGCCGAGGTGGTCACCGAACTCGATGAAACGCTACCCCGGTCGTGTGCTATCCCGGCGATATCAACCAGGTCATCCTGAACTTGTTGGTGAATGCCGCCCATGCCATCAAAGACAAGGTCAAGGATGGCGACAAGGGACAGATTACGGTGGGCACGCGGACGCGCGGCGAGTTCGTGCAGATCTCGGTGACCGACACCGGTTCCGGCATTCCGGAAGCGATCCGCACAAGAATTTTTGATCCGTTCTTCACGACCAAGGAGGTCGGCAAAGGAACCGGGCAAGGCCTCTCGCTGGCGCACACCGTCGTCGTGAAGAAACACTCCGGAAAAATCTGGTTCGAGACTGAGATGGGCGTAGGTACCACCTTCTTCATCGATCTGCCGATCCAGGCGGCCGACCAGGGAAAGGAGAATTGATGCCCAAGCGACTGCTCTTTGTCGATGACGAGGCCATGATCCTGGATGGCCTGCGGCGCGCTTTGCATGGCATGCGGGGTGAGTGGGAGATGCATTTCGTCGATAGCGCTGCCGCCGCGCTGCAGGCGTTGGACAAGCAGGCGTATGACGCCATCGTCACGGATATGCGCATGCCCCTGATGGACGGCGCACAACTGCTGGAAGCGGTCAAACAACGGCACCCGGAAATGATCCGCATGGTGCTTTCGGGGCAGTCGAGCCGGGCAGCCGTTCTCCGCTCCATATCGCCCGCTCATCAGTTTCTGTCAAAGCCTTGCGACCCCAAGGAACTGGTGCTTCGGCTCGGCGCAGGCCTTTGCCATGCGCGATCTTCTCGCGAATCAATCTCTCAAGACGATTGTCTCGCGCTTGCGATCGATCCCGAGCCTGCCGACCCTCTACGAGGAACTGACGGCGGCGTTGCGTTTGGAAGACCCGTCGCTCGCGCAAATCGAACGCATCATTTCGAAGGATGTAGCGATGGCGGCCAAGATCCTGCAACTGGCGAATTCGGCGTTCATTGGCAGTTGCGGACGGGTTTCGAACCTGCTGCAAGCGGTGTCTTTGATTGGCACCGAGACGGTGCGCACACTGGTGTTGTCGGTCCACGTGTTTTCGCAGTTCGACGGCCATTCCGAGGTTGCCGCTTACCTGCCGGCGCTATGGGAGCACAGTGTGGCCACTGCATCGCTGGCGCAGCGCATCGCCACGTGCAGAGAGCTGCCCGAAGCCCATGGTGGAGGAGAGTTTCACGGCAGGATTGCTGCACGATATCGGGAAGGTGGTTCTGCTCGCGGAGATGCCCCGCGAGTACCGTCCTATTCTGCAGAGCAAACCCGGCGCGACGGTGGCCCTCGAACTTGAGCATCTGGGTTGTACACACGCGCAAGTTGGCGCCTACTTGATGAGCGTCTGGGGCCTTCCCGTACCTCTGGTGCATGCCGTTGTCTTTCACCATTGCCCTGGGGAAAGCGCGGAGACGCAGTTTTCCTCGCTGACTGCGGTCCACGCCGCCGACGCCATCGTCGAGCGCGGGCGACGCGTCACTGCTGAACCGCGATAGCGAGCTGGACCTACCCTATCTGGAGCGCCTCGGGCTGGGCGCGCGCGTCGCTCTCTGGCGCAGTTTTCATGAAGGGCAAGCCGCGCCAACGTTGGTTCCTAAAGGCGAGCCTGGCAGCAGCCGATGATGTTATGGAGTGGTTCCATTTCTGCTAAAACGCTGCGCCGAGTATAAGAATCCTGACTGGTCGTGGACGAGCGTACGACTGGGAAGATCGGCTGTCATTTCGGCAAGACTACGCAAGAAATCGCTAGGAAGTGGGAAAGGGAGGTGCCATGGCTGAGAAAATCCTTCTCGTGGACGACGATAGCAACATCCTCGACGGGTATCGGCGCATTTTATGCCGCGAATTTCATATCGAGACGGCCACCGGCGGCGAACAAGGCCTCAGACTCGTCGCGGAGGCAGGCCCTTACGCGGTCGTGGTTTCCGACATGCGAATGCCTGGCATGGATGGCATCCAGCTTCTGAGCAGCATCAAAGCTCAATCGCCCAACACCGTACGCGTCATGCTTACCGGCAACGCGGACATGGACACGGCCATCGATGCCATCAACGAGGGCAATATCTTCCGCTTTCTGAACAAGCCCTGCAGCAAGGAAATGATGGCAAAGACCTTGACGGCCGCGCTGGTGCAGTACCGGCTGGTCACCGCCGAAAATCAACTGCTGGAAGAAACCCTCAGCGGCAGTATTCAAGTCCTCACGGAAGTACTGAGCCTGGTCAATCCCGCCGCGTTCAGCCGCGCCGAGCGCGCCCGCCGTTACATCCACCATATCGTGACCGCGATGAAGCTGGGAAACCCCTGGCAATACGAGGTTGCCGCCATGATGTCCCAACTCGGTTGCGTCACTCTGGCTGCGGAGACGATCGAGGCGGTATACAGCGGCGAGAAACTTTCCGCGAACGAGCAGGCGCAATATGACGCGCACCCGAGCGTGGCCTATGGTCTGCTTTCGAAGATCCCCCGGCTGGAGCCGATCGCGTGGATGATCGAGCACCAGAACCGCCCCTTCCGCGAAGTCGACGACCGGGCAGACATGCGGCTGGGAGCCGAAATACTCCGCCTGACTCTGGCTTATGAACAACTCATCCACAAGGGAAGGTCGCGAACCGAGGCAGCGCATCTTCTAGCCAGTCAAAATAAACAATTCAGTCCGGAGTTTTTTGAGGCTCTGGTGACATTGGATCCGAATGCCGAAGAGGGCGAAATACAGAAGTGCCGCATTGAATTGCTGGCGCCGGGCATGATCATTCAGGAGGAAGTGCGCTCGGCGGAGGGAACTGCTTGTCGTCTCCAAAGGTCAGGAAGTTACCCCCCCGCTCATACTCAAGCTCAAGAACTTGCAGGCCAGGCGAGTGATCGCAGGGGAGGTAACCGTTTCCTCGCCTACCACTACGCTAAGTTTTGTGAAAGGCGCTTCGTAAGAGGCTGCGGATTGGCGCCCCCCGGCCGCTGAAGCGCGAATCTATTTTCAGCGACCTGGCGGCCCGAGGGAACTGGTGCCCTTTCCCTTCTCGAAGACAGGAAGATCTACTGCCGCGGTTTTTCCTCGTCATGCAATGGCAGCCGAACATAGAAGGTGGTTCCCTTGCCAACTTCAGTCGTGAAGGTGAGGCTGCCACCGTGCCTGTCGACTACAACCGAGCGAGCGATCGCTAACCCCTGGCCTGTCCCTTTGCCGCTCTCTTTGGTCGTGAAGAAGGGATCGAAGATTTTGTCGCGAATCTTTTCCGGGATACCACAGCCGGTGTCGGAAATGGAGATCAAGACGGCATCTTGCTCGCAGTGAAGTGCGAACCCGTATGACGCCCTTCTGGTCAGTTCCCTTGTTTGCATCGCCGATCGCATGGGCGGCATTGATGAGCAGGTTGAGAAAAACCTGGTTCACCTCACCGATGTTGCAAATGACCAGCGGCAGGGCAGCCAGTTCTGTCTCCACATCGGCGACATACTTCAATTCATTGCGTGCCACGGTCAGCGTGCTGAGTAGGGCTTCGTTGATATCGGTGGCCGACTTTTCTTTTCCGTCAGGGTGGGCAAACGCCTTCATGGCGTGCACCAGTGTGGCTACGCGCGTTACGCCATCCAGGGATTGTGCGATGGCTCTGGGAATTTCCTCCACCAGGTATCCAATGTCCACCGTCTTCTCGGTTTCGGCCACTTCCTGCTCGAACGCCTGCACTGGTCCGCCGCTAGCCGACTGTTGCCGGAGGCGTTGATACTTTTCCAGTACTTTGATCATGTCGGCGAAGGCATCGCGCAGGAAACGAGTGTTATCCCCAACAAACTGAATTGGAGTATTGATCTCATGGGCAATGCCCGCGGCCAGGCTGCCCACAGCCTCAAGCTTCTGGGCATGACGCAGCTCGACCTCAAGCCGGTTGCGCTCGGTTACGTCCTGAGCGATGGAGAGACAAGCCTTGTGACCATCGTAGTCAAGATAATGGAAGTGAATCTCCACGTCGATGATGCGGCCATCCTTGCTGCGATGCTTCCACTGTCCCGCTGGGCCTTCGGTCGACTGGGACTTGCGTAGATATGTCTTGTACCGTTCCACCTCCTCGGCAGACCGAATATCTGTCGTCTTCATCCCCAAGAATTCATCCCGGCTGTATCCGTATTGTTGCAGCGCGGCCTGATTTATTTCGAGAAAGTCGAGGGTCGCGAGATCGAATACGAAGGCCGGATGCGGAATGGTTGCGAAGAGCAAGCGGGAGCGCTCTTCGCTTTGTTGCAGGGCTTCTTCGGCGCGTTGGCGATCGAGCAACGGGCCGATCTGGCTGGCGATGGCCATCAGCATTTGCAGGATCTGCTCGTCTGGCTGCTCAACCTCGCGGCTGAACAACTGCATCACGCTGAGCACAACGCCGCCAGATAGTATGGGAAAGGTGACCGCGGTATGCAAACCCCAATCGGCCGCAATTTTCATCGGGCCATCGAGTGGAGTTATGTCGGGAATCCAGAGGGGTTGGCGGCTGCTCCAAACGCTGCCCGCGATTCCAGCACCGGGAGAGAATGTAAGCTCGCGCTGGGCCGCTACCAAGCCCGCGAGATTGAGCGCCGACTCGTGCCAGCTTTCAACCCAGCACAAGAGGTTGGTTTTTCGGTCCACTCCCCAAAGGACGCCGCAATCCCAGCCCAAAACGTCGCACAAAGACTGAAGAATCGAGGGCGCTGCATCATGCAGCGTTTTATATTCAGCCAACGCCCGCGCCGTTTCATATTGAACTCTGAGACTTTCTTCCACCCGCTTGCGGCCGGTGATGTCGGAAACAATTCCATCGGCATACAGGATGCCGTCGCGCACGTAGGTAGTCAGCGCGCGGTCGCGTACCCAGATCCACTCACCGTTCTTACGTCGTACCCGGCATTCGACATCATAGGCTTCGCCTTTTCGGAAAAGCGCCCGGAAGCCTTCTTTCACCTTGTCAATGTCGTCAGGGTGGATAGACGCAAAGAAGAGGCGGGAGCCGAGCGTGAAGATGTCCGTCGTGGCAAACCCGCTTAGCCTCTCAATGTTGGGGCTGATATAGGCGAAATTCCCCTTGGCGTCCGCGGTCCAAATTACGTCAGGGATATTACAAACCAGGGAACGGTATCGCTCCTCGGATGCTTCCAATGCTTGCTCGGCGTGCTTGCGCTCGGCGAGATGCGCCGTCAGCAAACATGTGAGCAGCAGCCCTGCCAGGAGCGCCGTCCAGCTGCTCCAGCGCACCGGCTGGAAGCTTTTGCCAAGTGAGTAAGCGACGAGCTCCCATGTGCGGCCTGCCACCGAAATTGTTCGCGTGGCCCTGAAAACGTCGGGGATGTCCTGGACGCCATCGAGGTGGGCGCCCTTCGGATAAAGCAGTCTTTCTCCCTGGTTGGCGTTGCGGTCGAAGATCGCCAGGTTAAGGTTTGGAGCGGAACTCGAAGCGATGCCAGCCTTATCGACGATGTCCCCAACGCGAAAGACTGCGAGGGCAAACCCGATCAATGCCGCTCGCCGTAGCTCGGCGCTGGACGGTTCCATCCCCCCTCCCTGGTAAACCGGGCGGAAAACGAGGAAGCCGTACTGGTCGGAGGTTTCCTGCACGAGCTTGATCCGGCTAGTAGCGGCCAAGTGGCCGGAATCTGCCGAACTCAAGAGTGCTGTACGACGGACGGGATCGGATGCGAGGTCGAAGCCCAAGGCTTTTTCGTTGCCTTTGAGCGGAGCAACGAAGAAAACAGGGAAGTACTCATCGCGCTCGCCTGCTCTGGCCATTTGCTGGGGCGAAATACGCTCTGTAAATTGGAACGACCGCAAGCCATCGTGGCGCGCATCGTTCTCGTACTGCTGCCGCCAGCGTTTCGGTACCCTTGGAATCCATTCCAGGGCCTGAATCGCGTGATTCTGCGCCAGCAAAGGTGCCGCGAAGCGGTCGAACTCGTCCCGGTTTGTATCGAGCGACACATCGAAGAGCGCTCCGAGAGAGACGAGATTATTGACGGTCAGAGCGACGTTGGTCTCCAGCCCATCGAGACGCTCCTGGGCAACGCCATTGAAGGAAGCTTGGGCGTTCCTGGTTTCGAGACTTCGGAGGGTAATGAAAATGATGGCGCTGACAAAGATGCCTGCGGCGAAAGTGCCTAACGTAGGTAAAATGCGGCGCACAAATTCAATGACCTATCTCTTCTTGTCATCGTCAAAATAAGCATCGAACCTAAATCTCGGAGGGACCTAATTGTCGAACTCGGCCGAATGGATGTGAGCGTCGAAGGGTGAGCCCTTGACATAACGACGGTAACAATCTTGGGTCATGTGCGGCGTGCGTGATATCGAAGCTTGGTATCGGCTTTTGCGGGAGCGCTATTTGACGGCGCCGACGGTAAAGCCCGCAATGAAGCGGTCCAGAAACAGGTTGTACATGAACGCGATCGGGAGGCTGGCGATCAGGCAAGCGGCCATGAGCGCTCCCCAGTAGTAAACGTCTCCGCGCACCAGGAAAATGGGGATGCCGGTTCCGATCATCTGATTCGATTCGGAAGAGATAAAAGTCAGCGCGTAGACAAATTCCTGCGTCACGAGCGTGAACGAGAAGATCACGACGGTGAGAATTCCCGAGACCGAGATCGGAATCACCAATTTGACGAAAGCACCGAAGCGCGTGAGCCCATCCACCATGGCAGCGTCTTCCAATTCCTTTGGAATCGACTTGAAGAAACCCATCAGAAGCCAGATAGAAAAAGGAACGGTGAAGGTGGGGTAGACGAGGATGAGCGCCCACAAGGAGTCCTGCAATCCGAGATAGGCCACCACTCGGGATAGTGGGATAAAGAGCAAGGTCGGCGGGATCAGGTAGGTGAGAAAAATACCGATGCCTAAACGCTCACCCCAGCGCCCGGAGAGCCTGGCGAGCGAGTACGCCGCAGGCACCGCCAGAAACAGCGTTATGGCAACAACCACAACGCCCACGAATGCTGTGTTGCCCAGCCAGCGCACAAATCGGGTCTGCGTGAACAGAAACGTCACATGCTCCAAGGTGGGTTTGGCATTAAAGATGAAGGGGTTGTTCTCCATCGTGTAGAGATCGACGTTTTGCTTGAAGCTGGTAATCAACATCCAATAAAAAGGAAAAGCGAGCAGGACGGTAAAAACAACAAGGACCAGGATAGTGCCCAGCTTTGCCCAGATGCGCTGGAAGATTCCTCTGGCCATTTACGTCACCTCGGCGCGATTGGCCACGCGCAGCATGAAGTAGGCAATGATGACCAGTACCGGCACCAGGAAGAGCGAGATGGCCGCGCCAGCGGCGAGATCACTGCCCTGAATACCCAATGTAAACGCGAGATTCGGGAGGGTCTGGGTGGAATCGAAGGGGCCGCCCGCCGTAAGGATATAGACGACGGTCATATCGGTGAAGGTGAAAATGAGGCCGAACAGGATAGCGACGCTCATGATCGGCCGCATCATGGGAATGACGATCTGAAACTCCGTGCTCCAGAAGCCTGCTCCATCGACCGCAGCGGCTTCCGGAATATCTTTGGGAATGGCGGTCCTGCCCGCAAGCAAGATGACGGTAGCAAATGGCAGCAGGCGCCAACTGTGCACCAGGAGGACGGAAGTGATGGCCAGGGTCGGTTCGCCGAGCCACATGGGCGCGCTGAACGGCTTATAAATGTGGGCGTATACAAGAACCCAAGTGATCACGCTGTAGATGGAATCAAGGATCCATTTCCATCCAATAGCGCCTAATGCGATGGGCGCGACCCAGGGCAGCAGGATCAGAAAACGGATCAGGCCGCGGCCCGGAAATTTTGTTTCCAGAGCGATGGCAAGAATGTGAGCGCCGACGATTACGACGATCTGCGAGACGATCGTGAAGATAAGCGAATTGCGGACGGCAATGCGAAAACTGGGGCTTTGGAGGATGCTGCGGAAATTTTCCAGGCCCACGAAATGCAGTTCGGTACTGCCGATGCGGGCATCGCTGAAAGCATAAAAAATAGCCAGACAAAAAGGTCCGCCGACCAGCAGCACGATGTAGAGAACCGCGGGCGAAAACATTGCCGCGCCCAGCAATGGACTTTGCGCGGCGCCGACGGATTTTATTTTCTTGCGGGCTAGCGCCACGACAAGGCCCTCGGCTCGACTCGCTTTTCCGTCACCCGATCGAAGAACTTCAGTTCGCGCTCTCCAACGACAAAGTCATACGTATCGCCTACGGTCAGCGCCTGAGAAGACGCGAGCCTTGAGGAGATTTCTTTGCCTTCGAGCTTTCCGCCTATCAGCGTGCCGGAAACGATCCACTCCGAACCCAGGTATTCGCGGTTCTCGAGTTTGAAGCGAAACGGGACAAAATCTCCCACGCCCGCGGAGCCGGGCCGGAAATGTTCGGGACGGAAGCCCACGATCACGTCGCCGAACTCGACGAGGTTCATTGGCGGTGAACCCAGAAAGGTCGCAACGAAGGTGTCGGCAGGATTGTCATAGACATCGGTGGGAGTGCCAAGCTGGTGTACGACGCCTTTATTTAGAACCATGACCCGGTCGCCCATGGCCATGGCCTCTACTTGATCGTGCGTGACGTAGATGGAAGTCGTACCCACGCGGCGGTGGAATTGCTCGAGCTCCTCACGTGCCGAGGCTCGCAGCTTGGCGTCGAGATTGGAGAGAGGCTCATCGAGAAGAAAAACGGCAGGCTCACGCACAATGGCCCGCGCCAGAGCGACCCGCTGACGCTCGCCTCCAGAGAGTTCGCGCGGCTTGCGTTCGAGGAGCGCGCCAATGCCAAGCAGGGATGCCGCCCATTCCACCTTTCCCTTATGCAGCTCTTTCTTCACCTTCTGAGCGCGCAGTGGGAAGGCAATATTCTTGTAGACCGAAAGATGAGGATAAAGCGCATAGCTCTGGAAGACCATGGCGATGCGGCGGTCGCGCGGACTGAGATCGTTGACCATGCGGCCGCCAATGAAAATTTCGCCGGACGTGGGAGCTTCCAGCCCGGCGATCATTCGCAAGAGCGTTGTTTTCCCGGAGCCCGAGGGTCCGAGGAAAACCAGAAACTCGCCTTCGCGAGTTTCGAAGTTCACGTTATTGACCGCTCCGAGTTGTCCTTCTTTGAATACCTTTGTCAGATCCCGCGTCTCAACGACTGCCATCCGTCCCCCATCCGGTCATTTCCATCTGGCAAAGATACGCTTGTATTCCTCTTCGGCAGCCTTGGCGGCATTTTCCGGGGTTTCGTCGCCGCGCGCTACTTTGGCGAACATGGTAGGAATGATCCACGCTTTGAAGGCTTCGTCGATGCCGGCGGTGGCATAACCGGGATAACCGACGTTGGTCGCCCAATCCAGCACGTTGCCAAGGACTTTATATTTGTCCGCCGGATTGGCCCGCGAATCGTAAGAGATTTCCTTCTTGAGGTCGGGAACTGTGCTGGGAAAGCAAGGGAAATTGTAAAACTGGCCAGCCGTGAACGACTCGTGGAAGGCGTCAATGAAATCGACCAGAAACTGTTGCGCCCCGTCCTTGTTTTCCGCGAAATCCCAGATTATGTAGCAGTCCATGACGTGCTCGGCGGCGATGCGACGTGCCGGCCCCTTCGGCGCCGCGCAGATCATGATCTTCGAGTCAATCGGCAGGTGCTCTCTTTCCGCCTGGCGAGTGATGGAGATAGCATTCGCGACATAAGAAACACGGCCCGCTAGCATGGCCTGATTGTTGGAGGGCGGAGTCCAGGTAAAGACCTCCGGCGTTTCGGACTCCTGATAAAGCGCCTTCATGAACTTCAGCGCTTCGACCGTCTGCTTGGAGTTGATGGTGACGTTGCCGGCTTCATCCTGCTCGGCGCCGCCGAACGACCAAAGCAGGGCACGCATGGCCATGCTGGTGTCGAGTTCCTGAGAAAGTCCCAAGCCACAAGGATGGCCTGACTTGTCCCTGATTTTCTTGGCGCCGACTCGCACATCCTCCCAGGTATCGGGACCGTTCGGGAACCCCGCTTCCGTCCACCAGTCCTTGTGCCAGTTGCCGGGATCAGGGACGTAGGAATCGGAGAAAGCGAAATAGCGTTTGGTCTTTGGGTTGTAGGTGGACTTGTGCGCAAGATCGATCTTCTTGCCGTGCTTTTTCTCCACTTCCTGGTACACGTGGGCCATGTCAATGGTTTGCTTCTCATAGGCCGCGGGCGGCGAGAGAAGCATGAACAGATCATGCCCTTTTCGTGCGGAAGCCTCAGAGGCGGCCTTCGCGTTCAGATCGACCAGGTTGATATGATCCACAATTACATTTGTGTTGTGCTTTTGCCCCCACTGCTTGCAGAAGGTTCCGTCAAACCAGGTGTCATATGCCGGGACGAAATGACTCCACTGGAGTATTTTCAGCGTTTTCTGCTGCGCCGCAGCTTTTTCTGGAAACAGAAAGAACGGGCCGGAAGCCACGCCCAATGCGAGGGCGCCGGTGCCTGTTTTCTTGATGAAATCTCGACGTGACAGCCTTTCTTGTTCTCTTCTTGCCATCCTGAATACCCTCCGAGAAAAGATGGGCCGTGAATGCACGCTCCTGAAATTGTCGGAGTTTGGCCGCACCGATAATGCTACCAGGGAGGCTCGCGAGTCAATCGGTAGCCTGTTTTTCCGGCTTCGAGAGAATGTTCAATACCTACGAAAATAAGGAAGCGCGCCTGGACCTGGACGAATCCAGCAGCCCGACCATACGAAGCTGTCCGGTATAGAGGGTGAAGATCCAATTGGGAGGTTAAATCTTGGTTGTGTCTCCCGAGAGCCTGGCTCGGATCAGGCAATGCAGGTTTTCGCCGGAGACCCAGTCGGATTTCGCAACGGCCGACCGCTCCGACTCATCCCTGGGATGGAGCGGCTTTCTCTTCCGAATTCCTGGACTGCACCGCATGTGTCAGTCCAGGAACCATCTTTCTACTCGCACTAATGAATACACTTCGGCTTCTTGGTCAGATAGTCATTATTCTTGTAAGTGTCGTAAATGCAGTTACCGTTGCCATCGACAATGTCGATGGTTTCGTTAGACATCGATGGAAAGAAGGATCTTGTGTCGTGTTGTTTTCCACTACGTTGTAAAGGCCTCCCCATTCCTCTGCGATCCCGAATCCCGGCGTATAAGGAAGGTCTCCATTATCCCCCGCTACGTTATCCAGTATGTTGTTGCTGTTGGTGTGGCATTTCTCTGACGTATTATACTCGCCAATGGCTGAGCACCCCAGGTAAAACCCCGCTATGGAGTTGTAGTTAGCGAAGTTATCGGTGAAGGTGTTTCCCGTGCTGTTGTAGATCCAAAAGCCGTATTGGTAGTTGTTGCTGCCGGAACCATCGGTGTACGAGTTACCCGATCCATAGTAGACTTCGACGCCAGTCATGTTGTACTCGGAATCGCAATAGAGGCAAGCTGTTGCCCGTGACATTGTTGAGCATCAATCCTACTTGGTTGTCATAAGTTCCCATTGTTTTGATGGCGACGTTCGTGCCTTCACTCTCGACCCCATAAGTCCATCCGCACACATCTTCATCAAGCACAAAGTTGAGCGCCACATTGCTGACACCTGGCAAAACATGGATTCCGACCGGAATGCCCTCGTTATCCTCGGGGTTCGGGCAAGAAATCTCTGCACAGCGGATGGCCAATCTTCTTTACTGCGGGGCTGCATAGCCCCGCGAATAAGTGCCGAAGAAGGAGGGGTAGCACACGAGTTGACACTTGGTCCGACAATCGAGCCCTTCACAGTGAGCGTGACTTGCGATGCGTTGATGTCGATGCAACCATACTTTAGCGTGAGCCCCTGAAAGCCATAGATGTCGGTCGACACCTGATACTTGCCCGCCAATGAAATTGTGCAACCGCACGCCGTGATGTTTTTCGCGCACTTGTTGTCTTGGGCGTTTGCGCGCACCGTGGTTGCCATGGTCAAAACCGCCAACACGATCGCTGCAGCCGCAAACCGACTCGGGGTGATTCTCATATTCTCCATCTCCATTTTGGTTGAGCTCCGTTGCGGCCAAGCGCGCTCGGCACGGTGCTCCGTTTTGGGCTTGCAAACGCCCCACAACGATCTCTGAGTTCCTTTGTTGAAACCCGAAGCACTAATGGAAGCAACGGGGAAACCACTGTCGGCAACGATTGAATACCTGACTTGCGTCGGGTGGCTCGCGCGTTCCTGACACCCGTTCAGATCTCTCCAGAACAGCAGAGACAGGGATTGTCCTCTCAATCGCCAATCGTGTCAATGTGAAATAATTTGTCTGTCGCGTAGCATTCTTATCGAGCTCTCGCCGAATCGGCTCAGAACATTTCGGAGACTTACTATCCAACTCTGCTGGCCGACCGTATCATTGTGCCACTGAGGAACCTGATCGAGTAAGTGTTAGTTATACCGGGTTAGTCCCTTGGGCTAGATCGTTAGGAATAATTGTGTGAGCCCTTGCCGTGCCGGCCTGGAATTTCTGTGTTCGAGATTGCGGTCGTGCTGTTCTACCACGCGATATGAAGCGCCGCTCCGGCGCTCTGGTCGCGGTTCGACAGCGCCGTACTTTGCACTAAGAAAGATTTTGGTTCTTGACAAATATTCGGTCCGGGTATAGGTTGGCGCGACAGTTTTCCGGGTGGCTGTGAGCTGGTCCTGTGGCGACTAGCTCTAGCAAGAATGCCCGCCTCCAAATGCGTACTTAGCCTGAATTAACAAGGTGAATTGATGAAAACTTCAAGCAGACTACTGCGCACCGTGGAATTCACCGTTCTCATGGTCCTCTGTGCCATCCCTTTGGCCAGTGCTAAAGCGCGATTCGGATCGCCCGGCATCTCTTCAAGATTTTTCCAGATCTCGCAGGCACGGGTGCAGGCGCATGTCGGCGCACGCGCGGCACCAAAAGCTTACGGCGGATGACGTCAATACTTTCCAGACAAACTTTCAAAGTCTCGTGACCTACCTTGGGCAGGCGCCCACCACCAACCCGAACCAGCAGGCCCTGATTAACGATTTGCAGACGCAGATCAACGGCATGACGTCCCGATGAGATGACGCAGATGGCCGCCAACGCTGACGTGAACGCCTTTAACACCGCGGTAAGCACATTGTTTTCCACTCCACCCGGGAGCCCGGTCTTGCCCCCGAGTGATCCGCCCGCGAACCTCGTCGCTCCGCAGTACGGAATTTGTACGCCCACGGCGGGGCCGCCACCAATTCCATCGGACGCCGCCACCCAGAAGGCGCTGCTGATCACCATCGAGGTGCTGGAGGGGCTCGACATTGTCGCCGACGATCTGGCGAATCTCGACATTGAAGTTGTCGGCGAAGGTGCGAATATACCCTTGTCATCATCGCCATCGTGGCCGATGAAATCGTGTTTGCCCTGCAAACGACCATTGATCAGCTCACGTTTTGTGACATCAACGTTGAGGCCTCGCAGGTTACATCTACCTGGCAGAACAGCATCGTCATTGACACGGACCTCGCGAACCTGAACCAGGGAGTCGACAGTAGTTTTAGCGCGATCAACAATCAGGTCACCAGCGTCGACACCGACGTGGACAACCACATCGCCAGCATTGCGGGCAACACCAGCAGCCAATACACGCAGATCAACAACGAGCTCACCACGCTCGGCAACAATTTCAGCAGCCAGATTACCGGAGTGGATCTCGACGTCGATAATCACGTCGCTTCGCTCGACGTAACTCTCAGCAACAGTCTCACCAGCCTGGATGCCGATGTGAAGAACACCACCACTACTATCGGGACCAGCATCGGGAACCAGATCACGCAGGTCGATACCGATGTTCTCAACCAGGCGGCTCAGACCAACGCCGCAATCGGCGGGTTTCAGAACCTCGACATCCGCATCAAGATCGAGCTTGCACTGGCTCAGGGCCTGAGCATCGAGAGCTTCATCATGCCCAACACCAGCGGCGGATATCTGCAGACGGTTCGCTCGATCGTCGCCGACATCATCGCGAAGATGCAGGCGGACAAGATGACGATAGGAACGGCAACAAAATCGCTGGCGCAGGGCGACACGGCTTCCGCGAATAAACAGTACATCACTGCCTATCAGGATTACGTGTCGGCGTATCAGGCTGCGTCCAAATGAACGGGCCGGGGCTGAGAAGCTTCGCCCGACGCAAGCGTATGGGAACCGGGGAAACGATGAAGCTGCTGGCGAGCACAAAATTATTAGCGAGAAGGAACGTTATGAAGATTCAATACCGCTTAAAAAGAAAGGCCTGGGAGCAGATCCACCGGACAACGGGTGGGCTTCGTGGCTGGCTGCCCGCTCTTGCCATCGCCGTTCTTTCGGCGCTGTGCCTTCTCCCCTCGGCGAGCGCTCAAACGCGAGCCGCGTTTCCATTTATCCCTTCTTCAGGCTCGCTCCGAGGCACGGATGCGCAGGTCCGCGCGCACATTGCCCGCGCCAAGGGCCAAGTGCTTACGGCGGATGACGTCAACAATTTCCAGGCCAGCCTGACGAGTCTCGTCAACTTCATCGCGCAGTCGCCCACCAACAACCCGAATCAGCAGGCCTTGGTTAACGATTTACAGACACAGATCAACGGCATGGACTCCACCGAGATGACCGGGTTAGCGAACTATACCGATGTGAACGCCTTTAACAACGCGGTCACCATACTTACGACTACGGTACCGCAGCCCAAGACCTTGCCGCCGTCCGATCCCCCGGCGAACCTTGTTCCTCCGCCTTATGGATATTGCCAGGAAACGCCGGCGGGGGTGTTGCCCTCGATTCCATCCGACACCCCGACCGACAAGGCCTTGCTCATCACCCTCGAGGTGCTGGAGGCAATTCAGATTGTCGCCGACGAAAATCTGAACTCTGTGGATCTCGATCCTGGGTGAAGCGAACAATCTGCCAGACGTCATCATTGCCATCGTGGTCGATGAGATCGTGTTTGCCATCCAGACGACAAGCGACGAGCTTCAGTTTTGCGATCCCTACACCGAGGCGGCCGAGGTCTTTGCCGGCTGGCAGAACTCCATCGTCATCGACACTGACATAGCCAACCTCGCCCTGGACGCCGGGAATCAGTTCACCCTGCTCGAGAACCAGCTCACCACCATCAACGACGACATCGACACGCACATCTCCAGCATCGCGGGCAACACCAACAACCAATACATACAGATCAACAACGAAATCACCGCGCTCACCAACAATTTCAGCAACCAGGCTAACTCTGTGGACCTGGATATTGATAACCACATCGCTGCCGTTAGCATAGCGCTCGCCAACGGTATCGCCAGCGTGGACGCCGACGTGAAGAACAGCACCACTGGGGTCAGTACCAGCATCGGTAATCAACTCACCAATCTCGATACGGATGTCCTCAACCAGGCGGCACAGACCAATGCCGGTATCACCGCCTTTCAGACCCTTGACGTGAGCCTCGACATTCAGCGGGCGCTGGAGGGGGGACTGAGCGTGGGACTGTTCGAACTGCCTTCCACGCAGGGTGGGTACATTCAGACCTTGCGCACAATCGTCGCCAACGCCATCAGCGGTTTGATTGCGGCTGGGCAGAACGTTGGAACCGCAGCAAAATCGCTGGCGCAGGGCGATACCGCTCTCGCTGCCAGCCAATACAAGACTGCTTATAAGGATTACTTGGTGGCCTATCAGGCCGCGGTGAAATAAACGAGCCAGGCACCATGCCAGGAATCAAGGACGATGACAAAACACGGAAGAGAGGGTTCGATGAAAACCAGACATTTTACGAGCGCAAACGCGTGGCACAAACTCAGGTTCCCCCAGGGCTCGCCGCCTCCTGGTGCTCGCCATCATTCTTCTTCCTTGCCTTGCCTTGGCGGCAGCCCCTGGTGCCTTTCATCCAGCAAGTGAGCTCCCCCGTCAGTGGCGCCGGGCGCGTTACTGTGACGCTCACTATAACGGGCGCGAACTTCGATACACCACATTGCGGTGGTGCAGGCGACAACTGCGAGCGGCACAGTTTACTCTGACCACCTTGGGCATCAACCCACGCTGAACTGTGCGCGACCTACACCGCCCCTAACCCAGCCGGAGTCGGTCTTCATCACGGTGCAGAACAATGTCAGCAGCGTACTTACGACCTCGAACGCCATCCCGCTCCCCATTACCAACAGCGGCGCACGTTGTCTTTGGCGAACTCGAGTCATTACACAACAGGCAACGGGACCCCAAGTCCGATCAGCCATGGGCGATTTCAACAACGACGGCAAGCTGGACATGGCCGTCGTCAATTCCACCGATAACACCGTGTCGATCCTGCTCAGCAACGGCGACGGCACGTTCGACGGTCCATCGGGGCCTTGCCTGCGGGACCGCCTCCTGGGACCAACATCGCCGACCTACAAAGTGGGCCACAATCCGCAGGCGATCGTGGCTGTGGCGATTTCGACAACGACGGCAATCTGGACCTCGCCGTGGCCAACGAAAACGACAACACGATTTCGCATCCTGTTGGGCAATGGCAACGGGACTTTCCAAACGCAGACAACATTTCACCTGCGGTTCACCAGCAACTCCGTGCCGGGCCCATTGCGCTGGCGGCTGGCCGACTTCGATGCAGACGGCTACCTCGACTTGGCCGTCCTCGATCAGACCGACTCGGGCTGCCGGAAACACGTCGGGTCCGATGGGTCGGTTTACGTGTCACAAAAGTAGACGAGCAGCCCACCGGTACACTCATTTTCGACGCTTGCAATCTTCCTGCGTGGGGATTCTTCCCACCGCAGTGATCGCGGGCAGATTTCGCAGGTTTCATGACGCGCCCGATCTGGTGGTCGTCAACGAAGGCGGTGGCTAACGCAACCTGCCCGCCGGCCAGACGGCACGGTTACTTTCATAAGCAACTTTTCATCACTGATCCAATATCTTCGGTAGCATCGAGCAATTACTGTGCCGGCCAAGGTCCGAGCGCAGCGGTGCAGCCGGTGACTTCAACGGCGATGGCGTACTTGATCTCGTCGTCACCAATGCGACCGGCGCTCAAATCGCCTTCCTGGCGGGTAACGGCAGCGGCTTGGGTTTCAATTTCCATGACTCCGGCCACCTTTCCCGTCGGGTGGCCTCGTTCCGAACTCCATCGTTGCCGGCGATTTCAACGGCGACGGCATCCTCGACGTCGCCGTCGCCGACCAGGGCAACAGCGAGGTTTCCATCCTGCAGGGCGATGGCACCGGCAATTTCACGCCCGCCAATGGATCGCCTTACGTCACAAACACGACTTACGGTGGCAGGGGACCGACTTCCCTGGTGGCCGCCGACTTCAATGGCGACGGCAAGCTCGACGTCGCTACTTCGGACGAGAGTGACAACTTCGTGACTGTCATGCTCCAGTCCCCGGCGATTCAGTTCTCGCCATCGAGCTTGACCTTTGGCCTGGTGCCGGAGGGCTCGGTGAGTCCGGCGCAGACGGTGAAGGTCACCAACACCGGCACCATTTCCGCGTCCGTCACTTCCGTCAACGTTAGCGGCCAATTCAAGTTGGACGCTGGCTCGACGACCTGTCCGACTGCGCCTTTCCCACTGGCTGGCGGCGCTTCCTGCTACATCGGGGTGACCTTTGACCCCACATCCATCGGCACCGCAACCGGCGCCTTGACGCTGCAGACCAGCACCGGAGTCGCGGTGAACGTCAGTCTCGGCGGCTCGGGTATTGCTCCCGTCCTCAATTTCTCTCCAGCTACCGTGACGTTCGGTGGTATCCTCGTCGGCACCGCGGCCCCCACCATTACCGTGAATGTCACCAACGTTGGCGATTACGCCGCGACCATCGGTTCCATCGTCATTCCGGACATGCCTGAGTTCGGTGAGACAGACAACTGCGTCGGGACCAATCTGGCGGCAGGGAGCGGCACCTGCACCATCACGGTGAGCTTTACGCCCTCTGCAGCAGGGCTTCGCACTTCCCCGATGAACGTCTCGTTCAGCATCACGGGCGGCGGGACGAATATCCCGGCGGTAGTTCCTTTGTCGGGCGATGGCACGGCTCCGACTAGCCTTCTTTACGCCTACGCCCTTAATATTCGCCAACCAGTCGGTGGGCACTGCACCCAGCTTGGGCCGTCAACCGTTTACCTGTTGAACGACGGCACCGCGCCGCTGACCATCAGTAATACGAATGCATTATCACCGGCACCAACCCTGGCGACTTCTCCATCCAGAGCAGTAACTGCCCCTGTCCCCCGCTACCCTCGCGGTCAGCACAGTTGCCGGGTCAATGTCACCTTTACGCCGTCGGCCGAAGTCCAGCGTTCCGCGTTACTCCAGTTCACCGACAACAACAACGCAGTAAATGGCTCCACCCAAACCGTCGGATTGTCCGGCAACGGCTCGGGCCCGATCGTCAGCATCTCGGGCGCTCCCGTAGTATTCGGCAGCCAGCAGGTAGGGACGACGAGCGGACCCGCGTACTGTGTACCTGTCGAACCTCGGCACCGGGCCGCTGACCATCACCTCCGTCGTTCTCTCGACGCAACCCAGCCGACTTCCATCTGATCGCCAGTTGCCCGTTGTCCGGCACAGGTTGCGCAGTATCGGCAGTTGCTCGGTCATGATCACTTTCACGCCGAGCGCTGCGGGGACGCGTTCTGCCACGCTTACCTTCACCGATAACAACAATGCCGTAAATGGCAGCACAGCAGACGGTGACTATGACCGGCACAGGCTCGGCCTGGAACGGCCAGCATATCCACCGGGTCAGTCGCCTTCGGTGCCGTACCGATCACCACCACCGTTGGACCCATGAGCTTCATGATCTCGAACACGGGCACCGCGCCGCTCACGGTTTACTCAATTCAGATCAGCCCGCCAACTGGCGAGTTCACCGAAACCAACAACTGCGTCGGCACGATCGCCGTCGGGGGCAACTGCACCGTGATGGTGAAGTTCACGCCGTCGATGATGGGACTCCGGACTGCCACCCTCACCATCACCGACAATAGCGGCGTCTGCGCGAGCTGCAGCACCACACAGACGGTGAACCTGAGCGGCACGGGCACGGATTTCTCGATATCCGTCTCGCCCAGCAAACTGACTGTTTCGCCCGGCAAAGTTGCCCTTTTCACGCTGACCCTCAACCCGATCAGCGGTTTCAGCGGCAATGTAACCCTGGGCTGTAGCGTATCCCCAGCCAATGGCACGACTTGTACCGTCCCTGCCGGAACAGTTACGATCAGCGGAGGGATGCAAAAGCACATTGGGGTGTCGGCCAGACCGAAGAAAGCGAAGAACCCATACACACTGACTTTCTCGGCGACTTATACCGCGACTCCGCCATCCGTCGGCACAATAACGCGCACGACAACGGCACAGGTGACCAGTAAATGACGAGGAAAGGACCGCGGGAAGGTCGGAAGCAAAGTGGATGAGCGAGGGAAGGGGCAGAGTCCCTTCCCTCGCTCTTCTCGATCCGGTTCGATCACCTCACTCTGCGGCCAGGGCGATGGCAGGAAGTCAGAGCAGATCCCGGTACCGCTCCAAAGCCACGCGAACCAGTTGGCTTCGAGTTCGCACTTCGGTTTTGCCAAACAGTTGCTGCAGAGTATTTTTGACCGCACTTTCCGAGATGTCCATCTTGGACGGCGATTTCCTTGTTTGCCAAGCCCTGAACAACTAAACGGAGCACCTCCAGTTCACGATTACTGAGGGTGCGGGCGCTCTTTTTGCGCCAATGACACCGCGGCCGACCCAGCCGTGGCATTCTGCTCCTCGCTTACATCGGCGATGATGGCCGCTAGCTTCGGCCTCGTACCTTCCTTGTAGGTGGAGAACCAGACTTCCGCCAGAAAGGACTCTCCGTTGCCTCGATGGCCGCGGCATTGCATCGAGGTGCGGAACTGCGGTCCCTCTTCCCAGCGCAACGCGTGATGCAGTTCCGGCAGGAAGGCTGCGATCGGCTGCCCGATCAGATCTCCATTATGCGGAGCCATGGTTTCCACCGCGGCCCGGTTTGCCAATTCGATGAAGCCGCGTTCATCCACGGTGACAATGGCCGCCGGACTCGTCTCCACCAGGACGCGTATTCGCTCCTGAGCCTCCAGGCTCATTCTCCGGTTCCGGAGAACTTCGGCAGTCAGTAGCCCGCAGCCACAGAGCGCCAGCGCTTCAAATCCAAGCCGGATGTGAGCATCCGCCGGATCGAGGTTGCTGAAACGCTCACTGAGCAATGCACAGGCAACTCCCAACGAAACGGTTGCCCAGCGAGGGAGGAATCCGGCGGCTAGCATGATCGGGAACAGATAAAGGAAGCCGAGAGAGAAATAGGGCTTTGTCCACCAATCCACGCCAGCGATTGCCAAAACGATCACAGCGCTGGCCATGAGGACCGGGGTCTGGTTGCGCCGATCCCAAATCCACTCCAAATGAGGCATGAACTTGATTTTAAACGTCGGATTATGGCACTCGTCGTTGTATTCCTTGAACCCAATCAAACGATTTGTCTACAAGATTAAGGTTTTAGAGTTACATTGCGATGCTGTGCGTGGAGTTGTCTGAGATAATTTCTCGCACGCCGAAACCAGTCCTGACCGGAAGCCCCCCGGCATTCAAGGACGAGTCGACTAGTATGGAACGAAAAAAACGCTCCTGACCTGGGCTGCCCTTAAATCGCAGCGAATGAAAACTTGATGATCTTTTGCATGCCTTCAACCTCTTTAGACCAAGACACGGCTCATTTTGTTGAATCTCGCACGATGGGCCGGTGGTCGAGTCTCCTTTTCGCAATGCTGTTGATTGCGGCAGGTCTCATGAGGACGTCACAGGCCCAGGAGATTCTTAGTTGGGACGACATCCGGCAGCGCTTCGAGCAGAACAATCCCACTCTGCTGGCGGACAAACTGAGTGTCGACGAATCGAGAGCGCAGGAGATCACTGCATTTCTGCGGCCCAATCCGAACTTATCGCTGCTGGTGGATGGGACCCAGATCGCTCCCGACCATGGAGTCTGGCAGCCCTTTGCCGGCACGTTTGAGTCGCCCGGCATCAGTTATCTGCACGAACGGCGGCACAAACGCGAGTTGCGTCTGGAAAGCGCAAAGAAGGAGACGCTGATTGCCGAGTCGACTCACGCCGATCTCGAGAGAACTCTGCTCTTCAGCCTGCGCGGGGCGTTCGTGTCAACCCTCCAGGCGAAGGCCACGCTCCAGTTAGCAAAAGACAACCTCGCCTACTACGACCGCGTGCTTGATATCAGCAGAAACCGGTTCAGTGCGGGTGACATAGCGCAGATTGATCTCGACCGGCTGGAGTTGCAGCGCGTGCAGTATGAATCGGACTTGCAGGCTGCCGGGGAGAACCTTGAAACCGCCAAGATTCAACTGCTCACGCTCTTGAACTCCCGAACGCCGCCCGATCAGTTTGATGTGACCGGCCCTTACGATTTCAATGACCGGCTCCCGCCCCGCGAGGAATTTCGGAAGATTGCCATGGACACGCGGCCGGACTTGAAGGCAGCCGTCGAAGCGGTGGACAAAGCCCAGACCGATCACAAGCTCGCAGTCGCCAACGGCTCCACCGATCCGACCCTGGCCGCATGGTATACGCACAACTCATCCACCAATAATCCTTTTGCCATAAATACAATCGGCGTCAGCGTTAACATTCCGCTGCGCATCTTCGACCGCAATCAGGGAGAGAAGTTGCGCACGCAGCTCGATATCAGGCGCAATGAAAAATTGCGCGATGCCGCCGAAGCCCAGGTGCTCAGCGACGTCGACTCCAGCTACGCCAGCGTGGACAGCAACCTGGTTCTCCTGCGGCCTTACAAGGCCAAGTACTTGCAACAATCGGTCCGCGTGCGGGATACGATTACATTTTCCTACCAGCACGGCGGAGCGTCGCTGCTCGACTTTCTGAACGCGCAGGCGGAATACCGCAGCGTGCAGTTGAACTATGTGAATCTCGTGGGTTCGTATTTAGCGGCCGCTGCCCAGTTGAACGAGGCAGTCGGCAGAGAAGTGATCCAATGAAAATCAGATTCGCGGGCGTGATTTTGATAACGATTCTTTGTCTTCCTTTATTTCTGTTGGTTGCATGCAGTGGCAAGGAAGACCCGAAGGCCGAAGCGCCGCCCAAGGCAACCGTGGAGCCCGACCTCGACGCCAACAATTTCAAGGTCGATCACCCCGACCAGTTTCCGCTGGCGACGGCAGTTGAGTATAAAGACGTTCCTGCATTGAACGTGACGGGCGCGGTGCAGCCTGACATCGCGCGTGCCGTGCCTGTAGTCTCGTTGGCTTCCGGGCGGGTGGTGGAAATCAAGGCCCGGCTGGGCGACACAGTAAAGAAAGGCCAACTGCTTTTGCGAGTTCAAAGCAGCGATGTGACAGGTGCGTATCAGAATTATCTCAAAGCGGTGAACGATGAGCGGCTGGCGCGGCAACAATTCGAGCGCGCCCAATTGCTGTATGAAAAAGGCGCCATCGCTCAGAGCGCATTGGAATCTGCCCAAGCCGCCGAAGGCGATGCAAAAGTCGATCTGAATGCCACCGTTGAACAGTTGCGCTTGCTCGGGGTAGACAAGGATCACCCCTCCGGCATTGTCGATGTCGTCGCTCCCATCTCAGGAGTGATTACCGATCAGCAGGTGACCAACGCGGCTGGCATCCAGGGACTTTCCGGTCCCAATCCGTTTACCATCTCCGACCTTTCCTATGTGTGGATCGTTTGTGATGTCTACGAAAACGATCTCGACGCCGTGCACGTCGGCGAAACCGCCGATATTCGTCTGAATGCCTATCCCGGCAAAGTCTTCAAGGGCCGCATCGATAACATTCTGCCGGTTCTCGATCCAACCCTCCGCACCACCAAGGTGCGCATCGAAGTGCCCAACCCCGGATTGATGCGCGTCGGCATGTTCGTGACCGCGACCTTCTATGGCAAGCAGCCGGAGACTCACGCTGCCATTCCGGCCACCGCAATTCTGCACTTGCATGACCGGGAGTGGGTTTACGCGCCCATCGGTTCCGGCCATTTCAAGCGCCTTGAGGTCGTCACCGGCAAAGTGCTTCCCGGAAATATGCAGGAGGTTGTCTCCGGCCTCAAACCGGGCGATCAGGTGGTCTCGAATGCCCTCCCGCTGCAGAACACGGTGGAGCAATGAGCATGAACGCAGAAACGAGAAGCGCAAGTGCAGAAAGAAGTGCAGAAGGAAGCGCGGAAGGAAGTGCAGAAGGAGGCGCGGAAGTCAGAGAAGCCACGGACCTTGGCTCCCTCAAGCGCAATCACAAGTTAGACATGTTAACTCGGCGCTGGGTGCTGAGAACTGACAACTGAGAACTGAGAACTGTATTTTATGATTCGCCGCGTCGTCGATTTCGCTCTAAACAACCGCCTGCTGGTCGTGGCGCTGGCGTTGATCCTTTTCGCCTGGGGGATTGTTTCCTTCGAGCGGTTGCCCATCGAGGCCTATCCCGACGTCGCCGACAATTACGTTGAAATCATCACTCAGTGGCCGGGAATCTCCGCGGAACAAATCGAACAACAGGTCACGATTCCGCTGGAGATCGTCATGAACGGCATCCCTCAGACCGTTCACCTGCGTTCCTTCTCGCTCTTCGGCCTTTCCGATATCAAGCTGATTTTCGATGACGGCTCCGACAACGCCTGGAACCGGGAACGAGTTTTGGAGCGCCTCAGCCAGGTCACGCTTCCTCCCGGCGTCGTGCCGCAAATGGGGACCGACTGGAGTCCGGTAGGCCAGATCTATTTCTTCACGCTGCACAGCACAAATCCGAAATATGACGCAATGGAACTCAAGTCCATTGAAGACTGGATTGTGGAAAAGAACTTCAAGGCTGTGCCTGATGTGGTCGATGTCGCCAGCTTCGGCGGCCCCACGCGTGAATATCAGGTCCGCGTCGATCCCAATAAACTGGTCGCCTACGGCCTGAGTCTCGCGCAGGTCGAGCAGCAACTCACCAACAACAACACGAACGCCGGTGGCAGCTTCATCCAGGAGGGCCTGCAGCAAATCAACGTGCGCGCAGTCGGATTAGTCAATCGCGTGCAGGATATCGAGCAAACCGTCATCACCACGAAAAACGGCACGCCCATCCGCGTCAGAGACATCGGCGTCGTCGAACAGGGCGCGAAAATCCGGCTCGGCCAGTTTGCGAGGACTTGCAGTGAGTGTCCCTACGGTCCTAACGGCGCAATTGTGCATGAAGACGGCAGGATCATCGACAATGACGATGTGATTTCCGGTATCGCGCTCTTACGCAAAGGCGCGCCCGCCGACGCCGCGCTCGAAGGCATCCACCAGAAAGTTGAGGAACTTAACGACCACATCCTTCCCCATGGCGTCAAGATCGTTCCCTTCATCGATCGCAGCTCACTCGTGCACTACACCAGCCATACCGTGCTGCACAATCTCTCCGAAGGAATGATCCTGGTCTCGATCATCCTCTTCCTGTTTCTGGGCAACGTGCGGGGCGCTCTGATCGTCGCCGCGACCATTCCGTTTTCATTGCTTTTTGCCGCCATTTGCCTCGACTTGAGTCACATTCCCGCCAACCTTCTGTCGATCGGCGCTTTAGATTTTGGCGTGTTGGTTGAAGGTGCAATCGTGCTGATCGAAAACATCGTGCACTCTCTCAGCCACGCCTCCAGTGGCACCAAAACTCCCATCGAGAGAATCAGCGACTCATCCCACGAAGTTCAGCGCCCCGTCTTCTACGCCATCATCATCACCATCACCGCCTTTTTGCCGATCTTCACCCTCCAGCGCGTCGAAGGCCGTCTGTTCCGTCCCATGGCGTGGACCATGGCATTCGCGCTGCTTGGCGCGCTGTTCTTCTCCATTGTCGTCTCTCCCGTGCTGGCCAGCTTTGCCTTTGCGAAAGGCGCCAGCGAATGGCGCAATCCGCTCATGCACTGGTTGATTGAGCAATATCGGGTTACCGTGCGCTGGGCGATCCACCACCGGGCCATTACAGTTGGGGTTTGTGGGTTGGCCGTCGCCATCGGAAATTTTCTTGCCTTCGGTGGCCTGATCGGCTCCGAATTTCTTCCTCATCTCGACGAAGGCGCGATTTGGGTCCGTGGCGTGCTCGCGCCGAGCACCGGCCCCGACGAGGGAATCCGTGTCGCCAACCAGGCCCGCATCGTTCTGTGTTCGTTTCCTGAAGTTCCGCAATGCACCAGCCAGGTTGGACGCCCCGACGACGGAACCGATACCACCGGCTTCTTCGATACCGAATATTTCGTCGATCTGAAGCCCAAGGAACAATGGCGTCCCGTCTTCCACGAAAACAAAGAGGAACTCATCGCCGCCATGCAACGCGAACTCGACAAGATTCCCGGCGTCCTCTGGGGATTCTCGCAACCCATCGAAGACAACATGGAAGAAGCCGTCAGCGGCGTCAAAGGCGAACTGGCTACCAAGATCTATGGCGATGATTTGAAGGTTCTGGAAGAAACGGCCGATCAAATCGTCGGCGTAATGAGCCAAGTCAATGGCGTGGAGGATCTGGGGGTTTTCCGCGTGCTCGGCCAGCCGAACCTGAACGTGACCGTCGACCGTGACGCCGCCGCGCGCTACCAGATCAACGTCGCTGATGTACAGGATGCAGTCCAAACGGCGGTTGGTGGCAACGCGCTCACTCAAGTCCTCCAGGGAGAGGCGCGTTATGACCTCACTTTGCGCTATCTCCCGCAATATCGCGATACCCGGGACGCGATCGAAAAAATCCGTCTGTTGTCACCTTCCGGAGAGCGCGTATCGCTGGCTCAGCTCTGCCATATTAAGGAGGCAGACGGCGGCTCGGAGATTTATCGCGAAGGCAATCGCCGTTACATTGCCATCAAGTACAGTGTTCGCGGCCGCGACCTCGGCAGTACCGTGGAAGAGGCAATGAAAAAGGTCGACGAGCGCGTCAAGCTGCCCGCCGGATACACCCTGGATTGGGAGGGAGAATACAAGAGTCAGAAGCGGGCCAATGCGCGCCTGTTGATCGTTCTCCCCATCACAATTTTCATTATCTTCATCATCCTCTACACCATGTTTAAATCCTTCAAATGGGCGTTGTTGATTATGGTTAATATTGCGGTTGCGCCCATTGGTGGTCTGATCGCGCTGCTCATTACAGGCACACACTTCAGCGTTTCCTCAGGCGTCGGTTTCCTGGCGCTGTTTGGTGTCTGCGTGCAAACGGGAGTGATCATGCTCGAGTACATCAATCAGCTCCGGGTGCGGCGCTATTCCGTCGAAGACGCTGCCGTCGAAGGAGCGGTGATGCGATTGCGGCCTATTATGATGACCATGCTGGTGGCTACTCTGGGACTTCTGCCAGCCGCGCTCTCGCACGCGATTGGTTCCGACTCGCAGCGTCCCTTCGCCATCGTCATCGTAGGCGGACTCATCGCCGCCCTCATCATGAGCGTCTTCCTGCTGCCGACCCTGTATGTCTGGATCGCGCGCGACACCGATGTGCTCCCGGCAGCCGAAGGGCAGTTCGAAGAGGGAGAGCATGTCGACTAAAAGTAGGGCCGTGACCGCCGAGAAGATTACGGCACTCTGCAGAGCGTAACGCCGGCAACTTGCCGGCGGTTCCGAGAGCCTGCCCTGAGCTTGTCGAACGGGCGCCCCGCCCACGGGCCCTCGCGTAGCGACAGCCGCTCCCGGCTGTCCTGCCCCCGCATAGCGACAGCCGCCCCGGCTGTCTCTTTCGTTTTCCAGTGTCGTGTCCCGGAAATACGCGGCATAAAGTGTGAGGCCTTGAAAGGGCGCGGCTTTCAGCCGCGCCGTAATCTGTGCCAAGAAATACGGGGCTTTACAGTTTGCTGAAAAACTCGAATTGCACAAAAAAGGGAAGGGCACGACGTTTAGTCGTGCCACTAAGTCGTTCAAAATGAATCTGCGGTTTAGCGCCTGGGGAACTGCTCACGGCCGCAGATCGACTTTTTCCGCAAACTGTTCAGCCGCCGAGGTCACACTTTCGACCCGCGAAGTAGTTTTTCAGCAGCCTGCCAGGACGACAAGCAGCCCCGGTGGCTGATTTCAGCGGGGCATTCCCTTTCCGGCCAAAGCTGGCCTTGGTTCTTTTCATCACCCTTTTCTCGTACCACCATCACAGACAGCATCACAATCGGTGCGATGATTCCACGACCATGCACCATCGGGAAGTGCGCCCGTCTCCAGAGACAAACGCATTTTCCGCTTCAACTTTTTTCGTGGTTCTTTGACAATAAATGCAAGAAGCAAGCACCCCGCAAGTGCACGCCAATCCGCGAAATCTCGGGCTAAGTCTTATCTTTTGAATACTTTACCAATAAGCTACTTATTATCATCAACTTAACTCATTTTAGGCGGAGGGGGGGTACCCCCCTGAATTTCCCAATTTCTCCCAGCAAAAGCAATCATCTGTCAGCGAATATGTCAGTGAATCGATCAGCGAATATCGCCTCCGGAGCGGTCATTAATGTCTGTCGCCTGGCAACAACCTGCTTCCTCGCCGATGGTTGAACCAATCGATCATTTCAATAGCTTGCCGGCGAGCCAGTAATCGACACTGAACTTTCCGGGCCGGAGCAGATCAGCCAGATAAAGAAGAGCGCGTACAAGACTTCCGGAAGCTAATCTGGCAGCCGGTATCTCCTCATTATTATTATTAGATTCAGGTGCGTCAGCGTCTTCCGGTGCGTCCAACACAGACGGTAATACATCCATCGCGACCGAGTTTGTTACTTCAAACTAAGCGATGCTTCTGCTGCCCACAGAAATAAGCTTCCCGGAAACGGATCGGGCGCAAGATGTCTGGACAAGTTCCGCGCTTTTAGGTAAAGCGCAGCACTCGGTTTTTCCACGCAAGATCATCCATCATGGGCAATCCGCCCCAGACTATTATTCTGAACTGTGACTGCAATGCCGAACACACACACCAAGACCCCGCTTCGGACGGGCTTCCTCCGGTCCTTTATTCGATGGCTTGTCATCGGCGTGGTGCTTCTTTGGTCGCTTGCCGCGCTGATCCTTGTGGCCGCCCGGTGGATCGACCCACCGACAACCGCGGTGCACATCCAGCGCCACCTGCAGGCCTGGATTCACCACACGCCCTATCGCGAACGCTACAAATTCATTCCGCTCAGCCAAATCTCGCCCGATCTCCAGCACGCTGTAATCGCCGCAGAGGACGCGCACTTCTACCAGCACCATGGATTCGATTGGCACCAGATCCAAATCGCTGCGGAAGATGATTTGGAAGGTGATCGCACTCGCGGAGCTTCCACCATTACGCAGCAACTCGTAAAAAACCTGTTCTTCGGAACGGGCCGCTCCATCCTCCGCAAGGGCGCAGAGGCCACACTGGTACCGGTGGCCGAATTCGTCCTCGGCAAACGGCGCATTCTGGAGATATACCTCAACGTGGTCGAATGGGGCCCTGGTATTTATGGTGCAGAGTCGGCGTGTCGTTACTACGACGAAACCGCAGCCCGGAATATCGGCCGGGAACAGGCGGCACGGCTCGCTGCAATTCTGCCGGCTCCCCTGAAGCGACGGCCCGAGCGCATGAATAACTACAGCGCGATTATCCTTAAGCGGATGCGCCAAATGGGTTGGTAATCGTGGCTAACATTTTGCCGATGCCGCGGTTCTTATTGGACCGCCAGCTATGCTTCTCTGCGTACACATGTCGTTAAAGGCGAGATGCGGATGGCAAACGTTTTTTTACCAGTGAGGTCCTTTCCGTAAACTGGGACGATCTTGCAACTCAGATCGGTTGCTGATAGCGGCGCAGTCGCACCGCCGCCGCAAGAAAGCCGCGGCGAGCGCCAGGCCGATCCACAGACCCGGACTGATCAGAAATAGCCCGGATCGATATGGGTCATTGGGTTGGTTGGGAACATGTCTGGTGATGTCACGGCGACAGTGGGAGCGGCGCCCATCAATCGGGACCCCACCAAGGCGAGCGAAATGCCAGGTGTGGAAAACAATCTGCTCGACCCCGGCGATCGCTACCAGCGGCAATGCCGCCCAGAGAAATGTCGCGCGGCGCGCCAACCGGATACGAGCAGCAGCCAGCAATAAATTGGTGCGGGCCAAAGCGCATGGGCCGTGAGCAAGGTGGTAAAGCAGCAGCGCATGACATCCGAAAAACGATAACTTCGTCCACAACGTCGCCACACTCAGACCGCTCGCCAGCACTACGGCGCTGCTCAGCAGCAGCATGAGCCACTGCATCGCGACGGTGATCGCGAAAGATCAGCAGTGGCAAGAATTACAGAGCGGAATGCTCGCCTTCGCAAGCACGGTGGTGACATCGGACACCGGCAGCGACTTCCAGAACAAGAATGCTGCGGTCGCGGCGCTCGCTGTGCAACGCGTCCAGACAATAAAACACGCTCACGACGATACCGGTAAGCATCATTAGACCTGCCGCCATATCGAATGGCGCTTGCAGGCTGCGCCGGATTGAGCCTCAACGGCATTTCCCAGATGCCTGCAATCGACGCTGAGTGAGAATCCGAACAGAGCGACTCCGGCGACCGCCAGCGGCGCAATGTAGATCGAACGGTTCTCCCACAATTCGCGCCGTATCGACCAGTAGAAGGGCCGAGGAGCCGGCAGTGGACACCGGCGCGCGCTACTCTGCGAGTCGAGAGGACTCGTGCATGGCATCTCGATTGCGTATTCATCGAATCGCTCCTCCTGCTGGGCCTGGCTGGTTGCCCTGCATCGCCCATCACCGCAACGAACAAGTCGGCAATGCTCGGTGTGCGCACTTCGCCCAGCGCTGTAAGTTGCTGGCGGTTGACGTTGACGATCGGACATTCAGATCGAACAGAAGGATGCTGCGGCCGATCGCCTGGCGCTCATGCATCGGCTTGAGCGCCCGTGCCGCGGCGACCTGCTCGGGATGCACGATCACTTCCAGATAGCGCGACTCCAATTCTTCCATGCTGCAATTGAAAACGATGCGCCCGCGGTCGATGAACATGAGATCGGTGAGGACGTGCTGCGACCTCTTCCACCTGATGGGTCGTCACCACGATGGTGCGGTTGCGATCGAAGTAGTCGTTCAGCAGCGAATCGTAGAACTGCTTGCGATACAGGATGTCCAGACCCAGCGTCGGCTCGTCCAGCACCAGCAATCTCGCGTCAATCGCCATGACCAGCGCGAGGTGCAGCTGCGTCACCATACCCTTCGACAATTCCCTGCACTCTGCTGCCGCGCCGGATGGTGGTCTTCGCCAGAAAGCCTTCCGCCTTCGCGCGATCGAATCGCGGATGCACGCCAGCCACATAGTCGAGTGCCTGCGAAACCCTGCATCCAGCGCGGCAGCACGGCGACATCGGCAATGAAGCAGACATCGCGCATGAGTTGATCGCGCTCGGTCCAGGGATCGCGCCCGAGTACCCGCAGCTCTCCCTGATAGGACGTGAGGCCGAGAATCGCGTTGAGCGCGGTGGTCTTGCCCGCGCCGTTGGGACCGATGAGCCCGAGGATGCGGCCCTCTTCGACCCGCAGATCGACGCCGTCCAGCGCGATCGTTGTGCCGAAGGCCTTGCGGAGGCCGCGTGCTTCTATGCATGTCATGGCTTCAGCGCTCCTCCTTCCGGGGGATTCGGCTTCGGCGGGCTTTCGACGGTGCGGCCTTCGACGACGGCCGCGACGCCATTCAGCAGCTCTTCCGCTTTCAGGCCGAGCCGCTGAATGGTCGCGTAGATCCTCGGCCATTCTTCGCCAAGAAATTTCTGCCGCTCGCCCTGCAGCAACAGACTGCGCGCGCCCGTCATTGATGAACATGCCGAGGCCTCGTCGCGTCTCCACCAGCCCCTCGTCCACCAGTTGCTGGTAGCCCTTCAGGACCGTGAGCGGATTGACCCGATATTCCGCCGCGACGTTGCGCACGGAGGGCAGTGGATCGCCTTCCTTGAGCACTCCATCGAGGATCATCGCGACCACGCGGTCGCGAAGCTGGCGGTAAATCGGCTGATTGTCGTTCCACTCACGGTCCATCAGGTTTTCCACGGTAGACATTAGCAGAGATACCGCTGCCTCTAGTTGACCCGATGCAGGTCGAAGTGCGCGTGGATCGGCTTGTCCTTCATCATGAACGTCCAATCCTCGGTGTGGTGGTTGGCATCGATGAAGGTGAACACCGAATGGTGCATGTGGTATTCCGGATTCCCGCTGATGTCCCTGAACTCGAACTCGACAGTTTTACCGTCGGGCGACATCTTGCCAGTCATGCGCGGCCGGTTTCCCGCGTCGCAATAGTGAACGAGCGTGAGTTGGTCTCCGTCGACGTATAGCATCGTGACCGGATGATCGTACTTGGTTGCATCCAACGGCGTTCCCGCTTCCTGGAGTTCGTGCACGAGCACGTTCCCCCTCGACGTCACGCGCATCGAGACGTGGAGCGGCTTGCCGTTCGACATCTCCGGCATGTCCGGGACGCTGACGGGACCTTCCCATTCTCCCGCCAGGCTTTTTATGGTTGTGAAGGCCTTCTGCGCCTCAGACGGCACAGGAGACACGGAGGACTTTTGCGTGTCGTGATTGTGCGAAAGCCACGATGCGAGAGAGACATCAGAACAGTGGAAAGGACACAACGAAGGGATTTCATGTTTCATTCTCCTCGAAAAGTTCATTTTTTCTGCCCTCGGGCCATGGGTTATACGCTGGCGTCGATAGCTCGAATGGTCTGTGATGCTGTTATACTTAACTATAACACAGTAGGACATGTCAAGCTATTCCTTCTATTGTTTTCTTTGCCCCCATCAACATGAGATGGTTCGCATCGCCGCTGCGCCGTGGAGAGTTGCCAGACGGGAACCTGCTGCTGTCGGCGTGAAAGTGATAACTGTTCCCGCGACGCCCATAATTGTGCGCATAAAAGCCAAGGGGATTCTAAACTTTGCGCAGGGGGTTCCGACCACCGGGTTGGCACACAGGAACCCTGGAGACGCTAGATGAAGCTGCTGGTAGTGGAAGATGAGACCCATATGGCAGAACTCCTGCAAAAGGGTCTGACTGAGGAAGGTCACACGGTGGTGTGCAGCTACGATGGAGCCGACGGTCTGGCGACGGCGAAGGCCTACGAGTTTGACGTCATCATTTTGGACGTGATGATGCCCAAACTCAACGGCTATGAAGTCGCGAAACGCCTGCGCGCGGAGAAGATTCGCTCGCCAATCTTGATGTTGACCGCGCGGGACTCGGTTTCAGACATCGTGCGCGGCCTTGATTTGGGCGTGGACGAATACCTTACCAAGCCGTTCTCCTTCGAAGAGCTATTGGCGCGCTTGCGCGCGGTCCAGCGGCGCGCGGTGAAGGCCGTGCAGGCAACATTGCGCGTTGGTGACCTGGAGTTTGATCCGGCCAGTCATGAGGTTTCGCGCGGCGGCGAGCGGATTTCACTGACACGCACGGAGTACTGTCTGTTGGAGCGACTGATGTACCGGCCGGGCCAGGTGGTGCCGCGGCGTTCGCTGATTGAGGCGGTATGGGGGTTCGACCGCGAGATTGAAGAAAACACGCTGGACGCATTTATGCATCTGCTGCGCGCGAAGGTGGATCCGCCGGAAAAGGCAAAACTGATTCATACGGTGCGGGGCGTCGGATACATGATCCGAGCGGATGGCACGGCATGAAAAAACTCTCCATCGGGGTGCGTCTCACATTGTGGTATCTGGCGATTTTTGCGGTCGCTCAATTAATTTTTGGTGTTGGCATGTGGGTGGTCCTCCGGCATTACCTTTACGATCTCGCGGACGATGATCTGGAAAGCCAAGTGGAAGACCTGCAGAGATTCTTTGGAGCGCAGAAAGACAATTCGTTGGTTCGGCTCCAAAGCGGTTTTGCGGAATCATATGCGGATCATGCCGGCGACTATCTGCAGGTTTACGCCGGCAATGGCAATTGGATTTATCAATCGGCATTCATGAAGACGCATTGGCTGGCGCCGGTTGAACCAGCGCAAATTTCGGGGCTCACATTTGAAGACCGCTGGATGGAGGGCAAGCCGTTGCGGTTTGCGACGCGGCGCTTCGAAATCAACGGTCATCCTTCCACGGTGCAAACGGGCGTGATGATTGCGGACGTGGTCGATACGCTGCGAATGTTTCGCCTGTATCTGCTTATGGTCGCACCCCTGCTTTTGTTGGCGGCCGCGAGTGGAGGCTATTGGCTGAGCCGGCGGGCCCTGGCCCCCGTGGACGCGATTGTTGGAACCGCGCGTGAGATTGGCGGCACGAACCTCAACAGCCGTCTGAAAAAACTCGACACCGGGGATGAATTGCAGCGGCTTTCCGATACCTTGAATCAGATGCTGGATCGAATCGAGAGCGCGTTCCGGCGCGTGACCGAGTTTACAGCCGATGCCTCACACGAACTGCGTACGCCGGTTTCGTTGATTCGGACCGAGGCCGAATTGGCGCTGCGGCGCTCGCGGGGAGATGAACAATATCGGGAGGCTCTGCAGCACATTCTGCGTGAGGCCGAGAGGACCTCGGGGTTAATCGAGGAACTGCTGGCGTTGGCGCGAGCTGACTCTGGCCGGGAGTCGTTAAAGATGCGGGTAGTTAATGTCCACACGGTGTTGCGGGAGGCTGCGGATGGCTGGCGTTCCGTCGCCGAGATGAGCAATTTGGATTTTCGCGACGGACTTGGCAGTGGCGATCTATTTGTAATGGCCGATGAAAACGCGCTGCGCCGGGTCATCAACATTTTGCTCGATAACGCGTTCAAGTACACGACATCACCCGGGACGGTCAGCCTCGCACTCGAAAAAAAGAACGAAAGGGCAGTGATTGCGGTTCGTGACACAGGTGTGGGCATTGCGCTGGAAGAGCATGCGAAGATCTTCGAACGCTTCTACCGGGTGGACAAGGCTCGAAGCCGTGAAACACAGGGAGCCGGGCTGGGCCTCTCGATCGCGCAGTGGATCGTGCAGCAGCATGGTGGGGTGATTTGGGTGGAGAGCGAGGTGGGGCGCGGGGCGGCTTTCTACGTGGAACTGCCCGCGATCACGATTCCGGTGCAGAATCTGCTGAGCGTGCAGACCACTAACCTCGGCTCAGGTAGTGATGCACCGCCGGCGTGATGATCAGCGACAAAACCATCGAGATTGCGATTCCGCCAATCACTGCGATGGCCAGCGGCTGGAGCATCTGCGAACCCGCCCCGATAGCAAGAGCGAGCGGAAGCATTCCGGCAGCGGCGGCGAGCGCGGTCATCAGGATGGGACGAAGACGGCGGCGACCGGCCTGGATCATGGCGTGGTAAGCGTCAAGCCCTCCAGCACGGAATTTCTGGTCGGCGTCGAGCAGCAGGATTCCATTCTTGGCGACGATGCCAATGACCATAATCAAGCCCATAAATGAGGCGATATTGAACGCCGTGCGGGTGATTAGCAGCGCAACAAAGACTCCGGATGTCGAAAGCACGGCCGAGGCTAGAATCGAAACCGGCGCGGCCAGGGTACGGAATTCGAACAGCAGCACGAGAAACACCAGCAAGACAGCTAGAACCAGCACCAGCAGGAGATCGTGGAACGATTTCTGCTGCTCAGCGTAAGTACCGCCGTACTCGAGGCGAATCGAGGCCGGCAGGTGGAGACTGTCCACCGTATGCTGCACGGCCTTGATCGCGCTGCCCAGATCGCGACCTTCGAGCCGGGCAGTTACCGTCACGTCGCGCTGCAGGTTCTCGCGGCGGATTTCGTTCTGGCCCGGCAGTTCGCTTACATCGGAGAGCGTACCTAGCGTCGCCGTGTGCCCGCTGGAACTGTTGAGGAGCGTGTTGCTCATCGCCGAGAGCGAAGTGCGGTTCGCATCGGGATACCGCACCCGGATCGTATGAGGGATGTCGTTGGCGATCACGGGAGTAGCAGCCGGTTCCCCTTCGAGGATGGCGGAGGCGTCCACCGCGACTTCCTCGGGCGTAAATCCGGCGCGGGCGGCAATCGCGGGGTTGACGCGGAACACCGTCGCGGGATTGCTGAGCGTGTTGTCGATGCCGTTGAGGACATCGACAACGCCCGGAATTTTTCCGATGGCATCGGCTACCTGCGGCGCCCACTTGGACAGCACCGCCGGATCGTTCGAAAACAATTTGATCTGGACCGGTTCGGGTGCGTTGGAGAGGTCGCCGATCATGTCCTGCAACACCTGAACAAACTCGACGTCGAGGGCCGGCTCCTCCTTCTTGATTTGCGCGCGCAAATCCGAGATCACCTCATCGACCCCGCGATCACGATCGGTTCTCAATTTGATGGCGACGTCGCCGGTGTTTGCTTCCGTGACCGCCGCCAGCCCCAGCTGAAGACCAGTACGACGCGAATAGCCTTCGACTTCGGGCAGCTTACGGATCATCTCTTCTACGTGCCCGATCACGCGATTGGTCTCCGCCAGCGAGGTTCCGGGGGGCATGATGTAGTCGAGAATGAAGCCGCCTTCATCCATCTCCGGAAGCAGATCCGTTCCCAGGGCGCGGTAGCAGAAAAAGGAAGCCACCATGAGCACGCCAGCGAAGGCGGCAATCCAGCGTGGGCGATTGAAGGCGAAACGGAGGGAGCGCTCATAGAAATCAATGATCGTTCGAAAGCGCCCGCCCATGGAGGCATCTTCGGCGGCCAGCAGCCGGTCGGCCGCGCTAAGGTTTTCGCCGTTCTCGGCACTAAGGGAAGAGGGACCATCTTTTCGCGCGCCGATGAAGTACTGGCTGAGTGTAGGTGTCCAGCTTAGAGCGAGAGCCAGCGAAGTGAAAAGAGAAACGCCGACCGTGATCGCGAGCGCGCGAAAGAACACCCCCGTCACCCCGGTCGTCGCGATGAGCGGGATGAAAACGACGATAGGCGTAACGGTGGAACCGATCAGTGGGACTGTAATCTCTTTGAGCGCGCTGCGGATTGCTTCGAGGCGATCTTGGCCGGCATCGCGGTGCAGGGCGACGTTTTCGACCACCACGATGGCGTCGTCAATCACCAGGCCAACCGCCGCCGCCAGTCCTCCAAGAGTCATGAGATTGAAGCTCTGGTTCAACAGCTTCATCATGATGAAGGTCACGACGACGGTGGCAGGAATCACCAGGACGGCAACGATCGAAGTGCCCCAGTCGCGCAGGAACAACACCATGATGAACGAGGCCAGGATTACGCCGATCAGAATCGCGTCGCGCACGCTTTTTATGGCCTGAGTGACGATTTCGGACTGATCGTAAAACGGCGCAAGCGTAATGCCCGGGGGCAGGATTTTGCGGATGCGCTCGATTTCGTCGTGAACTTCGTTGGCAACATCGAGCGTGTTGCTGTCGGGCTGGCGGCTGACGTTCAGCAGAACGGCCGGCTTGCCATTGGCGGTGACCACGGTGTAGACGGGCTTGACCGCTCGCCCGATGGCAGCAACGTCGCCGATGCGCACGGGAATTCCGGCGGGTGTGCTTTTGATGACGATCTGGCCGATCTGGCTCGCATCCGTGACTTGCCCGCTGACGAGCCCGAGATAAAGCTGGTGGTTCTGTTCAAGCAGCCCGGGTGAGTCGATGAGGTTGGTGCGGCGAACGGATTCAAGAATATCGGTGACGGTCACGCCCGTGGTCATGAGTTTGGCGGGATCGGGGGTGATCTGGAATTCGGGCTCCTGGCCGCCTTGCACGATCACTGTCGCCACACCGTTTAGGCGATTCAGGCGCGGTTTGAGGTCGTAATTGGCCGTCGTCCAAAGGTCGGTCTGCGGGATGGTCTCCGAGGTTAGGCTGTAACCGATGATCGGAAAGCTCGCAAAGGTAAGACGATGAGTCTGAATTGTCGCGGATGCCGGCAGTTCGGTGCGGATATGCGAGAGCGCGGCGTCTACGAGCTGGAGCGTCGTCACCATGTCCGCGTGCCAGTCGAACAAGAGGTCAATTTCGGCGGAGCCTCGGCTGGTAATGGAGCGCACCTGCTGGAGGCCGGGCACGCTATTGACGGATTCTTCAATGGGACGCGTGATAGTGACCATCATCTGGTCGATCGGCATCACGCCGTTATCCACGCCGATGACCACACGGGGAAAGTCCGTGGTCGGAAAAACAGAAATCGGAATGGTCACGGCGAGGTAAACGCCCGCCAGGGCAAGAATAGCAATGAGAAAGATGATCGGTTTGGCGTAGCGGGTATACCAATAGCTGTTGTCGGCCGTGCCGGTGACGCGCACACGTTCAAGTAGAGTTTGCCAGGGGGAAGGCATGGTTCAGTCCTTGCCCTGGGCGCTGGTTTTGCCCGCCGGCTGATCTTTGCCGCTTGGGTTGTCCTTCGGATTGTCCGAAGGTTCCCCCTTTTCGCTTGCGCCCGGTGCCGAGGCCGCGGCGATCGTGTACTTGGTTTTATCGGGGATACCGTAAGCGCCGCGAACAATCACGTTCTCGCCACTATTCAAGCCCTTCGTGATCTGCACGCGATCGTCTTCCCGAATTCCGGTCTCAACGCTGACTTGGTGGACAAGACCGTCCTTTCCCGCCACCATGACGACGGTTTCACCCTCGGGTGTCTTCAGCAGGGCCGCTGCGGGAATCAGGACAGCGTCTTTCACGGCGTTCCCCTCAATCTGTACATTCACCGTAGAGCCTGGCCGCAGCACACCCTTGCGATTCGCGGCTTCCACCCAGATTTCAACCGTCGTACTGTTGGCGTCGAGCGCGGGGCTGACGACCGTGACTTTGCCGTCGATCTTGATGTCTCCGGGAGCGGTAATGGTCGCGGAATCGCCACCCTTGATGCTCGCAGCGGCCTCCTGCGGCACGTGCGCCTTTGCAATCACCGTGGATGTGTCCATGACGACCAGCAGCGGAGATCCCGCGGAGGCCATCTCGCCGGGATAGAGTGGGCGTTCAGTGACAACGCCGTCAATGGGACTGTGAATCTCGGAGTACGAGAACTGCGCGGCTGCGCCCTCGTACTTCCCCTGAGCGGAAGAGAGCTGCCCTTTGGCTGATTTGATTTGGTCTTTCTTTCCAGCCGCTTCGAGGGCGGTCATGTGTTTTTGTGCGATTTCGTATTGCGCCTTCGCCTGGATAACCGCCACCGCCGACTGGTCGAAATCTTTGCGCGGCAAGGCTCCTTCTTTATACAGGGCCTGGCGGCTCTCATACACCTTCTGCTCGGCTTCGTAAGCTTGCTTAGCAGTCTGCAGATCGTAATCAGCCTTCTGCCACTCTTCGGGAAGGGCCGATGAAGTCTCGATGTTATAAGCTGCCTGGGCTTGCTCGTATGCGCCCTTGTTTTCGATTTCGGCGGCGGCAAGGTCGCGGTTCTCCAGCACAGCCAGCAACTGGCCGCGATGCACGCGGCTGCCGCGATTGACGTAGAAGGCTTTCACCGGCGCAGAAATCTTGGGTGTAAGCGCGGCCTGGTCTTTAGGAAAAAGAATCGCCTCGACGTTGAGCACTTGCTGGATTTCGCCACGCTCGACCGGCGCGATCTGCACGGCGACGACTGGTTCCTGCACTTGTTCGCCCTTGGAGCAAGCAACTGTCAGCAGGGATGCCGCCAGCGCCAGCGCCGTAATAAACATGCGCGATGCGTGTTCATTTTTCATTTGCCGGAAGGTGAAATCTCGTATTCGGCGTTCGATTCGGAGAATCATGCTAGAAGTTCCCCGTCAGCGTTTGCAAATTCGCCATCGCCCGCTGAAAGCGCAATTGACCTTCATCGAAGGCGTCGCGCGCCTGCGTGAGTGTATTCTGCGCATCCACCACTTCCAGAACGGACGATTCGCCAGCCTGGTAGCGCAGGGTGGTTAGCCGCAGGCTGTCGGAGGCAAGCTCGGCCGATTGATTCAGAGATTCAAGTTCCGCGCGGGCGGTTTCGGCTTCCTCGTAATACGAACGCATGTTGGCCAGCAACTGGCGCTGCACTGCGGTGAGCTCGACGTGGGCCTGCCGGCGGCGCAGATCCGCCTGCTTCACCTTGCTATAGCCCGAACCCCAGCTCCAAATCGGCAGTTGCAACCCGGCAACGGCGGAGTAACCGACGTTGCGCAGGTGCTCGGGACCAGGACCACGGACGGCAAATTGGTTGGCGTCAATGCCGTAGAAGTAGTCCGCGGTAAGCGAAGGGAGCATCGCCGTCCACGCCACCTTCACCTGCTGATCGGACGCACGCAACGAAGCAAGCGCAGCGCGGACACTGGGGTTATTCTTCATCGCGGCGGTTTGCACCTCACCGAAAGCTGGCAGCGGATCGGGTAGGCGCAGGTCATCCACGACCGTGAAGTTTTCGTCAAAGTTGGGAAACAGGAGAACGGCCAGATCGAGTTGGCTCTTGTTCATCGCGAGGCGCGCTTCCTGCAGATTGCGCTCCTGCTGCTGCGCTTGAATCTTGGCCTTGATCACGTCGGAATTGGCCACCTCACCTCCGGCCTCGAGCTTCTGGCTGATGTCGAGGAAGCGTCCGGCCTCCGCTGCCGCCTTTTGCGCCGTCGCATACTTGCGCTGCGTGACCACATAGCCGTCATAGGCTTGCACCACCGTCACCACCAAGCCGCGGGCAGCGATTTCGGATTTGGCGCGGGCCAGCGCCTCGGCTGCTTCGACCGCTCGATGCTGCGCCAGCATGCCAGGCGAGAGTGCCTGGTGGATGTTGCCTTGCGCGATGTATTCATGCTGCCCGTTATTAGCGATGAAGCGCGCGGAGGGAGGAGTAGTAAGAGTGCCCAGGCTGGTCTGCGTGTAGATGTATTGCATGTCGTAGCTGACGTTCGGCAGCAGGCCGGCCCGGCTTTGCACGACATCCTGGTGCGCGAGGCCGAGGTCCGTGACGGCAGAACGAAACTGCGGATCGTTGGCTTGGGCGCGAACAAGGGCATCCTGCAGCGTGATCACAAGCGGCGCATTGCTCGTCTCCGCCGTATGCTCATCGCTCGTGGTCCGTGCACCAGATTTTTCCTGGGCCGCACCAGGAAACGGAAGGGCAATCCACAAGCAAAGGATCGCCCCGTAACGGATGAGCCCATGTTGCCTTCCCCACCAAAATAGTTTCATACGAATTTTCCCCTATCGCGTAAAGCTTCTCGCAAGCGCTGCGGTAGCAAATCGGGGGCTGGCAACCGCCCCGAATGAGGATTTCACGTCAACCTGAAGATCATCTGAAACTCTGTCCCAATGTTGCGGCAGCTCAGCGCCGGCGGTCTTGGGTCTTCCTGATAACCGAGGAATCGCAACCTGCGCCGGACCCGGGAGAATTCCATCAAGTAGTCGACATCAGAATCCCTGGGACGTCCGGTTCCGTGGAAGTTGGGAACCTCATTTTGGGGTCGACGAGTAGTATCGCAACTGTGACGGACTACTCTTCTTTCTTCATGTAGTTTTCATGTTGAACTCTTAGCGTTGTGGTTAAATTGCCCAGCACATCACAGGAGGATCGAATGCACTCTCGGAATATATCTGTTAGCCTTCTGATCGCGGTGGTCTCGTTCGCTCTTAGCGCCCGCGTTGCCGCCCAGAGCAATTGGGCGATCGAGAAGACGTTTCACATTGGTGGTGACGGCGGAATGGACTATGTCACCCTGGATGCCAAAAGTCACCGACTCTACGTTCCCAGAACCACTCACACGATGGTGATCGATGCGGATTCGGGGAAGACGATCGCCGACATCCCGGGACAAAAGCACAACCATGGTGTTGCTCTGGTTCCCGATGTCGGACGAGGGTTCATCAGCGACGGGAGCGGCGCAGTCGTCATTTTCGATCTCAAGACGAATGCTGTTCTGGGAACGATTACAGCGCAACCCGATGCTGACGGCATCATTTTCGAGAAAGCCAGCGGGCTTGTATTGGTCGTTTCCGGGGATAACGGAGTCCTGATGAGCCTCAAGCCCGACGTCGATCCCAAGACAGGATCCATCGATGCGCCCATCGACTTAGGCGGCAAACCCGAGTTTCTCGCCTCCGATGACGCTGGCAAAGTCTATATCAATTTGGAGGACAAGAACCAGGTTGCAGTCGTTGACATCAAAGCGAGAAAAGTATTGGCCCACTGGCCTGTCGCTCCTGGAGGCTCACCCGTGGGACTATCGATCGACAAAGTGAAGCGGCGACTTTTTATTGGATGTCGAAATCCGCAGAAGCTGATTGTGATGAGCACGGACGACGGCAAGGTGCTCGCGGCTCTGCCCATCGGTGGAGGCGTGGATGCAACGAAGTTCGACGGTCACCAGGTGTTCGCGAGCTGCCGAGACGGCAAGCTTAACATTGCGGGCGAGAGTGCGTCCGGCAAGTTCGACATCGTGCAAACAGTGACTACTCCGGTCGGGGCCAAGACAATGGACATTGACCCCGAGACGCATAGAGTGTATCTGCCCACAGCTGAATTTGAGGCACAGAAATCGGGAGCGACCGGTCGTCCGGTGGCCAAGCCCGGGACGTTTATGATCGTTGTCGTCGGGCACCAATAAGAGACGCGACTTAGGTCGCCGACCATGCTGGCCGAAACGTCCACGACTTCAAATCGCCCCGTATGGACCGTCCCTATCCGTCACGTTGATTGACGGATTTCTATCTTTGGGATCACGCTGAGGGCAAGTGATATGGAGGCCCGATGAAGGAATTGTCTGAATCCAGACGCAAGTTTCTAAGATCAGCGTGCCTGACGACCGGAGCGGTCTCGCTTACGTACGGCGGTGTTGTCGCTGAATTCGTCAAATCACCGCAGACCAAAGAATCGCCCGCTGGTGCCGAGGCCGTTTCTGCCGACTATACGTTGCACATCAAAACGTCACCTATTGAGATCGCGCCCAACCGGATCATCTCGGCGACGACATACAACGGACAATTTCCAGGGCCACTGCTTCGCTTTAAGGAAGGCCAGCAGGTCTTAGTAGACGTGTTCAATGACACCGATGTGCCAGAACAACTGCATTGGCACGGCCAGATGGTACCGGTGGACATAGATGGAGCAGCGGAAGAGGGCACACCCTTTATTCCTGCCCATGGGAGACGCCGGATCGTATTCACTCCGCGACCCGCCGGATTTCGTTTCTATCACACGCACAATCGAGCGGGAGCGGATCTCTACGCCGGACAGTACGGTGGCGAGGTTGGTCCTGTGTACATCGAGCCGAAGCACGAGCCAGGCAATTATGACCGCGAAGTCTTCCTCGTGCTCAAGGAGTTCGAGCCGACTTTTAGCCGCGGTGGGGATATGGCAATGGATTTCCTCTCTCCCACAACTAAAGTCAAGGCGCTCGAAGATCAAGGCGAGTCAGCTATGAAAGCTTCTCTCGCGAAGGGCATGCCGCATGGGTACGAAGTCGGCTACGGTTCCTTTACGATCAATGGCCGGATGCTGCACCATGGGGAGCCCATCCGCGTCAAGCAGGGCGAGCGAGTTCTGTTTCATGTGCTGAACGGAAGCGCCACCGAAATTCGTAGTCTTGCCCTATCGGGTCATTCCTTCCATGTCGTTGCGTTGGACGGAAATCCTGTGCCCAACCCGGTCACGGTTCCGGTGCTCTGGCTTGGTACTGCGGAGCGGGTCTCAGCCATCGTCGAAATGACACATCCAGGGGTCTGGATCATGGGTGATCTAGCCGATGACGATCGTCATCATGGCATGGGAATCATCGTTGAATACGCGGCGGCTAAGGGCAAGGGAGAATGGATTGCCCCTCCGCGGCATCGCTGGAACTACGGGCTCTTCGCCAAGACCGGTACCAATGCGGAGCTACCGGACCAAACCTTCGAGATGATCTTTGCGAAAGACAATGCCGCCGAAGAAGGCTTCAACCGATGGACGATCAACGGAGTGGCTTATCCGATGAGCAACGAAATGACTCCTGCCACATTTCATTTGAAAAAAGGCCAACGTTATCGAATCCACATGCGGAATGCCAGTGACGACATTCATCCCATACATCTTCATCGGCACAGCTTTGAGCTTACCAGTCTGGCGGGAACTTCCATCGCGGGAATCCTCAAGGACGTGGTTATGGTCGGAGGATACCAAGAGCTCGCCATAGATTTCGTCGCCAACAATCCAGGTTTAACACTGTTCCACTGCCACCAACAATTACATATGGATTTTGGGTTTATGGCCCTTTTCGATTACGTGTGATTGATGAAGCACCGGGAGGGTGCATCGTCCGGCCAGCCTCAGATATTGTCCCTTCTGCCACACGCGGCATTTACAGGCCGGACAACACCAGCAAGATTGGACATTCTGGCGCTCCGACAACCAGTCGACTTCACGCGAAGAAACGGGCGCCTGGCTCTATGCGGACCAACAGCGCCCTTATTGTTCACGGTGTTCAATTCGGACTCTTTGCGCTGCGCGTCGTGCACTAGCGTCGGATGGGTCTTTGCCTACCGAAATGGGCATGCGCTTTGCGCCCTTTCGCCACTCAAAGTCAGTAGGCGCCTTCTTTGTGGTATTCC